>NZ_JALGRO010000015.1 GCF_022815645.1 Curtobacterium sp. VKM Ac-2922 | reverse complement strand
GCGGGGCGGGGGGCGGGGGGCCCGGGGCCCCCGCGCCTCCTGTCCGCGAACGGTCACCCGGGTCGACCCGGCACCGCGCGGGTCAGATCCATCTCGGGTGACGAGCGGAGTCGTCGCGACGCGACGACGAGCACGACACCCGCTGCTCCCATGAGCGCCGCAGCTGCTGCGATGGCCACGGGGTACCCGATGCTCGCCACCACCGCCGGTCGGAGCCCACCCAGGATGTTCGAGGCGACCGCCGTGGCCGTCACCGAGGCGATGGCCAGCACCGGTGTGGTCAGCGAGGAGACGCGTCCCATCGACCCGACCGCGACCTCGGTCTGCAGGATGGGGCCCTGCGCGACGACGTACACGGAGAAGGCCAGGCCCGCCAGCAGCATCAACACCGCGGCGGCTCCGAACGACCGCACCGCCGCGTAGACCAGGTAGGTGGCGGACAGGATGGTGAGCGCGACGGCCATCGCGCGTTCCGGTCGGACGCGCTGTACGGCGGCCGGAGCCAGGAACGACCCCACGAGACCCCCGACGGAGAACATCGCCGACACGGTTCCGTACTGGAGGGGTGCGAGGCCGATCGTCTTGAGCGCGAACAGCGACAGCGTGGCGTTGTTCACGCCGAGTGAGATGCCGTAGCCGCCCATCCCGATGATGAGGAGTCGGAGACGGCGGGACCCCCACGCCGCACGGAGGCCGTCGGCGAGCTCGTGCCAGTACCGGTCACGGCGGCGGCCAGCGAGAACACCGCGTTCCCGCACGAAGGCCACCAGGCAGGCGGACACGACGAACGACAGTGCATCGACGACGAACGCCGGCCGCGGTCCGAGAGCCGCGAAGACCGCCGGTCCCGCCATGGTCGCCAGGATGCCCGCGCCCATGGTGGAGAAGACCGATCGGCCCGACGCGCTCGCTCGGCGCTCGTGGGGGATCACCACCTGGATGAGGGCACTCCGCGCCGGCGTGAAGAACTGCGACGCACAACTGATGAGCAGCTGCATCGCGATGACGACGACCGGCAGCACTGAGGGCTGCATGAGGAACGTCACGGCGATGAACGGCCCGTACAAGCCCGCGCGGACGAGGTCGGCAGTCATCATCACGGTCTTCGCCGGCCACCGGTCCACCCAGACACCCACGAACGGCGTCAGCACGATCTTCGGCAAGGCGGTGGCCACCACCACCCCGCCGATGAAGAGCGGCAGCTGGGGGTCGTCCGCCGCGAGTGTCGTTGCCAGCCAGACGGTGATCGTCGACGCCATCAGGTACTCGCCGATCGACGAGAGTGCCTGCGCCGACCACAGCAGGCCAAACGAGCGGTTGATGGTCAGCCGGGACAGGCCCGCTGCAACGATGGTCGTGCGCCCCATTGCCCTCCCCCGTCGCTGACGATGTCGGACAGGAGGCGCGGTGCCAGCTGGCACCGAGCCTCCTGTCCGGTACGGACTGCTGGACTACTTCAGCAGGCCTTCCTTGGTCAGCCAGTCCTTGGCCGCCGTCGAAGCCTGGGCCTTCTCGCTGCCCTCGACGCGGTTGCGGAGCGCGATGAGGTCGTCCGTCGTCAGCTTCGCCGAGATCTTGTTCAGCGTCGAAGCGAGCTTGGCGCTGTAGATCTTCTTGTTCAGGAACGGCAGGACGTTCTGCGCCGCGATCAGGTTCTCCGGGTCCTTGAGCACCTGCAGCTTCTCGGTCACCAGGTCGGGCGACGTCGTGTAGATGTCGGCAACCTGCACCGTGTTGTCCACGAGTGCCTTGACCGTGTCGGGCCCGCCGTAGTCCTCGATCGACTTGAACGTCACCTTGTCGACGCCGTACGTCGACTTGAGGCCGGGGATGCCGTACGGCAGCGTGCCGAACTGCGGGTTGGCGCCGAGCGTGAACGGCTCGATCTTCGACAGGTCGGAGATCGAGGTCAGCCCCTTCTCCTTCGCCATCTCCTGCGTCACGACGTACGCGTCCTTGTCCTGGGCCGGGGACGGCTCGAGCACCTGGAAGTTGCTCGGGATCTCGGTCTTCAGGGCGGCGTCGACGTCCGAGGTCGTCTTCGCACTGGCCTTGGTGTCGTAGAAGAACAGCAGGTTGCCGTTGTACTCCGGCATCAGGTTGATCGACCCGTCCTTGAGCGCGGGGATCGTGGTCTGGCGCGGGCCCAGGTTGAACTTGGTCGTCACGTCGAACCCGGCGTCCTTGAGCGCCAGGGCGTACATGTTGCCCAGGATCTCGCTCTCCGGGAAGTTGAACGAACCGACCACGATCGGCGTCTTGCCCCCGCTGGAGCTGTCGTCGGACGATGCGCCCGTGGGGTCGGAGGTGGAGCAGCCGGAGAGCGCCACGATCGCGCCGATCGCCACCACCCCCGCCAGGATGCGTGTTCTGGTGCCTGCTGTGAACATCAGTGGTCCCTTTCGTCGACGGCGGATACCGTCACCGCGCGACGCCGGGATGGCAGCGAACGGACGTGTGTGCGACGGCGGCGGGTCGGAGCGTGCAGGCCGCGTCGGGTGAGGTGCTGCACGAGCGCGAAGAGCCCGTCGATCACCAGGGCGAGCGCGGTCACGAGCAGCGCACCACCGAGGATGAGGTTGTTGTCGTTCAAGCTGATGCCGGTCGAGATGATCGCACCCAGGCCGCCCAGCGAGACGTACGACGCGATCACGACCGTCGCGATGACCTGCAGGACGGACGCGCGGATCCCACCGATGATGAGCGGCAACGACAGCGGGACCTCGACCTTGAGCAGGATCTGCAGCTCGGTCATCCCGACCGAACGGGCGGCGTCCACCGTCTGCGGGTCCACCGACTCCACGCCCGCGTACGCCCCGGCCAGGATCGACGGGATCGCCAGCACGACGAACGCGATGATCGACGCGATGAACGCCGTCTGCGTGAACGGCACGGTGTACCCGATGATGACGAAGAGCGTGCCGAGCAGACCGAGCGTCGGCAGTGCGCGCATCGATCCGCTGAAGCCGATCACGAAGCCGCGTCCGCGTCCGGTGTGCCCGATGTACAGGCCCAGCGGCAACGCGATCACGGCGGCGATAGCCACGGAGATGAACGTGTACAGCAGGTGCTCGAGGAGTCGGTCCTGGATCGGGAGCGGTGTCTGCAGTCCGGCGCGGTAGTTCGCGGGGTCGAAGAGCCAGGCGAGGGCACTGAGGAAGAACTGCACCGTCAGGCCCCCTGCTCGATCGTCGCCAGCACTGCGCGTCGACGCGTCCGACGGGTCGTCCGGCGCGACCACGGCATCAGGACGCGCCCGAGCAGCACCAGGATCGCGTCGAAGACCAGCGCGATGACCAGGCTCGCGACGACGCCGACCAGGATCTCCTCGAGGAACTGCCGCTGACGCCCGTCGGTGAACAGGAAGCCGATGTTCGCGGAGCCGACGAGCGCACCGACCGACACCAGTGCGACGGTGCTGGCGGACACCACGCGCATCCCGGCAAGCAGGACGGGACCCGCCAGCGGGAGCTCGACCGTCCAGAACCGCTGCCAGGCCGAGTAGCCGACCGAGGTCGCCGAGTCGATCGTGTCAGCGGGAACGGCGCCGAACGCGTCGGATGCCAGTTTCACCATCAGGGCGACCGCGTAGACGGTGAGCCCGACGACGACGTTCACGGGGTCCGTGATGCGGGTGCCGAGCAGGTACGGCAGGATCACGAACAGCGGCAGGGACGGGATCGTGTAGAGCAGACTGCCGCCGCCGACGATGATCGAACGGATCACCTGGAACCGGTTCGCCACCCAGCCCAGCGGTACGGCCACGACGAACCCGAGGACGATCGGCACGGCCGCCAGCGCCGTGTGCGTCACGGTGAGGCCCCAGATGAGCCCGAAGTTCGTGGTGATCCAGTTCAGGTCTGCATCCCAATCCTCGTCGGACAGCCGGCGGATGGGACCTGAGGGTCCCGCAGGGCTGCTGCGTTCGTCTGAGAATAGCCGGACCGCGCGGTTCTGACCGCGCAAGAGCCGGGACGCGCCATCGCGAGCCGTCCCGGACGCCCGCGGCATGCGGTGACTGCTGCGGGACCGTCGGGCTCGACACTTGTAGACGACTGGTCTAATAGCTTGCTATGGTCGTTCCATGCCCACGACGGAGACCGACACCCGGCAGCACATCCTCGACACCGCACAGCGACTGATGGCCGGCAAGGGCTACACCGCTGTCGGTCTCACCGAGGTGCTGTCGGAAGCCGATGTCCCGAAGGGGTCGTTCTACTACTACTTCTCGTCGAAGGAGGCCTTCGGAGCAGCACTCATGCAGAGCTACTTCGCCGACTACCTCGCCACGATGGACCGCATCGCGAGCGACACCACCAAGACGGGGGCCGAGCAGCTGCAGGAGTACTGGCAGCGGTTCTACGACCTGCAGTCGTTCGACGACTGCCAGGGGAAGTGCCTGGTGGTGAAGCTCGCCGCCGAGGTATCGGACCTGTCCGAGCCCATGCGACTCCAGCTGGTCAGCGGCACGGACGGCATCATCCACCACCTCGAGCGGATGATCGCGACCGGCGGGCGGGACGGCTCAGTCCCCGTCGACGACGACCCGCGAACGCTCGCTCAAGAGCTCTACGACGCATGGCTCGGTGCCAGCGTCATGGCAAAGGTCCAACGCACCACGGCATCACTGCAGCGAGCCTTCGACCTCACCAGGTCACGCCTGCACATCTGACCCACCGGGCCCCGGCCCGGTGTTCTTTCCACAACTACTAGACGACTGGTCTAATACTTAGGAGTTCATCATGACCGACGACATCTTCTTCCTCGACGCGAGCGAACTGGCCGCGCGCATCAGGTCCGGCGAACTGACCTCGGTGCAGGTCGTGCAGGCGCACCTCGACCGCATCGCGGCCGTCGACTCGAAGATCAACGCGATCGTCACCGTCAACGAGAACGCGCTCGCAGAGGCACAGGCCGCCGACGACGCTCTCGCCGCCGGCCAACAGGTCGGCCCGCTGCGCGGGGTGCCGTTCACCGTGAAGGACTCCATCGACACCGCAGGCGTGCTGACCCAGCGCGGCTCCCCGATCTTCCGCGGGCGCACCCCCGATGCCGACGCGGTCAGTGTCGCCCGGATGAAGCGCGCCGGCGGGATCCTCCTCGCCAAGACGAACCTGCCGGAGTTCTCGTACTCCACCGAGAGCAACAACCTGCTCTCCGGACGCACCAACAACCCGTGGAACCTCGACCGCACCTCCGGAGGCTCCAGCGGCGGCGAGTCCGCCGCGATCGCAGCCGGCCTCAGCCCGATCGGCCTCGGCACCGACCTGGCGATCTCGGTCCGCGGCCCCGCGTCCCACACCGGCATCGCCGCGATCAAACCCACCCACGGCCGCATCCCGATGACGGGCGTCTGGCCGCGGGTCCCCCGCCGTGACTGGCACGTCGGCCCCATGGCGCGCACCATCCGCGACCTCGAGCTCGGGTACTCGATCATGCGCGGCCCCGACGGCCAGGACGGGTTCGCCATCACGCCGAACTCCGTCGACACCGGCAAGCGCGACGCCACTCCCGAACAGCTGCGCGTCGCGTGGTTCACCGACTCGGGCCTCGGGCCCGTCGACCCCCAGGTCGCGGCCACCGTTCGCCAGGCGGCGGAAGCGCTCCGGGGCGCCGGTGTCCACGTCGAGGAGATCGACATCCCCACGCTGCACCGCGACAACCCGCTCGCCCTGTTCAACAAGCAGCACGTCATGGAGCTCAAGCCGGCGATGGCCGAGGCGACAGCGGGCCACGAGGACGAGCGCTTCACCATGTCGACGACCATGCTCGCGACCCCCGACACGTCCGTCGAGGACTACGTCGCGGCCGAGCAGGGCTTCGAACGGATCCGCGACGCCTACGCCCAGGTGTTCACGGAGTTCGACGCGGTGCTCTTGCCCGTGCTGCCCATCCCGGCGCACGAACACGACGCGACGGAGTTCGTCATCGACGGGCAGACCGTCGACGCCACCCACATCCAGACCTTCACGGTGCAGTTCAACATCACCGGCATGCCCGCCCTGTCGATGCGCTTCGGCACCAGCTCCGACAGCCTGCCCATCGGCGTCCAGATCGCGGGGCCGTGGCACGCCGAGTCGACCGTGTTCGCCGTCGCGTCGCTGCTCGAATCCATCAGCCCCGTCCGCGACCAGCACCCCGAGTTCTAGGAGCAACAGGTCACGCACGTCGTCATCATCGGCATCACGGGCGGGGTCGGGTCGCTCCTGGCGACGGAACGTCCGGCACCGCGACACCGTCAGCGATGGTCCGGACAGGAGGCGCGGTGTCAGCTGACACCGCGCCTCCTGTCCGGAGCACCAGCGGGAGGAACGCTGACAGCCGGCGTCACGGGGTCGTGGAGTCCAGGGCCAACCGTCAGACGGCAAGCGTGCTGAAGAGGTTCACGACGTTGCCGTCGGGGGGCGCTCACACCGGCCGCGACAGGTCGAGGGCGGCGAAGTCGCCATCGACGTCAGCGACCTCGAACTCGAACTCGATGAACACCGATGTCGGCCTCAGCTTCCTCCGCAACCACCCTCGTGCACGAGTCGCAACCGGCTCACGAGGCACCTTCGACTGTTCGAGCAGGCGTACCGCCCCGTCCCCGGACGTCAACCAGAACTGGTCCCGAGGAGAGCCGCCCCCAACCCGCGGCGCCGGGATTCACCGTCGGAGAGCGCTTCACGGCGGCTCATGGCCTCGAGTACGGGCGACGAGCACACCCGAACACGATTCGAAAACGGCCAGGTCGCGAATCGGTCACGGACCAAGTCCCGGGGTGGACCCATCGGTCTTTCCTGTGTGAGCATTCATCAACGCGGCGCGGGGCGTCCTGGGGCGACGAAGCCGAACAGCACCTCGTGACTGCGCTCTCACGGACAAGGGGAATCCATGAATCAGACATCCGAGACGGCAGCAACGAAGCGCCGTCGACTGGGAACCATCACCGCAACGGCAGTCGCAGTGGCAGCAGCACTCATCGCCATCCCGAACGTCGCGCACGCCTACGCCTACGAAGGGCCCAAATGGCCCAGCGGGAACCTCCGCATCTACATGAACACCACATCCGGCAACTACCGGACCGCCATCAACCAGGCGTCCGCGAACTACACATCCGCGACCGACGTGAACCTCACCAACACCACCGCTGGCGGTCCCACGTTCTCAGCAGCAGACGTCAACAACGGCGCCGACGGCTACGAAGGCTTCACCAACTGGTTCTCCCCGAACGGCCGCACCGAATCTGCGCACGCCATCCTCAACCGGTACTACCTCGCCGGGAAGCCCACCGCTCAACTCAAGGTCGTCTGGCTGCACGAACTCGGCCACGGGCTCGGCCTCGCCCACGTCGGTCCCCTCGCCCGCGTGATGCACGACCCAGCCTCCGGCGCATATGGAGCAGGGGTGCGGAACCTCACCTCCGACGAAGTCGCCGGCATCAACAACAAGTACTAGGGGGACGAGACCATGAAGACAACAAGCACCATCGCCATCGCCGCAGCCGGACTCCTCACAATCGGGCTCGCCGGATGCGCCGACGCATCCGGTTCATCCGGATCCCGAGTCAAGCTCTACGACTCCGTGCCCACCCTCGCCGGCGACAGCAGCATCGTCATCAGCGGCACCGTCGAAAGCCAGAAGACCGCCAACGACATCCCCAACGGCGGCGACTTCACCCTCTCCACCGTCGAGGTCGCAGCTACCGCGAAGTCGGACGCCGCACACCCAGCAGGTTCATCCGTCGTCGTCCGCCAGCACGGAAGCCAGAAGACGCCCGGCCCCGGAGCGCTGCTCGAGACAGGGAAGACATACCTGCTTTACCTCACCCCGTCCGGGCTCGACGGACAGTTGGCGAGCCAGTTCTACATCACCGGCGGGACCGCAGGTGTGTACGAGACACAGCAGAACGCCGGCGCACGCTCCACCGGCAACGTCACCGAAGACACCGAGTTCACAAAGGCGCCCAGCGACGAAGGAGACACACTCCCCACCGAGCTCACCCTCGCCGATGCACTGAACGGCTGACACGGCACATCGACTCAGAAGGCCGGCGGAGAACACTCCGCCGGCCTTCTGCACGCCCGCGGCGCTCCCACAGCCCCTTCCACCCAAACGTAGCGAATGACATGTTGTCGCTGCCGACCTGGTGCGTTTGCCCGCGAAAGGCAATACGGTGGACCGTATGAATGGGACACGAGGATTCGCCATCGTGGCAGCAGCAGGCTTCGCCCTTCTGGCGTTGTCGGGGTGCTCCGTCGAAGGGTGCAGCACCTCGGCGCAAGCGCCTCCACACGTGCTCATCAACCCACCCGCATCCTTTCCGGGACATCCGCATTCAGTTGTCCACGCCTGCGTCGATTCCCGATGCACCGATGTCGCAGCCGGTCATGTCGGGTCCCTAGGCGTTCCCGATGGCAGGTCCGCTAACGTCGCGGTCTCGGTCGAGTCCGGTGGCACTAAATGGTCGAGCAGCGAGGTCTCAGTATCGATGAAGGAGTTGGGCAAAAGCCCTAGCGCTTGCGGCACTTCCCCGAGCAACATCGCGGGCGCCCTGACCATCAATGCCGACGGCAAGGCGAAAGACGCGCCGGCGCAAGCACGCTAGCCTGGCCGGCGCGTCTTCGTGACTAGCAGCGGTCTTGCACGCCCTGGTCGGTGACGGGCATCGAGAAACTCCCGGTGGAGCTCATCGTTCCGGGGTTGATCAGCGTCTTCCCGTTGCATCCGGTCACCTTGCTTACCCAGGTGGGTTTGAGAGCGGCGATTTTCTGCAGCGTCGGGTCGTTTGCTGCATCGGGGTGTTCGGCGAGAATGTTCGTCGGCACGAGAGCTCGTGCGCCGTAGTTCGTGAGTGATTGAGCGTCCGGAACAAGTGTGTTAGTTCCCACCGGGCAGGAATCCGCGGCGGCCGCGACGTGCGATACAACGAGCGGCGCTGCTGTTGCAGGAGCGGCTGACAATGTCGCAGTCACCAGGATTCCGGCTACCGCGAAAGCGACTGAAACCCATCGACCACGTGAAACTGAATGTATTTTCAAGGATTCCCCCCTTAGGAATGGTTCGAGGATTGCCCGACCGGGGCAATAGCGCATGTCGGCGTTGTAGCGGACACGGAAAAGGTTGTTGCGTACCCCGATGTTTCCCACATTTATGTCTGAGGGAATTACCAGCAATGCGGCTCCGCGGCTATGTCATGGCACCCGGGAACGACAAAGGCCGGCGGACACAACTCCGCCCGCCTTCACAAGCCCCACCCGTACGCCTACGCCGCCTGCCCCGCCGCCTTCTCACGTGCGTCGAGGTCGACCGCGTTCGTGGACGCGACCCGGAGGAACTCCGGCGGGATGACGCACTCCACCGGGATGACACGACCGGACAGGTCCGAGTACATCCACACCGACCCGCGGAGCACCTTCCGAGTGCGGGCGTCACGAAGCGCCTTCATCGAGTTGTAGTTCGGCGCCGCGTACTCATCGTTGCCGTACGCGGCCATCGTCGCCGACGCAGTCACCCGCGCCATCCGTTCCGGAGTCGGCTCGATACCGAACAGCTCCATCGCAGCCAGTGCTTCCTTCTCGTCAATGATGGGGCCGACGAACCCGCGGCTGATGTAGCCGGCAAGTCCCGCCTTCGCGGCACCAGAGATGTCCTGCGAGAACAGGGTCGGGAGCACACGCTGTGAACGGGCGAGACGGCCGAGCACGCGTCGCCTGTCAGCCGCCGCGGTCTGGTTCCGGCGGCTCCGGACGAACATCCACCGTCCGAACCTCGCCCTCGGACGTCAGCAGCACCGGAGCGGCACCGTGAGGAAGACCCTCGCCACGGAACACCGGCAACGCATCCGACGAGCACTCGTTCAGCAGCTCCGCGAACCACTGCTGGTACTCCGGATCCGACAATCGTCCACGACCATCCAACGTCGACTCAAGCGCCACAGCAATCGCCTCCGCCATCATCGGTTCGCTCGGGTCATGTGGGAACGGCATCGACCAGTCCTCCGACCCGACGTAGATGCAGAGGCGGAACGGCCGCGCGCTCCGCCTCCAGGATTCGAACCCGGACCTAACGGCACCAAAGGCCGTCGTGCTGCCATTACACCAAGGCGGAACACCCACGAATGGGCCCGTCCATCCTCCCATGACCGGAGCGGTGGCCGTGCGCCGCGGTTCCGGCCATGATGGACGGATGCCGCCAGAGGACGAAGTCGACCGGATCGTGGCGGCATGGGGTCGGCAGCGCGACGACCTGGACTTCGCACCGCTGCAGGTCCTGTCGCGGGTGGACCGGTTGGCGCGTCACCTGGACCGGGCACGGCGGGCGGCGTTCGACGCGAGCGGCACCGAGCCGTGGGAGTTCGACGTGCTGTCGGCACTGCGGCGTGCGGGCGAGCCGTTCGAGCTCAGCCCGAAGACCCTGCTGCAGCAGACCCTGGTGTCGAGCGGCACGATGACGAACCGGGTCGACCGACTGACCGAGCGTGGGCTGGTCGCACGGCGCACGGATCCGAAGGACGGACGCGGCATCCTGGTCTCGTTGACCGAGGCGGGGCGGACTGCGGTGGACTCGGCGATCGCGGACCTGCTGCGGGCGGAGCGGGACATCCTGGCCGGGGTGTCCGCCGACGAGCAGGACCAGCTGGCCGGGCTGTTGCGACGCCTGATCCTGGGCCTCGGCGACTGACCAGGCAGCGAAGGAACGCGCGGCCGGCCGCGAACGGCGGACAGCGGCCCGAGTAGCCTGCGCCGCATGCACGCCATCACCCTCGCCGTCGCCGATGTCGCACGATCGGCCGAGTTCTACCGCGCCCTGCTCGGCATCGACGGCAGCGGTGTGATCGGTACCGAGTACCCCGCAACGGAGACGACCGCGGGCGGCACGACGGCGATGTTCACGCTCGACGACGGGCTGATCGTCAGCGTCTACGGCCACCAGGACATGGCGAAGGACTCCGGCGTCGCGCTGGCGACCGCCCCGAGCAGCACGATCGGGCACTTCGTCGGGTCCGAGCACGCGGTGGACGACTTCCTCGACCGGGCACGAGCCGCGGGCGCAACGATGCTCGACGCCCCGTACACACGCCCGTGGGGCATGTACTCCGGCTTCTTCCAGGACCCGGACGGCCACCTGTGGGAGGTCGTCGCGAACGCGGGCGGCGGCGACCCGGCAAACGCGAGCCCCGCGACGACGGACGCCTAGACCCCGAGCTGCTCGGCGACCTCGAGCCAACGCTCCTCGAGCTGCTCGATCTCGGCCTCGAGCGCGCCGAGCTTCGTCTGCAGCTCCCCCAGCCCGGCGTAGTCGGACTGGTCGTGGGATGCGAAGGCGTCGAGCATCTTCTTCCGCTCGTCGCCGACGCGGGCGATCTTGCGGTCGAGCGCCGACATCTCCTTCTCGGCGACACGGCGGTCCGCGCCGGAGAGCACAGACGCGCCGGACGCACCGGCCGCGCCGGACGCACCGCCGGCGCCGGACGCACCCGCGGCCGTGGACCCGGCCACGGCACCGGCCGAGCCGGTCCCGCCAGCGGTGTCGGGCCTCCCGGCCGTGGCGGCGGCAGCCGCTGAGGCGGTCGAGCCACCGGTGCCGGCCGCACGCAGCCGCATGTACTCGTCGACGCCGCCCGGCAGGTGCCGCAGGTGCCCGCCGAGCACGGCGTACTGCTGGTCCGTGACGCGCTCGAGCAGGTACCGGTCGTGCGACACCACCAGCAGCGTGCCCGGCCAGGTGTCGAGCAGGTCCTCCATCGCGGCGAGCATGTCGGTGTCCAGGTCGTTCGTCGGCTCGTCGAGGATCAGCAGGTTCGGCTCGTCGAGCAGGATGAGCATGAGCTGCAGTCGGCGCTTCTGCCCACCACTCAGGTCCTTGACCGGCGTCGAGAGCTGCTCGGCGGTGAAGCCCAGGCGCTCGAGCAGCTGCGACGGCGTCATCTCCTTGCCGTCGGCGACGTAGCTGGTCTTCTTGCGGGCGACGACCTCGCGCACCCGGTCGTTCGCGTACTGCGCCAGGTCGGCGAGCTGCTGGTCGAGGACCGCGACCTGAACGGTCTTGCCGGTCTTCACGCGGCCGCTGGTCGGCTGCAGGCGCCCCGCGATCAGCGCCAGCAGCGTCGACTTGCCCGCGCCGTTCGGCCCGAGGATGCCGGTGCGCTCGCCCGGGGCGATCCGCCACTCGATGCTGCGGATGGTCGGCTCGTCGGCGCCCGGGTACGTGACGCCGACGTCGAGCAGGTCGACCACGTCCTTGCCCAGACGGGCGGTGGCGGTCTTGGCAAGTGCCACCGTGTCGCGGATCGGCGGGACGTCGTCGATCAGCGCGTTCGCGGCCTCGATGCGGAACTTCGGCTTCGTCGAGCGGGCCGGCGCGCCGCGGCGCAGCCACGCGAGCTCCTTGCGCGCCAGGTTCTGTCGACGCTGCTCACTCGAGGCGGCCTGACGGTCACGCTCGACGCGCTGCAGGATGTACGCCGCGTAGCCGCCCTCGAAGGGCTCGACGATGCCGTCGTGCACCTCCCACGTGTCGGTCGACACCGCGTCCAGGAACCACCGGTCGTGCGTCACGACCACGAGCCCGCCCTGGTTCGCCGACCAGCGACGATTGACGTGCTCGGCCAGCCACTGGATGCCCTCGACGTCCAGGTGGTTGGTCGGCTCGTCCAGGAACAGCACGTCCCAGTCGCCGACCAGCAGCCGCGCGAGCGTCACCCGCCGCCGCTGCCCGCCGGACAGGTCGTCGACGAGCTCGTCCCACGGGATGTCGGACACGAGTCCGCCGATCACGTCGCGGATCTTCGGGTCGCCGGCCCACTCGTGCTCTTCGCGGTCACCGACGACGACCGCGCCGACCGTCTGACCGGCGGGCAGGGCGTCGCGCTGATCGAGGACGCCGACGGTCACCCCGCGGCGGTGCGTGACGCGGCCCGTGTCGGGTTCCAGGCGCTTGGCCAGCAGGCTGAGCAGCGTCGACTTGCCGTCGCCGTTCCGGCCGACGACGCCGATGCGGTCACCTTCGTCGATGCCGATGGTGACGCTGTCGAAGACGGTGCGGGTGGGGAACTCGAGATGCAGGTTCTCGGCGCCGAGGAGATGTGCCACCCGTCCAGGGTAGGTGGCGCGCGGGGGTGCGCGGTGCGCGGGGGGGTTGCGCTGACTCGGAACGACAGATCCGATGTCGTACGACGTCCGTGTTGTCGTTCCGGCGGCAGGAGAACCCACCTGCCAGGTCGGACGGGAGGCCCGGCTCAGCCCCGGTACGTCGGCTCGGTCGCCGGGTGCGCGGCGTGCGCGGTTGGTAGCTGGTGCCGATTCGGCCGGCGGGTGCGAGGTTGTTGCCTCGCACGTCACGGTCGACCTCGCACGGGCTCGTGCGCGCGCCGGGGCAGAATGCGGGTCAGGTTGCCGAGGCGGAGTCGGACTCGCCAGCGGCTTCCTTGGCGCGCTTGAGCCGGGCCTTCGCCTCCCAGAACTCGATCTCGCGGTCGAGTTCGGCGAGCTCTTGCTCGGTGGTCGTCACGCGGCGGTCCCCGTGCGCCGCCCGGGCGTGGCCGAGGGTGGGGTGGTGGTCCTCGTGGCGGTTGGGCTCGATGTACCGGCCGTGGTTGCGTGGGCCCGGAGCCCAGTCGTGGCCGATGGCGAACCACACGACGCTGCCGACGACGGGGACCAGCACCACCAGGATCACCCAGGCGATCTTCGGCAGCCCACGGATCTGGTCGTCCGTCTTGGTCAGGATGTCGATCAGGGCGAAGACCAGCAGGACGACGGTGATCCCGGGCAGCAGCACGCTCATGCTCCGGATCCTATGGTTCTGCTCGGAGTCCGCGCTACGCCCGCGTCAGAGGGACGCCACCCATTCGTCGGAGCCGTCGGTGAACCGCTGGTGCTTCCAGATCGGGGTGCGCTCCTTGACCAGGTCGATCAGCGCGGCACACGCGGCGAACGCCTGGGCCCGGTGCGGCGACGACACCGCGGCAGCGAGCGCGACGTCCCCGACGACCAGGTCACCCACGCGGTGCAGCACGGCGATGCGCACGCCGGGGTGCTCGTCGGCGATCGACCGGGCGACCTCGGCGATGACCTGTCCGGCGCTGGGGTGTCGCTCGTACCCGAGTGCGGTGACGCCCTTGCCACCGTCGTGGTCGCGCACGACACCGGCGAACGTGACGACGGCGCCGTCCTGGTCCGAGGCGACGACGGCGGACACCTGCTCGACGGTGATCGGTACGTCGACCACGTCGGCGAGCACCACCCGGTCGGCAGCGGGCACCGCGGCGGTCACGCGTGGCTCCGGCGGGCGTGGCCCTCGCCGTGGACCTGGGCGAGCACGTGGTCGAGCAGCCCGTCGAGCACGGCCAGACCGTCGGCGACACCGCCACGGGACCCGGGCAGCGTGACGACGAACGCCCCGGTCGAGGCGATGCCCGCCACACCGCGGCTGAGCAGCGCGGTCGGTCCGGCACCGGCGAGCCCGCGACGGCGGACCTCTTCGAGCACGCCGGGCAGTTCGAGGTCGAGCAGCGGGGCGACGGCCTCGGGCGTGCGGTCGGTCGGGGTGACCCCGGTGCCGCCGGTGGTGATCACGACGCGGGCACCGGCGAGCAGTTCGGCGGTGACGGTCTCGGCGATCGGGCCGCCGTCCGGCACGATGACGGGCTCGTCGACCGTGAAGTCGTGTCCGCGGAGCCACCCGGCGATCGTCGGGCCCGTGGTGTCGAGCGATGCGTCGATGGCGGCCGAGGTGGAGACGACGAGCACCACCCCACGGCCCCTGGTCGGCTGCGAGGTCATCGTGCGCTCCAGTCCCCGGACCGCCCGCCGTGCTTCTCGAGCACCCGGACGTCCGTGATCGTGGCCGTGCGGTCGACGGCCTTCACCATGTCGTACACGGTCAGGGCGCCGACGCTCGCACCGGTCAGCGCCTCCATCTCGACCCCGGTGCGCGACGTGGTCTTCACCGTCACCTGCACCACGACCCGGTCGTCCGCGCCGGTGATGTCGACCTGCACGCCGGCGATGGGCAGCGGGTGGCAGAGCGGCACCAGGTCCGAGGTCTTCTTGACCGCCATGATCGCGGCGATGCGCGCGGTGCCGATCACCTCGCCCTTGGGGAGGGATCCGTCGAGGATGCGCGCGACGACGTCCGGCCGGGTGATCAGGGTGGCGGTGGCGGTGGCCGACCGGGCGGTGACGTCCTTGTCGGAGACGTCGACCATGTGCGCGCTGCCGTCGGCGCGGACGTGGGAGAGCTCGGCCTGCGGCTGCTCGGCCCGCGGCTGCTCGGTCGTCGACGGGTCGGTGGGGGCGTCGGTCATCGCAGGCTCCAGACGGTCAGGGGATCGCCGGGGGCGACGGCGGCGGTGCCGACGGGCACGTGCACCAGGTGCGTGGCGTCGGCGTAGTGGGCGAGCAGGTGCGAGGACGGGCCACCGACGAAGTGCACGCGCCCGTCGACCACGCGACCGCGGCGGACCTGGTGCTTGCCGACGGGCGACTCGGCGGCGTCCGCGGCGGGCAGCACCTGGACAGGACGCGACTCGGCCATGCCGGCGGCGCGGGCGAGGACGGGGCGCAGGAACACCTCGAACGAGACGAGCGCCGAAACGGGGTTGCCCGGGAACGCGACGACGGGGACCGGGCGCCCGTCGAACGGCACGGTGCCGAGTGCCTGCGGGCCGCCGGGCTGCATCGCGACCGGGGTGACGACGAGCCCGCGGGGTTCGAGGGCCTGTCGCACGACCTCGTACGCGCCGGCGCTGATGCCGCCCGTGGTCAGCACCAGGTCGGCCCAGTCCCCCACCGCGTGTTCGAGCGCGGCCGTGAAGCGGGCTTCGTCGTCGGGGACACGGACCGTGCGGGACTCGGCACCGACCTCGGCCAGGGCCGCCCGCAGTGCCACACCGTTCGCGTCGTTGATGCCCGCGCCACCGCTGGCGGCACCCGCAACCGCAACGCCCGCAGCCTCACCGTCGACCCCGTCGAGCTCTGACCCCGTCGACACGACCAGTACCCGCGGCCGCCGGACCAGGTCGACCTGCCTGACCCCAGCCGCCGCCAGCGCCCCGAGCACCGCCGGGGTCAGGAGTGCCCCGGCCGGCACGACGACGGCATCGGCTGCCAGGTCGGACCCGGTCGTCCGCACGAAGGTGCCCGCGGTCAGGTCGTCCGGCACGGTCACCGTCGGCAGCGACAACGCCGCGGGGAACGCCCCGGGCGCCGTTGCCTCGACCGGGAACACCGCATCGGCGCCGACGGGGATGCGCGCTCCGGTCATGATGGGTGCCGCCGTGCCGGGCTGCAGGTCCGACGGCACCGCACCGGCCGGGATCGGCGCGACGACGCGCAGGGTCGCGCCCGCGTCCGCAGCCCGCACCGCGAAGCCGTCCATCTGGCTGTTGTCGAACGGGGGCAGCGGGATCGGCGACCGCACGGCCCGCCCGAGCACGCGGTACCCGTGCCCCGCACCGGTGTCGGCAGCGAGGTCGTCCACGCGCTGCGCCTGCAGGTCGTCAACCGGGACCGGATCGCCGGAACCGGACGCACCAGCCGACGGCAGCGCGGGCGCGACCAGCGCGCGGACCGCGTCGCCGTGCTGACCGATCGTTCGCAAGGGGGCCTCCGAATGCCTTGTCCGTGCAGCGCCTGGACACCGCACCTCAGTAGCGTATCCAGCGCGCCGAGCGCACCCCGACGATCTGGAGGACCTGTGGACAACGACCGACCGGACGACCACCGAACGGACCGCGACCGAACGGACGACGCCGGAACCGTGACGATCGGGGTGATCGGGGGCTCCGGCCTCTACGAGCTCTTCGCCCCCGGCACCGCCGACGAGATCGACGTCCCCACGCCGTTCGGAGCGACCTCGTCCCCGATCACGGTCGGCACGATGGCAGGCAAGCGCGTCGCGTTCCTGACCCGCCACGGCCGCGAGCACTCGGTCGCACCGCACCGCATCAACCACCGCGCGAACCTGTGGGCGCTCCGCTCCCTCGGGGTGCGCGCGATCGTGTCCTCGAGCGCCGTCGGCGGACTGCACCCCGACTACGCACCCGGCACCTTCGTGGTGACCGACCAGCTGATCGACCGCACGTGGGGCCGCGCGGACACGTTCTTCGAGGACGCCGTGCAGCACCTGTCCTTCGCGGACCCGTTCGACCCCGTGCTCCGGCGGGCTGCGGTCGAGGCCGTCGCCGCGCTGGACGTGCCGTTCCGCCCGACAAGCACGTGCGTGGTGATCCAGGGCCCGCGGTTCTCGACCCGCGCGGAGTCGGTCTGGCTGCGACAGGCCGGCGGGCACACGATCAACATGACGATGACGCCCGAGGTGCCGCTGGCCGCCGAGCTCGGGATCGGCACGGTGAACCTGTCGTTCGTCACCGACGCCGACGCGGGCCTGGCCCCGACCGAGGACGAGGCCGCCGCCAGCACCGAGGAACCCGTCACGCACGGCATGGTGATGGAGCGTCTGGCGCGGGCCAACCAGGTCATCGTCCGCGCGATCGGGTCGATCGTCGCGGCGATCCCGGACGACTTCACCCCGCGCGAGCTGGTCCCCGCCGCGGCGAGCGCCACGATCATGCAGAAGGGCACGGACACGATGCCACGTCAGCAGACCGCGCAGCACGGCACGCGAGCATGAGCCGCCTGCTCGTCACCGGCGGCGCGGGCTTCATCGGCTCCGCCATCGTCCGCCGCGCGATCGCCGACGGGCACGAGGTCCGCGTCCTCGACTCCCTGCGCGCCGACGTGCACGGCGACCCGACGGCGGTGCTGCACGAGCTGGAGCGGACCGGAATCGAGGTCGTGCACGGCGACGTCCGCGACCGCATCGCGCTCGAGGCAGCGCTCGACGGCATCGAGGTCGTCTGCCACCAGGCCGCCAAGGTCGGCCTCGGCGTGGACTTCCAGGACGCCCCCGACTACGTGTCGACCAACGACGCCGGCACCGCGCACGTGCTCGCCGCGATGGACAGCGCCAGCATCGGGCGGCTCGTCGTCGCGAGCTCGATGGTCGTCTACGGCGAGGGCGCCTACGCCACGACCGACGGCACCCCGGTGCGGCCCCCTGCGCGACGCCGCGAGGACCTGGACGCGGGCCGCTTCGACCCGATCGGTCCCGACGGGCAGCCGCTCGTCCCCGGGCTGATCGACGAGTCCGCCGCGCTCGACCCCCGCAACGTGTACGCGCAGACCAAGGTCGCGCAGGAGCACCTGGCGTCGTCGTGGGCCCGGGCGACGGGCGGCCGTGCCGTCGCGTTGCGGTACCACAACGTCTACGGCCCGGGCATGCCCGCGAACACGCCCTACGCGGGGGTCGCGTCGCTGTTCCGCTCGGCGATCGCCCGCGGCGAGGCCCCCCGCGTGTTCGAGGACGGACGGCAGCGCCGTGACTTCGTGCACGTGGACGACGTCGCCGGCGCGAACCTCGCCTCGATCGGTGCGACGGCAACAATGTCCGACGACTCGTTCCGGGCGTTCAACGTCGGCTCGGGCACGGTGCACACGATCGGCGACATGGCCGCGGCGATCGCCGGCACCGCCGGGTTGCAGCCCGTCGTCACCGGTGAGTACCGGCTCGGCGACGTCCGCCACGTGACGGCGTCGTCGGCGCGGATCGCCGACGAGCTGGGCTGGCACGCCGAGGTCGACTTCGAGCGCGGCATGCGCGAGTTCGCGGACGCGCCGCTGCGCGCGGCGGTGCGCTGAGCGCTCGGTCCGGACCACGACCGGACTGGAGGCCCGTGGCGGCGCCGCCACGGGCCTCCAGTCCGGTGTCGGCTGGCCCCCGTTCGGGGCGAATCTGAACGGAAACCGGTCAGGGGGTACGAGCTCCCTGTGCATCACCGGCAGCACTCCGGTTGCCTGGTGTGCATGGCAACGCCCTCCCGTCGAAACGACCGACCGCACCGAATGGTCGGCATGAACGTCGACGTGATCCTGCCGTGCCTGGACGAGGCGGACGCCCTGCCGAAGGTGATCGGCCGCCTGCCCGAGGGGTACCGCGCGATCGTCGTCGACAACGGCTCGACGGACGGGTCCGCCGACGTGGCCCGCGCACACGGCGCCCTCGTGGTGACCGAGACCCGTCGCGGGTTCGGCTCGGCCTGCGCCGCCGGTGTCGCTGCTGCCACCGCCGAGTACGTGGCCTTCTGTGACGCCGACGCCTCGATGGACCCCGCCGAGCTCCCCCCGCTCGTCGCCCGCGTCGCGTCCGGGTCGGTCGACCTGGCGCTCGGTCGCCGCGTCCCCACGACCCCCGCTGCCTGGGCACCCCACGCCCGCTTCGCGAACCGCGTGCTGGCCGTCCTGATGCGCCGCGCGACCGGCTACCGGCTGCGCGACCTCGGACCCATGCGCGTGATGCGCCGTGCGGACCTGGTCGCGCTCGACCTGCAGGACCGCCGCAGCGGCTATCCGCTCGAGATGGTGCTGGCCGCGCACGCCGCCGGGTGGCGCGTCGACGAGTCGGACATCGGCTACGAGCAGCGCATCGGCGACAGCAAGGTGACCGGCACGCTGCGCGGCACGATCAACGCCGTGCGCGACATGTCGCGGCTGTTGCGGCAGTACCGGCGCCAGGCGCGGGTGCGGACCGTCGCGCCGGCTGCGGCTGCGGCTCCGGAAGGGACGAACGCATGAGCGCGGTGGACGTCACGGTGGTCGTGATCGCCAAGGAGTGCCTGCCCGGCAAGGTCAAGACCCGTCTGGCACCGGCCATCACCGCCGAGGGTGCCGCCCGGGTCGCTGCCGCCAGCCTCGACGACACCCTGCGCACCGTGCAGGCCCTGCCCGTCGCGCGCCGCGTGCTGTTCTTCGACGGCCAGGTCACACCCGACGCTGCCGAGGGCTTCGAGGTGCTGCACCAGCCCGACGGTGGTCTGGACGAGCGCCTGGGCTTCCTGTTCGACACGATGACCGGACCCACGCTGCTGGTCGGCATGGACACCCCGCAGCTGTCCGCCGCTGACCTCGCCCCGGTCCTCGACGATGCCGAGCGGGACGCCTGGTTCGGCCCGGCCGAGGACGGCGGCTTCTGGTCGCTGTACCTGCGCGAGCCCGACGGGTCGTTGATCCGCGGCGTGCCGATGTCCCAGGACGACACCGGCGCCGTCCAGCGCGCTCGCCTGGTCGACGCCGGACTCGACGTCGGCACGCTGCCCACCCTGCTCGACGTCGACCTGATCGACGACGCCCACCGTGTCGCGGCACTCGTCCCCGGTTCGGCGTTCGCCGCAGCCCTGGCCGCATGCCCGACCGACACCCTCACCGCCGGAGGTACCCGATGACCGACACCACCCAGGCACCGGTCACGTTCGGCACCGGCGGCGACGAGCCGTACGCCCGCGCACTCCGCTCGGACGGCCGGCTCCGGCTCACCGACCCCGACCGTCCGGACGTCGCGATCACCATGGACGTCAGCCGGTGGAGTGCCGCTGCCGACCGGGTGGACCGTTCGTTGCTCGACGGCGTGGACGGCCCCGTGATCGACATCGGCTGCGGCCCCGGGCGCATGCTCGTCGCCGCCCGATCGCTCGGCATCCCGTCGCTCGGTGTCGACGTCTCCGCCGAGGCCGTGGCCATCGCCCAGCGCTCCGGCGGTCGTGCCGTGCAGGGCTCGGTGTTCGAGACCGTGCCGGAAGAGGGACGTTGGGACACCGCGCTCGTCCTCGACGGCAACATCGGCATCGGCGGCGATCCCGTGGCACTGCTGGCGCGCTGCCGTCAGATCGTCCGCGAAGGCGGTCGTGTCGTCGTCGAGACCCACGTCGAGGCCGACGCCGACCGGGCGTACCAGGCCCGCGTGGTGGACGCCGACGGCCACACGAGCGCCGAGTTCCCGTGGGCCGAGGTCGGGCTGGACGCACTGCGTCGGCACGCGGTCGTCGCCGGACTCGAACCCCGCGCGAGCTGGACCGCCGCCGGCCGGAGCTTCTGCGAGCTCGTCGCGTAGCTGGCCTGAGGATCATGGTTGTTTTGCAGAATGCAAGACAAGCACGTACGGTGGGAGGACCAGTCGACGGCGCTCGGGGCGTCGGACTGGCGTCACCGGCGATCGACTCCACCATCCGAGGAGTTCCCATGACGACCACCACCACCCCCTTCGGCGGCAGCTTCGTCTCCGGTACCACCGATCGTGACGAGCTCGGCACGTACAGCAGCACGGCGGCTCCCGCGTCGGTCGGCACCTACACCGGCGTGCCGATGACCGGCCGGCTCGGTCGCTTCGTCGACGCCCAGTTCCGCCGCGGCGGCTCCGTGACCGCGTCGAACCGCACCGTCACGGGCTCGTTCCGCACGGCGACCGGGTCGTTCCGCACCGCCTGAGCCGATCCCGGTCAGGCGGCGGCGAGCTCCTGCTCGAGGCGGTCTGCCACCTGCCGCAGCCATGTGCGGTCGTCCAAGCCGTCGTCCTCGGGCACGTAGTTGCAGTCCAGCTCGACCAAACGGCCGCCGAGCGACGCTGCGTCGGGCAGCGCCTGGTCGAGGTCCCGCACGTCCGACAGCAACGCCTGCTGCTCGTCGGGCGAGCTGATCGCCAGGCAGTGCTCGAGCGCGTCGGGCGCCCCGTACGGCGCGTCCGCCCAGTCCTGGTGGAAGTAGGCACCGACGAAGTCGTCGAACGCCGCGAAGTTCGTCGCGGTGATGCTGGCCGGCGCGGGGTACGCCGTCAGGACGGTGTAGCCCGACGGCCGGTCCGGTGCCGCGGTCAGGACCACCCGGACGGCGTCGAGGTCCTGGATCGTCCCGAACGGCATGCCGCGCCCCGTGACCCCACCGGGAACGGCGTAGATCCGGAGGGGCTTCGGGCAGTCCTCGGCGACCCAGGCTCGGATGCGCAGGTGGTTGGCGTCGAGAGCGTGCGCGACGATCCGGTTCGCCTCGTCGGTCCCGCCAGTGAAGACCGACGTACCGGTCCTGACGCTGTGGCTCATGCGTGCTCCTTCATCGTTGCGATCACGGTCTCCGGTGGCGTACTGACTGGTGGTCGCTCTGCGGAGCGGTCATCATCCGCGCTCCAATCGCGCGACGAGCGCGTCCAACCACTGCTTCGGCGCCATTCCGGTGTCCCTCGTCGGCGAGAACCCCGTGCCGACATGTCGCAGGTACCGCTCGACCACGTCGTCGTCAGCAAGTGTCGTCTGCAGGATCTTCGCCTGTTCGAAGTACTCCAGACGGGACTCGTGGCACAGGTCGTCGAAGGCATCGACGTACACAGCTTCCACGTCGGGGTAGTCGAGGTCCCAGTCGTAGTTGAAGAACGCAGCGAGCAGGTTGTACATCCCCGGCGTCCGACCATCGAGTTCTCCGAAGGACTGTTCATCGTCAAGCATCTTGTACCCTGCGTCGGGAGTCGACATCAGAGCGAGAACCGAGGGTTGTAGCGTCATTCTCCAAGAGCGTCACGCGAGGCCTCACTTGGCGAACGCCTCGCGTGGGTAGCTGGTCAGGACTCGGTACGGCGGATTTCCGGCGGCGTCGTACGACGAGACGATCAACGTCGGCGACAGGTGCGATGTCGTCATTGCTCCATCGACTTCCGGATCCTGCGGACCAGAGCGCGCGGCCACTCGGCGAGGGACACGCCGAGATCCTCGCTGGGCGCGAGTCCGGAACCGACGAAGTTCAGGAACTCCTGAACTTCAGTTTCAGACGTCAGCTCCCGTTCGAGTAGCTGCGCCTCGCGGATGTACTCGACTCGCGCGTCGGCATCGAGGTCGTCGAACACAGATGCGTAGGCGGCTTCAGCATCCTCGTAGTCCAGGTCCCAGTCGTAGTTGAACACGGCTGCGAGCAGGTTTCGGAGATGAGGAATCTTCGCGATCAGTGCGCGTCGTTCGAGGTCGTTCACTCCCCCCACCGTCGCTTTCGGATAACTGGTGATGACACGGTAAGGCGGCTCGCCGCCCGGAATCCAGCGAAGCACAACGTTGAAGTCTGCGGCCAGGGAATCGTCGATGTGCGGTGCGAGACGTCGGATTTCACGGAGACGTTCCGAGGACGTCGTCATCTGACCCGCGCCCTCAGGAAGGGCATGCGCCATCGACTTCCCACGTCCGCAGCACTTCTCCGTTCGATCACGAGCCGCACACCTTCAAGTCTCCGCGCCGTGGTCCTGGAGTTGTTGGCCCCACTCCACCGGGCGGGGCCGACCTCCAGTCGGTCGTCGGTCAGGGGGATCTGCTGTGGGTTCATCCCGACAAGTCCTCCAGGCGCCCGATCAGTGCGTCCAGCCAGCTCTTCGGCGTCAGCCCGAAGTCCAACTGCGGCACGAGGCCTGTGTGAACGTAACTGAGGAAACCAGCGACTGCATCATCGTCACGAAGGTGCTCCTGGAGCACTGTGGCCTGTTCGAGATACTCCTTGCGTTCTGCTTCCGAGATCCCGGAGAAGACGTCGTCGTAGACCGACTCAGCCGTGGGGTGGTCGAGCATCCAGTCGTAGTTGAAGGACGCGGCCAACAGGCTCCGGATCAGCGGAACCCGACGGACGAGTTCTCGGTAGTCGTGACTCCGCGTCATCCCATCTCCCCGATCGGGTACGACGTCAGGACGAAGTACGGAGGCTGCCGAGATGGATCGTACTTGAGCACCGTGTGCACCACGGTGCTGTCGCTCATCGGCGGTACCCGTGATGGGTTGAAGCTGCGCCCGACCACGCGATCAGCGGGCCAGTCGAAGTCTTCGGTGAGCTTCTTCCCGGGATCGGACTCCATCTTGCTGAGCCACCGTTGAACGGCGTCGTGGTTGGAATCCAGGCTGTTCGCGACAAGTCGGTCGAGCTCAGATGGGGAGACGGTGTAGCTGCTGTTCGGCCTCTCCCGGTCGAAACGGTCGGCGATCCAGTCGTCGAGCTGCTGCCCGTGCAGGTCGGTCCGGACGTGCCGCTCCAGCGTGTGCCCGCCCGCTGCTTCCGCGGCAGCCAGGCCACCGGCATCGGTGAACGGCTTCGACTCGATGCCGTGGGGCAACGACGCCTCGTCGTGCGGCCGCAGCAAGTCGGGGTGCTCGTCGACGAACTGCGCCATCTCGCCGCGCAGCATCTGGTCGAAGGAGCCGTCACCCTTGCCGAGCCCCGGCGTGAAGTCGTCGCTGCCCGCGTAGTCCCGGTACGTCCGGTCGACCAGGTCGTGCAGCGCGTCGACGCTCTCCTTCGACGCTCCGTTCTCGACCCAGGCTCGAACGTCGCGGCTCAGTCCGTGCAGGCCGAGCTTGCCCAGCCCTTCAGCCAGCTCGGTCGCCTTCGCGGTGTCCTTCGCCAGCCCACCAGGGCCCGCAGCTCCGAGCCCGATCCCCATCGCAGCAGCGCCAGCGGCGGCTCCCGGATGTGCCTGCGCCTCGGACCACCAGTCCCCGAACGCCTTGCCGGCTGCGTCATGGGCCTTCGCCGCGTCGCCCCTCGGGTCGAGCGCCGCATCGAGCCACGCGTACGGCGACAGGAACAGCCCGATGGTGGCAGCGCCGTCGACGACACCGCCCCACGTCGACCCGAGGGTGTCGGTCGACCAAGCACCCTGGTTGTCGAACCCGAGCATGTGGATGCCGCTCTCGAGCGAGTTGAGCAGCTCGTTCGTCGCACCTTCGGAGAACTGCTCGCCGCAGGTCTTGCCGTCCGCCGTGCCGACCGAGCTCCATGGCAACTCGACGCCACGTGCGTTGAGGTCGTTCTCGGTCGGGGCGACGTACGCACCCCGCAGACTCGCTCCGGACGCCTTCTTGATCGCGGTTGCACAGTCGGCCTGCGCTTGCTCGAGCAATGCGACCTGCTCGTTGATCCGCCGGATGATGTCGTCGTTCTCGTGCTTGGTGACGATGTCCTCGTACCAGGGCACGGTCGTCTTCTCTGGCGGAGCGTCGGAGCGGGTCGCGCCGTAGGCGTTCCACGAGCCGTCGACCTGCGGCGCGGTCGTGGTCGCGTACGGCGAGGTCGCCTTCGGCACGCCGCCGCGCACACGGGCCACGAACGCCGCGGCCTCGACGCGCAGGTCGTCCAGCTGCTTCTTCGGCCCGGCCGCGTCGGAGGCGTACGTGTCGAGCGCCTTGGCGACGCCGCGGGCAGCGGTGCCGATCGTGTGGGTGTCGTCGACGACGGGGTCCATCAGCGTGAGGACCTGGCCGGATTCAGGCGCCTCGTACACGGCGCCGAGCGCTTGCCACTTGCCGGGGATCTCGTCGGCGACGGTCCGCATCGCGTCGCCGCCGCCCGAGATCGTCGTCGCCGCGGCGGAGACGGTCGTCAGGTCGAGCTCGGCGCCAGGGATGCCCTGGGGATCGACGAGTCCGTGGTCACCGATCGGCACGCCGCTCACCGGTTCGCCCCCGGAGCCAGCGTCGAGCCGTCGGTCGAGGCGTTCTGGACCAACAGCGAGATGTCGTGGGTCTCGTGGGCCGTGGTGCCGACGCGCTGGAAGTCCGCCGCCATCTCGAGGTCGCCCTGGACGTAGGCGTTGACCGCCCCACGGACGCCCTGCACCCCGCCGACGAGCCGGTACGTCACCTGGTCGACGTCGTCGCTGACCTGGTCGACGAAGGCACCGAGCGCTTCGTTCACGACGGCTCCGGCGCCGCCCGACGCGTCGGCCACCCCGGTCTGCACCGACTGCAGGGCTGCGGCGGTGCCGTCGAGCGACGTCTGCATGCCGTCGAGCACCGTCTGCACCCCGGACGGGTCGACCTTCCAGCTCCCCGTGCTCATCGAACCTCCCCCGTTCGCATCCCATCGTCCAGCGACGACGACACCCGGTGCAAGTCCGTCGTGCGGACGCCACGTGCCAGGTCCGCCGCCGCCAGCCACCGATCCGGCTCGTCGCCGTCGAACCAGAACAGCGCCCCCGGTGCACGGACCGGACCCACGGGCGTCCCGCCCAGCTGGTCGATCCGCCCGCTCAGACCCCGGCTGCGCACGGCGCGAGCGCCCGCGAACACGGCCAGCGGCGTCGTCGGCCCACGCAGGACCGGTTCCGTCACCCCGTCCAGGCGACCACGGCTGGTCGAGAACAGTCCGGACTGCGGGTGGCGACCCTGACTGACGGCCAGGAGGCCCGCCTGCAGTCGGTCCCGCACCGCGCCACGGTCGTCGATCGCGACCACCACGCGCAGCGTCTCGAAGACGGAGCGCGGCCCGCGCTCCACGATCAGCAGGCCGCCGACGGTGTCGTCCGGACTGCCGACGACGAACGTCGAGGACCCGGGCGAGCGGCGTTCGGCGAGCGCGGTCAGCGCCGACGGGGACAGTGCCTCGGCGCCCTCATGCAGGGCGTGGGTCACGGTGCGGTCGAACGCCGCCAGGAACCGGGCCGTCGTCGTCCCGAGCACCAGGCGCGGCGACGGGGCGTGCTCGATCGTCAGGTCGACGTGCAGCAGGTCACCGACGGCGTCCGATGCGGGTACGGCACCGGAGGGCCGCCAGCGCCAGCCGTGCTCGGCCAACAGGTGCGTGGCCGCCCAGGACAGGACCGCTCCGGGGGCGGTCTCGACCACGCGCGTCGTGTCTCGGCGCACGCGGGCGACGAACGCGGCGTCCGCACGCACGACCTGCCCCATGGTCTCCCCCGACCCGCGGTGCCCTCCACCGCTCGCGCCGAGCCTACCGAGGGCCGCCGTCATCCTCGAACGGCCCGGAGGTCGTGGTGCCAGGATGGTCACATGAACGACCGCGCCGGCACCCCAGCGACCGCAGACGACCTCGTCGACCTCGACGAACTCGTCGCCGCCTACTACGACCGCGTGCCGGACGTCTCGGTGCCCGAGCAGAAGGTCGTGTTCGGCACCTCCGGACACCGCGGCTCCTCGCTCGACTCGGCGTTCAACGACACCCACATCGCCGCCATCACGCAGGCGATCGTCGAGTACCGCCAGTCGCAGGGCACCGACGGGCCGCTCTTCATCGGCCGTGACACCCACGCGCTGTCCGGCCCCGCCGAGCGCACCGCGCTCGAGGTCCTGGCCGCCAACGGCGTGCACGTGCTGGCAGACAGCGACAACGGGTACGTCCCGACCCCGGCGCTCAGCCACGCGATCATCCGCTACAACCGCGCCGGCAACCCCGACACCGCGGACGGCATCGTCATCACGCCCAGCCACAACCCGCCGCGCGACGGTGGCTTCAAGTACAACCCGCCGCACGGCGGCCCGGCCGACAGCGATGCCACGAGCTGGATCGCGAACCGTGCGAACGCGATCATCGAGGGCGGCAACGCCGAGGTCCAGCGCACCGAGCACGCCACTCCCGACCGCTACGACTTCCTGCACACCTACGTCGCCGACCTCGAGAACATCATCGACATCGCCGCGATCAAGCGTGCGGGCGTGAAGATCGGCGCCGACCCGCTCGGTGGTGCGTCACTGCCGTACTGGAACGCGATCCGCGACCACTACGAGCTCGACCTGACCGTGGTGAACCCCGACGTCGACCCGACCTGGTCGTTCATGACGCTCGACTGGGACGGCAAGATCCGGATGGACCCGT
The DNA here is from genome assembly GCF_022815645.1 of Curtobacterium sp. VKM Ac-2922. GTDB lineage: Bacteria > Actinomycetota > Actinomycetes > Actinomycetales > Microbacteriaceae > Curtobacterium. The sequence goes on along the minus strand of NZ_JALGRO010000015.1, from coordinate 67,788 downwards.
CGAGCCCCTCGGCGATGGCCTCGGTCCTGGCGCACAAGGACGACTTCGACGTGCTGACCGGCAACGACGCCGACTCGGACCGCCACGGCATCGTCACCCCCGACGGCGGGCTGATGAACCCGAACCACTACCTGGCCGTCGCGATCGAGTACCTGTACGCGCACCGTCCGGCCTGGCGCGACGACGCCGCGATCGGCAAGACGCTGGTGTCGTCGAGCATCATCGACCGCGTGGCCGAGTCGCTCGGCCGTCGCCTGTGGGAGGTCCCGGTCGGCTTCAAGTGGTTCGTGCCCGGCCTGATCGACGGCTCGGTGGCGTTCGGCGGCGAGGAGTCGGCCGGTGCGTCGTTCCTGCGCACGGACGGCACCGCGTGGACGACCGACAAGGACGGCATCATCCTGGCGCTGCTGGCGTCAGAGATCGTCGCGGTCACCGGCAAGACCCCGTCGAAGCTGTACGACGAGCTCACCGAGCGCTTCGGCGCACCGGTCTACCAGCGCGTCGACGCCGCGGCCTCGAAGGACCAGAAGGCCCGTCTGTCCAAGCTCGACGGTGACGCGATCACCGCCACGACGCTGGCGGGCGACCCGATCACGGCCAAGCTGTCGAAGGCACCGGGCAACGACGCGGCCGTCGGTGGCGTCAAGGTCGTCACGGACAGGGCCTGGTTCGCAGCACGACCGTCCGGCACCGAGGACGTCTACAAGATCTACGCCGAGAGCTTCGTGTCGCAGGAGCACCTGGAGCAGGTGCAGCGCGAGGCCAAGGAGATCGTCGACGCCGCACTCGGCGCCTGAGCCATGGGGCTGTTCGGACGGAAGCAGCGCGCTGCTCCGCCGCTGGTGGACCTCGCGCACCGCGTCCTCGCCGAGCGCGGGGTGGAGACGTCCGTCGAGGGCGACCCGGCGGACCCGGCGACCGTCCGTCTCGTCGCGCAGGACGGCCAGGTGTACCTGCTCGAGAACCTGGCCGCACAGCTGCGCGGCGAGACGCCCGATCGACAGATCGCGATCGCCGAGGAGCACTTCGACCGGATGCTGCTCGCGCAGCGGGAGCCCGCCGCCGAGGCACTGTCGGCGGATGATCTGCGTGACCGGATCCGCGTCCGGCTGCTCGCGGACGACAGTGCGGACCCCACCGACCTGTCGTACGCGCGACCGTTCGCGCCAGGCCTCGTCCTGGCACTGTGCCTCGACAACCCGACGACGGTGACCACCCTGTCGGCGAGCACACTGCCGAAGCTCGCGCTCGGGGTGGACGAGCTGTTCGCGATCGGTCAGCTCCGCACCGACGACGAGCCCGTCGACGATCGCTCCGAGATCGCTCCCGGCGTGCACGTGGTCGAGGGTGAGTCGCTCTTCACCGCGTCGAAGGCCGCGAACCTCCCGGCGCTGTTCGGCGCCGCACCGTACGGCACGGTGTTCACGGTCCCGAACCGTCATCTGCTGATCGCGGCTCCGATCTCCGGACCGGAGAGCCTCGCCGCCGTGCAGAGCCTGGCGGGGGTGTTCGCGCAGCTCATCAGCAGCGACCCACACCACCCCGGCGGGCTGGTGTCACCGCACCTCCTCTTCTCGCGGAACGGCGCGGTGAGCGTCGTCTCGGGCTTCGACGACGAGACCGCAGCCGCCTGACGGACCGGCACCGTGCCTCCAGGCCGTCTGGAGGCCCGGCTCGGCTCCCGACGCCGGCCGGCGTCGGTCTGCGGCCGGCGCGGGCCTGGCGGCGTACGGTGGCCCGATCGGCGTCGGTGACCGTCTGCCGATCGTTCCGGCGTGGATCCCTGCCGATCCACACAGGAAGGCGTCTCGTGTGGACGCTCGGCTTGCGGCAGATGTAACTTTGCAGACAGCGCAAAAATCGTTCGACTGCGCTCTCGTACCCGGGAGACCGAAGACCATGACCCAGACGGCGACCGCACCCGCGGCACCCACCACGGCGTCCAACGTCGTGATGAACCACCGACAGATCCTGCTCGTGATCTACGGCCTGATGGCCGGCATGTTCCTCGGTGCCCTCGACCAGACGATCGTCGGCACCGCGATCCGCACGATCGGTGACGACCTGCACGGCCTCGACCAGCAGGCCTGGGTCACGACGGCGTACCTGATCGCATCGACGATCACCACGCCGATCTACGGCAAGCTCTCCGACATCTTCGGCCGCCGCCCGCTGTTCCTGACCGCGATCGGCATCTTCATCATCGGGTCGTTCCTGGCGTCGTTCTCCAGCTCGATGCTCATGCTCGCCGGGTTCCGCGCGCTGCAGGGCCTGGGCGCCGGTGGTCTGATGTCGCTGCCGCTCGCGATCATGGGCGACATGCTCGCCCCGCGTGAGCGTGCCAAGTACCAGGGCTACTTCCTGGCCGTGTTCGGCATCTCGAGCGTCATCGGCCCGCTGGTCGGTGGCCTGTTCGCCGGTGCGAACCAGATCCTGTTCGTGGCCGGCTGGCGCTGGGTGTTCCTGATCAACGTGCCGGTGGGCATCATCGCGCTCGCGATGGTCCTGACCTTCCTGCACCTGCCGAAGTTCGGTGACCGCGGCAAGCCCCGCATCGACTGGTGGGGTGCCTCGCTGGTCATCGTCACCCTCGTCCCGCTGCTGCTGATCGCCGAGCAGGGCCGCGAGTGGGGCTGGGACTCCCCCGGTGCCATCGCCTGCTACCTGGTGGGCGCGCTCGGCCTGGTCGGCTTCATCATCGTCGAACGGGCGATGGGCGACGACGCGATCCTGCCGCTCAAGCTGTTCGGCTCGGGCGTCTTCTCGATGGCCGCGATCCTGTCCGTCCTGGTCGGCTTCGGCATGTTCGGCGCCATGCTGACCATCCCGCTGTACCTGCAGATCGTCAAGGGTGTGACCCCGACCGAGTCCGGCTTCGCCATGTTGCCGATGGTGCTCGGGTTGATGATCTCGTCGATCGCATCGGGTCAGATCATCTCGCGCACCGGCAAGTACCGGCTGTTCCCGGTGACCGGCACCGCCTTCACAGCCATCGGCTTCACGGTGCTCACGTTCCTGACGGCCGACCGCCCGCTGTGGTTCCTGATGACGGGCATGTTCTTGATCGGCCTCGGCCTGGGGCAGCTCATGCAGACGCTGACGCTGGCCGCGCAGGGCTCGGTCTCGCCCCGGGACATCGGTGTCGCCACGAGTGCGGCGACGTTCTTCCGGCAGATCGGCGGCACGATGGGCACCGCGGTGCTGCTGTCGGTGCTGTTCACCCTGATGCCGACGAACATCACGACGGCCATGCAGAACAAGTCCGACCTGTCGAGCGCCCTCAACGCGGCCCTGACACCGTCGGTCGCCAGCGCGTCCGACAACAAGGGCGTCATGGACAAGATCTGGACGAAGATCGTCGACCCGGTCAAGCAGAACGTGCAGTCCGGTCTCGACAAGGGCACGGCGGCCGCCAAGCAGGCAGCGGACCAGGCCGTCACCCAGAAGGTGACCGCCGCCGTCCAGGCCCAGGTCGCCGCGGGGACCGTGCCCGCAGCCGCCGAGCAGACGATCATCGACCAGCAGGTCGCCGACGCCACTCCCGCGGCTGAACGGCAGGCCCTGGCCACCGCAGCCGGCAAGGCGAACGCCGAGGTCGTCGACGGCAAGCTCCAGATCGACTACTCGAACGCCTCGCAGCGCAAGAACGTCGTCGACGAGGTCGCCCCGACCCTGATCAAGCAGCTCAAGAGCGGCAACTCTGCGGCCAGCTCCTCGTCGAACTCGGCGACGAGCGACACGTCGTTCCTGAACGGTGCCGACAAGCGCCTGACCCGCCCGTTCCTGGTCGGCTTCAGCGCCTCGACGGTCACGGTGTACTTCGTCGGACTGGGCGTCATCCTGATCGCCTTCATCCTGACGTGGTTCTTCCGCGTCCCGGCGCTGCGGAAGACCTCCGCACTGCAGGAGCAGGCCGACACGGCTCGCGCCGCCGCCAGCGGTGGTGCCGACGGTGACGACCACGACCGTCTGACCGTCGACGCCCAGGGCTCGGCGGCGAACACGGGCTCGCTCGTGTCACCCGACACCGGGTCGATGCACGTCGTCCCGACCTCACCCGACGTGCCGGCCCAGCCGCGGTCCGCCCGGTCCACCGAGACACCCCACGTGTCGGTGCTGCCGGACGACACCCGCGCACCGCTGCCCGACGCGCCCACGCACGGCGCCCACTCGGCAGCAGCACCGATCGACGAACCGCCGACCACCACGGGTGCCATCCGCGCCCACCGCGCGGCGCACGCCGCAGTGGCGGACCGGCCGGACCAGACGTCGACCGGAACCGACGCTGCCCAGGCGAGCGGGGCCTCCCGTCTCGACGAGAGCGGCCACGCGCACGGCCGTCACTCGGCCGAGTAGCCGCACCCGTTCCACCCACGACGAAGCCGCTGTCAGCAGACAGCGGCTTCGTCGTCGTGTGCACCATTCCGGTGCGGCGTCGGGTGTCCCGTCAGGAACGCTCCTGCTTCCGAAGCTGCGCGTAGTCGCCCGCCGCACAGGCCGACGTCCCGGTCACCGTGTCGCCGCCGCCCAGGTCCGACGAGCGGAACCCGATGTTCGCGATGGCTGTCCCCCGGCCGTCGAGCCCCACGTACGACTCGTCGTCGGTCGCGAACCGGGTCGTCTCGAGGCCCTCGGAGCGCCACAGGTGCTCGAGGGTCGCGATGTCCCGGGCAGCGTCACCCCGCCCCGATCGAGCGGCGATGACCGTGTAGTTGATGCCTGCCCCGTCCCCGTGCTCGTCCTTGCAGGTGCCGAGCCTGGGCCCCACCTGCGTGGTCCACGTCCCACCCAGTGCAGTGGTCGTGTCGTCCACGAGCCGCTGGATGCTGCGCTTCGCGTCGTCGGGCTGTCGTGTGGGTCGGGCCTGCATCTGTCCTCCTGAACATCCGGCCGCAGCGCCGACGACCACGATCGTCACCGCCGCGAGCGGGATCCGGTGGTGCATGCCTAGCATCCTGGCAGACACGTCCGGCGCAGACCCGGAGGTCAGCCGAGTGCGCTCGGATCGGCGGGCGCACCGCCCGTCACCGCGCACGTGACCTGCACGATCGAGGCGGTGCCGTCGTCGTCGGGCACCCCACCCGCGACGACCGTCACGGGGTCACCGGCGTGCAGTTCGGCGCTCACGACCAGGTCGTGCGGGTCCTCGAGCGGCCCGTCGCTGTCGTCGACCAGGAACTGGACGGAGGCGTCGGTGCAGTCCGCCTCCGGGTGCAGCACCCAGCCGACGCAGCCGGAGGCGTCACAGCCCTCGGGCCACTCGCTGTCCGCGATCGGGTCGTCGCTCTCGCCGGTGACCAGCCGGTGCGGCAACGCCGTGGCGCACGTGGTGGCCTCGATGCCGCTGTAGTCCTCGTCGCCGGGTTCGGCGATGTACAGCGGCCGGTCCTTCGACACCTGGACCGTGCGGCGCACCGTGCGGGTGTCGTCGCCGGTCAGGGTGTCCGCGAAACCGATGGTCACCTCGAGGTTGCAGGTCTTGGTGCTCGTGACCTGCCAGGTCCAGCAGCCGCCGTCGCCCGGGGTCGTGCCACACGTGTCGTCCCAGGCGTCGTCGTCCTCGGTCACGGTGACGGTGCCGTCGTCAGAGGTGAAGGGCGCCGCGGTGTCCGGGGCGTCGCCACCGGCCCCGTCCTGCATCCCACGGGCGATCGTCTGGCCGGTGTCCAGCGCGCGGACCGCGACGGGGGCGACTCCCGCGCCGGCCCCGACGACGAGTGCGACCGCAGCCAGCACCACGGTGACGCCGGTCGCGGTCCGGGAGGCGCGCAGGAAGCCCGCCGCCGACACGGGGCGTGCCGAGCGGACTGCGGGCGCCTCGAGCGGGGCCGCGGTCTCGACACCCCACGCGGCGGCAGTCCACGCCGCGATCACCTGGTCGGCACGCAGGTCGGGTCGCGCGGCACGGGCGTGCTCGAGCACGGCGCCGGACCGTCGCGCCGCCGACTCGGCAGCCAGGGCACGCTCGGTCGTCGCCGCCAGGTCCCACCACCGCACGCACGGCACCACCCAGAGCGCAGCACCGAGCGCGAGCGGCACGAGCGCGAACACCGCGGGGGCATCCGATGCCGTGAGCACGACGGCCAGGACGATGCCGAGCGCGAGCAGCCCGACGCCGACACCGCCGACGGCAACCAGGCGACGAGCGGCGGCGGGCATCGCCGCACGGAACGCGCGGCGGTCGGCCTGCCAGAACCGCCAGCCCGCGGGCGCCGTCGGGACACCGGGCACGGGAGTCCACTGCGGGCCCGGGACGGCGAGCTGGTGGAGTGCCACCCACTCGGCCGAGGGTGTCGGCCACCCGGGCGGAGTGCGGAACCGGAACGGCGGGGTCTGGGCATCGTGCTGCTGCGTCACGGAGTGACTGTAACGGGACGTCCAGCGGGTGCACAGGCCCTTCTTCGGGGCCCGGGCGTAGCGTCGCCGGCATGGCACTCGACGTCCGGAACGACACCGATCAGCAGCAGTACTCCCTCGTCGACGACGGCCAGGTGATCGGCTTCGCGGCGTACGAGACCGACGGTGACGAGATCCGCTTCGTGCACACCGAGGTCGACCCGGCGCACCGCGGTGGCGGATACGCGTCGATCCTGGTGCAGCACGCCCTCGACGACGTCCGGTCGGGCTCGTCGTTGCGCGTCGTCCCGCAGTGCAGCTACGTCGCAGCGTGGATCGAGCGGCACCCGGACTACCAGGAGCTCACCACGCGCTGATGCGCTCAGTACGAGCGGTCGTGCGTGCCCGGGCGGGCTTCGTGCCGTCCGGTCTTCGCACTGCGGACCGCCGGCACCCGGATCAGCACCGAGCCGCTCAGCAGGTCGTGGTCGTGCTCGCTCGGAGTCGGTGCTTCGCGAGGCAGGCGCGACTGCCGTTCGTACTCGGCCTGCGTCTCGTGCCGGGTCGGGGCGAAGACCTCGTCCATCATCGTGCCGATGCCGCCGGATCCCCCGCTGCTGGTCGACTTGTTCGACAGGTCGATCCACCCCGCGCGATCGGCGATCCACGTCACGACGACTGCTGCAGCCATCGCCCCCAGGAGGATCAACCAGTTCACGCGATCGAGGCTACGTCGGCCGGGGGGACGGGACATCCGCCGCGCGGGTGATTCTCACGATCCACCGGGCTGCTTCATCGGGATGACATCCACACTGGAGGCTCGGCGGCCGGGATCCCCCCTCTCTCGGCCGCCGACCCACGCCGGGATCCCCACCGAACGGCTCGGCCGCCGACCCATTTCGGCTCGGCCGCCGGCCCACAGTCGCTCGGCTCAGGGCACGCGCTCGAGCCACTCCTTCGTCGCGAACTTCGACGCCACGAGTTCCCGCGCCCGCGCCCGCTCGTCGGCGGTGACCGCACCCGGCGTCGCCTTGTACCGCGCCGTGAACGTGGCGATGAGCGAGTCGATGATCGCCGCCCGCGACAACCCGGTCTGCGACCGCAGCGGATCGACCCGCTTCGCCGCCGAGGTGGTCCCCTTGTCGCTCATCTTCTCGCGGCCGATGCGCAGCACCTGCACCATCTTCTCGCCGTCCATGTCGTAGCTCATGGTCGCGTGGTGCAGCAGCGCACCGGTGCCGAGCCGCTTCTGTGCGGCGCCGCCGATCTTGCCCTTGGCCGAGGTGATGTCGTTGAGCGGCTGGTAGTACGCGTCGATGCCCAGGGACTTCAGCGCCTCGATCACCCACTCGTCCAGGAACGCGTACGAGTCGGCGAAGGTCATGCCCTGCACCAGGTCGGTCGGCACGTACAGCGAGTACGAGATGATCGCGCCGGCGTCCATGAACATCGCCCCGCCGCCCGAGATCCGCCGGACAACCTGCACGCCGTACTTCGCGGCACCTTCGGGGTCGACCTCGTTCTTGAGCGACTGGAACGACCCGATGACGACCGCGGGCTCGTCCCACTCCCAGATGCGCAGGGTCGGGCGGCGGCGTCCGGCCCCCACTTCCTCGGTCAGCACCTGGTCGAGCGCAAGGTGCTCGTTCGGGCTGATCGCCCCCTCGTGGATGACCTCCCAGTCGTGGTCGAGCCACGTCGACGCCCGCGACAGCGCCCGTCGCACCGCGACCCCGACGGACTCGGGCGTGAAGCCGAGCAGCACGGCGTCGGCGGGCAGCGCCGCCCGGACGGCGGCCGCGATGCCGGCGGCGTCGGTGGTGGCCGGCAGCCCCTCGACCGCGGCGTCGATCAGCGGCAGCGCGTCGTCCGGTTCGAGGAAGAAGTCCCCCGCCAGACGGAACTGCCGGATGGTGTCGTCCTCGACCTGCAGGTCGACGACGACGAGCTTGCCACCCGGGACCTTGTACTCACCATGCACGTCGCAAGCCTATTCCTGCGGTCGCCACCACATCGCGAAACCGGAGGCGCGGATCACGCGCGCCGACCGGCTCGCCTGATCTGGGCCTCCAGTCCGTCAGCCCGGCAGCTGCTTCGCCATGTACTCCGCACGCTCGCGGACGACGTGCGTCTGGTCCGCGTCGTCGACGTAGGTGTACTCGTACTCCTCGACGTCGCCGATGGGGACGTACCCGAGCCGGCGGTACAGACGGCGCGCTCCGTCGTTGTCGTCGCTGACCCCGACGCGGATCGCACCGGCCGGCAGCGCGAGGTGCTCAGCCGCCCGGAGGAGCATCGTCCCGACGCCACGACCACGCATGTCCTCATCGACGCGCAGGTTCCGCGCTTCCGGCACGGGCTCGCGGGTCACCTCGACCGAGCCGACCGGCACGGCACCGTTCCAGGCGACGAGGACCACCAGCTCCCCCGCTTCCTGCTGTGCGGCGGCGGCGCGCACGTAGTTGCGGGTCGGCGGCTCTCGCGCGGCGACGAGTTCGATGTCCTCGGGTCGGAGCTGGCGCACCCGCGCGGACGCCCCCTCGACCAGATCGCTCGTGACGTCATCGCTCATCGGGTCATCTCCTCTCGGGACCATTGGCCGTCGTCCGATTGCCACGCTCTCTGGATGGACATGCAGAGGATCATCGCCGTGGCCGCCACGAGCACCCAGGCAAGCAACGCCGGTGCTGTCCCCCAGGTATCCGTGAGGAGGCCACCACCGACAGCGGCGACCGGAATCACGCCGATCGTGACGACGCGGGAGGCGGCCGTGACCCTCGCCACCGCAGCGAGGTGCACTTCTCTGGCGGCCAGAGTCGCAGCCGCGATCCCGAGGATCGTGATGGTCGCGCTCCACCCCACATCGTGCGCAATCAAGAGCGGGACAGCCCATCCCGGAGCGAGAGAAGCGACGAGTGGCAGAACAGCAAACGCCAGCTGCGCCACCGAGGTCGACATGAAGATCTGACTCGATGACCACCTGTTGAGCACTGCCGGGGCGACGAGGGCCGCGCACAAGGCTGTTGCCGCCCCCACCGATGACAATGCTCCGTACACGACCGGGGACAGCTGCAGGACCTGGAGGACGAGCACGACCAAGACGGTGTCACCCATCCCGAGGCCAGCGTTCGTGGCGGCCAACAGGATGACGACGCAGCGAAGACGTCGATTCAGCCAGATGATCCTGAAGCCCAGAAACACCTCGGACAGCCTCGCCGATGTCCGTGCCTGCGCATGCTCTTGCGTCTGCGCAGGAATGACTGCACGGTCGGTCGATCGCGATGGGCTCGATGTGCTGAGCACCAGCGCGGTTCCCACAGCGCAGACCAACGACGACATGGCCGCTACCAGCAAGGGAAGCCCCAAGCCGCGCGCGAGAAAGAATCCCACCAGCGCCGGAACTGCCAGCGACGCCACTTTGTCCGTCGCCTCCATGAAAGCAATCAGCCGCGTCATCGTGGAGCCTGCCCGCGACAGCTCCCGAGCAGCAATCAGTTGACCGAGCTCCGACACCACCCCGAAGCACGCCACAGCCGCGACGAACAGGATGGTGGCGATCCCGTCGAAGCCGACCACCGCGAAGACCAGCCCGGCGGCCAGCCCCAGGGCGAGCTTCGCCGACATCGCAACCGGCAGGACCCACCGGAACCCGACGCGGTCGAGCAGCAGCGACGTCGGCACCGCAATCACGACGACGACGGTCGACTCGACAGCGTTCAGGACTCCGAGTTCCGTCGCCGCCATCCCTCCGAGGACTGCCAGCACGGTGATCGTGTCGGCCAGTACACGTGAGCCCACCGCGTCGGTCAGGTTGTGAGCGATCAGCAGACGCCCTGGCGAGCGGGTCACCACCCCGTCAGACGCCATGACCAGCTGTCCGCCTGATGACGAAGGTCCCTTTCGGAGGGATGGCCAGAGTGCCAACGATCATCTTGGATCCGCGACGGGGTCGCCACGAGACTTCGAAGTCGGCTGTAAGGGGGATGAGGAAGTCCTGAAGACAGTCGAGCGCTGCCCGCTGAGCAGGACAGCTCCGTGTGCCAAGGCCGAAAGTCAGATCACGCTTCCCGGCACCCTCGCCGAATCGACTCGGGCGGAAGTCATCCGGCAGGTGGAAGGCCTTCGGGTCCCGGTTCGCTGCGAACAGGTTCAACAGGAGCTCGTCACCCTGCTCGACTCGAACACCGCCGACTGTCATCCCCTTCGTGACGTCTCGGCTCAACCGGCAAGCGGGCGTGCGGAGGCGCAGGGATTCGCGAACGTAGTCGCGGACCGGAACGCCGGGAAAACGTGCCACACCTCGGTCGGATTGATCCATGAGAAGCCACTCCATCGCGCTCCCGGTGAACCCCACTGTTGAGAGCACGAGTCGAAAGAACACCTCCGCGGCCTCCTCGAGCGTTTCGGTCACTGAAAGCGCAATGTCCAAGTAGTCCCGGCACGGGGTGGACATCTCAGTCCCGATGAGTTCCTTCTCCAGAGCGCGCCGGAGCGGCACTAGATGACGATAATGACTTCGAGGACGATGCTGGACATCATCAGGGATGATCGATTGCTGCACATACGCATGTGCAAGGTCGCCGATCGACCGGGATCTCCCTCGACATATCTGACGACGAAAGTACTCGAACACGAGGGTCTGACCGATCCCACGACTCGGAAGCCTCATGCCGACCTTCCGGGAGAGGATCGAACGGGCGAGGTGGGGACGCTCGCTACTGGACTCGTGCAGCAGACGACGAAGTTCCGCCGATGCAGAGCGCACCGCCGCCTGCGGGAGCGAGCGTTGCCCGATCCGGAAGAAACCCGAGTCGAATGCAGTCTTCGATGCAGAATCGATCAACGCATCACGAACGGATTCCTCTGAGGCGAGGATCACGCAACCTGACGATACCCGACGGTCCCCGCGCCATGAGCTGAGCACATGAGGGTTGACCAATCGAGTCTCCAACCAACGCCGCACGACGTGCCTTTCTCGAAGTATGTCGACCCGAGCGGAAGATCCGCTCGGGTCGACACGAGGATCACAGTCCGCCGTACTGATTGCGGTACTTGAATCGACCAAAGGATCGCGCCATCGCAGAACGCACCGAGTTCTTCAGGATTGCCATGTGATCACCCCCTTTCGCGTGATGCAAAAGAAGTTAGCACGATCGGGATGAGCCGGAATAGCTGGCAAATGTTATTCTTTTTCCAGCCACGGACCGCGCCCCGAGCACGAGACAAGACACCAGGCGAGGCTCGACGTGTTGGCACCGGTCGGAGTCGATGTCTGCGCGGCTCATCCGGGCGATGGCCACCGGTCCAGCCTGTCGGTCAGGTGACCGGTGACTTCGTCGCCGTTCTTCGCGCTGTGGACCGCGCGCTGGGCGCTCTGGTGCCCGCCCTGAGCACGTGCCGCTGGGTGGCCTGGCACGCATCGGACTGGAGGCGCGTGGCGGCGCCGCCATGCGCCTCCAGTCCGGTCCATGGTCACCGCCGGTCGCGTTCCGTCACACGTCGCGGCCCGGGGCGTGCGCGCGGCGGATGACGAACCATCCGAGGGTGACCGCGGTGGCCGTCCGGTCGGGCACGGTCAACGACCGACGACCCGACCGAGCCACGTCACCAGGTCGGCCACGACCTCGTCGCGGTTGGTCTCGTTGTAGATCTCGTGCCGGGCACCCTCGTACACGTGGACGGTCACGTCGCTCAGCCCGCCGCGACCCCGGTAGGCCTTCGCGAGCCGTTCGACCGAGCGCGGGCCGCCCAGGCTGTCCTCGGAGCCGACCTGCAGCAGCATCGGGACGTCGTGCTCGATGTGCCGTCGCGGGACGCCGAGCAGCCGCAGGGCGTCGACCACGCCGAACAGCTTGACGACGTTCGCGTCGACCACGAGCGGGTCGGCGGCCATCGCGTCGACGATCGCCCGGTCGCGGCTGAGCCACTCGAACCGGGTCGGGCCGAGCGCTGCGTGCCGGCGGTTCAGGTCGCCGCTGTTCATCGTGCCGGGCAGCCGGTACGCGGTGGCAGACAGGACCACCCCGTCGTAGGCACGGCTGGTCGTGTTGACGATCCGCTGCGCCATCAGCGATCCCAGCGAGTGTCCGAGCAGCACCAGCGGCACGCCGGGGGTCTCCTGCCGGGCGATGCGCGAGGTCTGCTCGACGGCGGCGATCGCGGCACGCAACCCGCCGGGGCCCAGCCGGCCGAGCTTGGCGTGGTCGCCGTCCCACTGGGCCAGGCCGGTGCGCCCGTGCCCGCGGTGGTCGTTCGCGACGACCGTGTACCCGGCACGGACCAGGTCCTGCGCCAGCCGCTCGTACCGCAGGGCGTACTCGCCGACGCCGTGGGCGATCTGCACGACGCCCTTGGGCCGCCCCGCACGCCAGGTCGAGTACACGATCTCGATCCCGTGCGGATCGACGAACGACGCATCGCCGCGGGCAGCTGAGTAGGTCGGCACGTGAGCATCTTGGCAGACCCGCGCACCTGTTCACCCTGCGTTCACCCGGCCGCTCACGCCCGGGCCTAGCGTCACCGCCATGGACGTCCTCGTCATCGTCGTGCTCGTGATCGTGGTGGCCCTCGTGTTCGACTTCACGAACGGGTTCCACGACACCGCCAACGCCATGGCCACGTCGGTCGCAACCGGGGCGCTCAAGCCCCGGACCGCCGTGCTCATCTCCGCCGTCCTGAACCTGGTCGGCGCGTTCCTGTCCACCGAGGTCGCCAAGACCGTCTCGCAGGGCATCATCCGCGAGGGCCAGGACGGCATCCACATCAGCCCGACGATGATCTTCGCCGGACTGGTCGGGGCCGTGCTGTGGAACCTCGCCACCTGGTACTTCGGCCTGCCGTCGTCGTCCACCCACGCTCTGTTCGGCGGGCTGATCGGTGCGTCGATCATCGGCGCCGGGCTCAACTCCGTCGACTGGGCGACCGTCGTGTCGAAGGTCGTGCTGCCGGCACTGCTGTCGCCGGTGATCGCGGGCGTGATCGCCCTCGTCGCGACGTTCATCGCCTACCGGCTCACGAAGAACGCGACGACGCACGGTGCGGCCACCGGCTTCCGGCACGGCCAGACGATCTCCGCCTCGCTCGTGTCGCTCGCGCACGGCACCAACGACGCGCAGAAGACGATGGGTGTCATCACACTGACCCTCATCACCGCGAACTACCAGGACGCCGGCACCGGCCCCGCGCTCTGGGTGATCCTGGCCTGCGGACTCGCGATCGCCCTCGGCACCTACATGGGCGGCTGGCGCATCATGCAGACCGTCGGCAAGAAGATCTCGGACGTGCAGTCCCCGCAGGGCTTCGCGGCCGAGACCAGCTCCGCGGCGACGATCCTGGTGTCGTCGCACCTGGGCTTCGCGCTCTCGACCACCCACGTCACCAGTGGCTCGGTCGTCGGCTCCGGCCTCGGCAAGAAGCTCGCCGACGTGCACTGGGGCGTCGTCGGTCGCATCGTGATCGCCTGGGTGATCACGCTCCCCGCCGCCGCACTGGTCGGCGGTCTTGCCACATGGCTGGCCTCGACCTCGGTGATCGGGCTCGTGCTCGTCGCGGTCCTGGCACTCGCAGCCGGCCTGACGTTCTACGCCCTGGCCAAGCGCAAGCCGATCTCGGCCGCCGACATCCACGAGGGCACCACGGAGCGCGAGCCCGTGGCCGCCACGAAGAACTGAGAGGCACGACGATGACCATCGACTTCGGGGCCATCGGCACGGTAGCGGGCGTCGGCTTCGTGGCCGCCGTCGGCGTGGTGCTGCTCTACACGCTCGGTCTGCGCTTCCTGAGCACCGGACAGCCCGCCGACGCCGGCGGCGAGCGCACCCAGTACTCGGAGGAGACCCCGCGCTCCGGCACGACGCCGCTCGGAGCGATGGCCGCCGCGGTCGTGTGCTTCGCGCTGTGCGCCGCTGCGGTGCTGTACGGGATCTGGCTGACGATCCCGCAGTTCCACCAGTAGCGGGACCCGCCGGGTCACCCGCCTGACAGGATCGACGGGTGACCCACCACAGGATCGATGCCTCGTCCGACACCGTCGCCGACGTGTTCGACGCGGAGCGCGCGCCCGTGCTCCGCGTCGGACCGGGTGACACCGTGACCGTCCGGACGCTCAACGCCGCCGGCTACACCGAGCGGTTGGCCGAGGCCGGTGCCGAGGCGCCGACGCTCATCCCCTCGCGACGCGGCCACTGCCTGGTCGGGCCGATCGCCGTGACCGGTGCCCGGCCCGGGCAGGTGCTCGCCGTCCGCTTCGACGACCTGGTGCCGGACGACTGGGGCTACACGGCGTCCGGCGGCGTGGACAGCCCGGTCACCCGGGCGCTCGGGCTGACGGACCCGGCGTCGCGCGGACCGCTGCTGTGGGAGGTCGACGCTGCCGCCGGGACCGCACGCAACCAGCTCGGGCTGGGCGTCCGCACGGCGCCGTTCCTCGGCGTGGTCGGGCTGCCGCCGGAACCCACTGGCGAGCACTCGACGATCCCGCCGCGGCCGGTCGGCGGCGGCAACATCGACTGCCGCGAGCTCGTGGCCGGCGCGACGCTGTACCTGCCCGTCACCGTGCCCGACGCGCTGCTGTCGGTCGGGGACGGCCACGCGGCCCAGGGCGACGGCGAGGTCTCGGGCACCGCGGTCGAGTGCGGGATGACCACCACGATGACGCTCGCGCTGCTGGACCCGGCCCCCGTCGCCGGCATCCACGCCGACACTCCGGCCGGACGGATCACGTTCGGGTTCGACGCCGACCTGAACACCGCCACGACGACCGCGCTCGACGCCGTGGTCGACTGGATCGCCGGTGAGCACGACATCACCCGCGCCGAGGCCCTGGCGATGGCCAGCGTCACCGTCAGCATGCGGGTGACCCAGGTGGCGAACCGCACGTGGGGCGTGCACGCGCTGCTGCCCCACGACGCGATCACCCGGTGAGTCGGCCCGGCGACGCAACCGGCGGACGGACAGGAGGCCCTGCGCACGTCCCCGACGTCGGGGACGTGCGCAGGGCCTCCTGTCCGGACCCCCGCGTCAGTGGGCGGAGTAGCCGCCGTCCACCAGGTGGTAGCTGCCCGAGATGAACGAGGCCTTGTCGCTCAGCAGGAACAGCACGAGCGCCGCGACCTCGGCGTCGGTGCCGAGCCGACCGGCCGCGTGCTCGGACTCGAGCGCCGACAGCGCATCGGCCGACAGCGACGAGCGCACGAGCGGGGTGTCGATGAAGCCCGGGCCGACGGCGTTCGTGCGGACGCCCTGTGACGTGTACTCGAGCGCGGCGACCTTGGTCAGACCGACCAGCGCGTGCTTCGATGCCACGTAGGCGGCGTTCTGCGCGAGGCCGACCGAGCCGAGAACGCTCGACATGTTGACGATCGCCCCACCACCGGCGGCCAGCATCGCGGGGATCTCGTAGCGCATGCCGTAGAAGACGCCGTCCAGGTCGACCGACCGCACGCGGTCCCACGCGGCGATGTCGTACTCGCCGATCGGCTGGGGTGCAGCGCCGATGCCGGCGTTGTTCACGGCGAGGTGCAGTGCGCCGTAGGTGTCGACCGCGAACCGGACCATGCGCTCGTCGTCGGCGGCGACGGCCGAGTTCGCCTCGAACGCGACCGCGGTGCCGCCCGCTCCCTCGATCGACGCGACGACGCGCTGGGCGCCGTCGAGCTTGATGTCGGTGACGACGACCTTCGCGCCCGCTGCCGCGAGCTCCTTCGCGATGGCTTCGCCGATGCCGCTGCCGCCACCGGTGACGATGGCGACCTTGCCCTCGAACTCGGACATTGTGTGCTTCTCTCTGCTCAGCTGTGGACAACACCTGTTGCCTATGCGGGGAACGATACTCCTCCACTCGGCATTCCGACCCCAACCAGTTCGTTCGCTGAACTAATGAGGTAGGCTAACGACCGTGACGACGACCAGCGCGCCGCACCCGTCGCTCAGCACGGATCTGCGCGTCGCGGTGAACCGGCTCTCGCGCACCCTGCGTGCACAGAAGGCCGACTCGAGCGTCAGCGACGCGATGTTCTCGGCCCTCGCTCGACTGCACCGCGACGGACCGATGACCCTCGCCGACCTCAGCCGCGGCGACGGCGTGACACCCCCGTCCATGACCAAGACGGTCGCGGCGCTCATCGACCGCGGTCTGGTGTCCAAGGGCGACCACGGCGACGACCGCCGCAAGGTGCTCATCGGCGCGACACCGGCCGGGGCCGACTTCGTCGTCGAGACCCGCCGACGCCGCGACGACTGGCTGTCGCCGAAGCTCGCCGTGCTCACCCCCGCCGAACGCCGCGTCCTGACCGACGCCACCGAGATCATGAGGAGGCTGGCCCACCAGTGACGGCCATGTTCCGGTCCCTGTCGGGACGCAACTACCGCATCTGGTTCGCCGGTGCCCTGGTGTCGAACATCGGCACCTGGATGCAGCGGACCGCGCAGGACTGGATCGTCCTGACGCAGCTCACCCACGACAACGCCATCGCGGTCGGCATCACGATGGCACTGCAGTTCGGCCCCCAGCTGGTGCTGCTGCCCTGGACCGGCCTGGTGGCCGACCGCTTCGATCGCCGCCGCACGCTCATGGTCACCCAGGCCCTGATGGGCATGCTCGGGCTCGGCCTGGGGATCATGGTCGTCACGGACACCGCCACCCTGCTGTGGCTGTACACGTTCGCGCTGGCCCTCGGCATCGTCGCCGCGTTCGACACCCCGGTCCGGCAGGCGTTCGTGTCCGACGTCGTCACGGGCGAACACGTCTCGAACGCCGTCGCGCTGAACTCCGCGTCGTTCAACGCCGCCCGGCTCATCGGCCCCGCCGTCGCCGGCGTGCTCATCGCCGCGATCGGGTCCGGCTGGGTGTTCATCATCAACGCGGCCTCGTTCGCCGCGGTCCTCGGCGCCCTGAAGTTCGTGGACCCGGAACAGCTCGCCGACCGCATCCGGGCAAAGCGCGGCAAGGGCCAGATCCTGGCGGGCTTCCGGTACGTCCGCACCCGCCCCGACATCATCGTCGTGCTCTGCATGATCTTCGTCGTCGGCACGTTCGGCGTGAACTTCCCCATCTTCACCTCGACCATGGCGCGCGTCGAGTTCCACAAGGGCGCCGGCGAGTTCGGCCTGCTCAACTCCGTCATGGCGATCGGCTCCGTGCTCGGCGCCCTGCTGTCCGCCCGCCGTGAGCGCCCCCGCATGCGTCTGCTCGTCGTCGCCAGTGCGGGCTTCGGCCTGGCGTGCACCGCGGCCGCGTTCGCCCCGACCTACTGGTCCTTCGCGATCGTGCTGATGTTCGTCGGCCTGGCGTCGCTGACGTTCATGACCACCGCGAACGCCCTGGTGCAGACCACGACGAAGCCCGCGATGCGCGGTCGTGTGATGGCGCTCTACATGGCGATCTTCGCGGGCGGCACCCCGATCGGCGCGCCCATCGTCGGCGCGATCGCCGATGCGTGGGGTCCCCGCTGGGCGATCGGCGTCGGTGCGGCCTCCGGGTTCGTGGCACTCGCCATCGCGCTCGTCTGGCTCGTCCGCTACCAGCACTTCCGGCTGCGGTACGACGCCGACACCCGCCTGCACCTGGCCGTCACGCACTCGATCCCGGTGATCAGCCCGCGTGCCGCTCGCGCCGCCCTCCGCCAGGACCTGGCACGCGACGAGGCCGTCTCCAGCCGTTCCAGCGGCGTCTGACCCACGGACCGGTCGCGACCACCCCCGGACAGGAGGCCCGGTGCGGGCCGGCACCGGGCCTCCTGTCCGTCGTCTGGTCGCGTCTGGATTCGCAGCCCGACCGGCGCACTCAGCCCGCGGCTGCCCCGGCGAACACGTGCTCGTCGAGCGCGCGTGCCACCCGGTCCGCCACCGAGGCGAGTCGCCGTCCGGCCGGGCGGGCCGCCTCGACCGCGTCTGCCGGCAGGATCGTCCGGAGCGCCGCGCCCGCCTCCCGCAGCTCGGCGAGCCCCTCGGGCACCAGCGCGGGTGCCACGTCCGCCAGGCACGCCTCGGCACGCTGCGTCAGGAACAGCACCGACCGCGGACAGTGCCCGTCGAGCAGCAGGAACGCCGCAGCCTCCGACGCCGGTGCGCCCGGCCGGGCCTCGCGATGGAAGGCCTCGCCGACACCGCACGCGCGCAGCGCGGTCGCCCACGACCGCCCGGACTCGGGGTCGAGCAGCTCGGATGCCAGCAGCCGTGCGGTGGCGGCACACCGTGCGAGCGACCGACCGAGCGTGAAGAACTCCCAGACCTCGTCGCGGCTGGCGTCCCCCTCGACGACGCCCACGGCCAGGGCGCTCCGTTCCCGCACCCACGCCAGGAACTCGTGTTCACGTCCGGCGGCGATCTTGCGCGGCAGCCGCGAGCGCGTGACGTTGAGCGCGTCCCACAGCTCGGTGGAGACGACGTCACGCGCACGCCGGGCGTCGTCGCGCGCCACGGCGACCGCGTTCGCGATCGACGCGGGCTCGTGCCGGTCGAGCGCCAGCAGCTCGAGCGTCGCGGTGGCGTCCAGCACCGAACGCGGGGTCACGGCCGCGCCGGCCACGACCCGGAGCTCCCGCGCGATCACCGGGTCTGCCGGGCCGCTCGTCGCGTCGGGCTTGGCCAGGTACGCGTCGAGCAACCGGGCGATCACGTCGGCGCGTTCGACGGCCGCCCCCACCCGGAACACGCTCCCCGCGAGTCCGCTCAGCACCGCTGCTCCTGCATGCGGCGAACCTACTGACCCCGCGTTGCGACGGTGTTTCCGAGCCGCGTCACGGGTGTTGCAGGCGCGCAGACCGGCTGTCGTGGACGCGCAGACCGGCTGTCTGCTGTGCGAGACCACCTCGCTCGCTAGACAACCTAACTAGAGCGTCTAGCATTGGGCCATGTCTTCCGAGGTGACGACGCACACCGCGGGGTTCTGGTACGGCGATGGATCCCGGGTCGATGCAGTCGACGTGCTCAACGCCCTCCGTCGCTACCGCACGGCCGAGAGCGCCGCGCAGCGTCGTGCGCGCGAGGCTCTCGGCATCGGTGAGAACGCCCTGCTCGCGCTGCGTCTGCTGATCGAGGCCGAGACCGCCGGTCGCACCACGAACGCCAAGGAACTCGCCGAGCGACTCGGCATCACGCCCGCGTCGACCTCGGCGCTCGTGGACCGCCTGGTCCGCAGCGGTCACGTCGAACGGCGTCCCGACCCGGACGACCGCCGCGGCGTGATCCTCAGCGCCTCCGGGTCCTCGATGCGGCAGGCCATCCGGGTCATCGACGACCTCGACTCCCGCACGCTCGAGGTCGCCGAGCACCTGCCCGGGGACGACATGGCCGTCATCGTGGACTTCCTCGACGAGATGACCTCGGTGGTCGACGAGATCGACGCCGACCGTGCGGCCGCCAGCAGCAGCGACGGCGACGGCATGCGCGCACCTCGTCGCGCGTAGCGTGTCCACATGACCCAGACGCGTCCGCACGAGCCCGAGGACGACATGCCCTTCGCCGAGCTCGACGCACGCGCCCGGGCCGACGCGGCACTCCGGCGCATCCGTGACGGCAGCGATCCCGCGCGCGAGGCCTTCGACCTGGCCAACACCATGAACGACGAGGCCGTCGGTCGGCTCAGGGCGACGCTCCGGCGCTGGTTCCGCCGGTAGCGCACGGGTCCCCCAGGCGCTTCGACCCCGTCACTTCCTGCTGGTCCGGGTCAGTTCTTCGTGAACGCCGTGCCGACCGCCGCGATGTCGTCGGCACCGTGTCCGGCTGCGCTGGCGTCGGCGTAGACCCGGCCGAGCGCTTCGAGCAGCGTCGTGGACACCCCGGTCGACCGTGCGGCATCGGTGATCAGCCCGATGTCCTTCCGGAGTCCGTCGAGCGCGAACTGCGCCGGGAACTCCCCCGCCAGCATCGACTCGCCCTTGGTGTGCGCGTAGGCGGAGTCGCTGGCCGAGCCCGCGATCGCCTGCAGGAACAGCGCCGGGTCGATACCGAGCCCCCGGGCCACGGCGAGCGACTGGCCGGTCGCGGCGGTGATCGACGCGATCCATGCGTTCGCCGCGAGCTTCAGCGCGGTGCCGTCGCCGACGCGCTCACCGGCGCGGACGGTCTTGGCGCCGACGGCGTCGAGCACGGGCTGGATCCGGTCGATCGTCGCAGCGGGTCCGGCAGCGAGCATCGTGAGCTTCCCCTGCTCGGCGGGGGCCTTGGTGCCGAGCATCATCGCCTCGACCAGGTCGATGCCGTACTTCTGCGCGAGCTGCACCACGGTCTCGGTGCCCTCGACGCCCACCGTCGAGCACTGCACCCAGACGGCGTCGGTCGGCGCCTCGCCCGCTGCCTGTTCGAGGACGTCCACGACGGCATCGGTGTCGAACAGGGTCAGCAGGACGACCTCGGCATCCGACACCGCGGCACCGGCGTCGGTCGCGACGGTCGCTCCGTGGTCACCGAGCGGCCGGGCGCGCTCCGGACTCCGGTTCCACACCGTGACCTGGTGGCCCTCGCGGAGGAGCGACTGCGCCACCCCGGCTCCCATGGCTCCTGTACCCAGCACCGTCACGCGCACGTCTGACTCCGTCCCGCCGAACGGCACCCTGCCGCCGACCTGTCGAACGCTACGCGCGGTGCCTTCAGAGCAGGCCGCGCGGGTGCGATCAGAGCAGGCCGCGCGGGGTGCGATCAGAGCAGACCGCGCGCACCGAGCCAGGCTGCCGGGTCGACGGGACGGCCACCCACGATGACCTCGAAGTGCAGGTGTGGTCCGGTCGAGACCCCGCTGCTGCCGACCGCGCCGACCTGCTCGCCCACCGTCACGACCTGCCCCACGGCGACGTCGATCCGGGACAGGTGGCCGTAGCGCGTCTGCAGGCCGCCCGCGTGCTGCACCAGTACCTGGTTGCCGTACCCGCCGGACACCCCGGCCGAGACCACCCGCCCGGGCATCGCCGCGACCACCGGCGTGCCCGTCGCCGCCGCGAAGTCGAGTCCCTGGTGGTTCGTGGAGCACGCGCCGCAGCCCGCGACCCAGCGGCCACCGAAGCCCCCTGCCGTGGGGACACTGCCGGCGACCGGGCGGACGGCAGCGATGCCGTCGTCGCCGTCGAGCGCGGTGGTCGGCCCCGTCGGCGCCGTCGGCACCGGCGGCGCGGCGACCGCGAACCCGTCGCGCACGACGACTCCGCCGGGTCCGGCTGCGGGCACGGTGAAGTCCTGCGTGTCCACCGTGACCGCCCGGTCGGACGTCGGCACGGTCGCACCGACCGTGCTTGCCGCAGCTTGTTGGGGCGTCGTCGCCGTCACGAGGAAGCACGCCACGACGGCCATCACGGCCAGCGGCAGCGGCGCGGTCGCCCGAAGGGCCCCGCGGACAGTGCGGGCGACGTGGGCAGTGCGAGCGACGGGGGCAGTGCGAGCGACGGGGGCGCCGCCGGTCGTGGGGCGCCGCGGTCCGTCGGGCCGTCGTGGACCCGGGCGTGCGAGTCGTCGTGGGTGTCGGGCGAGCAGCTCGGTCGGCGGTCCGGCAGCAGCGCGCCGCCCGTGGGGCCGGATGGGCTCCGCGACGGCGGGGGTGGGCACCGCCGCCGCGGAGGTCTGTGCGGCGACCGCCCGGTTCGCCGCGTCGCGGGCCGCTCCGCGGGGACGGAGCGGGAACGCCGGCGTCGTGGTCACCGGCGGCCTCAGGCGCGGACGACGCCGTCGGCGCTGATGCGGTCGAGCTCGTTGACGACGGCATCGACGACGGCCCGGGTGATGGCATCGGCCACGGCTTCGACCAGGGCGAGCTGGTCGGCGCACACCACGTGGTCGCGCTGCGCCGACACCAGGGCGGCAGCGGGGATGTCGTCGATTGCGGCGATGAGTGCTGCGGGCACGAACGTCGAACGCGACGGCTGCATCGGCGCGGAGATCGGCGAGACCGGAACCGTGCGCACGAGTGCAGCGCGCTCGGGTGCGGTCGCCGCCGGCGCACCGGTCGTCGTGGTGGAGCGGACGTCGGCGCGTCGGGCGATGGCGTCGAAGAGCGGGGTGGTCGACATGCTGCGGTCCTTCTGATCAGGGGTTCGGTCGGGGTGCCCCCATTGAACCACTGATATTTATGATACGCAATACCGAGCATCAGGATCGCCGACTGTCAGTCCGGCTGGACAGCCTCGCCCGGGTCGTCCCGGTGCAGCGCCCGCCGCACGCGCTCGACGATCGTCGCCGGCGGGTTGTTGTAGGCGTTCGCGGGTTCCTGACCGCTCATCGCCTGGATCGCGGCCATCACCGCGTCGGTCGCATGGCGTCGGGCACGGCCGGACGCCGCATCGCCGTACGACGACAGGTCCAGGGGCTCGCCGAACTGGATCGTCACGCGGGCGAGCTTCGGGACCTTCGCGCCGACGGGCTGCACGTCCTCGGTGCCGGACAGCGCGACGGGCACCACGGGCGCGCCGCTGGTCAACGCCAGCCAGGCCACCCCGGTGCGCCCGCGGTAGAGCCGACCGTCGAGCGAACGGGTGCCCTCGGGGTAGATCGCGAACGCCTCGCCGTCACGCAACCGTGCGAGCCCCAGGTCGAGGGCCTGCTGCGCCGCCGCACCAGCACCGCGCTCGACGCCGATCGCGCCGATGCCGCTGAAGAACGCGCGCGACACGGCGCCGCGGAAGCCCGTGCCCGTGAAGTACTCCTGCTTCGCCAGGAACGAGACCTTCCGCGGAGCCATGATCGTGATCGCGGGCGAGTCGATGAACGAGCGGTGGTTGCTCGCCAGGATGACGGCACCGCGCTTCGGGACGTTCTTGCGGCCGATGATCTTCGGTCGCCACAGCACCCGTGCGAGCGGCGCGACGACGGCGCGACCCAGCACGGTGGTGAGCATCGACGAACCGGGCACCAGCGACCTCCTCGGGCGGGAGGTTCCGAGTGTAGTGACCGGCGGACCGACCACATGCCGCACCCGGCATGAACCGGACAGGGGCGCTTCGCGCTACTCCGACGCGGCGACCACGTCGAGCACCGCACGGCCGTACGACTCGAGCTTGGCCGCACCGACGCCGGAGATCTCGGCGAGCTGATCGACGTCCGACGGACGGACGGCAGCGATGCCTCGCAGGGTCGCGTCGTTGAACACGACGTACGCCGGCACCCCCTGCTCGCGCGCCTGTGCGGCACGCCATGCGCGCAACGCCTCGAACAGGCCCACGGCCTCTTGTGGCATGTCCGTGACGACCTGACGGCGCGAACGGGATGCTCGCGGGGCCTTGACGGGATCGCGGCGCATCAGGACCTGCACACGACCGGACAGCACGTCGGCACTGGTCGGGCTGAGCACGACCGTGCCGTACCCGTCGCCCGACACCGCCGCGTACCCCTGGGCCAGGACCTGTCGCGCCACGGTGCGCCACTCGCCCTCGGACAGGTCGGCGCCGATGCCGAACGTCGCAAGCGTGTCGTGGTGGAGTTCCTGCACCCGGGGCGAGGACTTGCCCACCAGGATGTCGACCAGGTGTGCGACGCCGTACCGTTGGCCGCGCTCACGGTCGAGCCGCACGATGGTGGACAGGAGCTTCTGCGCCGGGACGGTGCCGTCCCACGACTCCGGTGGGGCGATGCACGTGTCGCAGTTGCCGCACGCGGTGGACTCCTGCCCGAAGTACGCGAGCAACCGCACCCGGCGGCACTCGATCGTCTCGCACAGGGCGAGCATGGCGTCGAGGTGGGCGCTGAGCTGCCGGCGGTGCGCTGCGTCACCCTCGGACTGGTCGATCATGCGGCGCTGCTGCACGACGTCGTTCAGACCGTACGCCAGCCACGCGGTCGACGGCAGCCCGTCGCGCCCGGCACGACCGGTCTCTTGGTAGTAGCCCTCGACCGACTTGGGCAGGTCGAGGTGGGCGACGAAACGGACGTCGGGCTTGTCGATGCCCATGCCGAACGCGATGGTCGCCACCATGACGATGCCGTCCTCGCGCAGGAACCGGGACTGGTTGCGTTCGCGCACCCGCACGTCGAGGCCCGCGTGGTACGGCAACGCCGCGATGCCCTGGTCGACCAGCGCCGCGGCCGTGCGCTCGACGGAGTTGCGCGACAGGCAGTAGACGATGCCGGCGTCGCCGCGGTGCTCGGTGCGGATGAAGGTCAGCAGCTGCTGCATCGCGCCGGTCTTCGGTTCGATGCGGTACTGGATGTTCGGCCGGTCGAAGTCGGCGACGAAGTGCTCGGCGTCGTCGAGGCCGAGCCGTGCGGAGATCTCGCGGTGGGTCTGCGGCGTGGCCGTGGCGGTGAGCGCGATACGCGGCACGGTCGGCCAGCGCTCGTGCAGGATGCTGAGCTCGAGGTAGTCCGGGCGGAAGTCGTGCCCCCACTGCGCCACACAGTGGGCTTCGTCGATGGCGAAGAGCGCGATGCGGGCGCGGTCGAGCAGCGACCGCGTGGACTCGAGCTTCAGCCGCTCGGGCGCCAGGTAGAGCATGTCGATCTCGCCCTGCACGACGGCGCGCTCGACCCGGGCGCGTTCGTCCGGAGCCTGCGTGGAGTTGAGGAACGCCGCCTTGACGCCGTTGGCCGCCAGGGCGTCGACCTGGTCCTGCATCAGGGCGATGAGCGGCGACACCACGACCCCGATGCCGTCTCGCACCAGCGCGGGCACCTGGTAGCAGAGCGACTTGCCGCCACCCGTGGGCATGAGCACCAGGGCATCGTCACCGGCGACGACGCGGTCGATGATGGCGGCCTGTTCACCGCGGAAGTCGTCGTAGCCCCACACCCGCCGCAGCACCTCGAGCGCCGCCGACCGCGACGGAGAGGGCGCGACGGCAGCCGTGGAGCTCATGGCACCAGCCTACGGGCGACCGGGGACACCGATCGCGTTGTCCACAGGGCCAGATGCTGCGGACCCGACAGCGGCATCGGACCCGACCGTGCCATCGGACCCGACCGTGGCGGTGGACCCGGCCACGCCCTCGGAGCGAGCCGGTGCACCCGACCAGGTCGCGCCTCCGGGACGGGTCCAGCGCTTGCCACCCGCCCAGACCGGCACCGGGCCGCGGAAGCGCGGCGCCTCGGAACCCGGGAACCGTCGGTCGAGCTTCCGCCAGTGCGCCAGGGCCTCGACCATCCCCCAGTACGCCAGCGACGAACCGAGCGAGAACAGCCAGCTGCCCCAGGTGCTGTTCGACGAGTCGAGCGACACCTTCGACCAGCCCGGCGCCTGCAGCACGAAGATCATGATGTTGTTGAACGCGTGCTGCAGCACCGTGGCCTCGAGACCGCCGGTGCGGATCACGATGATCGCGGCGACCAGGCCGAACGAGCCGACGTCCAGGATGCCCCACACGTTGTAGCCGTTCGGGATGTGCAGCAGCGCGAACACGACGGTCGACACCACGACGGCCACCACCGATCCGACGATCCGGGCCGGGATCCACGATCCGATCCACTGCATCAGGAAGCCACGGAACACGTACTCCTCGGCGGCGCCCTGGAACGGCACGAGCACCACGACCATGGCGATCGTCAGCGTGAGCGTGCCGAGCGTCACGGTGGACTGGCCGATCGCGGCGTGGTTCCAGCCGAAGCCGCCGTCGAACGTGAACATGCCGTCGGACGAGAACAGCCCGGTCTGCAGGATGAACGACGCCACGGCGATGACGAGTGTCGGCAGCACGCACCACGCCGCCCAGCCCCAGCGCACGCGGAACCGCACCGACGACAGCGTGTTGGCCGGCCCCAGGCGCGCGATCTTCACCGCGAACAGGATCCCCGGCAGCAGCACCACGAGGGACACCAGCGAGAGGGACAGCACGAGCGGATCCGTCGGGTCGAGGGCACCGCTCGTCAGGCTCTGCTCGAGGTCCATCAACCCCTGCGCACCCTGCGTCGCACCGATCGGCACGAAGTACGCGACCGTGATCAGGATCTGCGTGACGACGTACCACCCGGCCAGGAACGCCAGCGCGACGAGCGGACGCCACCACCGCCAGCGGCCGTCGACGCGGAACAGTCGGGTGTAGGGAACGCTCACGCAGCGCAGGCTACCGGGCACGGCAGGATGGGACCCGTGATCACGGTGCTGCTCGGGCTGGCCGGGGCGCTCGTCTACGGGTTCGCGGACTTCCTGGGCGGGGTCGCCTCGCGCCGCGTGCGTCCCGTCGCCGTCGCCGCGATCGCCGCAGCCGTCGGGATCGTCCCGCTGCTGGTCGGGCTGGCCGTGTTCGGCGGGCGGTTCTCGTGGCAGGGCACGCTGTGGGGTGCCGCCGGGGGGCTGGCCGCATCGGTCGCGGTGCTGCTGCTGTACGCGGCGCTGGCGATCGGCCCGATGAGCGTGCTGTCGCCCGTCACCGCCGTCTTCGCCGCCGTGGTGCCGGTCGTGGTCGCGCTGGTGCGTGGGACCGTGCTGTCGCCCCTCGCCGTCGGCGCCCTGGTCGTCGCCGTGGTGGCGGTCGTGCTGGTCGCAGCGGTGCGTGACCCGGGTGGAACACGCGTGACCGCACGGGGCCTGGTGCTGGCTGCGGTCGCCGGGTGCGGGTTCGGCGGGATCGTGCTGGCGTTCAACGAGACGCCCTCGGACTCGGGCATCGCCCCGCTGGTGGTGGCGCGGGTGCTGCAGGCGGTGCTGCTGGGTTCGGCGGCCGCCGTGTCGGCGCTGGCCGTCCGTTCTGGAGGCGCGGCAGACCCGGTGACGTCGGCCGCCGTGGCGGGGTCTGCCGTGCCTCCAGGACGGTGGCTGCGCTCCGCGGACGGACGGCGGTTGATCTGGGTCGTCGTCGGGTGCGGCGTCTTCGACGCGCTGGCCAACGTGTGCATCCAGGCGGGGCTGCACTCGAGCGGCGACCCGGCGACGCTGCCCGTGATCAGCGTGCTCAACGCGCTGTACCCGATCGGCACGGTGGTGCTGGCCGGGGTGGTGCTGCGGGAACGGCTGACGGCGCTGCAGGGTGCCGGGATCGTGCTGGCGCTCGGCGCCTCGGTCACGCTCGCGCTGGCGTGAGCGGTAGCGCTCAGTCGTCGGCGATCAGGCGCTTCCCCATCGAGACCGTGTGGTCGTCGGTGTAGCCCAGCGACGCGTAGAAGCCGATCACGTTCTCGTTGCCGGTTCGCACCTGCAGGTTGACCTTCGGGCAGCCCAGGTCCAGCAGCAGCCGTTCGAACTCGGCCATCATCCGGCGGCCGAGGCCCGAGCCCTGCAGGTCGGGGCGGACGGCGAGGTAGTTCACCCAGCCGCGATGCCCGTCGAAGCCGGCCATGCCCGCGGCGACGACGGTGCCGCTTTCCTGGGTCGCGACCAGGAACAGCTCGGGCTGGACCGTCAGCTTGCGCGCGATGTCGCGTCGCGGGTCGTTCCACGGGCGGACCAGACCGCACGACTCCCACAGGGCGACGACCGCTTCGGTGTCGGCCGGAGCGAACGGACGGATCACGTGGACCATCCCGTCACGGTACCGGTGTTGTGGAGAACACCGTCTTCAGCGGTTCGCCGTGGTCTGATAGACCTGAGCATCGTCCACCTCGACGCTCGTCCGACCGGATCAGGAGCCACGTGACCACCCACGAGACACTCCCCCCGCCACCGAGCGCACCGGATGCCGCCCCCGCGCACCGGGGTCGCGGCCGTCGGCCCCGCCAGACGGTGGGTGGCGCGCTCGTCTCGCTGCTGGCCGAACTGCTGATCATCGCGGGCGCGGGGACCGGGCTGTACGTGCTGTGGACCGCGTGGTGGACCGACGTCGTCGCCTCGCAGCACCAGTCCTCGCTCGTCAAGGACCTGGGCCAGACCGAGGCGCCCACCTCGAACCCCACGCCCACCGAGCACCGCGACCAGGCGCCCGTGCTCGCCGAGCCGCCCGGGTTGTCCACGGTCTTCGGCACGATGCAGATCCCCCGCTTCGGCGCGGGCTACGACCAGCCCATCGGCGAGGGCACCGACCGTGAGAAGGTGCTCAACACCATCGGGCTCGGGCACTACCAGGACACCGCGATGCCCGGCGCCGAGGGCAACTTCGCCGTCGCCGGCCACCGGGTGACCTACGGCAAGCCGCTCAACCAGATCGCCGACCTGAAGACCGACGACGCGATCGTCGTGCGCGTGACCGACAAGGACAAGGGCTTCGACGTCTGGTACGTCTACAAGGTCACCGACAGCCAGATCGTCACGCCGGACCACATCGAGACGATCGCGCCGGTGCCGAACCAGCCCGGCGTCGAACCCACCGCCCAGGACCGCTGGCTCACCCTGACCGCGTGCCACCCGATGTGGTCCGCCAAGGAGCGCTACATCGTGCACGCCAAGATGGACTACTGGATGCCGGTGTCGGACGGCACCCCGAAGGAACTGTCGGAGACGCCCAAGTGATCTTCCCCCTGGTCTGGCGACTGCTGCCCGGCCCCACCGCACTCAAGGTCATCGAGCTCGTCGTGCTGCTCGTGGCGATCGTCTTCGTGCTGTTCACGTGGGTGTTCCCGTGGATCGCGGCGGACATCCTGCCGCCGCCCGACGGGACGGTCGACACCTCGACCGCGCCGACGCCCTGACCGTCAGACGGTCGTGGTGACGTGTGAGCCGCCGCCCGGGCTGCGGCGCACGGCGATGCGCTCGGGGATGCGCTGCTTGAGTTCTTCGACGTGACTGACGATGCCGACCTGTCGACCGCCGGCCGTCAACCGGGCGAGCTGGTCGACCACGCCGTCGAGGGTCTCCGGGTCGAGCGTGCCGAAGCCCTCGTCGACGAAGAGCGTGCCGAGCGAGACGCCGCCGGCCTCGGCCTGCACGACGTCTGCCAGCCCGAGTGCCAGGCACAGCGACACCGTGAAGGTCTCGCCGCCGGACAGGCTGCGGGGGTCGCGGGTGGTGTCGGTGGTGTGGTCGCGGACCGCCAGCGCCAGACCCGTCCGACGTGAGCGGGTGCCGGTCTCGCGTTCGTCGGAGGTCTCGAGCGTGAACCGCCCGCCCAGCATCGTGCGCAGCCGGTCGTTGGCGGCGGCGACGACGTCCTCGAACCGGCGCATCAGCACGTAGGTGCCGAGCGTGACGCCGGTGGTGTTGTGCCCGGGCGCACCCGCCGCGATGTCGGCGAGCCGGACGACGGCGCGACTGCGCGCCGACGTCGACGCGCGTTGGGTGAGCGCCCTGGCGAGGTCGGCGGAACACCGCTCGGCCGCGACCGCGCGGTCACCGGTCGTGGCTGCGGTGCGGATGGCCTGGTCGAGGGCCGCTGCTGCCTGCGCGGTCACGACACGGGCACGTTCGAGGTCGAGCGGGACGTCGTCGGTGTCGTCCTGCGCGGCGGCGACGACCGCGGGTTCGGCGAGCCCGGCGTCGACGACGGCGCGCTCGCGGTCGGCGTGGTCGACCTCGGCGCGCAGACGAGCCGCGTCCGCGGGGTCGAGCACGGCGGCCCGTGCGGCGGTGACGTCGGCGAACTCGTGGTCGGCGACGACCTGCGCAACCTCGGCCTGGCGCTCGGTGACGGCCGCGTCGGCCGTGCGACAGTGCTCGTCCGCGTCGGCGACGGCCCGGAACGCGGCGACCCGGTCGTCGAGGGCCGCGACGGCGTCGGACAGCGTCGTGTCCTCGGGCTCGTGGGACGTCGGGTCATCGGGCGTCGGGTCGTCGGACAGCGTCGTGTCGTCGGACTCGTGGGACGTCGGGTCGTCGGGCGTCGTGTCGTCCGGAGTCGTGTCGTCCGGAGTCGGGTCGATCGATGCCGCGACCACGACAGTGCGTTCTGCTGCAAGCGTGCGCTGCGCCGCCTGGACCGCCCGCGTGTCCTGCTGCAGTCGGGCGTGGTCCGCCTCGGTGGTCGCCTGGAGCACCTGTCGTCGGGTGGCGACGGCGTTGCGGTCGCGTTCGAGCGCGCGGGTCGCCTCGTCGTGCGCGGTCTTGGCGCGCTCGTGCTCGGCGACGCTGGTGGCAGCGTCGTGAGCGACCCGCAGCCGTTCCGCGGCGGCCGCGGCGCGGTGATCGAGTGTCTCGGGGTCGGCGTCCCCGACGACGGCCGTCAACCGGTCACGCTCGGCACGCTCGAGCGCCAGGTCGGTGGCGGCCTCGGCGAGGGACTGCTCGGCCCGGCGTGCGGTGTCGACGGCCGCCTGGATCTGCGACGGCGTCGGGTGGTCGTCCTGCGGGGTCGCGACGGCGGGGTGGTCGACCGAACCGCAGACCGGGCAGGCGTCGCCCGGCGCGAGTGCCGCGCCCAGCTCGCCCGCAAGCCCGGCGATCCGGCGTTCGCGCAGGTACTGCTCGGCCTGCACGGCGGCGGTCGCCGAGGTGCGGGCGGCCGCGACGGCTGCCTGGGCCGAAGTGACCCGCGAGCGCACCGCATCGAGCGCCGTGTGTGCGGCGCGGAGCACCTGGACGGCATCGGCGTCGTGCTGGGCTGCCTGCGCGTCGGCGGCCACGATCGCCGCGTCGTGCGAGGCCGCGACGATGCGCGCCCGTTCGTCCGGACGGTCCTGCAGCGCCTGGTCGAGGTCGCTGAGCTGCGCCTCGAGCGACTCGGCGTCGGTCCGGGCTGCCTCGAGTGCACGGACCCGCCCGGGCAGGGATTCGGCCACGGGGACGAGGTGGCGCACGTCGGACGCCACCCGGGCCAGACGGTCACGCTCGGCTGCCGCGTCCAGGTCGGTGACGCCGTGGCGTGCCCGCAGTGCGTCTCGGTCGTGGTGGGCTCGCGCGGCCCGGGAGAGCGCTGCATCGAGCCCGTCGGCGACGGCCGCCACCCGGGCCGCGCGCTCCCCCGACGCGAGCCGGACCCGCGCGGCGTCGACCGCGGCGGACGCCTGGTCGAGCGCTGCCGAACGACGCAGGAACCCACGACGGCGGTCGAGCGCGGCGACCCGCGCGACGACGGCCTGTTCGTGGTCGGTGGCCGCGCGGGCAGCGGCAGCGGCCGTGACCCGGGCAGCGTCGGCGGCATCGGCCTGCGCACGCAGCTGGGCCGCGAGGGTCGGCGCCGACGACTCGTCGGCATCGGGGGTGCCCGATGCCTCGGCGAAGCGCGCGAGGGCGTCCCGCACGCGGGCGTCCGCTGCGTCGACCTCGGCCGCGGCGGCGCGACGTCGGGTGGCGAGTTCGTCGGCCGTGCGGTCGTAGATCTCGGTGCCGAACAGCGACTGCAGCAGCTTGCGGCGGTCTTCGCCGGGCGCGCGGAGGAACCGGGCGAACTCACCCTGCGGCAGCACGACGGTCTGCAGGAACTGCGCGCGGTCGAGTCCGACGATGCGTGCGACCTCGGCACCGATCTCCTGCGCACGGGCGGACACGGCGTCGCCGACGGGATCGGTCGGGCTGGTGAGACGGCTGAGGGTGGCCGAGGCGTTCTGCCGGACGGTACCGGTGCCGCGCTGCTTGGGGCGCTCGTACTGCGGCGTGCGACGGACGCGGAACACGCCGGCACCCGTCTCGAAGACGAGCTCGACGTACGGCTCGACCGCGGGGTCGGCGTGCTGGCTGTGCAGACGGTCGCTGCTGGCGTCGCTGCCCGCGAGCCCGCCGTACAGCGCGAAGACGACGGCGTCGATGATGGTCGACTTGCCGGATCCGGTGGGCCCTTCGAGCAGGAAGACCCCCGAGGCGGCGAGCGCTGCGAAGTCGATCGTGACGCGGTCGGGGTAGGGGCCGATGGCGCGCAGGTCGAGGCGGTGCAGGTACATCAGCGTGCCGCCCGGTCCTGCTCGGACAGCGACGCCGCCGCGGCTTCGTACGCGTCACGCAGCACGACGAGCTCGTCGTCCGTGGGAGCGGCACCCGTGGCGTAGGTGACGAAGTCGGCCGTGACCTCGACCGGGTCGGACGTCGCGGTGACGGCACGACCCGATGTGCGTTCCAGTGCGTCGGCCGGTTCGTGGGTGATGGCGAGCGCGTGCGGGAAGCGGTCCTTGACCCGGGCGTACATGCGCTCGGGGTGCACGGCATCGGTCACCGCGACCCGCACCCAGGCGTCGGCGTGCTGCGCGTGCGCGCCGGACTCGATCGCGTCGATGGTGTCGCGGACGTCGACCAGCGGCCGGGGCACGGGCACCGGCAGCAGCTCGACGGTGACGCTGCCGTCGGCGGCCAGGTCGACGAGGGTCACCGACTTGACCTGGTGCCGCTCACCGAACGAGAACGCCAGCGGCGACCCGGCGTACCGGAGGCGCTCGGAGCCGCCGACGCGCTGCGGACCGTGCAGGTGCCCGAGTGCGACGTAGTCGAAGTCCGCGAACACCGACTCGGCGACGCGGTCGACGCCGCCGACGCGGATGTCCTGTTCGCTGTCGCTCGGTTCGGCGCCACCGACGAACGCGTGTGCGACGACGACCGAGCGCGTACCGGGTCGGGTGTCGAGGTCGGCCCGGATGCGTGCGACCGCGGCACCGACGACGGCCTGGTGCGAGCGGGCGAGGGGTTCGTCGGGCACGTCGGCCAGGGCGTACCGCACCAGGTCGGGCTGCAGGTAGGGGATGCCGTAGACCGCCACGGCACCGTCGGGGTCGTCGACCAGGACCGGGTCGGCCACGTGTGCAGGTTCCGCCAGGATGCGGACGCGGTCGTTCATCACGCCGGACCCGAACCCCAGTCGGGCCGCCGAGTCGTGGTTGCCGGGCGTGACCACCACGGTCGCCACCGCGGCGAGCCGCTCGAGCGCCGTGGAGAGCATGCGGACGGCGTCGACGGGTGGGATCGCCCGGTCGTAGACGTCGCCGGCGATGACGACCAGGTCGACCGAGCGCTGCACGACGACCCCGACCAGGTGGTCGAGGAAGGCTGCCTGGTGTGGCAGCAGGTCGGCCCCGAGCAGGGTCCGGCCCAGGTGCCAGTCACCGGTGTGCAGGATGCGCATGCGGCCACGGTAGCCGCGACGGCGGACATCCCCGGACGCCGCTCCCGGACCTGTGGAGAACCCGGGCCGCGTCAGGCGCAGACGACCGAGGTGAGCCCGAGCACGTTCACCACGCGCACGTTGACGAAGTCCGTCGACGTGGTGTTCGCGTTCCACCCGGTGCTGCCGAAGTCGGCCTGCACCTGGACCTTGTAGGTGGTCCCCAGGTTGAGCAGGCCCTGCGCGACGAGACCGGCGCTGGTGGCCTTCGGGCCCGCGGTGGTGATCTGCGATCCGTTGCCCAGGACCACGTACCCCTTCGGCTCGTCGGCGGGTGCGACCCAGGAGATGGTCACGGCGTTGCTGCCGTTCGCGGCGCACTTGAGACCGGTGGGCGGCGCAGGGACCGCGGCGCGCATCGTCCCGGTCACCGCCGCGGTGGTGTTGGTGAACGGACCGGCGATGGCCTCGGCTGGCACCAGCAGGCCGACGCCGCCGGCGACGATGAGCACAGTGGCCGCGGCACCGCCCCGACGCAGTCGGTGCCGGTGCCGTGTCCGACGGCGCGCTGCCCGACGCGAGCCGGCGTCGCGACGCACCAGGACGTGCCGGCCGGACCGTCTCGCGGACGGTGGCGACGCGAGCGGGGCGAGCAGGGCCTCCAGGCCGACACCCGGACCCGGACCCGGACCCGGACCGTCGTCGTCGGAAGGATCCGACGGGTCCGACGGGTCCGACGGGTCCGACGGTGCCCGCCGCAACGAGCCGTCCACCGTGCACAGCCACAGCACCGCGGCGAACGCCAGGACGAGCAGCGCGACCTTCGCCCACTCGCCACCGCGCATCCAGACGATCGGCGTCGCGACGAACGGGATGCGCAACGAGCCGACCCCGTGCACGGCGGAGCGTTCGAGCGGTGTGGAGTCGTCGCCCGGGTTCGCATCACCCTTGGTGGTGATCGTCCGGTCCGGCCCGTCCGCCACGGCCCGGTGCAGCCGCAGGTGTCCTGGCTGGTCGGGGTCGTCGGCGAGCAGGACCTGGCCGAGCCGGAGCGCTGCCGGAGCGACCGGACGTGAGACGACCACGTCGCCGGGACGCAACCGCGGCTCCATCGACCCGGTCATCACGGTGGTGGGGTGCCATCCGAGGACGGCGGGGGCGGCAGCCCACAGCGCCATGCCGAGGAGTGTCACGACCACTGTGCGGGCGAGGGTCGCGACGACGACGCGTCCCCACGCGACGGCATCCCGGGCGGCACCGTGCGGTGGGCGACCACCGTGCACTGCGATGCTGACCATGACTGCCTCCACGTGGGGACGGGACGACCCGATCAGCTGTTCTGGGCCTCCCACGTCAGGCCGAGGGACGCGGTGGTGCCCTGCACCGAGTTGGGTGCGGTCGGCGACACGGTGTAGGTGATGCGGTAGACGCGGGACTCCGAGGCGGTGCCCGTCGGTGCCCAGCTGCCGAGGCCGTTGGCGAAGCTCGTGCTCGCGGTGGCGAAGCTCGCGAGGGTGGAGTTCGCCGGGGTCAGGGTGCCGTTGGTGGTGGCCGGCGTGAAGCCCGAGCACGAGCCGAACCCGCCACCGGTGCCCTGCTCGATCACGATCGCGGTGTTCGACGCGAGCGCGCTCGACGTCTGCGCGTTGGTGGCGTAGAGCTTGACGGTGGACGCCAGCGACCCGGTGGAGGTCACCGTGATGCAGTTCGCGCCGGTGGAGCCGGGCTTCAGGCCGGTGGCGGTGAAGAGCGCGGTGTTGTTGTCGTCGTCGCTCAGGGCGACGGAACCGGCGGTCCAGTTGCTGGTCGGGTTGACGGTGGTGGCCGAGAAGGCCGAGTAGGACGCGGTGGAGACGACGGCACCCGAGGCGACGAGGGCGGCGGGGATGGCGATCCAGGCGGCGAGACGAGCGGCGCGAGGGGTGACACGAGACATGGCGGTACTCCCGGAGGAAGAGATCTGATCGGTGGGTGGCCCGGATCCGCGGTGGTTGGTCGCGCTGCAGGCCGATGTGGTGCGTGGTGCCGTGTACTGGTTTGGTACGGCGATCAAGTTACTTGCGTTCCGTGATGCTCACAAGGGCGAGCAACACCCCCAGTGCTGGGGGGTATCTCAATCCTTGAGATACTTGTTGACTGAGTGGCACAGCGGCATGCCCGTGCCGCACGGAACACCCACCCGAGAAGAGCCCGATGACGGACCTCCGCATCACCGCAGTCCCCGAATCCCCCGCGCCCGCCACGATCGACGGCGTTGCGGACACCGACCTGGGACGACTGATGACCGCGTTCCGGCTGCTGCAGACCCAGCACGCGCGGGTGCTCCACCACGAGAGCCAGGCGCGGGGCCTCAACGCCACCGACAGCCGCTTCGTGTTCTTCCTGGCCGCGGCCGACGGTGCGGGGGTCACCCCGAAGCAGTCCGGCGAGTACCTCGAGCTGTCCACCGGCGCGATGACGTCGCTGATCGACCGACTCGAGCAGCGTGGACACATCGAACGCCGCCCCAACCCGAACGACCGGCGCAGCATCCTGCTGCACCTGACCCCGTCCGGCGAGACCGTCGCCCAGCAGATCGCCGCCGTCTACTCCGCGTCGTTCCGCGAGGTCGTCGCCCCCGACGAGCGCCAGGCCCTGACCGACGCCTTCACCCGACTGGGCCAGGCACTCGGCCGACGCTCGGCACGTGCGAGCGTACGTTCGGGGGAATGACCCCCAGCGAAGTCCTCATCGAGGCGTTCTCCCGCATCCCTCCGACCGTCGCCGGCGCCGTCGACGGGCTCTCCGAAGACCAGCTCGCGGCCCGTCCGGCCGCCGGCGCGAACACGCTGGCCTGGCTCGCGTGGCACATCGCCCGGGGCCAGGACGCGCAGGTCGCCGACCTGGCCGGCAGCGAGCAGGTCTGGACCGCGGACGGCTGGTACGACCGGTTCGGCCTGCCCTTCGCCCCCGAGGCGCTCGGCTACGGCATGTCCCGCGACGAGGTCGGCCGCGTCCGGGCGTCCGCCGCGCTGCTGACCGGGTACCTCGACGCGGTGCACGAGCGCACCGTGGCGTACCTCGGCACGCTCGGCCCGGACGACCTGGACCCCGTGGTCGACGACGCGTGGGACCCGCCCGTCACCGCCGGCAGCCGCATCGTCAGCATCCTCAACGACTGCACACAGCACGCCGGCCAGGCCGGTTACGTGCGCGGCCTGCTGTTCTTCCAGAACTGACGGCCCGGGGCCGGACCAGACGACGGACGGGAGGCCCGGTGCCAGCTGGCACCGGGCCTCCCGTCTGCGTCGTGGTGGCGGACCGCCGGCCGAGACTCGGCCCCGCGGACACGGTGCGGATTCCGGACGGCGGGATCTGTCCGCCTGGCCGAGACTCGGCGCGGCCTGCGCGGCCGGCGCGGCCAGCGCGGCCGGCGCGGCCGGCGCGCGTCAGCGCGCGGCGAGCTCCGCCACGATGCCGTCGCCGGGCGCGGCCGGCTCCATGTCCGCCTGGATCTCGGCGCGCTCGAGGATGCCCTCGATCTTGCGGATGCGGCCACGGGGGACGATCGTGACGACGGTGCCCTCCTTGCCGGCACGACCCGTGCGGCCGGAGCGGTGCATGTACGCCTTGTAGTCGTCCGGCGCATCTGCCTGCACCACGAGCGACACGTCGTCCACGTGGATGCCGCGGGCGGCGACGTCGGTGGCGACGAGCACGTTCACCCGGCCGCTGGTGAGCAGCTGCAGGTTGCGGGTCCGGCGCGCCTGGTTCAGGTCCCCGTGGAGCGAGGTCGCACGGATGCCGGCGTCCTCGAACTGGTCGGCCAGACGCTCGGCGTAGGCGCGGGTGCGGGCGAAGACGATGGTCTTGCCCTGGCCGGCGACCAGCTCTTCGAGCAGCTGGTCCTTCTGGCGCTGCTCGACCACGAGCAC
This sequence comes from Curtobacterium sp. VKM Ac-2922, assembly GCF_022815645.1. GTDB lineage: Bacteria > Actinomycetota > Actinomycetes > Actinomycetales > Microbacteriaceae > Curtobacterium. The sequence goes on along the minus strand of NZ_JALGRO010000015.1, from coordinate 30,800 downwards.
GCGGTGGTCGATCGTCGAAGACGCCTGGTCCTCGCCGGCGACCTCGTGCACGCTCGGCTCGTGCAGGAACTGCTCGACGAGCGCCGCGACCTGGGTGTCGAGCGTCGCGCTGAACAGCAGCTTCTGTGCACGGTTGCCCTGCGGGGTGACCTGCGCCGTGGCCTCGAGGATCTCCTGCACGGGCTCGAGGAACCCGAGGTCGCACATGTGGTCGGCCTCGTCGAGCACCGAGATGACGACCTCGCTCAGGTCGAGCGTGCCCTTCTTCATCAGGTCCTGCACACGGCCCGGCGTGCCGACGATGATGTCGACGCCGCGCTGGAGTGCGCCCTCTTGCCGGCCGTAGGGGACGCCGCCGTAGATCTGCGTCGTGAACAGGCCGACCGAGCGGGCGATCGGCTGCACCGTGCGGTCGATCTGCAGTGCGAGCTCACGCGTCGGCGCGAGGATGAGCGCACGCGGGGCGCGGCCCATCTTGCGCTTCGTGCCGCCGCCGTGCTCCATGAGCTTCTCGACGAGCGGGGCGCCGAACGCGATGGTCTTGCCGGAGCCCGTGCGGCCACGGCCGAGCACGTCCTTGCCGGCGATCACGTCGGGGATCGTCGCCGCCTGGATCGGGAACGGGCTGTTCGCACCGAGCTCGGCCAGGGCCCGCGAGATGTTGCCACCGATGCCGAGGTCGGCGAAGGTCACGCCCTCGACGTCGGATGCGACGGTGGACTCGGCCTGCAGCTTCGCGAGCTTGACGTCGTCGGCGGGGACGAAGTGGCCGCGGTCGTCGCGGGTGTCGCGGGTGTCGCGGCGGGGGGCACGGTCGTCGCGGGTGTCGCGGCGGGGCGCGCGGTCGTCGCGGTCGAAGCGGCGGGCCGGACGCTCGTCGGCGTCACGACGCGGGGCACGGTCGTCACGGTCGAACGTGCGCGGGGCACGGTCATCGCGGTCGAAGCGACGCGGGGCACGCTCGTCGCGGTCGTCACGGCGGGGGGCGCGGTCATCGCGGTTGAACGTGCGCGGGGCACGGTCGTCGCGGCGGGGGGCGCGGTCGTCACGGTCGAACCGACGGGCCGGACGCTCGTCGGCGTCACGACGGGGGGCGCGGTCATCGCGGTTGAACGTGCGCGGGGCACGGTCGTCACGGTTGAACGAACGGGGGGCGCGGTCATCGCGGTCGAACCGACGGGGGGCGCGGTCGTCACGGTCATCACGACGCGGCGCACGGTCGTCACGGTTGAACGAACGGGGCGCACGGTCGTCACGCTCGAAGCGACGCGGGGCACGGTCGTCACGGTCGTCGCGACGGGGCGCACGATCGTCGCGGTTGAACGAACGCGGGGCGCGGTCGTCGCGGTTGAACGAACGCGGGGCGCGGTCGTCGCCACGGGCCGGACGGCCGGCGCCGCGGGGCTCCCAGGTGGAGCGGCCGGCGTCGCGCGGCTCCCAGTTCGGACGGCTCGGGCGCTCGCCCTGCGAGGAACGGTTGCGACGCTCGTCGGCGTCCCACCGCTGCTTCTGGCGCGGTGCGGTCGGCTCGGCGGCGCGGAAGCCGCGGTGCTTGCTGGAGCGAGCGGCAGGGGTGCCGTTCGGGTGACGGGCTCGGTCGGCGCGCGAGTTCGCGCCCTTGTCGTACGGGGCCATGAGTTCTTTCCGGGGTGCAGACGTACCACGCGGCCCGGCAGCGACATCGGCGGGGGCGGCTCGTGGAGAGGGGGTTCATCCCGTCGTCGGTTCGACGTGATTCCAGCCCTCGAACTACACAACACCCAAACACGTCCGTGGCTCGCGAGCCACGGTGTCGAAGGCCGACCGAGCGAGTCTACGGGACCACCGGCCCGTTGGCCAGCCCCGTCGGCGACGGCGGCGCTGTGGCGGAGGTGCGCCGGGCCTCCCGTCCGGGTGCCGGTGGGTCAGGACTCCGCGAGCCGCTGCCGCTGCTCGGCCACGTCGAAGTCGGCGGCGGGCCAGGACAGGTGCATGTCCTCGAGCGCGCGGAGCAGCAGCTGCTGGACCGCAAGCCGGGCGTACCACTTGCGGTTCGCCGGCACGACGTACCACGGGGCGACCGCGGTCGAGGTGCGGTCGAACGCGACCTGGTAGGCGTCCTGGTACTCGTCCCAGAGCAGGCGTTCGTCGATGTCGCCCGGGTTGAACTTCCAGTGCTTGTCGGGACGATCCAGTCGGTCACCCAGGCGTTCGCGCTGCTCGTCCTTCGAGATGTGCAGCATCACCTTGACGATCGTGGTGCCCTGCTCGGCCAGCCGGTTCTCGAAGTCGACGATGGCGCCGTAGCGGCGCTCGATCTCCTCGGGCGGCGCGAACGACCGGACCCGCTGGATGAGGACGTCCTCGTAGTGGGACCGGTCGAACACACCGAGCTGCCCGGCGCTCGGCACCTGTCGTTCGACGCGCCACAGGAAGTCGTGCTCGCGTTCCTCGGCCGTTGGGGCCTTGAAGCCGGCGTAGTGCACGCCGTTCGGGTCGACGGCTCCGACCACGTGCGCGACGATCCCGCCCTTGCCCGCGGTGTCCATCGCCTGCAGGACCAGCAGCACGCGACGCTCGTCGCCCGTGGTGGCCGCGGCCCACAAACGTTCCTGCAGCGCCGCGAGCCGGTCCGCGCCCGCGGCCAGGGACTCGAGCCCGTCGATCTTGCGGCCCGGGAACCCGGGAGTGCCGTCGGGGTCGACGTCGGCGAGCCGGAAGCCCTCGTCGACACGGAGGAGCGGTTCGGGATCGGCGTTCCAGGCCTTGCGACGGCTCACGGGTCCTCCAGGGTCGACGGGTGTCCCGCTCATCCTGGCACCGGCGGGTGAACGGTGTTCCGCGGTACCGTGGTCGGCGATGAGGTCCGGCCGCCGCACGCTGTTCGCGCTCGTCGCCGCGGTCGTGGCGCTCGGCGCGGTCGCGTCGTGCAGCGGGGACCCGATCGGCGACCAGAACGCCACCGTGACGGCCGACCCCGTGATCTACCCGCTGTCGCTCCGCTACCACGGCATCGACGTCGTGCGGGACGTGCCGTACGGGGCCGACCGGCTGCAGCAGCTCGACGTCTGCCTGCCCGCAGGCAGCGACCCCGACACGACGGCGACGCCGGGTGCCGGGGGCGATGCGCGTGGCGGGGCGGCCGACGATGCCATACCGTCGTCCGCGTCGTCGTCTACCGCGTCGTCGTCTGCCGCTGCGTCGTCTGCCGCTGCTGCAGAGGGGGTCGCGACGGCTGTCCCGGGTGCTGCGGTCCCGGCTCCGGCGTCCGCGGCACCCCGTGGGACCGGGTCCCGTCCCGCGGTGATGATGATCCACGGCGGCAGCTGGTCCCACGGCGACAAGGACACGGCCGCCTACCGCGCCGTCTGCCAGTACCTGGCGTCCGAGGGCTTCGTCACCTTCAACGTCGACTACCGACTGGCGCCGACCGACCCCTTCCCCGCCGGGCTCGACGACACCCGCCGGGCGCTCGACTGGGTCTTCCGGACCTCCACCCTCGAGACCTACGACGTCGACGCCGACCGGGTGGGGGTGTTCGGGGGCAGCGCGGGCGGCAACCTGGCGGCGATGCTGGCGGTCGAGGACCACGAGTCGACCGCCTACGCCGACGGTGACCGGATCCGGGCCGTCGTCGACCTGAGCGGTCCGACCGACCTGACGGCGCGATCGACCGAGTCGGACGGGGTGTCGGCGGCGTTCCAGCGGCGCCAGCTGCTCTACCTCGGCTGTTCGGCGTACGTTGGTTGCCCCGCGGCGGAGCGGGCATCACCGACGTACCAGGTGAGCTCGGACACGGCGCCGTTCTTCATCGGACACTCCACGCACGAGTTCATCCCGATGTGGGAGTCGCAGGAGTTCGCGACGGCGCTGCGGTCGCACGACGTGCCAGTGACCTTCGTGGCGGTGCAGGGGACGGCGCACTCGATCGCGCAGCTCGACCAGGCGATGAGCAAGCGCGTCGTGGCGTTCCTGCGGCGGCACCTGGGCTGAGCCGGCGGGCCGGCGGGCCGCCGGGCCGCCGGGCCGGCCCGGACACGAGTCTCGGCCTGGCGGACAGTCTGCGGCCGACGCACGGCACAGCGTGTCCGCGGGGCCGAGACTCGGCGCGCGGCAGCGCGGGACGGGAGGCTCGGGCTGGTCCGGCAGGCGACCAACCGGTTGGCGGCGGAGTCCGGCGGGTCGGCGAGTCTCGGCCTGGCGGACAGTATCCGGCCGGGGAGCGGCGCAGAGTGTCCGCGGGGCCGAGACTCGGCGCAGCGGTGCCGAGACTCGGCGCGCTCCGGCGGCGCGCGGCATGCGGGCGTGCCGGACGGGAGGCACGGGGCCGGTCCGGCAGGCGGCGGACGACGGGCGTACCCCGAGTGGGTGGCACTCGGAGTCGGGACTGCCGCCGCGGGCCGTGCGGACGCAGACTTCGGAGGTGACCGACACCTCGACCCGCCCCGCGCGACCCGTCCGCCCCACCACCCCGTGGGAGCGCCGGACCCGCAGCAGCACGGTCGCCGAGCTGCTGCTCGGGCTGTCGTTCTTCGTGACGGTCGGGTTCGCCGGCTACGGTGCGGCGACCGGTCACACGTCCGCCGTGGCGCAGCTCGGTGCCGTGGTGTTCCTGGTCACGCTGACGGTCGTCGTCGTGCGGTGGTTCGTGGCCGTCGACCTGGAGGACGTCGAAGCGCGCTAGCCGCCGCTACTCGGCAGCAGTCGACCGTCGACGGAACGTCTCACGCGCCCACTCCCGCAGCGTCCGACGCGGGAGCCCGGCAGCCTTCCGGTCCGCCCGGCGCTCGCGCGCCCGCTCGACCAGGAAGTACAGCGCCGGCAGCACCACGAGCGTCAGCAGTGTCGAGGACACCAGACCGCCGATCACCACGAGCGCGAGCGGCTGCGAGATGAACCCGCCCTGCCCGGTGACCCCGATCGCCATCGGCACCAGCGCGAAGATCGTCGCGAGCGCCGTCATCAGGATCGGCCGGAGTCGGCGGGTGGCGCCCTCGATCAGGGCCTCACGCACGCGCAGACCCCGGCGCCGGTACTGGTTGACCAGGTCGATCAGCACGATGGCGTTCGTCACGACGATGCCGACCAGCATGAGCACCCCGATCAGCGACGCGACGCCGATCGGGATCCCGGACACGATCTGCAGGATGATCGCGCCCGTCGCCGCGAAGGGCACCGACACCAGCAGCAGCAGCGGCTGCAGCAGGCTGCGGAACGTCGCGACCATGACCACGTAGACGATGAGGATCGCCACGAGTGCGGCGAGCAGCAGCTGGCTGAACGCGGACGACTGACTGGAGGCGACACCACCGATCGACGCGGAGGCCCCCTTGGGCAGGTCGAGCTGGTCCACGGCACTGGTCACCGCCGTCACGGCGGCACCGAGGTTCGCGGAGTCAGGGGTCACCGTGATCGTCGCGGTCCGGACCGCGTCCGAGGTGGTCACGGTGGTCGGACCGTCCGCCTTGTCCACGGTCGCGACGTCGGACAGCGGGACGGTGCCGGTCGACGTCGGGATGGACAGCGATCGGAGGGCATCGACGGTGGTGGGCGGCTCGGGGTCGGCGATGTAGACGTCGAGCGATGCGTCGTCGATCTCGACGGTGCCGGTGTCGCGCGGCGAGACCGAGGCCGCGACGATGCCGCCGACCTGGGTCTCGGTGAGCCCGAGCGACGCGGCCTTGGCCCGGTCGACCTTGACGGCCAGGTACGGCTCGGCGGCGGACAGGTTGCTGGTCGCGCCGGTGGTGTGGGCGACGTCCTTGAGTGTCTTGAGCGCCGTGTCGGCAGCGGTGCGCAGCTGCGCCTGGGTCGGGGCAGTGATGTCGACCTCGATGTCGCTGCTGCCGCCGAAGCCGCCGCCCGACGACGACAGCGAGATCGTGCCCGCGTCGGACAGCCGGTCCAGGCGCTTGCGCGTGTCGGACTGGATCCGGGCCTGGTCGGCACCGGAGTCGGTCGTCACGGCGTACTGGATCGACGCCGTGCCACCGCCACCGAATGCCGCCTGGATCGACTGCCCGCTGGTGCCGATGGTGGTCTGCACGGTGTCCACGCCGTCGACCGCGCGCAGTTGCCGTTCGACCTTGGTGGCCTGGGCGGACTGCACGTCGAGCGAGGCACCCGGGTCGAGGTCCTGCGTCACCGTGAAGGTGTTCTGGCCGGAGTCGCCGAGGTAGTTCGTCTTGACGAAGGGCAGCGCGGCCGCGGTCCCGCCGAGCACCAGGACGGCCAGCACGACGACGACCGCCGGGAACCGCAGGACCCAGTGCAGCAGCGGCTGGTAGCCGCGGCGCAGGCGGTCGGGCGCACTGGCGTCGTGCAGGTCGGCCGCGGACCGCAGCTCGGTCGCGGTCGCCGACCCCGTTGCCTCGGATGCCGCCGGGACCGCGGCTGTGCCGGCGTGCTCGTGCCCCTTCGGCGCGCGGAGGAACCAGTACGCCAGCACGGGCACGATCGTCAGCGCGACGAGCAGGGACGCGATGAGCGCCATCGTCACGGTGAGGGCGAACGGCCGGAACAGCTCGCCGACGAGCTCGGCGACGAACGCAACCGGCAGGAACACGACGACCGTGGTCAGCGTCGACGCGGTCACGGCGCCCGCGACCTCGCGCACGCCGTCGAGCACGGCCTGACGGCGGTCCACTCCGGGTTGCAGGTGCCGCTTGATGTTCTCGATCACGACGATGGAGTCGTCGACCACGCGGCCGATCGCGATCGTCAGCGCCGCCAGCGTGATGATGTTGAGCGTGTAGTCGGCGGCGCGCATGCCGATCGCGGCCAGCAGCACCGAGGTGGGGATCGAGATCGCGGTGACGATCGTGGAGCGCACGGACAGCAGGAACACCAGGATCACGACGACGGCGAACCCGAGCCCGAGCAGGCCTTCCTCGGCCAGGGAGTCGATCGACTGCTGGATGTAGGGCGCCTGGTCGAACACGACCGTGACGCGCGGGTCCCCGGTGATCTTGGACTCGATGCCGGGCAGCGCGGCCCGCACGGTCTTCGACACGTCGACGGTGTTGGCGTCCTGCGTCTTGGTGATGGCGATCGTCAGGGCCTGCTCGCCGTCCACCCGGCTGATCGAGGTGCGCGGGGACTCGGTGATCGCGACCTTCGCGACGTCGCCGATCGTGCTGGCGGTCGGGCTCGCACCGGGCGCCGTGGTGCCCCCGGTGAGCGGCAGCGCCTTGATGTCGGCGATCGAGGCGATGCGCTCCCCGGTCTGCACCGACAGCGTGGAGCCGTCCTGGGTGATGGTGCCGCCGGGGATCAGCGTGCCGTTGTCCTTGAGGGCGTCGGAGATCGCCGTCTCGGACAGGCCCCGCTCCCCGAGTGCCGTGCGGTCCGGGGTGATCAGCACACGGCGACCCGGGTTGCCGTAGATGTCCGCCGCACGGACACCGTCGAGCTTCTCGAGGTCGGGGACGGCCGTGGCGGTCAGCCGGTCGACCAGTTGCTCCTGGTCGCCCTTCGACGACACCGCGAGCTGGATCACGGGCAGGTCGTCGAAGGACCCGGTGACGATCTGGGTCTGCACCGAGTCCGGCAGCGACAGGGCGTTGACGACGGTCTGGATCTTGTCCTCGGCGCTGGCGAGGTTCGACCCGTAGGCGAACTCGGCCGACACGACGCTCTGGCCGGTCGACGAGGTGGCGGTCGTCGACTTCAGGTCGGGCACCGCCTGGATGCCCTGCTCGATCTTGGTCGAGACGTCGTTCGAGACGACCTCGGGCGTGGCGCCGGGGTACGCGCTGACGATGGCGACCTGGGGGAACTGGACGCTCGGGATCAGCTCCTGCTTGAGGCTGGACAGCGCGATGCCGCCGAAGATCGCGACGACGATCGTCACCAGCGCGATGAGCGCGCGGTTCCGCAGGCTGAAGACCGAGAGCAGGTACACGCGATGATCCTTGCAGGTGGGACCGACGCCGGGCTCAGCTGCCGAGCAGCAGGTACGTCGCCAGCACCGCGACCGATCCGACCACCCCGGTGCCGAGTGCCAGCACCCGGGCACCGGGCGACCGCGCCAGGACGATGCCCGTCACGAGCACCGCGACGCCGACGCCGATCTCGACGATCCACGTCACCACGCCGGTCGTCGCCGCGACCTGCAGCAGCGACCGCATGCCCTCGCCGATGAGCACCGCGGCGACGGCCCCCGCTGCCGCGCCGCGCTGCCGACCGTCGGCGGAGCGCACGGCGATGGACACGGCCCCGGCCAGCACGCCGGCGGGGACGGCCATGAGCACCCAGAAGCTGGTGGGCGACAGCGTGTCCGGGAACCCCCGCAGGTTCGACGTCGCCCAGTAGCCCACGTGCAGCAGCTCGAGCAGCACGACACCGGAGACCATCGCCAGCGCGAGTCCGGCACGTCCTGTCCGGATCCGCAGCCCGAGCAGCAGGACGACGGCGACCAGGAACCACGGACCGGCGGAGTTCGACAGGGTGGACAGCGGACCGACGGCCTGGCCGAACGACGTCAGCACGCCGGCCAGCAGGGCGCTGCCGAAGACCATCGACACGCGCGCCACCACGGGCACGGGCGGGACCGGTGACACGGGACGAGCAGGCGCGAGCGGGGTCATGTGACCAGCCTGACGACCCGATGCGCGCCCGTCGTCACCCGGACGGGCGAACCACACCGGTTGCGGGTCCTCCGGAGGAATGACGAGCACGTGCGATGCACCACACCACCACGAGCGCCACCGCGCGCTCAGACCACCGCGGCCAACGACCCCCGCGTGCCCACGCTCGAACCGCCCGTCCGCGCCCACGACCGCTCGAGCACGTCGACCAGTCGCACCCGCTCGGCCGGCGCCATCGTGAACGGCACCCGCAGGAACCGTTCGAACCCGCCGTCCGGCCCGAACACCCCACCGGATGCGAGCACCACGCCCTCGGTCCGCGCCGCCAGGACGAGCGCGCTCGAGACAGGTCGTCCGAGCCCCACCCACGTCGTCAACCCGCCCGCCGGCGACGGCACGTCCCACTCCGGCAGCCGCGTGCGCAACGCCCCCACCACCTCGTCGCGACCCTCGCGCAGCGACGCACGCCGGGCCTCCAGGACGGTCTCGGTCAACGGCACCAGCTCGCGCGCCACCAGCTGGTCGAGCACCGGCGTGCCGAGGTCCCCCGTCGGGCGGGCGAGCAGCAGCCGTTGGAGCAGGTCCGGCTCGGCGCGGATCCAGCCGATCCGCAGGCCGCCCCAGAACACCTTGTCGGCCGACCCGATCATCACCACGGACGACGAGCGGGTGGCGAGCGGCACCGAGGCGGGTCCGTCGATCCGCAGTTCGCCCATCGTCTCGTCCGCGATGACGGTCGTCCCGACGCGCTCGGCGACGTCGACCAGGAGCGCGCGGGCCTCGGCCGACATCGTCGAACCGGTCGGGTTGTGCAGCTCCGGCATCACGTAGGCGACGGCCGGGGTGGATCGGCGGAGCGCGGCCTCGAGCACGGCGACGTCCCACCCGGTGCGCGCGTCGACGGGCACCCCGACCAGGCGCCCGCCGGCCTCGCGGAACGCCTCGTGCGCGTGCGGGTAGGTGGGCGACTCGACGAGCACGGCATCCCCCCGTCGGACGAGCACGCGGGCGAGCAGGGCGATCGCGTGCTGGGCGCCGATGGTCACGATCACCTGGTCGGACGATGTCGGCAGCCCCCGATCGGTGTAGCGCGCGGCGATGGCGGCACGGAGCCCCGGGTCGCCGACGGTGTCGTACCCGATGCCGGCGAGCGCCGCGGGCACGTGCCGCATCGCCCGTTCGACGGCCTCGGCGATGCCCGGAGCCGCGTGCAGCGCCGCCTTCCGCAGGTCGAGGACGTCGCCCGACACCACCCCGCCCAGACGCTCGGGGTCGGGCCGGCCGACCAGGTCGCGGGGCAGTCGGACCACGCTGCCCGAACCCCGCAGGGACACCAGGTACCCGGAGGACCGCAGCCGCGCGTAGGCGTTCGCGACCGTGGTGCGCGAGACGCCGAGCGCCTCGGCCAGTCTGCGCTCGGCGGGCATCCGGGTGCCGAGCGGGATCCGGCCGTCGATGACGAGCATGCGGACCGCGTCGGCGAGGGCCTCGTACGCGACGGCGTTCGACCCGGCGCGCCACTCCCGCAGCAGGGCGGCGGCGGCACGGGCACTCAGCAGGACGGGGGTCATCCGGCCACCGTAGCCGGATTGGCTCTCGACCGGCAGTCCAATTCCCGCCACGATCGGATCATGTCCCGCCCCACGACCATGTCACTCCGCTTCGTGCAGCTCTTCGTCGGCCTGTTCCTGTACGGCGCGTCCACCGCGCTGCAGGTCCGCGCTGTCGTGGGGGTGAGCTCGTGGACCGTGCTGACCGAGGGTCTCGAGCACGTGGTGCCGTGGTCGTTCGGACTCATCACCGTGGTGTCGAGCGGGATCATCCTGCTGTTCTGGATCCCCCTCCGGCAGAAGCCCGGCATCGGCACCCTGCTGAACGCCCTGGCCATCGGCCCGTCGGCGGACCTGGTGCTGTGGCTCGTCCCGACGCCGACCGAGCTGGTCGGCCGGGTCCTGCTGTTCGTCGCCGGACTGCTGCTGCTCGCTCTGGCCACCGCGTGCTACATCGGCGCGGGGTTCGGCACGGGTGCGCGCGACGGGTTGATGGTCGGCCTGCACGAGCGGCTCGGCTGGCCCGTCTGGCTGGCCCGGACACTGATCGAGGTCACGGTCGTCGTCGTCGGCTGGTTCCTCGGGGGCGACGTCGGCGCGGGCACCGTCATCGCGGCCTTCGCGATCGGCCCGATGGTGCAGCCGCTCATGCCGCTGTTCCGTCGGTTCCCGTGGAGTCCGGTGCACACCGGTGCTGGTGTCGTCGCGAAGGACGCGGATAGGGTCGCGGCATGCGCCTCGGAGTCTCGTCCTACAGCTTCGCCCGCTCCCTGACGAACGGGTCGATGACCCTGCTCGACGTGGTCGACTGGGTCGCGGACGCCGATGCGGACCACCTCGAGCTGGCGGTCGGCGACGAGCTGCTGACCGACCCGGCACTGGTCGACCGGATCGGCCAGCACGCGACCGACCGCGGGGTCGAGCTCGCGAACCTGGCCGTGGGTGCGGACCTGAGCGGCCCGGACTTCGACGACCAGGTCGCTCGGCTGCGGGCGCACCTGGACGTCGCACACCGGCTCGGGATCACCCGGTTCCGGCACGACGTCGTGCCGTGGGCATGGCGCGAGTCCGACCAGGCCGAGTTCGAGGACCGTCTGGCGCGGATCGTGCCCGTCGTCCGTTCGCTCGCCGACCACGCGGCCGGGCTCGGGATCACCCCGATGGTCGAGGACCACGGCTTCGCGTTCAACGACCCCGAGCGCCTGCTGCGGCTGGTGCACGAGGTGGACCATCCCGCGTTCCGCGTGCTGCTCGACGTCGGCAACGTTGTCTGCGTCGACGCCGATCCGCTGGTGGCCGTCGACCGTCTGCTGCCGGTCGCGGCCGTGGTGCACCTGAAGGACTTCCTGGTGCGGCAGACCCCGCCCGCCGCCGAGGGCTGGCTGACCACGCTCGCCGGCCGCGCCGTGCTCGGCACCGTCGTGGGCCACGGTGACCTGCCGATCCCGCGGATCGTGGAGCGGATCGCCCGGAGCGGGTTCGACGGGCCCGTCTCGATCGAGTTCGAGGGACTCGAGGACGACCGCGACGCGGTCGCGCGGGGCATCGGGAACGCCCGCCGCCTGTGGGCGGCCGCCGGCGGGCCGGCGTGACCCGTTGACGCACGGACCGGCCAGGCGCCCGGCGTGATCCGCTGACGGACGGGAGGCTCGGTGCCGGTCCGGCACCGAGCCTCCCGTCCGTCAGGTGGTCGGGTCAGACCGACCGGACCGCCACGGTCGTGCCGGTCGCCGCCGACTCCTGCGCTGCCAGGACGACCGCCAGCGTCCGGAGTCCCACGGCGGCGTCGGGCTGGGGCTGCTCGCCACGACGGACCGCGGCGACGAAGGTGTCGAGCATGGCCGCGTCGAAGTCCGGTCCGTACGGCAGCACGACCGAGCGCCCCGTGGCGGACTCGAGCCCCCGGGCACTCGGCCCGAAGAAGTCGATGTCGACCGATCCCCCGGTCCCGACGACCGTGATCGCCAGCCCGCCCCAGGTCGGCGACGTGTCCGGGCGGCTCCACGAGCAGTCGATCGCCGCGACGGTGCCGTCCGCGTAGGTGATCGTGACCAGGCCGGCGGTCTCGGCCTTCGCCCGCGCGGCGTGCAGCGTGCGGTTCGTGACCGCGGTGACGGACACGGCCGGCGTGCCGTCGAGCAGTTCGTCGAGCAGGTCGGCGATGTGCACGACGTGGTCCACGAGCGCGCCGCCACCCGACAGCTCGGGTTCGGTGAACCACGATCGGGTGAGCGGCAGCATGCCGTTGTTGGCACCGCGCACCGCGAACACCTCGCCCAGGCTGCCGGCGCGCTTGGCCGCCGTGAGCCGCGCGAAGGTGCTGGCGAACCGCACCGGGAAGGCGACCATGAGCATGACGCCCGCGGCCTCGGCGGCGGCGCGCATCGCGAGCCCGTCCTCCCACGTCGTCGCGAGGGGCTTCTCGCACAGCACGTGGGCGCCGGCGGCCGCGGCCAGCTCGACCAGGGGCCGGTGGCGGGCGTTCTCGCTCGTCACCACGACCGCGTCGACACCCTGCTCGAGCAGGTGTTCGTACGAGTCGACGTACGCGACCCCGAGGGCGTCGGCGAGCGCGCGGCCCCGCAGGTCGACGAGGTCGGTGCCGGTCGAGACGCCGTCGGGGTCGGTGCCGACGACCTCGACGTCGGGCATCGCGGCCAGGGCAGCCAGGTAGCCGATGGCGTGCGTGTGGGCGAAGGACATCACGCCGATGCGGAGCGGGCTCATGCGTGCACCTGGGTCTCGGGCAGGTCGACGGGCTGGCCGGTGGCGACCGAGCGGAGCGCCGCGTTGACGATGTGCACCGCGGTGGCACCGTCCTCGGCGGACACCCGCGGGGTCGCGCCGCCCTGGAACGCGCCGAGGTACTCGCGGATCTCGAGGAAGTACGGGTCCTCGGCCGGGTCGACCTCGGGCATGTCCCCGCCGATGCCCTCGGCGTCCACCAGCTCGGCGACGTAGTTCCGTTCGGCGCGCGAGTCGTGCGACAGGCTGCCGAGCGTGCCCGTGACCGAGTACTCGGTGACGAAGGGCAGGTGGTCCGGTCCCCAGACGCCCGCGACGTGGCTGATCGCGCCGGACGCGTGGGTGAGCAGCACGTGCGCTGCCTCGACGGGGTGCTCGACGTCGCCCTTCCGGACGTGCACGGCGCTGACCCGGACGACGTCGCCGGCGATCCACCGGGCGATGTCCAGGTCGTGGATCATCTGGTCCATGATGATGCCGCCCGACAGCTCCGGGTCGGCGAACCAGGCCGACCGGGTCGGGAAGGCACCCGACCGGACGAAGCGGAGCACCGCGAGGTCACCCAACTGCCCGGCGTCGACCGCGTGCTTGAGCCGGACGTACTCGGGGAAGTACCGCACGACGTGGGCCGGGTAGAGCTGGCGACCGGCCTCGTGCGCACGGCGGACCAGGTCGTCGGCGTCCTCGTCCGATCGGGCGAGGGGCTTCTCGCTGATGACGTCCTTGCCCGCGGCCAGTGCGGCACGGACGACCTCGGCGTGGGCGTAGGTGGGAACGACCACGTCGACCACGTCGACGCGCTCCAGGAGTTCGTCGAGCGAGTCGACGACCTGGCCGCCGAACGTCGCCACGAGCTCGGGGGCGCCGACCTCGGAGTACACCAGGACGTCGCCCAACCGGAGCAGGTTCGGCAGGTGAGCCTGGGCGATCACCCCCGCCCCGACGAGGCCGATCTGCGGTCGCGGTGCGGTCATGGTGTCCTCCTGGGGTGGTCGACGGTGACGGGGTCGGTGGAACGGATGGGGGTGGGGCTCGGTGTCGACGTCGCAGCGGCGGCGCTCGCCAGCACCGCGGCACCGGCGAGTCCGGCACCGGCGCCGACGAGCGACTGCTCGATCCGCGGGGCCGGTCGCCAGCCGAGTCGGGCGTCGACGGCGTCGCGGAGCGGGACGAGCAGGCGTTCCCCCGCCTCGCCGAGTCCGCCGCCGATGACGACCACGGCCGGGTCGAGCACGGCTGCCAGGATCGCGACCCCGGCGCCCAGGGCGTCCACGGCGTCGGCCCACACGGCGGCCGCGACGGGATCGGTGTCGATCGCGTCGATGATCTCGGGTGCACCACCGTCGAGGGTGCCACCGGCCTCGCGGTAGCGCCGGCGGAGGTTGCGCGCGGACGCGTAGGCCTCGACGCAGCCACGCTGGCCACAGGTGCAGGGTTCGCCGCCCGGTCGCACGCACACGTGCCCGACCTCGCCGGCACCGCCCGCTGCGCCGACGACCAGCCGGCCGTCGACGACCAGGCTGGCGGACACGCCCGTGCCGATCGGGATGAAGACCATCTCGTCGACGTCGCGACCGGCCGCGGCGCGTGCGGCGATCTCCGCGGTGGCCGCCGCCCGGGCGTCGTGCGCGACGGCCACCGGCACGCCGTAGCGCTCGCGCAGCAGGTCCACGATCGGCAGGTCCTGCCAGCCGAGGTTGACGGCGACGACGACCCGGCCCGCCTCGGAGTCGACCACGCCGGGGGTGCAGAGCCCGATGGCCACGAGCGGGTGACCCGCTGCCCGGGCGCTCGTGACGAGCCGGTCGATGACGGAGCGCACGGCGGCGAGCGCGGCACCACCGGGCCCCGCCGGGACGGGCTCGACGCCGCCGGAGGTCGGGACGACCACCCGGTCGAGCACCACGTCGCCGATGCGGACCTGGCCCTTCACGGTGGTGCCGCCGACGTCGACCGCGACGACGGCGCCGGGCAGCGCGGTGCTCATGCGGACTGCTCCGACGCGGTGCGGACGAGTTCGTCGATGCGGGTCGGCGCCAGGACCTCGTCGATCGCGAGCAGGGTGGCCCCGCGGATCCCGGCGTCGCGGGGCGACGCGCTGGCACGGACGTCGAGGTCGTCCGCGATCATCGGCAGGCACGACCGGTACAGCTCGCCACGGATCGTGGCGACGAGGACGCCGGAGGCCGACATCGCGCCCGCGAGCACGACGTCGCTCGGGTTGCAGAAGTTCACGATGCCCGCGAGCACGCGGCCGATGTGCTCGCCCGCCCGGCGCAGCTCGTCGAGGACCGCCGTGTCGCCCTGGGCGGCCAGGGCCAGGAGGCCGTGGGTGCCGGACACGTCGCGGCCGGCGGCCCGCAGCCGTGCCACGATCGCCCCGCCGCTCGCGACCGACTCCAGGCAGTTCGGCACCCCGCAGGTGCACCCGATCGCTGCCTGGCCGTCGACGGGGGTGTGGCTGATCTCACCGGCCGCTCCCCCGACACCGCGGTGCAGGCGGCCGTCGAGCAGGACCCCGGCGCCGATGCGCGTCCCCACCTTCACGGCGACCAGGGTGGTGTCGTCCCCGTCGACCGGCCGTTCGGCGACGGCGATCAGGTTGGCGTCGTTCTCGACCAGCACCGCGACGTCGGTGTACTCGGCGAACAGCTCGGGCAGGACCGCGCCGTGCCAGGACGGTTCGAAGCTCGGGGTCGCGATGCTGCCGCCGGGGTAGGACACCGGCGCGGGGACGCTGATCGCGGCGCCGCGGAACCGGGCCATGTCGAGGTCGTTGTCCGCGGCGAGCTCGACGAAGCGCTGCCAGAGCGCGGCGACCGACGCCCGGGGGCCGCTGGCGACCGGGACGGTGGCCGTGCCGTGCGCGAGCGCCTCGGTGTCGGCGAGCACCGTGCCCGCCAGGTCGCTCAGGACGATGCGGACGTGGTTGGCACCGAGGTCGGCCGCGGCGACGAACCCGGCGTCGGCGGCGAGCTCGAGTCGCCGCGCACGACGACCCCCGCGGGACCCCTCGGAGCCGGTCTCGCGGACCAGCCCCAGGGCGGTCAGGGCGTCGACCCGCGCCGACGCGGTGGAGGGTGCCAGTCCGGTGCTGCGGGCGATGCTCGAGCGCGAGACGGTGTCGGCGGAACGGATCAGGCGCAGCACGTCCCCGGCGGATCCGGGACTCCGCCCCATGTCCTGGTAGTGGCGCTCGGTCATGCCGACACTGTATCGACCTTGTTGTCGATTGCCGAACAAAGTCTGCCCACTTTCGACTGTTTACTTTTGGTCATCGAACGGTAATGTGCTCGAAACAGCCGATTCCTAGCGTTCAACGAAGAACCGTAAGGAGGCCCGCATGACGAGTGCGGTCGACGACCCAACCAGGGTGACCATCCGCCGTCGGCGTTCATCGACCGCCGACGCGAGCGCGATGGAACGCCGCGAGGGTCGGGCGGGGTACGCCCTGATCGCCCCGACCACGGTGCTGCTCGCGCTGTTCTACCTGTACCCACTCGCCCAGACGGTGTTCTACTCGTTCACCAACTGGGACCCGGCATCGGGCCAGACGAACGGCTTCGTCGGGCTGTCGAACTTCACCGGACTGTTCCAGGACGGCGAGTTCCTGCAGGCCGCGGGCAACACCGCGCTCTACGTGGTCGTGGTGGTGCCGGTGACGATGGCGCTCGGGCTGTTCTTCGCGGCGCTGCTGGCCCAGCCGTTCCGCGGACGCGGGATCTACCGGGCACTGCTCTTCGTGCCGTACATCGCCCCCATCGTGGGCAGCGCGCTCATCTTCAGCTTCCTGCTCTCCCCGCTCGGCGGCGTCGTGAACGGCGTCGTCACCGCGCTCGGCATCCCGCCGATCGGGTTCCTGACGAGTGAGCCGTGGGCGCTGATCTCGGTGATCGTGTTCTCGATCTGGCAGGGCGTCGGCTACACGATGATCATCTACTCGGCCGCCATGTCGAACATCCCCGCGTCCTACATGGAGGCGGCAACCCTCGACGGTGCCGGCCCGATCCGCCGCTTCTTCCGCATCTCGCTGCCCCTGGTGGCACCGACCACGGGGTTCCTGGCCGTGACGGGGGTGATCGGCGCGCTGCAGGTCTTCACGCAGGTGTACGTCCTGACGCAGGGCGGCCCGATCAACTCGAGCGAGACGATCCTGTACTACATCTACAACCAGGGCTTCGTGTTCTTCCACGGAGGCTCGGCCAGCGCCGCCGCCGTCATCCTGCTCCTGGTGGGCATCATCATCGCGATCATCCAGCTGCGGATCATCAACCGCCGCGACCCCGTCGAGCTGAACTAGGACCGCTAGTGACCGAAGCACTCTCCGGCGCGCCCCTGGCGGACGCGCACCGAGCCTCCCGTCCCCGCCGTAGCCGGCCTGCCGGCGTGCTGTTCCGCAAGCACTCGCCTGCGGTCCTGCGCCACGTCATCCTGATCATCGCGGTCGTGCTGTTCTTCGGCCCGTTCCTGTGGATGGTGCTGACGAGCTTCAAGTCGTCGGAAGAGGCGCTGGCGTTCCCGCCGTCGTTCTTCCCGCGGCACTGGCAGCTGTCGAACTACTCCGACATCTTCACCGTCGCGCCGTTCGGGCTGTACTACTTCAACTCCACCGTCGTCGCGATCGCCACCACCGCGGGGCAGATCGTCACGAGCCTGGCGGCCGGGTTCGCGTTCTCGCGGCTGAAGTTCCCCGGCAAGAACATCGTCTTCCTGGTGCTGCTGGCCGCGCTGCTGGTGCCGTTCGAGGTCGTCTTCACCCCGCTCATCACCCTGCTGTCGTCGCTGCACTGGCTGAACAGCTACCAGGGCCTGATCGTGCCGAACATCCCCTCGATCCTCGGGACGTTCCTGTTCCGGCAGTTCTTCACCTCGTTCCCGAGCGAGATCGAGGACGCCAGCCGGGTGGACGGTGCCGGGGTGTGGCGGCGGATGTGGTCCGTCGTGACACCGATGGCGACCCCGATGATCGGCTCGTTCGCGGTGCTGTCGTTCGTCTACAACTGGAACAACTTCTTCTTCCAGTTCCTGGTCGCGTCCAAGACCGAGTTCTTCACGGTGTCGGTCGGCCTGACGCAGCTGCAGTCGGCGAACGCGAGTCAGAGCTTCAACCTGCTGATGGCCGGGTCGACGCTCGCGATCCTGCCGGTGTTCGTCGTCTTCATCATCTTCCAGAAGCAGATCGTGTCGGCCATGGCCGGCGGCCTGCGCTGACGAACCCCGCACCTCCTTCCGTTCTCCTTCCGCTCCTCTCCCCCAAGACGTCCGAGAAAGGACATCTCATGCGCAAGCGACTGCTCGGCATCGCGGCTCTCGCCGTCGGAGCCGCACTGGCCCTGTCCGGCTGTTCCGGCGGGTCCGTCACCGGCAACTCCGGCTCCAGCGGCGGCAAGACGACGATCACGCTGTGGCACAACTACACCGGCCCCCAGGCGACCGAGGTGAAGAAGCTCATCGACGAGTACAACGCCTCGCAGGACACGATCGAGGTCCAGCCCCAGTACGCGGCCTCGTCCGACCAGTTCGACGCCAAGCTCATCAACGCACTGAAGAACGACACCGGCCCGGACCTGGTGCTCGGTGACAGCACGCCCCAGCAGACCGGCCAGGTCATCGAGACCGGCAAGGTCCTGCCACTGGAGGACTACCTGTCGAGCGGCAGCATCACGAAGGACAACTTCACCGAGGGCATGCTGTCGACAGGCGCGTTCAACGGCAAGCAGTACACGCTCCCCACGGACATCGGTGACTACGCGGTCGTCTACAACAAGCAGATGTTCAAGGACGCCGGCATCACCGACACCCCGACCACGTGGGCCGAGCTGGCCGCGGACGCGAAGAAGCTCACGAAGGGCACCACGCAGTACGGCGCCTACCTGCCGATCGGCACCGGTGAGTGGCCGGTCTTCACGTGGCAGTCGATGCTGTGGAGCGCCGGTGGTGACTTCTTGAACGACGACAACACCAAGGTCGAGTTCAACAGTGACGCGGGCGTCAAGGCGCTGACGGCGTGGACCGACATGCTGAAGGACGGATCCGCGTACCCGCAGTCGCTCATGACGACCTCGACGAACGGCGCTGTGCCGGCACTGACGAGCAAGAAGGCCGCGATGGCCATCACCGGCGCGTACGACCTGTCGACCATCGACAGCACGCTCAAGAAGGACAACGTCGGCGTCTTCGCACTCCCCGGCATCGACAAGCCGGCGATGAACCTCGGCACGAACAACTCGTACCTGCTGAAGTCGACCAAGGCGAAGCAGGACGCGTCGTGGAAGTTCATGCAGTGGTGGCTGAGCCCAGACACCGAGGCGAAGTGGGACATCAACACCGGCCTGCTGCCCGCGAACAAGAAGACGTCGGACAACGCGACGTGGAAGAAGTACCTCGAGGACAACCCGCGCCTGACGGCCTTCGCCGACGAGCTCGAGTACGCCAAGGCCCGGCCCTCGATCACCGCGTACGGCGAGGTCAGCGCGGCACTGTCCACGCAGCTGCAGTCCGCGATGCTGCTGAAGACCAGCCCGGAGGACGCCCTCAAGGCCGCCGAACAGAAGGCACAGGCCGCGCTCGACAAGCAGTGACGGAAGTCGTTGCACCATCCCGACTCGCGATGTATCGTGTCCACACCAGACGCGATACATCGCGAGTTCGAGGAGACAGCATGGCACAGGAGAAGTGGCTCGTCGAAGAGCCCAAGGTCATCGACACGGGCATCGTCCGGTCGGTCCGGGTCGGCCTGGTCGGCGGGCAGGTCGACGTCGTCGCACACGACGAACCCACCGCTCGCATCGAGGTCCACAGCGTGTCCGGCAAGCCGCTCAAGGTCGAGCTCGACGGTGACACCCTGACCGTCGACCACCCCCAGATCCGCTGGGACGACCCGATCGGCTTCCTGAAGTCGTTCCGTGGCAAGGCCCACGCCGACGTCAGCATCCTGGTCCCCCGCGACGCGGGCGTGACGCTCGGGGTCGTGTCCGCCGGCGCGCTGCTGTCGGGGACCAACCGCGGCGCGACGCTCAACACCGTCTCCGGCGACGTGGTCGTCGACGGCGTGGCTGGCGACATCACCGTCAACGCGGTCTCGGGCACCACCACGATGCGCGACCTCGACGGTGCCCTGACCGTGCACACCGTGTCCGGTGACGTCGTCGCGACGGGTGAGATCCCGCGGTTCTCGGCCGACGGGGTGTCCGCCGACGTCGTGCTCGACCTGCGCGGCACCCCCGACTCCGCCAAGGTCAACACCGTGTCCGGCGGCGTGAGCGTCCGGCTCGAGGACGGCATCCCCTACCGCTGCACCGTCAGCACGGCCAGCGGCAAGCTGCAGTTCGACGACGCCGAGATCAAGGGCGTGCGCGGCTCGTACGTCAAGCAGGGCGGCGAGCTGTCCGGCCAGTGGCTCGACCTGCGCGTGAACTCCGTCTCCGGCGACATCGCGGTGCTGCACGCGCCGCCGAGTGCCCCCGCCGCGCCGACCGCCACCGCGCCGAGCGCCCCTGCCGGCCCGACGGACCCCACCGCGCCCGTCGCGCCGACCGCGCCTGCCGCTCCGACCGCGCCCGTCGTCGACGAGAGCGAGGCACCCGAATGAGTCCGGTCTTCGCGCACGGCCACCTGCGCCTGTACCTGCTGACGCTGCTCGCCGACCACCCCATGCACGGGTACGAGGTCATCCAGGCCCTCGGCGAGCGCTTCGGCGGCACCTACGTCCCGAGCGCCGGCACGGTGTACCCGCGTCTGGCGAAGCTGGAAGAGGACGGCCTGGTCAGCAAGACCGCCGACGGCCGCAAGACCGTCTACGCGATCACCGAGGCCGGCCGCGCCGAACTCGACGCCCGCAAGGACGAGATCGACTCGCTCGAACAGGGCGTGAACGACTCGGTGCGCTCGCTCGCCGACGGTGTCCGGGCCTCGGTCGGCGACGCGATGCGGTCGCTGCGTGCGGACCTCGCCGCCTCGGCCCAGAGCGCCAACGCCGAGGAACCGACCTCGGTGCCGTCCGAGAGCGCCCGCGCCCTGCGGGAGCTCGAGATGGCGCTGTCGTCGTTCCGGCAGCAGGTCCGCGCCGACCTGCGGCGTCGTGCGACCCGCGGCACGCTCTCGCCGGACACCGTGACGCGCCTGCGTGACGGGCTCGAGGCGCTGCGCAAGTCGCTCTGAGCCGCACCGGTGTGCCGGCGGCGACCCGGGCCTCCCGTCCGGTTCGCACCCCCGCAACGACATCGCGCCCCGTCTCCACGGGGCGCGATGTCTGTCAGGCTGTGCGACCTGGCCCGGCCGAACCGCACCGCCGCACCGGCACCCCACCGGCTGCTCCCCGCGGCCCCCGCTGCCCGCGTCTCAGAGCCCCGCGTCCGCCAGCGCGTGCATCGCGTCGCGGAGCGCTCGGGCCGCGCCGGGCCCCGCCCACTCGTAGGCGTGGGTGAACCGCTCGTCGGCGACGTACATGTCGCCCAGCGTGCGGAACCGGTCGGCGGTCAGCTCGGCTGGCGGAGTCGCCTGGGCCAGCCACGCGAACTGCCGCCGGGCCAGCGCGAGCGCCCGCGGGGACGACGACGCGTCGCCCGAGGCCGCCAGTGCGGCAGCGTCGGCAGCGATCGCCCGCTGTTCGTCCTGGAACGCCTGCTTGGCGGCGGGGTCCTTCGCGTCCCACCAGGTGGCACCACGCTGCCAGGCGTCCGCGCCCCAGCGCTCCTCGACCTCGGCGCGGAACCGCGTCTGGTCGAACCCGTCGAAGGTGTCGTTCGTGGTCATGTCTTGTCCTCCCTGCAGTTTCGTGATGGTGGTGCGCACCGCGGCGAGCTGCCGTGCGATGCGGTCGCGTTCCCGTTCGAGCCACGCGACGTGTGCGGTGAGCGCGACGACGTCGTCCTGTTCGCCGTCCAGCACGCGCCGGATCGCGGGCAGGCCGAGCCCGAGCCCGCGCAGCAGCAGGATGCGCTGCAGCCGCACGAGCGCGCGGTCGTCGTAGCGGCGGAGCCCGCCGTCGCCGACCGCGGTCACGGGCAGCAGCCCGATCGCGTCGTAGTGCCGGAGCGTCCGGCTGGACACCCCGGCGGACCGGGTCACGTCGGCGATGCTGTGCGGCGCCTTCGCAGCGGGCGTCGGGATGTCTGTCGAACCGCTCATGTCCACGACGGTAGACGTTGACGCAGCGTCAACCACAAGGGGTCTGGCCGGCCGAGTTCGCCGATGTGGGAACACCGCGCTGGTCCCTCGTGTTGACTCCCGCCCGGAAGTGAGTAGGTTTGCCGCTCGTGACGAACGAGATCCGGTCGCTGAAGTCGCGACTGATCGGGGAGCCCCTGCCCTCTGAGAAGCTCGAAGGACAGCTCCTCCCGAAGCACCTGGCACTGCCGATCTTCGCGAGCGACCCGCTGTCCAGCGTGGCGTACGCGCCGCAGGAGCTCCTGATGATCCTACTGCTGGGCGGGATGGCGTTCCTGACCTTCGCCCCGTGGGTCGCCGCACTCGTCGTGCTGCTGCTGCTGGTCGTCGTCGCGTCGTACCGGCAGCTCATCAAGGCGTACCCGTCCGGCGGTGGCGACTACGAGGTCGCGCACCGCAACCTGGGCGAGAAGGCGGGCCTGGTCGTCGCGAGCGCGCTGCTCGTCGACTACGTGATGACGGTCGCCGTGTCGGTGGCCTCGGGCGTGGACAACATCATCTCCGCGCTGCCCGTGCTGAACGAGTTCCGCGTCGAGCTCGCACTGGTCTTCGTCGTGCTGCTCGCCGCCGCGAACCTGCGGGGTGTGCGCGAGTCGAGCAAGGCCTTCGCCGTGCCGACCTACCTGTTCGTCGCGAGCGTGTTCGTCATGGTCGTCACCGGGTTGATCCGCGTGCTGGCCGGCAACGCCCCCGTCGCCGAGTCCGCCGCGTACACGGTGCAGAACGTCGAACACACCACGCAGGCGGCCTTCATCCTGCTGCTCCTGCGCGCCTTCGCCTCGGGGTGTTCGGCACTGACCGGTGTCGAGGCGATCGCCAACGGCGTGCAGGCCTTCCGCCGCCCGAAGGTCAAGAACGCGCAGGCGACCCTGGTGGCGATGGGCGGCATCGCGATCGTGCTGTTCGTCGGCCTGATCACCCTGGCGCTGGTGTCCCGCGTGCACTACGCCGAGAGCGCCTGCGACCTGCAGGGGTTCGCGAACTGCACGACGACCCCGCAGCGGTCGCTGATCGCCCAGATCGCCGCCGCGACGTTCGGCAACAACACCGTGCTGTTCTTCGTCATCCAGGCGACCACCGCCGCGGTGCTGCTGCTGGCGGCGAACACGGCGTTCAACGGCTTCCCACTGCTCGGCTCGATCCTGGCGCGCGACTCGTACGCCCCCAAGGCCCTGTCGACCCGCGGCGACCGCCTGATCTACAGCAACGGCGTCATCGTCCTCGCGCTGGTCGCCGCAGCGCTACTGGTGGTCTACCGGGCCAACGTCACGAGCCTGATCCAGCTGTACATCATCGGTGTGTTCGTGTCGTTCACGCTCGGGCAGACCGGCATGGTGCGGCACTGGACCCGGCTGCTGCGCGAGGACCGCGAGGGCACCGCGACCGAGCCCGTCAACCGCGGGCAGGTGATGCGCTCGCGGGCGATCAACGCCACCGGCGCGACGTTCACCTTCGTCGTCCTGGTCATCGTCACCATCACGAAGTTCACGCACGGCGCCTGGCTGGTGTTCGTGATCATGCCCGTGCTGTTCGTGCTGATGCTCGGCGTCAACCGCTACTACCGCGACGTCAAGCACGAGATCGAGGTCGACGTCGAGACCGAGTTCGGCGCGACCGGCGACCACGCGATCGTCCTGGTGAACAAGCTGCAGAAGCCCGTGCTCAAGGCCCTCGACTACGCCATCGCCGCCGAGCACGCCGGACTCGAGGCCGTGCACGTCGCCATCGACGACGCCGAGGCCGCCCTGCTGCAGCAGCAGTGGGCCGAGCACGGGATCGAGGTCCCGCTCACCATCGTGCCGAGCCCCTACCGCGACATCTCGACGCCGCTGATCCGGTACATCAAGGCGCACCGGCTCGAGCACGGCTCCGAGGTCGTCACCGTCTACACGCCCGTCTTCGTCGTCGGACACTGGTGGGAGGGCCTGCTCCACAACCACCGCGGCCGCCGGATCCGCAAGCGCCTGCTGCTCGTGCACGGTGTCACGGTCGCACTGGTGCCATGGCT
Source organism: Curtobacterium sp. VKM Ac-2922 (assembly GCF_022815645.1). GTDB lineage: Bacteria > Actinomycetota > Actinomycetes > Actinomycetales > Microbacteriaceae > Curtobacterium. The sequence goes on along the minus strand of NZ_JALGRO010000015.1, from coordinate 6,762 downwards.
GCTCGACTCGTCCGAACTGCTGTACGGCCGTCGTTCGCGTCCCCTGCCCGGACAGGACCGCCGCGGCGAACCCGTCCGGCCGTCGCTCCGCCGCGCGCCGAACGGCGTGTTCCGCAACGAGGACGACGACCGCCTGGCCCGGTCCGACCAGCGCAACAGCCTGCAGGCACAGGCGCTCCTCGTCCTGCCCGGGCACACCGACCCCCACCGGGCGGACGCGCAGCGCCCGGGCGCGCAGCCGTCCCGTCGCGCGACCCGACCGGCCGGTCCGGCCGAGGGTGTGGACCCGGCCGAGTGCACGGGCGAAGTGACGGCCCTGGTGCCGGCGTCCGCCGTCCGGTCGCCGACGTCTGCGGAGTGACCCGGCCCTCCAGGCCTACGATCTGATGCCATGACCGACGCTCCCGACCTGCGCACCTACGCGACGTTCGACGGCCACGGCGGCAAGGTGTCCCAACGCGTCGAGGTGCTCGAGGACCGCGACGACGACCACGAGGGCCTGGTGGCGGTCGTCGGATCGCACCCGCTCGGCGCGGTCGACGAACGCGCCGTCGACGACGACGCGTCCCTGACGCGGGGCGTCGCGAGCATCGGCTGGGTCGACCCCGCCACCCTGCGCGACTGGTACCGACCCGACCGGGTCGTCGTCCCGGCCATCGAGGCGCGCCGCTCCGACCTGTCCCCCGGCACCTACGCGGACACCCGGGGACGCGGTCGCGTCCGGATCGACGGCCAGGAGGCCCACCTCGGCCCCGACGGTCGGCCCGCGTTCCGCGCACTGGCCGGTTCCGGCGTCGTCGACGTGCCGCTGCCGAAGGACCAGGTGGTCCGGTTGGTCACCGTGCGCGCCGACGTGCCGACCGCGTCGGGGGCCGTCGGCACCGAGATCGTGACGACGCCGATCAGCCCGCTGCTGGCGCCCGGCGAGTACCCGGCGTACGCGGACGACGTGCCGGGGCTGCCGCCACGGGAGCCCTCGGGTCGGGTGCACGTGCGGGCGGCGGTGCTGCTCGACGGGTCACTGCACCCGGTCGAGCGGATCGACGAGCCCGCGAACACGATGTGGATCCGGCAGGGTGAGCGGTCGGTGCCGATCGCGGCGAACGAGGTCGGGCCGGACCTGGTGCGGTACACGGCCGTGCCGGTCTGAGCGGACGTGTCCGTCGGCGCTGGTGTCCCGTCGGCGCTGGTGTCCCGTCCGCGTGCGTGTCCCCCGGGGCCGCTCCGGGTGTCAGTGGGGGCGGCGTAGCGTCCGTGCCATGACCGACGCAACTCCCACTCCTGCCCACGACGCCGACGAGGACCACTCGGGCGAGACCCTCGGCGGCGCCCGTCCCGACCCCTCCACGACGGCCAGCAAGGACCCCGAGCAGTGGGTCACCGGCGACGAGCCCATGACCGGCCCGCAGCGCAGCTACCTCGACACCCTGGCGCGCGAGGCCGGTGAGGAACTCCCCGCCGACCTGACCAAGGCCGAGGCGTCGGAGCACATCGACCGCCTGCAGCACGAGACCGGACGCGGCACCCCGGACGGGTCCGACACCTCCGGCACGATCGGCGCCACGTCCTGACGGTCGATCGGTCCTGGCCTGCGGTCCGCGCTTCTGGGGACCGCAGGCTGGACATCGGCTGGCGATCCCCGGGCAGAGCGGTCAACGACCCGGATCGATGACGCGTCACCTCGTACGGTCGAGGCCATGCGAACGACATCGACATCGATCGGCCTGACCGTGCTCCGCGTCGCTCTCGGCGTGGTCTTCATCGCCCACGGCGCGCAGAAGTTCGCCCAGGGCATCCCGGGCGTCGCGAACGGCTTCGCCGGCATGGGCGTCCCCTTCGCCGAAGTGGCAGCGCCCGTCGTGGCCGCACTCGAACTGGTCGGGGGCGTGTTCCTGGTGCTCGGCGTCGCCACCCGGATCGTGGGGCTGCTACTGGCGGTCGACATGGTCGTCGCGGGCGTGCTGGCCCACGGCTCGGCCGGGTTCTTCTCGCAGGACGGCGGGTTCGAGTACGTGCTCGTGCTGGCGGCGGGTGCGCTCGCCGTCGCGCTGACCGGGCCCGGGCGGCTGTCGCTCGACGCCCTGGTGCTCCGCGCGTCCCGCCGCCGACGTGGCCCCGAGGAGCCCCTGGCCGCGTAGCGCCGCCGCCCCCGCACGGCGCACCGTGCGCGGTTCGCCCGTGGTGCGCGGTTCGCCCGTGGTGCGCGGTTCACCCGTGGTGCGCGGTTGGCCGCTCGGTGCGAGGCAACAACCTCGCACCGAGCCAACAACCTGGCACCACGTTGCCCGTTCGGCGCACCGTTCGCGGTCAGTCGCTGGCCAGGACCGCCATCACCTGCCGTGCCGTGCGGCGTCCGGCGCGGTTGGCCCCGATCGTCGAGGCCTGGGGACCGTAGCCCGCCAGGAACAACCGCGGCTCGTCCACGCTCTGCCCGTCCACGACGGCCACGCCGCCGTGCTCGGTCCGCAGGTGCAGCGGTGCGAGGTGCCGCAGGTCGGCCCGGAAGCCCGTGGCCCAGATGATCGCGTCCGCGTGCACGTGCTCGCCGTCACGGGTGAGCACCCCGCCGGGCTCCACCGCGGCGAACATCGGCTCGTCGTGCAGCACGCCGTGGTCCAGGCCCTGCTGGATGCGGCGCGACACCGGCACTCCGGTTCCGCTGACGATGCTCGGCAGCACCTCGCCGGCACGGGCGGCCCGGTCCTGCTCCGCCACCGCGGCGACGGCGGACTCCACGTCGAGCGCCGAACCGTCGCTCCACACCATCGGCCGCCGGGTGAACCACCGCGTCGACCGGGCGACGCCGTCGAGTTCGAGCAGGAACCCGATCGCGCTCGTGCCACCGCCCACCACGACCACGTCCTGCCCGGCGAACTCGCTCGCCGCGCGGTACTCCGTGGTGTCGACCTGCCGACCCGTGAAGGTGTCACGGCCGGGGTACCACGGCACGAACGGTGTTCCCCAGGTGCCCGAGGCGTTCACCACGGCCTCGGCGACGATCTGCTGCTGGTGGCCGTCGGCGGACCGCACCGACACCTGCAGACCACCCTCGACGCGCGTGACCGCCGTCACCGCGACGGGTCGCCGGACCCGGAGCTCGTGGTGTTCCTCGTAGCGGCGGTAGTACTCGCCGACGACGTCGCGCGCCGGTCGACCGCGGTCCGCGTCCTCGAACCGCAGCCCCATCTCCGGCATGCCGGGCAGGTCGTGGACGCGGTGGGCCCAGCCGAGCCGCAGCGCCTCCCACCGGAACTGCCACGCGCCTCCCGTCCCCGGCGCCCGGTCCAGGACCACCAGGTCGGACGCGGGCTCGAGTCCCAGGCGGCGCAGGTGGTAGGCCACGGACAGCCCGGCCTGCCCCGCGCCGATGACGACCACGCGCGCGTGCTGGTCGACGGGGACGGGTCCGGACGTGGGGTCGGTCATCGCGTCCGATTCTGCCGGACCACCGGTCGCGATCGGGCTCGGCGTGCGGCGGGTCCGGACAGGGGTACATGGTAGAGTGATCGGCAGATTTGCAACCACGAACCGTTCGGATTCCCGGGTGATGACTCGTCCCCCGTACGACCGGACACGAGCCGACACACGAGGGGGTCACGCATGGGGCGCGGCCGTCAGAAGGCAAAGCACACCAAGGTCGCTCGGGAGCTGAAGTACTTCAGCCCGGAGACGAACTACGGTGCACTCGAACGCGAGCTCGCTTCCGGGCAGCACTCGGACGAGGACTACACCGACCGCTGGGCGGACCAGTACGGTCCCGAGCAGCTCGACGAAGACGACGAGTTCGAGCCCCAGCAGGACCAGAACAAGTCCGCCTGACCTGGGCTGGATGACGCCGCGCGCCCTCGGGCAGCGCGGCGTTCTCGTGTGCGCGGGGGCACGCACGCGCGGCGCCCGTGGGCAACCTGTCGCCCGCGCGACACCGCCGACGTCGTACGACATCGACCATGTCGCCTCGCGGGCAGCCTGCCGCCCGAGCGACACCGTGGACGTCGTGCGACATCGACCGTGTCGTTCCGAGTCGGCACGTGACCCGCGCGCACCCGCGCGCGCCCCCGCACACGCACCCCGCGCGCCAGCCTCAGCCCGCGTAGGCCCCGGTCAGCCGCACCGCGCCCCCGTCGACGCCCTTCGCACCCTGCTCGAACCCGTCGAGCTCGCGTGCGGACATCGACACGACACCGACCGGCCACGACGCCATGCCCGCGGCACCGAGCGCATCGACGACCGCCGACGCAGCACCGGCATCCACGACGGCGAACATCCCGATGCCGAGGTTCCACGTGCCCTCGGTGTCCTCGATCGGCGTCCCCGCCATGTCGGCGAGCACGCGGAACACGGGCAGGGGCTCCCACGTCGCACGGTCGACCTCGACCCACGACCCGACGGGCAGCACGCGCGCCAGGTTCGCCGCGATGCCACCACCGGTCACGTGCGACATCGAGTGCACCGCACCGGGGTGGTCCGCCAGCAGCCCGAGCAGCGGCGTCGTGTACAGCCGCGTCGGTTCGAGCAGCGCTTCACCGACGGTGCCGGAGCCGAACTCGGGCAGCGTGTCGGTGTAAGAGACCCCACGCGTGGACAGGATGTGCCGGACGAGCGAGTACCCGTTCGAGTGCAGCCCCGACGAAGCGATCGCGATGACGACATCCCCGTCGAGAACCAGCGGAGCGCCCAGGACGTCGGACGCCTCCACCGCACCGACCGCGGCACCCGCCACGTCGTAGTCGTCCGGCCCCAGCAGCCCCGGGTGCTCGGCGGTCTCGCCGCCGACCAGCGCCGTGCCGGTGTCGGCGCAGCCGCGGGCGATCCCCGCGACGATGTCGGCGATGCGGTTCGGCACGACCCGGCCGCAGGCGATGTAGTCCGTCATGAACAGCGGCTTCGCGCCGACCACGACGATGTCGTCGACGACCATGCCCACCAGGTCTTGGCCGATGGTGTCGTGCTTGTCGATCGCCTGGGCGATGGCGACCTTCGTGCCGACGCCGTCGGTCGAGGTCGCGAGCAGCGGTCGTGAGAAGTCCTTCAAGAACGAGACGTCGTAGAGTCCCGCGAATCCGCCCACACCCCCCAGCACCGAGGCGTTGTGGGTCGCCGAGACGGCAGACTTCATCAGCTCGACGGCCAGGTCACCGGCAGCGGTGTCGACGCCGGCCTCGGCGTAGGGGTTGGGCATACGTCGTCCTCCGCGGGGCATGGCAGACTTGTTCGGTACCACCCGATCCTACGGTCTGGAGCACTCCGCGCATGTGCGGCATCGTCGGCCTCGTCAACCAGGGGCCAGCAAACCAATCCATCTACGACGCACTGCTCCTGTTGCAACACCGGGGACAGGACTCGACGGGCATCGCCACGGTCGAGGGGCACATCCACCACATGCACAAGACGCGTGGGCACGTGCGCGAAGCGTTCCGCACCCGCGACATGCGTGCGCTGCTCGGCACCATGGGCCTGGGGCACGTGCGGTACGCCACCAAGGGCGCCGCCAGCAACGAAGAAGAAGCACAGCCCTTCTACGTGAACGCGCCCTACGGCATCGTCCTGGTGCACAACGGCAACCTCACGAACACGCGTGAGCTCACCCGTGAGCTCTTCGACATCGACCGCCGGCACCTCAACACCAGCTCGGACACCGAACTGCTGGTGAACGTGCTGGCGCACGAGCTGCAGGGCCAGGTGCGGGGCAAGGACCTCGACCCCGGGCAGGTGTTCGACGCCGTCGAGCGCGTGCACGAGCGCGTCGAGGGCTCGTACGCCGCCATCGCCACGATCGCCGGGCACGGCCTGCTGGCGTTCCGCGACCCGTACGGCATCCGGCCACTCATCCTGGGGCACCGGTTCAACGAGGCCGAGAAGTCCGAGTGGGTCGTCGCGTCCGAGTCGCTCGTGCTCGAGTCCGGCGGCTACGAGATCGTCCGCGACGTCGCCCCGGGTGAGGCCGTGTTCGTCGAGATGGACGGCACGATGCACACCCGGCAGTGCGCCCGGAACCCGCGCCTGGTGCCGTGCTCGTTCGAGTACGTCTACCTGGCCCGCCCCGACTCGATCATGAACGGCATCTCGGTGTACGACGCCCGCCTGCGCCTGGGCAACCGGCTGGCGGACACGATCGCGCAGTACGCCCCGACCGGCGACATCGACGTCGTGATGCCGATCCCGGACTCCAGCCGTCCCGCCGCCATGCAGGTCGCGCAGAAGCTCGGCATCGAGTACCGCGAGGGCTTCTACAAGAACCGCTACGTCGGCCGCACGTTCATCATGCCGGGACAGGCCGAGCGCAAGCGTTCGGTCCGGCAGAAGCTGAACGCGATGTCGTCCGAGTTCAAGGGCAAGAACATCCTGATCGTCGACGACTCGATCGTGCGCGGCACGACCAGCAAGGAGATCGTCGAGATGGCCCGCGCAGCCGGCGCCAACGAGGTCACGTTCACCAGTGCCGCACCGCCGGTCCGCTACCCGCACGTCTACGGCATCAACATGCCGACGCGTGCCGAGCTCATCGCGCACGACCGGAAGATCCCGGACATCAACCGTGTGCTCGGCAGCGACCACCTGATCTACCAGGAGATCGGCGACATGCGGGACGCGATCATCGAGGGTTCCGACGTCACCGACCTCGAGATGAGCTGCTTCACCGGTGAGTACGTCACCGGCACGGTGAGCCCGGAGTACCTGTCCTGGGTCGAGGCCAACCAGCTCAGCTGACCGCGGCTGCAGACGCAGCCCATGACAGACGGGAGGCCCGGGGCCCGCGGGCCC
>NZ_JALGRO010000014.1 GCF_022815645.1 Curtobacterium sp. VKM Ac-2922 | reverse complement strand
CGGTGCCAGCTGGCACCGCGCCTCCTGTCTGTCTGTCTGTCTGTCTGTCTGTCTGTCTGTCTGTCTGTCTGTCTGTCTGTCTGCCTGTCTGCGGTCGGCTAGACCGCGCGACCCGCGTCGCTGTCGCGACCACCCGATCCGCGTCCGGTCTCGTCGACCAGCGAGTACAGGCTCAGGACGTTGCCGTCGGGGTCGTGCACGTCGAACCAGTCCACGGCGCCGTCGACGCGTTCGATGGCGCCGACGTCGATGCCGAGCGCGGCGATCCGGGTGTGCTGCGCGACGACGTCGTCCACCCCGAAGCGGACGACCACCGGGTTCTCCTCGGCGTCGGGGTCCTCGACCAGCTGGATCCAGATCCCGCCGATCTCGTACTCGGCGATGCCGGCTGCGGGCTCGAGGTCGGGGTCCAGGCGCTCGAACACTGCGCCGTACCACAGGCAGGACGCTTCGATGTCGGTGACGGGCAGCCCCACGGTCACGCTCGTGATGTCCATGGCTCATCATGGCCCGCGCGCGCCGTCCGCGTCGAGGGGATTCCTGTCGGCTCGCGCTTCCTCCACGATCCCAGTAAGCGGGGGGTTGTCCACCGACCCCTGTTCTGGGTGGGCCCTGACCCCTCCGCCCCCTCATTCTGGGACTGCGGGGCCGACTGGTCCCGGCCGTAGCGTGGTCAGGCGTCGAACCCGAAGCTCGGCGCGGTACACGCCCTGACGCGACCCAGAAGGAGGCTCCGAGGCCCATGGCGACGCTCTCCGAGATCCTGATCCTCAACGGAGCCCTCCCGATCGAACACCTCGACGCGCTCACCGGCGACGAGGAGATCGACGAACGGTCCATCCGGACGCTGGTCGACCGTGGGGTCGTGAGCGAAGCGCAGTTCATCACCGCCCGGGCGGCGTCGAACAACTCCAAGACGGTCCCGCTGACCGACTACCCGGTCGACGGCACCGCGGTCTCGATCCTGCCCGCGGCGCTCTGCCGTCGGCACGGGGTGCTCGGGGTCGGGTTCGAGGGCGACGTGCTCGTCCTGGCGATGGTGAACCCGTCCAACGTGCTCGCGATCGACGACGCGCGTGCGGCGTGCGGCCGGGCGATCAAGCCCCTGCAGGTCGACGAGCGCGACATGGTCGCGGCGCTCGACCGGTACCTGCGCGCCGACGACGAACTCAGCGACCTGACCACCTCGCTCGAAGAGACCGCGTCCGCCGCCACCCAGCAGGCCGACATCTCCGAGGGGTCGCTCGACGACGTCCCGATCGTCCGCTTCGTGAACCTGCTCGTGTCGCAGGCCATCCAGGACCACGCCTCCGACATCCACATCGAGCCCGGCGAGCACGAGGTCCGGGTGCGCTACCGCATCGACGGCGTGCTGCACGAGATGGCACCGGCGCCCAAGAACATCCAGAACGGCGTGATCAGCCGGCTCAAGATCATGAGTGACATCGACATCGCCGAACGACGCAAGCCGCAGGACGGCCGCATGTCGGTCCGGCACGGCGGACGCCAGATCGACCTCCGGGTGGCCACGCTGCCGACGGTGTGGGGCGAGAAGGTCGTCATGCGCATCCTCGACAACACCAACACGTCGCTGACCCTGTCCGACCTCAACCTGCTCGAACAGAACGCCCGGGCGTACCAGCGGTCCTACTCCAAGCCCTACGGCATGATCCTGGTCACCGGACCCACCGGCTCGGGCAAGTCGACCACGCTCTACACGACGCTCAACGCCGTCGCCCGTCCCGAGATCAACGTCATCACCGTCGAGGACCCGGTCGAGTACCGGATGGCGGGTGTCAACCAGGTGCAGGTGAACCCGAAGGCCGGCCTGACCTTCGCCTCGGCCCTCCGGTCGATCCTGCGTTCCGACCCCGACGTCGTCCTGCTCGGCGAGATCCGCGACCACGAGACCGCGCAGATCGCGATCGAGGCCTCGCTCACCGGCCACCTCGTGCTGTCGACCCTGCACACCAACGACGCGCCGTCCGCGATCACCCGTCTGACCGAGATGGACATCGAGCCGTTCCTGGTCGGCTCCGCGCTCGACTGCGTGGTCGCCCAGCGTCTGGCACGCAAGCTCTGCGACCGCTGCAAGGCCCCCGCCGTGTACGAACCGTCGCAGCTGGCGGCGCTCGGGTTCATCAGCAGCGCCGACGCTCCGGTGCCGGCGTTCTCCGCACCGATCGGCTGCGCGGTGTGCTCGAACACCGGGTACCGCGGCCGCATCGCCCTGCACGAGGTCATGACCGTGACCGAGGAGATCGAGCGGCTCGCCGTCGCCCGGGCCTCGAGCGCCGAGATCAGCCGCGTCGCGCAGGACCAGGGCATGCTCACCCTCCGTCAGGACGGGTGGGAGAAAGTGAAGCTCGGTCTCACGAGCATCGACGAGATCCTGCGCGTGGTGGCGTAGGCCGAGGAGACAACGATGACCGACTCCGTCTACGACATCACCGACGCCAACGAGCCGATCGCCGGCTGGCACCCCGGGAGCCCTGGCACCGAGGTCGGTGGGCGCCGCGCTGCCCGGCTGGCGCAGGCAGCTGGCGGTGCGCAGCCGTTCGCGGCTGCCGCTCCGACCGGCGCGGCGCCTGCGACGGCTCCGGCCGTGCCCGTCTACGACCTGACCGACGACATGGCCGGATGGCCCGCACCGTCGGCTGCGCCTGCCACTCCGTCCGCGGTGGTGCCGCCTGCGACGGCTGCGTACGGGTACGCCGAAGCGCCGCCGCAGCGTCTGCCCACCACCCCCGGTGGCGTGGCCGTCGCCGCCGGTACTGTGTCGGCCGTCGCCGCCGAAGCTGTGTCCGTCGCTGCCGTCGACGTGCAGGAGATCGAGTTCACCCGCCACGCTCGCGAGGTCGCCGACCCCGACCTGATCACGGCACTCGCGCAGGTCGTGTACCAGGGCGCTTCCGACCTGCACGTCACGGCCGATGCGCCGCCCACCGTCCGCGTCGACGGCTCGCTGCGGCCCGCGGTGCCCGGCGGCCCCTGGGCACGGAACAAGGTCGTGGCGGCGCTGAAGACCCTGATGTCGGTCGAACAGGCCGGGCAGTTCGAGCACGAGCAGGAACTCGACTTCGCGTACTCGCTGTCGCCGGAGTACCGGTTCCGCGTGAACTACTACCAGCAGCGCGGAAACTGGGGCGCGGCGTTCCGCATCATCCCCACCAGGATCAAGACGCTCAAGCAGCTCGGCATCCCCGCGCACGTCGGCGACTTCGCCAAGCTCCCGCGCGGACTCGTGCTCGTCACCGGCCCCACCGGCTCCGGCAAGTCGACCACTCTCGCCGCGCTCATCGACCTGGTCAACGAGACCCGTGCCGACCACATCGTGACGGTCGAGGACCCGATCGAGTTCATGCACGACCACAAGAAGGCGATCATCAACCAGCGCGAGGTCGGCGCCGACACCCACTCCTTCGCCAAGGCGCTCAAGCACGTGCTGCGCCAGGACCCCGACGTCATCCTGATCGGCGAGCTCCGCGACCTCGAGACGATCTCCGTCGCCCTCACCGCAGCCGAGACCGGGCACCTGGTGTTCGCGACCCTGCACACCCAGAGCGCCCCCGGCACGATCGACCGCGTCATCGACGTCTTCCCGCCGCACCAGCAGGGGCAGATCCGCACGCAGCTGGCGTCGACACTCGAAGGGGTCGTCTGCCAGACCCTCGTGCCGAAGGCGACCGGCTCGGGACGGGTCGTGGCGACCGAGATCATGACCACGACGCCCGCGATCGGCAACCTGATCCGCGAGGGCAAGACGTACCAGATCACCTCGGCCATGCAGGCGGGCCGCGACCTCGGCATGCACACGATGGACCAGGACCTCGCCGAACTCGTCAACGTCGGCACCGTCACCCGTGCCGCAGCGATGGAGAAGGTCCACGACCACGAAGGGTTCGACCGGCTCGTGCAGCGCGTCGAGTCCCCGTCCGACTCGTCCGCCGCGGCCATCGCCGCGAGCGAGATCGACTTCGGCGACAAGTTCTCCGGAGGCCACTGATGTCACTCGCGTTCGACTACCGCGGCCGCGACGGTGGCGGCAAGCTCGTCAAGGGCCGGCTCGACGCCGCGTCCGAAGGCGCCGTCGTGCAGCGGCTGCGCACGATGGGGGTCTCGCCGATCGCCATCACCGAGGCCAAGGCCGGCACGGGGCTGCAGACCGAGATCAAGATCCCCGGGTTCGAGAAGGGCGTCGGGCTGAAGGACCTGGCCATCATGGCGCGGCAGGCGTCGACGATGCTGTCGTCCGGGTTGTCCCTGCTCAAGGCGCTGACCATCCTCGCGGAGCAGACCGAGAGCAAGAAGCTCAAGGACATCCTGGGCAAGGTGCGCGACGAGGTCGAGCAGGGCGTCTCCCTGTCCGACGCGGTCGCCAAGTACCCGGTCGACTTCCCGCCGATCATGATCAACATGATCCGCGCGGGGGAGACCGGCGGCTTCCTCGACAAAGCGATGGACTCGATCGCCACGAACTTCGAGAAGGAACACAAGCTCCGGACGACCATCAAGTCCGCGATGACCTACCCGGTGGTCGTGCTGGTCATGTCCCTGGTCAGTGTCGTGGTGATGCTCATTTTCATCGTGCCGATCTTCTCGAAGATGTTCGCCGGGCTCGGCAGCGAACTCCCCTTGCCGACCCAGTTCCTCGTCGTGCTGTCGCACGCCATGGTGTGGCTCGCGCCGGTCCTGGCCGTCATCGCGGTCGTCGTGTGGTTGTGGTACCGCGCGCGGAAGAACACCGACCGTGTGCGCGCCGTCCTCGATCCGCTCATGTTGCGGATGCCGGTGTTCGGGGCGCTCAACCGCAAGATCGTCATCGCACGGTTCGCGCGGAACTTCTCGAACATGATCGGCGCCGGCGTACCCATTCTGCAGGCATTGCAGATCGTCGGACAGGTGTCGAACAACTTCGTCGTCCAGAAAGCCCTCGAACGCGTCGCGGAATCCGTTCGCAAGGGTGATTCGATCAATGGGCCACTGCAGCGCGAGAGTGTCTTCCCGCAAATGGTGTCGCAGATGGTTGCAGTGGGTGAGGACGCCGGATCGATGGAGATCATGCTCGAGAAGATCGCGGTGTTCTACGACGCTGAGGTCGAGGCCACGACCGAGGCGCTCACGTCGCTCATCGAGCCGCTCCTCATCGCCTTCCTCGGCGTGGTGGTGGGCGGGATGATCGTCGCGCTGTACCTGCCGATCTTCGACATCACGAACGCGATCCAGCAGCACTGAGCCTGCTGTCCACCCCGAGAACGGGGGACGCCGACGCGCAATTCGCCCCCGGACTGGGGGCGTTTTGTGTATCGATCACCCCCGTTCTCGGGATGACGCACGGGAATGTCCTGCGAATACGCTCGACGCGGCGGCGAAGCGCAGCCCGACCCATCTCCAGAGATTCCTAAGGAATGACAAGAATGTACTTCCAGATCATGGGCAAGCTGAATGCTCGCCGCAATGCAGCCACCGTCGACAACGAGAAGGGCTTCACCCTGATCGAGTTGTTGGTGGTCGTGATCATCATCGGCATCCTCGCCGCGATCGCGATCCCGGTGTACCTCGGCGTGCAGAACAACGCGAAGAACTCGGCAACGCAGTCCGACGTCTCGAACCTGAAGACCGCGGTCGTGAGCCTGCAGACGAACACGGGGTCGTTGCCCACCAAGTTCGCCGCTGCGGTCACGGCGACCAGCGGTCTGCCGGCCGGGTTCGCCGATGCCGGAGCCACCGTCAGTGCGAACACCACCTCGATCAACTACGCCCCGGTCGGGTCGAACGGTGACTTCTGCATCGCCGGCATCAGCACCAGCGGCACCGGCGCGAGCTCGAAGTTCTACGCCACCTCCACCAGCGGCGTGTCCACCACCCCCTGCACGATCTCCTGACCCGACCACCACACCTGAAGGACCGAAGCACCATGACGTTCAACTTCCTCGCCTCGCTCGACGAGCGACGCGCCAAGCTCCGCGACGGCGGCGACCGCGGCTTCACCCTGATCGAGCTGCTGGTGGTCGTGATCATCATCGGCATCCTCGCCGCGATCGCGATCCCGGTGTACCTCGGCGTGCAGAACAACGCGAAGAACTCGGCAACGCAGTCCGACGTCTCGAACCTGAAGACCGCGGTCGTCAGCATCCAGACCAACAAGGGTGCCCTGCCGACGACCAGCACCAGCTGGACGGCTGTTCCGGCCGCGGGCTCCGACCCCGACTGGGCAGCGGCGGGCATGACCCTGTCGTCCAACACGAAGACGCTCTACTACCAGTACATCAGCGCGACCTCGTTCTGCATCGCGGGGTTCAGCTCGGCGTCGACGGCGTACTACGCGACTGAGTCGGGTGGTGTGACGGGCACGAAGCCGTCGCAGTGCACCGCGGTCACCGCCTGACCTGACCCACTCCGCCAGCGGGGCAGCCGGGGAACTCCGGCTGCCCCGCTCACCCGCCCGCCCGACGACCCGACCACGCCACGGAGGTGACCATGATCCGACGACTCGCCACGATCCTCCGTCCCGTCGACCGCGCGGAGTCCGAGGCGGGCTTCACCGTCGTCGAGGTGATGGTCGCGATGATGGTCTTCGCGATCATGTCGGTCGGGATCGCCTACGGCATCGTGAACGCGCTGACACTCAGCCAGTCGAGCCGCAGCCGGACCACTGCCGTGTCACTCGCATCACAGGACATCGACGGGCTCCGGCAGACCGCCGCGGGGTCGGCGACCGGCATCCAGAAGGTCACGAGCATCCCGGCGAACGCTGGCGACGCACCCTTGACCAAGACCATCGGCGGCGTCGGGTACACCATCACGCGCGACGTCAACTGGGTCGACAGCACCGGAGCGACCAACGCGTGCGGTTCGTCGACCGGCGGGTACCTGGCCTACAAGAGCGTCGTCGAGACGGTCTCGTGGAAGAGCCGGAACAGCACGCTCTCCACGACCATGACCTCGGCCATCGCACCGGCCAGCGCCGTCACCTCACCGGGCAGCGGATCGATCACCGTGTCGGTGAAGACCGCGGCGGGCGTCGGCAACTCCGGCGTGACCGTCACGGTGACCCCGGTCGCCGGCGGCACAGGGGCCTCGCTCACGGTGCAGCCGGACGCGACGAACGCGCAGGGCTGCGCCGTCGCGCTGAACGTGCAACAGGGGACGTACACCGTCACCGCGTCGGAGACGGGCGGCATCGACACGAACCAGCACCAGCCGGCGCAGCAGACGCCGGTGACGGTCGTGGCCGGCGCGAGTGCCTACGTGCCCTTCGTCTACGACCAGGCGTCGTCGTTGACACTGCAGTACGCCGCCACGTACGGAGCGACCCTGCCGCAGAGCATGCCGACCACACTGTCGTCCGGCGGGGGAGGGCAGGACGTCATCACGCCGTGGGGGACGACGCCGACCGTCACGTCCGCGACGAAGACAGCGGTCAACGTGTTCCCCTTCGGCAACTACGCCGTGTACGCCGGCGCCTACAGCTCGGCATCGGGTGCGTCCAGTTGCCTCAGCCCGAACCCGGCGGCGTGGAGCACCCCGAACGCCGCGAACCAGGTCGGACTCGCTCCCCAGCAGGTGGGGACGGCCCCGGGCCAGCCGGCATCGGTCTCGCCGCTCCCCGTCATGACCGGCGTCGTGCAGGTCGGTGGCCTGAACAGCTCCACCTACGTGGTCGCCAGGACCGCGACCACCGCGGGCGCCGGTGACCCCGGCTGCTCCGCCGGGACGACGCTGACGTTCCCGACGTCGTCGTCCGGCAGTCAGGTGCTCGCGCTGCCGTTCGGCACCTGGAACCTGACCTTCTACTCGAGCCTGACCGGCACCGTCCTGAACCTGCTGAGCGGGGCCTCCGTCAAGAACCTCACGCCGGGGACCTCCAGCGGCGGTGTGCTGACGGGGTTCACCGTTGTCGCCGACCCGAGAGGACAGACGAAGTGATGCGTCCTGGCCTGCCGTCGCCCCGGGAGGACCGCGGGGTCACGCTCGTGGAGCTCCTCGTCGCGATGAGCGTCGCCACCATCATCATCATCGCCGTCGGCGGGTTCTTCGCTGCGACGGTCAAGGCGACGAGGACCGACCAGGTGAGCGAGTCGGGCATGCGCCAGGGCTCCAACGTGATGAACGCGCTCACGCAGTACGTCCACGCCGCGACCGTGTTGCCGCTCACCGACGGCACATACCGCGCAGCGCTGCAGCGTGCCACCCCGACGGACGTCGCGTTCTACGCCTACGTGAACATGTCGGGGTCCACGGCCCAGCAACCGGTGCAGGTCGAGTTCGTCCGCGACCCGTCGACCGGCCTGTTGCTCGAGAAGCAGTGGGACGGCGTGGGGGACCAGAACGGGTACTACGCGTTCCCCGCGCTGACGACCGCTCCGTCTCGGACGATCACGCTCGGCGGCCCGCTCGCCTCGCCGACGGTCGACGGTCGCAACCTGTTCGTCTACCTGGACGGCAGCGGCAACCCGATCGCATCTCCCGCGGCGAACCCGGGGGCCGTGCGTGCTGTCCAGGTCAACGTCGAGGCGGGCTCCACGGTGGCCGGGACCGCGGGCAACACCACCCTGCAGAACACGCTCTACCTCTTCAACGTGGGGTACGCGACGACGTCGACAGCGAGCCCGGCACCATGAAGCGCACCCTGCAGGTCCTCCGTCGGGCTCACGACGACGAGCGCGGCGTCGTGCTCGCCAACGTCGTCATCTTCGGCACCGTCCTGATGATGATCGTCGCGGGGCTGCTCGTGCTCTCCACCTCCGGGGCGGTCAAGTCGGCGTCGGACCGCGACTACCAGAACGCAGCCGCGGCGGCCTATGCAGGACTCGCCGACTACCAGTCGAAGATCTCGAACGACAACGGGTACGCGGTCTACGGCACGACGGCGAACGCGCAGTTCAGCGCCGCGTCGGGTGCCGTGTTCCAGGGGCTCGGCCCGAACGGCACGACGAACGCCGCGTTCGTCGGATGGGTGTCCGTGCCGAAGACCTCCGACCAGTGGTTCCGTTACGAGGTCGACAACTCCCAGTACGCCGCACAGGGGATCTTGAAGATCCGAGTCACCGGGAAGAGCGGCTCGACGACCCGATCGCTCGTCGCGAACCTCAAGGGCGACGGTTTCATCAACTACCTGTACTTCACGAACTACGAGTCGGCGCAACCGTCGACCACCAGCACCGTCTGCGCATCGAACTACCAGTGGCAGACCGGCGCATCGAACACCTGCGGGTACGTCCAGTTCGCCGCGCGGGACGTCCTGAACGGCCCGATCCGGACGAACGACACGTTCACCTCGTGCGGGGCGACGTTCAACGGCAGTGTCGAGGACCACGACGGGACGGTGGACCGTCCGAGCGGGTGCGCGTCGTCCACCTTCAACGGCGGGGCGCCGTCGGCCACCGCCTACCTCGGTCTGCCTGCCCTGAACTCGAACATGTCGCAAGAGGCTCGCACGGACCTGCCGGCGACCGTCCCCCGCCCGGGCTGCCTGTACACGGGACCGACGTCGATCGCGTTCAACGGCGACGGCACGATGACCGTGCGTTCACCGTGGTCCCGGGTGACGCAGTACAAGACCGCCGCGGACGGCTCGACGACCGCGTCCGACACGGCGAAGGCAGCGTCACTGTGCGGGAGCATCAGCGCACTGCAGAGCTCGTCGGGCGCGACGATCCCCACGCTGCCCTCGAACCTCGTCTACGTTCAGGACGTCCCCCAGACGAACTCGCCGGGCAACGCGAACGCGTGGGGCACGACCTTCCCGAGCGGGTACACGAACACGTACTGCAACACGAAGGTCACCGTGGCCGCCAACGGCTCGGCGACGAACTCTGCGTCGACCGCCTACAGCAACGGCCAGGGGTACCCCGCTGCCGGTGAGTGGGTGAGCGGCGGTTCGTACTCGTCGTTCGGTTCGACGTACTGGCGCACCGGGTCGACTGCCGACACCTACGGGTGCACCGACGGTGACGTCTTCGTCTCCGGCGCGTTCTCCGGAGCGATGACCATCGCCGCCTCGGGCACGGTCTGGCTCACGGGGAACGTGACCTACGCGAACGCGAACACCGATGTCCTCGGACTCGTCGGGCAGGATGCCGTCGAGGTGTGGAACCCGGCCAGGTGCTCGAGCTTCTCCGGGACCTCGTGCACGAACCCGTCGCTGCTGCGGCGCACGGGCGGGGAGTCCTTCGAGGTGGACGCCGGCATCGCGAGCAACGCCGGCACGTTCTGGAACCAGAACTACGACATCGGCCGCCCGCTCGGCACCCTCACGGTGAAGGGGTCCATCGCGCAGAACTGGCGTGGCATCGTCGCGACCGGCGGCGGCACCATCGCGACCGGGTTCGCGAAGAACTACGTGTACGACAGCCGGTTCCTGACGACGGCGCCCCCGAAGTTCCTGCAGCCCGTGTCGACGTCCTACGGCGTCACCACCCAGGTGGAGGTCCAACCGGCGTACTCCGCGGGCGGTTCGTGCATCAAGACGGCCGCAGGGGTGTGCCGATGAGCGCCATGGCACCGCCGATCGGCGTGCTCGTCGCCATGGTCGGCGTGTTCGGCCTGGCGATCGGCTCGTTCCTGAACGTGGTCGTGTACCGCGTCCCGGCAGGGATCTCCGTCGTGAGCCCGCCCAGCGCGTGTCCCTCGTGCTCGCATCCGATCCGTCGTCGGGACAACGTGCCCGTGCTGTCGTGGCTCGTCCTGCTCGGACGGTGCCGTGACTGCCGAACCCCGATACCCGTCCGCTACCCGGCGGTCGAAGCGTCCACCGGTGTGCTCTTCGCGATCGTGACTGCCGTCTGGGCGTCCTCCGGCGCCGGTGCGAGGACGGCGGAGCCGGGGCGGGTGGTCGTCCTGGTCGCACTGCTGTACCTGATGGCGGTGAGTGTCGCACTGGCGCTCATCGACATCGACACCCATCGGCTGCCCAACGCGATCACCTACCCGTCGGCGATCGTCATCACGGTCTTGCTCGTCGTCGCGTCGGTCGTCAGTGGCGACTGGGGAGCCCTGGTTCGTGGTCTCATCGGGGCCGTCGGACTCAGCGCGGTCTACCTCGCGTTGGCGTTGGCGGTCCCCGGTGGGATGGGACTCGGCGACGTCAAACTCGCCGTCGTGCTCGGTCTGGCGATGGCGTACCTCGGATGGGGACCCCTCGCAGTGGGCGCTTTCGGAGCCTTCCTGGTCGGCGGTATCTTCGCCATCGTCCTCCTCCTCGTCGGACGCGCACGGTGGCGGGGCGGTGTCCCGTTCGGGCCCGCGATGCTCACCGGGGCCTGGATCGGCGTCTTCTTCGGCGCGCCCCTCTGGTCGCTCTACCTCGGTGTGCTCGGCCTCGCCTGAGCACCCCTTACCGAAAGCAGTCACCATGGCCAAGAGCATCGTCGGCCTCGACCTCACGGGTACCTCCATCCGTGGGGTCGAGGTCGCGGATCCGGACAAGGCGCGCCCGAGAGTGCTGCGCGTGGCCGAGGTCCCTGCTCCACCCGGCGCCATCAGCCGTGGCGAGGTCCTGGAGCCGAACACGGTCGCGCAGGCGATCCGGACTCTCTGGCGGACCGGGCGCTTCCGGTCGCGGCGAGTGGTCTTGGGCATGGGGAACCAGCGCGTCCTCGCGCGTGACCTGACCGTCCCGCAGGTCCCGGCGCAGCAGATGCGCGAGAGCCTCCCGTTCCAGGTGCAGGACATGCTCCCCGTCCCGGTCGGTGACGCCATCCTCGACTTCCTGCCGACGTCGGCCGGTGCCGGTGACAACGGTCCGACCGTCTCGGGCCTGCTCATCGCCGCGGTCAAGGACGCCGTCCTCGCGAACGTCCGCGCCGTGCAGCTCGCTGGGCTCACGCCGGCGGGTGTCGACCTGATCCCGTTCGCACTGAGTCGTTCGCTGATCACCCGCCGACGGATCCCCGGCACGATCGCACTGATCGAACTCGGGGCCGACACGACGAGCGTCGTGATCCTGACCGACGGCACGCCGCAGTTCGTCCGGATCATCCCGAGCGGTGGCAACGACGTGACGAAGGCGCTCAGCGGACGCCTCGAGATCCCGATCGACGAGGCCGAGTCGGTGAAGCAGTGGTTCGGCATCGGCCGCGAAGCGCTGACACCCGATGATGCTCGCGCACTGGCGATCACGACCGAGGCCGTCGGGGAGCTCCTGTCGAGCCTCCGGAACACCGTCAAGTACTTCGTCAACACCCGGCCGGAGAACCCGGTCGACTCCATCGTGCTCACCGGCGGCGGGTCGCTGATGTCGGGGTTCGCGGCGGCGCTGAGCGGCCAGACCGGTCTTGCCGTCGAGCAGGGCGACGCGTTCGCGGATGCTCTCTTCGCCAGGACGATCGACGCTGACGACATCGCCCTGCGCCGTGAGTCGGTCACGGTGGCGTACGGTCTCGCAGTCGGGAGCCGGGCAGCATGAGCAACCTCGAGGTCACGATCACGAACGGACCCGCGCGCGGCCGGTTCCGTCGTCGCGGGGGCAAGGGCGCTCCGGCTGGCGAACCCGTGCCGTCGACCAGCCCCGTCCCCGAGGTCCTCGAACGCCCGACGCGGTCGAAGCGGGTCCCCGTCCAGGCGTTGGGCGGGGAGCCCCGGGTGGACCTGCTCCCCGCCGAGGTGCACGTCGAGCGGCGTGCTCGAGCGGTCGCGCGGCGCGCCTGGCTCGCGGTGGTCGTGGTCGGCGCGGTCGTGGTGCTGGTCACCGGTCTCGCCACTGCCGACGGTCTCCGCGCACGATCTGACCTCGCGCAGGCCCAGACTGCCGGCGCTTCTGTCCTCCAGCAGCAGCTGCAGTACAGCGGTGTCCGCACCGTCCAGCGGGAGAGCGACCTGATCCAGGCCGCGCAGGCAGTGGGCGGGTCGGCCCAGATCGACTGGGCATCGGTACTCGGAGCCGTCGACACGGCGCTGCCGACCGGGACCGACGTGACCGGTCTGACGGTCAGTTCGATGGACCCGGTCAAGGGCTTCACGCAGTCGGTCGAGCCGCTCGCCGCGACGCGGGTGGCCACCGTGGACATCACGATCGCCAGCCCGACCGTGCCGTCCGTGCCCGACCTGGCCGATCGGCTCAAGGACGTTCCCGGGTACGTGGACGCCACCATCTCGACCGTGTCGAGCGAGGGGCAGGGTGCGACCTACGCGGGTCAGATCAGCCTCGAACTCGGTCCCGCCGCGTTCGACAAGACCTACGAGTACAAGGCGGCGAACTGACATGGACAAGCACAAGTTCTCCGTCATCGGAGCGGTCCTCGCGGCCGTCGCCATGGTGGCGGGCGGGTGGTTCTTCGGGATCCAGCCACAGCTCGCCTCCGCGTCGACCGACGACACCCAGCGATCGACCATCGAGGCCACGAACCAGGACAACCGCGTGGTGTTGCAGCAGCTCGAGCAGGAGTTCACGGAGCTCGACGCATCGAAGTCGACCCTCGAGCAGTTGCGTCGCTCCGTGCCGGCGACTGCTGACACGGCCGGATTCACCCGACAGGTCGACGACGCGGTGTCGGGTTCGGGGGCCACGCTGACCTCCCTGACGTTCGGTGCGTTGCAGGCCTACGCCCCGACGTCCACCGACGGCGGCACATCGGGCGACGGTGGTACACCCACCGACGCCGCGACGGCCACGTCCGCACCAGCGGCAGCCCCGTCGGCTCCGCCGACGCCCGCAGCTCCGCAGCCGTACCGCAACCCGCAGATCACCTCGAGCACGTTCGACATGATGCCGGTCACCGTGGCCGTCGACGTCAGCAGCTACCATCAGGCGCTCGACCTGGCGGGACGGCTGCAGCACGGGGACCGTCTGTTCCTGGTCGACTCGCTGTCACAGACCGCGAAGGAGGCCACGGTCGGATCGCAGTCCTGGTCGCTGGCCGGGTACGTGTACGTCGTCCACGCAGAGTCGGCGACGGCGACGGCGACGGCGACGGAAGCGGCAGGCGAGGCCACCCCGGCATCGTCCGCCGCCCCCGCCGCGGGCTGACACCGCTCCTCCACAACACCCCGCCAACTGGGGTCGTCCACACCACGCCGAGTCCTCTTCCGCAACGCCTGTCGTTGTGCGTACGATGCTCCTGATGCCGCGTCTCGTGGCTCGCCTCACCCTCTCGAACGGCCGGCTCGATCCGGGCGTTCCTCGTCGTGCCCGGAGTCGCGCGTGTTGTCTGGAATCGTGGAATTCCTCGGCTGGTTCGGAGCCGTAACCGTCCTTGCTGGTTACATCCTGTTCTCAACAGGCAAGCTCCCGAACGGCCCCGTCTACCAGCTGTTCAACCTCGTCGGAGGGGTCTCGGTCGCGATCAACGTCGCCGCTCACCACGCCGTCCCGTCCACGATGGTGAACGGCATCTGGGCGGTCGTCGCCGTCGTCGTCCTGGTCCGCATGGCCAGAGCGCGACGCATCGCACGACGGTCCGGTCTCGTGCCGCTGGTCGAACGCTCGACCGAGCTGGCGGCGACGACCGCGGTGCTGCCCGTGATCGGCCCCGCCGTCCACCAGCCCGACGCGGCAGCGACGGACCCGACGGACGCGTCCCCCGGCCTCCAGGCCGCGTCGGCCGCGACGGACCCGACGGACGCGCCCCCGGGCCTCCAGGCCGCGTCGACCGTGACGGACCAGGCGGACGTTGCACCGAGCCTCCAGCCCGGACCGGCCGCACCGATGACCGCCAGCGTGCCGGTGATCACGGCGACCATCGCCCTGGCCCTCGTCAACGCGGCCCAGCAGCAGCATCGCGCCGGCGCAGCCCGCGCAGCCCGCGCAGCCGGCGCGGCCAACGCAGCCAGCGAGACCGGCGCGACCAGCGACGGCACGGCACGCGACCAGGCCACCGCGGACGACCGGGCAGACCGCGTCCGCTGACCTCGCGGCCGCAAGGGTCACTGCCCGGCGATACGATCGCTGCATGTCCCGATGGCTCGTGGCGACGATGACGTCCGTCCTCTTCATCGCCCTGGTGATCGCGGTGACCGGGTTCGAAGCCCTGCTCGCGAACGTCGAGGTCATCGCGCAGACCGACGCCACCCCGTACCTCGGCCCCGCGATGGTCATCGGGGGTGCGGTGGTCGTGTTCGTGGCCACGGGGCTCGGCATCCGCGAGGGCAACCCCGGCGTGACCGGGCTGGTCGCCGCCGCCACCACGTACCTCGTCATGCTCGGGGTCGGCGCCGTCGGGTACGCGCTGATCCGCCGTGACGTCACCGAGCTCCTGGTCTTCCCGGCCGGCTACGCCCTCGGGCCGTTCGTGGTCGGCTCCGTCGTCGTCGCCATCCTGGTCGTGGTGGGGGCGATCGCCCTCGCCCGACGGCAGACGACGCCCTCCCACTGACGTCGGTCGCCGCTAGGCTGCTGGTGTCGGGTCGCCAACCCGACGGTGACACAACGGGGGACCCATGACCGATCAGCCGACCTCGCCCGACACGCCTGACACGCCTGAAACGCAGAGTGCGCCGGCTGCGGGTGCACCGGCGTACGGTGCGCCGACTGCGGGCGCGACGGCTCCCGGTGGCTGGGGATCGGTGCCGCACGTCGGCGCGATCTCCGGCACCCACGAAGCCCCGGCCGTGGGTCCGGCGGCTCCGAGCGTGCTGCCGCGTCCGCGTCGTCGCCTGGGCCGCGGCCCCCTGATCGGCATCATCGCCGGTGGTGCGGCCGTCGTGCTCCTGCTGGTCGCCGGCGTCGTGGGCTACTCGGTGCAGACCGACTCGCACTCCGCCGACCGTCCGGTCCGGGCGTTCCTCGACGACCTGTCCGCGGGCAAGGTCGACGACGCCCTCCGATCGGCCGGCATCCGGCACACCAAGTCCGACGTCCTGCTCACCGACGCCGCCTACGCCAAGGCGAAGGACCGCGTGACGGGCTACCGCATCACCGCGGTGCAGCCGGACGGTGACACGGCCACGGTCAGCGCCTACCTGACGCAGGCGGGTCGCCAGGTCCCCGCGACCTTCACGCTCGACAAGACCGGCGCCGACTGGGGCGTGTTCCCGATCTGGAAGCTGCAGGCTCCCCGTCTGGGCGCGGTGGACCTGACGGTCCAGGGGCCGCCGAACACGACGGTGACGGTCGCCGGCCAGCGGGAGCGCACGGATTCGTCCGGTGGGCTGACGCTCTCGGCACTGCCCGGCGCCTACGCCGTCGCGGTCGATGGGGGCAAGTGGTTCTCCGCGCCCACCGAGACGGCGGCGGTCCGCGGGTTCGGCAGCTCCACCGGCAGCCCGGTCTCTCTGACCACCGAGATGACCGATGCCGGCAAGCAGGCCGCGACCGACGCCGTCAACGCCTGGGTCGACCGCTGCATCGCGTCCACCTCGACCAAGCCCGAGGGGTGCAGCTTCTACGCCTACGGCGAGAACCCGGCGAACACGTACACGAACCAGAAGTGGACGCTCGACTCGCGACCCACCGTCACGGTCGGCGAGTGGCTGCCCAAGGGGTGGACGATCACGACGTCGTCGTTCGGGTCCGCGACCTACACGGCCGACTTCACCGGGCCGTCGGGGGCCGGGACGGCCACTGCCGGGCCGATCAACGTCAACGCCAGCGGCTACATCACGGGCTTCTCGGACAGCGGTGCGACGTTCGCGTCGGCCGTCGGCAACGGCGCCTCGGACACCGGTTCCTGACCGGGGCGGGGTGTGCGACGACGACGTCGCGCACCGGACTGGAGGCCCGGCTCACCCCTCAGCGGACGCGCGCCGCGCGGGGATGGCTGGGATTGACCCCACGGGGTACCACAGGTAGGCTCTTCCGGGTGTGCGCCTTCGGGCGCGCCCCCATGTCCGGCGGGTCGATGACCTCGATCCGGACAGTCCGCCCCCGATCCACGTCTGCCGAATCGGCCGACGTCTGCGTGGGCGAGGATGCCGACGGACCGCGTCGGCCAGAGAACACGAGCGAGAACCAGGAGAACAGTTGCCTACCATCCAGCAGCTCGTTCGCAAGGGTCGGAGCCCCAAGGTCGTCAAGACCAAGGCCCCGGCGCTGAAGGCGAACCCCCAGCAGCGTGGCGTGTGCACCCGCGTCTACACCACCACCCCCAAGAAGCCCAACTCGGCACTGCGCAAGGTCGCTCGTGTGAAGCTCTCGAACGGTACCGAGGTCACGGCCTACATCCCCGGTGAGGGCCACAACCTGCAGGAGCACTCGATGGTGCTCGTCCGCGGCGGTCGTGTGAAGGACCTGCCCGGCGTGCGCTACAAGATCATCCGCGGCGCGCTCGACACGCAGGCCGTCAAGAACCGCAAGCAGGCGCGTAGCCGCTACGGCGCGAAGAAGGGTTGAGAACATGCCTCGTAAGGGACCGGCCCCCAAGCGCCCCGTCGTCGCAGACCCCGTCTACGGCGCACCGATCGTCAGCCAGCTCGTCAACAAGATCCTCCTGGACGGCAAGAAGGGTCTCGCCGAGCGCATCGTCTACGACGCACTCGAAGGCGTGACCGCCAAGAACCAGCAGGATGCCGTCGTCACGCTCAAGAAGGCGCTCGACAACGTCCGACCGACCCTCGAGGTCCGCAGCCGCCGCGTCGGTGGCTCGACCTACCAGGTCCCGGTCGAGGT
Organism: Curtobacterium sp. VKM Ac-2922; assembly: GCF_022815645.1. GTDB lineage: Bacteria > Actinomycetota > Actinomycetes > Actinomycetales > Microbacteriaceae > Curtobacterium. The sequence continues at coordinate 107,831 of NZ_JALGRO010000014.1, read as the reverse complement.
CAAGCCGCACCGTGCGAACACGCTGGCCCTGCGCTGGCTGACCTCGTACGCCAAGGCCCGCCGCGAGAAGACGATGACCGAGCGTCTCATGAACGAGATCCTCGACGCGTCGAACGGTCTCGGCGCCGCTGTCAAGCGTCGTGAAGACACCCACAAGATGGCCGAGTCGAACAAGGCCTTCGCGCACTACCGCTGGTAGTCCCGGCACTGTCCGGGCGCCGGCGGTCAAGAACCCCGGCGCCCGGACGGACGCCAACCTCTCCTACAACTCTTCCGGAGGAACCCTGTGGCACAGGACGTGCTCACCGACCTGAACAAGGTCCGCAACATCGGCATCATGGCGCACATCGATGCTGGCAAGACCACGACCACCGAGCGCATCCTGTTCTACACGGGCATCACGCACAAGATCGGTGAAGTCCACGACGGCGCAGCCACCATGGACTGGATGGCGCAGGAGCAGGAACGCGGCATCACGATCACGTCGGCCGCGACGACCTGCTTCTGGGACAACAACCAGATCAACATCATCGACACCCCGGGTCACGTCGACTTCACGGTCGAGGTGGAGCGCTCGCTCCGCGTCCTCGACGGTGCCGTCGCCGTCTTCGACGGGAAAGAGGGCGTCGAGCCCCAGTCCGAGACCGTGTGGCGTCAGGCGGACAAGTACAACGTCCCGCGCATCTGCTTCGTCAACAAGATGGACAAGCTCGGCGCGGACTTCTACTTCACCGTCGACACGATCGTGAACCGCCTCGGCGCAGAGCCCCTGGTCCTACAGCTCCCGATCGGTGCGGAGTCCTCGTTCGAGGGCGTCGTCGACCTGGTCGAGATGCGGGCACTCACCTGGCGCGGCGACGCGAAGGGTGACGTCCAGATGGGCGCCAAGTACGAGATCGAGGAGATCCCCGCGGACCTCGCCGACCGTGCTGCGGAGTACCGCGAGAAGCTCATCGAGCGCGTGGCCGAAGCCAACGACGAGCTCATGGAGCGCTACCTCGAGGGCGACACCGACTTCTCGGTCGCCGAGATCAAGGCCGCAATCCGTCAGCTCACGGTCAACAGCGAGATCTACCCGGTCCTCTGTGGTTCTGCCTTCAAGAACCGCGGCGTCCAGCCGATGCTCGACGCGGTCATCGACTACCTGCCGTCGCCCCTCGACGTCCCGCCGATGATCGGTCACGACGTCAAGGACGAAGAGAAGGAGATCATCCGCAAGCCGGAGGCCTCCGAGCCCTTCTCCGCGCTCGCCTTCAAGGTCGCGGTGCACCCGTTCTTCGGTCGTCTGACCTACGTCCGCGTGTACTCCGGCCACATCGAGTCCGGTGCACAGGTCATCAACTCGACCAAGGGCAAGAAGGAGCGCATCGGCAAGATCTTCCAGATGCACTCCAACAAGGAGAACCCGGTCGACGCCGTCACCGCCGGTCACATCTACGCGGTCATCGGCCTCAAGGACACGACCACCGGCGACACGCTCTGCGACCCGCAGGACCAGGTCGTCCTCGAGTCGATGACGTTCCCCGAGCCCGTCATCGAGGTCGCGATCGAGCCGAAGACCAAGGCCGACCAGGAGAAGCTCTCCACGGCCATCCAGAAGCTCGCCGAAGAGGACCCGACGTTCCGCGTCGAGCTCAACCCGGAGACCGGTCAGACCACGATCAAGGGCATGGGCGAGCTCCACCTCGACATCCTGGTCGACCGCATGAAGCGTGAGTTCCACGTCGAGGCCAACGTCGGCAAGCCCCAGGTGGCCTACCGCGAGACCCTGACGAAGGTCGTCGAGCGCTACGACTACACCCACAAGAAGCAGACCGGTGGCTCCGGTCAGTTCGCGAAGGTGCAGATCGCGCTCGAGCCGATGGAGGTCACCTCCGAGAAGGTCTACGAGTTCGTCAACGCCGTCACCGGTGGACGCGTCCCCCGCGAGTACATCCCCTCGGTGGACGCCGGCATCCAGGACGCGATGCAGGTCGGCATCCTCGCCGGCTACCCGACGGTGGGCGTGAAGGCGACCCTCAAGGACGGCGCGGCGCACGACGTCGACTCGTCCGAGATGGCGTTCAAGATCGCCGGCTCGATCGCGTACAAGGAAGCGGCCCGCAAGGCCGGTCCGGTCATCCTCGAGCCGATCATGGCCGTCGAGGTCCGCACGCCCGAGGAGTACATGGGCGACGTGATCGGTGACCTCAGCTCCCGTCGTGGCAACATCGCCGCGATGGAGGACGCCTCGGGCGTCAAGGTGGTCCGCGCGAGCGTGCCGCTGTCCGAGATGTTCGGCTACGTCGGAGACCTTCGTTCGAAGACCTCCGGTCGTGCCGTCTACTCGATGACCTTCGAGACCTACAACCAGGTCCCGTCGAACGTCGCCGAGGAGATCGTCGCGAAGGCCAAGGGCGAATAACGCTTCCGAGCGTGTTCTCCACAGGCGAGGGCGCCCGGCGACGGGCCCCTCGCCACCAAGTACAGTAAAAGACACACACACCGCGGACCACTCGCTCGCATCCCGACCGGGATGCCCCCGGGGGTGCCGCATCCGAGTCCTGAGGAGGACCCACAGTGGCCAAGGCCAAGTTCGAGCGCACCAAGCCGCACGTCAACATCGGAACCATCGGTCACGTCGACCACGGCAAGACCACGCTCACGGCGGCGATCACCAAGGTTCTGCACGACCAGTACCCGGACCTCAACGAGGCCCGCGACTTCGCTCAGATCGACAACGCTCCCGAAGAGCGCCAGCGCGGCATCACGATCAACATCTCGCACGTCGAGTACCAGACGGAGAAGCGCCACTACGCGCACGTCGACGCTCCTGGTCACGCTGACTACGTGAAGAACATGATCACCGGTGCGGCCCAGATGGACGGCGCGATCCTCGTGGTCGCCGCCACCGACGGTCCCATGCCCCAGACGCGTGAGCACGTGCTGCTCGCCCGCCAGGTCGGCGTGCCCTACATCGTCGTCGCGCTGAACAAGTCCGACATGGTGGACGACGAAGAGATCCTCGAGCTCGTCGAGCTCGAGGTCCGCGAGCTCCTCGGCTCGCAGGAGTTCGACGAGGACGCCCCCGTCGTGCAGGTCTCGGCGCTCAAGGCGCTCGAGGGCGACGAGAAGTGGGTCAAGTCCGTCCAGGACCTCATGGCCGCTGTCGACGAGAGCGTGCCGGACCCGATCCGCGCCACCGACCAGCCCTTCCTGATGCCGATCGAGGACGTCTTCACGATCACCGGTCGTGGCACCGTCGTCACCGGCCGCGTCGAGCGTGGCGAGCTGGACCTCAACTCCGAGGTCGAGATCGTCGGCATCAAGGCGACCCAGAAGACCACGGTCACGGGCATCGAGATGTTCCGCAAGCTGCTGGACAAGGCAGTCGCCGGTGACAACACCGGTCTGCTCATCCGTGGCCTCAAGCGCGAGGACGTCGAGCGCGGCCAGGTCGTCGTGAAGCCGGGTTCGGTCACGCCGCACACCGAGTTCAAGGCGAACGCGTACATCCTGAACAAGGAAGAGGGCGGTCGTCACAACCCGTTCTACGCGAACTACCGCCCGCAGTTCTACTTCCGCACCACGGACGTCACCGGCGTCATCACGCTGCCCGAGGGCACCGAGATGGTCATGCCCGGCGACACCGTTTCGATGACGGTCGAGCTGATCCAGCCGATCGCCATGGAAGAGGGCCTCCGTTTCGCCATCCGCGAGGGTGGTCGTACGGTCGGTGCCGGTACGGTCGAGACGATCATCAAGTAATTCTCGTCACCTGTTGCAGCGGGGTCGGGCCTTCGGGCTCGGCCCCGCTGTCGTTTTCCGGGCCCCGCTGTCGTGTTCCCGGCTCCGCTGTCGTGTTCCCGCGCCGTCGCCGGGTGTTCTCCCGCGGTCCGTGGACAGACGGTGCGGAACGGGGCAGCATGAGGGCCAGAGGGTCGGAGTGTCCGGCCCCGACGTGGAGACATCATGAGCAGCTTCGACGACCTGCAGAAGAACGTGTCCGCCAAGGCGGAAGAGGTCACCGACAAGGCCAAGGCCTTCGTCGATGCGAACAAGGACAAGATCGAAGAGGCTCTCAAGAGCGACAAGGTCGAGGACGTCTCCGACAAGATCATCCACGGGCTCGCGGACGGCATCAAGAAGGTCACGGGCGGCCGGTTCGACGAGCAGGTCGACGACGCCGCGGACACCGTCGACGAGCACGTCGGCAAGGAGTGACCACCGGCTGAGGACCCCGGCCGTGCCCACGTCCAGCCCGGGCCGTGTTGGCTCGACGGGTGACACGTCTCCGCAGATCCAAGACCAACGGTCGTGGCTACCACCGGCTCCGCAGCGGGCGCGGGTTCACCTACCGCGACCCCGACGGCGCCACGGTCACCGACCCGGCGATCCGTGCGCGGCTCGAGGAGTTCGTGATCCCGCCGGCCTGGGACGACGTCTGGATCTCGCCCTACGCGAACGGTCACATCCTGGCGACGGGCATCGACGGTGCGGGTCGTCGGCAGTACATGTACCACCCGTCGTGGCGGGACCGGATGGACAAGATCAAGTACGACCGGGCGCTCGGTCTGGCGGAGTCGCTCCCGAGCGCACGACGGATGGTCACGCAGGACCTGCGGCGCCCCGAACCGGACCAACGGCGGTCACTGGCGGCGGCGTTCCGGATGCTCGACCAGGGTTCGCTGCGGGTCGGGTCCGAACGCTACGCGACCGAGCACGGCAGCCGCGGACTGTCGACGCTGCTCTGTGCGCACGCGACGGTCTCCGGGGCCGACATCGAGCTCGCCTTCCCCGGCAAGAGCCACCAGGAGTGGTCGTCGTCGATCCACGACGCGGACCTGGCGAAGGTCATCGTCGGGATGCAGCGTCGGGGCCCCACCGCACGACTGCTGTCCTACCGCCGCACCCGCGGCGCCCGGTGGGAGCCGCTGACGGCAGAGGAGATCAACGCCTACGTCAAGGAGCGCGCCGGCGACGAGTTCACGGCGAAGGACTTCCGGACGCTGCACGGCACGGTGGCGGCCGCGATCGACCTGGCGCAGACGGGCTCGCAGTCGGCAGCGACGAAACGGAAGCGCGCGGTGTCGCACGCGGTACAGGCCGCGAGCGACGTCCTCGGCAACACCCCGACCGTCGCGCGGGCGAGCTACATCGACCCCCGCCTGCTCGACGCCTACGAGCACGGCGAGACCATCGATCCGGCCCGACTCCACGCCGCGGAGTCCGAGGTCCGGGCGCTGCTGTACCGCCGATGAGCGGATCGGTGCCGCAATCGGGCCCCGATGACGTAGCGTTGACCCTTGTGCCGTTCCACCCCCACGCGGCACGGAAGGACCCACACCAGTCGTGACCGACGAGTGCATCCACGGATTCCCCACTGAACTCTGCGACATCTGCGCGCCGCGACAGCGCGACCTGCCGGACGTCCCCAAGACCCCTGCGCCACGGCGCACCCGCGTGAGCACCTCGCTCCGGTCGACCCCTGGCGGTTCGCCGGCGCGGGCGAAGGCCACGGCTCTGCGTGTCGCGGAACCCGAGATGCCCGCGGCGCGGGTGTTCGGGACGCTGCGCGCGCACCACGTCACCCACATCGACAACTTCGACGGCATCGTCGCCGACCAGGCGATCACCGCCGCCGACCGCGTGACGCCCTCGTACGACATCAGCTCCCCGGAACTGCGTGCACGTCGTGCGGCCGCGACCGCTCCCGACGGCTCACCGGTGGCAGCGCACGTCCCGTTCTCGCTCTCGCCGGACGGCGCCCGGTGGGACGAGGTGCGCCGTGGTGCCCACGACGAGACCCGGTGGTCCGAGGCCGCGCGTCACGCCAAGGGGATCGACTTCGTCGTGCTCGTCGTGCCCACGGCGGCGTTCGGCGCGTCCGTGATCCTGGCGGACACCGATGCCGATGCCGACGATGCCCGCTTCGCCGTGGGCCCGGAAGCCGCGGCGAACCTGCTGCGACGCACGGACCTGACCGACCCGGAGATGCACGGCCTCGAGGTCCTGGCCGGGCCGAGCGTGCCGTTCTCGTCGGTCGCGGTCATCGGCGTCCCGAACGACCGGACGCGGCACGCGGTGAAGGACATCCTGTCCGAGCACGGCGGACACGCCCCCCGCGTCGCGGTCTTCCCGCCGTGGTTCGTCCCACCCGTGGTCCCCGACGAGGACTGAGACCACCGACCGGTGGACCGCCGCAGGCGGGCCGCCGGTCGCCCCGCTCGCACGTCGCGCCCCCGCGTGGACATCGCACCCCGTTCCACGGGGGCGCGACGTCCGTCCGGGGGCGCGATGCGTCCGTGGCGTGGGTCCCGACAGGGCACCGTGCGGGGCGGAACCGAGCCGGGCCTCCAGGGCGGTGCTTCCGCGGCGGGCTGCGGAAGTCCCTCCGGAGCGACACGCCCGGAACTGCGCGACACGCCCGGGTTGCACGGATGGTGCCCCTATGGGAGACTTGTCCGGTTCCGGAATTCTCCGTGGGTTCGCGCTCGCGGGGATCACTGCTCTGGCAGTGCACAACCCCTCTGTCCAGCAGAGCTGGGTTGGGCCGCAGGCAGCAGAACACACGTCGAATCCCCAGACCACGCCGGCCAGCCGGTGTGTGTGGAGACGACACGTCCACGCGGGCCGCCATGTGCACGACAGCATGACCGCCCGCGCGGTTGACAGGAGAACAGCGGACATCCCCCGTGGATGCGCCCGGTTCCACGTAAACAGCCAGATCCGCACAGGGCGGATCCAGGCGGTGTCAGGCGGCCTGAGGGTGCGCGGCGCAGAGAGGACAGAGAACACATGGCGGGACAGAAGATCCGCATCCGGCTCAAGTCGTACGACCACGAGGTCATCGACACGTCGGCCCGGAAGATCGTCGACACGGTGACCCGTGCCGGTGCGACCGTGGTCGGCCCGGTGCCGCTCCCCACCGAGAAGAACGTGATCGCCGTGATCCGTTCCCCTCACAAGTACAAGGACTCGCGCGAGCACTTCGAGAAGCGCACGCACAAGCGCGTCATCGACATCGTCGACCCGACGCCGAAGGCCGTCGACTCGCTCATGCGTCTCGACCTGCCGGCCGACGTCAACATCGAGATCAAGCTGTAAGGGGGCTGCACTGATGGCGAACACAACCAAGACCGTCAAGGGCCTCCTCGGCAAGAAGCTCGGGATGACCCAGGTGTGGGACGAGAACAACAAGTTCATCCCCGTCACCGTGATCGAGGTCGGCCCGAACGTGGTCACCCAGATCCGCAACGTCGAGCGCGACGGCTACGAGGCGATCCAGATCGCCGCGGGCCAGATCGACCCCCGCAAGGTGAACAAGCCGGCCGCCGGCCACTTCGAGGCCGCCGGGGTCACCCCGCGCCGCACCCTCACCGAGATCCGCACGTCGGACGCGAGCGAGTACACGCTGGGCCAGGAGCTCACCGTCGACGCCACGTTCGAGGCCGGCGCGAAGGTCGACGTCGTCGGCACGAGCAAGGGCAAGGGCTTCGCGGGTGTCATGAAGCGCCACGGCTTCCACGGCGTGGGCGCATCGCACGGTGCGCACCGCAACCACCGCAAGCCCGGTTCGATCGGTGCTTCCTCGACCCCGTCGCGTGTCTTCAAGGGCATGCGCATGGCGGGTCGCATGGGTGGCGAGCGCGTCACCGTCCTCAACCTCACGGTGCACGCCGTCGACGCCGAGAAGGGTCTGCTGCTCGTCAAGGGCGCCGTCCCCGGTGCTCGTGGCCGCTCCGTCTTCGTCCGCACCGCCGTGAAGGGTAAGTGATCATGGCCACCACGACCGCAACCACGATCGACGTCCTCGACGCATCGGGGGTCAAGTCCGGCACCGTCGAGCTCCCCGCCGAGCTCTTCGACGTCGAGACCAACGTCCCGCTGATCCACCAGGTCGTCACCGCGCAGCGCGCCGCGTCGCGTCAGGGCACCCACAAGACCAAGAACCGCGGCGAAGTCCGCGGTGCCGGTCGCAAGCCGTTCAAGCAGAAGGGCACCGGCCGCGCCCGTCAGGGTTCGGTCCGCGCTCCGGAGCACACCGGTGGTGGCGTCGTCCACGGACCGACCCCGCGCGACTACTCGCAGCGCACCCCGAAGAAGATGATCGCCGCAGCCCTGCTCGGCTCGCTCTCGGACCGCGCCCGCGGTGGCCGCATCGCCGCTGTGGAGGGCTTCGTCGCCGCCGAGGTGCCGTCGACCAAGACCGCACGCACGCTGCTCGAGAAGGTCGCGCCCGTCAAGAACGTGCTCGTCGTGCTCGAGTCGGACGACGAGCTGACGCTCAAGTCGATCCGCAACCTGCCGAACGTCCACGCGCTCTCGTACGGCCAGCTGAACGCCTACGACGTCCTCGTGTCGGACACCATCGTCTTCAGCAAGAGCGCCCTCGACGCCTTCATCGCGTCGAAGACCGCGAAGGAGATCACCGCATGAGCGGCTTCAACAAGGACCCGCGCGACATCATCATCTCGCCGGTCGTGTCGGAGAAGAGCTACGCGCTCATCGACCAGGGCAAGTACACGTTCATCGTGGACCCCCGCGCGAACAAGACCGAGATCAAGCTCGCGATCGAGAAGATCTTCAACGTCAAGGTCGCCGGCATCAACACGCTGAACCGTCCGGGCAAGACCCGCCGTACCAAGTTCGGTCTGGGCAAGCGCAAGGACACCAAGCGTGCCATCGTGACGCTCAAGTCCGGTTCGATCGACATCTTCACGGCTGTCGGCTGAGGACCAGAGGGATAAATCATGGCTATTCGTAACTACAAGCCGACGACCCCTGGTCGTCGTGGCTCCTCGGTCTCCGACTTCGCCGAGATCACCCGCTCGACCCCGGAGAAGTCCCTGCTTCGCCCGCTGCCGAAGACCGGTGGCCGCAACAGCTCGGGCCGCATCACCACCCGCCACATCGGTGGTGGCCACAAGCGCCAGTACCGCGTGATCGACTTCCGTCGTCACGACAAGGACGGCGTGGACGCCAAGGTCGCGCACATCGAGTACGACCCGAACCGCACGGCGCGCATCGCGCTCCTGCACTTCGTGGACGGCACCAAGCGCTACATCCTCGCGCCGAACAAGCTCAAGCAGGGCGACGTCGTCGAGCAGGGCGCCGGTGCTGACATCAAGCCCGGCAACAACCTGCCGCTGCGCAACATCCCCGTGGGTACGGTCATCCACGCGATCGAGCTCCGCCCCGGTGGCGGCGCCAAGCTCGCGCGTTCGGCCGGCGCCTCGGTGCGTCTCGTCGCCAAGGACGGCCCCTACGCGCAGCTCCGTCTGCCGTCGGGCGAGGTCCGCAACGTCGACGCCCGCTGCCGCGCCACGATCGGCGAGGTCGGCAACGCCGAGCAGTCGAACATCAACTGGGGCAAGGCCGGCCGCATGCGCTGGAAGGGCGTCCGCCCGACCGTTCGTGGTGTCGCGATGAACCCGATCGACCACCCGCACGGTGGTGGTGAGGGCAAGACGTCCGGTGGCCGTCACCCGGTCAGCCCCTGGGGCCAGTCCGAGGGTCGCACGCGCAAGTCGAACAAGCCGAGCGACAAGCTCATCGTCCGTCGCCGTAACGCCGGCAAGAAGCGCAAGTAGGAGTTCAGAAGATGCCACGCAGTCTGAAGAAGGGCCCCTTCGTCGACGAGCACCTGCTTCGCAAGGTCGTCACGCAGAACGAGGCCAACACGAAGAACGTGATCCGTACGTGGTCGCGTCGTTCGATGATCGTGCCGAACATGCTCGGTCACACCATCGCGGTGCACGACGGGCGCAAGCACATCCCGGTGTTCGTCACCGAGTCGATGGTCGGTCACAAGCTCGGCGAGTTCGCGCCGACCCGTACCTTCCGCGGTCACGTGAAGGACGACAAGAAGGGCCGTCGCCGCTAAGGCGGCGACGAAGAGGAGGAACGAAATGGTGGAGTCGATCGCACGCGTGCGACACATCCGCGTCACGCCTCAGAAGGCCCGTCGCGTCATCGAGCTGATCCGCGGCAAGCAGGCCCACGAGGCGCTTGCCATCCTGAAGTTCGCCCCCCAGGGCGCTTCGGAGCCCGTGTACAAGCTGGTCGCCTCGGCGATCGCCAACGCACGTGTCAAGGCGGACTCGGCGAACAGCTTCCTGGACGAGCGCGACCTCTACGTGAGCCGCGTCTTCGTCGACGAAGGAACGACCCTCAAGCGCTTCCAGCCGCGTGCGCAGGGCCGTGCCTTCCGGATCAACAAGCGCACCAGCCACATCACGGTGGTCCTCGCGACCCCTGACGAGGCCGAGGCTGCCGCGACGAGCAAGAAGGCGAGCAAGTAATGGGCCAGAAGGTCAACCCGTACGGCTTCCGTCTCGGGATCACGACGGACCACGTCTCGCACTGGTTCACCGACAGCACGAAGGTCGGTCAGCGGTACGCGGACTACGTCGCCGAGGACATCAAGGTGCGTCAGTACCTGAAGAAGACCCTCGACCGTGCCGGCGTCGCCCGCATCGAGCTCGAGCGCACCCGTGACCGTGTCCGCGTGGACATCCACACGGCGCGTCCGGGCATCGTCATCGGTCGCCGCGGCGCCGAGGCCGAGCGCATCCGCGGTGAGCTCGAGAAGCTCACCAAGAAGCAGATCCAGCTCAACATCCTCGAGGTCAAGAACCCCGAGACCGAGGCCCAGCTCGTCGCGCAGGGCATCGCCGAGCAGCTCTCCGCCCGTGTCGCGTTCCGTCGCGCCATGCGCAAGGGCCTGCAGGGTGCACAGCGCGCCGGTGCCAAGGGTGTCCGCATCCAGGTCGCCGGTCGTCTCGGTGGCGCCGAGATGTCGCGCTCGGAGTTCTACCGCGAAGGCCGTGTGCCGCTGCACACCCTCCGCGCGAACATCGACTACGGCTTCTACGAGGCGCGCACCACCTTCGGCCGCATCGGCGTGAAGGTCTGGATCTACAAGGGCGACATCACGAACAAGGAGCTCGCTCGCGAGCAGGCGAACCAGCGTTCGTCGCGCCCGGAGCGTCGCGGAGGCCCGCGTGGCGACCGCAACGACCGCGGTGACCGTCGTGGTGGCGACCGTCGCGAGCAGCAGGCCCCGCAGGACGCGCCGGCCGGCGCAGGAGTTGAGGCGTAACCATGCTTATTCCCCGTCGAGTCAAGCACCGCAAGCAGCACCACCCGAAGCGTTCGGGTCAGGCCACCGGTGGCACCAAGGTCTCCTTCGGTGACTACGGCATCCAGGCTCTGACCCCCGCCTACGTGACCAACCGTCAGATCGAGTCCGCTCGTATCGCGATGACGCGTCACATCAAGCGTGGCGGCAAGGTGTGGATCAACATCTACCCGGACCGTCCGCTCACCAAGAAGCCTGCTGAGACCCGCATGGGTTCCGGTAAGGGTTCCCCCGAGTGGTGGGTCGCCAACGTCAAGCCGGGCCGTGTGCTCTTCGAGCTCTCCGGCGTGAGCGACGAGATCGCTCGCGAGGCACTCACCCGTGCCATTCACAAGCTGCCCCTCAAGGCACGCATCATCAAGCGCGAGGAGGGCGACGCATAATGGCGATCGGTTCCAAGGAGCTCCGTCCGACGGAGCTCGACACCTTCGAGAACGAGCGACTCGCAGACGAGCTGAAGAAGGCCAAGGAGGAACTCTTCAACCTCCGCTTCCAGTCGGCCACCGGTCAGCTGGAGAGCCACGGCCGTCTCCGTGCCGTCAAGCGCGACATCGCCCGGATCTACACCGTCCTGCGTGAGCGCGAGCTCGGCATCCGTGCCACTCCTGCGCCCGTCGAGACCGCAACCAAGGCCAAGAAGTCGACGAAGAAGGCTGACAAGCCCGCCGCGTCGGCCGAGGCCGAGACCGCCGAGGAGAACTGATGGCGAACGAAGAGAAGGACTCCGCCGCCCTCAACCGCGGCTACCGCAAGACGCGTCGCGGCTACGTGACCAGCGACAAGATGGACAAGACCATCGTCGTCGAGGTCGAGGACCGCGTGAAGCACGCCCTCTACGGCAAGGTCATCCGCCGCACCTCCAAGGTGAAGGCGCACGACGAGGCTGGTTCGGCCGGCATCGGCGACCTCGTCGTGATCAGCGAGACCCGTCCCCTCAGCGCGTCCAAGCGCTGGCGCCTGGTCGAGATCCTCGAGAAGGCCAAGTAGGCCTCGCGGCCCGCTTGCGGAAATAGGAGACAGCAGTGATTCAGCAGGAATCCCGCCTGAAGGTCGCCGACAACACGGGTGCCAAGGAGATCTTGACCATCCGCGTTCTCGGTGGCTCGGGTCGTCGCTACGCCGGACTCGGTGACGTCATCGTCGCCACGGTGAAGGACGCCATCCCCGGCGGCAACGTGAAGAAGGGTGACGTCGTCAAGGCGGTCATCGTTCGCACCAAGAAGGAGACCCGTCGCGGCGACGGCTCCTACATCAAGTTCGACGAGAACGCGGCAGTGATCCTCAAGGCCGACGGCGACCCGCGCGGAACGCGCATCTTCGGGCCGGTCGGTCGTGAACTTCGCGACAAGAAGTTCATGAAGATCATCTCGCTCGCGCCGGAGGTGCTGTAAGCCATGGCGAACATCAAGAAGGGTGACCTCGTCCAGGTCATCACGGGCGCAACGCAGGAGCGTGGCGGCGACCGTGGCAAGCAGGGCAAGGTCATCGAGGTCCTCAAGGACAAGAACCGCGTCGTCGTCGAGGGCGTGAACTTCGTCACGAAGCACGTCCGCGTCGGCCAGACGCAGCGTGGTTCGAAGACGGGTGGCATCGAGCAGCACGAGGCTTCGATCCACGTCTCGAACGTCGCGATCGTCGACCCCAAGACGAAGAAGCCGACGCGTGTCGGCTTCCGCACCGAAGAGGTGGAGAAGGACGGCGTCAAGAAGACCGTCCGGGTCCGCTACGCCAAGAAGTCTGGTGAGAAGCTCTGATGACTGACACGACTGCCGCGACGACTGAGAAAGTTCAGCCGCGCCTGAAGCAGAAGTACAAGGACGAGATCAAGACGGCGCTGACCGAGCAGTTCGGCTACAGCAACGTCAACCAGGTCCCCGGCCTGGTCAAGGTCGTCGTCAACACCGGTGTCGGTGAGGCCGCTCGCGACTCGAAGATCATGGACGGGGCCATCAAGGACCTCACCGCGATCACGGGTCAGAAGCCCCAGGTCACGATGGCCCGCAAGTCCATCGCGCAGTTCAAGCTGCGTGAGGGCCAGGCCATCGGCGCGCACGTCACCCTGCGTGGCGACCGTGCCTGGGAGTTCCTGGACCGCCTGCTGTCGCTGGCGCTTCCCCGCATCCGCGACTTCCGCGGTCTGTCGGACCGCCAGTTCGACGGCAACGGCAACTACACCTTCGGTCTCACGGAGCAGAGCGTGTTCCACGAGATCGACCAGGACCGCATCGACCGTGTCCGCGGGTTCGACATCACCGTCGTGACCACCGCGAAGACGGACGACGAGGGACGTGCACTGCTCAAGCAGCTGGGCTTCCCGTTCCGCTCGGGCGAGCAGACGGTCTAAGCTACTTCGAGCGACGCGGGCCGGAGGATGCAAGTCCTCCGGCCCGCTCGCACGAACACACAGACCTCGGGGATTCGCTCCGGGGTCACTCGATCGCTCAGGTCGGCATTCGTGGAACGGGTGTCGAAACCAGGCGGAGAACGGAATCACATCATGACGATGACCGATCCGGTCGCAGACATGCTGACCAGATTGCGGAACGCGAACTCGGCACACCACGATGCCGTCTCGCTTCCGAGCTCCAAGCTGAAGACGACCATCGCTGACATCCTCAAGCGCGAGGGCTACATCAGCGAGTGGAAGGTGGAGGACGCCCGCGTGGGCAAGACCCTCACCATCGAGCTGAAGTACGGCCCCGAGCGCGAGCGTTCGATCGCCGGCATCAAGCGCGTCTCGAAGCCGGGCCTCCGGGTCTACGCGAAGTCGACGGAGATCCCCCAGGTCCTCGGTGGCCTCGGCGTGGCGATCCTCTCGACCTCCTCGGGGCTCCTGACCGACCGCGAAGCCGAGAAGAAGGGCGTGGGTGGGGAAGTCCTCGCCTACGTGTGGTGACCCGACATGTCTCGAATCGGACGTCTTCCCATTGACATCCCCGCTGGCGTGACCGTCTCAGTCGACGGCCAGAACGTCGCGGTCAAGGGCCCGAAGGGCGAGCTCGCGCTCGTCATCGCGGAGCCCATCCAGGCCAGCGTCGAGGAGAACCAGGTCCTCGTCACCCGTCCGGACGACGAGCGCACGTCGCGTTCGCTGCACGGCCTGACCCGGACCCTCATCGCGAACCAGATCATCGGCGTCACCCAGGGCTACTCCAAGGGCCTCGAGGTCGTCGGTACCGGTTACCGCGTCCAGGCGAAGGGCTCGAACCTCGAGTTCGCGCTCGGGTACTCCCACTCGATCACGGTCGAGCCGCCGGCGGGCATCAGCTTCGCCGTCGAGGGCAACAACAAGGTCACCGTCAACGGCATCGACAAGCAGGCCGTCGGCGAGGTCGCCGCGAACATCCGCAAGCTGCGGAAGCCGGAGCCCTACAAGGGCAAGGGTGTCCGCTACGCGGGCGAGAACGTGCGCCGCAAGGCCGGAAAGTCAGGTAAGTGATCATGGCTATCGGAACTCGTACCCGAGGCAAGAGCAAGGCGGCCGCCAAGGCCCGCCGCCACAACCGCCTCCGCAAGAAGATCACCGGCACCGAGGCACGTCCGCGTCTCGCTGTCACCCGCTCGGCACGCCACGTGTTCGTGCAGGTCATCGACGACACCAAGGGTCACACCCTGGCGAGCGCTTCGACGATGGAGGCCGACCTCCGTTCGTTCGACGGCGACAAGACCGCCAAGGCGCGTCGTGTCGGCGAGCTCCTCGCCGAGCGTGCGAAGACCGCCGGTGTCGAAGCCGTCGTGTTCGACCGCGGTGGTAGCAAGTACGCCGGTCGCGTCGCCGCGATCGCCGATGGTGCCCGTGAAGGAGGGCTGAACCTGTGAGCGACATCGCGAACAACAGCAACGCCGAGGAGACCCCGGCCGTCGAGGAGACGACCGAGGCCACCAGCGCTGAGACGACCGAGGCCACCAGCGCCGAGGCGACCGAGGCCACCAGCGCCGAGGAGACCCCCGGCACTGACGAGGCTCCCAAGGCCGAGGGCACCGACGCCAAGGCGGAGGCAGCTGCCCCCGTCGCCGAGCGTCCGGTCGAGACCGCCGCGGGCTCCGCGTCGAACAACCGCGACTCCGCTGACAACCGTGGCCGCCGTGGTGGCGGTCGTGACCGTCAGCAGGGCCGTGACCGTGACAAGCGGGGTGGCGACAGCCAGTTCCTCGAGCGCGTCGTCACGATCAACCGCGTCTCCAAGGTCGTCAAGGGTGGTCGTCGCTTCAGCTTCACCGCACTCGTCGTCGTCGGTGACGGCAACGGTCTGGTGGGCGTCGGCTACGGCAAGGCCAAGGAGGTCCCCACGGCGATCTCCAAGGGCGTCGAAGAGGCGAAGAAGAACTTCTTCCGCGTCCCGCGCGTCGGCAACACCATCCCGCACCCCGTCCAGGGTGAGGCCGCTGCCGGTGTCGTGCTGCTGCGTCCGGCTGCTGCCGGTACCGGTGTCATCGCCGGTGGTCCGGTCCGCGCCGTGCTCGAGTGCGCCGGCATCCACGACGTCCTGAGCAAGTCCCTCGGGTCGTCCAACACCATCAACATCGTGCACGCCACGGTCGAGGCCCTCAAGCAGCTCGAGGAGCCCCGCGCCGTCGCCGCACGTCGTGGCCTCGACGTGGACCACGTCGTGCCGGCTCGCCTGCTGAAGGCCGAGGCGGCAGCACGTGCCGCAGCGACCGAGAAGGCAGGTGCCTGATGGCCATGCTGAAGATCACGCAGACGAAGTCCGTCATCAGCGAGAAGCAGTACCAGCGCGACACGCTCCGCAGCCTGGGTCTCAAGCGCATCGGCCGTACGGTCCTGCGCGAGGACAACTCCCAGAACCGCGGGTACATCGCGACGGTGGCGCACCTCGTGAAGGTCGAGGAGGTCGACGCATGAGCGACGAGAAGAACGAGCGCGTCCAGATCCTGAAGGTGCACCACCTTCGTCCGGCCGCTGGCTCGAAGAAGGACCGCACCCGTGTGGGTCGCGGTGAAGGCTCGAAGGGCAAGACCGCGGGCCGCGGCACCAAGGGCACGAAGGCCCGGTACCAGGTCCGCGTCGGCTTCGAGGGTGGGCAGATGCCGCTGCACATGCGCACCCCGAAGCTCCGCGGGTTCAAGAACCCGTTCCGCGTCGAGTACCAGGTCGTGAACCTGGACAAGATCGCGGAGCTCTACCCGAACGGTGGCGACGTCACCGTTGCGGACCTCGTCGCCAAGGGCGCGGTCCGCAAGAACGAGAAGGTCAAGGTTCTCGGTCAGGGTGACATCAACGTGAAGCTCACCGTCACGGTCGACAAGGTCTCGGGCTCTGCCCAGGACAAGATCGTGGCTGCGGGCGGCACCGTCACCGAGTAGTCCCGTCGGCGGCCCGTGCATTGCGCACGGGCCGCCGTTACGGTTTCCTTGATGGAGGCCCGCGCACCGCGTCAGCGGGACCGGGCCACGCGGTCGGCGCTTCCGGCCACGGGCGGTTGCGCCCGGCACGATCGGCAAGACCGGTCCCCAGCAGTTCGGAGTTCTCGTGTTCAGAGCGGTCGCGCGCATCATGCGCACCCCCGACCTTCGCAAGAAGATCGGCTTCACCCTCGCGATCATCGCGTTGTTCCGCCTGGGGTCCTACATCCCGGCACCGTACGTCGACTACACCGCGGTCCAGACCTGCCTGGCGAGTGCCTCGTCCTCGGGCGGCCTGTACGACCTGATCAACCTGTTCTCGGGTGGCGCGCTGCTGAAGCTCTCCGTCTTCGCGCTCGGGATCATGCCGTACATCACGTCGTCGATCATCGTGCAGCTGCTGCGCGTGGTGATCCCGCACTTCGACGCGCTGTACAAGGAAGGCCAGACCGGCCAGGCCAAGCTGACGCAGTACACCCGCTACCTCACGATCGCGCTCGGTGTCCTGCAGTCCACGACCCTGATCACCGTCGCCCGCTCGGGGCAGCTGTTCGGTCAGAACGCCAGCGCCTCGTGTGGCTCGATCATCTCGAACCAGAGCTGGTACGCCATCATGCTGATGGTCGTCACGCTGACCGCCGGTACCGGCCTGATCATGTGGATGGGCGAGCTCGTCACCGAGCGCGGCATCGGCAACGGCATGTCCCTGCTCATCTTCACGTCCATCGCAGCGCAGTTCCCCTCGGCGCTCTGGCAGATCGAGCAGTCGCAGTCCTTCGAGCTCTTCCTGTTCGTCATCCTGGTCGGCCTGGTCATCATGATGGCCGTCGTGTTCGTCGAGCAGTCGCAACGACGGATCCCGGTGCAGTACGCCAAGCGCATGGTGGGCCGTCGGACCTACGGCGGCAACAACACCTACATCCCGATCAAGGTGAACATGGCCGGCGTCGTGCCCGTCATCTTCGCCTCGTCGCTGCTGTACCTGCCGGCCCTGGTCGCGCAGTTCAACCAGCCCTCCGACGGCTCCGCGCCGGCCGCGTGGGTGACCTGGATCCAGAGCAACCTGACCTCGGGTGACAACTGGTTCTACATGGTCCTGTACTTCCTGCTCATCGTCGGCTTCACGTACTTCTACGTCGCGATCACCTTCAACCCCGAAGAGGTCGCCGACAACATGAAGAAGTACGGCGGGTTCATCCCGGGCATCCGTGCCGGTCGCCCGACGGCCGAGTACCTCGACTACGTCCTGACCCGGGTGACGTTGCCCGGTGCGCTCTACCTCGGTCTCATCGCGCTCATCCCGCTGGCAGCACTGGCGCTGTTCGGGGCGAACCAGAACTTCCCGTTCGGTGGCGCGAGCATCCTGATCATCGTGGGTGTCGGTCTCGAGACCGTGAAGCAGATCGACTCGCAGCTGCAGCAACGTCACTACGAAGGGCTTCTCCGTTGAGCGCACGTCTCATCATCGTCGGACCTCCCGGAGCGGGGAAGGGCACGCAGGCGGGCCGCATCGCCGAGTCCTTCGGCATCCCGGCGGTCTCGACGGGGGACATCTTCCGCAAGAACGTGACCGAGGGAACGCCGCTCGGGGTCCAGGCCAAGGCGATCATGGACGCGGGTGACTACGTCCCCGACTCGCTGACGAACGAGCTCGTGAAGTCGCGGCTGCAGGAGCCCGACGCCGAGACCGGCTTCCTGCTCGACGGCTACCCCCGCACGGTCGGCCAGGTCGAGTACCTCGACGCGCTGCTGTCCGAGCAGGGCACCGGCATCGACGCGGTGATCCGCCTGGTCGCCGATCAGGACGAACTCGTCGGGCGTCTGCTCAAGCGTGCCGAACAGCAGGGTCGCAGCGACGACAACGAGGACACGATCCGTCGTCGCCAGCAGGTGTACGTCGAGCAGACCGCTCCGATCGTGGACGCCTACCAGCAGCGTGGTCTCGTGGTCGAGGTCGACGGCCTGGGCGCCATCGACGAGGTCGGCGACCGGATCCAGTCGGCGCTGTCGTCGCGTGGTCTGACCGCCGCCGTCTGACCCGGTGGTCCGCTTCCGCAAGCCCTCGATCTACAAGACGCCGGACGAGCTGCGCGCGATGGTGGCGCCGGGCCTGCTCACCGAGGCAGCGCTCGTCGCGGTGCGCGCGGCGATCCGCCCCGGCATCACCACCGGTGAGCTCGACGCGATCGCCGAGCGGACCATCCGCGACGGCGGGGGCATCCCGAACTTCCAGCTCGTGCCGGGCTACCGCCACACGCTGTGCGTGTCGGTCAACGACGAGATCGTGCACGGCATCCCCGGCGACCGTGTGCTGCAGCCCGGCGACATCGTGTCCGTGGACGCCGGTGCCGAGGTCGACGGCTGGAACGGTGACAGCGCCTTCACCACGGTCGTCCCCGGCGGTGACGCGACCCTGTCCGCTGCGCGCCAGCGGCTTGCCGACGTCACGGAGCGCTCGCTCTGGCACGGCATCGCGGCACTCGCGCGCGCGCGCAACCTCAACGAGGTCGGTGACGCGGTCGAGGACGCGATCGACGAGAACGGCACCTGGGGCATCGTCGAGGACTTCACCGGACACGGCATCGGCCGGTCCATGCACGAGGACCCGCCCGTCTTCAACCACCGCATCCGCGGTGCCGGACCGGCCGTGCGGCCCGGGCTCGTGGTCGCCATCGAGCCGATGGTCACGGCCGGCACGATCGACAGCTCCACGGACGACGACGACTGGACCGTCCGCACGCTGGACGGTTCGGACGCCGCGCACTGGGAGCACAGCGTCGCGGTGCACGCGGACGGGATCTGGGTGCTCACGGCCGCCGACGGCGGCGCGGCGGGCCTGGCCCCGCTGGGTGTGACACCGGTCCCGATCGCGTAGGTCGGGCCTGGTGTCCGGCCGGTGACGGACCGACGCCCTGGAGGCCCGGCGCGGCCCCGCCCCGCCGGCGTCAGTTGCCGACGGAGCAGGTCTGCTCGGCTGCGCTCTGTCCGGTGATGGTCGACGGCAGTGCCGTGGCCGACGCCGTGGGCGCCGCGGCAGCGGGCGACGAGGCGGCAGCCGACGAGCCCGCGGACGGTGCGCTCGGTGCAGCAGTGCCGCCGGTCGTGTCCGTGCCGCCCGTGCTCTCGGAGGCGCGTCCGGTGGAGGAGTCGCCCAACGTGGTCTTCTCGTCGGTCTGCAGCGCCACGTTCAACGCGTGGGCCGCGTCCTGCGCGACGATGACGCGTGCACTGTCGGCGGGGTCGTCGACGACCGGGTACTGCACGAACAGCATGTTCGAGGTGCTCATCCCGCGCAGCGCACCCGCGAGGCCGACGAGTGTCCGGGTCTGGGCGAGCCCGTCGGAGAGCGTCATGTTGTTCAGGGCCGCGCCGGCGAGCTTGTAGAGCGTCACCGGGTTGGACAGGGTGTCACCGGACGTGACCTTGCGCAGCAGGGCCGACAGGAACACCTGCTGGGAGCTGATGCGCGCCAGGTCGCTGCCGTCGCCGACGCCGTGCCGGGTCCGCAGGAAGGCCAGCGCGTCCGAGCCCGCGAGCGTGTGGGACCCCGCGGTCAGGTGCAGGCCGGTGTAGCTGTCGTCGATGGCCTTCGCGACGCAGACGTCGACCCCGCCGAGCGCGTTCGACATCTCGATGACGCCGTCGAACGTGATCAGGCCGGCGTACGGCACGCTCAGGCCGGTGAGGTTCTCGACGGTGTCGACGACGCACGAGACGCCGCCGTTGCCGAGCGCGGTGTTGAACTGCGCCGAGGACGCCGCGGGGTAGGTCGTGCCGGTCTGCGGGTTGGTGCACGCGGGGATCGGCACCATCAGGTCGCGGGGGAAGCTCACCGCGGTCAGCTGCTGGTGGTCCTGCGAGACGTGCACCAGGATCGTGACGTCGTTGCGCGCACCCTCGACGTCCTCGTCGGAGTCGAACTGACCGACGCGGGTGTCGCTGCCGATCAGCAGGATGTTGGCGCCGCCCTTGATCGCGGTGATGTCGGCGGTCTTCGCGGTGCTCTGGTCGTCCTTGCTGAGCTGCACGGTGTGCGGAGCGGTGGCGAGCTGCGCGCCGGCGATGGCGGCGACGCTCGTGCCGCTCACCAGGACGACGGCGAGGGCGGAGGCGACGACGGACACCAGGGTCGTCCAACCGCGACGGCGCGCCAGACGGCCGTGGCGGGCGATCGACCGCGGGGGGCGGGTGGCTGGCACTGGGGTCTCCGTTCGGCAGGCTGCGTTGCCACCGTAGGGCCGTGTCCCTGCTCGTCCCCCGGAGCGCGCCGTGGAACCACTGTGGAACGCTGGCGCCCCGTTCAGGAACACCCCAGCTCGGGGGGCGCGGCGCGCGCACTTGGCAAACGGGCGGCTGTCACATAAGATCGATCTTTGGTGTGCCATGCCCTGTGGGGCTGGCGACCGACCCGCAGACCGGCTCGGGGATCACACCGGTAATCCAATCAAGCGACAGTGAGGCTATGGCCAAGAAAGACGGCGTCATCGAGATCGAAGGCTCGGTGCTCGAAGCTCTGCCCAACGCGATGTTCCGCGTTGAGCTGACCAATGGGCACAAGGTCCTCGCGCACATCTCCGGGAAGATGCGCCAGCACTACATCCGCATCCTCCCCGAGGACCGCGTGATCGTGGAGCTGAGCCCGTACGACCTGACCCGCGGCCGGATCGTCTACCGCTACAAGTGATCCGCGAGCTGGAAAGGAACGACTCGGCGAACCCGCCGAGCACGAAGCCAGCGAGCACGAGGAACCAGCAATGAAGGTCAACCCCAGCGTCAAGCCCATCTGCGAGCACTGCCGTGTCATCCGCCGCAAGGGCCGCGTCATGGTGATCTGCAAGAGCAACCCGCGTCACAAGCAGCGCCAGGGCTAGTCCCGGTCGCCGCCTGACGCGGAACGTCCATCGGACGGCCTGCGCAGCAGCACAACTCAACATCGAACACGCAGTACCAGAACCCACGTCCGGCTCACCGAGACGGACGCGGGGGACACCTCGGGGCGGAGGCCCGAGCACCGGTACTGCGCCACACCTCCATCGACAACAGGAGCAGCCAGCACATGGCACGTCTAGCAGGCGTCGACATCCCGCGTGAGAAGCGCGTGGAGATCGCACTCACGTACATCTACGGCGTCGGTCGCACTCGTGCGGTCAAGACGCTCGCGGACACCGGTATCTCCGGTGACATCCGCGTCAAGGACCTCACCGACGACCAGTTGGTCGCCCTTCGTGACTACATCGAGGGCAACTACAAGGTCGAGGGTGATCTCCGTCGCGAGGTCGCAGCCGACATCCGCCGCAAGGTCGAGATCGGCAGCTACGAGGGGCTTCGTCACCGTCGCGGTCTCCCGGTGCGCGGTCAGCGCACGAAGACCAACGCGCGTACCCGCAAGGGACCGAAGCGCACCGTGGCAGGCAAGAAGAAGGCCCGATAGGAGATCATCATGGCTACCCCCAAGACTGCCGCGCGCAAGCCGCGCCGCAAGGAGAAGAAGAACGTCGCCGTGGGCCAGGCCCACATCAAGAGCACGTTCAACAACACGATCGTCAGCATCACCGACCCGTCGGGTGCCGTCCTCAGCTGGGCGTCCTCGGGAGCCGTCGGCTTCAAGGGCTCGCGCAAGTCGACGCCGTTCGCGGCGCAGCTCGCCGCCGAGTCCGCTGCGCGTCAGGCGCAGGAGCACGGCGTCAAGAAGGTCGACGTCTTCGTGAAGGGCCCGGGTTCCGGTCGTGAGACCGCGATCCGCTCGCTGCAGGCCGCCGGCCTCGAGGTCGGCTCGATCAACGACGTCACGCCGCAGGCGCACAACGGGTGCCGTCCGCCCAAGCGCCGCCGCGTCTGACGCGAGGAGCAACCGGCCGTTCTCCGCTCGTTCCCTGACCGGACGACACGTTCCCTGACGGGGACGAGCGGAGGCGGCCATTCCTGGTCGTTCGATCGCGTACCTCAGTACGCGTGATCACAACTCAACAGACCCGTCGGGGCCCGGCCGGCCCCGTCGTACCGCCAAGTGTCATATAGCGGACACTTCGCCGAAAGGAATCCCACAGTGCTCATTGCACAGCGCCCCACCCTCACCGAGGAATCGATCTCCGAGCACCGCTCGCGCTTCGTCATCGAGCCGCTCGAGCCGGGCTTCGGCTACACCCTCGGGAACTCGCTGCGCCGCACGCTCCTCTCCTCGATCCCCGGCGCGGCTGTCACCAGCATCCGCATCGACGGCGTCCTCCACGAGTTCAGCACCGTTCCCGGTGTCAAGGAAGACGTCACGGAGATCATCCTCAACATCAAGAGCCTGGTCGTCTCCAGCGAGCACGACGAGCCCATCACGGCGTACCTGCGCAAGCAGGGTGCCGGTCAGGTCACCGCAGCGGACATCTCCGCTCCGGCCGGCGTCGAGATCCACAACCCGGACCTCGTCATCGCGACCCTGAACGACACCGCGCGCTTCGAGCTCGAGCTGACCATCGAGCGTGGCCGTGGCTACGTCTCGGCGACGCAGAACCGCTCGGAGTTCAGCGAGGCCGGTCAGATCCCGATCGACTCGATCTACTCCCCGGTCCTCAAGGTCACCTACCGCGTCGAGGCGACGCGTGCCGGTGAGCGCACGGACTTCGACCGTCTGGTCGTCGACGTCGAGTCGAAGCCGGCGATCACGCCGCGCGACGCCATCGCGTCGGCTGGTCGGACCCTGGTCGAGCTGTTCGGGCTCGCACGTGAGCTCAACACTGCTGCCGAGGGCATCGAGATCGGCCCCGCGCCGGTCGACGCCGTGCTCTCGAACGAGCTGCAGACCCCGATCGAGGACCTCGACCTGTCGGTCCGCAGCTACAACTGCCTGAAGCGCGAGGGCATCAACACGGTGTCCGAGCTCGTCGCCCTGTCGGAGACGCAGCTCATGAACATCCGCAACTTCGGTCAGAAGTCGGTGGACGAGGTCAAGGACAAGCTCACCGAGCTCGGCCTGTCCCTCAAGGACACCGTCCCCGGATTCGACGGCGCCCACTTCTACAGCGGGTACGACGAAGAAGAGTCCAGCAACTGACCTCGCGCTGATGCGCACGCGCGTCGTCACGGCGCGCACCCCTCTTTCACCACTGGAGAACTGACATGCCGAAGCCCACCAAGGGCCCCCGCCTCGGTGGCGGTCCCGCTCACGAGCGCCTGCTCCTGAGCAACCTCGCCAACGCCCTGTTCACGCACGGCCGCATCACCACCACCGAGACGAAGGCCAAGCGCCTGCGTCCGGTCGCCGAGCGTCTCATCACGTTCGCGAAGCGTGGCGACCTGCACGCCCGCCGTCGCGTCATCGCAGCCCTGCGTGACAAGACCGTCGTGCACACCCTGTTCACGGAGATCGCGCCGCAGGTGGCCGAGCGCCAGGGTGGCTACACCCGCATCACCAAGCTCGGCTTCCGCAAGGGCGACAACGCCCCGCTGGCCTCGATCGAGCTCGTCCTCGAGCCCGTGTCCGGCACGCCGGCCCCGGTGAACCGCACGGCTGCCCCGGCCGCCGCTGCGCCCGCCGCGGACGAGGCCCCTGAAGCGGCCCCGGTCGAGTCGACCGAGACCACCGAGGAGTCGGCACCCGTCGAGACCGAGACCGAGACCGCGGCAGCAGCCGAGGTCGAGGCCGACGCCGCCGAGAAGTCGGACGACGCCGCGAAGTCGGACGACACCAAGTAGTCACAGCGTCACCACGGAAGGCCCCCGCAGCACTCGCTGTGGGGGCCTTCCGGCGTCCGGGGGAACGGGAGACGGACCCGGCAGCGCTCCCAGTGCCCGGGCCGTAGGGTGACCGGTCGGCCCACCGGGTGGGGGTCGACGGCACGGAGGACACATGGGATTCGAACACGTCGCGGGCGTCGGGACGCGGGTGTGGCGGTGGAGCCGCACGTCCGGCACGCAGCCGCGTCTGCTGCACGCCGCCAAGGCCGCCGGCGCTGCCGCGCTGGCGTGGTTCGTCGCGCGGCACGTCCCCGGGGTCGCGTCGGACTACCCGTACTACGCGCCGCTCGGCGCCGTGATCGCCATGCAGACGACGGTGTTCGCCGGGTTGCGCAGCGGGATCCAGACGCTCGTGGGGATCGCGCTCGGCATCGGGGTCGCGGCCCTCACCATGTGGGTCGGCGACCCGGGCGTGCTGGCCGTCGCGCTGGCGGTCGGCATCGGCGTGCTGGTCGGCGGGTTCCGGGTGCTCGGCGAGGGCAGCTCGTGGGTGTCGACCGCGGCGCTGTTCGTCCTGTTGGTCGGGGGCGCGCACGCCGAGGGCTACTCGCTGGGGTACCTCGTGCAGATGGCCGTCGGCGTGGTGGTCGGCCTGCTGGTGAACTTCCTGGTGTTCCCGCCGCTGCACTTCTGGGACGCGGAACACCGGATCGACGCGGTGAACGGGGTCCTCGCCGACCACCTCGACGGCCTGGCGGTGGTGTTGCGCGAGGGGCAGCGCGACGTCGCCGCCTGGGACCGGCAGCAGGACCGGTTGGACCGGGCGATCGCGGACGTGCGGTCGCGGGTGTCCATCGCGCACGAGAGCCGGAAGATCAACCCGCGCGGGGCACTGCGGGGATCGCGGGCACGGCTGCAGCAGGACGGCGCCCGGTTCCGGGCGTTGGAGCGGGTCGCCTGGTACACGACCGACCTCACCGAGCTGGTCGCACGGTCGGGTCCGGTCGCCGAGGGCATCGGACGACCCGACCCGGCGTTCGCCGAGCCGCTCGCCGCGGCGCTCGACGAGATCGCCTGCGTGATCCGCGGTGACTGCCCGGAGGACGCCGCGGACCGTGCGGTCGCCGCGGTGGAACGGGCACTCGACGCGTCGCGCGAGAACCCGTCCCACGTGGCCGTCACGGCCTCGGCGCTCGTGTCGTTGCGCGGGATCGTGGAGTCGGAGCGCCGTGCGACGGCGGACATCGACACGAAGACCGGACCGTTCGGTTCGGCTCGCCGTCCGGCCTGAACCCGCCCGCGGTGCGGCTGCGGCTCCGTAGACTCGGACCGTGCCGCAGCACCCCCGCATCGCCGTCCTCGGACCCGTCCTGGTCGAGGACCCGAGCGGCGCGCCGACCCCGGTGCCGGGTGCCCTCGCCCGGTCGTTCCTGGTGGCGCTCGTGCTCGCCCGAGGCCACGCGTTGCCGACCGAGACGCTCATCGACGAGCTCTGGGGCGAGACCCCGCCGAAGGGGGCGCGGGCCGCACTGCAGACGCTGGTGTCCCGCCTGCACCGGAGCACCGCCGACGGGCTGGTCGTGTCGACCGCCACCGGGTACGCACTCGCCGTCGCTCCGGACGACGTGGACCTCGGTCAGGCGGAACGGCTCGGCACCGCCGGCGATGCCGAGGGCCGGCAGGCGGTCGAAGGTGCCCTGGCGCTCTGGCGGGGCGACCCGGGGGCCGACCTCGACGGTGAGCTCGGCACGGCGCTGGCCGACCGGGCAGCGTCCGCGCGTCGCGGGCTCCGCCGGCTGCTGGGCGCCGCACTGCTGGCGGCGGGCGATGCCGGGGCGGCCGCGGAACTCTGGCGTGACGAGGCCACCCTCGACCCGTTCGACGAGGTCGCCGTGCGCGGAGCGATGCAGGCGCTCGCTGCCGCCGGTCGGACCACCGAGGCGCTCGCCGTGTTCGCCGAGCACCGCGAGCGCCTGGCCGACGGGCTCGGCGCGGACCCGTCCGCCGACCTGGTCCGCCTGAACGCCGACCTGCTCCGCCGGAGTGCGTCGGCTGCGGGCGGGGTCCGTCGTGTCGGCCTGCGGGCGTCGCCCACCGCGTTGGTCGGACGGGAGGGCGACGTCGCCGCCGTCACGGACCTGCTGTCCCACGGACGGCTGGTGACGGTCCTGGGGGCCGGTGGGCTCGGCAAGACCCGGCTCGCGCAGGCGGTCGCGGCCGCGGTGCCCGAGGACCGCGGGGTCGTGGTGCTCGAGCTGGCACCGCTGACCTCGGGCGACGACGTCGTCCCCGCGCTGGGTGCGCTGCTGGGGATCGCCGAGGTCCGCAGCGCCAGGACCCTGCGCGACGTCGTCGTCGCCGACCTGCGTGGCCGGGTGCTCCGGGCACTCGGCGACGAGCCGACGGTGCTCGTGCTGGACAACTGCGAGCACCTGGTCGAGGAGATCGCCGCGTTCGTGGCCGAGCTCTTGGCGGTCCTGCCGTCGCTGCGCGTGCTGACGACGTCGCGCGCACCGCTCGCCATCGCCGGCGAGGTCGTCGCGCCCCTCGCCCCGCTGCCCGTCGACGCCGACGGTGCCGCGGTCCGCCTGTTCACCGAGCGTGCCCGTGCCGCCCGGCCCGGTGCCGTCCTGCCCGTCGACGCCGTCCGACGCATCTGCACACGACTGGACGGGTCACCGCTCGCGATCGAGCTCGCTGCCGCTCGGATCCGCGGCATGAGCGCGGACGAGATCGAGCGCCGGCTGGACGACCGGTTCGCCCTGCTGCGGGGCGGGGACCGGAGTGCACCCGAGCGGCACCGGACCCTGCTGGCCGTGATCGAGTGGAGCTGGCGGCTGCTCGACGACGGAGCGCAGGACCTGCTGCCGCGCCTGGCGCTGTTCCCCGACGGGCTCGCCGTGGACGCGGTCGAGGCCGTCGCCGCTGCCGGCCGCCGACACGACGCGCTCGACGACCTGGCCGAGCTGGTCGAACAGTCCCTCGTGCAGCTCGTCGAGCACGAGGGCGGACCGGTCCGGTACCGCCTGCTCGAGACGGTCCGCGAGTTCGGGGCCGCCCGCCTGCACGAGCGTGGCGAAGCCGACGCCGTCCGTCGGGCGATGGTGCGGTGGGGGCAGGAGTTCGCCGTCGCCCGCAACCTGTTCACCGCGACGGGCGAGGACCAGCGGCAGTGGTTCCGCGAGGTCGCACGCGAGGCCGACAACCTGGTCACGCTGCTGCGCTGGAGCCTGCAGGACGGTGATCCGAGCGCCGTCGCCCGGGTCTTCGCGGCACTCGGTGGGTACTGGACGCTCCGCGGCGCGCACGGCGAGGTGATCGCCCTCGGGCTGGAGGTCGTGACCGTCCTGCGCAGTGCCGACACCCAGCCTGCGGACCTGCCGGCCACCGTGCTCGGGCTCGTGCTGGTCGGCGGCTCGTCGGCGTTCGGGGACCGGCGGACGGCGGCGCTCGCCATCTCGGCCCTGCGGAGGGTCACCCGGCGCGGATCGACGGGGTTCCCGGTGCTCGACGCCCAGGCGGCACTGCTGCTGACCCTCGGCCGTCCCGAGCGGGGACTCGACCTGCTCGCACGCTTCCGCGACGACCCGCACCCGGCCGTCGCCTGCCTGGCCTACACGCTGAGCGCACCCCTGGCCGAGAACGACGGCGAGTTCGCCGCAGCGCTGGCGTTCTCGGACCGGGCGATCGCCCTGGCCCGGCAGGTCGACGACGCGTGGGCACTCGGATCGGGCGCAGTGACGCGGACGCAGCTGCTCGCGCAGACCGGCCGCCACACCGAGGCCCTCGCCGTGGCCGAGCTGGCGCGCGCACAGCTCGAGGTGTTCGGGGCCGAGGACGACCTGTACGAGATCGGCTGGACCGTCGGACTGTGCGCCGCAGCGACCGGCGCCGTCGACCAGGCCCTGACGATCGCGGCCGACCTGGCGCACCAGCCGATCGCGAACCGCGGTGGCCCGGACGGCGACGCGGCGCAGATCGCGGTGCTGGCCACCGCGATCCGTGCGGAGTGCGCGCGGAGCACCGGGGACCTGGAGGCCGCTGCCGCCGCGTACGCGCGAGCCTGGCAGGACGTGCTGCCGAGCCGCCACACCGCGCCGCACTGGGTGCTGACGACGGCAGCCGCACGGATCGCGGCCGAGGACGAGGCGGCGGCGGGCCGGCCCAGCGGAGCCGAGCCGGGCCTCCAGGCGGTTGCCCGCACCCTGCGGGTGCAGACGCTCGTGATGCTGCGCCTGCATCCGCGGTGGCTCGACCTGCCCGTCATCGGGACCGCGATGGCCGGCCTGGCCGTCGCGGCCGCACGGGCCGGCCTGCCGGCAGACGCCGCACGGTGCTGGGCGCTCGCCCGCCGGTTCGGGTCACGACAGGACTTCGCGGTGCTCGCGCACGTCCGGCTGCGTCCGCTGGTGGTCGCCGTGGCCGGGGAGCAGGTCGTCGTGGACGCCGAGACGGCCTCGGCCGGGTGGGACCGGGCCGAGGCCGTCGGGCGGACTCGCGTGCTGCTGGAGGACCTGGGCGCGCGTCACGCCTTCCGCATGTAGGCGCGGACTGTCAGCGGCGCGAACACCGCGACGACCACCGCGGCGCCGACCAGCGAGAAGACCAGGTCGCCACCCACGGCCCCGTGGTTCACGAGCTCACGCACCGCGGTGATCAGGTGCGAGACCGGGTTCACCTCGGAGAACCAGCGCAGCCAGCTCGGCAGGGTGTCCGCCGGCACGAACGCGTTCGACAGGAACGTCAGCGGGAACAGCACCAGGTTCGAGATGCCGGAGACGCTCGACGCCGTGCGGGCGATGACGCCGAAGTACGCGAAGATCCAGCTGATCGACCAGGCGACGACGATGACGAGCAGACCGGCGACGACGACCGTCCACACGCCGTGCGCGGGACGGAGCCCCATCACTATGCCGACCACGAAGGTGATCGTCGTGGCGATGGCGTAGCGGACCGTGTCGGCCAGCAGCGCTCCGGCCAGGGGCGCGATCCGGGCGATCGGCAGCGACTTGAAGCGGTCGAACACGCCCTTGTCCATGTCCTCGCGGAGCTGCACGCCCGTGACGATCGACGACGTGATGTTCGTCTGGACGAGGATGCCCGGGATGATGATCGGCAGGTAGGCCGCCACGTTGCCGGCGATCGCGCCACCGAAGATGTACGTGAACATCACGGTGAAGACGATCGGCATCAGGGTGACGTCGAACAGCTGCTCGGGCGTGCGACGGACCTTGATCAGCCCGCGGTACGCCATCGTCAGGGACTGGCGGATCGTCGCGCCGAGGCCGGTCCCACCGACGCCGGGTCGTGGTGCGATGCGGGGCGTGGTCGGAGCGGTGGGGGTCAGGGTGGTCATGCGCGGCTCCCTTCGAGCTCGCGATCGGCGTCGTCGGCCGCGGCGGCGGTCGGCGAGCCGGTGATGGTCAGGAAGACCTCGTCGAGCGTCGGCTTCTGCACGCTCATCTCGGCGAGGGAGATGCCGGCGTCGCGGAACGACACCAGCAGGTCGGTCACGCGGTCCGGGTCGGTCATCGGGGCGGTCAGCCGGGAACCCTCTGGGCTGACGACCGCCTCGACGCGGAGCGCCGTGCGGACGATCGTGCGCGCAGCGTCGAGCCGCAGCGCGTCCGTCAGCCGGAGCTGCAGCGAGGCCGTGCCGATCGATGCCTTGAGCTCGTCGCTCGTGCCCTCGGCGACGACCCTGCCGTGGTCGATCACGGCGATGCGGTCGGCGAGCTGGTCGGCCTCGTCGAGGTACTGCGTCGTGAGCAACACCGTCGACCCGGTCGCGACGAGCTCGCGGATGGTGTCCCACATCTGCGCCCGGGTGCGGGGATCCAGGCCCGTGGTCGGTTCGTCGAGGAAGATCAGGGGCGGCTGCGCGATGAGGCTCGCGGCCAGGTCGAGCCGCCGACGCATGCCGCCGGAGAAGCCCTTGAGCGGCCGGTTCGCCGCCTCGGTCAGACCGAAGCGCTCGAGCAGCTCGTTCGATTTCCGCTTGGACTCGGTCCGGCTCAGCCCGAGCAGCCGCGCGAAGACGACCAGGTTCTCGGTCGCGCTCAGGGTCTCGTCGACACTGGCGTACTGCCCCGTCACGCCGATCAGCCGACGGACCTGCTGCGCCTCGCGCCGGACGTCGTGGCCGAACACGCGGGCCTCGCCGCCGTCCGCCTTCAGGAGCGTCGCCAGCATGCTGATCGTCGTGGTCTTGCCGGCGCCGTTCGGTCCGAGCACGCCGTAGACGGTGCCGGCCTCGACCCGCAGGTCGACACCGTCCACGGCCCGGTTCTGCCCGAAGGTCTTCACGAGGCCGATCGCCTCGACCGCGAGTGGTGTGGTGCTCATCGCGCAGGTCCTTTCGTGGGGGTTCGCGTGGATGTCGAGGTCGATCGTGCCGCCGGGCACTCACGCGGCACTGACGCGGCGCTGACATCGGTACCGTTGCAGCGTGAGTGAAGGAACCGTGCGGCTGCGGCTCGACGTCGCCTACGACGGCGCTGCGTTCTCCGGGTGGGCCCGCCAGCCCGGGCTGGCCACCGTGCAGGGCGTGCTCGAAGCCGCACTCGCGACCGTCTTCACCCGCTGGGGAGCGCCGCCGCAGCTGACGGTCGCCGGCCGGACCGACGCCGGAGTCCACGCCACCGGGCAGGTCGCGCACCTGGACCTCGACGCATCGCAGTGGGCAGCCCTCAGTGCCCCGAAGCGAGGGGCAGGGCGCTCGCCGCTGGACGGACTGGTCAAGCGGCTCAACGGGCTGGCCGGCGCTGCCGGGGACGTCGTCGTCACGGGGGCGTCCGTCGCACCGGACGGGTTCGACGCCCGGTTCTCGCCGCTGTGGCGTCGCTACGAGTACCGGGTCGCGGACGCCGACGCCCCCCACGATCCACGTCGACGCGGGCACACGCTCTGGTACCCGGGGCGTCTGGACCCGGCGGCGATGGAGCGCGGTGCGCTGACGCTGCTGGGGCTGCACGACTTCGCGGCGTTCTGCAAGCCGCGTGAGGGCGCGACGACCATCCGGACGCTCCAGCAGTTCCGCTGGGACCGCGAGCCGGACGGCGTGCTGGTGGCGAGCCTCCAGGCCGACGCGTTCTGCCACTCCATGGTGCGCGCGATGGTGGGGGCGACCATCGCGGTCGGCGAGGGGCGCTTCGGGGCCGAGCGGCTGCAGGAGCTCCGCGTGGCGGGGGAGCGGACGAGCGCGTTCACGGTCGCACCGGCGAAGGGGCTGACCCTGACCGAGGTCGGGTACCCGCCCGACGACGAGCTCGCGGCGCGGGCGGACCAGACCCGTGCGCGTCGAGCGACGCCGACCGGCTCGGCGCCTGCCGGCTCGGCGCCTGCCGGTTCCGGGCCCGTCAGCGCGGCGCCCGCCGGCTCGGATACCGTCGAGGGATGAGCTCCCGCGAACCCCGGTCCGTCGTCTCCGTCGCCCCCGGTGTGGTCTTCGTCGAGGGTCCCGTGTCGAACTGGGTCGTGCTGGCAGAAGAGGACGGCGTCGCCCTGATCGACGCCGGGTACCCCGCCGACACCGAACTCGTGCTCGACACCGTGCGGTACGCCGGACACGAGCTGGGCGACCTGCGCCGCATCTACGTCACCCACGGGCACGTCGACCACGTGGGCGGCATCCCGGGCATCCTCGAGCTGTTCCCGCACGTCGAGGTCCTGGCACACGCGTCCGAACTCGACAACGTCCGCGGACCGTCGCGCCAGCAGGTCACCCCGGCCGAGATCGGTGGGCGGCTCGCGTCGCCCCGCGTGCTGCGCTGGCTGGGGCGGGCCGTGCGGTCGGACGCCCTGCGACCGGTCACGGTGCCGTCTGCGCGAGCGTTCACCGGACACGACTTCGAGGGCCGGGCCATCACGCCGTTCCCGGCGCCGGGGCACACCGACGGCTCGACGACCTACCTGCTGCCCGCCGCGGACGCGATCGTGACCGGCGACGCCGTGGTGTCGCACCACGACACCCAGCCCGGGTCGTGGAGCCCCCGCCCGCGGATGATCACGCCGTTCTTCACGCACGACCAGGCGCTCGCGCTCGAGTCGGCGCGGGCGCTGCCGATCCCCGAGATCGTGCTGCCGGGGCACGGGCCCGCGGTGCACCGGGTCGGGCGGGAGTGGGTGCCGGTCCGGTCGTGACGGTCGTCGGGGCGGCGTCGGGTGCAATGGTTCACCTGGCCGAAACCTGAATGACCCCGCAGATCTGTACGGTCTGAGGGTTCCCCGCCCCCGACCCAGAAGGTCAGCATGCCCACGAACGTCCGGCGCACCCTGCTGTGCGCCACGGTCGCAGCGACACTCCTCGCCGCACCACTCGCCACCGCCACCACCGCCAGCGCGAACACCGCGGGCAACGGTCTCGTCATCAGCGAGGCGTACCTGAAGGGCGGCAGCGCGAACCAGCCGTTCACGAACAAGTTCGTCGAGATCGCGAACCCCACGGACACGGCCGTCGCGGTCGACGGGTGGTCGCTGCAGTACCGCTCCGCCACGTCGGTCGCGGCGTCGAGCACCGTCGTCCCGCTGACCGGCTCGGTGCCCGCGCACGGCACGTACCTGGTGCAGGGCAGTTCGAACGGCACGACCGGTGCGGCCCTGCCGACGCCGGACGCGGTGTCGTCGCTGAACGCGTCGGGCTCGAACGGCACGCTCGTGCTGTCCGACCAGGCGACCGCCCTGGCACTCCCGGCCGGCACCGTCGCCGCGGGGACCGCCGGCGTCGTCGACGTGCTGGGCTACGGCACGTCGAACACGTTCGAGACCGCCGCCGCGACGACCGGCACGGCGAACAGCGTGGCCGACGCCCTGGTCCGGGCTGCCGGCGCCACGGACACCGACGACAACGCGACGGACTTCTCGCTGAGCACGACGATCACACCGCAGAACGCGAAGGGCGAGACGGCAGCGCCGAGCGACCCGGGCACGCCGACGGACCCGGGCACGCCGACCGACCCGGGCGCTCCCGCCCAGGCCGTCACCATCGCGCAGCTGCAGGGCACGACCGACACCTCGCCGTACGTCGGCAAGACCGTCGTCACGTCCGGCGTGGTCACCGCGGTGTACGCCACGGGCGGCTTCAACGGCTACACGGTCCAGACCCCGGGCACGGGCGGCGCGGTCGACCTGGCGACGCACACCGCGAGCGACGCCGTGTTCGTCTACTCGGCTGCCACGGCCGGGTCGGTGCACGCGGGCGACCACGTCGAGCTCACCGGGACCGTGTCCGAGTTCTCCGGGCTGACCGAGCTGACCGTCGCCGCGGGTGGCGTGACGATGCTGACCGACACGGTGCCCGCGCCGCAGCCCGCCGCGGTCGCGTTCCCGTCGACCGACGCCCAGCGCGAGTCGCTCGAGAGCATGCTCGTCGCACCGCAGGGCGACTACACCGTCGCGGACAACTACACGACGAACCAGTACGGCGAGATCGTCCTGGCCACCGGCACCAAGCGACTCATCCAGCCGACCGAGGTCGCCCGTCCCGGGTCCCCGGCCGCGCTCGCCGTCGCCGCGGACAACGCCGCACGCAAGGTCACGCTCGACGACGGTGGCAGCACGAACTTCCTGTCGAAGGCGAACCAGTCCATCCCGGTCTCGTGGCTGACGAACGACGCCCCCGTCACGGTCGGCGCCGCCGCGTCCTTCACGAAACCGGTCGTCCTGGACTACCGCAACAACGCGTGGAAGTTCCAGCCGACCGCACCGATCACCGGCGCGACCCCGAAGCCCGACCTGCCCACGACGTTCTCGAACGTCCGCACGACGAAGCCGGCCGACGTCGGCGGTGACGTCAAGCTGGCCGGGTTCAACGTCCTGAACTACTTCCCGACCACCGGCGACCAGCTGACGGGCTGCTCGTACTACACGGACCGCGACGGTGACCCCGTGACGGTGAACTCGGGCTGCGACGCCCGCGGTGCCGCCGACCAGCAGGACTTCCAGCGCCAGCAGGTCAAGATCGTCAAGGCGATCAACGGGCTGGGCGCCGACGTGGTCTCACTCGAGGAGATCGAGAACTCCCGCGAGTTCGGCCAGGACCGCGACGCGGCCGTCGCCACCCTGGTCGGCGCGCTGAACGCCGCGACCGGCAGCGACACGTGGGCGTACGTCCCGTCCCCCAAGACGCTGCCCGCCAGCGAGGACGTCATCCGTCTCGCCCTCATCTACAAGAAGGCCCGCGTCGCACCGACGGGCGAGTCGACGATCCTGCTCGACGCCGCGTTCACGAACGCCCGCCAGCCGGTCGCAGACGCCTTCCGGCCCGTCGGCGGCACCGCGGACGACGAGTTCCTGGTGATCGCGAACCACTTCAAGTCGAAGGGCTCCGGCACCGGCGAGAACGCCGACCAGGGCGACGGCCAGGGCGCCTCGAACGCCGACCGTGTGCGCCAGGCGAAGGCACTCGTGACCTTCTCTGCCGACATGCAGCAGCAGTACGGCACCGACAAGGTCTTCATGCTCGGCGACTTCAACGCCTACAGCAAGGAGGACCCGATGGTCGTGCTCGACGATGCCGGGTACACGGACCTGGGCCCGACGGAGGACGCCTCGGAGTGGTCCTACGTGTTCAGCGGTCTGAGCGGGTCGCTCGACCACGTGCTCGCCTCGCCCGCCGCACTCGAGACGGTCACCGGCGTGGACATCTGGAACATCAACTCGGTCGAGTCGGTGGGCCTGGAGTACAGCCGCTACAACGCCAACGCCACGAACCTGTACACCGACGACGTGTACCGGGCGAGCGACCACGACCCGATCCTGGTCGGCTTCGACCTGGCCGACGGCGACACCGAGCCCGGCGACGGAGGCACGCCCGGCGACGGAGGCACGCCGGGTGACGGAGGCACGCCGGGCGACGGCGGGACGACCACGCCGGCGCCGGTTGCGCCGTCGGGTTCGTCGTTGACTGATGCGGTGCGTGGGGGGATCACGGCTCCGGTGTCGGCGCGTGCGGGGGAGACCATCACGGTCGGTGTCGGTTCGTCGCACGTCGGCGAGCGGGTGAACGTGTGGTTGTTCTCGGATCCGGTGCTGCTGGGCTCGGAGACGGTCGCGGCGGACGGGACGGTGCGGGTGACGATCCCGGCCGGTACGACGCCGGGTGCGCACCGGTTGGCGGTGACGGCGGCTGACGGCACGCTGATCGGGTGGACGGGCATCCGGATCGACCCGGCCACGGGTGCGGTGACGAGCGGGGACCTGGCGTTCACGGGTGCGCAGCTGGGTGGCGGCATCGCCGCCGCGCTGCTGCTGCTCGCAGCCGGGACGGGCGTGCTCATCGCGCGCCGTCGCCGCGCCAGCGCCGCGTAACCAGGAACGAGACGGGAGGCCGGGTGCCAGCTGGCACCGGGCCTCCCGTCTCGTCAGGTGGCGGCGTTTGACCCGGGCGAGTCGCGTCCGGTAGGATCTCACCTTGGTCTGCGCACCGTTGTGTGCCAGACAGTCAGATGAGCCCTCCACCCCGGAGTTCCGACGGCTTTGCCGCGCAGAACCCGGACCGGAGCGGGATTCACGGACTCCTCACCTCGACACGAAAGCAGCACTCCTGTGACTCGCACGTTCTCACCGAAGCCGGCAGACGTCCAGCACGACTGGATCGTCATCGACGCGACCGACGTCGTCCTCGGCCGTCTCGCCTCGCACGTCGCCGCCCTGCTCCGCGGCAAGCACAAGCCCACCTTCGCCCAGCACATGGACATGGGTGACTACGTCATCATCGTCAACGCGGACAAGGTCGCCCTCACCGGCTCCAAGCTCGCCAAGAAGGTCTACTACCGTCACTCGGGCTACCCGGGCGGCCTGACCGCGACGTCGTACCCGGAGATGCTCGAGAAGCACCCGACCCGCGCCGTCGAGAAGGCGATCCGCGGCATGCTGCCGAAGAACACGCTGGGCCGCGAGCAGCTCAAGAAGCTCAAGGTGTACGCGGGTGCCGAGCACCCCCACGCCGCGCAGCAGCCCAAGACGTACACCTTCGACCAGGTCTCGCAGTAACGCCCGGCCACGACGACTTCCAAGGAACAGAGAAAACTCATGGCTCAGATCGCTGACTCCCTCGACCAGACCCCGGAGAGCTTCACCACGGAGAGCGCACCCGCCGCTGCCGAGGCCGCTCCCCGTCAGATCCTCAACGTCTCCGGCGGTGCCGTCGGGCGCCGCAAGGAGGCAATCGCGCGCGTCCGGCTCGTCCCGGGCTCCGGCACGTTCGTCGTGAACGGCCGCACGCTCGAGGACTACTTCCCGAACAAGCTGCACCAGCAGCTCATCAACGACCCGTTCAAGGTGCTCGAGCTCCTGGGCTCGTACGACGTGACCGCCCGCATCACGGGTGGTGGCCCCTCGGGTCAGGCCGGTGCACTCCGCCTGGCCATCGCGCGCACGCTGAACGAGATCGACCGCGAGAACAACCGCGCGATCCTCAAGAAGGCTGGCTTCCTCACCCGTGACGCTCGCGTCATCGAGCGCAAGAAGGCCGGTCTCAAGAAGGCCCGCAAGGCGTCGCAGTTCTCGAAGCGCTGATCAACCGACGGCGGAGGATGCAATGCCGCGTCTGTTCGGTACCGACGGCGTTCGTGGCCTCGCCAACGGCGAGTTGACGGCCGCGCTCGCACTGGGTCTTGCCCAGGCGAGCGCGGCCGTGCTCACGCACGGACACCATGCGGACGCCCGTCGGGCGTCCGGCCGACCGCGCCCCCGCGCGGTCCTGGCGCGCGACCCGCGCGTCTCCGGTGAGTTCCTGGGTGCCGCTGTGGCGGCCGGGCTCGCCTCCGCCGGCGTCGACGTGCTCGACGCCGGGGTCATCCCCACGCCCGCCGCCGCGTTCCTGGTGGCGGACGTCGACGCCGACTTCGGTGTGATGATCTCCGCTTCGCACAACCCGGCGCCCGACAACGGGATCAAGTTCTTCGCCACGGGCGGCAAGAAGCTCCCCGACGAGGTCGAGGACCGCATCGAGGCCGCCATGCACGACCACTCGGCCCCCACGCCGACGGGCATCGGTGTCGGCCGCATCACCCGGTTCGCTGATGCCGAGGACCGCTACGTCGTGCACCTGCTCGGCACGCTGCCGCACCGGCTGGACGGCATCCACGTGGTGCTCGACTGCGCGAACGGTGCCGCTGCCGGGGTCTCGCCCGAGGTCTTCGTCAACGCCGGAGCCCGCGTGACGCTCATCGGCGCGGACCCGGACGGCTGGAACATCAACGACGGGGTCGGCTCGACCCACATCGACAACCTGTCGCGTGCCGTGCTCGAAGCCGGTGCCGACATCGGGATCGCGCACGACGGTGACGCCGACCGGTGCCTGGCGGTCGACGCGCTGGGCAACGCCATCGACGGCGACCAGATCATGGCGATCCTGGCCCTGTCGCTGCAGGAGCGCGGGCACCTGGTGGCCGACACCCTGGTGGCGACGGTCATGTCGAACCTGGGTCTCAAGCGCGCGATGTCCGACGCGGGCATCACCGTGATCGAGGCCGGCGTCGGTGACCGCTACGTGCTCGAGAAGATGAACGAGGGCGGCTACTCGCTCGGCGGGGAGCAGTCCGGGCACATCATCTTCCAGGAGTACGCCACCACGGGCGACGGCATCCTGACCGGGCTGCACCTGGTCGCCGAGATGGCCCGCACCGGCAAGACGCTGCACGAGCTCGCCGCGTGCATGACGGTCTTCCCGCAGGTGCTGCTCAACGTCAAGGGTGTCGACCGCCACGGGCTCGCCGACCAGGGTGTGCAGGACGCCGTGGCTGCCGCCTCGGCCGCGCTCGGGGACACCGGCCGTGTGCTGCTGCGTCCGTCGGGAACCGAGCCCGTCGTGCGCGTGATGGTCGAGGCCGCCTCGCAGGAGGACGCCCAGCGCATCGCCGAGGAACTCGCCGCGGTCGTCGAGGACCGTCTGGCGCTCGACGCCGCGTAGCTCGGTCCGCTTCGCGCCCGCTGACGAACATCGCGCCCCGTGCAGACGGGGCGCGATGTCGTTGCGGGGGTGCGAACCGCGAGCCCGGCGCCGGGCCCGCGCCCGGGCCCCGCCGCGCTAGATCTTGCGGAGCAGGACCGAGTTGACCGTGTGGTTCGCGCCCTTCTTCAGCACGAGCGTCGCCCGCGAGCGCGTGGGCAGCACGTTCTCGAGCAGGTTGGGCTCGTTGATCGCCCGCCACACCTGGGTCGCCGTCTCGACGGCGTCCTCGCGCGACAGTGACGCGAACCGGTGGAAGAACGAGTCCGGGCTGGCGAAGGCCGCTTCCTGCAGCGCCAGGAACCGGTCGACGTACCAGGACTCGATGTCCTTGGTCTTCGCGTCGACGTAGATCGTGAAGTCGAACAGGTCCGACAGCGCCAGACGCCCGTGCAACGGCGGTGCGAGCACGTTGAGACCCTCGACGATGAGGATGTCCGGCTGCCGCACGACGATCTCGGCGTCGGGCACGATGTCGTAGACCAGGTGCGAGTAGTACGGCGCCCGGACCTCGGTCGCGCCGCTCTTCACCTGGCTGACGAAGCGCAGCAGGGAGCGTCGGTCGTAGGACTCGGGGAAGCCCTTGCGGTCCATGATCCCGCGGCGTTCGAGCTCGGCGTTCGGGTACAGGAACCCGTCGGTCGTCACGAGTTCCACCCGCGGGGTGTCCGGCCAGCGCTTCGTCAGCTCGCGCAGCAGTCGGGCGACGGTGGACTTGCCGACGGCGACGGACCCGGCGACGCCGATCACGAACGGGGTGCGTCCGGCCCGCTCGCCCAGGAACCGGCTGGTCTCGGCGTGCAGGTTCCGCGCGCCGGCGGCGTAGAGCGTGAGCAGCCGCGACAGTGGGAGGTAGACCTCCTGCACCTCGTGGATGTCGAGCCGGTCACCCAGCCCGCGCAGCTGGACGATCTCGCGCTCCGTCAGGGACAGGTGCTCCTTCGGCGCGAGCTGGGACCACTCCGCGCGCGGGATCTCCACGAAGGGGGTGGGGTGCGCGACGGTGGTCTCCGGGATCGGCATGGGATCGAGCGTACAGACGGGAGGCCCGGATCACGTGCGCCGATCGGCGCACGCGATCCGGGCCTCCCGTCCGGAACCGCGGGTCGCGCCGGGCGCGACCGAGGGCGACGGATCAGGCGGGGAGCGCTGCCTCGATGGCGGCGATGACCTCGGGGGCGTCGGGCTTGGTGGTCGGACGGAAGCGGGTGACGGTGCCGTCCGGGGCGACGAGGAACTTCTCGAAGTTCCAGATCACGCGGCCGGCCTTGCCCGCGGCGTCTGGCGTCTGCTTGAGCTCCTTGTACAGCGGGTGTGCGCCGCCGCCGTTGACCTTGACCTTCTCGGACATCGGGAAGGTCACACCCCAGGTGGTGGAGCAGTACTCGTCGATGGCCTCGGACGAGCCGAGCTCCTGCAGGAACTGGTTGCTCGGGAAGCCCAGCACCGTGAAGCCGCGCGGGCCGTAGGTCTTCTGGAGCTCCTCGAGCTGCTCGTACTGCGGTGCGAGTCCGCAGCGCGACGCGACGTTCACCACGAGCACCGCCTTGTCGCCGTACTCGCCGAAGGTGGTCTGCTCGCCGTGCAGCGTGGTGATGGCGATCTCGTCGAAACGTCCCATGGACCGGAACCTAGTCGACCATGTCGAGATCGGCCTGACGACGGACGAACGCGCGCATGTGCGGCACGGTGAAGGCGATCCTGCCGCGCTGCGGTGCGAACACGATTCCCTTGCTGATCAGGCCGTGCCGGGCCTGACTCGTTGCGTTCGCCGCAACGCCGAGCCGCGAGGCCACCGCTCCGGTCGAGGACTCGCCGTCCTCGTCATCGGCCATGGCGACGAGGTACTGCCGTTCGGAGGGCGTCGCACTCGCCCAACGGCCGGGGAAGAACCCGCTGTCGAGTTCTGCGTTGCCACGATCGATCGCGCCCACAGCGTCTGCCTCGGTGATGCGCTTGTCCTCGGCGAGATCCCACGCCGCTGCCCCGTAGGTCTGCAGGAAGTAGGGGTACCCGCCGGCCGCGTCGAGCAGGACGTCGAGGGCACTCGCGTCGAAGGTCACGCCAGCACGTCGCGCCGGGAGCACGAGCGCGTCTGCCGCGGCGCCTGACGGCAACGAGCCGATCTCGCGGTAGTCGAACAGGCGCTCGGCGGAGGACTTCGCGGACGTGAGTGCGCCCGGAACGCTCGGGAGCCCGGCTCCGACCACGACGAACGGCCACCCCCGTTGCCCGGCGCGGTGCTGGACCGTGAGCAACGCCCCCAGGAGCTCGGGTTCGAGGTCCTGGAGTTCGTCGATGAACAGGGCGATCACCCGCTGTTGCTCGCGGAGGGCCGGCGCGAGGTCCTCGATGAGTTCCTCGAGGTCGATCTCGATCACGCCCGTGTCGGCTCGTCCCGATGCTGCGTCGATGTCGATCGAGAACCCGAGCCCGCCGAACTGCACACCGAAGGACTTGACGGTGGCGAGCGCGTCCCGCACCGCGGCGGACATCGCGCGTCCGCGATGCAGTCGCCGGGCAGCGAGCGCGATCTCGCGGGCCAGGCGCCGCCGAGTCGTCTGTCGTCCGGAGTCCGAGGTCTGCCCTTCGACGTCGACGACGAGCCAGCCGGCGCCGTCCGCCTGGATCCGGAACTGGTTGAGCAGCACCGTCTTGCCGACTCCTCGGAGGCCATGGAGCACCAGGCTCCGTCCGGTCTGCCCACGACGCGACCGAGCAACCAGCAGATCGAACGCGTCCACTTCGAGCTGCCGGCCGACGAGCTCGGGTGGACGGAGGCCGGCGCCGGGGGCGTACGGGTTCAACTGGGCGTGCATCTGTCTGATTCTACGTGATTCTGTCTTTCGCGACAGAGTTGTCGAGAAAGCACGAGACCGCACGACCGGTCTCGATCTGGTCTCCTCACAAGGTGGTGGTCGGAGGAGACCATAAGATCGACGCCATGTGTGGAATCGTGGGTTACGTCGGCAGCAACAGCAGCACGGACGTGCTCCTGGGGGGCCTGCGTCGGCTGGAGTACCGCGGGTACGACTCGGCCGGCATCGCGGTGATCGACCCGTCGGGCGACATGACCTCGGCGAAGAAGGCCGGCAAGCTGCAGGCCCTCGTGGACGAGCTCGAGGCGCACCCGATCCACGACGGTGGCACCGGCATCGGTCACACGCGCTGGGCCACACACGGCGGACCGACGGACGAGAACGCGCACCCGCACCTGGCCGACGGCGGCAAGCTCGCGCTCATCCACAACGGCATCATCGAGAACTTCTCGGCGCTGCGCGAGGAACTGGTCGCCGAGGGCGTCGAGTTCCTCAGCGAGACCGACTCCGAGGTCGCCGCGCACCTGGTCGCCCGTGCCTTCCGCGCCACGGGCGACCTGACCACGGCGATGCAGCAGGCCGTGCAGCGACTCGACGGCGCCTTCACGCTGCTGGTCGTGCACGCCGACCAGCCCGGTGTCGTGGTCGGCGCCCGTCGCAACTCGCCGCTGGTGGTGGGGCTTGGCGACGGCGAGAACTTCATGGGCTCCGACGTCGCCGCGTTCGTGGCCTACACGCAGCGGGCGCTGTCGATCGGGCAGGACGAGATCGCGACGATCCGTCCCGACGGCGTCGACGTCATCCACTTCGACGGCACGCGCGCCGACCCGGACGAGTTCGAGGTGAACTGGGACGCCTCGGCCGCGGACAAGGGCGGCTGGTCCTCGTTCATGGCGAAGGAGATCTCGGAAGAGCCCGAGGCCGTCGCCAAGACGGTCCTCGGCCGCGTGCACGACGGTGCGGTCACGCTGACCGACCTCGCGCCGATCGCCGAGCGTCTGCAGCACGTCGACCGCGTGATCGTGATCGCCTGCGGCACCGCGGCGTACGCTGGCATGCTCGGCAAGTACGCCATCGAGCAGTGGGCCCGCGTGCCGGTCGAGGTCGAGCTCGCGCACGAGTTCCGGTACCGCGACCCCGTGCTGAACGAGAACACCCTGGTCGTGTCGATCAGCCAGTCCGGCGAGACGATGGACACGCTCATGGCCGTCAAGTACGCGCGTGAGCAGGGTGCCCAGGTGCTCTCGATCTGCAACACCCAGGGTGCGACGATCCCGCGTGAGTCCGATGCGGTGATCTACACGCACGCCGGCCCCGAGGTCGCCGTCGCATCGACCAAGGCGTTCCTGGCGCAGGGCGTCGCGCTGTACCTGCTGGGGCTGCACCTGGCCACCATCCGCGGCACGATGACGCCCGAGCAGATCGCCGAGCAGGTCGCCGAGCTCGAGGGGCTGCCGGCCAAGCTGCAGCAGACCATCGAGGACGCCTCCGGGGTCGCCGAGCTGGCGAAGTGGATGGCGGACACCCGCAGCGTGCTGTTCCTCGGCCGCCACGTCGGGTACCCGATCGCCCTCGAAGGTGCGTTGAAGCTCAAGGAGCTCGCCTACATCCACGCCGAGGGCTTCGCCGCCGGCGAGCTCAAGCACGGTCCGATCGCACTCATCGAGCCGGGCCAGATCGTCTTCGTCATCGTGCCGTCGCCGCGTGACGCCCGCTCGCTGCACCCGAAGGTCGTGTCGAACATCCAGGAGATCCGCGCGCGCGGTGCCCGGGTCATCGCGATCGCAGAAGAAGGGGACGCCGCCGTGCTGCCCTTCGCCGACGAGGTGCTGCGCATCCCGCTCGCCACGCCGCTCTTCGAGCCGCTGCTGGCCGTCGCGCCGCTGCACATGTTCGGCATGGAGCTCGCCGCCGCCAAGGGACTCGACGTCGACCAGCCACGCAACCTGGCGAAGTCGGTCACCGTCGAGTAGTCGGACCGTGATCATCGGCATCGGTGTCGACGTGGTCGACCTGCAACGCTTCGAGCGGGTGCTGACCCGCACACCCGCCATGCGGACGCGCCTGTTCACCCCGGCGGAGCAGGTGCGCGACGGGGAGCCCCGTCCGGTGGCGTCGCTCGCCGCGCGCTTCGCGGCGAAAGAGGCACTGATCAAGGCGTTCGGGTCGAGTGCGGGGTTGAGCTGGCAGGACCTCGAGGTCGTGTCCGACGACCAGCGGAACCCGTCGCTGACGCTCCGCGGGCAGGCGCAGCAGGTGGCGGGCGCGCGTGGCGTCATGTCCGTGCACCTGTCGCTCTCGCATGATGGTGGGATCGCGACGGCATTCGTCGTCATCGAAGGAGCAGGGGACACGGCTTGAGTGCGTTCACGGGCATCACCCTCGACCGGGAGGCTCTGATCGCCAACTACGCGACGCTCGCCGAACAGGTGGCTCCGTCCGGCGTCATGGCGGTCGTCAAGGCGAACGGGTACGGACACGGTGCGGCTGACGCCGCCCGGGCGTTCGTCGACGCCGGCGCCGACTGGCTCGGCGTCGCCGACATCGACGAGGGGATCGCGCTCCGCCAGGCGGGCATCGACGAGGACGTCCGGATCCTGGCGTGGCTGCACGCGCCCGACGAGGACTTCCGCCGCGCGGCCCAGTTCGGCATCACCCCGGCGGTGTCGAGCGTCGAGCAGCTCTCGAGCGCCGCGGACGCCGAGGTCCCGGCCGTGCACGTCTGCGTCGACACGGGTCTCAGCCGGAACGGCGCGGTGGAGTCCGAGTGGCCCGAGCTGTTCGACCGGGCCGGTGCCCTGGCACGCAGCGGAGCCCGGACCCGCGTCGAGGGGCTCATGTCGCACCTGTCGAACGCCTCGCGCACCGACGACCTCGACCAGGACGCCGGGCTGCAGCGAGCGCTGGACGGCCTGGCGGCGCGTGGCATCCGTCCGGACGTCGTGCACCTCGCTGCCAGTGCGGCGAGCATGGCGCTCCCCGAGACCCGTCGCGACCTGGCCCGGGTCGGGATCGCGCTGTACGGTCTCAGTCCGTTCGCCGACCGCTCGTCGGCCGACCTCGGCCTGCGCCCGGCGATGCGCCTGACGGCATCGGTCCTGCGCACCGTCGACGTCCCGGCCGGCGACGGCGTCAGCTACGGCTACACCTGGCGTGCCCAGACCAACACGCGGCTGGCGGTCATCGGGCTCGGGTACGCCGACGGCCTCGACCGGGCGTTCGGCAACCACGTGTCGGTCCGCATCGGGAACGCACGCTTCGCGGTCGTCGGCCGGGTCGCGATGAACGCCATGCACGTCGACATCGGGGACGCGGACGTGTCCGTCGGCGACGAGGTCGTGCTGTGGGGCGACCCTGCGAACGGCGACCCCGCGGTCGAGGACTGGGCAGCGGCCGTCGGCACCATCAACTACGAGGTCGTCGCCCGGCTCGGGCGGAGCATCGAACGGAGGACGACGTGAGTGCGCGCCTGCGCCAGGCCGTGATCGACCTGGATGCCTACCGCGCCAACCTCGACCTGGTCCGCGAGTGGATGGACCCGGTCGAGCTGATGGCGATCATGAAGGCCGACGCCTACGGGCACGGCCTCGAGCCCATCGCGCTCGCCGCCGTCGATGCCGGCGTCCGGTGGATCGGCGTGCTGACGGTGCCTGCGGCGCTGCGGCTCCGGTCGATCGGTGTGGGCGAGGACGTCCACCTGTTCACGTGGCAGCACGACCCTGCGCTGGACTTCCGCGACGCGATCGACTCCGCGGTCGACCTGGGTGTGTCGAACGTC
Organism: Curtobacterium sp. VKM Ac-2922; assembly: GCF_022815645.1. Taxonomy (GTDB): domain Bacteria; phylum Actinomycetota; class Actinomycetes; order Actinomycetales; family Microbacteriaceae; genus Curtobacterium. The sequence goes on along the minus strand of NZ_JALGRO010000014.1, from coordinate 63,132 downwards.
GCCGAGTTGCAGCGCGTCATCGACGCCGTCGACCACCGACCGGCGCGCGTGCACCTCGGCGTCGACACGGGGCTGCACCGCGACGGCGCCTCGGCGGCCGACTGGCCCGGGCTCGTCGCGCTCGCTCGGGATGCTCAGCGTGCGGGGCGGATCGAGGTCGTGGCGGCGTACACGCACCTGGCCGAGTCGTCGGACCAGGACGACGCCAGCGCGGTGTCGCTGTTCGACCAGGCAGTGGAGCAGGCCGAGGACCTGGGGCTCGACGTGCCGGTCGAGCACGTCGCGGCGTCGCTGGCGGGACTGGAGCGCAAGGAGTACCGCAAGGACATGGTCCGGATGGGTGCCAACCTGTTCGGCATCCCGGGCGCCGACGGTGTGTCGGCAGCCGATCTGGGGCTGGAACCCGTGATGACGCTGACGGCTTCGGTGGCGAAGACCAAGCGGGTGCCGGTGGGCACCGGAGTGTCGTACGACTACACGTACCGCACCGCGACCGAGACGACGCTCGCGCTGGTGCCCGTCGGGTACGCGGACGGTGTCCCGCGGCTGGCGCAGGGTCGGGTCGAGGTCGCGATCGGCGGCACGCGCTACCCGATCGCCGGCCGGGTGGCGATGGACCAGTTCCTGGTGGACGTCGGGGACGACGACGTGCGCGTGGGCGACACCGTCGTGCTGTTCGGCACGGGTGAGCACGACGAGATGACCGTCCTCGAGTGGGGTCAGGCGCTCGACACGATCGGCGAGGAGATCGTCTGCCGGATCGGGCAGCGGGTCCCGCGGGTCTACGAGGGGCACTCCGTCGAGGGCCGCGTCGGCGATCACCTGCGCGGGGAGCACCCGTGACCGTCCTGCTCGACACCTCCGTCGCGACGACTGCGGCGATGGGGGAGCTCGGTGCCCGGCTCGCCCAGGTGCTGCGTGCCGGTGACCTCGTCGTGCTGACGGGGCCGCTCGGGGCCGGCAAGACGACGATGACCCGCGGACTCGGGGCTGCTCTGGGTGCCCGTGGTCAGGTGTCGAGCCCGACGTTCGTGCTCGCACGGACCCATCCCACGACGGCCGGACCCGACCTGGTGCACGTCGATGCCTACCGCTTGAGCGACCCCGTCGAGCTCGACGACCTCGACCTCGACTGGGACGGCGCGATCGTCGTCGTCGAGTGGGGCCGCGGCATGGTCGACGGCATCAGCGACAGCGTGCTCGACGTCGAGATCAGCCGCTCGACCGGTGCCGACGCGGCCGGTGCCGACCAGGACCTCGACCCCGACGACGTGCCCGACGAACCGCGCCGCGTCGTCGTCACGGGTTCGGGCCCGCGCTGGGACCGCGTCTCGCTCTAGTCGTCGGCGGGGCGGACGATGCGGTTCTGGTAGGCCCACACCACGGCTTGCAGCCGTGACCGGACGCCGAGCTTCGGCAGGATCCGGGCGACGTGCGACTTCACCGTCGACAGCTCGACGACGAGCGCCCCGGCGATCTCCTCGTTCGACATGCCCTGCGCCAGCAACAGCAGCACGTCGCGTTCACGGGCGGTGAGCAGGCCGTCCGCGCGGTCCCCCGTCACCGGCTGCAGCTGCCGGCGCTCGACGAACTCCCGCAGGACCCGTCGCGTGAGCTGGTGGTCGATCGTGCCGTTGCCCGCAGCGACCTGCCGCACGGCGTCGATGATCGTGTCCGGGTCGGCGTCCTTGAGCAGGAAGCCGGACGCCCCGGCCTCGAGCGCGCCGAACACCAGGTCGTCCAGGTCGAACGTCGTCAGCATGAGCACGGACACGGCAGGGTCGGCGTCGGGAGCGCAGAGCTGCCGGGCGACCTCGATGCCGTCGACCACCGGCATCCGGATGTCCAGGCAGGCCACGTCCGGACGGGTGCTCCGGGCGAGCGCCAGGGCCTCGGCGCCGTCGCTCGCGACGCCGACCACCTGGATGTCCGGCTCCCCGTCCAGCAGTGCGACGACGCCGGCCCGCACGAGTGCCTGGTCGTCGGCGACGAGCACGCGGATCACGGTGTCGACCCGTCCCGGGGCAGGACGAGTCGCACGTCCCAACCGCCGTCCGACGCGGGGCCGTACGACAGGTCCGCCCCGACCAGGTCCGCGCGCTCCCGCATGCCGACCAGCCCGAACCCGCCCGAGGAGGTCGGCGGCACGGCCGGGTGACCGGTGGACGCGCGTGTCGGTGCGTCGTTGTGGACCACGATCGTGACGCGGTCCGGGGACCGGTCGTCGACCTGGACGGTGCACAGGGCACCCGTGGCGTGCGTGGCGGCGTTGGTCAGGGCCTCCTGGACGGTGCGGTACGCGGCGAGCTGTGCGAGCGGACCGACGCCGGCACCCACCGGAGCCTCGGGGTGGTCCGTCAGGACGGAGTACGCGGCCTCGACGGGTGCCCGGTCGACCAGCGCGGGGATCGTCGCGAAGGTCTCGACCGACCGCTCGGCAGTCGTGTCGTCACGGAGCAGCCCGACCAGGCGGCGCAGGTCGTCGAGGACGGCCGTGCTCTGTGCACGGACCTGCCGGACGCCCGCGTGCGCCTTGTCCGGTTCGGTGTCGATCTGTCGGTCGACCACTCCGGCCATCAGCGCGATGCCGGACAGGTGGTGCGCGGCGATGTCGTGGAGTTCGCGGGCCATCGCCGCCCGTTCACGGGACAGGGTGGCGTCGACCATCGCCTGGTGTTCGGCCACCAGCGCGCGCTGTTCGTCCCGACGGGCGGTGGTGACCTCGCGGCGGGACCGCACCACCAGGGTCGCGAGCAGCGGCAGCGCGATGACGCCCACCGCCTGCAGGAGGCCCTGGCCGACTCCGGCGACGACGGGTGCGCCGTACGCCGTGGACGAGTTCACCGTGACACCGGCGGCCACCAGGACCGCCGCACCACCGAGGGCTGCCCATCGGCTGAGCGGCGGCACGGTGAGCACGAGCAGGACGACCGCGACCCCCACCGGCAGCGCCGACAGGCCGTACAGCGGACCGCTCACCGCCGCCGGCAGGAGCGCGAGCACCGCGGTGGCCACGAGCACGGATCCCGGCATCCGGCGGACCGGCACCAGCGCCGCGGACTGCGCGAGCAGCACGACCAGCAGCAGCCACCACCCACCGGTGCCCTGGTCCCGCCCGAGGGCGGGGACGCCCAGCGAGGCACCGTCCGGGTCGGCGGCGTCGATCGCGGGGAGGGACAGCAGCAGCCCGACGCCGACGATCGCGGTGAGGGTCGCGACGACGACGTCCCGGCGACGGACGGCCGTGTCCGTGCGGGCGTCAGCGCTGGCCATGAGCCGAGTCTAGGGAGGTGCGTACGTCGCGGTCGCCGGTGTACCCGAGCCGGCCGCGCGTGCCGATCACGATCGCCGTCGCTGCCACCGTCGCGCCGACGAACAGGACGAGCACGCCGCGATCGCCGTCGATGCCCGGGAACATGTCGGTCCACAGCACCGAGACGGTGTTGTTCACGCCCACGTGCAGCAGCATCGACAGCGGCAGGCTCTCGCCGGTGCGGTTGAACACCCACGCCATGACGACGTTGAAGGTGATCGTGAAGCCGGCGAAGAGGACCGGGGCCGTCCAGTGCGCGTCCGGCCAGCCGCCCCAGTCGCTGAGGAACAGGGGCATGTGCCAGAGGGCCCAGAGCGGACCGAGCACGGCGGCGGCACCGAGCGGGCCGAAGCGGCGCTGCAGGCGGGGGAGCGCGAAGTCGCGCCACCCGGGCTCCTCGGACAGGCCCGTCGTCACCATCTGCAGGGCCAGCCCGGGGATGATCGTGGCGAGCGCCAGCAGCGACGGTGCACGCATCACACCACCGGATGCGACTGCGCCGGCGGCCACGACGACGAGCGGCACCGCGACCAGGGCGAGCACGTACCAGCGCCACGAGACGCGCCAGCGCCAGAGCCGCCCGACCCAGGTGCGGAGACCGGCACGGCCGTCGGTGGCCGCCGTCACGACGAACGCGGCACCGAGCGGCCCGAGGAGCGCCCCGGGCAGGACCCCGGCGAGCTGGCCGGAGCCGAGCAGTTCCGGGATGTGCAGGTCCCACACGCCCAGGCCGTGCGGGGACAGCACGTAGGGGATCCAGGCGAGCCAGCTGAGGCCGCACGCCAGCACGGCGAACGCGACGAGCGGGTGCCGCTGGACGACGTTCGGGGCGCTCGGGCGCGGGGCCGTCGTCCGCGGGTGGTCGATGGTGGTCATGATGTCCTCCGTCGGGGTGCGGCCGACGTTCGGCCACACATCGACGCTAGGAACCAGCGTTCACCCGGACGACCGGCATCGGGACGAGGTCCCGCACACCATCCCTTCGGATGAGAGCGCGCGCGGACCGCGGGATCAGTTCAGGATCTCCCCGCGCTCGTCAGCGGGCCGGTCGACGATCCGCTCCCGCCACCACTGCAGGGCCTCGGGTGTCAGCCGGGTCCAGTCGGTGACCTCGGCCACCACCCGGACCGGCTCGGTACTGCGGTACGAGCGCGTGGGGTTGCCGGGGAACTTCTTGTCCGTGACGTTCGGGTCGTCCTCGAACGGGCCGGTCGGCTCGACGCGGTACACGTGCGGCGCGACCCCCGCGACCGGCTCGGCGGGGTCGTGCGGCGCGACCGCCTCGGACTCCGCGCTCGCACGGGCGCGCAGCTCGACGGCGAGTTCCGCCGCCATGCCTGCCCCGTCCGGCAGCGCCGTGAAGTACACGTGGCGCATCACCACCTCGGGCCGGTAGTTCGACCGGAACCCCGCGGTCAGCAGATCACCCGCCTGCAGCACCGCGGTGGTGCCGTGGAAGAACGGCCCGTCGTCCTGTACGTCGCCCATGGGCCCCAACCTACGACCGGACCGCCCTGATCCGGAACGGTCCGGGCCACGGGTCAGGGCTGGTACGTGTACGTGGTGATCCAGTCGATGTACAGGTGTCCCGCCTTGCCCCAGTTGCCGGTCTGGAACATGTAGCGGTGCGGGGTCTTCGGGACGTCCTTCGTCACGGTGGCGATGACCCGGTCGTCCAGCAGGTAGCGCACGGACTTCCCCGGGATCCACTCGACCGAGTAGGTGTGCCAGTCGCGCCAGGAGACCCGGGTGGAGACGCTCGTCGCGGTGTCCTCCTTGCCGGCGATCATCGAGTGCTGGTGCAGCATCGGGGACGTCTCGTAGTTCGCCTCCGGGTAGTCGATCTCGCCCTCGGTCCAGTTGTTCGAGGTCGGCCAGAGGATGAACGCCGCACCGTTCGTGTCGCCGCCCACGGCCCGGGCCCGGACGGTGAACTTCCCGCCGACGAACGACCACGCGCCGTTCTTCGTGCCGAAGGTCCCGGCCGCGCCACGCGTGCCGCTGAGTGCGATGTCCATCATCCCGCCCGTGGCGCTGATCTGGGACCCGGACCAGTACTGGCCGTTGCCCATCCCGTCCGGGTAGGGCTGCCACGAGTTGGCGTAGGTCTTCGCGAACGGACCGTTCGCCGCGGCGGCGGTGCTGAAGGACTCGAGGTAGTTCTGCTTGAACTTGCCGATGTTGCCGACCGGCACCCCGGCGGCCTGCGCGGCGCTGCCGTCCGCCAGCGGCGCGGCGATCAGAGCCGAGGTGACGACGAGGGCGACCAACGCCGTCCTGGTGAAGCGCTTGTGCATGAGCGGACACTCCTTGGGATGGAGCCCTCCCGACGGGCTCGTACAAGAGCCTGTCGGTCACCTCTCCGAGTGCGGAAGTGCCGGGGTGTCCCCAGTGGGAGGGCGAACCAGACCGTCTGTCCGCGATCGACCTGTCCATGTACCACGCCGGGTGTCTTCCCAGGCTGACGGCACATTCCCAGCGAACGGGGGACAGGCCACCGGGGGTGATGCGGCCCGAGCGCGCGCCTACGATGGACGGGTGCTGCTCGCGATCGACACCTCCGCCGGGACCTCCGTCGCCGTGGTCGACCCCGCCACCCGCCAGGTCCTGGCCGAACGGTCCACCGAGGACACCCGCCGCCACGCCGAGGTGATCGGCCCGTTCCTGCAGGACGTCCTGTCCGACGCCGGCATCACCGCCGCCGACGTCACGGGCGTCGTCGCCGGCATGGGACCCGGCCCCTTCACGGGTCTGCGCGTCGGCATCGCCGCCGCCCGCACGTTCGCCGCGGCGCGCGGCGTCCCCGTCCATCCCGTCGTCAGCCACGACGCGGTCGCGGCGGCAGCGGCCGACGGCGAGCCGTTCGTCGTCCTCACCGACGCCCGTCGCCGCGAGGTCCACTGGAGCGTCCACGACCAGACCGGCGCACGCACCGCGGGTCCGGGTCTCGCCAGGCCCGCCGACCTGGACGACGTGCTGGGGGCCTCCAGTGGGTTCCGGCGGGTCACCGCCGTCACCATCCCGGCCGGGAGGCTCGGGGTGCTCGCTGCAGACCGGCTCGCCGTGGGTGCGCCCTTCGCCGACGACGCGCCCCTCTACCTCCGCGACCCCGACGTCACCATGCCCGGAGCCCCGAAGCGGGTGGCCCGGTGACCCTGCCCGACGGGCTGCGCCTGCGGCGCGCGCACCCGCAGGACCTGGACGACGTGATGTGGCTCGAGCACGCCTCGTTCCCGACCGATGCCTGGTCGTCGTCGCAGATGTCGGCCGAGCTGTGGTCGCCGCACGGCCACTACGTCGTCGTGGAGACCACCGACGGGCCAGCACCCACGGTCGTCGGGTACGCGGGACTGTCCTCGCTGGCCGGCAACCCCGTCGCCGACGTGCAGACCATCGCCGTCGCCGCCGAGCACCGCGGGTCGGGCATCGGCCGGGCCCTGTTCACCGAGCTGCTGGACGAGGCCCGTCGTCGTGGCGTGCACGAGGTCTTCCTCGAGGTCCGCGCCGACAACCCCGTCGCCCAGGCGATGTACACCGCGTTCGGGTTCGAGCACATCGCCACCCGGCCGCGCTACTACCAACCCGACGGCGTCGACGCCCGGGTGATGCGGCTGGCACTGCCGAGCGCGGCCACCCGACCCGGACCGATCGGACAGGAGGCCGTGGATGGCTGAACCGCTGGTGCTCGGCATCGAGACCTCGTGCGACGAGACCGGCATCGGGATCGTCCGCGGCACGACCCTGCTGGCCAACGTCATCGCCTCGAGCATGGAGGAGCACGCGCGCTACGGCGGGGTCGTGCCCGAGGTCGCGGCCCGTGCCCACCTCGAAGCGATGACGCCCACCCTGGCCCAGGCGCTGGCGCAGGCCGGCGTGACCCTCGACGAGCTCGACGCCGTTGCGGTGACCGCCGGCCCGGGGCTCGCCGGCGCCCTGATGGTCGGGGTCGGCGCCGCGAAGGCGCTCGCCGTGGCCACCGGCAAGCCGCTGTACGGCGTGAACCACCTGGTCGGCCACGTCGGTGCCGACGTGCTGCGTGCCGACGGCAGCGCCCTCGAGCTGCCGACCGTGGCGCTGCTGGTGTCCGGCGGGCACACGTCGCTGCTGCTCGTCCGCGACCTGGTGGGTGACGTCGAGCTGCTCGGTGAGACCATCGACGACGCCGCGGGCGAGGCCTTCGACAAGGTCGCCCGGCTGCTCGGCCTGCCCTACCCGGGCGGGCCGCAGATCGATCGCGCCGCCGCGGACGGGGACCCCACGGCGATCCGGTTCCCCCGGGGCCTGACGCTGCCGAAGGACCTGGCGGCGCACCGGTACGACTTCTCGTTCTCGGGCCTGAAGACCTCGGTCGCCCGGTGGGTCGAACGCTGCCGCGACGAGGGGACCGAGGTGCCCGTCGCCGACGTCGCCGCGTCCTTCCGCGAGGCCGTGGTCGACGTCCTGCTGACCAAGGCACTGAACGCCTGTCGTGACACCGGCGTGCCCCGGCTGCTGCTCGGCGGTGGTGTCGTGGCGAACGCCCGCCTGCGTGCCGTGGCGACCGAGCGCTGCGCGGCCGCCGGGGTCGAGCTGCGGATCCCGCCGCTCGACCTGTGCACGGACAACGGTGCGATGATCGCCGCGGTCGGTGCCCGGCTGGTCGCCGAGGGGCATCCGCCGAGCGACCTCGGCCTGGCAGCGGACTCCACGCTGCCGGTGACGACCGTCCAGGTCTGAACCGGCGGCTGCCGGCTGTGGGAGGATTCCTGTCGACGGCCGCACGGGTCGTCGGGAGGGGTGCAACGTGTCCGATCAGAACCAGTGGCCGAAGCCGGGCGAGCAGCAGCCGGACGGGCAGCGCCCGGATGCGTCGACTCCCGCCCCCGGATCCGCCGCCGAGCCGAACGGGTACGGCCAGAACACCCAGCAGCAGCCGTACGGACAGCAGCAGCCGCAGCAGCCGGCCCAGCCGCAGTACGGGCAGCAGCCGCAGCAGCCGGCCCAGCCGCAGTACGGGGCCCCGCAGAACCCCTCGGCGCCGCAGCCTGGCCAGTACAGCCAGCCGGGTCAGTACGGCCAGCCCGGTCAGTACGACCAGTCGGGCCAGTACGGCCAGTCGGGTCAGTACGGCCAGCAGGGCCAGAACGGTCAGCCCGGCCAGTACGCCCAGCCCGGCCAGTACGCCCAGCAGCCCGGGCAGCAGCAGTACAACCCGTACGCGCAGCAGGGGCAGCAGAACCCCTACGCCGCCTCGGCGTACCAGCCCTACGCCCAGCAGCCCAAGACGAACCTGCTGGCGATCCTGTCGATCGTGTTCGGCCTCGGCGCGATCCCGCTGTTCTTCATCGCGGTCCTGCTCGGTCCGGCCGGGGCGATCCTCGGCCACGTCGCTCTCGGCAAGATCAAGCAGAGCGGCGAACGGGGCCGCGGTCTGGCGCTCACCGGCATCATCGCCGGCTGGGTCATGCTCGGCCTGTGGATCCTGTGGATCGCCGTGGTCGTCTTCGCGATCGGGCAGTCCGCCAACTACTCCGACTACGACTCCGGTTCGAACTCGGGCGCCTTCGTCCTCTGACGGACCGGCCGACGGGCCGGCGAGGCCGACGCGGCACCGTCGACCGCGGCCAACGGCCCGCGGTCCTCGGCTCGCTGTCCGATCAGCTGGCCGCCTGTGGGAGCCGTTCGCACAGCACCGCGGTGTGGCGGCCCTCCAGGCGGGTCAGCACCAGCGTCACCTGCCGGGTGCCGCCGCGCAGCCGCAGGCGCTTCCGGAACTGCGCGGGGTCGACGTCGACCCCGCGCTTCTTGATCTCCACGGTGCCCACGCCGTCGGCCGCCAGCCGAGCGCTGAGCTGCTTGACGTCGAGCGGCAGGGTGTCGAGCACCCGGAACCCCTGCGCGAACGGCGTCGTCACGGCCTGGTCGCTCGTCACGTACGCGATCCCGTCCGACAGCATGTTCCCCTCGATCGACCGTGCCAGGTCACCGATCAGCCGGGCCCGGATGACGGCACCGTCGGGTTCGTAGAGGTACGCGCCGATCGGGCCGACCCCGACGTCCGGGGCGTCGGCGTCGCCCGTGAGCTCGGCGATGCCGTGGGCGCCGATCACGGTCGCTGCGCGTCGGATGCCCGGGCGGGCGAGGGGCCCGAACCACAGGGCGAGCTCGACGACCTCGCGGTCGACGGACGTCCACTGCGCCTCGGCCGCGTCGGGGATCAGGTCGCGGTCGATGCCGGGGCCGAGCTTCACGCCGGTCGGGGTCGTGGTGGCGGCGGCGAACACCGTGTCGAGCGACGGGGACCAGTCGTCGGGGTCGGCCAGTCGGCGGGTGTTCGTGTGGCCGCTCGTGCGTCGGGCCGGGTCCATCCAGACGCCGTCCACGCGGGACAGGTCGAACGTGCCCGCGTCGCCGAGCTCGACGCGGGCGTCGTCCCACAGCGCCAGGTTGTGGGTCGCGACGGCCGCCGTGACCTCGTCGCGGTCGACGGCGGTGACGTCGAGGTCGAGCGCGGCCATCGCCATCGCGTCCCCGCCGATGCCGCAGCCCAGGTCCGCCACCCGGCGCAGCCCGGCAGCGGCGAAGCGCCCGGCGTGCTGCGCGGCGACCGACAGCCGTGTCGCCTGCTCGAGGCCGGCCTCGGTGAACAGCATCCGGCTGGCGAAGTCGCCGAACTTGCCGCGGGCCTTCTGCCGCAGTTTCGCCTGGGTCAGGACCGCGGAGACGAGCGCCGGGTCGTGCCCCTCGCTGCGGAGCCGTGCGACCACCCGGACGATCTCACCGCCGTCGGAGACCGCGGGGGTCCGGTCGAGCAGCGCCATGCCGTCCGGCGTCAGCAGCTGTGCGAGTTCGGTGGCGTCCATGAGACGATCCTCCCATCGACGGGAGTCCTGGCACTCGGATTGACCGAGTGCCAGCGGCCCCCTACAGTTGGACCTGGCACTCTCGTGTGTCTAGTGCCAACCGGTTTTCATCTCTACCGAGTCAGTACCGAGAAAGAAGAGGTCACCGTGGCCGTCACCATCAAGCCGCTCGAAGATCGCATCGTCATCCGTCAGGTCGAGGCGGAGCAGACCACTGCGTCCGGTCTCGTCATCCCGGACACCGCGAAGGAGAAGCCGCAGGAGGGCGAGGTCGTGGCCGTGGGTCCGGGTCGCATCGACGACAACGGCAACCGCGTCCCGCTCGACGTCGCCGTCGGCGACAAGGTCATCTACTCGAAGTACGGCGGCACCGAGGTCAAGTACTCGGGCGAGGACCTGCTGGTCCTGTCCGCTCGCGACGTCCTCGCCGTCATCGAGCACTGAGCCCGAGGCTCAGCTCCTCGTCGAACGCCCCGTCGGTCCCCGGACCGGCGGGGCGTTCGCCGTTCCGGTCGCGGGGCGCGGTGGCCGTCCTGGAGGCCCGGCCTGCGTCGTCCTGTCGGCGCACGTCCGTAGCATTGCCGGGTGAGTGAGCGCGTGGCCAGGAGCGAAGCATCCGTCGGGGTCCTGCAGGCCGTCGTGGCCTACGGGCTCTGGGGGCTCATGCCGCTGCTGTTCACCGCGATGGCTCCCGCCGGCGCGTTCGAGATCGTCGCCTGGCGGATCGTCTTCGGGCTGGGGTTCTGCGCCGTCGGCATCGCCGTCACCCGCTCGTGGCGCCGGACCCGCTCGCTGGTCGCGCAACGCCGGGTGATGGGCGTCATGGCGGTCGCCGCGGTGCTCATCGTCGTGAACTGGACCGTGTACGTCCTCGCGACGACGACCGGCCACACGGTCGAGGCCGCGCTCGGGTACTTCATCAACCCGCTCGTCACGATCGCGCTGGGCGTCGTGCTGCTGCGCGAGCGCCTGCGGCCGGCGCAGTGGGTGGCGGTCGGCATCAGCATCGTGGCCGTCGTGGTGATCGCCGTCGGGTACGGGCAGATGCCGTGGATCTCGATCGTGCTGGCGTTCTCGTTCGGGCTGTACGGCCTGGTGAAGAAGCGCGTCGGTGGCACGGTCGACGCGCTGAGCGGGCTGACGATGGAGACGATGTGGCTCACCCCCGTCGCGGTCGTCGCCCTCGTGGTGATGGGACTGACGGGGCTGGGCGGCGGGATCACCTTCGGCAGCGCCGGCTGGGTGCACGCGCTGATCATGGTCGCCGCGGGCCCGGCGACCGCGGTGCCGCTGCTGCTGTTCGCGTCCTCGGCCCGCCGGCTGTCGCTGTCGACGCTCGGGCTGACGCAGTACCTGACCCCGGTGATGCAGCTCGTCGTGGGCGTGGCCGTCCAGCACGAGGCGATGAGCCCGTCGCGGTGGACCGGCTTCGCGATCGTGTGGCTCGCGCTGCTGATCCTGACCACCGACTCGTTCGTGGCGAACCGGCGCGCCCGGCGCGCCCCGCTGCCCGCGGCAGCCGCCTGACGGAGCCGGCCCGGGCCTCCCGTCCGCCTGCTGCCCGCCGCCGTTCACCGTCCGGCCCGTGCGCCGAGTCTCGGCATGGCGGACAGATTGCGGCGTCCGGACGCCGCAATCTGTCCACGGGCCCGAGACTCGGCGACGGCAGAGCCCGCCGCCGCCGGACGCGGAACGGCCCCGACAGCAGTGCTGCCGGGGCCGTCCTGGTGACGCGTGTTACTTCTTGACCGAGCCCTGGATGGCGCTCTGGTAGACGGGCTTGTTGTCCCCGTCGAACTTGTAGATGCCGATGTAGGCGCTGGACGGGTCGTTGTTCGCGTCGAACGGACCGATGCCCGACGGGCCCGTGTAGTGGATGTCCTTGCCGCCGTCGAGCAGCTTCTTGCAGTCGGCGAACGTCGAGCACTCGGTGCCGCCGTCGGCCCCGGACACCTTGTCCATGTTGGCCTGGATGGTGCCGGCGTCGGTGCCCTTGCCCTTCACCGCGGCCAGCGCGGCCAGGGTGGTGGCGTCGTAGGACTCGGCGGCGTACGAGAAGTCAGCGAGGTCCTTGCCGGACGACTTCTTGTAGTACGCGACCAGACGCTGCTTCAGGTCGTCCTTGGGCGAGGCGCCGGGGATCGTGCCCTGTGCACCGTTCAGCGTGCCCGGGTCGAAGTCCTTGGCGTAGTCGGCGGTGTTGCCGTCCGACATGTAGGTCTTCGACATGTCCCAGCCCTGCGAGACGAGCTCGGGGACGATCGACTTCGTCTCGTCGAACGCCAGCACGACGATCGCGTCCGGCTTGGCGGCCAGTGCCGCGGTCACCTCGGACGAGAACGTGGTCTGTCCGGGCGGGAACTCCTGGCCCTTGCCCTTGCCGCCGTAGACGACCTGGCCGCCGGACGACTCGATCGCTTCCTGCACCGAGTTGCGCAGGCCCGTGCCGTACGTGTCGTTGAAGACGATGAACGCCACCTTGGCGTTGCCGTCACCCGTGATGAGCTGCCCGAGCGCGGAACCCTGCACCGAGTCCGGCGGAGCGGTCCGGTAGTAGTACGACGAGTAGCCGGACAGGTCGGTCGCGGTGTTGGCGGGGGAGATCTCCACGATGCAGCTGCTGGTGAGCTGGTCGATCACGTTCAGCGTGACCGAGGACGACTCGGCGCCGATCGCCACGGGAACCTTCGCGTTGACGAGCTTGGTCGCTGCCGAACTCGAGACGGTCATGTCCGTGCTGTCACCCGAGTCGGTCTGCGGGTCGATCGAGACGTCCTTGTCCAGCACACCGCCCGCTGCGTTGATGTCGTCGACGGCGAGACCCACGCCGGACTCGGCCGGCGGGTTCAGGTACGCGAGTGAACCCGTGAGCGGCAGGATCGTGCCGATCTTCAGCGCGTCGGTGCTCGGGGATGAGGGGGCCTTGCAGCTGGACGCCGGGTCCTTCTTGGCCGACGAGGCCGACGAGGACGGGCTGGAGCTGCCTGCGGTGGAGCATGCCGCGAGCAGCACTGCGGCTGCTCCCGCCAGTGCCAGCGCCGTGGTGACGCGGGTGGTTCTGATCATCCGTGGAACCCTTTCTCGGCACGGAGGCCGTGTGTCGCATCGGGTCGAGTGCGACGCCTCCGTGTGGATGCGAGCAAAAGTAGGGCGATTGTGTTTCGCCCGTGTGACGAAATCCGAACCTGGACGTTTCGTTACCGAGCCGTGACGAAGCTGTGCAAGCGCTCCGGAACGATCCGACCCCGGGGACACGACAGCGGCGGCCCTCGTCGAGGACCGCCGCGCTCGTTCGTGCCGGGTGCGCGCTACCGGGTGTAGTTCGGCGCCTCGACCACCATCTGCACGTCGTGCGGGTGCGACTCCTTGAGCCCGGCCGCGGTGATGCGGACGAACTTGCCGCGCGCCTTGAGCTCGGCGACGGTGCGGCCGCCGACGTAGAACATCGACTGCCGCAGCCCACCGGTGAGCTGGTACACGACGTTGCCGACCGACCCGCGGTAGGGCACCTGGCCCTCGATGCCCTCGGGGATGAGCTTGTCGTCCGAGGGGACATCGGCCTGGAAGTACCGGTCCTTGGAGTACGAGGTCTTCTTGCCGCGAGTCTGCAGCGCGCCGAGCGAGCCCATCCCGCGGTACGCCTTGAACTGCTTGCCGTTGACGAACACCAGGTCGCCGGGGGACTCGTCCGTGCCCGCGAGCAGTGAGCCGAGCATGACGGTGTCGGCACCGGCCACCAGGGCCTTGGCGATGTCGCCCGAGTACTGCAGGCCACCGTCGGCGATGATCGGCACGCCGGCTTCACGCGCGGCCAGCGACGCTTCGTACACCGCGGTCACCTGCGGCACGCCGACACCGGCGACGACGCGGGTGGTGCAGATCGAGCCCGGACCGACGCCGACCTTGACGGCGTCGACGCCCGCGTCGATGAGCGCCTGGGCGCCGGCACGCGTCGCGACGTTGCCGCCGATGACGTCGATCGCCGCGAACGACGGGTCGGCCTTGAGCCGGCGGACCATGTCGAGCACACCCTCGCTCTCGCCGTTGGCGGTGTCGACGACGAGCACGTCGACACCGGCGTCACGCAGGGCGCACGCGCGCTGCCAGGCGTCACCGAAGAAGCCGATGGCGGCGCCGACACGCAGGCGGCCCTCGTCGTCCTTGGTGGCGTCCGGGTACTGCTCGCTCTTGTCGAAGTCCTTGACCGTGATGAGCCCGCGGAGCTTGCCGGCGGCGTCGACCAGCGGCAGCTTCTCGATCTTGTGCTGGGCGAAGATCGCCACCGCTTCTTCGGGGTCGATGCCCTCGTTCGCGGTGATCAGCGGCGCCTTCGTCATGACGTCCCGCACCAGGGTGGTCTGCTGCTCGAACGTCGCCACGAAGCGCATGTCGCGGTTGGTGATGATGCCGACCAGCGTGCCGTCGTCCTCGACGACGGGCAGGCCCGAGACGCGGAACTGACCGCACAGGGCGTCGACCTCGGCCACGGTGGCGTCCGGGGTGGTGGTGACGGGGTTGGTGATCATCCCCGACTCGGACCGCTTGACCTTGTCCACGTAGGCGGCCTGGTCGTCGATCGACAGGTTGCGGTGCAGGATCCCGATGCCGCCCTGTCGTGCCATGGCGATGGCCATGCGCGCTTCGGTGACGGTGTCCATCGCTGCGGAGAGCAGCGGGACGTTGACCGAGATCCGCTTGGTGAGCCGGGACGCGGTGGACGCCTCGCTCGGGATGACGTCGGTGTGCCCCGGCAGGAGCATGACGTCGTCGTACGTGAGTCCGATGAATCCGAACGGATCCGGCTGGTCCATGGGTCCCCTTCGTGGGCGAGGTGAAGTGGTCTGCAACACCGGACGCAGCGTCGGGTTCCGGATGGACCATGCTAACGCGCGCGCCCCGTTGCGCATTCCGGCTCCCGGTGGCGTCGATCCGGACAGGAGGCCCGCCCCACCCCCGGCAGGCCCGTTCCTCCACAGGGTCACAGTTTCGGCACGAATCACACAGGGAACGTTTCGGAAACACCCGCGACACAAATTCCCCATAGGTTCCTCGGCATCCGAACGAGAGGCTCTTCCGTGGGATCCATCACTCCTGCGGGGCCGGCGCTGTTGCGCCGGTTCCGCCCCGGGGCACCAGGTCGTCGCCGACTGCTGCTCGTCGTCGTGCTCGTCGCGGCGTTCCTGGCGACCTTCGCCATCGACTGGGCCGTCAGTGCGCCGGCGATCGGTGCGGGCGCGACGCCCACGGCATCGGCGTCCGCGTCGGCATCGACCGGGCCCGCGCCGTCGAGCACGCAGCCCTGCACCGTCAGCACCACGAACGGCTGTATCCAGGGCACGATCCTCGACTCGGAGCGCAAGCCCGCAGCGGGCGTGGCCGTCGACGTCGCCGGACCGGGCGGCTTCACCGCGACCTCGACCACCACGGACGCCGGGCGCTGGTCGGTGAGCGTGCCGGCAGCCGGGCAGTACAGCGTCACCGTCGACCAGGACACCCTGCCGAAGGGGCAGTTCCTGACGAACGCTGCGGACGCCAAGCGCGAGGTGCAGGCGAACCTCAACGCGAACGCGGGACAGATCTTCCAGCTGTCCGACCAGAAGGGCGCAACCACGTCGGACGCGTCCACGAGCGTCAGTCCGGCCCGTGCCTGGCAGCAGTTCGTGTCCGGCATCCGGCTCGGGCTGCTCCTCGCCCTCGCCTCGATCGGCCTGTCGCTGATCTACGGCACGACCGGGTTGTCGAGCTTCTCCCACGGCGAGCAGGTCACGCTCGGCGGACTGCTGGCGTACCTCTTCGCGAACCAGCTCGGGTGGAACGTCTGGCTGGCCGGCGTGGTGGTCGTCCTGCTCTGCGCGGCGACCGGGTACCTGCAGGACATGGTCATCTGGAAGCCCCTGCGCCGGCGTCGGATCAGCCTGACGCAGCTCATGATCGTGACGATCGGCCTGTCGATCGCGGCGCAGTACGCGTTCCAGTACTTCTTCGGTGCCTCGACCGTCCGCATCCAGCAGAGCAACCCCGACACGGTGACGTTCGCCGGGGTCACGCTGACGGTGCAGTCCTACGTCGCGATGGGCATCGCGCTCGTCGTGCTGATCGCGACCGGCCTGTTCCTGGCGAAGACCCGCTTCGGCCGCGCGACCCGCGCCGTGTCGGACAACCCGGCGCTGGCATCGGCGTCCGGCATCGACGTCGACCGGGTCATCCGGTTCGTGTGGACGCTCGCCGCCGGCCTGGCCGGGCTGTCCGGCGTGATGCTCGGCCTGGTGCTGAACGGCGTGAACTGGCAGACCGGACTCCAGCTGCTGCTGCTGATGTTCGCCGCCGTCACCCTCGGTGGCCTGGGCACCGCGTACGGCGCCCTGGTCGGGTCGATGATCATCGGCGTCGTCGTCGAGCTCACCAACCTCGTGCTGCCGGGCGACTTCAAGTACGCCACGGCCCTCGTCATCCTCATCCTCATCCTGCTGTTCCGGCCGCAGGGCATCTTCGGCCGTGCCGAGCGGATCGGCTAAGGAGCGCCGCCATGGACTACATCGTCAACCTCCTCCAGTCGCTGACCCAAGAGGCCCTCGCGCCCACCACGGCGGCGTTCGCGCTCGCCGCGATCGGGCTGAACGTGCACTTCGGGCTCACCGGCCTGGTGAACATGGGCCAGGCAGCGTTCCTGCTGCTCGGCGCCTACGGCTTCGCGATCTCGATCACGAACGGGCTGCCCTTCGGGATGGCCGTCCTGGTCGCGCTGCTGATCGCCGTCGTCTTCGCGGTCATCCTCGGCATCCCGACCCTGCGGTTGCGGGGTGACTACCTGGCGATCGTGACGATCTCGGGAGCGGAGATCATCCGCATGGTCGGCCGCTCGAGTCTGCTGACCACGACCACGGGCGGCTCGAACGGCATCACCGGCTCGAGCTACCGCGACCCGTTCAACGCGCTGAGCTTCCTACCCGACGGCACCACGACCATCCTCTGGTTCACGTACTCGAACAACGGTGTCAACGGCTGGTGGATCCGGATCGTCGGCTGGGGCCTGGTCGCCCTGTTCACGCTCGTGCTGTTCCTGCTCATGCGCAGCCCCTGGGGTCGCGTCGTCAAGGCCATCCGCGAAGACGAGGACGCCGTCCGGTCCCTCGGCAAGAGCGTCTACTCGTACAAGATGCAGTCGCTCGTGTTCGGTGGCGCACTCGGTGCCCTGGCCGGCATCATCTACGTCCTGCCGAGTTCGGTGCAGCCGGACGCGATGGGCCGCTCGATGACGTTCTTCATCTGGACGGCGCTGATCCTCGGTGGGGCCGCGACGGTGTTCGGCCCGGTGCTCGGTGCCGTGCTGTTCTTCGTCGTCCGCCTGGGCATCCGGACCCTGGCCAGCGACTTCATCCCCAACTCGATCATGAACTCGCAGCAGGCCGAGCAGTTCTCGTACGTGCTCGTCGGCGTCGCGCTCATGCTGCTCATCGTCTTCCGCCCGCAGGGACTCCTCGGGAACAAGAAGGAGCTGACCTTCAGTGTCTGAGTCACCCACGCCCACGACGGCGGTCGCCCACACCCCGGGTGCCGCCAAGCCCGACGCGATCCTGACCGTCGACAACATCACCCGTCGCTTCGGCGGCATGACCGCGGTCGACGTCGACCACCTCGAGGTCCAGCGCGGCTCGATCACGGCGCTGATCGGCCCGAACGGTGCCGGCAAGACCACGTTCTTCAACCTGCTGACGGGCTTCGACAAGCCCTCCAGCGGCAAGGACGCCAGCTGGGTCTTCAACGGTGCGACCCTCGGCCACACCGGCGCCGCGAAGGTCGCCCGCGCCGGCATGGTCCGTACCTTCCAGCTCACCAAGGCGCTGTCGCGGCTGACGGTGATGCAGAACATGCTGCTCGGTGCGAAGGACCAGCCCGGCGAGAACTTCTTCGCCGCCCTGGTCCGGCCGCTGTGGTCGAAGCGCGAGCGCGAGATCACCGCGAAGGCCGAAGAGCTGCTCGACCGGTTCAAGTTGCTGGAGAAGCGGGACGACTACGCCGGATCACTGTCCGGCGGCCAGCGGAAGCTGCTCGAGATGGCCCGGGCGCTCATGTCCGACCCGACGATGATCATGCTCGACGAGCCGATGGCGGGGGTGAACCCGGCGCTGACGCAGTCGCTGCTCGGGCACATCCAGTCCCTGCGCGACGACGGCATGACGGTGCTGTTCGTCGAGCACGACATGCACATGGTCCGGCACATCTCGGACTGGGTCGTCGTGATGGCCGAGGGACGCGTCGTCGCCGAGGGCCCCGCCGGTTCGGTGATGGACGACCAGGCGGTCATCGACGCGTACCTCGGAGCACACCACGACACCGACCTGGGTGACGATGCGCTCCTGAACGAGGAGACCTACGAGGAGCTCAGCGCCGAGGTCGCCCAGGAAGAGCAGACAGACGCGCAGACCACGCAGGGGCACACGACGGCGGACGCCGACGACGACGGGAAGGCGACACGATGACCGACGCGAGCGACGCGGTGAACGCGAGCGGAGCCTCCAGTCCGACCAGCGGTGCGGCCGCGACCGCCACCGTGGAACCGGTGATGCGGGCCAGCGGGCTCGTCGCCGGGTACCTGCCGGGCGTCAACATCCTGAACGGGTGCGACCTCGAGTGCCGTCCGGGCGAGCTCATCGGCATCATCGGGCCGAACGGTGCGGGCAAGTCGACGCTGCTCAAGGCCCTGTTCGGGCTGGTCTCCGTGCGCGAGGGCTCCGTCACCCTGCAGGGCGAGGACATCACGAACATGAAGGCGAACAAGCTCGTGCAGGCGGGGGTCGGGTTCGTGCCGCAGACGAACAACGTCTTCCCCTCGCTGTCCATCGAGGAGAACCTGCAGATGGGCCTGTACCTGCGGCCGTCGAAGTTCGCGGAGCGCCTCGAGGTGATCTACGACCTGTTCCCGGTCCTGGCGCAACGCCGTGGGCAGCGTGCCGGGTCCCTGTCCGGTGGCGAGCGGCAGTCGGTCGCGATGGCCCGCGCGCTCATGATGGACCCGAAGGTGCTGCTGCTCGACGAGCCGAGCGCCGGTCTGTCCCCGGTGCGACAGGACGAGACCTTCATCCGGACGCGCCGCATCAACAAGGCCGGGGTCTCGATCATCATGGTCGAGCAGAACGCCCGCCGGTGCCTGCAGATCTGCGACCGTGGGTACGTGCTCGACCAGGGGCGGAACGCGTACTCGGGCACCGGGCGTGAGCTCGCCGACGACCCGAAGGTCATCGAGCTGTACCTCGGGACGCTCGCCAAGGACGTCGACGCCGCCAAGTAGGGGCGTCGACCCGCCGGTGTCGCTGTGGGGGCGGTGCCGGCACCGAGTGGGGCCGTGCGCAGTCGCTGATGCGCCGCGCGGCCCCGCTCCTCGTGCGGCCGTTCGTCGTGCGGCACGCGGCGCGCGGCGTGCTGCCGTGTGGACGTGCTGCGTGGGGCGTGCGGCCGTGGGGCGTGGTGTGTGGGGCGTGCGGCGTGCTGCCGTGCCCACTGGTCGCGACACCCCGCTCACGTCCGTCGAGTGGTCGCGTTCCGTCGACTCGCGACGCCCCCAGCGACGGTTCGCGACCGGTCGACGACCGTCCGACGGGGTGTCGTGACCGGTCGACGCGCACTCGACGGGCCGGTGGCAGCCTGGAGGCTCGTCCCACCACCGCCACACGGGTAGCGTTCCCGACGTGGACAGGATCGCGGCACGCGCCATGGACGCGCTGGTGTGGGTGGTGTTCGTGGTGCTCTTCGTCGGTGCCGCGCTGCTCGTGAAGGTCGCCGCGCTGCTGCTGGTCGTGCTCGTCGTGCTGGCGCTCGGGCTGGGCCTGACGCTGCGGGTGCTCCGACAGCGCCGCCGCCGCTCGCGCTGACGCACCAGTACCCATGCGGCCCCGCGCAGAGGGCGCCCGGTAGGCTTGCCGGGTGAGTGAAGTCGAGATCGGTGCAGGCAAGCGCGGACGACGGGCGTACGCGTTCGACGACATCGCGGTGGTTCCCTCGCGGCGCACGCGCGACCCGCAGGACGTCAACGTGCAGTGGTCGATCGACGCCTTCACGTTCGAAGCGCCGATCCTGGCCGCACCGATGGACTCCGTCGCCTCGCCGGCCACCGTCATCCAGATGGGCAAGCTCGGCATCCTGGGTGTGCTCGACCTCGAGGGCCTGTGGACCCGGTACCAGGACCCCGGGCCCTACTACGCCGAGATCCGCCAGCTCACCGACGACAACGTCACCAAGCGCATGCAGGAGATCTACGCCGAGCCCGTCAAGGCCGAGCTGATCACCGCGCGCCTGGCCGAGATCCGCGCCGCTGGTGTCCCCGTCGCCGGGTCGCTCAGCCCGCAGCGCACGCAGGAGTTCTCGCAGACGGTCGTCGACGCCGGTGTCGACCTGTTCGTGATCCGCGGCACCACGGTGTCGGCCGAGCACGTGTCGCAGAACACCGAGCCCCTGAACCTCAAGAAGTTCATCTACGAGCTCGACGTCCCCGTGATCGTCGGTGGCGCGTCGACCTACACCGCCGCCCTGCACCTCATGCGCACCGGCGCGGCCGGCGTGCTGGTCGGCTTCGGTGGCGGCGCCGCCTCGACCACCCGTGCCGCGCTGGGCATCCACGCGCCGATGGCCACCGCGGTCGCCGACATCGCCGGGGCCCGTCGTGACTACATGGACGAGTCCGGTGGCCGCTACGTGCACGTCATCGCCGACGGGGGCCTCGACACCGCGGGCGACGTCGTGAAGGCGATCGCGATGGGCGCCGACGCCGTCATGCTCGGCACCGTCCTGGCCCGTGCGTCCGAGGCGCCGGGCGGCGGTTTCCACTGGGGCGCCGAGGCACACCACCCGGAACTCCCGCGAGGTCGTCGTGTCGAGGTCGGCACCATCGCCCCGCTCGAGAGCGTCCTGAACGGCCCGACCCCCACCTGGGACGGCCGCGCGAACATCGTCGGTGCCCTGCGACGGTCGATGGCCACCACCGGGTACTCCGACGCCAAGGAGTTCCAGCGAGTAGAAGTGGTCGTGGCGCCCTACCACCGCTGAGTGCACCGGCGCCGGACGGCAGCACGCTGACGTGCTGCTCCACCACGGTGACGCGGAGGCGATGATGGCAACGACGGTCTCGGGCAAGAAGGCACCCGGCGGTGCGTTCGGCACGGCGGGGTTCGATCCCCAGGCGAAGCTCGGACCGGAGGAACGGGCCGATGCGATCGAAGCACTGAAGACGAGGGAGCTCGACGTCCTGGTCGTCGGTGGTGGGATCGTCGGCGGGGGCAGCGCCCTCGACGCCGTCACCCGTGGCCTGAGCGTCGGGATCGTCGAGGCCCGCGACTGGGGATCGGGCACGTCGAGCCGCTCGTCGAAGCTCGTGCACGGCGGCATCCGGTACCTCGAACAGCTCAACTTCACCCTGGTGCGCGAGGCCCTGATCGAACGCGGCCTGCTGCTGCAGCGCATCGCCCCGCACCTGGTCAAGCCGGTCCGCTTCCTGTACCCGCTCAACCACCGCGTGTGGGAGCGCTTCTACATCGGGATCGGCATGGCGATGTACGACGCCTTCAGCTGGTCCGGTGGCCGCCCGCCCGGGGTCCCGCACCACCGGCACCTCACCCGCACGCAGGTGCTGCGGTCGATGCCGTCGCTGAAGAAGGACGCGTTCGTCGGCGGCATGACCTACTACGACGCCCAGGTCGACGACGCCCGCTACGTCGCGTCGCTGGTGCGCACCGCGGCGTCCTACGGCGCCCACGCCGCCGCCCGCGTGCGGATCGAGGGCTTCATCAAGGTCGGCGAGCGCGTGGTCGGCGCCCACGCGCACGACATCCAGACGGGTGAGAAGTTCGACATCCGGGCCAAGCAGGTCGTCAACGCCACCGGCGTCTGGACCGACGACACCCAGGCGATGGTCGGCACGCGCGGGCAGTTCAAGGTCCGTGCATCGAAGGGCGTGCACCTGGTCGTGCCGCGCGACCGGTTCCAGTCGAACATGGGCATGATCCTGCGCACCGAGAAGAGCGTGCTGTTCGTGATCCCGTGGGGCCGCCACTGGCTGGTCGGCACCACCGACACCGACTGGTACCTCGACAAGGCGCACCCCGCCGCCACCGCGGCCGACATCGACTACATCCTCGAACACGTCAACAAGGTCCTGCGTGTGCCGCTCACCCGCGAGGACGTCGAGGGCGTCTACGCCGGCCTGCGACCGCTGCTGGCGGGCGAGTCCGACGTCACGTCGAAGCTCAGCCGCGAGCACGTCGTCGCGCACACCGCCCCCGGGCTGGTGGTCGTGGCCGGCGGCAAGTGGACGACCTACCGCGTGATGGGCAAGGACGCCATCGACGAGGCCGTGGCCGCGATGGACGGCCGCATCCCGGCGTCGACCACGCAGGACATCCCGCTGCTCGGCGCCGAGGGGTACCCCGCCGCGTGGAACAAGCGTGGCCGCACGGCCAAGACCTTCGGCGTGCACAAGGTCCGCATCGAACACCTGCTGAACCGGTACGGCACGCTCGCCACCGAGGTGCTCGACCTGGTCAAGCAGGACCCGGCGCTCGCCGAGGCCCTGCCCGGAGCCGACGACTACATCGGTGCCGAGGTCGTCTACGCGGCGTCGCACGAGGGCGCCCTGCACCTGGAGGACGTCCTGGCCCGCCGCACCCGGGTCTCGATCGAGGCCTGGGACCGCGGCGAGTCCGCAGCTCCCGTCGCCGCGAAGCTGATGGCGGGCGTGCTCGGCTGGGACCAGGAGCAGACCGAGGCCGAGGTGGCGAACTACCTGAAGCGTGTCGCTGCCGAGCGCGAGTCGCAGCTGCAGCCCGACGACGAGTCCGCCGACCGCGTGCGGCTCGAGGCCCCGGACATCGCGTTCGGCTTCGAGGAGGACGACGTGGTCGTCGGCGGCGGCCGCTCCAGTGGCGCCGAGGGCGCCACGGCGTCGGACGAGCAGGTGGTCGGCGAGAAGACGACCGAACCCAGCTAGGCGGGGCGCGACGGACAGGAGGCGCGTGACCGGCTGGTCACGGGCCTCCCGTCCGTCTGCTGGTCACGCTGCGTTCGCCGGCGCGGCCTGCTCGATCCGCGTGACGGCGCCGTCGACGACGGTCACCAGCGCGTCCAGCGCGGCACGGTGGACCAGGTCGTGCGTGACCAACAGCGTGGCGGTCCCGCGCTCGTGCGTCAGACGATGGACCAGGTCCATCACCGCAGCACCCCGCTCTTGGTCGAGCGCGCTCGTCGGCTCGTCGACCAGCAGCACGTCGGGGTCGTGCACCAGCGCCCGGGCGATGGCGACCCGTTGCCGCTGGCCGCCGGACAGCTGTGCCGGTCGCCTGTCGGCATGGGCGGTGAGTCCGACGGTGTCGAGCAGGTCGTCCGCGCGGGCGGCGATGCGGGCACGACCCGCGCGGTCCGTGGTGCCGAGCCGTCCCATCACGAGCAGCTGTTCGCGGGCGGTGAGCGCCGGCAGCAGGTTCGACTGCTGGAACACGATCCCGATCCGGTCGCGGCGGAGTTCGGCGGCCGCACGCCGGTCGAGCCCGGTCGCGTCGAGGTCGCCGATCAGCACCCGCCCCGAGTCCGGCCGGATCAGCGTCGCCGCGACCGCCAGCAGCGAGGACTTGCCCGAGCCGGAGGGGCCGGTGATCCCCGTCACCAGGCCGGCGTCGGCGCGCAGGGTGACGTGGTCGACGGCCGTGGTGCGGGTGGCGCCGTCGGGGAAGGTGAGGGTGACGTCGTCGAGGGTGATCATCGGTTGCTCCCGAGTGCGGTGAGGGGGTCGGCGGCGGTGACGGTGCGCAGGGCGACGGCGGCGCCCGCCAGGCCCAGCAGGACCATCGCGACCGAGGGCAGCAGGGTGGTGAGGGGGCTGAGCATGAACGGCAGCGCGCCGCCCGCTGCGACTCCGAGGGCGACGACCGCGACCGTGCCGACACCGATCCCGGCGACCAGCACGACGAGCGCCTGCCCGAGGGCATCGCGGACGAGTGAGGGTGTGCTCGCACCGAGGGCCTTGAGCACGGCGACGTCCCCGGCCCGCTGCATCGTCCAGACCGTGAAGAACGCCCCGACGACGAGCGCCGAGACCCCGAACAGCATCGCGATCATGAGCCCGAGCGATCCGACCTCGGATCGGAAGGTCTCGAGCGCGGTCAGGCTGCCGAGCGGTGTCGCCGCCGACGTGTGCGTCCGTGCGGAGACGGCGGACCAGTCCGGCGTCCCGCTCACGGCGAGCACGGTCGCGGCTCCGTCGCCGCCGAGACGGCGGTCGGCCGCCGCCCAGGCGTCCGGGGTGAGCGCGAGCACGGGTGTGTGGCTGTACCAGGCGTCGCCGCCCACCGAGGCGACGCGGAAGGTCGAGCCGGCGACGGTCACGCGGTCCCCGACGGCGGCACCCAGGTCGTGCGCCGCTCCGGCGGACAGCCCGACCTGGTCGTCGGCCCGCGGGGCGAGATCGGCCACGACCGACCCACGTGCGCCGCCGCTGCCGTGCGGCAACCCGACCAGTGCGACGCCCACGGCGGTGTCGGCGCCGGCGGAAGCGGCACGACCGGCGGTGGCGCGACCCTGCACGATCCCGACGGGCACGACCTCGTCGACCCCGGCCGCGTCCTGCCAGCCGACCCGCGCCTGCTCGTCGATCGTGGACTGCGCGAACGAGGGCTGCCCGGTGGACGGCTGCTGCAGGACCAGACGGTCGCCCGGCAGACCCAGCACCGCCGACACGTTCTGCGACGCCAGACCGCCGGTCAGGCCGGCCAGGAACCCGACCAGCAGGGTGATCAGGGCGACGACGCTCCCGATCAGGACGAATCGACCCCGCGCATGCCGCAGGTCACGCCAGGCGACGAACACGCTGACTCCTCTCCGTGCCGGGACGGTCCACGGCACGGCATCCAGCCTCGCGGGGCGGTCGCGCCGGGACATCGCCGGTGGGTGTGGTCCTGGCATCGACCGTTCGGTTGATGCCCGCCGGCGGCGTGCTCCCTACGCTGGACACCGATGTCGCACAGCACGCTCACGCCGGTGTTCGTGGGGCTGCGGACGGGACTCCACGTCCTGGTCGCCGCCCTCACGGCACTCGTCGTCGTGCGCGTGCTCGTCGAACCCGGACGCACCTCGTGGTCCGCCCTGGCACTCGTCGTCGTCTTCGCGATCGTGTACGTGCTCGGCGGCCTGGCAGCGGCGACCCGGCCGACCCGCCGCGTCCTCGCCGGAGCCGTGTGGCTCGTCACGTTGACGGTGGTCTGGATCGCGCTGCTCGTGCTCGTCCCCGAGGCCGCGTACCTGGTCTTCCCGCTGTTCTTCCTGTACCTGCACGTCCTGCCGCGGGTCGTCGGACCCGTGGCCGTGCTCGTCGCCACCGGGATCGCGATCGTGGCGTTGGGCCTGCACGGCGGGTTCACCGTCGGCGGGGTGGTCGGACCGCTCGTCGGCGCCGGCGTCGCCCTGCTCATCGGACTCGGCTACCGGGCACTCGCGCAAGAGGCACGTGAGCGCGAGGATCTGGTCGCCCGGCTCATCCGGACGCAGGACGAACTCGCCGCGACGCAGCACGAGCAGGGGGTCCTGGCCGAACGAGCGCGACTCGCTCGCGAGATCCACGACACAGTCGCACAGGGACTCTCGAGCATCCAGATGCTGCTGCACGCTGCCGAATCGGCCGACGGTGAGCGACCGGGCATCGAGCACGTCCGACTGGCCCGTCAGACCGCTGCCGAGGGGCTGGCCGACACCCGGCGCTTCATCCGTGAGCTCAGCCCGCCGACGCTCGAGCAGGGGATCGGGTCGGCGCTCGACCGACTGGCGGGATCGCACCGTGCCGGGGCCGGGCTGGCCGGCGCCGGCCTGGCCGTCCACGTCGACGTGCCCGAGCAGGTGACGCTGCCCATGGCCACGCAGACCGCGCTGCTGCGGATCACCCAGGGGGCCCTGGCCAACGTCGTGCAGCACGCCGAGGCCACGGCGGTCCGCATCACCCTGGTCGTCGACGGCCCCTGCGCCACCCTGACCGTGTCCGACGACGGCCGCGGGTTCGACCCGGTGGCCGTCCGGGCGCGCGCCGGGTCCAGCGACTCGTTCGGCCTGGCCGCGATGACCGAGCGCGTGCGGCAGCTCGACGGCCGGCTCGACGTCGACTCGGCACCCGGCAGCGGCACCACCGTGCGGGTCGTCCTGGGCGGTGCGCCGTGATCCGCGTCGTGATCGCCGACGACCACCCCGTGGTGCGGGCCGGCCTGCGGGCACTGCTCGACACCGCCGCCGACATCACCGTGGTGGGCGAGGCCGCTGTCCCTGCGCAGGCCGTCGCCCTGGCTGCCGAGCTGGCGCCCGAACTCGTGCTCATGGACCTGCAGTTCGGGCAGGCCCAGACCGGAGCGGACGCCACCCGCGCGATCCGAGCGCTCGACGCCCCGCCCTACGTGCTCGTCCTGACCAACTACGACACCGACGGCGACATCCTGGGCGCCGTCGAGGCCGGGGCGAGCGGCTACCTGCTCAAGGACGCCCCGCCGGACGAACTGCTGGCCGCCGTCCGGGCCGCCGCCGCGGGCGAGAGCGCCCTGGCCCCGGTCATCGCCAGCCGGCTGATGGAGCGGGTGCGCTCGCCGCGGGTCAGCCTGTCCGCGCGCGAGCTCGAGGTGCTGCGACTCGTGGCGTCGGGAGCGTCCAACGGCGACGTCGCCGCAGCCCTGCACATCACCGACGCCACCGTGAAGACGCACCTGGTGCACGTGTTCTCGAAGCTCGGGGTGTCCTCGCGCACCGCGGCCGTGTCGGCAGCGCGGTCACTCGGACTGCTGCGCTGAGAACGGAATGCGCGAGCGCCCACGGTGGTTAGCATGGGTGTCCTGGGAAAGGGAGCCATCATGGTCGACGTTCATCGCGTCAAACTCCCCGGAGTCGGCGTGCTGCACAGCTTCTACACCGACGACGGTGGCAAGTGCGGGGTCATCACGCACAGGTCGGGTCACTCCGACCTCATCTCCTTCGCTGACGTCTCCGACGGCGCCGACAAGTCCGAGAAGGTCTCGCTGCGCCTGAGCGACGACGAGGCCCACACCCTCGCCGAACTGCTGGGCGGCACCCGTATCACCGAGGGCCTCGACAAGCTCGACGAGATCCCGGGTCTGTCGATCGACTGGTTCTCCGTCGACTACGAGGACGCGATCGCCGGCAAGCCACTCGGCGACCTGCACGACTCCGGCTTCATCGGCCTGACCGTCGTCGCCGTCGTCCGTGGCGACAGCGCCAACCCCGCCCCCTCGGCGGACTTCGTCGTGTTCCCGGGCGACACCATCGTGGTCGCCGGCGCTCCCGAGAAGGTCGCCAAGGCGTTCTCGTTCTACCGCAGCGGTGCACTCGCGGCGGCATCTGCGGCCGAGGCGCCGCCCCGGAGCTAGCGGCATGCACCTGGGTGGTGAGCTGCTGACCATCGGCGGCCTGTTCCTCATCGCCTACGTCCTGGGCCGACTCGGCAAGCTCATCGGGCTCCCCGCCATCCCGATCTACATGGTCGTCGGACTCATCGCGAGCCCGCACACGCCGTGGATCGGGCTGAGCGTCGAGTCCCACACGATCGAGCTGATCGCGACCTTCGGGCTGATCCTGCTGCTGTTCAACCTGGGGCTGGAGTTCGACCAAGAAGAGTTCTACGGCAACGCCGGCAAGCTCCTGGTCTCCGGCGGCACGTACGTCGCGATCAACATGGCCGTCGGGTTCGCCTTCGGCTTCTCGCTCGGCTGGGGCACGCGCGAAGCCCTGGTGATCGCGGGCATGACCGCGACGTCGTCGAGCGCGATCGTCACGAAGCTGCTGATCGAGCTGCGGCGGCTGGCGAACGACGAGACCCCGATGATCCTCGGCGTCACCGTCATCGAGGACGTCTTCATCGCGATCTACCTGGCGATCGTGTCGGTCGTGCTGTCCGGCGACACGAACATCTGGGGCGTGATCGGCAAGCTCGGCCTGGCGTTCGGGTTCCTCATCGTCATGTTCAGCCTGGCGCGCTGGGGTGGCAAACAGGTCTCGAAGATCTTCGCCACCCGCGACGACGAGCTGTTCACCGTGCTGTTCTTCGGCCTGGCCGTGATGTTCGGTGGCATCGGCGACCTGCTCGGCGTCACCGACGCCATCGGCGCCTTCGTCATCGGGCTGCTGTGCGGTGCGACCCGCTACCGCGACCGGATCGAGCAGCTCGCCCTGCCGATGCGCGACGTCTTCGCGGCCTTCTTCTTCGTCAACTTCGGCCTGGGCCTCGACATCTCGACCTTCGGCGAGGTGCTCTGGCCCGTCCTCGGCGCGATCGGCATGACCGTCGTGCTGAACGCCGTCGCAGGCCAGCTGGTCGCCCGCATGAACGGCTTCAGTGCGCAGCAGGGCATCAACACCGCCGTCATCCTGGTGAACCGTGGCGAGTTCGCGCTGATCCTCGCGACGCTGTCGGCTGCCGCCGGACTGGAGGAACGGATCACCGCCTTCGCGGGCCTGTACGTCCTGATCATGGCCGTGTTGGGACCGATCCTCGCCACGAACTCCGACCGCATCGGCCGCCTGGTGCTCCGCCCGGGGCGGGTGCGCAAGCTCCGTGGACGCGAGCGCGCCGCGGCCGAGGCCGCGGCCGCACGCAAGGCCGAGCGCGACCGCCGGTTCGCCGAGGAGTTCGCGCTCGTGGAGGCGGCTGGCAGGGACGAGCGCGAGAATGGTGCACCGGAGACGACTGCCGATGCCGAACCGGAGACGGTGAGCACCGGCACGTCGTCCGTCGAGATCCCCGCCGAGCGTCCCGAACGCCCGGCCCGAGCACGTGATCCGGAGTACTGACACGCATGTGGGCCGTCGCCCGTCGACCGAGGTGGATCGCGCTGCTGTTGCTGGCGCTGGTCCTCGCTGCGGTGTTCGCCTTCCTGGGCAAGTGGCAGCTCGAGCGGAGCATCGAGAACGGCAAGCCGGCGCCCGCCACGACTGAGACGCGGCAGGTCCTGTCCGACGTCTCGAAGCCCGAGCGCGGCGTGGGCGACAGCCTCGCCGGACAGAAGGTGACCGTCACCGGCCGCTTCGTGGCCGGTGACACGACCGTGCTGACCGGGCGGAGCGGCGGTGGTCGCTACCAGACCGTCGGACACATGGTCGACACGACCACCGGTGCGAGCCTCCCGGTCGTCATCGGCTGGTCCGACCAGCGGTCTGCCGCCGTCGCCGGTGGTAACCGTCTGGCGGACGGCGCGACCGTGACGGTCCAGGGCCGGTACTACCCGTCCGAGTCGCCGGACCAGGACGCGTTCCAGCAGTCCGAGTACTCGGCCGTCGCCCCCGCGCGGTTCGTCAACACGTGGAAGGCGTTCGACGACCGGATGTACGGCGGGTACGTCGTCGCCGACGGCACGACCGCGTCGGCAGCCGACCTCGGCACCATCGCCGACCGCGCCCCCACGCGCGAGGTCCAGTTCGACTGGCTCAACTTGTTCTACGCGATCGAGTGGGTCGTGTTCGCCGGCTTCGCCGTGTTCCTGTGGTGGCGGTTCGTGAAGGACACCTGGGAGCGCGAAGAGGACGAGCGTCTGCAGGCCGACCTCGGGTTCCCCGCCGAGGGTGCTGACGGTGCTGACAGCGCCGCCGGGGCAACGTCCGACCGACGGTAGGATTGCTGCCATGGCCCTGACCGTCCGTACCCGCGACATCCCCAAGATCCCGGGGGCGGTGCGGCTGTACCGCATCTCCGCGTACATCACCGGTGTGCTGCTGCTCGCCCTGGTGATCGAGGTGATCATCAAGTACACGCCGCTCCAGCTCGAGATGCAGCTCGGTGGCCCGACGTTCTTCGTCCCGAACGGCACCGCCGGCCAGGCCCCCGGCACGTTCAACCTGTCGATCGCGATCCTGATCGCCCACGGGTGGCTGTACGTCGTGTACCTCTTCATGGACTTCCGCCTGTGGAGCATCATGCGCTGGCGCCCGTCGCGGTTCCTGCTCATCGCGCTGGGCGGCATCATCCCGTTCATGTCCTTCGTGGTGGAGCACCGCATGCAGAAGGCCGCCATGACCACGTACCACGAGCTGACCGCGCAGCAGGCGCGGGAGAAAGAGAGCGCTCGTTGAGCGAGACCGATCAGCGTCCTGTCCTCGTCGTCGACTTCGGAGCCCAGTACGCGCAGCTCATCGCTCGCCGCGTGCGTGAGGCCAACGTCTACAGCGAGATCGTCCCGCACTCGATGAGTGCCGCCGAGATCCGCGCGAAGGACCCGGCCGCGATCGTGCTGTCCGGTGGTCCGTCGTCCGTGTACGAGCAGGGTGCGCCCGCGCTCGACGGCGAGATCCTCGAACTCGGGGTCCCCGTGCTCGGTATCTGCTACGGCTTCCAGGCGATGGCCTCGGCGCTCGGTGGGACCGTCGCCAACACCGGCCTGCGCGAGTACGGCGCCACCGACGTCGACGTGACCGGCACGGACTCGGTCCTGCTCGGCGGGCAGCCGGCGTCCCAGACGACGTGGATGTCGCACGGCGACTCGGTGTCCGAAGCGCCCGCGGGCTTCGAGGTCCTTGCGTCGAGTTCCTCCACCCCTGTGGCGGCCTTCGCGTCCGACGAACGCAAGCTCTACGGCGTGCAGTGGCACCCCGAGGTCAAGCACTCCACGTTCGGCCAGGCCGTGCTCGAGAACTTCCTGCACCGTGCCGCCGGGCTGCCCGGTGACTGGAACTCGAACAACGTGATCGAGGAGCAGGTCGCCCGCATCCGGTCGCAGGTCGGTTCCGCGCGGGTCATCGCCGGGCTCTCCGGCGGCGTCGACTCCGCCGTCGCCGCGGCCCTGGTGCACAAGGCCGTCGGCGACCAGCTGACGTGCGTGTTCGTCGACCACGGGCTGCTGCGCGCCGACGAGCGCAAGCAGGTCGAAGAGGACTACGTCGCCTCGACCGGTGTCCGCCTGGTCACGGTCGACGCCGAGCAGCAGTTCCTCGACGCCCTCGCCGGTGTCAGCGACCCCGAGCAGAAGCGCAAGATCATCGGGCGCGAGTTCATCCGCACGTTCGAGGCCGCTGCTGAAGCCCTGGTCCTCGAAGCCCGCGCCGACTCGTCCGACGACGGCGCCGGTCAGGTCGAGTTCCTGGTGCAGGGCACGCTCTACCCCGACGTCGTCGAGTCCGGCGGCGGATCCGGCACCGCGAACATCAAGTCGCACCACAACGTCGGCGGCCTGCCCGAGGACATGACGTTCAAGCTCGTCGAACCGCTGCGCACCCTGTTCAAGGACGAGGTCCGTGCGGTCGGCCGTGAACTCGGGCTGCCCGAGGTCATCGTCGGACGCCAGCCGTTCCCCGGGCCCGGGCTCGGCATCCGCATCGTCGGCTCCGTCGACAAGGAGCGCCTGGAACTCCTGCGGTCCGCGGACGCGATCGTGCGCGAAGAACTCACTGCGGCCGGCCTCGACGACACGATCTGGCAGTGCCCGGTCGTGCTGCTGGCCGACGTGCGCTCCGTGGGCGTGCAGGGCGACGGGCGGACCTACGGGCACCCGATCGTGCTGCGTCCGGTGTCGAGCGAGGACGCGATGACCGCGGACTGGACCCGCCTGCCGTACGACGTGCTCGCGAAGATCTCGAACCGCATCACCAACGAGGTGCGCGACGTCAACCGCGTCGTGCTCGACGTCACGTCGAAGCCGCCGGGGACGATCGAGTGGGAGTGAGACTCCCCTGACGACGGGGTCCGGTGCCGATGCGCCGGGCCCCGTCGTCGTTCCAGGGGTTCCGGGGCATCACCGGCTCGAGCGGCACCGACTGGTCGCAACAGTGGCTCGAGCGGCGCCGACTGGTCACAACAGTGGCTCGAGCGGCGCCGACTGGTCGCAACACCCCGCTGGAGGTCTGTCGACTGGTCACACGTCGTCGGTGGGCGGCGTGCCGGGCGACGGTTCGTGACCGCTCGGCGAACGTGAGCGGGGAGTTGTGACCGGTCGCGACTCGGAACGCGGTCGCGACTCGGAACGAGGGGGAGCGCCGGGAACGACGAAGGGCCCCGGCGTGTGCCGGGGCCCTTCATGTGTGCGTGGAGGAGCTAGTTGCGCTGGCTGCTCGCGATGATGGCGAGGATGCGCAGGATCTCGAGGTACAGCCAGACCAGGGTGACGATCAGGCCGAACGCTGCAGTCCATCCGTAGATGCGGGGAGCGCCGCGCTGGACGCCGGTCTTGATCTGGTCGAAGTCGAGGATGAGCGAGTACGCCGCCATCACCACGACGAAGACGCCGATGATGACGCCCCACGGGATGCCGAACAGGAAGCTCGGCGCGCCCATGAGCCCGAACGGCGTGCTCGTGACGCCAGTCCACGCCAGCACCAGGTTCACCAGCGAGAACGCCATGTAGCCGACCATCGCGACCAGGAAGAACTTCGTCGCCTTGGGCGTCGCACGGACCTTGCCCGAGCGGAACAGCAGCAGGGTCACGAAGAAGACGCCGAGCGTGCCGAACACGGCCTGCGTGACGATGCCCTCGAACGCCGAGTTGTAGTACCCCGAGATGCCACCGACGAACAGCCCCTCGAAGAAGGCGTAGGCCAGGACGAGCCCGGCGGACGGCTTCTTCTTGAAGGTGTTGACGAGGGCGAGCACGAACCCGATGACTGCACCGGCGATCCAGACGATCGGGGGGAGGTTCCAGCCGGCCACGGCACCGACGACGAGCACGCCGAACGCCATGAGCGTCTTGACGATCGTGTCTTCGTAGGACATGCGGTCGGTGTCGACGGTGTTGGCCGCCGGACGGTCGTACATGTACTGCAGCTGCTCGGGCGTCATGCCGGGCTGCTGCGGGGTCTGGCCCCACCCGCCGCGCTGCTGCTGCGAGCCGGCGCTCCAAGCGTTCCGGCCCGCGTCGTTGAAGGCGGGGGACTGGTCGAAACCGGGCTTGAAAGCCATGGTGTCCTCGGATTCCTCTGGTCTCAGGTCGTGCAGGAGCGGTGATCCGTTCCTTCGCGTCCTCTCAGCCTAGGTGGGCTCGGCCCGGAAAGGCTGGGGATTCGCGGCGAGCGGACGCCGGTGGTGGGACCGGTACCCGAACTCTACGGCGGGGTGCTGCGCATGTGATCGACGGTCGTCGAGAATCCCCCGGGAAACCAAGGGTTGACACGAGTAAACCCCACGCGCGAGCATGGACGAGCAACGATGCACCCGCCAGAAGGAGCCCAGCATGACGTTCACCCTCGGCATGGTCGGAGCCGGCCAGTTCGCCAGCCACTTCGCCACCCTGTTCGACAAGCACCCCGGCATCTCCGCCGTGTACGCCACCGACGTCCTGCCCGAGCGCGCGCAGCAGCTCGTCGACGAGCTCGACCTGGCCGGCACGTTCGCCTCGTTCGACGACATGCTCGCCAGCCCCGACGTCGACGCCGTGGCGATCTTCACCCAGCGCTGGACGCACGGACCCCTGGTGCTGCAGGCACTGCAGGCCGGCAAGCACGTCTACTCGGCGGTGCCGATGGCGACCGCGCAGACCGAGATCGAGTCGATCATCCAGGCGGTCCAGCAGACCGGGCTGACGTACATGATGGGCGAGACCAGCCAGTACAACCCGGCGACGGTGTTCGCACGCAAGAAGTACGACGACGGTGCGTTCGGGCGGGTGTTCTACGCCGAGGGCGACTACGTCCACGACATGGACCTCGGGTTCTACGACGCGTACAAGTACAGCGGCGGCGACGATTGGAAGGCCACGGCGAGCTACCCGCCCATGTGGTATCCGACGCACGCGATCGGGGGCGTGCTCGGAGCCGTCCCCCGTCACGCCACCAGCGTCAGCTGCATCGGTGTGCACGACGACCGCGGCGACGGGGTCTTCGACACCCAGGTCAGCATGTTCGACAACGACTTCTCGAACATGACTGCACTGTTCGAGCTCGACGGCGGCGGTTCGATGCGCATCAACGAGTTCCGTCGCGTCGGCTTCCCCTCGTACATCCGCGAGAGCCGCTTCCGCTGGTTCGGGACCGACGGCAGCTTCGAGCAGCTCGTCACGAACTCCGTCTGGCAGGACCGCGACGGCGTGACCGACGTCTCCGACCAGATCGCGAACCGACCGACCATGGACGAGGACGACCCCCGCCTGGCCGACGTCTCGCCCGCACTGCGCAGCTCGTTCGTGTCGGGGCACGCCCCCGTGCACGACGACCTGACCGGGCGCCTGCCCGCCGAGTTCGACTTCGCTCCGAACGGGCACGAGGGCTCGCACCAGCTGCTGGTCGACGACTTCGTCACGGCCGTCAACGACCGCGTCCTGCCGCCGGTCAACGCCTGGCAGGCGGCTCGGTACACGCTCCCGGGGCTGGTCGCGTTCGAGTCGGCCAAGCGCAACGGGGAGCGCCTGACGATCCCGGACCAGGGCGATGCACCCGTCGCGGTCGGCGAACGCCTGCCGGCCGTCGACCGGGTGTCATGATCGACCAGTGACCGACCCGAGCGTGCGACCGGCGAGCGCGAGCGCGCGCCCCGTCGACGCGGACACACGTTCGGCCGTCGCCAGCGCGGAACCATCTCGTCAGGAAGCGGCGGTGCCGACGGCTGATCGGCCTCGCAAGCCCACCCGCCGCGACGTGGCGCGCCTGGCCGGGGTGTCGGACGCCGTCGTCAGCTACACACTGAACGGCGGCGCCCCGGTCGCCGCCGACACCCGCCGTCGCGTCCTGGCCGCAGTCGCCGAACTCGGGTACCGTCCGAACCAGGCGGCACGTGCGCTCCGGTCCGGCTCGGCACGCACGCTGGTGCTCGCCGTGCCGGACGCACAGGACCCGGTCTTCTCGAACCCGTTCTTCGCGGAGTTCGCCGCTGCGATCGAGTCCGTCGCCCGCGCCCGCGGGTACGTGCTGTCGACGACGGCGACGACGTTCGCGCCCGACGGCCTGCGCACCCGGTTCGAGGAGTTCGCCGCCCGCATGGTCGACGGCGTCCTGGTGCTGTCGAGTGGTGTCGCGGACCGGACCGCGATCGACCCGGTCGGCCTGCCCTGGGTCGATCTCAACGTCACGGGCGGTCGACCCGGCGTCGCGAGCGTCGGGGCCGACCTGCGGGGCGGGGCGGAACAGGCAACGGAGCACCTGCTCGGCCACGGGCGGACCAGGGTGGCGTTCGTGGGCCAGCTCGACACCCGTGAACCCCGCCATGCGGGGTGGCGGGCGACGTGTGGGCGGTGGGGCGTGCCTCCCGGCAGGGTGTATGACGGCGGGTACACGCGCGAAGGCGGGTACGTCGCCGGACTGCAGATCGCCGACGAACCCGATCCGCCGGACGCGGTGTTCGCGGCGTCCGACCGCACCGCGGTCGGACTGCTCCGGGCGTTCCACGAGCGCGGCGTCCGTGTTCCCGAGGACGTCGCCGTCGTGGCGTTCGACGGCTCGTGGGAGGCCGAGTACACGTGGCCGCCACTCAGCACGCTGCGGCAGCCGGTCGAGTCGATGGCCGAGGCCGCGGTGCGCGGACTGCTCGACGGATCCCCACCGACACACCACGAGTTCCCTGCGGAACTCATCATCCGGGCGTCCTGCGGAACGCACGGGCCCGACACCGGAGCGCACTAGGGTCGGCCGCATGACCCCCCTGGTGATCGCCCACCGAGGAGCCTCCGGGTACCGCCCGGAGCACTCGCGGAGCGCGTACGAACTCGCGATCGAGCTGGGTGCCGACGCGATCGAGCCGGACCTGGTGCCGACGGCGGACGGTGTCCTGGTGCTCCGGCACGAGAACGAGATCTCGGGGACGACGGACGTTGCGGACCACTCGGAGTTCCGCGATCGCCGGACGACCAAGACCGTCGACGGTGACCGGCTGACCGGGTGGTTCACCGAGGACTTCACGTGGGACGAGCTCACGACGCTCCGCACGCGTGAACGCCTGCCGGCGCTGCGACCGGACTCCGCCGCGCACGACGGCCAGGACCCGATCCTGCGACTCGAGGACCTGCTCGCGATCCTCGATGCTGCGCCGCGGCCGGTCGGGCTGGTCGCCGAGGTCAAACACGC
Organism: Curtobacterium sp. VKM Ac-2922; assembly: GCF_022815645.1. Classification (GTDB taxonomy): domain Bacteria; phylum Actinomycetota; class Actinomycetes; order Actinomycetales; family Microbacteriaceae; genus Curtobacterium. Next base: position 26,979 of record NZ_JALGRO010000014.1, on the reverse strand, counting down.
CACGTACTTCGACGGCGTCAGCCTGCCGATGGGGCAGCTCGTCGACCAGGCGATCGGCGCCGCCGGCTGGCGGGATGACGAACGGCTCACGTTCGAGTGCTTCGAGAAGGGCGTCCTGCGCGACCTCGCCGCCCGGGGGGCGGGTGGTCGGCTGGTGTACCTGCAGGAGGGACGTGGCAGCGCCGCGGACGAGGTCGCGGCACACGGTTCGGCGGCTCCCACGTACGCGACGGAGCGGACGGACCCGGCACTCGCTGCGCTCGCCGACGAGTTCGACGGCATCAGTGTCGACCTGAAGACCCTGATGGCGGGGGTCGATCCGGTCGCGGTCGACGACCCCCGTCCGGTGCGGTCGCCGATCGTCGACCGGGCGCACGCGGCGGGGCTCGCGATCTACACGTGGACCCTGCGACCGGAGAACCGGTTCCTGCCCGCACCGCTCCGTCGCGGCGGGGACGTCGCGGCGCACGGCGACTGGGAGCGCTGGTACACCTCGATCATCCGGACCGGCGTCGACGGCGTCTTCGCGGACCACACGGACCTGGCGGTGCACGCCCGTTCGGTGGTTGCGGACGGGGCTGGTGGTGTCGGGGGGCGCGCCTAGACTGGGTCGGACATGACGATCGTGCTCGACCCATTCGACTCGACGCCCGAGCCGGGTGCCGGGGAACGCCCCTACGACGACCCGTTCACCGCCGGTCTGAACCCCCAGCAGAAGCAAGCGGTCGAGTACCGCGGCGAGTCCCTGCTGATCGTGGCCGGAGCCGGATCCGGCAAGACGAGCGTGCTCACCAGACGCATCGCCCTGCTGCTGGCGAACCGTGAAGCCTGGCCGTCGCAGATCCTGGCGATCACGTTCACGAACAAGGCCGCCGCCGAGATGCGCGAGCGTGTCCGTGCACTCGTCGGGCAGGCGTCCGAGGGCATGTGGATCTCGACGTTCCACTCGGCGTGCGTGCGGATCCTCCGGCGCGAAGCGGAGCGGTTCGGGTTCCCGCAGTCGTTCACGATCTACGACTCCGCCGACTCGCGGGCGTTGCTGAAGCGGATCATCAAGGACCTCGAAGCGGACACCCTCGGGCTGACCGTCGGGGCTGCGGCGTCGAAGATCTCCAAGCTCAAGAACGAGCTGCAGGACATCGACACCTACGCGCGGAACATCAACGCCAACGACCCACAAGAAGTGATGTTCACCGAGGTGTTCCGGCGCTACACGAACGACCTGCGCCGGGCCAACGCGTTCGACTTCGACGACCTGATCGGGCAGACGGTCTTCCTGTTCCGGGCCTTCCCCGAGGTCGCGGCGCTGTACCAGCGACGCTTCCGCTTCGTCCTGGTCGACGAGTACCAGGACACCAACCACGCCCAGTACTCCCTGATCCGCGAGCTCACCCGCCCGGTGCCGGTCGAGCAGGTCGACCGACTCGAGGACGAGGGGCAGCACGTCGCTCGCATGCGCGAGGCGGACGGGTCGATCGCCGGGGCCTCGCTGACCGTCGTCGGTGACTCGGACCAGTCGATCTACGCATTCCGCGGGGCGGACATCCGCAACATCGTCGAGTTCGAGCGGGACTTCCCGAACTCCAAGGTGATCCTGCTCGAGCAGAACTACCGGTCGACGCAGAACATCCTCGACGCGGCCAACGCCGTCATCGCGAACAACTTCGACCGCCAGGTCAAGAACCTGTTCACCAAGGTCGGCGCGGGCGACAAGATCATCGGGTTCACGGGCTACACCGGCCACGACGAGGCGCAGTTCGTCGCGGACGAGATCCAGCGTCTGCACGACGACGGCATGGACTACCGCGACATGGCGGTGTTCTACCGGACGAACTCGCAGACGCGCGCGCTCGAGGAGATCTTCATCCGCGCGGCGATCCCGTACCGGGTGCTGGGCGGCACGAAGTTCTACGAGCGTGCCGAGATCAAGGACGCGATGGCCTACCTGATCACGGTCGCCAACCCCGCCGACCCGATGGCGCTGCGCCGTGTGCTCAACGTGCCCAAGCGCGGGATCGGCTCCGTCACCGAGACCACCCTGCAGCGCTACGCCGACGACCACGACGTCACTCTGCGTGAAGCCCTGCGGCACGCCGACGAACTCGGCTTCGGGCCGAAGGTGCGCAACGCCATCACGGCGTTCGCGGCCCTGCTCGACGAGGTGTCCGCCAAGGCGGCCGACCAGCCGGTGGTGGACACGTTGACCCAGCTGTTGGACGGTTCCGGCCTGCTCGAACAGCTCCGGAAGTCGCCCGACGCCCAGGACTCCGCGCGTGCGGACAACATCGACGAGCTCGTCGCGGTCACGCGCGAGTTCCAGAAGAACAACCCGGACGGCACCCTCGTCGACTTCCTGACCGAGGTGTCGCTGGTCGCCGCAGCAGACGAGCTCGACGACTCCTCGGGCACCGTGTCGCTCATGACGCTGCACACCGCCAAGGGGCTGGAGTACGACGCCGTGTTCCTGACCGGCGTCGAAGAGGACCTGCTGCCGCACCGGATGTCCGCGAACGAGCCGGGTGGCCCGTCGGAAGAGCGCCGGTTGTTCTACGTGGGCATCACCCGCGCCAAGAAGTCCCTGTTCCTGTCGCTCGCGATGACCCGCGCCCAGTTCGGTGACGTCAACGTCGCCATGCCCTCGCGCTTCCTGCAGGAGATCCCCGAGGGGCTCATCGAGTGGAAGCAGTCCCCGGGCATGGCGAACAGCCGCGGCGGAACGCAGCCGCGGGCGCTCAACGCCAAGCGTGACGGTGCCGAGTCCGGTGGGTTCGGCGGTGGTGGCTACCGCGGGGGTGGCGGCTGGGGCGGTGGCTCGTACGACCGGGCGGCCGCTGCGGCGAAGACCCGTCCGAAGACCGAGTGGGCGAACCGGGTCTCCGGGCAGGTCCGCGACAACGGCGACATGGAACTCACCGCCGGCGACCGGATCAAGCACCTCGACTTCGGCGAGGGCACGGTGTCGGCGGTCACGGGGCAGGGCGCCAAGCGCATCGCGGAGATCGCGTTCGATGCGGCCGGTCGCAAGAAGCTGCTGATCAAGATCGCCCCGATCGAGAAGCTCTAGCGGGGCGTGGCTGCCCCGAACCCCGGCGGCGACTCGGACGTGGTCGTCGACATCGGTGCCGTGGTCGACGCCACGGTTGCGCTGCAGCGCGCGACGACGATCGCGAACCGGGTCATCGGTGGCGCGGTCGTGCTCGGCATCGTCGTGGTCGTCATCGCGTCGTCCCGTACGTCGGAGGATGCCGAAGCGTCTCGGGTGACGGTCGGCAGTGTGGTGGTGGCGGCCGCGTGCGTCGTGAGCGGGGCGATCGCGGGGCGGCTCATCACCCGACGCGCGCGGGTCGGTCGGTCCGCCGTCGTGGCGCGGGTCGGCATGCGCGTGGTGAGCGAGGCCCGGGCCGCCGGGCTGCCGGAACTCGATCACGCGGCGGTGGCGCGGGCGCTCCGCGAGGACGACAACGGACCTGCCCCGTGGTTCGACCCGAAACTCAGCCCCCACACCTGGCCGTTCTGGGAGCTCGCGGCCGCCGGACAGCACGAGCAGGGTGTCGTTGCCGAGAAGTCGGTCGAAGACCGGCGTCTCACCCTCCGCCGCGGGCAGATCCCGGGCGCCTGACCGGGACTCCTCAGCGCACCATCCGCACCACGTCGAGTGTGTGCGGACCCAACTGCTCGCGCTTGACCACGCCATCGCGACGGAACCCGTTGCGGTGGTAGAACGCCTCGGCCCGCGGGTTGTGCTCCGCGATCCACAGGTACGCCGGTGCGTCGCCAACCGCGCGGTCGATCAGGGCCTGGCCGGCCCCTGATCCGTAGACGGCGGCCAGGACGTAGATGCCCTCGAGTTCACGGTCCCGCGGTGCGTCGTGGTCGCGGCCGGCGCCCGCCGCAGCCCAACCCACGACGACTCCGTCGAGGTCCGCCACGGCGACGTCGGTGCTGCCGGACCCGATGATCGTGCGCCACCGCTCGGCGTACTGCCCGACGTCTCTGTCGTCGAGGAACGCTGCGGGGAGCAGGTGCGCGTAGGCCTCCTTCCAGGCCTGCACGTGGACCCGGGCGATGGCATCGGCGTCCGCGATCTCGGCCGGTCGTGCGGTCAGTCCTCCCATGACCCGATCCTGTCGGAGCCGCCGGGCCTGCCGATGTCCGCCACGCCCGGGCGTTCGATCACCTGTGACAGCGGCCAATGGTGAGGTTAGCCTTACCTAACGTGACACCGATCAACGAGATGCTCTCCACTGCCACCGCCGAGCGCTACCGACAGGTCGTCCGGGCCACGGTCGACCGGACCGCCGACCGCTTCGCGCAGGTCGACCGGCCGACGACGGACACCCCGGCCGCCGAACTCCGACGCCGTGTCCGCGCGATCGACCTGGACGCGCCGCCGATCGGCACCGACCGGGCGATGGCCGAGGTCGACGACCTGTTCGTCCGCGAGGCGGTCTGGTTCCACGACCCGGCCTCGATGGCACACCTCAACTGCCCTGTGGCCCTGCCCGCCGTCGCGGCCGAGGCGGTGCTGGCGGCGGTCAACCCCTCCGTCGACACCTGGGACCAGTCGCGCATCGGCACCGAGATGGAGCGGCACGTCGTCGACTGGGTCGCGAGCCGGATCGGGTTCGTCGCGGGCGACGGCATCTTCACCTCGGGTGGGTCGCAGTCGAACCTGCAGGCCCTGCTGCTGGCGCGCGAAGCCATGACCGCAAACACGAGCACGAGCACGATCCCGACCCCTCCCCCCACCGTCTTCGCCACCGCCGAGTCCCACTTCAGCGTCCGCAAGTCCGCCCGCCTGCTCGGCCTGCCCGACGACGCCGTCGTCGACGTCGCCACGGACGACGCGGGCCGCATGCTCCCCACTGCCCTGGCCACAGCGATCGCCGCTGCCCGGGCCGCCGGCCGCACGCCGATGGCCGTCGTCGCGACGGGCGGCACCACGGACCGCGGGGTCATCGACCCGCTCGAGCCGATCGCCGACGTGTGCGACCTGGAGGACGTCTGGCTGCACGTCGACGCTGCCTACGGATGCGGCCTGCTCGTGTCACCCACCCGGCGGCACCTGCTCGCCGGGATCGAGCGCGCCCGCAGTGTGACGGCCGACTTCCACAAGTCCTTCTTCCAGCCCGTGTCGTCGAGTGCGCTCGTGGTGCGGGACCCTGCGGACCTCGCCCGGGCCTCCTGGCACGCGGACTACCTGAACCCGGAGGACGCGACCGAGCCCAACCAGGTGGACAAGTCGCTGCAGACCACCCGGCGGTTCGACGCGCTGAAGCTCTGGGCAACGCTGCGGGCGAGCGGTGCCCAGGCGATCGGTCGGGCGTTCGACGCCGTGATCGACCTGGCCGAGCAGACCCACGCGCTGGTCGCAGCGCACGACGACCTGGTGCTCGTCGCGCCGACGCAGCTCAGCACGGTGCTGTTCCGCTGGCAGCCGGCGGGGGTGTCCGACGCCGAGGCCGACGCCCTGGTCGGACCGCTCCGGGCCGCGCTGCTGGCCGAGGGACGGGTCCTCATCGCGAAGACCGTGATCGACGGGCGGCCGTGCAACAAGCTCACGCTGCTGAACCCCGACACCACGATCGAGCAGGTGGAGCGCTCGCTGGCACACGTGGTGGCGACGGCCGCCGACCTGCGCGCGGCAGGCGCCGTGCCGACCGGAGCGACCGGAGCGACCGGAGCGACCCGATGACCGCCGCCGTTGCGACCCACACGACGGACAACACGGCCACCGCGGCCGCAGTGCACGACACCCCCGTCCACGACCTGGTCGGCATCGGCATCGGCCCGTTCAACCTGGGCCTGGCGTGCCTGTCCGACCCGCTCGACGACGTCGACGCGGTGTTCCTCGACACCGCCGACGGCTTCGCCTGGCACCACGGGATGATGCTCGACGACGCGACGATCCAGGTGCCGTTCCTGGCGGACCTGGTCACGATGGCCGATCCGACCTCGCCGTTCTCGTTCCTGGCGTGGCTCAAGGAGACCGGTCGGCTCTACCCCTTCTACATCCGCGAGGACTTCCACCCGCTGCGCAGCGAGTACGACGCCTACTGCCGGTGGGCGGCGGACCGGCTGGACACCCTGCGGTGGGGTCGCCGCGTGGTCGCCGTCGACCACGACGAGCGCACCGACCTGTTCACGGTGCACGCGGAGACCGACCACGGTCCGGAGACGTACCGCGCACGCCACGTGGTGCTCGGCATCGGCACCGAGCCGGCCGTCCCGGAGCCCCTGCGCGACCTGGCCGGTCCGGTGATCCACTCGTCGGACTACCTGCCGAACCGTGATGCCCTGCGGAGCGCCGGGTCCATCGCCGTCGTCGGCAGCGGACAGTCCGCCGCCGAGGTCTACCGGGACCTGCTCGAGGACGTCCGCTCCGGTGGGTACCGCCTGGACTGGATCACCCGGTCGCCGCGGTTCTTCCCGATGGAGGACACCAAGCTCACGCTCGAGATGACGAGCCCCGAGTACACGGACCACTTCCACGCGCTGCCCGAGCCCGCCCGCGACCGTCTGGGCCGCGAGCAGCGCGGCCTGTACAAGGGCATCAGCGCCGACCTGGTCGACGAGCTGTACGACGCGCTCTACCGGATCAGCGCACGGGGGCCGATCCCGACGACGCTCCGGACCGAGACCAGCGTCGTCGATGCGACGTGGCTGGCCGACCGGGGGACGTACCGGCTGACGCTGCGGCACGAGCAGCTCGGGAGGACCTACGAGCACGAGGTCGAGCGGCTGGTCCTGGCGACCGGGTACGCACCGCGGACGCCAGGGTTCCTGGACCCGGTCGAGCACTTGGTCGAGCGCGATGCCCGCGGTCGGTTCGCGGTCGCCCGCGACCACCACGTCGACACGCTGGGTGGTCGCATCTGGGTGCAGAACGCCGAGGAGCACACGCACGGCCTGACCGCGCCGGACCTGGGGATGGGCGCGTGGCGGAACGCGTCGATCCTGCGGTCCGTCACGGGTCGGTCGCCGTACGGCCTGGAGGACCGGATCGCCTTCCAGCAGTTCGGCCTGCCTGCCGGGGTGGGCGCGTGAGCGCCGCGGCGGGCGTCCCGCAGGACGCACGCGCGGCCGTCGACCCCGCCGTCCTGCCGGACGCACGCTCGGCCGTCGACCCGGCCGTCCTGCCGGCCGGCAGCGGCTCGCCGGACGCGGCCCCGGGCCTCCTGTCCGTCGAGCCGGTGGACCCGGACCGCGACGCCGCCGTCGTGCAGGCGTGGCTCGCGCACCCGGCGTCCTCGTGGTGGGGCATGGCACACCTCGACGTGGACGGGGTGCGGACGTACCTGCGCGGCGTCCAGCAGGACCCGGCGCAGGCGGCCTGGCTGGGACGTCGGGACGGGGAGCCGTGCTTCCTGGCCGAGACGTACGACCCGGCCCGCGTGCTGCTCACCGACGTGTGGGCCGCCGAGCCCGGCGACGTCGGCATGCACCTGCTCGTCGCACCGCCGCCCGCCGACGCACGGGTGCACGGGCTCACGAGCGCGGTGATGCGCACCGTCGTCGAGCACTGCCGCGACGCCCTGGGCGCCCGTCGCGTCGTCGTCGAACCCGACGTGCGCAACACGGCCGTGCACGCGAAGAACGCCGAGGTGGGCTTCCGTGCGCTGCGCGAGGTCGACGTCGACGGCAAGCGGGCCCTGCTGTCCGTGCTCGACACCGCCCGGATCGGGGTGCCGGACGACGACGGCCCCGCGGCGCACCTGCGTCCCGAGCACCTGGAGCAGGCCGAACGGCACCTGGTCGCGAAGACGATCGCCGAGTTCACGCACGAGCGCCTGGTCGCACCGGTCGCCGACGGCGACGGCTGGCGGCTGGACGCCGGGGACTCGACCTACCGGTTCCGCGCCCGCGTGCACCTGCTGGAGCACTGGTCGATCGACGAGGCCTCGCTCACCCGCACCCGCGACGGGTCGGCGCTGCCCCTGAGCGCCCAGGACCTGGTGCTCGAGCTGCGCGACGTGCTGGGGATCCCCGACCCGCTGCTCGGGACGTACCTGGAGGAGATCGCGTCGACCCTGGCCAGCGCCGCCGCCAAGCACCGGCGGGGTGGACCGTCCGCGGCGCAGCTCGCTCGGGGCCGCTCGGACGGTGACGTCGTCGCGGCGTTCCAGGACGTCGAGTCCGCGATGACCGAGGGGCATCCCGCGTTCGTCGCCGCGAACGGCCGCATCGGGTTCGGGCTCGACGAGTACCGGGCGTACGCGCCGGAGTCCGGCGGGCGCTTCCGGTACCGCTGGCTCGCTGCCCGCCGCGACCACACGCACCTGTCCCTGGCGGCCGACCGCACCGAGCAGGCGCACTGGGACGCCGAGCTCGACCCCGCGACCGTCCGGGGGTTCCGGTCGACGCTCGAAGGGCGCGGCCTGGACCCGGACGCGTACGTGTGGCTGCCGGTGCACCCGTGGCAGTGGCAGCACCGGATCGCCGTGACGTTCGCGCCCGACCTGGGGCGTCAGGACCTGGTCGACCTGGGCGAGGGGCCCGACCTGCACCAGCCGCAGCAGTCGATCCGCACGGCGTTCAACCGGTCGTCGCCGTCACGCTCGTACGTCAAGACGGCACTGGCGGTGCAGAACATGGGCTTCCTGCGGGGCATGTCGCCGGCGTACATGCGGACGACTCCAGCGGTCAACGACTGGGTGGCGAGCATCGTGCACGGCGACCCGACGCTGCGGGCCGTGGGCTTCTCGATGCTGCGCGAGCACGCGGCCATCGGGTACACCGGGGACGCGTACCACCGCGTGGACGTGCCGTCGCCGCAGCGGAAGATGCTCGCGGCCCTGTGGCGCGAGAGCCCGGTCCCGCAGCTGGCACCGGGCGAGCGTCTGATGACGATGGCGGCGCTGCTGCACCGGGACGCCGCCGGGCAGTCGGTGGTCGCCGCGCTGATCGCCGCGTCCGGCCTGCCCGCCGAGCAGTGGGTGGCCGGGTACCTGCGCGCGTACCTGCTGCCGGTCGTGCACTGCCTGACCGTCCACGACGTCGCGTTCATGCCGCACGGCGAGAACCTCGTGCTGGTCGTCCGCGACGGCGCCGTCGTCCGCGCGGTGATGAAGGACGTCGGCGAAGAGGTCGCGGTGCTCGCACCCCGTCACGTCCCCGCCGGCATCGAGCGCATCGTGCATCCGGTCGACGACGCCGAAGCCGCCCTGGCGGTGTTCACCGACGTGTTCGACGGGGTGCTGCGGTTCGTCGCCGCGATCCTCGACGACGACGGGGTGCTGCCGGCCTCGCGGTTCTGGGAGCTCGTCGCGGCGACGATCCACGAGCACGCCGATGCACACCCGGACCGCCGCGACCTGGACCTGCGCGCGCCGACGTTCGAGCACTCGTGCCTGAACCGGCTGCAGCTGCGCAACACCCTGTCGATGGTCGACCTGGCCGACCAGTCGTCGTCGCTGATCCGGGCCGGCGCGATGCCGAACCCGATCGCGCGCGGGTAGCGGGCGCTACGGCTGCAGCACCGCCGAGGTCCACCCGTCCGGACCCAGGCGGTACTGCAGCCGTCGGTGCATCCGGTCGCGGCTGCCGTGCCAGAACTCCACCGACGTCGGCTCGAGCCGCCACGCCACCCACGACGCGGGGCGTGGGACGTCCTCGGACTCGGCGAGCAGGTCGTTCGCGTCGTCGATCAGGTCCTGGAACGAGCCGTCGAGCGGCGCGGACTGGTCGGCGACCGCGGTGGCAGCGCGCGACTTGGGCGACCGGGCGGCGAACAGGTCGTCGGACTCCTGCTCGGAGAGCTGCACGACGGTGCCCTCGAACCGCAGCTGCTGCATCGTCTCGCGCCAGTAGACCTGCAGTGCGGCGGCCGGGTTGGCGGTGAGCTGCTGTCCCTTCGGGCTGAGCGTCGAGGACCCGAACACCAGTCCGTGGTCGTCGATCGTCTTCACGTCGACGGTGCGGGCGCTCACGACACCGTCGGCGGCGGTCGCCAGGGTCATCGACATCGGCTCGGACACGTCGCCGTCCTGCGCGTCGGCCACCCACGTGCCGGCGACGTCGAGCGGCGAGGCGGGTGGGTCGTCGAGCTCGGGGAACGCGAAGGAGGTGTCACCGGACAGGGGAGCGGAGGCCATGCCCCCAGCCAACGCCCGTCAGGCCCGCCACGTCCAGGTGACCGGGGGACGGCCGCCGCGACGCCCGGCCGCGGACGGCGCAGGATCGTCCGACCGGAGGATGGCGGCGTTGGTCCGCAGCGCCCGGTTGAGGTTGCCGGGATCGGGTGCGGTGCCGGTCAGCGCGGTCTGCAACCGCGCCGCATCGGCGGTCGTGAAGCGCGGTCCGAGCAGTGCCCGTGTCAGCGCCGCGTCGCGCCACAGCCGGGTGCGCGCGTGCTCGAGGGCGGCGGCGATGATGCGGTCGTGGTCGAACGGGAGGCCCGGCTCGGCCTGGGCGGGATCGCGCCAGACGGCGGCCGGCGCGGCCTCGGGCGGGCGCGGTTCCGACGGCTCGGTCGCGGGCTTCGCTGTTCTGGGTCCGATCGCTGTGGCGTCGGGGTGCCCGGAGGCGTCGACCACCGCCACGAACGCGATGCTGATCGCCGCGTCGCGCGGGTCCCGCCCGGGCCCGTCGAACGCACCGATCTGCGCGAGGTGCCGGACCGAGTCGGAGCCGATGCCCGCCTTGGTGCGCATGGCGCGCTGTGCACCGTCGGCCAGGCGTTCCGCCGGGAACAGGAGCACGCCAGGCAGTGCCTGGTGGCCGGCGTACGGGTCGTACGGCCGACGCGCGGTGGCGACCCGCAGACCCTCCGTCGCCGAGAAGGACATCGGGACGACGTCGATCGCGATGAGCGGCTGGTCGCGGGTCGTCACCGCGTCGGTCACGATGCGGCTGCTGCGCGTCGGGCGGCGCGGTCCGTGCGCTCGCGGCGGAGGGTCGCACGGACGTCGGCGAAGGACTGGTGCACCAGGAACCGGCCGTCGACCCAGACCGGCTGCAGCAGGCTGGTCGCCTCGTCTTCGGGTGTTGCCTGGTCCGTCTGGCGGATCTCGCCGGTGGCGTCGCGGTGCAGGGCGATGCGGCCCTTGGCGCTCTTCTTGCCGCTGCCGGTCTTCGGGTCCTTCTGGATGTCGACCGGCTGCCCGTCGACCAGGGCCCAGGTCGCCTTGACCGCACTGCCGAGGTTGTCGCGGGTCATGTACTGGTACGTGTACGACCCGATGCCGAGCACGATGTTGTCGCTCGCGTAGCCCTTGGCGGCCAGGCGCTCGTAGATCCGACGGGCACGGTCGAGGGTGATGCTGTCGCCGTAGATCACGCCGACGTGCTGGTCGAGCACCTTGTACCCGGCGGCGTTCACCGTGTGGCCGAACAGCTCGTCGAGCAGCTCGACGACACCCTTCTGCTCGTCCGAGCGCCCCTCGGCCAGCAGCTCGTCCTGGGGTACGCCGTGCACGGTGCCGGTGACGATGTCGACCGGGTCGCCCGAGTCGGGACGGATGACGAGCTTGCCGTCGCGGCCCGTGATCCGGTCCTTCAGCTGCGGCAGCGTCTCGGTGATCACCTTGAACAGGTCGAAGCCGTCGCTGACCGCCGACACGATGCCCGTCGGGTACACGTCGAGGATCTGCTGGAACGTCTCGAGCTCGCCGTCGGCGCCGCGCACGCACATCACGCTGTGCTCGGTGGCCGGCACGCTCGCGGCGACCCAGCCGTTGTCGCCGGGGTAGTAGCGGTCGATGAAGTCGAGCGTCGGCATCGAGTCGGTGCCGAGGAACGAGAGCAGGTGTCCCGCGCCGCCGGCGGCGGCGGACTCGATGCTCGACTGCCCGCGGAACGAGAAGTCGTGGGCGGCGAAGTCGATGCTCTCGGGCACGGCGCCGGTGCGGGCCGCCCAGTCCTCCATCAGGTCGCGGTACTCCAGCGCCTTCGTCGCCACGGTCGAGGGGTGCCAGATCGACGCCGACAGGGCGGTCTCGATGTAGTTCGGCAGCCAGAAGAACGCGTCGACGGTGTTCTCGACGGTCAGGGTGGCGACGCCGATCGGCGCGAGGGTGCCCTCGGGGAGCGCACGGATCGTCAGCGGCAGGTACCCCAGGCGGTGGAGTGCGCGGACGTGGTCGACGCCGATGTGGTTCGGGCCGAAGTAGCCCTGCAGGGCCTGCTCGAACAGGTCGGCGACCTCGTCCTCGTCGGCGGCGAAGAACGGCGCCCATGCCTCGACCAGGTGGCGCTGGATGAACGCCTGCAGTCCGAACACCACGGCGTGGGTCGACTCGGGCATGTGCGCGTTCGACCGGTTCGTCCAGTTGATCAGGATGCGGGTCGTGCCCCGGGGGTAGACCTGCCGGTGCGAGTGCTTGTACCCGTCGACGGCCAGCAGCGGGGCGATCGGGCTGGCGGTCGTGATGCGGGGGGCCAGTGCGGTGGTGGTGTCGGTCATCGGATCTGCTCCGTCAGGTAGGGGGTGAGTTCGATCGTGCGCACGCCCGGGACGGCGTTCTGCGCGGGGTACGAGTCGGTGGTGACGATCTCGCCGAAGTGGTCGGCGAGCTGCGGGGCGCGCCCGGAGAAGACCCCGTGCGACACCCAGAGGCCCAGGCGTTCCTTCGGCAGGCCGGTGCTGCCGGCGAGCCCCATGAACGTGCCGCCGCCGTCGCAGATGTCGTCGACGACCAGGAACCGGCCGTCCGCGGGCAGCGGCTCGCAGGTGAAGCCGTCGAGCTTGCCGGTGTCCGGGTTGCGGTGCTTCTCGGCCCGGAAGAGCGGCAGGCCGCACGTCTCGGCGACCGCCGTGGCCCGGGCGACGGCACCCTTGTCCGGCGCGATGATGCCCGTGTAGGCGTCCCCGTCGACGTCGAGCACGGCGTCGCGGACCACCTGCTCGCTGGTGACCACCGTCAGGTTGTCCACCAGCCCGACGATGACGGGCGAGTGCGGGTCGAAGGCGATCACCTGGTCGAGGTGGAAGCCGTTGAGGACGTCCGCGTAGACCTTCGCGCCGAAGGGCAGACCGCGGTCCTGGCGTGCACCCGGCAGGTACGGAACCAGGGCGACCGACCTCGATCCGCGCTGACGGACGGCGTCCGCCCACATGCCGAGCATGAGCAGGTCGTTGCCGTCCGTGCCGCGCAGGGTCGCGATCTCGGTCAGGTCAGCGGGTGCGTCGTGCTCGACGGCGACCTTGACGTGCGATTCGCCCGCCGGGAACCGCATGGTGGAGAACGTCGGGGCGACGGTGGTGCCGTCGCGGTCCCAGGTGGTGAGTTCGACTGCCATGACCCGACCGTAGCACGGTATTTGTCGCTGTGACAACTACGGGTGTCGCGCAGCCGTCCGGCGCATCGCCCGCAGCAGCAGCGGCCCCGGCAGACGCAGCACCCACCGCGGCACGATCGCGCGGGTCCGCCGGATCGCCGCCGTCGCCCGTCGGTACCGTCGCTGTTCACGCGGCCCCCACGCGAAGCCGTACTGGTCGCGCACGGCATCCGGCAGCAAGCCCACGGTCACGATCCGCACGAGGGGCATCGCCGCGCGCACCCACAGCGGGGCGAAGCGCGGGTGCAGCAGGTCACGCACGACCCCGCGGGCATCGTCGGAGACCCGCAGCGCGACCAGGGTGTCGGCCCAGTACGTCTCGAAGGCGTCGACGGACGACGGCCACCGGTCGGCAGGCACCCGCAGGGCGACCCCGAGCGGGGCGTAGGCGTCGAGCATCCGCCGTGCCAGGTCCGGCGGGACCGGGTCGCCGAAGGCGTCGTGCGCCCGGAGCGCGGAGTCGTACAGTGTCGCGGCCACCCAGCGCTGCCGGTCGACCTGGTCGGCGCCCGCCACCGGGGCGTGTGCCCGGTTCACGAACGCCGTCGCCGTCGCGGCGTCCTCCGGCGAGCCCACGACGACTGCGTACACGTACATCAGCGTGTGGGCGAGCCGCTGCTGCGGCCGACGGGCGAAGTCGGAGTGCCGGCGGACGCCGGCGGCGACGACGGGATCGGCGATCTGCAGCAGGATGGCGCGTCCACCGGCCAGGACCGGTGTGCTGTCCGCCAGCAGACGTGTCAGGTCGCGATCGCGACCTGGTGACGGACTGGAGGCCCGGCGCGCGGCCGGCACCGAGCCTCCTGTCCGTCTGGTGGTCACGGCACCAGTGGGCCGGACCGCACCGCCGTTCAGAGCGGCCGGTTCCCCAGGTCGTTGCCCAGGTCGGGGCGCTCGGTGTCGTCGTCGTGCTCCCACAGGTCGGCGCTGCCCTCGCGGGGAGCGCCGCCGGTGGGGCCGTCGTCGGTGCCGTCGCCCGGTTGCGGTTCCACGGTCTCGCCGGCGACGGCGTCGTTCGTGACGGTCTCCATCGACGCCTCGGTCTCGTCGACCTCGTACGGGCCGACGTGTTCACGGTCGATGTCGTCGTCGCGACGCTGCTCGGAGTCGAAGTCGTCGACGGGGCTGATGCCGGGGTCGCTCATGGCGTGCTCCTTCGTTCGGGGGCTCCTGCATACCCGCGCGGGGTGAGGGTCCGCCCAGGTCGCCGGTCGTTCACCCGCGCGCAACCTCCGTGTCACGCCGACCGTGCACACTCGCCGTGCTCGGGGGAGTGGAGCGCGGTCGCCGACGTCGAGTCGGGCGACCGCGCATCCCCGGTCCGACCCGATGCCCCGCCCCGGTCCATCCGCCGTCCACCTGGCGACGCTAGTGTGGTCCGCGGCCGTTGTCTCGACATCGAGCGACCCTCGATGGTGAGTGCTGCGACCTCGCGAAACCGATGCCGATCGCACCCACCGTGCGGGAAGAAGAACAGCGTGGATCTTTTCGAGTACCAGGCCAGGGACCTCTTCGAGTCCTACGGCGTCCCTGTGCTGCAGGGCATCATCGCCGACACCCCCGAGCAGGCGAGGGCCGCAGCCGAGCAGATCGGCGGCGTGGTCGTCGTCAAGGCGCAGGTGAAGGTCGGCGGCCGCGGCAAGGCGGGCGGCGTCAAGGTCGCGAAGACCCCGGACGAGGCCTTCGAGCACGCGCAGGCGATCCTCGGCCTCGACATCAAGGGCCACACCGTCCAGCGCGTGATGATCGCCCAGGGCGCCGACATCGCCGAGGAGTTCTACTTCTCGGTGCTGCTCGACCGGGCCAACCGCTCGTACCTGTCGCTCGTCAGCGTCGAGGGCGGCATGGAGATCGAGCAGCTCGCGGTCGAGAAGCCCGAGGCGCTCGCCCGGGTCGAGGTCGACCCGCTGACCGGCATCGACCAGGCCAAGGGCACGGAGCTCGCCATCGCTGCGGGCTTCCCGGCCGAGCTGGTCGACCAAGTCGGTAACGTCTTCGTCAAGCTCTACGACGTCTACAAGGGCGAGGACGCGACCCTGGTCGAGGTCAACCCCCTCGTCCGTACGGGCGACGGCCAGATCCTGGCCCTGGACGGCAAGGTCTCGCTCGACGAGAACGCCGACTTCCGCCACGAGAACCACAGGGACCTCGAGGACACCGCCAGCGAGGACCCGCTCGAGGCGAAGGCCAAGGCGCACGGACTCAACTACGTCAAGCTCGACGGCCAGGTCGGCGTCATCGGCAACGGCGCGGGGCTCGTCATGTCGACGCTCGACGTCGTCGCCTACGCCGGTGAGCGCCACGGCGGCGTCAAGCCCGCCAACTTCCTGGACATCGGCGGCGGCGCCTCGGCCGAGGTCATGGCCAACGGCCTCGACGTCATCCTCGGCGACCCGCAGGTCAAGAGCGTGTTCGTCAACGTCTTCGGCGGCATCACCGCCTGCGACGCGGTCGCGAACGGCATCGTCGCGGCCCTCGGCATCCTCGGCGACGCGGCGACCAAGCCGCTCGTCGTCCGTCTTGACGGCAACAACGTGGAAGAAGGTCGCCGGATCCTGCGCGAAGCGGCACACCCGCTCGTGACGATCGCCGCGACCATGGACGATGCGGCCGAGCAGGCCGCCGAGCTCGCCGCAGCAGCGGCGTAAGGAGCGCTCAGAACAATGTCGATCTTCCTCAACAAGGACTCCAAGGTCATCGTCCAGGGCATCACCGGCGGCGAGGGCACCAAGCACACCGCGCTCATGCTCAAGGCGGGCACGCAGGTCGTCGGTGGCGTCAACGCCCGCAAGGCCGGCACGACCGTCACCCACGGCGACGTGTCGCTGCCCGTCTTCGGCTCCGTGCGCGAGGCCATCGACACCACCGGTGCCGACGTCTCGATCGTCTTCGTCCCGCCGGCGTTCGCGAAGGACGCGGTGATGGAGGCCATCGACGCCGCGATCCCGCTCGTCGTCGTCATCACCGAGGGCATCCCCGTGCAGGACGCCGCCGAGTTCTGGGCGCACGCCAAGGCCCTGGGCGGCACGACCCGCATCATCGGCCCGAACTGCCCCGGCATCATCACGCCCGGTGAGTCCCTCGTCGGCATCACCCCGGCCACGATCACCGGCAAGGGCCCGATCGGTCTGGTGTCGAAGTCGGGCACGCTGACCTACCAGATGATGTACGAGCTGCGCGACCTGGGCTTCTCGACCGCCATCGGCATCGGCGGCGACCCGGTCATCGGCACGACGCACATCGACGCGCTCGCCGCGTTCGAGGCCGACCCCGAGACCGAGGCGATCGTCATGATCGGCGAGATCGGTGGCGACGCCGAAGAGCGTGCGGCCGAGTACATCAAGGCGCACGTCACCAAGCCGGTCGTCGGCTACGTCGCGGGCTTCACGGCTCCCGAGGGCAAGACGATGGGCCACGCGGGCGCGATCGTCTCCGGGTCCGCCGGCACCGCCGAGGCGAAGAAGCAGGCGCTCGAGGCAGCCGGCGTCAAGGTCGGCAAGACGCCGTCCGAGACGGCAGCGCTGCTGCGTGAGGTGATCGCCGCCGCGTAGCGGCATCCGTCCTTCACGGGACTGCCAGGAGGCTCGGTGCGGGTTGCGCGCCGAGCCTCCCGTCGTTCACACGGCCGGGCACGTATCCTCGCTGCGATGAACCGCCTGGGAACCGCACTGCTCGCCGCCGTCGAAGCGGTCGTGACCGTCGGTGTCGGCCTGGGCATCGCCCTCGTCCCGCTCACGCTGCTGTGGGGCTTCGAGTACGGCCTGCAGGTCGACTGGGACGTCTTCTGGAAGGCCGCGGGCAGCGTCTGGCTCATCGGCCACGGCGTCGACGTGACGTTCGAGCTCGGTGCTGCCGCTGCCAAGGCCTCCGGCGTGAGCGGCGCCGGTGCACCGATCACGATCACGCTCGCCGCCCTCGGGTTCGCCGCCGTCACCGCCTGGTTGGGCGCACGGGCCGGCCGCCGCTTCGCCGAGACGGACCACCGCGTGACGGGCATCCTGGTCGGCACCGGGCTGACCGCGCTGCTCGGACTCGGCCTCGGGCTGTCCGCAACGTCCGCCGCATCCCACCCCACGCTGTGGCAGGCGGTCGTGTTCCCCGCGCTCTGGTTCGGCATCCCCGCCCTGGTCGCCGCCGAGGTCTGCCGCCGCCGGCGCTCCGTACCCGCCGACCCGGTCACCGGCCGGGTGCTCGACCAGGTGCACCGCATCCCCGCCGTGTGGCGGGCCGTGATCGGCTTCGGGTTGCGTGCCGGCACCGCGGCGACCGCGATGGTCGTCGCCGTCGCGGGCATCGTCGTCGGGTTCCTGCTGTTCGGCTCCTTCGCCGAGGTGATCACGCTGTACGAGCGCTCGCACGCCGAGGTCGTCGGTGGCATCGCGCTGACGATCGGCCAGCTCGCGTTCCTGCCGGACTTCGTCGGGTGGGCGACGTCGTGGCTCGTCGGGCCGGGGTTCGCGATCGGCACCGGCTCGAGCGTCTCGCCGATCGGCACGACCCTCGGCCCGATCCCCGCGCTGCCCGTGTTCGGTGCGCTGCCGGCATCGGGCCACACCTTCGGGCTGCTCTGGGTCCTGGTGCCCGTGCTGGCCGGCTTCGCCGCCGGCGGGCTCCTGCGGCCACGGCTCGTGCGTGCCCTCGGTGCCGCCGACAGCGCACTGCTGCGGGCATCGGGTGGCCTGGCGACGGGGATCGTCGCCGGCCTCGTCACGGGTGGCATCGCGTGGCTGTCGTCCGGTTCGTTCGGTCCCGGTCGTCTGGCCGACGTCGGACCCCACGCCCTGCTCGTCGGGGTGTTCGCCGCACTCGAGGTCGGTGTGCCCGCGATCGTCGCCCTGGCGATCGGGCAGGACCTCGTGCGCCTGCCCGAGCGTCCGTGGAACCGTGAGCGCTGGCACGAGACGGACGACGCCGCCCAGGACGCTGCCGAGGTGCAGCAGGCCGGCTCGCTGCTCGATGCACTCGACCGTGCGGGAGCGGGGCGAACCACCGACGTCCACCGCTTCGTCGTGACCGAGGCCCACCAGCCGGTCACCCGCGCCGACCGCAGCGAGTCGGACACGACCGCGACCGACACCATCGCGGACGACGTGCGGCGTGCGCCCGACGTGACCCCGGCCTCCCGTCCGAGAACGGACCGCGGGGCGGACCGCACGCCGCACGGCAACCCGGACCACGCGACCGACCCGGACCACGCGACCGACCCGGACCACGACGTGCCGCTGCCGGACTGGGCCCGCACGGGCGCGGCGCCGGCCGTGTCGGCTCCCCGTCCCGAGTCGACGCCGCAGCCGGTCGGCGAGTCCGGCAGCCGCTCCAGCGGCATCCGTGACCGCCTGCGCGGTGCCGCCGACGGCGTGAAGGGCCGAGCGGACGACCTGCGCACGCGTGCGGGTGGACTCCGCGGCCGCGCTGACGACCTGCGGGTCAGGGCGGGCAGCCTGCGGGACCGTGTGACCGGCGCCGATGCCGAGCGCTCGGACCGGTCGCCGGACGACCGTCCCGACCTGCAGCGCCCCGAGCCTCCCGAGGTCGCGGGTGCCCGCGACGAGCAGCCCGCCTTCCCGTGGAGCACCGAGGAGTTCGTCGCCGGCAGGGACGACACCGACGGACCGGCTGCCGCGACGACCGCCCCGAAGCGCTGGGACACCACCGACCAGGTGCCGGACGACGAGCTGCCGTGGTGGCGTCGCCCGAAGGACGACCGGCACTGAGCGTCCTGCTTAAAATATATCGCATACAGAATGACCTCAGTGGTGATCCTGCAAGGTCGACGGGGCTGATCCGGCCCCCGATCGAACAGGAACCCCATGAACCGTCACATCACCACCATCGGCGCCGCCGCCGCACTCGGCGTCGCGCTCTCGCTCGCTCCCGTGATGGCGAACGCCGCGCCACTCGCGACGCCGACCGCCAGCAGCGCGCCGCAGGCGTCCGGGTCCTCGGTGACGAGCGTTGCGCAGCGCGTCGTCGCCGGGCGGGTCGTCCTCACCGTGCAGGTGTCGCAGCCCGGCTTCTACAGCGTGCGTGACGCCGCCGGCCACGAGGTCGACGCGCGCCAGTCGGACGCGAGCGGCACCGTGCGGCTGATCGTCTTCGGGTCCGGCAAGGCCGCCGAGCAGTTCACGGTCGTCCGTGACGGCGAGACCGCCACCACGCCGGTCACCGTGGCGTTCGGTGACGCCGCACTGCCCGCCCCGATCGACCAGTCATCCGTCCAGCAGATCGAAGCGATGAACCGCGCCGTGCTGGCGGGTGACGTGGACCAGACCATCGACTACACGGCGCAGCCCGGTGCCACCGTGCGGGTCACCGTGAACGGTGTGACGACGTCCGGCGTCGCGGGTGCCGACGGCATCGCGACCGTGACCTCGGCCTTCGCGGCGGGCGAGAACGCCGTCAGCGTCGTGCAGACGCTGAACGGTGTCTCGTCGACCCCGTCGACCTACAGCTACGACTTCAGTTGAGTGCTCGGCGGGCCGGGCATCCCCGGGTGCCCGGCCCGCACACCGCTCCCGCTAGGCTTGTGCCGTGCTCGAACTGGTCGTCCTGATCTCCGGTACCGGCTCGAACCTCCGAGCCCTCCTCGAGGCGACCCACGATGCCGAGTACCCCGCCCGTGTGGTCGCCATCGGTGCCGACCGCGACGCCGAGGGGCTCGGCCTGGGCGAGGAGTACGCGATCCCCACCTTCACGGTGCCGTACGCGCGCTACGACTCCCGCGCCGCGTGGGGCCAGGCGCTCGCCGAGCAGATCCGTCCCTGGTCGCCGGACCTGCTCGTGCTGTCCGGGCTCATGCGCCTGCTGCCCCCGGCCGTCGTCTCCGAGTTCGGCCCCGCGGTGATCAACACCCACCCCGCGTACCTGCCCGAGTTCCCCGGCGCCCACGGAGTGCGCGACGCCCTGGCCGCCGGGGTCACCGAGACGGGTGCGAGCGTGATCCAGGTCGACGACGGCGTCGACAGCGGACCGATCCTGGCGCAGGAACGCGTCCCCGTCCTGCCGTCCGACTCCGAGTCGACGCTGCACGACCGCATCAAGCCGGTCGAGCGCCGCCTGCTCATCCAGACCGTCCTCGACATCGCCAACGGACACATCGACCTGAAGGGCACCACGAGCGCATGAGCGTCCACGCCGCCGACCCCAGCCTGTACCGCGAGCGGGACGTCGTCCCCGTGCGTCGCGCCCTGATCTCCGTGAGCGACAAGTCCGGCCTGCTCGACCTGGCCGGAGCGCTGGCGGACGCCGGTGTCGAGCTCGTGTCGACCGGCTCCACCGCGCAGACGATCCGCGATGCCGGGTACGCCGTCACCGACGTCTCCAGCGTGACGGGCTTCCCGGAGTCGCTCGACGGCCGCGTGAAGACCCTGCACCCGTCCGTGCACGCGGGGCTGCTGGCTGACCTGCGGCTGGAGTCGCACGAGCAGCAGCTCGCCGACCTGGGCATCCAGGCGTTCGAGCTCGTGGTGGTGAACCTGTACCCGTTCGTCGAGACGGTGGCCTCGGGTGCCGACACCGCGACCGTGGTCGAGAACGTCGACATCGGCGGTCCGGCGATGGTCCGCGCGTCGGCGAAGAACCACCCGAACGTCGCGATCGTCGTCTCGCCCGCGTCGTACGCCGAGGTCGTCGAGGCCGTCCGCGCCGGCGGGACCGCGCTCGAGCTCCGGAAGCGTCTGGCGGCACAGGCCTTCGCGCACACCGCCGCGTACGACACCGCGGTGGCGTCGTACTTCGCCGAGCACGTGGTCGACGCACCCGCGGCCGATGTGGTCGCGACGGACCCCGACCCCGAGACGCCCGGCACCTTCGACCAGCGCCTGACCGTCACCGCCGACCTCGGTGCGACCCTGCGCTACGGCGAGAACGCGCACCAGGCGGCGGCGCTCTACACGACCGCCGGGGGCACCGGCATCGCCCAGGCGACGCAGCTGCACGGCAAGGAGATGTCGTACAACAACTACGTCGACGCCGACGCAGCCGTCCGGGCCGCGTACGACTTCACCGAGCCGGCCGTCGCGATCATCAAGCACGCCAACCCCTGCGGCATCGCGATCGGGGCACCCGACGCGGCCGACCCGATCGCCTCGGCGCACGCCGCCGCACACGCCTGCGATCCGCTGTCGGCGTTCGGAGGGGTCATCGCCGCCAACCGTCCCGTCACGCTGCAGATGGCCGAGACGGTCAAGGACGTCTTCACCGAGGTCGTCGTCGCCCCGGGCTTCGAGCCCGAGGCGCTCGAGGTCCTGTCGCGCAAGAAGAACATCCGCCTGCTGACGCTGCCCGCCGACTTCGCGCTCGCCCCGCGTGAGCTCAAGCAGGTGTCCGGCGGGTTCCTCGTGCAGGACGCCGACCGGTTCACCGCGTTCGACCAGTCCACGTGGGACCTGGTCGCCGGCGAGCCCGCCGACGACGCGACCCTCGCCGACCTGGCGTTCGCGTGGAAGGCCAGCCGCGCGGTCAAGTCGAACGCGATCCTGCTGGCGAACCGCGGTGCGAGCGTCGGTGTCGGCATGGGCCAGGTCAACCGGGTCGACTCGTGCCACCTGGCCGTCACCCGCGCCGGCGACCGCGCTGCCGGATCGGTCGCCGCGTCGGACGCGTTCTTCCCGTTCGCCGACGGCCTGCAGGTGCTCATCGACGCCGGTGTCCGTGCGGTCGCCCAGCCCGGCGGCAGCGTGCGTGACGACGAGGTGATCGCGGCGGCCACGGCGGCCGGCGTGACGATGTACTTCACCGGCGAGCGGCACTTCTTCCACTGATCTGAACAAATCGTGGCAAGGCCATTGCGCTTCGCGGTTCCTCTGAATAGCCTGTAAGGCTCTGCGACAGGCAGCCGACGATCCCTCGGGATCGGCGGCACCGCAGACACAACGGTGACGAAGACGACGACTGGAGTGACGATGGACATCTCGACCGGAACAGTGGCGACCGCCGCCCGCGCAGGTCTGGTGTCCGCCGTGGGGACCACTCCTGCCCCGCGATCCCGACGGATCGCGGCCGCCGCCTAGCCAGGCCGTCTCCCACGGCCTCGCGGCGCCGCACCACCACGGTGACACGGCGACCGCGAACCACCCGCCTGAACCCGGGGGACCACTGTCCCCCGGTGCCTACCGGCCCGACCGACGTCACGCAGGTGACGGCGGTGGCGCGCGACCACGCGCCCGGCTGATGATGACCACGCAACGCACCACCGGGCCTCCTGGCCGTCGACGCGCGACGCACGCCGCGTGACGCGACCCGACAGGACCCGGCAGACGCATGAGGACGCAACGCATGTCCAAGTCGCCCAGCACGGCGCGCCCGTCCACCTTCCGCGCGATCGCGCGGATCTACCCCTACGTGAAGCCCTTCCAGGGCCGCCTCATCGCCGGCATGGCCGCGGCGATGGGTGCCTCCCTGGTGGCGCTCGCCATCCCCTACGTCCTGCAGGGGCTCGTCGACGGGCCCCTGTCCTCCAAGGACTCCGCCCAGATCTGGCCGGCCGGCCTGGGTGTGCTCGCCCTCGGCGTGCTCGAGGCGTTCTTCATCGCCTCGCGCCGTCGCATGGTGATGCGCCCGTCGACCCGCATCGAGACGAGCATGCGCAACGCGCTGTACGCCAAGCTGCAGGACCTGCCCGTGGCCTTCCACGACCGGTGGGAGTCCGGGCAGCTGCTGTCGCGCTCGGTGTCCGACCTGTCGCTCATCCGACGGTGGCTGGCGTTCGGCGTCGTGCTGCTCGTCGTCAACGTCGTCACGATCGTCGTCGGGTTCGCCGTGCTGTTCACCTTCGGGTGGCTGCTCGGCCTGATCTTCCTGATCGCGTCGATCCCGCTGTGGATCAACGGGCTGCTGTTCGAACGGCGGTACTCCGTCGTCGCGCGTCGCAGCCAGGACCAGGTCGGCGACCTGGCCACGAGCGTCGAGCAGTCGGTGCACGGCATCCGCGTGCTCAAGGCGTTCGGTCGCGGCGGGTACAAGCTCGAGGAGTTCAGCGAGCAGGCCGAGGCCCTGCGCGGCACCGAGATCAAGAAGGCGAAGGCCATCGCGAGCATCTGGCTGTGG
This sequence comes from Curtobacterium sp. VKM Ac-2922, assembly GCF_022815645.1. Classification (GTDB taxonomy): domain Bacteria; phylum Actinomycetota; class Actinomycetes; order Actinomycetales; family Microbacteriaceae; genus Curtobacterium. Next base: position 3,654 of record NZ_JALGRO010000014.1, on the reverse strand, counting down.
CTGCTGCTCGTGCCGGACGTCGCGTTCGCGCTGTGCCTGCTCGCCGGCATCTGGCTGGCCAGCCAGGGACAGCTCAGCGTCGGACAGTTGTTCGCGTTCTTCGCGACGGCGACGGTGCTGCGGTTCCCGATCGAGTCGATCGGCTTCCTGCTCTCGATGACCTTCGACGCGCGCACTGCGGTCGACCGCTTCTTCGAGGTGATGGACTCCGAGAACACGATCACGGACCCGGAACACCCGAAGACCATCGCCGAGCCGCACGGTGCGCTGTCGTTCAACGCGGTGCACTTCCGCTACCAGGACTCGGCGGCGCAGTACCCGGACCTGATCAACGGCGTCGAGCTGCAGCTCGAGCCCGGCGAGACCATGGCGCTCGTCGGCCTGACCGGCTGCGGCAAGACGACGCTGCTCTCGCTGGTGCCGCGCCTGTACGACGTGACCGGCGGTTCGGTGACGATCGACGGCGTCGACATCCGTGACCTGACCCGCGAAGAACTGCGGCGGCACGTGGGTGTCGCGTTCGAGGACGCCACCCTGTTCTCGACGACCGTGCGCGAGAACGTGCTGCTCGGCCGTCCGGACGTCACCGGCGCCGCCGCCGACGAGCTGCTCCGCGAAGCCCTCGACATCGCGCAGGCGTCGTTCGTGGACGACCTGCCCGACGGCGTGGACACCCGGGTCGGTGAAGAGGGGCTGTCCCTGTCCGGTGGGCAGCGACAGCGGCTCGCCCTGGCACGCGCGATCGCGGCGCGGCCGTCGGTCCTGGTGCTCGACGACCCGCTGTCGGCGCTCGACGTCGACACCGAGGCGCGGGTCGAGGCCGGCCTGCGCCGGGTCCTCGCCGAGACCACGTCGCTCATCGTGGCGCACCGTCCCTCGACGGTGACGCTCGCGGACCGCGTCGCACTCATGGAGAACGGCGTCGTCACCGCCGTCGGCACCCACTCGGAGCTGATGGCCACGAACGACCACTACCGCTACGTCATCTCGTCCCTGGACGAGGACGACGCCACGGCACGAGAAGGGGCGATGGCATGAGCCAGCAGGGAGACACCAACCGGCCCGTCGGGACGGCCGACCGGCCAGGAGGCCCGGATCCGGAACTGCAGGCCACCGCCGAGTCGCAGTCTGCCGCACCCGTCACCGCGTCGATCACCACGCTCGGTGTGCGCGGCGAGGAGCGCCAGGACTTCACCAAGGCGGAGAGCAAGCGCCTGCGGCGCCGCTCCCTCGCCCTGCTCGGGTCGCTCGCCGCGCCCCTGAAGCTGCGGCTGGTGCTGCTCGGCATCGTCGTGGTCGTGTCCACCGGCGGCCAGGTCGCCGGGCCGGCGCTCATCGCGTGGGGCATCGACAACGCCCTGCCCGACGTGCTCGAGCGGAACGACTGGGTGCCGGCGTACGGGGTCGTCGCGACGTACATCGTCGTGGCGGTGCTCGGCGCGGTCCTGACCGCCTGGTACACCGTGCTGGCGGCGCGGATCAGCCAGGCGATCCTGTTCGACCTGCGCAAGCGGGTGTTCCTGCACACGCAGCGGCTGTCGCTCGAGTTCCACGAGACCTACACGTCCGGCCGGATCATCTCCCGCCAGACGAGTGACCTCGACTCGATCCGCGAGCTGCTCGACTCCGGACTGAACCAGCTGATCCAGGGCGTGCTGTACATGGCGTTCACCGCGGTGGCCCTGGTGTCGCTCGACCCGACGTCCGGGCTCGTGCTCGCCGTGGCGCTCGTGCCGCTGTGGTTCCTGATCCGCTGGTTCCAGTCGAACTCGCAGACGCTGTTCCGTGCGACCCGTGTGGCCTCGGCGCGCGTCATCGTGCAGTTCGTCGAGACCATGACGGGCATCCGCGCCGTGCAGGCCTTCCGTAAGGAGTCACGCAACCGGGACGAGTACGGCGGCTTCGTCGAGGACTACCGGGTGGCGAACACGAAGGTGTTCAACCTGTTCGGGACGTTCGACCCGGTGCTCGTGCTGATCGGCAACGTCACGCTCGCCGCGGTCGTCGTCGTCGGCGGCTTCCGGGTCATCGGCGGCACGCTCGAGGTCGGCGCGCTGCTGGCCGTCGCGCTGTACGCCAAGCGCTTCTTCGACCCGGCGCAGGAACTCGCGATGTTCTACAACGGGTACCAGTCGGCCTCGGCCGCGATGGAGAAGATCTCCGGCGTGCTCGAGGAACGGCCGAGCGTGCCGGACCCGGTCAAGCCGACCCGGCTCGCCGACGCCAAGGGTCGGATGGACTTCGACGGCGTCGAGTTCGCGTACAACAAGGGCAAGGTCGTGCTGCCGGCGTTCGACCTGCACATCCCGTCGGGGCAGACGATCGCGCTGGTCGGGTCGACGGGTGCGGGCAAGTCCACGCTCGCCAAGCTCATGGCGCGGTTCTACGACCCGTCGCGCGGCTCGGTCGAGCTGGACGGCGTGGACCTGCGGGACCTCGACACGAAGGACATGCGCCGCGCGATCGTGATGGTCACGCAAGAGGCGTACCTGTTCTCCGGCACGGTCGCGGACAACATCGCGCTCGGCAAGCCGGGGGCTTCCCGCGCCGAGATCGAGGCGTCCGCCAAGGCCGTCGGCGCGCACGAGTTCATCATGGCGCTGCCGGACGGGTACGACACCGACGTGAACAAGCGCGGTGGTCGTGTGTCGGCGGGACAGCGGCAGCTGCTGTCGTTCGCGCGGGCGTTCATCGCCGACCCGAAGGTGCTCATCCTCGACGAGGCGACGGCGTCGCTCGACATCCCGTCCGAGCGGCTGGTGCAGGAGGGACTCGAGACCCTGCTCGCCGACCGCACGGCCGTGATCATCGCGCACCGCCTGTCCACCGTCGCGATCGCCCACCGGGTGCTCGTGATGGAGTACGGCCGGATCGTCGAGGACGGCACGCCGGACGACCTGATCGCGGGCACGGGGCGCTTCGCGCAGCTGCACGCGGCCTGGCGCGACTCGCTCGTGTAGCCGGACCCCGCGGCCGCTCGCCGATCACACCCCCGCATGACCATCGCGCCCCGTTCCTGCGGGGCGCGATGTGCGTCGGGGGGTGCAACGCCGCCGGGCTCGGGCGTGGTTGGCTGGTCCGCATGACAGACGACAGCCCGCAGCCCGGTGGCGTGGCCCTGCGTGACCCCTTCATCGGCGCGCCCTTCACCGAGGCCCTCCGACGGTTCTGGCGGAAGTACACCGTGTTCACCGGGCGAGCATCCCGCTCCGAGTTCTGGTGGTGGTCGATCACGTCGCTGGCGATCGGGCTCGTGCTGCAACTGGTGCCGCAGGCCTTCACCCCGGACAGCCCGATGCTCGAGAACCCGGTGGGCTCGTACCTGTTCGTGCTCTGGGGCCTGGCGACGCTGGTCGGATCGCTCGCACTCGGCGCCCGTCGGCTGCACGACGCGAACCTGTCCGGCTTCTGGCAGTTCCTGCACGTGCTCGTCGGCATCGGCTCGCTCGTGCTGCTCGTGGTGTTCCTGCTGCCGTCGAACCCCAAGGGCACCCGCTTCGACGCCTGACACGACGAGAACGCCGCTCCCCGGTCGGGGAGCGGCGTTCTCGTGTCGTGTGGGTGCGCTGGTGGCGCTGGGTGTTACTTGATCTGTGCGGTGATGGTGGCGGTGCCGACGAGCAGGCCGCCCTTGACGGCGTCGGTCTTGAAGGT
>NZ_JALGRO010000013.1 GCF_022815645.1 Curtobacterium sp. VKM Ac-2922 | reverse complement strand
AAGGCGTCGGCCGCGGCCTGCCGGCCCTGCTTGTAGGCGGGCAGGATCGCGATCTCGGGGCGGATGTGCACGGGCTGCGCACCGCGCCTCCCGTCCGACGGCGGCCGGCTGCAGGGCACCGGCCACTGTGCAGACGCTCAGCGCGGCGCATCGAGGTGCTTGCTAGCGTTTCGTCAGACGATCGTCCAGCGAAACGTCACGAGCCCTGACGAGAGGACCCGCCCATGGCGACGACCTGGCCCATCACCGCAAGCGAGCACGGGTGCCTCGACGCGACGGAGTCCCGGTGACCCCCGAGACGGTCGCGGTCGCACGCTTCGCCGACGACCGCTGGCACGTCCGCAGCGTCGAGTACCCGCAGGTGGCGTTCGAGTCGATCTGGCTGGACCAGGCACTGCAACAGGTCACCGATGCGCTCGGGCGGTACTGCGATCCCCGCACCGCGGTGGCCTACGAGGTCGAGGGCATGTGCGGCGACGCCGAGTTCCGGCTCGCGCGCACCGTCACGGGGCTGGTCCGGACGGCGCGGGAACACCTGCGCGCCCTGGAGGGCATCGGCCGGCCGCTCGAACGCGAGCTGCTGCAGCAGCTCGCCGAACACCGGATGCTGCCGAGCGAGGTCGCGACGATGCTCGACGTCGACCTGGCGTCGGCGGAGCGGGTCATGGGGACGGAGGGTGAGTCGCGGATCGCGCGCAGCATCCTCACCCGGGCGCGAACGGCGCCGACCGGAGCTACTCCTGCCGCTCCGCCGCTCCCAGAGCCCGCTTGAGCGCACGCGCCTGCGCGAGCCAGAACGCCCGCGAGACGCCGGCCTTCGGGAAGATCGCGTCGAAGCCGTGGAACGCGCCGGGGACGACCTCGAGCGTGCAGTCGACCCCCGCCGCACGCAGCCGCTCGGCGTAGTCGACGTCCTCGTCGTGGAACAGGTCGTTCGCGCCGACCCCGATCCACGCCGGGGGGAGCCCGCCGAGGTCGGTGCGGCGGGCCGGAGCCGCGTACTCCGACACGTCCGGGCTGCCGGGTTCGGTGCCGAGGTACGACGTCCAGCCGTACCGGTTGCTGCCCGGCATCCAGACGTGCACGTTGCTGGTGTCCATGTCGGTCCGCAGCACCGTGCGGTCGTCCAGCATCGGGTAGACCAGCAGCTGGAACACCGGCACCGGACCCGGACGGTCGGCCGCCAGCAGCGTCGCCGCCGCGGCCAGGCCGCCACCGGCGCTCGCCCCGCCGATCGCGATCCGGCCCGGGTCGACGCCCAGTCGCTCCGCACGCTCGGTCAGCGCGACGAAGGCGCTGTACACGTCCTCGACGGCCGCCGGCGCGACCGCGTCCGGCGCCAACCGGTACCGCACCGCCGCCACGGCGATCCCGAGGCTCCGGACGAACGCCGCGTTCGCCCGGTCGTCCTGCTCCGGGGTGCCCGAGATGAGCCCGCCGCCGTGCACCCACAGCAGCAGCGGGGTCGGGCCGTCGGCAAGGGTCGGACGGAGCAGGCAGACCGCGACGTCCGGGTTGCCCTCGGTGCCCGGCAGGTGCAGTTCGGTCGCCGTGACCTCGGGCCCCAGGTCGGCCGGCCGCGGCTTCACCCGGCGGACGAGCCTGGTCAGGCGCGGACCCCAGGAGAACCCGGGCAGGAAGCGGATCGCACGCAGGTCGGGGTGGGTGGGGGTCATCGTGGGCTCCTCGGTGCGCCGTCTGCCGGTCCGGTTCCGCCGGTGTGCCGAACGTACTCGTCGACCAGCGCGAGTTCCGTGGCGGTCAAGGGCTCGAACACGCCCTCCGCCCACCGCAGGTCGTCCTCGGTCAGGGGCGCGGACCCAGGCGCGGCGTCGGCGTTGCGGTGACGCAGCCGCTCCCACAGCGTGTCGTGATCGACGTCGAACACGTGGAAGCGGATGCGGGCCCCGCACGCTCGGGCATCCGCGAACTTCTGCTGCCGCTCGGCCGCGGTCCACAGCCCGTCCTCCAGGACGACGTCCACGCCCGCGCGCAACAGGGTCAGCGCGTGCCGGTACAGGACGACCTGCAGGGCCTCGTGGAAGTCGGCGTCCGCGTGCGGGATGCCGATCGCCGCCTGCCACTCGTCCGTCGCGATCCGGACGCCCACGCCGGCTGCCTCGAGCCGACGCGCCAGCGTGGTCTTGCCCGCGCCGGGCAGCCCACAGAACAGCGTGAGCGTCGGGGTCCGGGGCGCGGCGCTCGTGGCGAGGGTCATGCGCGCACTCTGCCACGGGAGCCCGTGCGAGGATCGGCGCATGAGGGGACCGAAACGATGACCCGGCACATGGTGGCCCTGGGCAGCTCGTTCGCCGCCGGGCCGGGGCTCGCGCCCGTGGTCGACCGGCTGGCCGGGCGCTCCGGCGAGAACGCGTCGCACCAGATCGCCCGCGCGCTCGGAGCACGCCTGACGGATGCGTCGGTCAGCGGCGCGACCACCGACACGATCCTGCACACGGCACAGCGCGTCGGCCCCAAGCGCTTCCCGCCCCAGATCACCGCGATCCAGCCGGGTTCGGACGCGGACCTCGTCACGATCACCGCGGGCGGCAACGACCTGCGGTACGTCGGGTCCCTGTCGGCGGCGGCATGGGGGAGCTGGCTCGCCGCTCGCCCTCTGACCCGCGCGCTCGGACGGCGGCTGCAGCGGACGGCCACGCAGGAACCGCCGACGCAGCACGACGTCGACGCCGCAGCCGACGGTCTGGCCGCGATCGTCCGCGCGGTCCGCGACCGTGCACCTGCGGCGCGGGTCCTGCTGGTCGACTACCTGACGATCATCGGCACCGAGACGACACGGTCGCGGCTGGCTCCGTTCTCCGACGACCAGATGACCGCGTTCCGCCGCATCGCCGACCAGCTGCGTGACGCCTTCACCACGGCAGCAGCCCGGTCGGGCGCCGAGCTCGTCGACGTCGCCGCGTTCAGGGACCAGCACGCCGTCGGGTCCGTGGACCCGTGGGTGCAGGGCTTCACCGCGTTCCGGAAGGGTGACGCGGCGCTGTTCCACCCGACCCCGGCGGGCATGCGGGCCGTGCGCGACGCCGTGCTCGCCCACCTCGGCGCATGAGCGACCCCGTCGTGCCGCGGCTGGTCGGCCTCGGCGTGGTGCTCCGCCCGTTCCGCGCTGCCGACGCGGCCATGGCGGTGCAGTTGTCCCGTGACCCGTACGTGCCGCTGACGGGCTCGCTGCGCGCGCACGCCGACCTGCGGCAGGCCGGGCAGTGGGTGCAACGACAGCAGGGGCGTCTGGCCGAGGGGACCGGGTACTCGTTCGCCATCGCCGACCCCGCTGACGACCGCGCACTCGGGCAGATCGGCCTGTGGCTCGCCGGCCTGGACGACGGCCGACTCACTGCGGGCTACGCGCTCGCACCGTCGGCCCGAGGCGCGGGCCGGGGCGCCGCGGCGCTCACCGCGCTCACCACGTTCGCCTGGACGATCCCCGCGGCACACCGCGTCGAGCTGTTCATCGAGCCGTGGAACGCGGCATCGATCCGCACGGCCGAGCACGCCGGCTACGTCCGCGAGGGTCTGCTCCGGAGTCACCAGGTGATCGGCGGGCACCGCAGGGACATGGAGCTGTTCGCCGCGATCCGTCCGACGGAGCCCACCCCGACAGCGCCGAGGACGCCGTAGTGTCATCCGAGACGTTCCACGTACCCGAGGGACTCGTCCGCGCCACGACCGACCGCGAAGGGGCGACCGGGAACGCGTGGCTCGCCGAGCTGCCCGCGATCGTCGCTCGGCTGCTCGACGCGTGGGACTGCGAGGCCGACGGCACTCCGGCACACGGCGAGGTCGCGCTCGTCCTGCCCGTCCGACGTGGCGCCGAGCCGGCAGCGCTCAAGGTCTCGTTCCCGCACCCCGGCAACCGCAGCGAACCCCACGCGCTCCGCACCTTCGACGGCCGCGGCGCCGTCCGGCTGCACGAAGCCGACGACGACGTGTGCGGCATGTTGCTGGAACGCGCCGGCCCCGAGACACTCGCGTCCGTCGCCTCGGCCGACCAGGCGATCGAGATCCAGGGTGACCTGGCGCGACGGCTCGCCGTGCCCGCGCCACCGACCGCGCCGGCGCTCGCCGACACCACGGACGGCTGGCTCGACGAGCTCGACCGGCAGACCGCCGCGCTGCCGGGTGTTGTTCCGGACGCGGCGCTCGATCGTGCTCGCGACACCATCCGTGCGCTCGCGTCGGACACGACCACGACGATGCTGCACGGCGACCTGCACGTCGGCAACGTGCTGCGCGCCGACCGCGAGCCGTGGTTGGCGATCCACCCGAAGGGCTGGCGGGGGACGGCCGCCTACGACGCCTTCACGGTCGTGGCCGTGCGTGCGGGCGACCTGCTCGAGACCGCGGACCCCGAGCGCGCCTTCGTCGACCGGGTCCGGCGCTTCGCGGACGCGGCGGGTGTCGACCTCGAGCTGGCACTCGCGTGCGTGCAGGCCCGGGCGACCAGTTCGTTGCTGTACGAGCGGCTGCACCGGGGGTCGTGGTTCGCGATGCTCGAGCGCCTGGTGCAGCTGGGCGCGTGAGCGCCGTCGGTCACCGCCGGTCCACGTCGGGCGCGTCCGGGTCGAGCGACCGGAGCAGCTCGGTGAACGCGGCGTCCGCTCGGTCCAGGTCGCCCGTCGCTTCGACGTCCGTCATCAGCCCGCGGATCACCGCCAGCACCAGGGTCGCCGAACCGGCACGGCCGATGCTGGCCAGGCCGGTGTCGAGCGGCCCCAACCAGTCGGTCGTCGCCTGACGCCGGAACCCCGGCCAGAGCGACCGCTCGGACTGCTGCCGCAGCTGCGAGAACATCCGCAGGAACGGCGCCCCGTCCGGCCCCGTCATGGCGACCCACGCCCGGCCGAGTGTCGCCGGGTAGGGCTCGTCGGGCCGCAGCTGCAGCAGCCCGCCCCAGCGGTCGAGGTGGCGTTGGCGGGCGCGGCGCAGGACGGCGAGCAGCAGCGCGTCGCGGGTGCCGAAGTGGTACAGCAGCATGCGCGCCGAGGTGCCGGTCGCCCGGACGAAGGGCGCGAGCCGGTCGGGCAGCCCGTGCTCGAGCGCGTGGTCGGTGCACCGCTCGAGCAGCTGCTCCGCGATCGCCGGCTGGGGGTGTCGTCCCATGCCGGCATCGTCGCACGTTCTCGCCAATTCACGTAACGATCGTTACATGTACCGTGGAACGGACATCGCTGTCGAACCGGGAGGAACACATGGACGTCGTCTTCGTGCACGGGGCACTGGTCCGAGACGGGTCGTGGTGGTGGCAGTCGACCGCCGACCTGCTGCAGCGGCGGACGGGCATCCGCAGCCACGCGGTCGCCCTGCCGTCCTGCGGTGAGATCGACGGCGCACCGCCAGCCGACGGGCTCGCCGCCGATGCCGCCGCACTCCGCCACGTGCTCGACCAGCTCGACCAGGCCGTCGTCGTCGGGCACTCCTACGGCGGCACCGTCATCGCCCAGGCCGGCCACCACCCGTCCGTCGCACACCTGCTGTTCGTGTCGTCGTACCTGCCCGACGTCGGGCAGCCGCAGGGCGGGATCATGAGCGACGAGCCGGACCCGGTCGCCGTCGCCGAGGTCCGCCCCGGCATGCTCGGCGTCACCGGCTACGACGCCGGCTCGTTCGGCGCGCGGTTCCTGCAGGACGCGGACCCGGCGACGCAGCAGGCGGCATGGAGCCGGGTCACCGAGCAGGCCGTCGGGGCGTTCGCGACGCCGACCACGGCGGCCGGGTGGCAGGGCGTCGACTCGACGTACCTGGTGTGCACCGAGGACCGCAGCACCACGCTCGGCCTGCAGCGCCACCACGCGGCGCGGGCGACGCGCAGCGTCGACCTGCCGACGGGGCACCACCCGTTCATCACGCGACCCGACCTGGTCGCGGACGCGATCGAGCAGTTCGTCACCACGACATGACGGGAGGCCGGGTGCCCGCGGGCCCCGGGCCTCCCGTCCGATCTGTGCTCGCGACTACGCCGCCATCGGTCCGTACCGACGGTGGCCCTTGACGTCGTACCGGTCGAGCATCATGACCTTGTCCCACACGCGGACGAAGTCCGCGACGAACCGCTGCTGGCCGTCGCTGCCCGCGTAGGCGTCGACGACCGAGCGCAGCTGCGCGTTCGAGCCGAACACCAGGTCGTTACGGGTCGCCGTGAATCGGTGCTCGCCCGTGGCCTGCACGGTGCCCGCGAAGGTCGACTCGGTGTCGTCGGTCTTCGTCCAGACCAGGTCGGTGTCGGTCAGGTGCACGAAGAAGTCCGTGGTGAGCACCCCGACGCGGTCCGTGAAGACGCCCGCGTCCGAGCCGTCCCAGTTCGCCCCGAGCACCCGCAGACCGCCCGTCAACACGGTCCACTCGGGCGCCGTCAGCGTCATGAGGTTCGCCTTGTCGAGGAACGTGGCCTCGGGGGCGACCCCGGGCGCGAACTCGGCGAAACGGTCCGAGACGAAGTTGCGGAACCCGTCGGCCACCGGGCGCAGCCACTCGAACATCTCGATGTCCGTCAGCTCCTGCGTGGTGTCGACGCGACCGGGCGTGAACGGCACGGTCGTGTCGGAGCCCGCCGCGCGCGCTGCCTGCTCGACCGCGGCGCAGCCGGCCAGCACGACCAGGTCGGCCAGCGAGACGTGCTTGCCGGACGTGCTGGCGAAGTCCGCCTGCACGGTGCGCAGGGCCTGTACCACGGGGACGGTCCGCCGGTTGACGGCCCAGTCCTTCTGCGGTGACAGCGCGATCCGGCCGCCGTTCGCCCCGCCGCGCTTGTCGCTGTCGCGGTAGGTCGACGCCGCGGAGAACGCGGTGAACACCAGGTCGGACACGGACTGCCCGGACGCCAGGACCGCCTGCTTGAGCGCCTGGACGTCGGCGTCGTCGAGCGGGGTGCCCTCGGCCTCGGGCAGCGGGTCCTGCCAGAGCAGGTCGTCCGCGATCGTCACCTCGGGGCCCAGGTACCGGTGCTTCGGACCCATGTCACGGTGGGTCAGCTTGTACCAGGCCTTCGAGAACGCCGTCGTGAACAGGTCGAAGTCGGCCAGGAACCGCTCGCAGACCTCGCGGTACGCCGGGTCGACCTTGAGCGCGATGTCCGACGTCATCATCATCAGCGGGTTCATCTGCCCAGGCACGTGGGCATCCGGGGTCTTCGGCGCGTCGGGGTCCGTCGGGGTCCACTGCAGGGCACCGGCCGGGCTCTTCGTCTGCTCGAAGTCGTAGCGGAACAGGTTCTCCAGGTAGGTGTTGTCCCACTGGGTCGGGTTCGGCGTCCAGCTGCCCTCGATGCCGTTCGTCGACGTGTACTCGGCGTTGCCCGTGCCGACCGGGTTGTGCCAGCCCAGACCCATCGACTCGATCGGCGCGGTCTCCGGCGACGGACCGATGTCCGACGCGGGGACCTGCCCGTGGCTCTTGCCGAACGCGTGGCCACCGGCGATCAGCGCGACGGTCTCCTCGTCGTTCATCGCCATCCGCGAGAACGTGATCCGGATGTCGCGCGCCGAGCCCATCGGGTCGCCGTTGGCGTACGGGCCCTCGGGGTTGACGTAGATGAGCGCCTGGTGCGACGCGGCGAGCGGGCTCTGCAGGTCGTAGTCCGCGTCGCCGTTCTGCCCGGTCCACCGCTCGTCACGGCTGACCATCTCGTCCGGGGTGTGCGCCTGGTGCGGGTCCCACACCTCGGGGCCCCACCACGTGCCGTCGTCGGGCTCCCAGGCGTCGAGTCGGCCCCCACCGAACCCGTACGTCGGCAGGCCCATCAGCTCGAGCGAGCAGTTGCCCGTCAGGACCATCAGGTCCGCCCAGCTCAGCGCGTTGCCGTACTTGTGCTTGATCGGCTGCAGCAGGCGTCGGGACTTGTCGGTGTTGCCGTTGTCCCACCAGCTGCCGATCGGCGCGAACCGCTGCATGGCGGTCCCCGCGCCGCCGCGGCCGTCCGCGATGCGGTAGGTGCCCGCGGCGTGCCACGCCATCCGGATCATCTGCGGGCCGTAGTTGCCGTAGTCCGCCGGCCACCAGTCGACCGAGGTCGTCAGCAGCTGCTTGATGTCGGCCTTCAGCGCGTCGAGGTCGATCGTCGCGAAGGCGGCGGCGTAGTCGAAGTCGGCGCCGAGTGGGTCGGCGTCGATGCCGTTGCGGTGCAGCAACTCGACGCGGAGTCGCTGCGGGTACCAGTCGGACAGGGTCGGGGACTGCCCGAACGTGCCGCCCTGGTGGTCACCGCCCGCGGGCAGTGCACCCCCCATGTGGAAACTGCAGGTGTTGGTGCCGTCGGGGTCGGTCCCGTCGGCTGGGTTCCCTCCGCTGGAGGTCCCGTCGGTGTGTGCGGTTCGGTGATCGGTCACGGCTGCTCCTCGTCGTGCGGCGGACGCGCCAGGTGCCCCGTGGCGACGCGTCCACACCCCACCGTTCGCCGTCGCCCTGGGAGAACCGTCCGCGAAGCGCGTCCCGAGACTCGAGACCTCGAACGAAGCGGCGGTGGTGGGTGGCGACGGGGACCATGGCCTGCGGGTCGGCGCACCGCAGCGCCGGTCCGACGTGCGCATCTGGTGCCCGACCCGAACGGGCACCAGGTGTCGTCACGAGGGCCTCTCGGGTCTTCCCGGCGCGTCGATCGCGCGCCAGGATCGCCTGAGAGGGGGTTCACGTTGCGCCCGGTCGCTCACCCGTCCGAGGGCTGCGCCGGCGGGTCGACCGGCATCGGGTGCTCCTGCTGCCAGATCGCGTCCACGTCGGCGAACTCCCGCGGGGAACACTGCGTGTCGAACACGTCCAGGCCGTCCGACGGCGTCGAGTACAGGTACCAAGGGCCCTGCCCGGACGGTCTGCTGCTCCACAGTCCGTCCCTGAACCAGGACAGCGGCGTCGTGCCCGTCGGGATCCCAGCCTGCGTCAGACAGGCCTGCAACCGGTTGAACGCGGCGGTGTACTCGTCCTGGGTGACGACCCCGTCGGCGGTCTCTGCGGCCTGCTGCGCCGACGGCCGGGCGATGGTCGCCGCCTTCGCCCACGACAGCCACACGCCGTAGACGGCGGACGCGTCGGACGAGGTGACCGTGACGGTGGTGCGGCCGGACGCGGACAGGGGCTGCATGGCCCACTCTGGTGTCGAGGAACCCGGGTGGCAACGGGTCGGACCGCCGACCACCGTGCCGTCGACCGTGACGGTGAGCGTGGTCGCGTCACGGCAGGTCCACGAGAGCGTCACGCGGTCGGCGCGCTCCGGGGCGCGGCCGAGCGGGATCGTCGCGTCGCCGTGGTCCGTCTGGAAGACCGGCGTGCCGATGAGTGTGCCGTGGTTGGTCGCTTCGACCTGGTAGCGCGCCGATGTCGCCAGCTCGGTCTCGAGCGCGGTGTCGCCGTTGATCCCCGGCAGCGCCGCGGCCGTCAGCGCGCCGGTCAAGCCGGACCCGAGCACGAACGCGGCGACGACGGCGATCACGGTCGTGCGGGTCGGGCGGGGACGACGCCGCGGGCCGGCGGTTGCGCCCGTGGCGTCGACCTGGGCGGCGATGGCGTCGCGCATCGCGGTGAGTCGTGGGGAGAGCTCGCGGTCGTTCACAGGGTGCCTCCGAGGGGGGTCGCTGAAGCCGAGTACTGCTGTTGGAGCCGGGCCTTCGCCCGGTGGAGACGGGACTTGACCGTGCCGGGCGGAACACCGAGTGCCTCGGCCGCTTCGCGCTCGGAGAGCCCCTCGATGACGCACAGGGTGAGCACCCGCTGGTCGGCCAGGGACAGTCCGCCCAGGGCCGACACCGCTTCGGCGTCGGAGAAGTCGTCGGCGGGATCGGGGGCGTGCACCTCGACCGGGAACCGCGCCAGGAACAGTCGGTGACGACGTGCCGCGCGGGTCAGGTTGTGCGCCGTGTTGGTCGCCGTGACGAGCAACCACGGCAGCAGGGAGTCGTCCACGAAGCGCACCTGGTCGCGCTTGCGCCACGCGTGCAGGAAGACGATGCCGACGACGTCCTCGGCGTCCGAGGGCACGGGCACGAGCGCCCGGACGTGCCGCCGGAGCCGTGGTGCGTGCCGGTCGAACACCCGGCCGAACGCCCGTCCGTCCCCGAGGACGGCGAGCGCCCAGTCGGCGCGGTCACCCGAGTTCTGGTTCATGCCTGACGATGTCCGCACCGTCGCGATCGGTTCCCCACGGACCCAGCTTGGTGGCCCGGCGGCTCGGCGCGGGGCGTCGAGCCGGTGCGTCTCGCGACCACCACCGCCTGACGGTTCGCGTCGTGCCCGTTGCCACGACATCATGGACACTCCGCCAGCAACGAGGAGTCCTGCGTGCCTGACCTGCCCGTCGTGTTCGAAGTCGGGTCGATGATCGCGATCGTCCTGATCCTGCTCGCCGACCTGGTCCTGGTCGCGCGGCGCTCGCACGTGCCGACGGTCAAGGAGTCCGGGCTGTGGGTCGGGCTGTACGTGGGCCTGGCCCTGGTGTTCGCCGTGGTGATGCTCGTCGTCGCCGGGGGAGACGCGGCGGGACAGTTCGTCGCCGGGTGGCTCACCGAGTACAGCCTGAGCATCGACAACCTGTTCGTCTTCGTCATCATCATGGCGCGGTTTTCGGTGCCGAAACCGATCCAGCAGTCGGTGCTGATGATGGGCATCATCATCGCGCTGGTGCTGCGCGGCGTGTTCATCCTGCTCGGCGCCCAGCTGATCGAGGACTTCTCGTGGATCTTCTACCTGTTCGGGGCGTGGTTGATCTGGACCGCCATCCAGCAGGTGCGTGAGGACCACGACGACGACAGTGACCAGCAGGACAGCTTCATCGTCCGGCAGCTGCGTCGCCGAGTCCGGATCACGGACTCGTTCGACGGGATCAAGTTCCGGACCACCCACGACGACGTCCGGCACCTGACACCGATGCTCGTCGTGCTCATCGCGATCGGCACGACCGACCTGCTGTTCGCGCTCGACTCGATCCCGGCGATCTTCGGCATCACCGAGAGCGCGTTCATCGTGTTCACCGCCAACGTCTTCGCGCTGATGGGCCTGCGGCAGCTGTACTTCCTGCTCGGGGGCCTGCTCGAGAAGCTCGTCTACCTGAAGTACGGCATCGCGGTGATCCTGGCGTTCATCGGTGTCAAGCTCGTGCTGCACGCCCTGCACGAGAACGAGCTGCCGTTCATCAACGGCGGCCGTCCGGTGGCGTGGGCGCCGGAGATCACGACGATCACGTCGCTGGTCGTCATCATCGCGTCGATCGGCGTCGCGACCCTCGCCAGCCTGCTCCGCATGCGCCACGAGTCCGCGTCGGAGACGCAGCCGACGGACCGCGGGTCAGCCGGCAGCTGAAGCGCCGCACCGGGCCACCTGACGGACAGGAGGCCCGGTGCCGGCCCGCCACGGGCCTCCGGTCCGACACCTGGCGGACGGGAGGCTCGGTGCCAGCCCGCCGCGGGCCTCCAGTCCGGTGCCGGGTGCGTGACGCGCGCCTCAGCCGCCGGCGGAACCGATCGCGACGAGCAGACATGCGCCCGTGAACACGACCTGCAACACGGTCCGGAGCGGCAGCGGCGTCGTGGGCGAGGCCGGGTGCCGACGTGTCCCGGCGGCGCGGACGTTGGCGGGGAACACCACGACCAGCAGCACCGCGAGTGCGACCGCTGCCAGCGACCGGGTGGCGGGGAGCAGCAGGCTGATCGCTCCGACGACCTCGGCGAGTCCACTCACCGTCACGAGTGCTGCGGCGTTCGGCAGCGCGCGCGGGACGATCGCGACCAGGCCGTCGCGCCGGGGCTGCACGAAGTGTGCGCTGGCCGTCAGCAGGAACATCGCGGCGAGCCCGACGGCCACGGCGGCCGGAACGGTCGCGGTGAACGGCGCAACGCGACCGACGAGCCACGCAGCGGCGGACGTCACCAGCAGGACGATGAACGGAAGCACGCGATCTCCAATCTGGACATTGTCAAGATGGTGACGGACCGACCGTCATCTTGTCAACGTCCAGATCGCGACTAGGGTGACTGCGTGTCCTACCACCACGGCGACCTGCGGGCGGTCCTGGTCGCCGCGGCGGCCGACACGATCGCGCACCAGGGCGTCGCCGCGGTGACACTCCGTGGGCTCGCCCGCTCGGCAGGGGTGTCCCACTCGGCGCCGACGCACCACTTCGGTGACCGCCGCGGCCTGTTGACCGCCGTCGCGGCCGAGGGGTTCCGGCAACTGGCGGTTGCGCTCGGGTCGGCGCCGACGCTGCTCGACATGGCGGACGCGTACGTCGCGTTCGGCACAGGGGTCGGTGCCGGTCACTACGCGGTCATGTTCGACGCGGACGCGGTCGACCCCGAGGACCCGGAGCTGCAGGCCGCACGCGCGGCGAGCAACGACGTGCTGGTCGGCCGGATCGCCGCGCACGGCCACGACGACCCCGATGCGCCGCTGGCGGCCTTCGCACTCGTGCACGGTCTGGTCGCGCTCCACCAGGCGGGCGCGCTCGACCGCTCCCACCCGGACGTCGACCCCCGCGCACTCGTGCGGCGCATCGGCCCGCTGCTGTTCAGCGACTGACGCGGTCCCGGCGCAGCGCCGCCCCGTGTGCATCGCGGCCGTGTCGTCTCAGCCGATCGCGAGGACGTCGAACGCGCGCTCCATGGCCTGCGCCGGTCGACTGCCGTCGTCGTGCAGTGCCCACCACGTCAGCGCGGCACTGGCCGCAGCGGCGACGGCATGCGCGCGGACGGTGACGGCCAGGTCGTCGGTCGGTCGACCTTCGCGTTCGGCGACGAACCGCACGATCGTGTCCGTCAGGGACGTCACCGTCGCCTCGCCACCGCGTTCCAGGGATGGGTTCGCGCGGATGACGCGCAGGCGGTGCCGCGTGACCTCGAGGGCGTCGTCGTCGAACGATGCGGCGACCAGGTACGCGGCGCGCAGTGCGACCCCCGAGGACTCGGCAGCGGGGCGGTGCTGCAGGGAGTCGGTGAAGCGCGCGGCGAACTCGTCCAATCCGCCCCACACCAACGCGGCCTTGCTCGGGAACAAGCGGAACAGTGACCGACGGCTGATCCCGGCGGCAGCGGCGACGTCGTCCATCGACACCGCGTCGAACCCGTCGTCGTCGAAGAGCCGGAGCGCGATGAGTGACACGGCGTCGGGGTCGATCGTGCGCGGACGGCCCGTGGGACGGTCGTTCGTCGGGTTCATCGCTCCCTTTCGGCACTGAGTGCTACAACTGGTCGCGACGCAGTCCGCGTCGCACATCTCGTTCGACGCAGTCCGCGTCGCACATCGAGGAGGCACCATGACCGACACCACCACCACCGGACGGTTCACCGGCAGGACCATCATCGTCACCGGAGCGGGATCCGGCATCGGGCGCGCCACGGCGACCCGGATCGCACACGAGGGCGGCCGGGTCATCGCGACCGACGTCGTCGTCGAACGGCTCGATGCGCTGCGTGCCGAACTGGTCGACACCGCGGGGCTCGCCGTCGAGACCGTCGCCGGCGACGTCGCCGCTGCCGACACCATCGACGCGTTGCTCGCCGCGGCGGGCGACCGCGTCGACGGCCTGGCGAACATCGCGGGCATCATGGACGCCTTCCTGCCCCCGAGCGAGGTCGACGACGCCACGTGGGACCGCGTGTTCAGCGTCAACGTCACCGGGCCGATGCGTCTGACCCGCGCGGTCCTGCCGGGCATGATCCGCGCCGGGCAGGGCGCGGTCGTCAACGTCGCGTCCGAGGCAGCGCTGCGTGGGTCGGCGGCCGGTGCGGCGTACACGGCGTCGAAGCACGCGATCGCCGGCTTCACCAAGAGCGTCGCGTTCTTCCACGGGCCGCAGGGCATCCGCGCGAACGCCGTCGCACCGGGGGCGGTCGCGACGAACATCGAGGCGCCGATGCGCAGCGAGTACGCGGCCGGACGCGTCGGACCGCTGATGCAGACCGTTGTCCCGCCGATCGCCCAGCCCGAGCAGCTGGCGGCGGCGATCACCTGGCTGCTGAGCGACGACTCCGCCAACGTCAACGGGGCGGTGCTGCCGAGCGACGGCGGATGGTCGGTGGTCTGACGGGGGCGAGCCGCGCCTCCAGTCTGAGCACGGTGCGCGGCAGCACCGTGCGCAGTTCCCACTCGGTGCGCGGTTGACGGCTCTGTGCGGGGAAACACCCTCGCACCGACCTGCCAACCGCGCACCGACCGGACCGGGAGCGCGTCGTTCGAGACCTCACACGAACCCCGGCCCGGATGCTGGTTGGCTGGGGACATGGCAGCGATCCTGGTCGTCGAGGACGACCCCGCGATGGGCGCGCTCGTCGAGCGTGGCCTGACGAGCGAGGGCCACACCGTGACGGTCGCCACCGACGGCGTCGCGGCGCTGGTGCTCGCCCGCGAGCACGTCTTCGATGCCGCCGCCATCGACGTGATGCTGCCCGAGATGACCGGGTTCGAGGTGTGCCGACGGCTGCGCGAGATGGGGCAGGACCTGCCCGTGATCCTGGTCACCGCGCGCGACGCGGTCGACGACCGGGTGTTCGGGCTCGACTCCGGCGCCGACGACTACCTGACCAAGCCCTTCGCGATCGCCGAGCTCAACGCCCGGATCCGCGCCCAGTTGCGGCGTCGTGCGGCGGGCACCGCGACGGTCGTGACGGCGGGACGGGTCCGGCTGGACGTGGTCGCCGTGCGCGCCTCGGTCGACGGACGTGACCTGCCGCTCAGCGTCAAGGAGTTCTCGCTGCTGCGCTTCCTGATCCAGGGCAGCCCGGCGACGCGGTCGCGGGCCGAGGTGCTGCAGGAGGTCTGGGGGAGTGCCGAGCACTTCGACCCCACGATCGTCGACCAGTACGTCAGCTACGTTCGGAAGAAGCTCTCCGCCTCTGGCGCAGACGTGTCGATCCGCACCGTGCGCGGTGTCGGCTACGCGCTCGAGGTCGGCTCCGCGTGATGCGGCTCCTGGGGCGCCTGTCCATCCGCGCGCGGATCACGCTCGGCAGCCTGCTCATCGGCGCGGTCGTGCTGGTCGGGGTGGCCGGCGTGCTGCACCTGCAGATCCGTCAGGCGACGCTCGCGACGGACCGGTCCCTGGCCGCAGGCGACGCCGCACCGTTCGTCTCCGACCTGCGCAACAACCCGGATGAACCGCCTGACCGTCCGGCCGAGGACGTCCTGGTCGGCATCCGGCGTGCCGACGGAAGCTGGGTCGTCGACGCCCTGCCGGAAGACGTCCGCCGGGTGCTGCCCACGACGGTGCCGGGCGACGACGTCACCCTGCGCCTGCACACCGACCGTCGGGCCGTCACGGTCGTCGGCACCCCGGTCGTCAACGACCGTGGGCGCTTCGTCGTCTGGGCCGCCCACGACGGCCGCGCCGGGCAGGAGACCCTGGAACGCGTCGACCGGTCCCTGGTGGTCGGCGTGCTGTTCGCCGTCGCGGCGTTCGCGGGCACGGCCTGGCTGCTCTCCACGCTGGCGCTGCGTCCCGTCGCCCGGCTGCGACGCACCGCCGAGGACATCAGCGCCGGCCGCAGCGGCGGACACCTGCCCGTCGGCACGTCGGCCGACGAGCTCGACCACCTGGCGCGGACCCTCAACGCGTTCATCGACCGCCAGCGCGCGGACGCCGCGCGCGAGCGACAGATGGTCTCGGACGCCAGCCACGAACTGCGGACCCCGCTGGCTGCGCTGACCGCGCGGCTGGAGCTGGCGCACCGTGAGTCCGGCGACGCCGAGGCACTCGAACGCGAACTCAGCGCTGCCGAGGTCGACGCGGGCCGGCTCGTCGCACTGGCGAACACGCTGCTCGAGCTCAGCCGGCTGGACGAGGGCGGACCGCAGCCGACCACGCCCGCCCGCGACCTGGTGACGGAGCTGATGGGCAGCGTGGACCGCGCCCGCGCGCTCGGCGGGGTCGAGGACCGCGACATCGACTTCGACGTCGACGTGCCCGACGACGACACGCAGTACGCGATCAGCACCGCGGCCTTCGCCCGCGTCGTCGACAACCTGGTCGCGAACGCGGTCGCCGCCGGCAGTGCGGGTGGCGTGGTGCGGGTGGCGCTCGGCCAGGAGGACCGGCTCGGCCTGGTCCTGCGGGTCACCGACGACGGTCCCGGCGTCCCCACCGACTTCCTGCCGCGCGCGTTCGACCGGTTCACCCGTGCGGACGAGGCCCGGCGCTCCCGGCTCGGCGGCAGCGGGCTCGGGCTCGCGCTCGTCCGCGCGGTCGCCGAGCGGGCCGGCGGGACCGCGACGCTCGGCAACGCACCCGGCGGGGGCGCGGTCGCCGTCGTGCGGCTGCCCACCGCCTGACCGCTCGCAGTGGCGCATCGTTCGAGGTCTCGAACGATGCACACCGTCCGTTCCCGGTCGACGCATAGGAGTCTTCCTCAGGCTGTGTGTCACCCGATCCCCTGCTGAACAGGAGCGCGACGATGATCGACACCGCTCGCCCCACCCGCACCGCCGTCCGACACGCGGTCCCACCCGCTGCCGAGCCGCTCGACGTCGCTGCTCGGCGCCGCCGTCGAGCCAGCCGTCGTCGCACGGCCGCCGGCGACCTGCTCGGCGTCCTGGCCTGGGCGTCGGCTGCTGCCGCGGTCGCGCTCTGGCTGGCCTCGCCCGGGTCGCACACGGTGTCGGGCATCAGCGGCTGGCTGACCGACGCGGGCATCGTCGCGGGGCTGATCGCGACCGACCTGGTCCTGGTGATGCTCGTGCTGGCCGCCCGGGTCCCGCTCATCGACCGCACGTTCGGACAGGACACCGCGATCGCCGTGCACCGGTCGCTCGGCAAGCCCGTGCTGTACCTGCTGCTGGCACACGGCCTGCTGCTCACGCTGGGCTACGGCGCGGCCGACCGGACCAACCCGATCGCCGAGACGATCGCCCTGTTCTCCACCCCGGACATGCCGCTGGCGTACCTGGGCCTCGGCCTGTTCGTCGCCGTCGTCGCGACGTCGCTCGTCGCCGTCCGTCGCCGACTGCCGTACGAGGCATGGCACGCCATCCACCTGCTCAGCTACGCCGCGGTCCTGGTGGCGCTGCCGCACATGCTCAGCGTCGGGAGCGTCCTGGCGAACGGCACCTGGCAGCGCGTGTACTGGATCGCGCTGTACGTGATCGCGCTCGGACTCATCGTCGTGTACCGCTTCCTGATGCCCGTCGTGGTGTCCCTGCGCCACCGCATCCGTGTCGTCGCGGTGGAGCCGATCGCGCCCGGCGTGGTGTCGATCCACCTGACCGGACGCGACCTCGACCGACTGGGCGTGCGCGGCGGGCAGTACGGCGTCTGGCGCTTCTGGACCGCCCGGACCTGGTGGCACGCCCACCCGGTCTCGTTCTCCGCCGTCCCCGGTGCCCGCGCAGCGCGGATCACCGTGCGCGACCTCGGCGCCGGGTCGGCCCGGCTCGGCCGCATCACCCCCGGCGCGGTCGTCTCGCTCGAGGGTCCCTACGGCCTGTTCACCACGCGAGCCCGGACGGCGCCCTTCCTGGCGCTGGTGGCATCGGGGATCGGCATCACCCCGGTCCGCGCGCTGCTCGAGGACACCGACCTGCGACCCGGCGAGGCCACGGTCCTGCTGCGCGGCACGGACACCGACCAGCAGTACCTGTGGCACGAGACCGCTGCCTTGGCCGCCTCGACCGGCAGCGCCTGTTACACGATGGTCGGACCGCGTGCCCGGTCACGCGAGAGCTGGATGACCGAGGACGACGTCCGACGCGGGGTGACGCTGCGCTCGGTGTTCCCGCGGCTGCTCGAGTCCGACCTGTACGTGTGCGGCCCGCAGGCGTGGGCGGACCTGGTCGTCCGTGAGGCCCGGCTCGCCGGCGTCCCCGAACACCAGATCCACCAGGAACGGTTCGCGTCGTGAGGGCCCGCATGGTGGCCGGCGGGATCGTCTCGTCCGCAGCGGTCCTGGTCATCGGCTGGCAGCTCGGCGCCCAGCCGGCGGTCACGACCCCGGTCCA
This sequence comes from Curtobacterium sp. VKM Ac-2922, assembly GCF_022815645.1. GTDB lineage: Bacteria > Actinomycetota > Actinomycetes > Actinomycetales > Microbacteriaceae > Curtobacterium. Next base: position 114,037 of record NZ_JALGRO010000013.1, on the reverse strand, counting down.
GCCCAGCACGTCGAGCGGCAGCAGTACGTCGAACGGCAGCAGCGCGTCGGGCAGCGGCACGTCGAGCGGCGGGACCTCGTCCGGCAGCGGCACGTCCGGGGGCACCTCGAGCGGGGGCACGTCGAGCGGCGGCACCTCGTCCGGGTCGTCGAGCGCGTCCGGCACGTTCACCGGCACGACCGCCCAGACCCGGTACGGCCCGGTCCAGGTGCAGATCACCGTGGCCGGGGGGAAGATCACCGAGGTGACGGCGCTGCAGCTGACGAACGACGGCGGCCGCTCGGTCGCGATCAGTCAGCAGGCCGCACCGATCCTTCGACAGGAGGCGCTGCAGGCCCAGACCGCGAAGATCCAGGCGGTGAGCGGCGCGACCTACACCAGCGACGGGTACGTCACCTCGCTGCAGTCCGCGATCGACCAGGCGGGACTGTGAGCGTCCGGACGTTCCCGACGATGGGCACCGTGGTGAGCCTGCGCGGTGCCGACGACGCCACCGCGGCCGAGGTCCGCAGCGTGTTCGCCGGGTACGACCACCGGTACAGCCTGTACGACCCCAGCTCCGTGCTGAGCCGTGTGGCCGACGGTGCGCTCCGCCTGCGCGACACCCCGGACCAGGTCCGTGCGACGTACGCGCTCGCACTCGAGTGGCGCGACCGGACCCACGGGGCGTTCACCCCGCACCGCTCGGACGGTGTCGTGGACCTGTCCGGGGTCGTCAAGGCGATGGCCATCCGCGACGCCGGCACCGTGCTCGACGCCCAGGGACACGACTGGATGCTCGGCGTCGGTGGCGACGTGCTGGTCCGCGGGCAGCACGAGGACCAGCCGTGGAGCGTCGGGATCGTCGACCCGGCCGACCGACAGCGGGTGGTCGCGGTCGTCCCGCTCGCCGCACCCCGCCGCGCGGTGGCCACGTCCGGTACGGCCGAGCGCGGCGAGCACATCTGGAGCCGTGCCGCGCCCACGTTCGCGCAGGCCACCGTGGTCGCCGACGACATCGTCACGGCCGACGTGCTCGCCACCGCGATCGTCGCCGGTGACGAGACCGACCTGGCCGGGTTCACGGCGGACGAGGACGTCGACGTCATCGCCTTCGGTGCCGACGGCCGGGTGTGGGCGACGCCGGGCCGCGCGACCGAGGCGTTGACGGCCCCGAGCACCGTGCGCGGTTCGTGCCCGGTGCGCGGTTGACCGCCTGGTGCGGGGAACCGACCTCGCACCGAGCAACCAACACCGCACCGTCCGCCCTCGCACCCGCGCCGCGCCGCGCCGGGCGCCGGTCAGCGGAAGGTGAGGTCGAGCGTCACCTGCCGTGGCCAGAGGGCGTACCGGGGGAGCACGTCGGGCCCGCAGGCCCGTGACCCGAGCCCGTGCTGCGCGGCGTCCAGGTACAGGTGCAGGCGGTCGGACACCGGCAGCTCGTGCGCGTGGTCGACCGCGCTCCGCTGCTGCGCGCTGTGCCGGGCGACCTGGAACCCGGGCAGCGTGGCGCCGTGCCCCTCGGCCGCGGTGACGGCGAGCGGTCCGAGGACCAGCTCGTGCATCCCCGGCCGGTGTCCGGTCTCCTGCGGTCGCGCGTACCGGATGCCCAGGTCGTCGAGCGGCGCGCTGTACCGTCCGACCTGCACGCCGTTGCGCGCGTCGGCGTAGGACTCGTGTGGTCCGGTGCCCCACCACGCGGCGTCCGCGGTCAGATCGCCGGGCAGCTCCAGGTGCAGGCCGATGCGGGGCCAGGTGCAGTCCCACGGACCGATCGGCACCGCGGTCCACCGCAGCCGCAGGCCGTCGTCCGCGCCGGTCCAGTGGAAGGTGGACTCGACGCCGAGCGACGACCCGGCGGGCATCGACCGGACCCGTTGCACCAGGCCCTCGGCTCCGGACGCGACGGACAGCACCCGGTGGGTCAGTCGGTCCAGCCCACGCTCCCGCCACCGGTCGGCAGACGGCGGGACCGACTCGTCACCACGACCGGACGTCAGCTCCGGCAGCACCGTCTCGTACGACCCCTGACCGGCGGCCCGGTCGTTCTCGGTCGGGGCGCGCCAGAGTTCCGCGTGGAGTTCCGCGACCTCGGTGCCGCGCCACGACCGCAGGCTGCCGTCGTCCGCGAACACCGCCGCTGCCGACAGCGTGGTCCGGGCCGGCCGCACGGCGTCCGTCCGGACCACGTCCACGGCGACCTGCGTGCTCGCGACGGTGTGTCCCGCGTCGGCCCAGGCGGCGTCCGCACGCAGGTCCGCGCAGAACGTCAGGTGTGCACGGTGCCCTCGCCGTGCGGCGATCGCCTCGCTCGGCAGCGCGACCGTCACCTCGGCGCCCGGTCGGACGGGAGGCACCTCCAGCGCCCCGTGGTCGACGGTGCGTCCGTCGACGCGCAGCTCCCACGACACGGCCAGGTCCGCCGTGTCGGCGTGCGCGCGCAGGTTCCGGACCGTCAGCGACGACCCGGTCCGGATGAACCGCACCGGCGCCCAGAGCGCTGCCAGGTCTGCCAGTGCGGGCGTGGGTGTGCCGTCCGACAGCACCAGCCCGTCCATCACGAAGACGCCGTCGTGCACGGGCTCGCCGAAGTCGCCGCCGTACCCGAAGTACGCGGTGCCGTCGGGCGTGCGGGTGCGGAGTCCGTGGTCCCGCCACTCCCACACGAAGCCACCGTGCAGCGACGGCCACCGCTCGAAGCGCTCCTGGTACTCGGCGAGCATGCCCGGGCCGTTGCCCATCGCGTGGCCGTACTCGCACAGCAGGAACGGCTTCGCGCGCTGCCGGGCGCCGGCTGCGGGTCCGGTGGTCTCGTGCACCGACATCGTGACCGTGCCGCACACCGAGTCGATCTCCTCGAGCGTCGGGTACATCCGCGAGTACACGTCCGTGTACGCCCCGTCGACGTCGCCCTCGTAGTGGATGGGCCGCGAGGGGTCGCGCTGCCGGATCCAGTCCGCCATCGCCGCCAGGTTGCGTCCCGTACCGGACTCGTTGCCGAGCGACCACATCACGACCGAGGCGTGGTTCTTGTCGCGCTCGACGGTGCGTCGGACCCGGTCCAGGTACGCGTCACGCCACGCGGGGTCGTCCGAGGGGTTGCCGACCCAGTCGACCTCCCAGAAGCCGTGCGTCTCGAGGTCGCACTCCAGCACGACCCAGAAGCCCAGTTCGTCGGCGAGCTCGAGGAACCGCGGGTGCGGCGGCTGGTGCGCCGTGCGGATCGCCTGCACGTTGTGGCGCTTCATGAGCGCGAGGTCGGCGCGCACGGTGTCCTCGTCGAAGACGCGCCCCAGGTCGGGATGGGTCTCGTGCCGGTTCACCCCGTGGAACACCAGCGGCGCGCCGTTGGCCAGCAGCCGGTCCCCGACGACCTCGACGCGGCGGAACCCGACGCGCAGGCGGACCTGTTCGTGGTCGGTCGCCACGACGAGGTCGTACAACCGGGGCTGTTCGGCGGACCAGGCGTCCACGGGACCGACGTCCAGGGTGACGGGCGCTGCGGGGTCGACCCGGGCCTCCAGTCCGGCCTCGGCCAGGCGGACGGTGACCGCCCTGGTGGTGGTGACCGTCTCGATGCGCAGGCTGCCGAGCCCCGTGACGGGGTCGCGGTCAGCGGTGACGAACACGTCGTCGATCCCGTCGGTGGGGCGGTGTTCGAGCGTCACCGAGCGGAACACGCCGGGGAGCCACCACTGGTCCTGGTCCTCGAGGTAGCTGCCCGGTGACCACTGGTGCACGCGGAGCGCGACCGTGTTGGTGCTCGCGCGCAGCACGTCGGTGACGTCGTACTCGACGGCCAGCCGGCTGCCGGTGGACCAGCCCACCGGTGTGCCGTTGACCCACACGCGGGCCAGGGACTCGGCGCCGTCGAGCCGCAGGACGGTGCGGCCCGTGGCGGGCCAGTCCGCGGGGAGTTCGACCGTGCGGACGTGGTCGCCGGTCGGGTTGCGGTCGGGGACGTGCGGTGGGTCCACCGGGAACGGGTAGCGGATGTTCGTGTACCAGGGCGACCCGTGACCGTGCAGGGGCCAGTGGGACGGGACGACCAGGTCGTGCCAGTCGTCACCGTCGGGTGCCTGTGCGGCGAACAACGGCGCGGCGAACGGCGGGGCGGCGAAGGGCGGCACGCCGTCGACCTCGTCGCTCGGGGCGTGGTCGGTGAGCCGGAACCGCCACACGCCGTCGAGCGAGATCGCCCGGGCGTCCGACCGGACCCGTGCGCGCGGTGGCAGGCGCGAGTCCGAACCGGGCGTCGTGGTCCCGAGGGGCCGGACGGCGTGCGGTGCGCTCACTTGATGGCGCCCTTGGCGATGTCCCCGATGAACTGACGGGCACCGATCAGGAACACGACCAGCAGCGGCAGGACGGACAGCAGCGCGCCGGCCATCACCATGCTGTAGTTGTTCGCGAACGTGGTGTTGAGCTGCGCCATCGCGACCTGCAGCGTCAGGTGGTTCGGGTCGTTCAGCACGATGAGCGGCCACAGGTAGTCGTTCCACGAGCCGATGAACGTGAAGATCCCGAGGAACCCCAGGCCCGGACGGATGAGCGGCAGGCACACGGTCCACCACTGCCGGAAGAACCCGGCGCCGTCGATCACCGCGGCGTCCATCAGCTCGTCCGGCACGCTCGACAGGATGTACTGCCGCAGCCAGAAGATGCCGAACGCGTTCGCTGCCGCCGGCACGATGAGCGCCTGCAGGTGCCCGACCCAACCCAGGTTCGTCATGGTGATGAACTGCGGGATCACGGACAGCTGCATCGGCAGCATGAACGTGACGAGCACCACGGTGAACAGGGTCTTGCGCAGCGGGAAGTCGAACTTGGCGAACGTGAACGCGGCGAGCGAGTCGAAGAACAGCACGAGCGCGGTGACGCTCACCGACACGATCACGGTGTTGAGCAGCGCGCCGCCGAAGTCGATCTTGTCGAAGACCTCGCCGATGTTCTGGAACAGCCAGGGGCCGGGGACGAACACCGGCGGCGACTTGTAGATGTCGCTCGTGGTGTTGCTCGCCATCACGAACAGCCAGTACAGCGGGAAGATCGACACCACCGCACCCAGCGTGAGCAGCGTGTAGAGCACCACGCGGGACGTGGACGGCCGGCGGTGGCGGCGGCGTGTCAGGGGCGAACGCGGTTCGGTCTGCGTCGCCGCGGGACGCTGGGTCAGGACGCTCACGACTGTGCCTCTTCCTTGCGGCCGGCGGTGAAGCGCCAGCTGATGATCGTGAACACGACGACGATCAGGAACACGCCCCACGCGATCGCGGCGCCGTACCCGAAGCGGTTGAAGCCGAAGGCCTGCTGGTAGAAGTACAGGACCATGGTCAGGCCGCCCTGCCCGGCTCCACCGCTGTTCGTCGACCCGGCGGTCGTCGTCAGGACCTGGGCCTCGGTGAAGCTCTGCAGGCCCGTGATCGTGCTGACGACCAGCACGAAGATGACCGTGGGGCGCAGCAGCGGCAGGGTGATCGAGAAGAAGCTGCGGAAGGGGCCGGCGCCGTCGATCTTGGCGGCCTCGTACACCTCGCCGCCGATGGACTGCATGCCGGCCAGGAAGATGATCGCGTTGTAGCCCGTCCACTGGTAGGTGATGAGCAGGGACACGGTGACCTGGATGCCGAACGGCGTGCTGAGCCACGGCACCGCGGGCAGGCCGACGGCGTGCAGCAGGGTGTTCGCCAGGCCGAAGTTCTGCCCGAAGATCGAGCCGAACAGCACCGCCATGGCGACGACCGACGTGATGTTCGGGATGAAGTAGGCGATGCGGAGCGCCGTGCTGTAGCGGACGGCGCTGTTGAGCATCGCCGCGACCACGATCGCGATGACGAGCATCGGGAACGTCGACAGCGCGAAGATGACGAAGGTGTTGCGGATCGACAGGTAGAACGTCGGGTCGGCGAAGAGCTTCTGGAAGTTCGACAGGCCCACCCAGGTCGGGTCGCCCAGGCCGTTCCAGTCCTGGAACGACAGCACGAGCGAGTACATCGTCGGGTACAGCCCGAAGACCAGGAACAGGATGAAGAACGGTGCGACGGCGAGGTACATCGGCCAGGTGCGGCGGATGCCCCGCCGGCGGGGCCGGGTGCTCGGACCCGGCCCCGCCAGCGACGGTGCGACGGACGTCGTCACTTGGCGGACTCCAGCGCCGACTTCGCGGCCTTGACGGCGTCGTTCCAGGCCTGGTCCGGGTCCTTGCCCTGGGACTGGATGTTCGTCAGCTGGGTGAAGAACGGTGCCGAGACCTGGGCGTCGTAGGGGCTGGTGTACTTCGTCGGCATCGACTCGATCGACTTCTGGAACACCGAGGCGGTGTCCTGGCCGCCGAAGAACGTGTCGCCCTTGGTCAGCGCCGACTCGTCGAGCGCCTTGGACGAGGACGGGAAGTTGCCGACCTGGCTGTAGGTCGTCGCCTGCGCCGACGGGGCGATGAGCGCCTCGATGACCTTGACCGCGGCCTTCTTGTCCGACGTGGCCGAGGGGATCGTCAGGAACGACCCACCGACGTTGCCGGGGCCGCCCGGTGTCTCCGTCACACGCCACTTGCCCGAGGTGTCCGGCGCGGCGCTCTTGATGTCACCGGCGTGCCAGGCGGCGCCGAGCACGGTCGGCAGCGTGCCCTTGTTGACGGCGGAGGCCCAGTCCGGGCTGCCGTCCTCGATGCCGGCGACGATGCCGTCCTTCTCGGCGGTGACCGCGCGGTCCCAGGCCTGCTTGACCGTGTCGCTGTCGCCGGTGAACTTCCCCGACTTGTTCACGAAGCCGGAGTCGGCCTGCGCCATCGACCAGCTGAAGACGTCGCTCATCGACACCTCGAGCGACGCGCCCGTCTTCTCCTTGAGCTGCTTGCCGAAGGCGAAGTACTTGTCCCAGGTGCTGGTGGCGTCCGCGACGGCTGCGGGCTCGGAGGGCAGCCCCGCCTTCGCCAGGACGTCCTGCCGGTAGAACAGCGCCGAGGGGCCGATGTCCGTGGGCAGCCCGATGAGCTTGCCGTCGGCGGTGGTGGCCTCGGCGAGCTTCCACTTCGGGAACTGCGCGAGGTACGACGCCGGCACCAGGTCCTTCAGGTCGGTGAACAGGCTCGACTGCTGCAGGAAGTAGGGCATGTCCTCGCCCTTGACGCCGGTGATCGACGGGATGTTGCTCTTGCCCGTGAAGGTCGTGACGAGCTTCTGCTTGAAGTCACCACCGATGACGCTGACCTGCAGCTTGTCGGAGCTGAACTCCTTCTTGGTGCTCGAGACCACGGAGTCGCCGACGGCGCCCGGCCACAGCCAGGTGGTGAGCTTGCCGGACGAGGCCGACGAGCCGGCGGAGCAGCCGGTGAGGACGATGGCCGCGGCGACCGCGGTGGCGAGGACCGCGGCGGTGCGGCGACGCGTCGTGGAGGTGCGCATGGGGTGTCTCCTGGGTTCGGGAAGTGGGGCTCGGGAGTGGTGCTGGGCGGTGGTGCGGGGAGTGGAGCAGGTGGTGGGTCAGGGGGTCCGGTCCGCGACGGGCGCGGCCAGGGACGGGAGGCTCGTGGCCAGGAACCCGAACCGGTCCGGATCCGCGGCGGCCGGGTTGGCAGCCAGCCACGGGGCGAGGTCACCGGCCCGGGGGGCGGTGGAGGCGCCTCCGGGCCGGGAGACGGTGATCGCCGCGACGAGCGCGGCGAAGTCGACGCGCTCCCGCAGCGGCAGGTCGGTGAGCGACGCCACGGCGAGTGCCGCGCAGAACACGTCACCCGCGCCGGTCGCGTCGACGGCGCGGACCCGGACGGGCGCGGCCACGACCTCGTCGCCGGTGGCCGAGTCGACGGCGACGACGCCCTCGGCGCCCCGGGTGACGACGCTGAGCGGCACGCGCTCGGCGAGGGCCCGTGCGGCACGGACCGGGTCGTCGGTGCGGGTGTAGGCCATCGCCTCGCGGTCGTTCGGCGTGAACGCGTACGCGCCGTCGATCGCGTCGAGGAGCGCCGGGTCCCAGGTGCCGGTGGCGTCCCAGCCGACGTCGGCGAACACGCGCAGGCCGCGGTCGCTGCTGGTGCGTACCCAGTCAGCGGTCGTCGCGTCCACGTGGAGTGCCGCGACGCGCCCGCCCTGGGCGGGGAGCAGGTCGCCGAGGGGGACGGGAGACGCCGTGCCGCCGGTGACGATCGCGCGGTCGCCGCCGTACCCCAGGCACGCGCTGACGGGGACGGTCCAGCCCGGCATCGTGCGCAGGAGCCCGGTGCCGATGCCCTCGGCCGCCAGCGACGCGCGGCACAGGTCGCTCAGGGCGTCGTCCCCGACGGCCGCGCAGGCGTCGGTGCTTGCACCCAGGCGGGCGGCGGCGATCGCGAAGTTGGCTATCCCGCCCGGGGTCCAGGCGAAGTGCGGCGTCCAGTGCTCCTCGCCCAGGACGGGTGCGCCGTGCAGGTCCGCGAACACCGCGTCGAAGAACAGCAGGCCGGCTACGAGAACGTCGGCATGGAGCACGTCGGCATCGAGCACGTCGGCATCGGTGCGGGGGTGCATTCGGTCGTGCATCGCGGTCTCCATCGGTCGGCGCTGAGGAAGTTGTAACACAGATCGATCCGCATCGCGCATATTTTTGGTTGAAGATGGTTGCAACTTGAGCGAATTTGATCGCTAAGCTGAGGCACATGAAGGACATCCGCGATCTCGCCATCCTCGATCGGCTGCGCGCAGCCCGTGCCGCATCGGTGACCGACCTGGCCGAGGCGACCGGGTCCAGCGTCGCGACGATCCGCCGCGACCTGCAGCGCCTCGACGACGCCGGCCTGTTGCGGCGCACCCGGGGTGGCGCCGTGCTGGCGGACGGGCACGAGGGCGACGCCCCGTTCCCCGAGGTCGAGACCGTGCACCGCGACGAGAAGGTCCGCATCGCCCGCGCGGCGGCCGACCTGATCGAGGACGGCCACACCGTGGTGCTCGACATCGGCACGACGGTCCTGCAGCTCGCGATGCTGCTGCGCGGACGCCCCGTGACGGTCATCACGGCCAACATGGCGGTGTTCGAGGCGCTCAAGGACGACGCTGCCGTGCACCTGGTGCTGCTGCCGGGCGACTACGACCCCGTGTACCACTGCGTCTCGGGCCCCCTGACCACCGACTCGCTCCGACTCATCCGTGCCGACCACGCCTTCCTGGGCGTCAGCGGGATCTCGGCGAGCGGCGACCTGCGCGACACCACGATCGCCCAGGTCCCCATCAAGCAGGCGATCGCCACCGCGTGCGACGAGGTCACCGTCCTCGCCGACAGCAGCAAGTTCCCGGGCACCGGGGCAGCGCGCATCGACCTGCCGTCGTCGATCGTGCGGGTCGTCACCGACGCCGAACCGCCGGTCCCGGTCGCCGCCGCGTTCGCCGCGCACGGCGTGGAGGTCCTGGTCCCGTGAAGCTCGTCATGATCGGCGGTGGTGGGTTCCGCACACCGCTGGTGTACTCCGCCCTGCTCCGCGACCACGCCCCCGGGCGGGTCACCGAGGTCGCCCTGGTCGACGTCGACGCAGACCGGCTGCGCACCATGGCGCGCATCCTCGCCGACCAGGCCACCGGGGTGACCGACGCCCCGACCGTCTCCGTGCACACCGACGTCGAAGCCGCGCTCCCCGGTGCCGACTTCGTGTTCTCCGCGATCCGCGTCGCGGGCATGGAGGGCCGTGCCACCGACGAGCGCATCGGACAGTCGCACGGCGTCATCGGGCAGGAGACCGTCGGGTTCGGCGGGATCTCCTACGCGCTCCGCACGCTGCCCATCGTGATGGAGCTGGCGCGGACGATCCGCCGTCTGGCGCCGGACGCCTGGGTGATCAACTTCACCAACCCCGCCGGTGTGGTCACCGAGGCGATGTCGACCGTGCTGGGCGACCGCGTGATCGGCATCTGCGACTCGCCGATCGGCCTGGCACGTCGCGCACTCGGCACGCTCGGCATCCAACACGGGCCCGACGTCGAGCTGGAGTACGCGGGGCTGAACCACCTGGGCTGGCTGACCGCGCTGCGCGTCGACGGGGTCGACCGGCTGCCCGAGGTCCTCGCCGAGCCCGCGCGCATCGAGTCCTTCGAAGAGGGTCGGCTGTTCGGCGCGGAGTGGGTGCAGGCGCTCGGGGCGCTGCCGAACGAGTACCTGCACTACTACGCCTACCGCCGCGACGTGCTGCAGGCCGACCAGTACGCGCCGCACACCCGCGCGCGCTACCTGGTCGAGCAGCAGGACCGCTTCTGGGCGGACGCCGCGCACAGCGCGCAGCCGTTCCACACCTGGCAGGAGTGCCGCCACGACCGCGAGTCGACCTACATGGCGACGAACCGTGACTCGGTCGGCATGGGGGAGCGCGACCTCGAGGACATGACCTCTGGTGGCTACGAGGACGTCGCGCTGTCGCTCATGCGCGGCATCGCGTACGACCAGCCCGCCCGGCTCATCCTCAACGTGCCGAACCGGGGCACGCTCGCCGGGCTCGACGACGATGCCGTGGTCGAGGTCCCGTGCACCGTCGACGCGTCCGGGGCGCACCCGATCGCCGGGGCCCGCGTGCCCGACTTCGGGCTCGGCACCGTCACCGCGGTGAAGTACGTCGAGCGCCAGACGATCGAGGCGGCGCTGCACGGCTCCCGTGCGGCCGCGCTGCGGGCGCTCGCACACCACCCGCTCGTCGACTCCGTCCGGATCGCCCGGGCGCTGCTCGACGACGCGACCTCGTCGTTCCCGCACCTGTCGTACCTGTCCTGACCCGCGCCTCCAGGACGCCCTGATCCCGTCCTGGAGGCGCGTCCCGCCCCGTCGAAGAAAGCCCGCCATGCACCAGAACCAGAAGCTCGTCGAGGAGCGCATCGAGCGCGTCCTGAACGAACGGATCGTCCCCGCCGTCCACCAGGCCCGCACGCCCGTCGCACTGCGCGCGTGGCAGGTGCCCGATGAACCGGTGCCCGCGGCCGAGGCCCTGGCCGCCGAGTACCGCCCCTTCGCGGTCGGTGAGCCGTGGGGCCGTGCGTGGTCGACCTGGTGGTTCGAGGTCACCGGCACCGTGCCGACCGAGTGGGCCGGACGGACCGTCGAGCTGCTCGTCGACCCGGGGTTCCAGGGCGACTGGCCCGGCAACCAGGCCGAGGGGCTGCTGCACACCCCGGACGGCACGCCGGTCAACGGCATCCACCCGCGCAACCACTACCTGCGCATCGCGGACCAGGCCGTGGGCGGCGAGCAGGTGCACTACTTCCTCGAGGCCGCGGCCAACCCGGACATCCTGGTCAACGAGTTCGTGCCGACGAAGTACGGCTCGAAGAAGACCGCGCCCGAGACACCGATCTACACGTTCCGCACCGCAGAGCTCGCCGTCTTCGAGCCCGAGGTCTGGGCGCTCCGGTTCGACGTCGAGGTGCTGTTCCAGATGGTGCGGGAGCTGCACGACACCGACCCGCGCCGCCACGAGGTGCTGCGCGACCTGGAGCGTGCGATGGACGTGCTGGCGCTCGACGACATCGTCGGCACCGCAGCCGCGGCCCGCGCCGAGCTCGCCGGTGCCCTCGCCAGCCCGGCCAACCGCTCCGCCCACCGCCTGAGCGGCATCGGGCACGCGCACATCGACAGCGCCTGGCTCTGGCCGATCCGTGAGACCAAGCGCAAGACCGGCCGGACGTTCTCGAACGTGCTCGCCCTGGCCGAGCAGTACCCGGACCTGAAGTTCGCGGCGTCGAGCGCCCAGCAGTACGCCTGGGTCAAGGAGCGGTACCCGTCGGTGTTCGCCGGCATCAAGGACGCCATCGCCCGTGGTCAGTGGATCGTCGTCGGGTCGCAGTGGATCGAGCCGGACGGCAACCTGCCCGGCGGCGAGGCCATGGTCCGGCAGATCACGCAGGGCTTGCGGTTCTTCGCGGACGAGCTCGACGTCGAGACCCACGGCATCTGGCTGCCCGACTCGTTCGGCTACACGGCGGCGTTCCCGCAGATCGCCAGGCTCGCCGGACTCGACTGGTTCCTGACGCAGAAGCTCTCGTGGAACCAGACGAACACCTTCCCGCACCACACCTTCTGGTGGGAGGGCATCGACGGCTCGCGGATCTTCACCCACTTCCCGCCGATCGACACGTACAACGCGACGCTCGAGGGCGAAGAGCTGCACCACGCCGTGCGGCAGTTCCGCGAGAAGGGCGGTGCGACCACGTCCCTGGTGCCGTTCGGGTACGGCGACGGCGGCGGCGGTCCCATCCGCGAGATGATGGAGCGTCAGCGCCGGGTGGAGTCCCTCGAGGGCTCGCCGCGCGTCGAGGTGGAGCACCCGGACGACTTCTTCGCCCGAGCCCGCCAGGAGTACCCGGACGCCCCGGTCTGGGTCGGCGAGCTGTACCTCGAGCTGCACCGCGGCACCTTCACGTCGCACGCCCGCGAGAAGCGGGGCAACCGCCGCGCCGAGCACCTGTTGCGCGAGGCCGAGCTGTGGTGGACCGCGGCCGCACTGCGTGGTGCCGACTACCCGTACGACACGTTCGACCGTCTGTGGCAGGCGACGTTGCTCCAGCAGTTCCACGACATCCTGCCCGGGTCCTCGATCCAGTGGGTGCACGAGGAGAACGAGGAGACCTACCGCCGCAACCACGCCGAGATCGAGCAGCTCGCCCTCGACGCCCTGGCCGCACTCGGCGCCACGGGGGACGACGCCGGCGCGGTCGCGAACCCCGCCGACCACGCGCGCCGCGAGCTCCTCGTCGACCCCGACGGACGGGCCGTCGGGGTCGTCGAGGTCCCCGGGCACGCGGTCGTCCCGGTGCGCGCGGTGACCCCGGAGCACCCGGTCACGGTCGTGCAGGAGGACGACGGCATCGTGCTCGACAACGGGCTGGTGCGCGTGCACGTCGACACCGAGGGGCTGCTCGACTCGATCCGCGACCTGGCTGCCGACCGCGAGCTCGTCCCCGAGGGGCGATCCGCCAACCTGCTCCACCTGCACGAGGACCTGCCGAACGCGTGGGACGCGTGGGACATCGACGCGCACTACCGCCGCTCGGTGGTCGAACTCCGCGCCACGGACCGCATCGAGCTGGACACCGACGGCGACCTGCGCGCCGTCGTTCGTGTGCACCGGACGTTCGGCTCGTCCGAGCTCGTGCAGACCGTCGCCGTGCACGCCGACGACGTGCGCGTGCACCTCGGCGTCGACCTCGAGTGGCAGGAACGCGAGAAGCTGCTCAAGGCCTCGTTGCCGTTCGTCGTGCACGCGCAGCACCACAGCGCCGAGATCCAGTTCGGCCACCTGCGCCGCCCGACCCACACGAACACCTCGTGGGACGACGCCCGCTTCGAGGTGATGGCGCACCGGTGGGTGCACGTCGAGGAACCGGGCTACGGCATCGGTGTGACGAACGCCGGCACGTACGGGCACGACATCACCCGTCGCGTCGGTGACCTGGGCGAGGTCGAGACCGAGGTCCGCCTGAGCCTGGTCCGCGGTGCGCAGTCGCCCGACCCCCAGCAGGACCTGGGTCACCACACGTTCGCGTACGCGGTCCACCCGGGCGCCGACATCGCCGCGACGGTCGCGAGCGGGTACGACCAGAACCTGCCGCTGCGGGCGTTCCCGGGGGCAGCGGCCGCCGAGGACCTGCACGTGCCGGTCGTGTCCTCGTCACCCGGGGTGCGCGTGGAGTCGGTGAAGCTCGCCGACGACCGGTCGGGCGACATCGTCGTCCGGCTGTACGAAGCGCTCGGTGCGCGGACCGACACCGAGGTCGACCTGCGACTCGACGCGGTGTCGGTCGAACAGGTCGACCTGCGCGAGCGCCCGCTGTCCGACCCGGCCCTGACTGCGCGGCACTTCGCGTGGACGGGCGGCCCGGTGTCGCTCGGGCTCCGGCCGTTCCAGGTGGTCACGCTGCGGGTGCGTCCCCGCGCCTGACGGAGCACGGTGCGGCGTTCCGGCGCGGTGTGCCGTGCGCGGTTGACGGTTCGGTGCGCGGGAGCACCGTGCGGCGTTCCGACGCGGTGCGCGGTTGGCGGCTCGGTGCGGGGAAACACCCTCGCACCGAGCGACCAACCTCGCACGGACGGCGAACCTCGCACGGTGCGCGGCGGCACGCCATCGCCTCAGCCGCTGAGCCGCCGGACCTGCTCAGCCGCCGCGGCGCCCCAGCCCGTCGGGTCGTCGCCGGGCGGTACGAAGGCCAGGGACGTCCACAGCACCAGGACGTCCCACCACGCGGCCTCGACCGACGACAGCGGGCTGACCGACTCGTACGCCTGGCGGAACGCCGCCTGGACGTCCGCCCCGACCGGCGCCCAGTCGTGGAAGCGCGTCCCGAGCAGCACGGCCGCCCGTGCGAGTTCGACCACGCGGTGGTCGACCCGCAGGTCCTCGAAGTCGACCAGCCCGACGACCCGGCCGTCCGCGCACAGCACGTTGGCGGACCGGACGTCGCCGTGGACGACCTGCACGGGCAGCGGTTCCGCGGGCAGCGCGCCGAGGAGCGTCCGGAGCAGCTCGAGCCCGTCCGACGGCAGGTGCACCGGTGCGCCCTCGAGCCACTGCTGCACCTGCGATGTCAGCGGAGCGGGCGTCGGCCGGACGGCGGCGACGGCGCCCGCTGCCGGGTACGGCACCAGGGCGTCGTGCAACTCCGCCACCACCCGACCCACCGACCGCACGGCGGCCGGGTCGTCGACGTCCAGCAGCTCGCCGACCAGGACCCGCTGCAGCCCGGCGGACACCCCGTCGACCTCGACCTGCACGGACCCGTCGAGGGCTGGCACGGGCGCCGACACCGGCAGCCCCCGGTCGCCGAGCCACGCGACCACGTCGGCGGCGGCCGCCAAGCGCGGGAACCGCGAGGACTCCACGCACCACTTGAGCAGCACCGGGTCGTCGTCGGTGTCGAGCCACGCCAGCGCGTTCCGGTCGCTCATCACGATCCGCGAGCACGCGGTCGCGGCGACGCCCCAGTGCGTCCGGACGGTCGCGATCGCCCACGTGGCCGCGTCGTCCTCGGTCGCGAACCCGAACCGGTCCCGCAGCGCCAGAGCGGCGTCGGTCGTCTCCCACAGCATCGTGATCCCCATGGGGGCAGACTGGCGCACGTTCCTGGGACCCGGCGGACTGGAGGCTCGTGGCGGGCCCGCCACGGGCCTCCAGTCCGTCAGCGGTCGGCGAAGCCGCCGAGCATCCCCGAGATGAACCGCTTCTGCAGGAAGAAGTACAGGACCACGATCGGCAGCGCGACGATCACCCCGGCCGCCGACAGCAGCGAGTAGTCGGTCAGGTGGGCACCCTTGAAGAAGGCCAGGCCGAGCGGGGCGGTGCGGTGGTCCTCGCTCGTGATGAGGACCAGCGGCAGCAGGAACTCGTTCCAGGTCCACATCGTGATGAGCAGCGCCATCGTCATGATCGGGGCGACGGCCGCGGGCACGATCACCTGCCACAGCAGCTTGACGTCGCGGGCACCGTCGAGCCGTGCGGCCTCGATGACCTCGCCGGGGAAGCTGCGGAACTGGCTGCGCATCCAGAAGATCCCGAAGGCCAGGGACTGCGCGGTCTGCGGCAGGATCAGGCTGGTGTACGTGTCGGTCAGACCCACCGAGCGCAGGTTGAAGTACAGCGGGATGATGAACGCCTCGGCGGGGAGCATCAGGCCGGCCAGCATCACGAAGAAGATGACGTTCGAGCCGAAGAAGTCGAGTCGGGCGAACGCGAACCCGGCGAATACGGCCAGCACGGTCGTGAGCACGACGACCGACACCGTCACCAGGACGCTCGACAGCATGTACGACGCGAAGTGCCCCTGGTTCCAGGCTGCGCCGAAGTTGCCCAGGTCGATCCGGGTCGGCACGCTGAACCCACCGGAGTTCTCGGCCGACGGCGTCACCGACGACAGCAGCACCCCGATCAGCGGGATGATCGCGAACAGCGCGAACAGCGTCAGGATGACGTAGTCGACGGTCTTCTCGCGGACGGAGATCCTCATGCGACGTCCTTCGGCTGCAGACGGCTGATCAGGGCCGTGACGATCATGATGACGACGGTCAGCGACACCGCGACGGCGGCGGCCGACCCGACCTGCCCGGTCTGGAACGCCCGGTTGTACGCCTCGAACGCCGGCACCGACGTCGAGTTGCCCGGTCCACCGCTCGTCGTGACGTAGACCAGGTCGAACGTCTTGAGCGCCGACACCACGGTCAGGGTCAGCGCCGCGGCGATCTGCCCGCGGAGCGAGGGGAGCGTGATCGAGAAGAACTCGCGCACCGCCCCGGCGCCGTCGATGCGGGCCGCCTCGAACAGGCTCGGGTGGATGTTGCCCACGCCGGACAGGAACAGCACCAGGCAGAGCCCGACGTTCAGCCACGTGCCGACGAACCCGATCGCCGGCAGCGCGGTGTCGTACCCGCCCAGCCACACCTGCGCCAGCTGCCCGAGCCCGACCAGGCGGAGCGCGTCGTTCAGCAGCCCGTCCGCCGAGTAGATCGACACCCAGATCGTCGCGACGACGACCGACGCGATGACCTGGGGCAGGAACAGCACCGTGCGGAAGAACGACATCCCGCGCAGCCCGTTCGCCCGTGAGATCAGCGCCGTCAGGAACAGCGCCACGGCGACGGGGACGGCGGCGTAGAACACCATGAGCACCAGCGCGTGCCCGAACGACGCCCGCAGCTGCGTGTCCGTGAACACGCCGACGTAGTTCGAGAACCCCGCCCACGTCGCCGCGGACAGGCCGTCCCAGTCGTAGAACGAGTACTGGATGCTCTGCAGGAACGGCACCCCGAGGAACACGGCGAACACGACGAACGCCGGCAGGATGTAGAGGTACGCGACGAGGCTCCGCCGCCGCTTGCGGACGCCGCCGGTCGCCTGGCGGGTCCGCCCACGGCGGGCGCTGCGCTCGGCAGCACCCGCCGTCGTTCCGGTGAACTGGGTCACGTGGCAGTCCTCGCTACTTCTTCACGAAGCCGGAGTAGTCGTCCTGGAGCGTCTTGGTGTACTGCTCCGGGGTCGCCTTGCCCGCGACCAGGTCCTGCATCGCCGCCGTGATCGTGTCGTAGAACGTCGGGGTGGCGTAGTCCAGGTACGGCGTGATGCTGTTCGACGACGAGATCGCCTTGTAGTTGCTCGTGATGTCACCCGCGATCGTGCCCGAGGCGGGGGTGTCGTCGTCCGGCACCACGGTCGGCAGGTTGCCCTTGTCGACGAGCGTCTCGGCGGCCTTCGCGTTCGTGACGAAGTCGACGTAGGCGGCCGCGGCGTTCGCGTTCTTCGTCTTCGAGGTGATGGCCCAGGCCAGCCCCTCGCCGCCCATGGTGACCGGGCTCGACGCGCTCGCCGGGGTCAGTGCCGTGAAGCCGATGTCCTTCGCGCTGGACGCGGCCTCGAGGGTGGCCTGGTACCAGGTGCCCGTGATCAGGAAGGCGGACTCGCCCTTGCCGAACGCAGCAACGGCGTCGTCGCGCGAGACGCCGTTCGCGCCCTCGGTGACGTAGCCCTTGTCGACCCAGTTCGTGATGGTCTGCGCGGCCTTGACCTCGTCGGAGCCGGTCCAGCTGCCCGACTTGCCGGCGACCAGGTCGTT
This sequence comes from Curtobacterium sp. VKM Ac-2922, assembly GCF_022815645.1. Lineage (GTDB taxonomy): Bacteria > Actinomycetota > Actinomycetes > Actinomycetales > Microbacteriaceae > Curtobacterium. The sequence goes on along the minus strand of NZ_JALGRO010000013.1, from coordinate 96,515 downwards.
CACCGCGTCGTGCCCGGCCAGGGCGGAGAGCACCAGGCCGTACAGGTGGATGCCCGGGCTCTTCTCGACGTCGCCGTAGCTGAGCGGCAGCGACCCGGCGGACTTCACCTGCTGCATGTCGGCGGTCAGCTCGGCGACCGTCTTCGGCGGGCTGTCGATGCCGGCCTTCTGCAGCACGGACTTGTTGTAGTAGAGCCCGACGAGCTCACCGGTCTGCGAGACGCCGTACAGGTCGTCTCCCTGCCAGGTCGACCCGTCGCTCGAGAACGAGTTGAGCTTGAGCAGGCTGGACGGGTAGTAGTCGTTCCAGCCGTACAGCTTGGCGTAGTCGTCCACCGGCCGCAGGAACCCGGCCTTCACGAACGCGCCCATGTCGGGGTAGCCCTGGTTCGCCTGCACCACGTCCGGCGGGTTGTCGCCCGACAGTGCGAGCTTCAGCGTCGTCTTCAGGTCCGCGAACGAGCGTGAGACGCGCTTGATCGTGATGTTCGGGTGCGCCTTCTCGAACGCGTCGTTGAGTTCCTGCTGCGCGTCGTTGATGCCGGTGTCGGTGTTCTGGTCCCACACCGTCAGGGTCGTCTTGCCGGAGCCGACGTCCTTGGACACCGGGCCCAGGCTCTGCGACGCGGCAGGTGCGGCCGATCCGCCCGGGGTGCACGCGGTGAGACCGAGTGCCAGTGCTGCGGCGACGCCGATGACCATCGTCGCCTTGCTGGAGTGCTTCATGGTGGTCCAGTCCTTCGAGTGGGGCTTCGGGTGGAGGGTGCGGGGGAGGAATCGTCAGTGGGTCAGTGGGTCCGCGCGACGGCGTCCAGGAACGACCAGTCACCGGGCGCCGCCGTCCGGCGCAGGAACGCCCGGAGCTGCTCGGGACGTGGGGCGCTCGCGGCACCGCCGAGCCCGGTCACGGCGTACGCGGCGCTCGCCGTGGCGAATCGCAGTCGGGTCGCCAGGTCCCAGCCGTGGTGGGTGCCCGCCATGAACGCCGCGACGAACACGTCACCGGCGCCGGTCGGGTCGACCACGTCCACGTGGATGGTGGGTGCCTCGACGACGACCCCGTTGGCGGAGTCCACCGCGACCACGCCGTCACCACCGCGGGTGACGACGGCGAGCGGCACCCGTTCGGCCAGGGCCTTGGCGGCGTCGAGTGCCGAGTCGGTGCGGGTGTAGCGCATCGCCTCGACGTGGTTCGGCACGAACACGTCGACCTCGGCGAGCCGGTCGAGCACCCCACCGGACCATTCGCCGGTGTGGTCCCACCCGACGCCCCCGACGACGGTGGTGCCAGCGGCGCGGAGTTCGGCGACCCATGCGGGCAGGGGGCGCGCGATGCCGACGTGGGTGGCGGCGACCGGCCCCAGGCCCTCGGGGACGGTCAGGGCGTCGAGGTGTTCCTCGTACGTGATGAAGCTGCGGTCCTCGGGGCCGGTCAGGGCCACGGACACCGAGCTCTGGTGGCCGGGGACGACCTCGAGCAGGCTCGTGTCGAGCAGGGGCTCCGCGGTCAGGGTCCGGTACACGTGGGCACCGAGCACGTCGTCGCCGAGACGGCTCAGCAGCGTGGTCGGGGCGCCGGCCCGTGCGGCAGCGACCGCGCGGTTCGCCACACCACCGGGGGTGACGGTGAACGCGTCGGCGTAGACCTCGGCACCCTGCTCCGGCGCGGTCACGCCGGCGAAGACCAGGTCGCAGAACACGTCCCCGGCGAACAGCAGGGTGGTCGGGTTCACCTCGGTCACGGCTTCTCCTCATCGTTGCGGATCGTGCCCCGCGCAGGTGGCGCATTCCGGGACGGATCCGCTGGTGATGCTCAAGCCTGCGTGTTTCGTGTTGCGTGGACGTTACCCGATTGCACCAGATTTGTTAAGTCTGATCACAACGACCATTCATGTGCTTGATCTTGCGTGAGTGTGCGCGAGTTGAGCTACAGTGACGGCATGATCCTGCGAGAGCGGCAGAACCGCATCATCAAGGCGCTGCGGGACGAGGGGGCCGCGTCGGTGCGGGAACTCGCCGACGCCCTGTCGGTCAGCGCTGCGACGATCCGCCGCGACCTCGAGATGCTCGACCGCAACGGCGAGCTCGTGCGGACCTGGGGCGGTGCCGTGCTCGCGCCCCGACAGACCGCGCAGGACGGCGACGGCGTCGAACCCGTCGAGACCCCGTTCGAAGCCGCGGGCGACCTCGACCTGAAGCGACGGATGGCTGCGGCCGCGGCAGCGATGGTGCAGGACGGCCAGGTGGTCATCCTCGACATCGGCACGACGACCCCGCAGATCGCCGAACTGCTGCGCGGCCGTGACATCACGGTGATCACGACCAACCTGGCCGTGTTCGACGTCCTGCGCGACGACGACGCGGTGCGGCTGGTGCTGCTGGGCGGGGTCGTCCGCCGCAACTACCGCACGCTCGTCGGTTCGCTGGCCGAGTCCGCACTCGAACACGTCAGCGCCGACGTGCTGTTCCTGTCGTGCACCGGTGTCCGGGCCAACGGCCACGTCGTGGACAACATGGCGGTCGAGGCCCCCATCAAGCAGTCGATGATCGCCGCAGCGGACCGCGTCGTGCTGCTGGCGTCCGAGGCCAAGTTCCCCGGCAGTGGCGCGCTCCGTCTCTGCTCCCTGACCGACGTCGACGTGGTCATCACCACGACCGGCGCCCCCGACGAAACACTCGCACACAGCCGGAACGCCGGCGGAGAGGTCATCACCACATGAAGCTCTGCATCCTCGGAGGCGGCGGTTTCCGCACGCCCTACGTGTACCAGGCACTGCTCCGTGACCAGGGCTCGCCCCGGGTCGAGGAGGTCGCCCTGTACGACGTTGACGAGGTCCGGCTGCACGCGATGGTCGCGATCCTGACCGAGCTCGCCGCCGACTTCCCGGACGCCCCCGTCCTGAAGCCCACGACCGACCTGCACCGCGCGGTCGAGGGCAGTGACTACGTGTTCGCCGCCCTGCGGGTCGGCGGCCTCGAGGGGCGTCGGTGCGACGAGCACGTCGCGCTCGACCTGAACGTGCTCGGCCAGGAGACCACCGGGCCCGGCGGGCTGGCGTACGCCATCCGCACCGTCCCGGTCATGGTCGAGGCCGCGAAGGTCATCCGCGACCTGGCCCCGAACGCCTACGTGATGAACTTCACCAACCCCGCGGGCATCATCACCGAGGCGATGCAGACCGTCCTGGGCGACCGCGTGCTCGGCATCTGCGACACCCCGTCCGGCCTCGGCCGCCGCGTCGCCGGCATGCTCGGGCTCGACCACACGCGCGTCCAGATGGACTACGTCGGGCTGAACCACCTGGGCTGGATGCGCCGCGTGATGTACGACGGCCGCGACGTCCTGCCCGAGCTGCTGGCGGACGACGACCGGCTGAGCGCGATGGAAGAGGGCCACGTGTTCGGCCTCGACTGGATCCGCTCGCTCGGCTCGATCCCGAACGAGTACCTGTTCTACTACTACTTCAACCGCGACGCCGTGCGCTCGATCGTCGGCTCGGGCAAGACCCGCGGCGACTTCCTGGCCGAGAGCCAGTCCGCGTTCTACGAGCGGGCCAGCCAGGCGGGCAACGGTGTCGCCGAGCTCTGGCGTGAGACCGTCGAGCGGCGCAGCGCGTCGTACATGGCCGAGGCGAAGGGCGGCACCCAGGACGAGCCGCTCGACCCCAAGGAGCGCGAGGCCGACCCGTCGCACCAGGGGTACGCTGGCGTCGCGCTCGGGGTGATGGCCGCGATCAGCCGGAACGAGCGGCAGACGATGATCCTGAACGTGCGCAACAACGGCACGATCGCTGGCCTGCCGCGTGACGCCGTGGTCGAGGTGCCGACGATGGTCGACGCGAACGGCGTGCACCCGATGTCGACGGACCAGCCCGACCTGCACCAGATCGGGCTGATGTCGCAGGTCAAGGCCGTCGAGCGCCACACGATCGCCGCGGCCCTGACCGGCTCGAAGGACGAGGCGCTCAAGGCGTTCGCGTTGCACCCGCTGGTCGACAGCGTCAGTGTCGCCCGCGACCTGGTGCGCGGGTACGTCGACCGCATCCCCGAGGTGGCGGCGGTCCTGACGAAGTAGCGCGTTCGTTCCCATCACGCGCGCGATGAAATGTCGGATCGCGCGTGGTGGGGCGGAAGATCCGACCGGCAACGCGCGATTCGACCGACCGTGCGCGATCTGACTGGAGGCCCGGTGCCAGCTGGCACCGGGCCTTCCGTCCGTCCTGTCAGCGGTTGACGGCCGCCAGGCCGGCCGCGTCGTAGCGGTCACCGGCGACGCCGACGCGCTCGGCGAGTCCGTCGAGCGCCGCGACGTCGTCGGCGGACAGCGCGACGGCCGTCGCACCGGCGTTCTCGTCGATGCGCTCGGTCCGGCGCGTCCCGGGGATCGGCACGATGAACGGGTGCTGCGCGAGCAGCCACGCCAGCGCGACCTGTCCCGGCGTGGCGTCGCGTGCGGCCGCGAGCTCGCGCACGGCGTCGATGAGTGCCTGGTTCGCAGCGAGGTTCTCGGCCTGGAACCGGGGGACCTTCCCGCGGATCTCACCCTCGCCGAACGACGCCCCGGGCGCGATCGTGCCGGTCAGGAACCCCTTGCCGAGCGGGCTGAACGGGACGAACCCGATGCCGAGCTCGGCGCAGGCGGGCAGCACCTCGGGTTCGGGGTCGCGGGTCCACAGGGAGTACTCGCTCTGCACGGCGGTGACCGGATGCACGGCGTGCGCGCGGCGGATGGTCGACGCGGCGGCCTCGGACAGGCCGAAGTGGCCGACCTTGCCCTCGGCGACGAGTTCGCCGACCGTGCCGGCGACGTCCTCGATCGGGACGTCCGGGTCGACCCGGTGCTGGTACAGCAGGTCGATCTTCTCGACCCCGAGCCGTCGGAGCGACCCTTCGGCTGCCTGCCGGATGTGCTCCGGTCGTGAGTCGACGCCGACGGAGCGCCCGTCGACGATGTCGAAGCCGAACTTCGTCGCCAGGACCACGCGGTCGCGGATCGGGGCGATGGCCTCGCCGACGAGTTCCTCGTTGTCGTGCGGGCCGTACACCTCGGCGGTGTCGATGAAGGTGACGCCGGACTCCACGGCGTACCGCAGCACGTCGATCATCGCGGAGCGGTCGCCGGGGTTCGGGCCGTAGCTCTGCGACATGCCCATCGCGCCGAGGCCGATCGCCGAGACCTGCAGCCCCTGTCCGAGTGTCCTGGTGTGCATGCGTGCTCCCGTCGTCGAGGTGGTGTGGTCCCCACCGTACGGACGCCGCGCGTCGGGACGGGTGTACCCGCGGAACACCCCACCGCGGTGCGCGGTCAGCGCCCCAGCTGCTCGCGCAGGTACGGGGCCGTCCGGCTCGCCGCGGACGCCGCGACCTCGGTCGGGGTCCCGGAGGCGACGACCCTGCCGCCGTCCTCGCCGCCACCCGGGCCCATGTCGATGACGTGGTCCGCGTTCGCGACGACGTCCATCGCGTGCTCGACGACCACGACCGTGTTGCCCGCGTCGGTCAGCCGGGCCAGCTGTTCGGTGAGCAGCTCGACGTCGGCGGGGTGCAACCCGGTGGTCGGCTCGTCGAGCAGGTACAGCGTGTGTCCGGTCCGGGCGCGCTGAAGTTCGGTCGCGAGCTTGATGCGCTGCGCCTCGCCGCCCGACAGTTCCGGAGCGGGCTGCCCGAGGCGCAGGTACCCGAGGCCGACCTGCTGCAGGGCGTCGAGCGCACGTGCGGCTGCGGGCACGGACGCCAGGAACGGGGCAGCCTGGTCGACGGTCATGCCGAGCACGTCGGCGATCGACGCACCGTCCCAGCGCACCTGGAGCGTCTCGTCGTTGTAGCGCGAGCCGTGGCACTCCGGGCAGGGTGCCCAGCTTCCGGGCAGGAACAGCAGCTCGACCGACACCGAGCCCTCGCCCTGGCAGACCTCGCAGCGGCCGCCCGCGACGTTGAACGAGAACCGGCCGGCCGTCCACCCGCGCGCCCGGGCCGCGTCGGTCGCTGCGAAGGTGGTCCGGACGGCGTCGAACAGTCCGGTGTACGTGGCCAGGTTCGAGCGGGGCGTGCGGCCGATGGGCTTCTGGTCGACCTGCACCACCCGGTCGACGAGCGGGTGGTCGAGCGCAGTGCGGGGGAGGACGCCACCGACCAACGAGGACTTCCCCGAGCCACTGACCCCGGTGACGGCGGTCAGCACCCCGAGCGGCACGTCGACGTCGAGCCCGTGCAGGTTGTGCTGCGTGACGTCGCGGAGCTGCAACGTGCCGACCGGTGCACGCGGGGTCCGGACCGTCCCGTCGTCCACGTGGGGCTGCAGGAACCGGCGGGTGACGGACGCGTCGACCTCGGCGAGCCCGTCGACGGGGCCGCTGTACAGCACGGTGCCGCCGCCACTGCCGGCACCCGGGCCGACGTCGACGATCCAGTCGGCTCGTCGGACGATGCCCATGTCGTGTTCGACCACGAACACGCTGTTGCCGCCGGCCCGCAGGTCCTCGAGCACCTCGACCAGCGACTCGGCGTCCGCGGGGTGCAGTCCGGCGCTCGGCTCGTCGAGCACGTACACGACGCCGAACAGGCCGGAGCGCAACTGTGTCGCAATGCGCAGCCGCTGGGTCTCGCCGGGCGACAGCGTGGGGGTCGCGCGGTCCAGGGACAGGTACCCCAACCCGAGTCCGGCGAGGACCTCGACGCGGGTCAGCAGGTCGCGGGAGATGGCGACGGCGACCTCGGTGTGCTCACCGGAGGTGGCGCGGGAGGTGGCCGGGGCGGCGTCGGTGATCGCGGCGATCGGGCGGAGCACGTCGGCCAGGGTGCTCAGCGGCATGCCGTTCATCGCGGCGATGGTGTGGCCACCGACCGTGACGGCGAGCGCCGCTCGGGTCAGGCCGGTGCCCCCGCACAGCCCGCACGGTCCGGACTCCACGAAGCGCAGGGCCTTGGTCCGTTGGGCTTCGCTCTGGCTGTCGGCCAGCGTGTGCAGGACGTACTGCCGGGCGCTCCAGAACCGGCCCTTGTAGGGCTTGGCGACGCGGTCCCGTTTCGGCTGCACCTCGACGACGGGCTGCTCCTCGGTGAACAGCAGCCAGTCGCGGTCGGCGCGGGGCAGGTCGCGCCACGGTGTCTCGATGTCGTGGCCCAGTCCCGCGGTGACGTCGCGCAGGTTCTTGCCCTGCCAGGCGCCGGGCCAGGCCGTGATGGCGCCGTCGCGGATGCTGAGGGTGTCGTCGTGCACGGCGGAGGCCTCGGTCACCTCGTGCGCGATCCCCAGCCCGTGACAGCGTGGGCACGCCCCGGCCGCGGTGTTCGGTGAGAACGAGTCGGACTCCAGACGGTCGGCGCCGTCGGGGTAGGTGCCGGCGCGCGAGAACAGCATGCGCATCGAGTTCGACAGCGTGGTCAGCGTGCCGACGGTGGACCGGGTGCTCGGGGCGCCGCGGCGTTGCTGCAGTGCGACAGCGGGCGGCAGGCCGGTGATCGAGTCCACGTGCGGGGTCGAGCCCTGCGCGATGAGCCGGCGGGCGTAGGGCGCGACGGACTCCAGGAAGCGGCGCTGTGCCTCGGCGAAGACCGTGCCGAACGCCAGGGACGACTTGCCCGACCCGGACACACCCGTGAACGCCACGATGCAGTCGCGCGGCACGTCCACGTCGACGTCGCGCAGGTTGTTCTCGCGGGCACCGCGGACCCGGATGAAGCCGTCGCGGGCACGGTCGGGCGCAGGTGAGGTGGAGGGCATCCTGTCGACACTAGGCGTGGCCGGCTGGGTGTCCTCGCACCCGTCCACGTCCCCGATGGGTGTCGTTCACCTGGGATGGCCAGACTGGGATCATGACGTGCGGACCGGTGCCGCACCGAGAACGGAGACACCATGCTGGACAGCACGCCGGTCGGCGACCTGCGCGAGTACATCGAGGACCTGCGGACGCGGGGCTTCACGGTCGACAGCGCGCACACCGCCGACCCGGAACTGATCGACCCGCAGGGGAACCCCATCCACACGTGGCGTGAGGACTACCCCTACGACGAGCTGATGGACCGTGACGAGTACGAGTACGAGAAGTACCGGCTGCAGGTCGAGCTGCTGAAGCTGCAGTACTGGCTCGAGGACGAGGGTCGCCGCGCGATCATCCTGTTCGAGGGACGCGACGCCGCGGGCAAGGGCGGCACCATCAAGCGGTTCACGGAGCACCTCAACCCCCGCACGTCGCGGGTCGTCGCCCTGTCCAAGCCGAACGACCGCGAGCGCGGGCAGTGGTACTTCCAGCGGTACGTCGAGCACCTGCCGAGCGCTGGCGAGATCGTCATGTTCGACCGGTCCTGGTACAACCGCGCCGGTGTCGAGCGTGTGATGGGCTTCTGCTCCGACGCCGAGTACGAGACCTTCATGAACCAGGCCCCGTCGTTCGAGCGGATGCTCGTCGACTCCGGCATCCACGTCACGAAGTTCTGGTTCTCGGTGACCCGCAAGGAACAGCGGACCCGGTTCGCGATCCGCCAGCTCGACCCCGTCCGCCGGTGGAAGCTCTCGCCGATGGACGTCGCGTCGCTGGGCGTGTGGGACGACTACACCGCCGCGAAAGAGGCCATGTTCCAGCGCACCGACAAGCGGTACGCGCCGTGGACGATCGTCCGGAGCAACGACAAGAAGCGGGCGCGGGTGAACGCGATGCGCTACTTCCTGTCGCGGTTCGACTACGAGGGCAAGGACCCGACGGTCGCGATCGCGCCGGACCCGCTGCTCGTGATGCGTGGCGGCAAGGCCCTGGCGCTCGAGGAGTAGCCGGTCACGGTCGTCCGGCGGCGCGGCGGCGGGGTGCGACGCCGTCGGACCGTCCGGTCGTGTGGAACGTGCGGACGAGTTCGGCCAGCACGCCTGGCTGTTCGACGATCAGCCCGTGGGTGGCGCGCGGCACGACGGCGAGTTCGGCGTCCGGCACCGATTCGAGCATGGTCGCCAGGTCGTCCGGGGTCCACGACGGTTCGTGGGCGTGCATCGCGGCCGACTTCGCCACGACCGCCGGCCAGTGCTCGCGGCCGTCGGGGGACACCGTCGCCATGCTCGATGGTCGCACCCTGCGTCCGGTCGTGCCAGTGGCTGACAGGATGGAAGCGCGTGCGGACCATCTGGATCGGCTCACGGTTCCGCGACGGCGCGTCCGCCCGTTGCGCGACGTTCGCTAGGGTCGAGCGGTGACAGTCATCATCGCCGGCGCGGGCGACCTCGGCATCGCCACCGGACTCCGTTTCGCCGAGGCCGGGCACCGCGTGGTCGGACTCCGTCGACGGGCCGACCTGGTGCCGGCGCCCATCGAGGGCCGGACTGCCGACCTGCAGCGCGACACCCCGTCGATCGACGACGACACCGACGTCGTGGTGGTCGCCCTGGCCGCGGGCAGTCGCGACGTCGAGACGTACCGCGCGACCTACGTCGACGGGCTGCGCCACGTGCTCGACGGCATCGACGCATCCGCCGCAACGCCCCGGCTGCTCGTCGTGTCCTCGACCGCCGTGTACGGCGGCGACGGCGAGGTCACCGAGGCGACCCCGGCGACCGGTGGCACCCCGACGGCGGACGTCCTGCTCGAGGCCGAGGCGCTGCTGCGGTCCCGCGCGCCGCGCGCCACGCTCGTGCGGTTGTCCGGCATCTACGGCCCCGGTCGTGAGCGGCTGATCGACCAGGTCCGGAGCGGCACGGCGCGGCTCGCTCCCACGACCGACGCCTCGCGGATGACCAACCGCATCCACCGCGACGACGCCGCCGCAGCGCTCGTGCACCTGGCCTCGGTGCCCTCGCCGCCGCCGGTCGTGATCGGTACGGACGACGAACCCGTCCGTCTCGACACGGTGTCGCGGTTCATCGCCGACGAACTCGGCGTCGACCTCGAAGCGGACACCGAGCCGGTCGCGCCGGGACCGGACAAGCGCCTGTCGAACGCGCTGCTCCGCTCGACGGGCTTCACCTTCGCGTACCCGACCTACCGTCAGGGGTACCGGGCGGTCATCGCCGGCGAGGGCACCCGCTACGCCTGAAGCGCAGCGCAGCGCGTCGCGTCGCGTCGCGTCGCGTCGCGTCGACCTGAGCCGAGTCAGCGCTCGCGGGCGGCGTCGAGGAGCTGTCGGGTCACCGTGCGCGCGACGGTCGTGTCGTACCCGGGGTCACGCAGCCGCATCGCCAGCGTGCCGGACACCACGAGGGTGAGCTGTTCGCCGACCCGCGCTGCTGCCGCCGCACCGACGATCGGTGCGGCCAGGGTCGTCAGCCGGGTACGCAGGCCGTCGGTCTCGGCGTCGAGCACCACGCGGATCTCGCTCGGCGCCTCGGCGTACTCCGACGCGGTTCCCAGGAAGGCACACCAGCGCGAGGCTGCTGACCGGGCGCGGAACTCGTCGAGCGCGTCGAACACGGCCAGCAGCCGGTGGAGTGGGTCGGCCTGTCGGTCGACAGCCGCGGCCCATGTGTCCTGCCAGTCGCGGTGCCGGCGATCGAGCGTGGCGGCGACCAGGGCCTCCTTGCTCGGGAAACCGCGGTAGAGCGTCGCGGACGACACCCCGGCGCGCTCGAGTACGGCGTCGACCGAGGTCGCGGCGATGCCGTGCGCGAAGAACAGGTCCTCGGCGGCGTCGAGCAGCTTCCGCTGGGTTCCTGCACGCATCGCCATGGCAGCACCCTAGACTCCGAGAAGTGAAACGATCGTTTTCGAATCTGCCCCTCGTCGTTGCTGGGACCGCACTCATCGCCGTCACCTACGGACTCGTGCGACTGGCGTACGGCCTGGTGCTGCCGGACGTCCGTGCCGACCTCGCCGTGGATGCAGTGGCCGCGGGTTCCATCTCGGCCGGTGCCTCGCTGCTGTACTGCGTCGGCGCGGTGACCGGGTTCCTCGCCGCTGCCCGCTCCCCACGCACGCTCGTGGTGCTCGCCGCGGGCACGGCGGCGCTCGGCGCGCTCGGAGTCGCGGTGAGTCCCTCTGCCGCGGTGTTCGGCGCGTCGGCCGTGCTGGCGTCGGCCGGGGCGGGTCTGGCCTCGCCCGCACTGGTGCGGATCGTCGCACGCGGCGTCCCCGCTCGCGATGCCGGACGTGCGCAGACGATCGTGAACAGCGGCACTGGTGCGGGACTCGTCGCTGCCGGTGTCCTGGCCCTCGTGCTGCTGCCGGACTGGCGGACGGCGTGGCTGGTCAGCGCGGTCTGTGCCGTCCTGACCGGCGCGGCGGTGCTCGTCACGGACCGTGGCGCGCGGTCCGGTCCGCGCGGGAACACCGCGCTGCCACCAGCGGCCTGGTTCCGTCAGCACGGCGGACTGCTGGTGGCGGCGCTCCTGCTCGGCGCCGGGTCCGCTGCCGTCTGGAACCTCGGTCGTGCCGTCGTGGTGGATGCGGGGGCGGGTGGGACGGCCTCGGTGGTGGCGTGGATCGCGTTGGGGCTCGGGGGAGCTGCGGTGGTGCTGACGGCGCGGTGGCTCGGTGCGCGGCCGGTGCGGACGGCGTGGGCGATCACGGTCCTCGCCGTCGCGCTCGGCACGGTCGGACTGGGCGTCGGTGCCGCCGTCGTGCCGGTCGCATTCATCGCGTGCCTGGTGTTCGGATGGGGCTACACGGCCGCCACGGGCGTGCTCATCGCCTGGACGAGCAGTCTCGCACCCGAGCACGCACCGTCCGGCACGTCGATGCTCTTCGTCACGCTGGTGCTCGGTCAGGCGGTCGGTGCGGCCGCCGCCGGTGGCGTCCTCGACCACGTCGGTGCGCTGCTCACGATGCTCGGCGCCGCGCTCGTCGCCGTCGCGGGGATCCCCACGGCCAGGGTGCGGCAGAATGGGGCCCCGTGAACCCCCAACCGCAGCAGCCGAAGTGGCGGACCCTCTGGTCGACGATCCAGGTCGGCGTGTTGTCCGCCGCGGTGGTGACGTGCATCGTGCTGCTGGCCGTCGGGGACCCGAAGCTCGCCCGCGTGTGGGCCGTCGCGCTCGTGTTCTTCGGCATCGCGCTGCTCGGGCACATCACGTTCCTGATCTGGACCAAGCGCACGGAGCGCGGCCGTCCCTGAGGACGACCGCGCACGGTGTGGCATCCGCCGGCTACGGCGTGACCATGCCGCCGTTCACGTTGAGCGTCTCGCCCGCGACGAAGCTCGACTCCTGCGACGCCAGGAACACGTACGCCGGCGCCAGCTCGGCGGGCTGCCCGGCGCGACCCATCGGTGACTCGCTGCTTCCGAACTCGGGCAGCGACTCCGGGTCGACCCCGCCGGTCACCTGCAGCACCGACCAGGTCGGCCCCGGCGCGACGACGTTCACGCGGATCCCACGCTCCACCAGCAGCTGCGAGAGCCCCTTCGAGAAGTTGTTGATCGCGCCCTTGGTCGCCGCGTAGTCCAGCCGGTCGGGCGCGGGCTTGTACGCCTCCATCGACGCGGTCGTCGTGATCGTGGCACCTGGCTGCAGGTGCGGCAGCGCCGCCTTGACCAGTCGGAACAGGGCGAAGACGTTGACGTCGAACGTCGCCTCGAACTGCTCGTCGGTGATGTCGAGCAGGTCGGGCTGCCAGACCTGCTTGCCCGCCACGCTCACCAGCGCGTCGAGCCCATCCAGACCGGCCACGGCCTCCTGGACGAGCCGGCCGGCGTACGCGCGGTCGCGCAGGTCGCCGGGGATCGCGACCGCGGTGCGGCCCGCTGCGCGGACCTGCTCGATGACGTGGTCGGCGTCCGACTGTTCCTCCGGCAGGTACGCGAGCGCAACGTCCGCGCCCTCGCGCGCGAACGCGATCGCGACGGCCCCGCCGATGCCGGAGTCGGCTCCGGTGATCAGGGCCTTGCGGCCGGCGAGCCGGCCGGTCCCGCGGTAGCTCGACTCACCCAGGTCCGGTACCGGCGTCATCCGGGACTGGAGGCCCGGCTCGGCCTGCGTCTGCGGCCGGGGGCTGACGTTCGGGTAGCGCGACCGGGGGTCGCCGAACTCGTACTGGTCCGTGGGCATCAGGGTCTCCGGTTCTGTCGGTGCTCGTCGTTCGCCGACCATGCAACCCGGGGTGTCCTGGACGGCTCTCCGGGCGGCGGTGTCAGGAGCGCTGCCAGAACACCAGCCGGTTGCCGAAGGGGTCCGTGACGGTCATCGTGCGGCCCCAGTCGTCGTCGGACAGACCCGGCCGCGAGTTCGGGTGCCGCTGCGCGAGCAGGTCGGCGTGCAGCGCCTCGACGTCCGGCACGACGATCATCACCGCGCCGCCGGGGGTGGAGTCGCCGTGGTGCTCGGACAGGTGCAGGACCACGCCGTCGCGGACGACCTGGGCGTAGACGGGCAGATCGGGCTCGAACCGGTGCTCCCACTGCCACGTGAAGCCGAGGTGGTCGCAGTAGAAGCGCCGCGCGAGTTCGTGGTCGAAGACCCGCAGGATCGGCACGACACCCTGCCGGTCCACCGCGTCCGAGGTGCGCTGTTCGTCGGTCATGCGTCCAGCATCCTCCGTTCGGGGTGCGTCGTGTCCGCTGGACGTGTGCTGGGCGTCTGGTCCGGTCGTCTCCAGGGGCGTCGGACGATCCTGGGTCCATGAGCGATGACGACGACGAGCAGACCCGGGCCGACTTCGCGAACGCGGTGAACATGACCGCATCTGCCCTCGACCGCTGGCTGGACACCGACGAGTCCAAGAGCGTCGGGCAGAAGTCCGGCGGCAGCTCGGAGTCGACCGGGCACGCGAGCGGGCGGCACATCGTGCGGATCCTGCGGAAGAAGCAGGCGGAGTACACTGACGCCGACCGGGCCCACATGCGGAAGGTCGTCGGCTACGTGGCCCGGCACCGCGAGCAGCGCCCCGACGGCGACGTGCACGACACTGCCTGGCGGTACTCGCTCATGAACTGGGGTCACGACCCCGAGGCGGACTGACTCAGCGCTCCCAGGCGAACCGGATGACGCCGTCGCCCACCACGCCCAGGGAGACGAGTCGGACGACCGCAGCCGCCAGCACGACCGCCGCAGCGCCCCAGACGATCGCCGACCGGCGCCGCGGCCCGATCGATCGTCGCACGACCATCACCCCGCAGAACACCGCGCAGGACGCAAGGGCTGCCGTGGTCGCCCAGCGGGCGAACTCGGTCAGGTGCGCGCCGAGGACGGTGCCGCCCCACACGATCGCCACCGTAGCGAGCCAAGCACACACGACGACGAGTCCGGTGGACTCCAGCGCGTCACCGAAGCGGTCCCCGCGCCCACCGGTGCGATCCAGCATGTCGGCACCGAACTGCTCTCGGTACCGGTCGACGTCGGCCATGAGACCGTCGACCTCATCGGGCAACGGTGTGTCGGTCGGCAGCGCCAGGAACGCGCGGAGGTCGTCCCGGGCGACGCCGGATGCCGCCAGCAGGCGCGCGGCGCGGTCGCGCTCCACCGACGTGGCGAGCCCCGGTACGGCGAGTGCCCACCGACCGGCCTGGTCCGGCGCCCCGAGTTCGCGGTACCGCTCGACGAGCGCGAGCCGCACCTGTCGGGCCTGTGGGTCCTCGCGCAGGTGGTCCCGCAGCAGCGTCAGTGCCGCGGCGCGACTGCCACTGTCCCAGAGCCCCGCGGCCCGGCGGACGACCTCGTGTTCCTGCACCCGGTCATCCTGCTGCACCCGTGCGTTCGTCGTCGACGACCGTCAGGGCGAGTTCGCAGAACATCGCGTCCGCCCACGAGAACCAGGGTCGTGAGAACGACGTCGGGTCGTCGACGTGGAAGGACTCGTGCATCCGCCCGGTGCCGGCGTCCGTGGCGACGAGCACGTCGAGCAGCTCGCGGCGGCGCTCCGGCGTGCCGGTGATGCCCTCGACGCACAGGGCGATCGGCCAGACGTGCTCGGGTTCGGTGTGGGCGCTGCCGATGCCCTGCGCTGCCGTGCCGCGGAACCAGTACGGGTTCGTCGGGCCGAGCACCATCCGACGGGTGGCCGCGGTCACGTCACGGTCGATGACGTCGGGCGCGTCGAACGGCAGGGACAGCAGCGAGGGCATGTTCGCGTCGTCCATCAGCACCACGCCGCCCTGCCCGTCGACCTCGTACGCGTAGACCCGTTCGCCGTCGTGCTCGACGACGCCGTGTGCTGCCACGCCGGCCAGGATCGTCGTGCGCAGGTCGTCGGCATCGTCGGCCAGCCCCTCGTCGCCGTACACGGACCGGGCGACGTCGGACAGCGCCAGCAGGGCCTGGGCCGCGTGCAGGTTCTCCGGCACGTTGAACCCGTACGTGCACGCATCGTCCGACGGTCGGAAGCCCACCCACGTCATGCCCGTCACGGCGACCGGGGTGCCGCGGCCGTCGCGGGCCAGGGTCTCGGTCGGCAGGGGGGAGTCGCGGACGAACCGGTACGACGAGTGCTCGTGGTCGGTCTCGGCCCGGAGCTGGTCGACGATCGTCCGCAGCACCCGGTGCGCCCGCTCGTCGAACAGGTCGGTGCGGCCCGTCGCCCGCCACAGCCGGTGGGCGAACTGCACCGGGTAGGCCAGGCTGTCGACCTCGTACTTCTGCTCCCACACGAGCGGGTCGTCGCACAGGTCGCCGTCGTCGAAGTGCGCGCCCGAGGGCCGGGCGTTGAAGGCGTTGGCGTACGGGTCGTGCTCGATCAGGCGGAACTGCCGCCGAACGATCCCCGCCAGGACCTCCGCCAGCGGCTCGCACCCGCGGGCGAACCGCAGGTACGGCAACATCTGCGTGGTGGAGTCGCGCAGCCACATCGCCGGGATGTCGCCGGTGATGACGAAGGCGGTGCCGTCTTCGTCGACGGTGATCGTGTCGGTGAGCGTCCGGGTCAGGGACTCCTCGACGCGGGCGGCGACGTCGTCACCGACGGTGCTGCGGACGGCGTCGGCGGCTTGACGGATCGCCGAGCGGACCTGCGGGTGCAGGATCATGCGCTGACCGTGTCGACCTGCAGGACCGACGCGATGGTGCCGTTCCGGGCGCCCTCGTACGCGGCCAGGATCATGCCGAGCACGGCGATGCCCTCGCGCTCGGTGTGGATCGGGCGGGTCCCGTCGCGCAGGCACGCGCCGAATGCACCGATCTCGGCGGCGAAGGTGTCGATGTCGTCGAAGGTGACGGTCTCGCTCGTGCCGTCGAGCAGGTCCCAGCGCAGGGTCGTGCCGTCGCTGGTCAGCGACCCGAGCTCACCCACGACGCTGAAGCGTTCGGTGCCGGCTGCGGGTTCGTACGCCCAGCTCGTGACGAGCTGCCCGACGGCGCCGTTGTCGAAGCGGAACAGCGCCTGGGCGGAGTCCTCGCCCTCCATGAACCCCAGACGGTGGGTCGAGAGCATCGCGGTCGCCTGCACGGGGGCCCCACCGGCCAGGTGCATGAGCAGGTAGCTCGGGTGGTACCCGGTGTCGATGAGCTCGCCGCCGCCACTGGTCGCCGCGTGGGCACGCCAGCCCATGTTCGACGGGTCGAACTCGTTCCGGAAGCTGTCGGTCGTGCGGACCTCGTACACGGTGCCGAGCGCGCCGCCGTCGATGAGCTCCTTCGCGCGGGCGACGGCCGGCATGAACAGCTGGTTGTGCGCGCACATCAGCGTGACCCCGGCTTCGCTGACGGCGGCCTGCACGTCGCGGGCCTCGTCCGGGGACAGGCACAGCGGCTTCTCGCACAGGACGTGCTTGCCAGATCGGGCAGCGGCGACGATGGCGTCACGGTGCAGGTGGTGCGGCAGGCAGATGTCGACGGCGTCGATGTCGGCACGCTCGAGCATCTCGCGGTAGTCGGTGAAGAACGGCACGTCGAGCTCGGCGCCGCGGGCCGCCGCGGTGTCGGGGACCGCGTCGGCGACGGCGGCGACCCGGATCACGTCGGTGTGCTGCTCGTACCCGGTGATGTGGGCGGTGGCGATCCCGCCGCCGCCGATGAGTCCGACGCGGATGATGTCGCTGGGCATGATGACTCCTGTTGGTGCTGGGTGGTGGGTGTCAGGCGGAGACGGTCGTCCGGGACGCCTCGTTGGCGGCGACGACCAGTCGGGTGAGTTCGCGGGCGCGGGCGACGTTGTCGTCGGCCCGGCTGCCGGTGGTGATGTGTTCCACCCACTGGGCGAACGCGTCCGGGGCGTCCTCGGGGACCTCGATGGTGACCGGTCGGTCGCCGTGGGCCGACCCGCCGGCGGTGAGCCGGGCCTCCTGGTCGGTGTACGACAGCCAACCGGCGGTCCCCGCGACCTCGATCGTGAACGGTGTGCCCGCGACGAAGCCGGCCTCGATGACGCCGATCGCCTGCGAGGGGTACCCGACCGTGACGACGGCGTGGTCCTCGACCGCGTGCCCGGTGACGGAGCGGTAGACGGCCTGCACCGTGTCGGGGCGGGCGCCGAGGAACAGCTGGGTCAGGTACACCGGGTGACAGCCGAGGTCGGTGAGCGCGCCGCCGATCGCGGTCTCCGGGTCGAAGAACCGCTCGGGCAACCACGGCGCGACGGCACCGTCGTGCGAGAGCCGGACGCGCGCGTGGTTGACGGTGCCGAGTCGGCCCGACGCGATCTCGTCCGTGATGGCCCGCGTGTACCCGTGGTACAGGCGGGGCAGCGAGACGACCAGGGCGACACCGGCCGCGTCGCAGGCGGCGATCACCTCGTCGCACTCCTGCACCGTGGGAGCCAGGAGCTTCTCGGTGAACACGTGCTTGCCCGCCCGTGCCGCCCGGGTGATGACGTCGCGGTGCACATCGGTCGAGGTCGTGATGGTGACCGCGTCGACGTCGTCGCGGGCGAGCAGTGCATCGAGGTCCGCGACGAACTCGACCCCGAAGCGCTCGGCGCCCTCGCGGCCGCGGGCGGGATCGTCGTCCCACACGGCGATGAGCTCGGTGCCGGGGTGGTCGATCGTCTGCCGTGCGTAGTCGCCGGCGTGGACGTGCCAGAAGCCGACGACGGCGACACGGATGGGCGGGGTGGTGTGGGGCATGGAGCCTCTCCTGTGGGGACGGGACGGACACGGACCTGTTCCTGGTCCTGGTCCTAGACGCGGACCTTGTCGTAATCGGCGGGCAGTGTGAACGGCGAGTACGTCTGCATGATCGGGTCGACGCGGGCCTGGGCACGCTCGACCGCCTGCTGCGGCGACGCCGTGCCGAGCAGCACGCTCGACCGGGCGTCGGCGAGCGCGTCCCACCACTGCCCGCCGACCGGCAGCGGGGGACGGCAGGTGGAGTCCGGCATCGACTCGACGAAGAACCGGATCGACTTCGCCGAGCCCTTCGGGTCCTTGAGCGCGGCGATGTTCGACGGCACGCTCGTCGCCGGCACCATGTAGGTCTCCTGCCCGCGCTTGCCGGTGAAGTACTTCATCAGCTCCCAGACGGCCTTGGTCTTCTTCGACCCCTTCGGCAGGCAGAGCGCGAAGCCGCCGGACCACGTGTACTTGTCCGCACCGGCCGTCTGGGTCGGCAGGTACGCCATGTTCCAGTCGAGGTCCTTCGGCCCGTAGTTGTCGAACGTCTGGATGGTCGAGGGCACACTCACCATGAACGCCATCCGGTTCGCCAGGAACGCGGTCTGTCCCGGCGGGTGGCCCGTGGGCTCGTAGGTCGCGATGAAGGTGTCCGCGTCGCGGTACCCGTAGCGCTTCGCCCAGTCCTCGTAGAACTCGTAGACCTTGCGGACGTTGGTGGAGTCCATCGTCATGTGCGAGTCGGCCTGGTCGAAGTAGCTCGCCCCGAGCCCGAGACCCCACGTGAACGGCCACCCCTCGCCGTACCAGGGCAGCAGACCCATGTGGGTGTAGCTGCCGCCGGACTTCTTCGTGACCTTGTCGCTCACCTCGGCGACGCGGTCCATCGTGACGGGACCGTTCTGCTGCCAGTCGAACTCGTCCAGGTCGACGCCGGCGTCGCGCAGCATCGTGCGGTTGACGAACATGCCGCGGGCGTCGGTGTCGTGCGGCAGCCCGTACGTCTTGCCCTTGTACGTCAGCTCGCCGACGGTGAAGCCGAGCCACGACGACAGGAACTCCTGCTTGGACACGTCCTCGAACTCGGCGATGAGCTCGTCGATCGGTTCGATGAGCCCGATCGCGGCGTACTGCGCGGCGCTGAACCGGTCGAGCAGCCACAGGTCCGGCGCTGTGCCGCCGCGGACCGCGGTGATGACGCTCGTCGCGTCGCCGGTGCCCTGGGACGGGACCTGGTTGACGCGGACGTCGATCTCCGGGTGCAGCTGCTTGAACTGGTTGATCACCTTGGTCTGGAACGGGACGAACGTGCCCGTGACACCCCACAGGGACACCGAGTTCGGGTTGCCGCGGGCGCCGGAACCCGAGGCGCACGACGCGGCGAGCAGGGCGAGGGCACCGGCGCCACCGGTCGCGGCGGCGGTGCGCAGGAAGGTACGGCGGTCGAAGGCGCTGCCGGTCATTTGAAGCTCCCGATCTGGATCCCCTTGAGGAAGGTCCGCTGGAAGAAGAAGAACAGGACCACGAGCGGCAGGATGATCATGATCGAGGCCGCCATCAGCTGGTTGAACTGGAAGTCCGCGCTGTTGTTGAGCCGGAACACCTGCAGACCGATCGACAGCGTCTGCACGTTCTGGTCCTGCAGGTAGATCAGCGGCCCGAGGAAGTCGTTCCAGGCGCCCACCGCAGCGAAGATGCCGACGGTCACCAGGGCCGCCTTGGCCTGCGGGAACACGATCCGCCACAGGATGCGGCACTCCGACGCCCCGTCCATCCGCGCCGCGTCCAGCAGGTCCTTGGGGATCTGCAGCAGGAACTGCCGGAGCAGGAACACGTAGAACGCCGACCCGAACAGACTCGGCACCACGAGCGGCAGGAACGTGTTGATCCACCCGAGCCGCGCGTACAGGTCGAACATCGGGATGAGCGTCACCGGGAACGGGATGAACAGCGTCGCCAGCACCACGTAGAACATCCGGTCGCGGCCGCGCCACTCGATGCACGCGAAGCCGTACGCGATCACCATGTTCGACGCCATCGAGAACACCGTCACCAGGACGGTGATGACGAGCGTGTTCCGGAAGAACGTGAAGAACGGCATCGCGTTGATCGCGTCGCCGAAGTTCGACCAGTCGAGCCACTGCGGGAACCACGTCGGCGGGAACGCCCCGAGCTCGGTGTTGCCCTTCAGTGCGGAGATGACCATCCAGTAGATGGGCACCAGGAACAGCAGGCTCATCGCGATGAGCACGACCCGGGCACCGATCGACGACCAGACGGAACGGACGGATCCGTCGGCGTTCCGCGACCGGTCGGCGCGCGCGTTCCTGCGGTCCTTCGGTCGGACGGTCTCGAGCGACGACGTCACGGTGGGGTCGTCCTGCTGCAGCGTCATCGTCTACTCCCCGCTCACGTCGTAGTTCACGAACCGCTTGGACAGCCAGTACACGAGGCCGGACAGGATCATCCCCGCCAGGAACAGCAGCACCGCCATGGCGCTCGCGAACCCGAGCTGCGCGTAGCTGAACGCGTTCTTGTACAGGTAGAGCATGTAGAACAGCGTCCCGTTGTCCGGCGACCCCAGCCCGCCGGTACCGGACGAGATCACGTACGCCTCGGTGAACACCTGCAGGCCGTTGCTGATCCCGGTGATCAGGTTGAACAGGATCGCGGGGGAGATCAGCGGCAGCGTCAGCGCGAAGAACTGTCGCACCGGACCGGCACCGTCCACACGCGCGGCTTCGTACAGCGTCTTCGGGATGCCGCGCATGCCGGCCAGGAACACCAGCGCCGCATTGCCGGCACCCATCTGCGCCAGCGCGACGATGACGAGCTTCGCCGTCGTCGGGTCACCCAGCAGGTTCGTCGCCGGCACCCCGACCAGCTTCAGGACCTGGTTCACGATGCCGGTCTGCGGGTTGACCAGCACCACGAAGATGAAGGCCAGGGCGAACGTCGGGATGAGCGACGGGATGTACAGCGCCGTCCGGTACCAGCTGATCTCCTTGACGTCCTGGTTCATCGCCAGCGCGATCACGATCGCCACGACGATCCCGACCGGCACGGCGATCGCCGCGTAGAAGAGCGTGTTGCCGACGGCCGTGTGCACGAGCGGGTCGATGAACGCCGCGACGTAGTTGCCGAACCCCACGAACGTGGCGGCGTTCATGCCGGAGTACCGGGTCAGGCTGATCACGAAGGAGTAGATCAGCGGGTAGGCGATGAACACCAGCACGCCGACGATCCAGGGGGAGATGAACGCGATGCCGATCCGCAGGCGTCGCTTCTCCGCCGGTGTCCAGGGGTGCTTCTTCGTCGCGCGTCGACCGGTGCCCTCGGTCGAGGTCGCGGGTCGCGCTGCAGTGGCCGGGCGAGCAGTCGTCGTCACGGGCGTCCCTTCGGGTCCCCGTGGCCACGTCGGTGTGCGCACGGGCGCAGCCACGTCGGTGTGGCCGCTCGCGTATCGTCGACCCACCGGACGCCGCGATCCGTCTGCGCCGGACGCTTCAATCCAATTGATTGACAAATTCGCTTGATCAGTGATGCTAGGGACCGCAACCCGGAACCGTCAACCACGAGGATGCTGCGATGACTGCAGGGCAGAACCACACCCACGTCAGCGAGCACAACCGCGCCGTCGTCCTGGACCTGGTCCGCCGCAGCGGCCCGGTCACCCGCTCCGACATCCGCGACCGCACCGGCCTGACCGCGCAGACCGTGTCCAACATCACTGCCCGACTTGTCGCCGACGGGCTGGTCCACGACCTCGACCGCCGACTCACCCTGGCGCGGGACGGCCGCTTCGCCGTCGGCGTCCACCTCGACCCGGCGCACGTCGCCGTCGTGCTCCTCGACCTGGCCGGCGGACTCGTGACCGAACACCAACTCGGGCCGGCCGACCGCACCGACCCCGGTGCAACGCTCGACGCGATGGCGCAGGCCGTCCGCGACGTCATCGCGCGATCGCAGGTCGACCTCGCCCGCGTCGCCGGCATCGGCATCGCCGCACCTGGGCCGATCGAACGCGACGGCGCCACGCTCGGCGCCCCCGCACAGCTCGCCGCCTGGGCCGGCTTCCCCCTGGCCGCGGAACTCGCCCGGCGCACCGGACTGCCCGCGCACGTCGAGAAGGACGTCGTCGCCAGCGCGCTCGCGGAGTGGTGGACCGCACCGGTGGTCACCGACCTGGTCTCCGTGTACCTCGGCCACGGTGTCGGAGCCGGCATCGTCGTCGGCGGCGAGGTCGTCCGCGGGCACACCGGCAACGCGGGGGAGTTCGGCGGCATGCCCGTGCACGCGCACGGCGGGTGGACCGCGTTGTGGCAGGCCTGTCAGCCGCTGCAGCAGGTCCGCCGCGGCATCGACGCCGGGCTGCTGCCGCCGCGGATCCCGCTCGACGACCCCGGCGCGGTCCGGTCGGCCTTCGACGACCTGTGCCGCGCGCCCGGTGCCGCTCCGCTGCTCGCCGAGGCGGGTTCGGCGCTCGGCTCCGCGCTCGTCCACGTCGTCGAGCTGCTCGACCTGCCCAGGATCGTCGTCGGTGGCAGCGCGGCACTGGCCGCTGGCCCGGTGCTGCTCGAAGCGCTGACGGCGCGGCTGACGGAGCGCCTGGCACCGGCCTCCCCGCCGAGGGTCGCCATGACGACACTCGGCGAGAACGTGGTCGCCCGTGGCGCAGCGTGCGCCGTGCTGCAGGCGTCGCCGACAGCCCCACCGCGGGTGGCCGGCACCCGTGGGGCACCCGCCGCGGGCCGTCTCGTCCGGACTGGAGGCCCGGCTCGCCCCCGCGACATCGCTCACCCCTGGTAGACGGGTGACGCGACGGCCCCGCTCACGCCCGGCGGGTTACTCGCTGCCGATGCGCAGCAGCAGCGGCCCGAGCAGGCCGATCACCCAGACCAGCACGATGCCGGCCGCCCCGACCGCGAGCATCCGGCGCTTCCACCGGCGCCGCGGCGTCGGTGGGGTCTCGCCCCACATCTGTGTGCGCACGAGGATCCGGTTCGCCTCGCCGACCAGCCGGCGGATCTCGGGGTCGTCCAACTCGAGGCGTCCTTCGCGGGCGTGCTCGGCGATCGCCGTCGCTTCGGCGAGCGACAGCCCGTCGGTCGTGCCCTCACGCTCGGTCATGTCGCCATCGTCCCACGAGACGGAGCTGGCGTCCCAGGAGTCAGGCCGTTCGCCGTTCGACCACGAGCGCGAGCGGCACGTCGCGTCGGAGCGCGTCGGCGTCGTCAGCGTGCACGGTGCGGCCGTCGACGGTCGGCAGGTCGAGGTACGTCCGACGGACGACGTGTGTCAGGGCATCGGCCGAGGTGCTCCGACCAGCCCGCATGCGCCAGCGTTCGGGGTGTCGCCGGAGGGCGCGGGCGCCTGCTGCGGTCGTCGGGGCGGTGGACAGGAGCGCCCAGAGTGCGTCGTCGGTCATCGTCGCGAGGACGTCCGGGGTCAGGACACCGGCCGCGCACGCACGTCGGACCAGGTCCCGCATGACGGCGTTCGGGATGATGTTCGCCTCGGAGCGCTGCGCACGGGCCTCGGCAAAGGCGAGGTGTGTGATCTCGTCGGCCGTGACCACATCGGTGTCGACCGCGCCGTCGATCAGTCGGAGCCGCCGCAACAGGTCCGCCGGTGGGGTCGTCGTCCTGCCGTTCGCCTGTCCGCTGCGCAGGAACGAGTCGAGGTGGTCGAGCTTCAGGCCGCCGCGGCGACTCGTCAGCGGTGACCACCGTGCGCCGTCGTCGGTGTCGATGACGATCTGCGCATCCAGGCCACCGGCCCGCAGCACCGGGTCGAGCTGGCGCACCGCCGCGCGTCCCAGCGTGTGGTGGTCCAACCCGCCGATGCCCTCGAGGGTGTGGCTGTAGGGCAGGTGTCCGACGTCGTGCAGCAGCGCCGTTGCCCGGGCCACGGCGTCATCGGGTGCGAAGTGGGCCACGAGCGCGAGTACGCCGAGCGAGTGCTCCAGTCGCGAGTAGTTCTGTGTCGTGGTGATCGCGGCCGCCCCGGCGTGGGCGATGAAGGCCAACCGACGAACGGGCCACGTGGCCAGCAGTGCGCGTTCCACCGGCGTGAGTGGCACTTCGATGCGCCACAGCGGGTCGTACCAGACCCCGTCGATCCCCATCGTGTCTGCTGCGTCGCCGTGCACCGGACCTCCTCGTCGCCGTCCGCCAACGCTACCGGTGCAGGCACGGACTGTGCCCGCGGTCAGCGCCGTCCGCGTACCGAGGACGCATGACACAACGCTTCCGAGGCCAGGTCGTCGTCATCACCGGCGCCTCGAGCGGCATCGGCCGTGCCGCTGCCCACGAGTTCGCTCGACGCGGGGCGACGGTGGTGCTCGCCGCCCGCAGCCACGACAGCCTGGAGGCCGCAGCCCAAGAGTGCCGCGACCTCGGCGCCGAGGCCGTCGCCATCCCGACCGACATCGCCGACGAACACCAGGTCGAGGACCTCATCAGCACGGTCACGACCCGGTTCGGCCACATCGACGTGTTCGTCGGCAACGCCGCGCTGTTCGTCTACGGGCTGTTCGAGCAGACCCCGACGGACTCGTTCAAGCGCGTCGTCGACACGAACCTCTACGGCCACCTGTACGCGATCACCCACCTGCTGCCGCACTGGAAGCAGCGCGGGAAGGGCACCTACGTCCTGGTCGGCAGCATCCAGTCGCTGCTGAGTGCGCCGTACCAGTCCGCCTACGTGACGAGCAAGCACGCGGCGCTGGGGCTGGTCGACGTGCTCGGGGACGAGTTCGCCGGCACCGGGATCGACTTCACCACCCTGATGCCCTCGACCATCGACACCCCGATCTACCAGAACGGCGCGAACTACACCGGCAAGGCGTCGCACCCGCTGCCGCCGACCGTCTCGGTGGAGCGTGCGGGCAAGGCAGTCGTCACCGCGGCACTGCACCCGAAGCGCTACCGGTTCGTCGGACGGATCCAGGCGTCGCTCGTGCCGCTGCAGTACGTGTTCCCCGGGCTGTTCCACGCGATCACGAAGCCGATGGTCGAGACCTTCGCCCTGCGTGGCCACCAGGAACCGACCGACGGCAACCTGTTCACGCCCGCCGACGCGGGCAACGCGACGAACGGCGGGTGGGTCGCGAAGCGACGGCGCGTCACGCGCCCGCTCGTGTGGCTCGGCGCCGCCGCCGCGGTCGCGACCCTGGCCCTGCGCCCACGCCGCTGACGGACGGGAGGCGCTGGTCGGCCCCGCCACGCGCCTCCCGTCCGCCCCGCCCGGCCCGTCGAGGGAGCAGACGACGTCGGGTCAGTGTCCGCCACCCGACGTCTTCTGCTCCCTCGAGCGCGTCGGGAGCGCGCCTCGAGCGTCTCAGTCGAGGACCGCGGCGACCGCCTCGACCTCGACGAGCTGGTCGTCGTACCCCAGCACCGTGACGCCCATCAACGTGCTCGGCACGTCGTGCTCGCCGAACGCGTCGCGCACGACCGCCCACGCGGCCACCAGGTCGGCCTGCCGCGACGACGCCACGAGCACCCGCGTCGAGACCACGTCCTGCAGGGTCGCTCCCGCGTCGGCCAGCGCCTGCCGCAGGTTCGCGACGCACGCAGCGGCCTGTCCGGCGTGGTCGCCGATCGCGACCGTCTGCCCGTCGGCGTCGAGCGGGCACGCGCCGGCCAGGAAGACCAGCCGGGCCTCGGCCGGGGCCGTGGCGGCGTAGGCGTACTCGGCGACCGAGCTGAGCGACGACGACCGGATGAGCTGCACTGCGCTGACCATGCTCGCCATCCTGGCCCACCGTCGCCGGGACCGGGGGACCGCATGACGGGAGGCGCGTGGCGGGCCCGCACCGTGCCTCCAGTCCGACCGTGGCCGGGCCGACCGCCTCAGGGCGTGACGCGCGTCCAGCCGGACTCGGCGCGCCATGCGCGCGCGTCGAACCGGAAGACGCTGCCCATGCCGGGCTGGTCGAGCGCGCGGTCGATCGGGACGCCGCGCAGGTGCGCCAGCAGCAGCGCGCCGACCGCACCGTGCGACACGATCGTCACGTCGTCGTCCGCGGTGATCTCACGGACGGCTCGGACGATCCGGTTCTGCGCGTCGACGGCGCGCTCCCATCCGCGCACCGACGCGTCGGGCCGGGCGAAGAACGCGTCGACGACCGGCTCGAACGCGGCCGGCGGCAGGTACCCCGTCGCGCTGCGGTCGATCTCGCCGAGCCGCGCGTCGATCTCCGGCGTGACACCGACTGCCCGGCCGAGGAGCTCGGCGGTCTCGACGGCCTTCTGCTCGGCGCTCGAGACGATGCGCGTCGTCCCGGGCGCCCAGGCGGACCAGTGCGCGGCAGCAGCGCGCGTGCGCCCGACGTCGGAGAGCCCCCAGCGTTCGATCGGCACCGCGGGGTCGATGACCACCTCGGCGTGGGTCAGGAAGGACGAGACCATCCACCGAGCCTGGCAGACGACGCTCGATCGATGACGGCGGGTGGTCGTAGGGTGTGGTCGTGGAGTTCCCGGGGGAGGCGGACGGCGCGCGTGACGCGTCGACCTCTCCGGGGTCACCCCGGGGCACGCAGTACCAGCAGGACGACACGCCCCGAGAGGCTCGGCGCGCTCCGCGCGCGCTCCCTCACGGAGGCACCGACAGGTCCCCCGGGAACCCCACGCCCACGCCGCTCGACGTCGTCGCCCGGGCACTCGCCGATTCGTTCCTGGCGGCCGACCGGTGGAACCGCGACGACCTGACCGCCGCCGGGTACGACGTGCTCGGTGTCGAGCGCACGTACGTCGGCCTGGCCGTCGGCATCGCCCTCGACGCCTGGCCCAGGCCGCCCGTCGACGCCCCGCGGCAGTTCGCCGCCGTGCTCGCGAGTGATCCCCGCCTGATCCGGCTGCACGACTCACGCGTGCCGCTCCGGCCGGTGCGGGTGCTGCTCCGCCGTGCCACCGCAGTCCGCGCCGTCCCGAGGGTCGACAGCCGCCTGCTGGTCGACACGCTCCCGGAACTCGCGCGCGAACTCGACCTGACCGTGGGTCGGCTGATGTGGCTGGCGGACACGCGGGGGTGGAACCGCCGCCCGGGCCCGTCGAGCCCGCTCCACCACCACCGCCACGAATGGGTCCACCGTGCCGGACGTGCCCCACGTCTGCTCGAGAAGCCGATGGCGATGCTCAAGCGCACGCAGCGGACGATCCTCGACGAGTTGCTCGTGGCGATGCCCGTCCACGACGCCGCGCACGGGTTCGTCCCCGGTCGTAGCGTCGTCTCCGGCGCGGCCGAGCACGTCGGCCGATCGGTCGTGCTGTCCGCCGACCTGACGTCGTTCTTCGCCAGTGTGACCGCGCCGAGCGTGTACGGCGTGTTCCGCTCGGCCGGGTTCGCCGAACCGCTCGCACACGTGCTGACCGGCGTCTGCACGCACCGGGTGCCGCCGCACGTGCTGACCGCGATGCCACCGGGCGGCGACGCGGATGCCCGCGGGGCGCTCCGTCGGGCACTTGCGGCGGCGCACCTGCCGCAGGGGGCGCCGACGTCACCCGCGCTGGCGAACCTGACGCTCCGACACCTGGACGTGCGGCTGGCCGGGTGGGCTGCGGCGATGGGCGGCACGTACACGCGCTACGCCGACGACCTGACGTTCAGCGGCGGCGACGCGATGGCGGCGCGGGCGGACGCGTTCCTGCGTGGCGTCGACCGGATCGTGCGTGAGCAGGGGCACACGCTCAACACCCGCAAGACGCGGGTCCGGCGGTCCGCTGTGCGGCAGTCGGTCACGGGCGTGGTCGTGAACGAGCGGACGTCGCCCGGTCGTCGCGAGGTCGACCGGTTGCACGCGGTCCTGCACAACTGCGTCGTACAGGGCCCGGCCTCCCAGGACCGCGGAGGGCACCCGGACTTCCGCGCACACCTGCTCGGACGCATCGGCTGGGTCGAACAGGTGCATCCCGGGCGAGCGCGTCGGCTCCGTGACGAGTTCGCCCGCATCCGCTGGTGACGGCCGGTGGCGTCGCTAGGGTGACGCCATGACAGCGCACCGAGTGACCGCGCCGGAGCCTCCGGCAGCGGGGACGAAGGTCCAGGGCCCCGCCTCGTACTTCCCGAGCATCGAGCGCACCTACGGGCGCCCCGTGCAGGAGTGGCTCGACGTGGTCGCCGAGCGGCTGGACACCGAGCCGCACATGCAAGTGGTGTCCTGGCTGAAGGCCGAACACGGCATGGGCCACGGGCACGCCAACGCGGTCGTCGCGTACGTCAAGCGCGCCCTGGCCTGACGCGTCAGGAACGGACCAGGCGCGCGATCGCCTCGGAGGCTTCCTTGACCTTGGCCGTCGGGTCGCCGCCGTCGGCCAGTGCGTCGGTCACGCAGTGCGTCAGGTGGTCCTCGACCAGTCCGAGCGCGACCGACTGCAGCGCCTTCGTCATCGCGGACACCTGGGTCAGGATGTCGATGCAGTACTGCTCGTCCTCGACCATGCGCTGCAGCCCGCGTGCCTGGCCCTCGATGCGCTTGAGTCGCTTGAGGTACGCGTCCTTCGACGAGATGTAGCCGTGCTCGTGATCGGTCATGAGGCCTCCCGGGGACCAGTACCCCACCAGGGTATGTCATCGACCCCGACTGGTTGACGCGGTTGACGTGAGATCGGTATGATCGGTTGACACGGTTGCAGGAAGGCGGAGCGCATGGCAACGACCCAACGGGTGGTCTCCGGGACTGCCGTGGCGGCACTGCTCGCCGCGATCCAGGACCGGCTCCGCGGTGGTCGGTACGACGATGCACTCGCGGCGGTGGGCGACGTCGGTGTGCTGGCAGATCGGATGGTCGCCGCGTTGCCGGCGGTCAAGCACGAGGCCGACGCGCTGATCGGCCCGTTCTACGACGCGTCCTCGTTGGCGAGCTGGCGCGGTGTGACCCGTCAGGCGATCAGCAAGGCGAGCACGAAGGGTGACCTGCTGGGCCTGAAGATCGGCGACGGCAGCCGGATCTTCCCGTCGTTCCAGTTCGGTCCGTCCGGCGCGCCGTTGCCGCACCTGCGGCAGGTGCTGGCGCTGCTCGACCCCGACCGCATCGATCCGTGGGGCAGTGCCCTGTGGCTCAACACCGTCGCCGACGAGTTCGGCGGTACGACCGCCGCCCAGGCACTGCGGGCCGGCCGGCACGACGTCGTGCTGCGCGCCGCCCGCCGCGCGGCACACGCCTGGCTGGCGGACGCGTGACCGAGCGCCGCACCCAGGTCGCACAGCGTGGTCCGAGCGACGGCGCCGACCTGGCGGGCTTCCCGTCGGCCGAGTCCCGCGGCACGACGTTCTACCGGGCGAAGCGTCACGACCGTGGTGCGTGGTGGTTCGCGAGCACCCCGGCCGACGCGGACGGCGCGGACGGCGGCCGGTTCGACCTCGCCGACCCCCGGGGCACCTGCTACTGGGCCGACTCGGTCGAGGTCGCGGTGCGCGAACGCCTGGCACACCACACCCTGCACACGAACACGGTGTTCGTCGGCCGGGCGCGCGAGATGGTCGTCGTCGCGGCCCGGGCGTCGCGGGGGCGCCGCTTCGCCGACGTCACGGCCGCAGACGCGGTGCGGCACGGCGTGGGTGCCGAGCTGCAGACGATGGTCGACTACCGCGTGCCCCAGGCATGGGCTCGGGCGTTCGACGCTGCCGGGTTCGCGGGCGTCCGCTACAGCACCCGGTTCACCAGCGCCGCGGCACCCAACGCGTGGGCCGTGTTCGGCGACGCCGGCGTTCCCCGTCGGCCCCGTCCCGAGCGAGTCCACCGCGACGGGGTGACCGCGTGCCGCGAGTCCGGCATCCGTGTGCTCGACGACGGCACCACCGCCGGCCCCGAGCGCTTCACGATCGTGACGCCGCCGCGCGACTGAGCTGCCCCGCTGCCGTTGCGGTGTCCCGCCGACGTGCGCACGTGTCGGTGGCTGCTCGTACGGTGACGGACGTGGTCGAGCCAGTCGATGCGTGGTGGCGCCGCCGACAGTTCTCGCGCGGTGTGGCGATGCCGTACGCCGTGGGCGAGTTCCGCGACGCGTGGGCGTCCTTCCCGGTGCTCATCCGGCAGTACCACCCCGAGTGGAACGCCGGCATCGTCCTGACCCAGGTGCCCCCGGCGGCCGAGGTCCTGCTGACGTGGGAGTGCGACGTCGGCCACGTGTTCGTCGCGACCCCGGCCGAGCAGCGCGGGCGTCCCGGCCGCGAACGCCGACGGTCCGTCTGGTGCCCGGAGTGCACCGTGATGGCGAAGCCCCAGCGATGGCCGGTCCTGCCAGAGGACTGGCCGACCCAGGTCCCCGCGCCGCAGCGAGCGGTCCGGACGGCCGGGCGGCAGACCCTGCCCGCGGCCGGCCGACGCGGCGCTTCTCCGGTGGGCGACGTGCCGACCGGTGCCGTCGCGTCCTCCCGCGCGGCTCGTCCCGGCGCCCGTCGGGGCACCGCTCGGCGTCCGGCGGCCGAGCGGGAGATCTGCCGCAAGACGCCGCGGCTGCCCTCGGGCGACGCCTTCGTCAGCGTGTGCGCGCCGGCGACGGCCTCGGCGGTCGAGGCCGAGCTGCGCCAGGCGTTGTCCGACCGCTTCGACTTCACCTTCGACCGGAACGCCATCCGCCTGGACCGGCCGTTCCACGACCACGTCGAGGCCTGGCCGGACATCATCCTGCCCGAGCTGCGCGTCGCGATCGAGTACGACTCCACCGGTCGGCACGGGCTCGAGCACGTCGGACCGCGCGAGGACTCCGACCGGCGCAAGGACCGCGCACTGCGTGGCGTCGGGTGGGAAGTCGTGCGCATCCGCACCGGGCGCCTGCCCGCCCTCGGGCCCCACGACCTGCAGGTGTCGGGCGTGTCCGGTCGGACGATCGAGCGCCTGGTCGACACCCTGCGGGACGTCCGCGGCGCACTCTTCGTCGACGCCTACGCGCGCTGAGCCGCACGACGGCTGCACGGCTGCACGGCGCGCGGACGGTGCGCGGTTGCGGCCGGGCAGCACCGTGCGAGGCTGCATGCGGGTGCGACCATGGTCGCCCGGTGCGACCTTGTTGCGCTGCACGGGGCGATCAACCTCGCACCGGGCGCGAACCTCGCACCAGGCGCGAACCTCGCACCGGGCGCGCACCTCGCACCGGGCGCGCACCCACCCCTCACCCGCGCAGCGCGAGCGCCTCGCTGGTCCACCGCGCGTGCAGCGACCACGGATCGGGGACCCCGGCCGCGACCACCCGGACGTGCTCGAGCAGCTCGGGCGTCACCCGGAACCACTCTGTCCCCGGGTACCGCGAGACCGCGAACTGCTCGTGCCGCCGCCGTTCGAGCGCCCGGTCACCCCGCTCGAACGCCAGCAGGTCCTGGTGCGGGATCCGCGCGAACCGTTGCCGGGGGTTCGTCGTCGTGCCGATCTTCACGCGGTCGCCCACGTCGTCGCGCTGCCGCAGGTAGTACACGACGTCCACCCGCGGGGGAGCGAGCTCGCCGTCGGGCACGTCCCCGTACGGCCACTCGCACACGGCGCACACCGTCCCCGAGGGGAACCGCACGCCGATCCGGCACCCGCAGACCAGGCACGGGCCGGGCAGCGCGTCCTCGGTGCCGCGGCGGCCCCCGGCGAAGTCGCCGACCACCAGCACGTGGGACTCGCACAGCGGCACCGGCGCGCCGGACGCGGGCTCGCCCGCGCACCCGGGCACGCAGCAGGACTCGACCATGCGCGGAACGCTAGTGGTGACGTCCGACGTGCCCCGGGCCTCCCGTCAGTCGAAGACGGCGCCCACCGGCTCGCGCTTCTCCTCCTGGAACCGGTCCTCGGCGCGCCCCAGCGCCCAGTACGCCGACAGTGACATGTCCGCCTTCTCGACGCCCCACTCGTCCTGCAGCAGTCGTCGGATCGCCTTGATCGCGGTCCGCTCACCGTGCGCGAACACGCGCACCGGCCGGGAGGCCCGCGGCAGCTCGCGGGTCGCGGCCAGCAGGAGCGTGCCCGGCTCGGCGCCGGTGGCGTCGCGGTGCAGCCATCGCAGCGTCACGCCGGCCGGGTGCGGCATGTGCTGCTGGTCGGCGGGTCCGGCGACCTCGATCAGCGCCGTGCCGGTGGCGTCGGGGTCCATCGCAGCGAGCGCCGAGGCGATCGCCGGCAGTGCGCTGTCGTCGCCGAGCAGCAGGTGTTCGACGTCGGGGTCGGCGCTCGGGGCGTAGCCGCCGCCGGGGCCGGTCAGGGCGAGCAGGTCGCCGGGGCGGGCAGCGGCGGCCCAGGGTCCGGCGAGTCCCTCGTCGCCGTGCACGACGAAGTCGATCGCGATCGTCTGGGTGTCGTGGTCGATCGACCGGACGGTGTAGGTGCGTCGGGCCGGCCGGTCCTGCTTCGGCAGGTCGTCGCGCAGGGCGTCGAGGTCGTACGGGGGCGTCAGGCCGAGCCCCGGCTTCGCGATCAGGAGCTTGACGTACCGATCCGTCATGGCCAGTCGGTCGGGGTCGGCATCGTCGACGAACGCCCGGAACGCGGGTCCGCCCAGGTGCACGCGCACCATGTGGGGCGTCAGGCGTTCGGTGTGGTCGACGACGAACACGTGCTGGGTTCGGTTCTTCGCGCTCATCGTGGGGGAGCTTCCTCTCGTCGTGTCTGCGCACGCTGTGACCTGCTCGGTGTCAGCCGTGTCCCGGCGATTCCTGGTGCGCAGACGCGCTTGTGAGGTTAGCCTCACCTCATGAACGCTCCAGTCACCCGGTTCTCCGAACTGCTGCGGCTGCGTGCAGCGCGGACCTCGGGCACGACGGCCGGCACCGACTTCATGGACGCGCTGCGCGGCGGGCGCTGCGACGTGGCGGACTACGCCGACCTGCTCGGGCAGTACGCCTTCGTGTACGACGCACTGGAGCGCGCGGCCGAGCGGATGGCGGACCACCCCGTCGTCAGCCCGTTCATGACGGCGCACCTGACGCGCATGCCCGCGATCCGTGCCGACCTGGAGTACCTGGTCGGCCCGGACTGGTCCGAACTCGTCTGCCCCACACCGGCCACGACGGCGTACGTCCGACGACTCAACGAGGTCGCGGCCGAGTGGCCCGGCGGCTTCGTCGCGCACCACTACACGCGGTACCTCGGCGACCTGTCCGGCGGCCGGGCGATCGGCCTGACGCTGAGCCAGCAGTTCGGGTTCGACACGAACGGCGTGCTGTTCTGGATCTTCGACCAGCTCGCCGACCCCGCGGCCTTCCAGGCGACCTACCGCGACCAGCTCGACGCGGCACCGTGGGACGCCACCGAGCGCGAGCGGGTGATGGCCGAGGTCGAGCTGGCCTCGGCGCTCGACGACGGTCTGCTCGCCGAGCTCGACGCACGGCGCACCTCCGCGGCCTGAACACGGGAGCGCCTGCCAGGGGCCACCGGCCGTGCACCGAGCGGTCGCGGAGCGTTGCGGTGCGTCACGAACCGGCCGGACGGTCGTCGTCACGCTGCGCCGCCGCCCGGTACGCTGCTGGGGTCCGGGGACTGGTATCCCACACAATCGGAAGGACGAGATGACGGCGATCGACGGATCCACGCGCTTCGGCAGCGCACGTGAGAACGTCAGCGGAGCGGTCGACAGCGACCTGCGCGCCGACGTCCGCTACCTCGGCAGTCTGCTCGGGCGGGTGCTCCGCGAGAGCGGGGGCGACGACCTGCTGCGCGACGTCGAAGACCTGCGCGCCGCGGTGATCACGGCCTACGAGGGCGACGACGCCGACGGTGCCGCCCGCGCCGAGGCGATCGTGGCAGGGCTCTCAACCGAGCGCTCCGAAGAGGTCGCGCGTGCCTTCACCACCTACTTCCACCTGACCAACCTGGCCGAGGAGCACCACCGCGTGCGCGTGCTGCGGCAGCGTGGCGACGACGGCGGCGTGGCAGGCGACTCGTTCCCCGCGACGTACGCCCAGCTCGTCGACGAGGTCGGCGTGGACCAGGCCGCTGCGCGGCTCGCCGACCTGCGCTTCCACGCCGTGCTGACGGCCCACCCGACCGAGGCCCGTCGGCGTGCGGTCACCACGGCGGTCCGACGCATCACGGACCTGATCGACGAGCGGGACCGCGCGAAGAACGCCACGGCACGTGCCGAGAACGAACGCCGGCTGCTCGAGGAGATCACGAACCTGCTGCGCACCTCGCCGCTCCGCACGACCCGGCCGACCCCGCTCGACGAGGTCCGCACCGCGATGAGCGTGTTCGACCAGACGCTGTTCGAGATCGTCCCGCAGGTCTACCGCCTGCTCGACGACCGACTGCTCGGTGACGCTGCGGGCAGCAGCCCCGTGCAGGCCCCGGCGTTCGTGCGCTTCGGCACGTGGATCGGCGGCGACCGCGACGGCAACCCGTTCGTCACCGCGGACATCACCCGCCAGGCGGCCGAGATCGCGGCCGAGCACGTGCTGCTCGGCCTGGCCCGTGCCGCGACCCGGATCGGCAGCACCCTGACGCTCGACGCCGACGAGACCCCCGCCGACGCGGGACTCACCGCGCTGGTCGCCGCGCAGGAGTCGCTCGACCCCGACATCGCCGAACGCATCGGCATCCGTGCGCCGAACGAGACCCATCGCCGTGCGCTGCTGTTCACCGCCGCGCGCCTCGACGCCACCCGTCGTGGTGACCGCCCGCTGGCGTACGACGGCCCCGAGGCGTTCCTGGCCGACCTGCGCACCATCCAGCACTCGCTCGTGGCCGCCGGTGCGACCCGGCCCGCGTACGGCGAGCTGCAGAACCTGGTGTGGCAGGTCGAGACCTTCGGGTTCCACCTGGCCGAGCTCGAGGTCCGCCAGCACTCCCAGGTGCACCGCACGGCCCTCGCCGAGATCCGAGCGGGCGGTCCGCTCAGCGAGACCACCGAAGAGGTCCTCGCGGTCTTCCGCACGATCGCGCACCTGCAGCGGCGGTACGGCGTGCGCGCCTCGAACCGCTACATCGTGTCGTTCACCCAGTCGGCAGCCGACCTGGCGAACGTGCACGAACTCGCCGTGGCGGCGCTCGGCTCCGAACAGGACGCGCCGGTGCTCGACGTGATCCCGCTGTTCGAGACCTTCGCCGACCTGCACGCCAGCGTCGACATCCTCGACGAAGCCGTGCAGACCGAACCGTTCCAGCGCCGCCTGGCCGCCACCGGCCGCAAGCTCGAGGTCATGCTCGGGTACTCGGACTCGTCGAAGGACGTCGGCCCGGTCTCGGCGAACCTGGCGCTGTACGACGCCCAGGCACGCATCGCCCGCTGGGCCGAGCAGCACGACGTCGAGCTGACGCTGTTCCACGGCCGCGGCGGCTCGCTCGGCCGTGGCGGTGGACCCGCCAACGAAGCGGTGCTCGCCCAGCCGCCGGGATCGATCGACGGCCGGCTCAAGCTCACTGAGCAGGGCGAGGTCATCTTCGCCCAGTACGGCGACCAGGACATCGCCGCGCGGCACCTCGAGCAGATGGCCTCGGCCACGCTGTTCGCGTCGTCGCCCTCGAACGAGTCCCGGACCGAGGCCGCCGCAGAACGCTTCGCCGACCTGGCCCAGCAGCTCGACGACGTCTCCCGCGACGCGTTCTACGGCCTGGTCAAGGCCGACGGCTTCGCGCCGTGGTTCGCCCGGGTCACGCCGATGGAGGAGATCGGCCTGCTGCCCCTCGGCTCGCGTCCGGCCCGCCGCGGCCTGAGCGTCGAGTCCCTCGAGGACCTCCGCGCCATCCCGTGGGTGTTCTCGTGGACCCAGGCGCGCATCAACCTGGCCGGCTGGTACGGCCTGGGCTCGGCGCTCGAGGCCGTGGGTGACGTCGAGCTCCTGCGCACCGCGTTCGCCGAGTGGCCGCTGTTCGGCGCGATGATCAAGAACGTCGAGATGTCGCTCGCGAAGACGGACGAGCAGATCGCCCGGCGCTACCTCGAGCTCGCCGACCGCGACGACCTGGCCGCGATGGTGCTCTCCGAGATGCTGCGGACCCGCGAGTGGGTGCTGCGGGTGTCCGGCGGCGCTGACGTGCTCGAGGACCGGCCGGTCCTGGCCCGGGCCGTGCGGCTGCGCAGTCCGTACGTCGACGCGCTCTCGCACCTGCAGCTCCGGGCGCTCCGTGCGATCCGCACGTCGGGCAGCACCGACCCGACCGATGCCGACCACCGCCTGCTGCTGCTCACCGTGAACGGGATCGCCGCCGGCCTGCAGAACACGGGCTGACGCCCGGCGCGACCACCCGACGGACTGGAGGCCCGGTGCCAGCTGGCACCGGGCCTCCCGTCCGTCATGTCCGGGCCGTACCGCGCACGGTGCGAGCGCGCCGAGCGGTCACGACACCCCGTCGGTGTGCCACCGAGGGGTCACAGATCGTCGGCTCCGCTGCGCGTCACCGACGATCTGTGACCCCTCGGCGTCCGCGAGTGGGGTGTCGTGACCAGTCAGGACCCTGTCGAATCGATTCGGGGCGGCGTAGCGTTGCTCCGGTGACGACGGAGCGCACCCAGATCGGCCCCCGGACTCCGGCGACCCTGCCGCCGATCGTGCCGTTGGCGCTCATCGTCGGCGTCTCGCCGTTCGCGACCGACATGTACATCCCGGCGCTGCCGGCCATCGCGCGTGACCTCGGGACGACGCCGAGCGCCGTGCAGCTCTCGCTCACCGCGTTCCTGGTCGCGTTCGCCGTCGGCCAGCTGCTCGTCGGCCCGGTCAGCGACGGGATCGGTCGACGACCGATGCTGCTCGCCGGCACCGCGCTGTTCGCGATCGCGTCCCTCGGGTGCGCGCTGGCGCCAGACGTGGTGACCCTCGTCGTCGCCCGGGTGGTCGAGGGACTCGCCGGTGCCGCCGCAGCCGTCGCCGGCCGCGCCATGGTGTCCGACGTGACGGACGGCCCGCGGATGGCGAAGGTGTTCGGCACGCTCGCGGCGATCAACGCGATCGGCCCCGTCGTCGCGCCGCTGGTCGGGGGAGCGGTGCTGACGGTGGCGACGTGGCGCGTGATGTTCGTCGTGCTCGCCGTGCTCGGTGCGGTGTTCTTCGCGCTCGTGCTGCCGTTCTTCCGCGAGACCCTGCCGCCCCGATCGCGCGGGGGCATCGGTCTCGGCGCGAACTGGCAGCGGATCCGGCAGCTGGCGTCGATCACGCGGTTCCGCGCGTACCTGCTGACGTCGGTCCTGTCGACGATCGGGTTCTTCGCCTACATCGCCACCAGCTCGTTCGTGTTCCAGACGCAGTTCGGGTTCTCCGAAGGGCTGTACACGATCGTGTTCGCCACCAACGCGACGATGATGATCATCACCACGCTCGTGTTCCGGCGGGTCGTGGGCCGCGTTGCCGAGGACACGCTGCTGACCCTCGGCCTGCTCGTGGGGACGCTCGGCGCAGCCGGGGTGCTGACGTCGGCGCTGCTCGGACTCGGCCCCGTCCCGGTGTGGTGCTCGCTCGCCGTCGTCACGGGCGCCTGGGGGTTCGTGCTGCCCGCCGCGATGACCCGGACGCAGCACGTCGGTTCGGCACACCCCGGTACGGCGGCGGCGCTGCAGGGCGGACTGTCGTTCGGGCTGGGTGGACTCGGGACACCACTCGCCGGGCTGCTGGGAGGCACCGCACTGGCGATGGGCTCGGTGATGGTCACGCTGATGGCCGCTGCCGTGATCGTGCAGGTGGTCGCGACGCGCCGCGCCCGTGTGACGGGTGGCGAACGACTGTCGGACGCTGACCGATAGTGTCGGGTACGCAGCCCGCACCGACACGAGGAGATCACCCGGTATGGACATCGTCGTACACGAGTCGCAAGCGGACGCGGCCGTGCTGCAGTGCAAGGGGCGCCTGAACATGGTGTCGGCGCCGGCCTTCCGCGAAGCCGTGGCCAAGGTCGTCGGGGACGGCCGGAACCGGGTCGTCGTCGAGCTCTCCGGGGTGGACTTCATGGACTCCTCCGGTCTGGGCGCCCTGGTCGGGTGCCTGAAGACCGCACGCCAGGCCGGCGGGGACCTGCGCATCGCAGCCCCGTCCGAGCAGGTCAGCATGGTCCTCAAGCTGTCCAACATCGACAAGATCCTGCGGACGTACCCCGACGGGGACGCCGCGGTGTCGACCTGGGGATGAACGGCAGCGCCGTGGCCGACCACCGACTGGACTTCGCGTCGCCGCCCGACGACGTCACCTGTGTCCACGAGTTCCTTGCGGGCGTCTGGGGTTCCGAGCCGTCGGTCGCCGCCGAGGATCGCATGGCCTTCGAACTGGCCCTCGTCGAGCTCGCGTCGAACGTCGTGGAACACGCCGGCGGCGGGGAGCGGGTCGCGTGTTCGCTCTCGCTGGCCGTCAGCGGTGACGGCCTGCAGGCCGAACTCACCGACGACGGACGGCCGGCCTCGGTCGACCCGTCGGCCGCAACGCTGCCGGACGCTGCTGCCGAGAGCGGGCGCGGGCTCGCTCTGGTCGGCATGGTCGTCGACGAACTCCGCTACGAGCGCGATGGCGACCGCAACCGCTGGACGGTACGGCGCGGCCGCGTCTGACGGCGTCCGACCCAGCAGAACGGGTCGTCCACCGGGGTTGTTGCACGCAGTCCGGTAAACGCACGGCTCCGGCCAGAACCCGCGGGGCACCGCCGTGGATTGCGATCCCGCCGGACTCGCGTGTCACGATGCGCCCGTGACCATCGACCACGACCCCCGGATGCGCTTCGAGACCGCCGGCGACGACCTCGACGACGCCATGCGCATGTACGAGGACGCCTACGTGGGCTCGGGGTTCACGGCGCACACCACCGACCGGCCGTTCCAGTACCGCTTCCGGGTCGTCGGTGACGAGACGATGTCCTTCCGCTCCTCCCGATTCGACGCGAGCGTCCGCGGCGAGGTCGACATGCGCGACGAGTACGTCGTGATGTGGCTCGCAGACGGCAGCGGTCGCGTCGACATCGGCCGCGACGAGGTCCCCTTCGGCACCGGTACCCCGATGATGTTCCCGACGGGCCGACCCTTCGAGTTCGAGCTGGCTGACGTCCGACAGAGCCTGGTGCAGTTCGAACGGACGTACCTCGAGGGCATGGCGGCCGAACTGCACGGCGCGCAACCCGGCCCGCTGGTGTTCGACCACGCCGCGACCCTGTCGCCCGAGGGCCTGCGCTCGTGGAACCGACAGGTGCAGGACGCCGCCGCGACCGTCCTCGGTGCCGCGCCGGTCTCCCCGCTCCTGCTGGCCGAGACCTCCCGCGCCACCGCCATGACGCTCCTGCGGACCTTCCCCCACCGCCTGCTCGCGCCCGACGTGTCCCTGCCGCAGGGCGCGACCGGCCGGGTCCGCGAAGCCGTCGAGTACATGCACGCGTTCGCGCACACACCGATCACCACCACCGACGTCGCCGAGCACGTCGGCCTCAGCGTGCGCGGGCTGCAGCAGGCGTTCCAGCGGCAGGTCGGGACGGCACCGAACTCGATGCTGCGCGGCATCCGACTGGACCGCATCCGCGAGGAGCTGCGGCACGGCACCGTCCGCGAGACCACGGTGGCGTCCGTCGCGGTGAAGTGGGGCTTCGCGCACCTCGGGCGGTTCTCGGCGGCGTACGCCAACCGCTTCGGCGAGTACCCGCGGGACACGCTGCAGGGCTGAGGTCGGCCGCGTCCCCGCTCCGCGTAGGCTCGACGCGTGCGCCGACCTCGACCCTGGGTGATCGTCCCCGGCATCTGGAACTCGGACCCCGAGCACTGGCAGTCCCGGTGGCAGGCCGAGCGGCCCGGTTCCACGGTCCGCATCGCACCGACCTCGTGGTCCGAGCCGGACCCCGACGACTGGTCGCGCGCGATCGACCGCGCGGTCGCGGCCGTCGACGAGCCACCGGTCCTGGTCGCCCACAGCCTGGGTGTCATCGCGGCCTGGCGGTGGCTCGTGGACCACGACGACGGCCGGGTCGCGGGGGCGTTCCTCGTCGCGCCACCCGACCCCGCGGCGACGGGGTTCCCGACGGCAGCGGCGGGATTCACGCTCCCGGACCGTTCGGTGACGACGCCGACCGCGCTCGTCGTGAGTGACGACGACCCCTACTGCTCCCTCGACCGGGCGCTGACGATGGCGGTGCGCATCGGCGCCGAGACGCACCGGATCGGCGCGCACGGTCACGTGAACGTCGCGAGCGGGCTGGGGGACTGGCCGATCGGACGAGACATCCTCGAGGACTTCAGCGCGCGCTGCTGATCAGCGGGTGCGACACGCCGTTCATGTTCGGCGCGACATGCCACCGGATGCCGCGACACACCGCGGATGTCCCACGTGATCGACCTCGCGATATTTATCCTTCGGGACATGGAGACGCAGTCCGGCGCACGCACCCCGCTCGTTGACCCGTTCGGTCGCGAGCTCGAGGAGTGGCTCCGCGACGCTCCGGCCACCCGTGCGCCGTACGTGTCGGACCTGGTGGTCCCGCCCGTCACCGGCCCGGTGCAGCGACCGGACACCGTCCGCGAAGGCACGTCCGAAGCCCACACCGCAGAACGCGCCGAGCCCGGAGCCGACGAGCGTGGAACCCTCGAGCGCGGCGCCGTCGAGCCCGGGCTGGCCGAGACCGCGACCGCGCGGACCGCAGTCGTCGCGCCCGACCTCGTCGCGCCCGAACTCGCCGCGACCGACGTCGTCACGCCCGCGGACTCCGACCAGGCCTTCCGTCGCCCCCGGGACCACGGCCGGCACGCGTCGGTCTGCGCGCCGTCGTTCCCCGAGCCGCCCGAGCGCATCGCCCTGCGCATCGACGAGCTCGCCGTCCAGGTCTCGGCGCAGAGCGGTCGCCCGACGATCGAGCGCATCGTCGTGCTCGAGGACGAGGTCCGCCGCCGCGACGAGGACCTGGCGCGTCTGACCGCGTGGGAGGCCGTCGTCGCCCACCTGTCCGACCCCGAGGTCGAGGCCGCGCGCGCCTACGCCCGCTCGGTGTTCGCCGACCTGCTCGCGGACGCTGCCGACGAAGCCGACCGACGCGACCGGGCCGCTGCCCGCCGTGCCGCCACCGGCTCGGTCACGGTCGTCCCCGCCACGCCCGCCCCGGCGTTCACCGCCGAGACGACCGAGCGCCGCGCGCCGGCCGACCCGAGCGCGTCCGCTGCGCCGGTCCTGGTGCTGTCGTCCGTCGCCGCGCCGGTGTCGCTCACCGGCGGCGCCGCGCTCGGCGACACCGCCGCGCTCGACACCGCCGCTCTCGACGCCGCCGACGACGACCGCGACGAGCCTGCGCGACCGGTGCCGAGCCTCCAGTCCGTGCCGCCGGTGTCTGCGAACACCCGGCCCACCCCGCTCATCCAGCCGGCCACCGGGCCCACGGTCATCGACCGCGACGCGTTCGCTGCGGTGCTCCGCACCCACCGTGCCGAGACCGCCGGTACGCCGGTCGTGTTCCCGGCTGAGCTGGCCGTGGCGGACCAGGCGGACGGTGCCGCTGCCGAGCGGACCGACGCCGTCACCCCGGCGACGTCGGAGCAGCCCGGTTGGTGGGCGCGCGCGGTCGCCGCGGTCCTGCGTCTGCTCGGCCGTCGGTGACCTCCGGGCGTCCATCGCGGCGCTCGACGCCGTCGACCCCTCGGTAGACTGACGGGATGCCGACGCTCCGCGATCTCCAGGCCGTGATCGAGTCCCTGTGGCCGGTCGACGGTGCCGAGTCGTGGGACAGCGTCGGGCTCGTCTCCGGTGACCTCGACGCCCCGGTGGACCACGTGCACCTGGCGGTCGACGCCGTGCCGGACACCGCGCGCGAAGCCGTGTCCCTGGGTGCCGACCTGCTGCTGACCCACCACCCCTTGCTGCTGCGCGGCGTCACGACCGTCGCCGAGTCGACGTACAAGGGTGCCGTCCTCGCGACGCTGATCCGCGGCGGCTGCGCGCTCGTCGCTGCGCACACGAACGCCGACGTCGTGGCGACCGGCACCTCGGCGGTGCTCGCCGAGCGCATCGGTCTGACCGAGCAGCGTCCGCTGGAACCCGGGGCCACCGACGACACCGGGATCGGCCGAGTCGGGGTGCTGGCGGAACCGATGACCCTGGGTGCCCTGGCGCGCCGGGTCGTCGACGTGCTGCCAGCGACGGCCTCGGGCGTCCGCGTCTCCGGCGACTACGACCGCCCGGTGCGCACGGTCGCACTGTGCGCCGGCGCGGGCGACGCGTACCTCGGCAACCCGCTCGTGAACGCGGCCGACGTGTACGTCACGAGCGACCTGCGCCACCACCCGGCGTCGGAGTTCCGCGAACAAGCGCTGCTGACCCATGGCCCGGCACTG
The DNA here is from genome assembly GCF_022815645.1 of Curtobacterium sp. VKM Ac-2922. GTDB lineage: Bacteria > Actinomycetota > Actinomycetes > Actinomycetales > Microbacteriaceae > Curtobacterium. Next base: position 54,438 of record NZ_JALGRO010000013.1, on the reverse strand, counting down.
ATCGACACGTCGCACTGGGCGACCGAGTGGCTGTGGCTCGACGTCGCGGCCGACCAGCTCCGTCGCGCCGCCGGAGTCCGCGTCACGGTCAGCGACCTGCGCACCGACCCGTGGGACTTCGCCGTCTTGCCGAGCGCGCCCACCCCCACCACCGAGCACCACCACGAAGGAGCCTGACCATGAAGGCAGCACCCGAGGACCAGGTCATCCTCCTCGACGTCCAACGACTCGACAACGACATCACGCGGCTGGAGCACCGGATCAGCTCGCTGCAGAAGGGCGACCGGCTGACCGAGCTCGGCACCGCGGCGGCGAAGCTCCGCAGCGAGCTCGCGGCAGCGACCGGTGACGTCGAGGACGCCGAGCGCGACCTGGCCCGGCTCGAGTCCGACACCGCGACCGCGCAGGCCCGGGTCACCCGCGACACCACCCTGCTCGCGAGTTCGTCGAGCACCAAGGACTCCGCCGGCCTGCAGAGCGAACTCGACTCCCTGCAGCGGCGCATCGGCGACCTCGAGACGTCCGAGCTCGAGGTGATGGAGCAGCTCGACGTGTTCCGCGCCCGCGTCGGCGACATCGAGGCGAAGCTCGCCGACGCCGAGGCCGCCCGCAGCGCCCTGGTCTCCGAGCGCGACACCGAGATCGGGCGGCTCGAGAACGACCGCGCCTCGGCAGTGCAGGCCCGAGCCGACGTCGCCGCCAAGGTGCCCGAGGACCTGCTCGCACTGTACGAGCGGCAGCGTGCGCGCTACGGGTTCGGGGCGTCGCTGCTGCAGGGCGGCGTCTCGACCGCGTCGGGGGTGACCCTGACGGGCGCAGACCTGCAGGACGTGCGCCGTGCGGCTCCGGACGACGTCGTGCTCTGCCCCGACAGCGAGGCGATCCTGGTCCGCACCGCCGAATCCGGCCTGTAGACCCACTCCGGTCTTCGGACCGACACCGCGACGGACTGGTGGGGCCCGGTGCCAGCTGGCACCGGGCCTCCAGTCCGTCTGGTGGTTCCGTCCGTCTGGTGGTTCCGTCTGTCTGGTGGTTCCGTCCGTCTGGTGGTTCCGTCTGTCTGGTGGTTCCGTGGCCTGTGCGAACGGGCCGGCCGTACGCCGGGTTCTGTCCTGCCTTGCGGCAGTGACGGCCATCTCTCTCGGACCGACGTTGCCGTCGGCCTCCAGCGGTCTACCCGAGGACTCGGCGAGCAGCCTCAGCGTCCTCTGTCTGACCTTGCTCCGGGCGAGGTTTACCGAGCGGATCCGGTCACCCGGACCCCTGGTGGTCTCTTACACCACCGTTTCACCCTTACCGGTGTCGCCACCGGCGGTCTGCTTTCTGTGGCACTGTCTCGCGGATTGCTCCGGGTGGGTGTTACCCACCGCCCTGCTCTGTGGAGCCCGGACGTTCCTCGGCACTCCCGGGGGAGTGACGCGACCGTCTCACCGACCCGTTCGCGGGTTCAGTGTACCGGGTGGCGGGTCCGTGCAGCGTCTCTACCGGCGACCCGTTCGCACGGCGTGCCACGCCTCCCCGAGACGGCCGCTGAGTGGTCACGACACCCCGCGTGCCAGTTGCCGAGTGGTCACGAGTCGTCGGTGTCGGTCTCGCCGGACGACGAATCGTGACCACTCGCCGATGCACCAGCGGGGTGTCGTGACCACTCGATGCGTGCATCGGGGCCGTGCGTCGTGGATCAGGCGCTGCGAGCAGCCAGCGTCGCCGCGCCGATGATGCCCGCGTTGTTGCGGAGCGTCGCGGGGATGATGTCGGCCTGCAGGTCGAGCAGCGGCAGGAACTCCTCGTAGTGCTTCGACACTCCGCCGCCGACGACGAAGAGCTCGGGGGAGAGCAGCGCTTCGAGGTGCGAGTAGTACTTCTGCAGCCGCTTCGCCCAGTGCTTCCACGACAGTTCGTCGCGTTCCTTGGCCGCGAAGGAGGCCTTCGTCTCGTAGTCGACCCCGTCGATCTCCAGGTGCCCCAGCTCGGCGTTGACGATGAGCACGCCGTCGTTGATCAGCGCCGTGCCGATGCCCGTGCCGAGCGTCGTCATGACCACCAGCCCGTCGCGACCCTTCGCCGCACCGAACTGCTGCTCGGCGAACCCGGCGGCATCGGCGTCGTTGACGAAGTGGATGGAGCGCCCGAGTTCCTTCTCGAAGAGCGCCTCGGCCTCGAAGCCGATCCACTTCTTCGACACGTTCGCCGCCGACATCGTCTTGCCGTCACGGACGACCGCGGGGAAGCACACGCCCACCGGCACGTCCGCTGCGGGGGAGAGTTCGTCGAGGATGGACGCCGCCACGGCCACGATGTCGTGCGGCTTGCCGCCCTCGGGGGTGGCCTTCTTGATCCGTTCGGTGGTGAGTTCGCCGGTCGTCGTGTCGACGATCGCGCCCTTGATGCCCGTACCGCCGATGTCGACGCCGACTGCGAGTGAGGTCATGAGGAGCTGGGTCCCTTTCCGGAGACGGTGAGGAGTTCGGCGCCACGTTCCGTGACGACGAGGGTCTGTTCGAACTGTGCGGTCCAGGACTTGTCGCGCGTGCTGACGGTCCAGTCGTCGGCCCAGATGTCGGCCTCGATGCCACCGAGGGTCAGCATCGGCTCGATGGTGAACACCATGCCGGCCTCGATGACCGTGTCGTACTGCGGCGCATCGTGGTGCGGGATGATCAGGCCGGAGTGGAAGGCCCGCCCGACGCCGTGACCGGTGTAGTCACGGACGACGCCGTAGCCGAAGCGCTTGGCGTAGGACTCGATGGCCCGGCCGATGACGTTGACCTGCCGACCGGGAGCGACCGCGCGGATGCCCCGGCGCATGGCCTCCTCGGTGCGCGTGACCAGGTCCTGGACCTCGGGCAGGGCCGTGCCGACGACGAACGTGCGGTTGGTGTCGCCGTGCATGCCGTCCTTGTAGGCGGTGATGTCGATGTTGACGATGTCGCCGTCCTGCAGCACGGTGTCGTCCGGGATCCCGTGGCAGATGACCTCGTTGACCGAGGAGCACAGCGACTTCGGGTACCCGCGGTAGCCGAGCGTCGAGGGCCAGGCCCCGTGCGACACGACGTACTCGTGGCCGATGCGGTCGAGCTCGTCGGTGGTGACGCCGGGGCGGATCGCGGCACCGACGGCGTCGATGGCCTGCGAGGCGATGCGCCCGGCGGTGCGGATCCGTTCGACCTCGTCCGGTGTGTACGTGTCGCCCAGGCCGTGCTCGTGGGGTTCGACGCGGCCGACGTACTCGGGTCGTTCGATGTCCTTGGGGACGGAGCGCTGCGGGGAGATCCGGCCGGCGGTCAGGTGTCCGTGTTCGTCCCGGGGCATGCGGACAACTCTAGCCACGCAGGGCGGTGCACCACGACCTGCGCCGTGGTGCACCGCCCGTGTGTGTGGGTCAGACCGTGGTCTCGGCGTGCACCAGCACCGTGTTGGCGACCATCAGGACGCGGACGGTGTCGCCCTTGCGAGCACCCGCGACGTCGGCTGTCCAGGTCCCGTCCTGGTTCATGCGCGGCCGCACCGGCAGCGCGATCTCGTGGCCGGCCCGCAGGACCCGGACCGTGACGTGTGCGAACGGGTCGTTCACCTTGCCCGACACGGTCAGTGCGCCGGTGGCCTCGTCGAACGCGTCGACGGTCACCGTGCCGGCGAGCGCTGCCGGCGGCTCCGGCTTCGTGTCGGGCGTTGTGAACGTCGTCGACACGGTGCCGGCGGTGGAGGTGAACTCGATCGTGTAGGTGGTGCTGACCGGAGGGTTCGGCACCTGCACCGTGAACGAGGTGGGCAGGTCGCGGTAGACGTCGCCGCCCGCGACGGTCGCCCCGGACGGGTCCTTGACGGAGTACTGACCGGCGCCAGGAACGGCGAGGGTCACGTCCAGGTTCTGTCCGACGTAGTGCGGGTCGGACACCGTGATCGGAGCTGGCTGCCCGGCTGCGGGCGCGGTGAACCCGGCGTCGGTCTCGCCGGGGGCCGGCTTCGCCACGATCGGCTGCTGGGTCTCGCCGGAGCCGGGCGCGGTGAAGCCGGGGTCGGTCTCGCCGGGGGCCGGCTTCGCAACGATCGGCTGCTGGGTCTCGCCGGAGCCGGGCGCGGTGAACCCGGGGTCGGTCTCGCCGGGGTTCGGCTTCGCCACGTCGCCGCCGGGAGCGCGGAACACCGTGTCGACGGACTTCGTCCCCTGCATGTTGCTGAGACGGAGGGTGTACTCGGCCCCGGGCGTGGCGTTCATGATGCCGAACTGGACGTCGCCACCGGTGACGTTGCCGTTGCCGACGCGGCTCGAGACGACCTTGCCGTCGTCGTCGAGCACCTCGAACATGCCGGCCGACGGCAGGTGGGCGATGGCGTGCAGGTAGCTGTGGCCGCTCGAGTCGTCGATGCTCAGGTCGCTGACCGTGGCAGCACCGAACTCCGGGATCACCGGGGCCGTGAAGCTGGTGCGCGAGGTGCCGCGGTCGCTCGTGGAGACGAGGGAGTACTCCGCGCCGGACTCCGGTGCGCTGACGGCGAACCGAACGTCGTCGGTCCCGTCGTGGCTCGAGCGCGAGGTGAGGATTCCCACCGAGGTGCCGTGGGCGTCTTCGATCGTCGCGGTCCCGCCCGAGGGGACGGTGCCCACGACGGTGAGCCACCCGGACTGCTGGCCGAGGGTCACCTCGCTGACGACGGGGGTGCCGACCCCGGAACCAGACTCCGTGCCGGGCGCGGTGAAGCCGGTGTCGGTCGCACCGGGAGCGGGGACCGCGACGATCGGTTCGACGGTGCTGCCCGGGACGGTGAAACCGGGGTCGGTCGCGCCGGGCGCGAGGGTCGCGACGATCGGCTCGGCGCCCTCGCCGCCGAACAACGCCCCGAACCGGTGGTTGGACGCGCCGTTGAGCTCGGTCATGACGTACGGCCGGTCACCGGCCTGGGCACCGGCGACGTCTTCCGTCCAGGTGCCGTTCGCTGCGATCGTGCCCGATGCCACGACGACGCTCCGGTCCGAGTCGAACCGCACCTGGTACTCGGCGCCGGGGACGCCCGTCCCCGACACGGTCGCGGTGTGCTGGTCGGCGTCGAAGGCGCTGATGTCGATGGTCGGCGTGTCGAGCTCGCGGATCGCGTCGACGCCGATCGAGGTGCCCTCGACCGAGCCGGCCGCGTTCAGGCCGACCGCCTCGATCGGGTTGGTGCCCCACCCGAACGCGGTCGTGGCGGTGCACGAGGCGGTACCCGCACCCACCGACACCGTGGTGGAGCAGATGAGGGCGTGGGTCGTCTCGTCGCGGATCTCGAGGCGACGCACCGGAGCACCGACCTCGGCGGTGATCTCCGGGCGGGCTCCGGTGAAGAGTGCGCTGCCGCGCTCGTCCGGGTCCAGCGGGCTGGCGTAGTCGTCGTAGACCGTCTCACCGCCGATGCTGGCGATCCGTACGGTCGGGTTCGGGGCGGCGTTCGCGACCGCGGGCAGGCCGACGGCCAGGGTGGCCATGGTGAGTCCGGCGATGCTCGCGACGGTGATGACAGGGCGCTTGGTCATGTGGTCCTTCCAGAAGGAATGTGAAATATGACCATAGGTGCATGCCGAGCGTGACGCTGAGAGCATCCCGGGTGCGATGCCCGAGTACGGTGACGGCATGAGCGACGAACGCATCGAGTCCCAGTGGTGGTTCAACGACAAGACCCACACCGTCGAACAGGGCCCGCAGTCCCCGCAGCGCGACCGGATCGGTCCGTTCGAGACGCGCGAGGAAGCCGAGCACGCCCTCGACCGGATCAAGGCGAACAACGAGCAGTGGGACGAAGAGTCCTGATCGCGACCAGCTGACGGACAGGAGGCCCGGTGCCGGGAACGCACCGGGCCTCCCGTCCGTCACGGATCACGTCGACGACCGCGCCGCGCTGTCCACAGGCCGCGCACGCGCGCCGCGCCGTCCACAGGCGTCGCGCCGGCGCGGACATCGGCAATAGGCTGTGCGGGACGGGCCGGACCGGTCCGAGCACCACGGAGAGGGCGTGCATGGACAAGCAGACGGACTTCGTGCTCCGCACCATCGAAGAGCGTGGCATCAAGTTCATCCGACTCTGGTTCACGGACGTCATCGGGACCCTGAAGTCGGTCGCGATCGCCCCGGCCGAGGTCGAGGGCGCGTTCGCCGAGGGCATCGGCTTCGACGGCTCCGCGATCGAGGGCCTCAGCCGCTCGTACGAAGCCGACGTGCTGGCCCACCCGGACCCCTCGACGTTCCAGATCCTGCCGTGGCGCGGCGAGATCGACCCCACCGCGCGGATGTTCTGCGACATCGCCACGCCCGACGAGCAGCCCGCCGTGGCCGATCCGCGCAACGTGCTCAAGCGCACGCTGGCCCGCGCGAGCGAGCGTGGGTTCACGTTCTACACGCACCCCGAGATCGAGTTCTACCTGCTCAAGGACCGCGACTGGAAGGACGGCGGCCCCAAGCCCGTCGACCAGGCCGGCTACTTCGACAACGTCCCCGGCGGCAGCGCGCACGACTTCCGTCGTCGTGCCGTCCGCATGCTCGAGGACCTCGGCATCTCGGTGGAGTTCTCGCACCACGAAGCCGGCCCCGGCCAGAACGAGATCGACCTGCGCTACGCCGACGCGCTCACCATGGCCGACAACATCATGACGTTCCGCACCGTGGTCAAGGAAGTGGCGATCGAGCAGGGGGTCTACGCGACCTTCATGCCGAAGCCGATCTCCGGCCAGCCCGGTTCCGGCATGCACACGCACGTCTCGCTGTTCGAGGGCGACCAGAACGCGTTCTACGAGCCCGGCGGCGAGTACCAGCTCTCTGCCACCGCCCGGCAGTTCATCGCCGGCGTGCTCAAGCACGCGCCCGAGATCACCGCGGTGACCAACCAGTTCGTCAACTCGTACAAGCGCCTGTGGGGCGGCGACGAAGCCCCCTCGTTCGTCACGTGGGGCCACAACAACCGCTCGGCCCTGGTGCGCGTGCCGCTGTACAAGCCCAACAAGGGCCAGTCGTCCCGCATCGAGTACCGCGGCATCGACTCCGCGGCGAACCCCTACCTGGCGTACTCCCTGCTGCTGGCGGCGGGCCTGAAGGGCATCGAAGAGGGCTACGAGCTCCCCGCCGAAGCCGAGGACAACGTCTGGAGCCTGTCCGACTCCGAGCGCAAGGCCCTCGGGTACGCGCAGCTGCCGGCAAGTCTCGACCACGCGCTGTCCCTGATGGAGGACTCCGAGCTCGTGGCCGAGACCCTCGGCGAGCAGGTGTTCAACTTCGTGCTGCTGAACAAGCGGCAGGAGTGGAAGCGCTACCGCGACCAGGTCACGCCGTTCGAGCTGGACACGAACCTGGGCATGCTGTAGTACCCACAGGCAGCTCCGCGCCAGGTACCCACAGGCAGTTCCGCGCCAGGTACCCACAGGCAGTTCCGCGCCACAGTACCCACAGGCAGTTCCGCGCCACAGTACCCACAGGCAGCTCCGCGCCAGGCCGGGTCGATCGGGAGAGAACGTGACAGGACGGACGAAGACGTCGCGCTCCGAGTTGGCCCGGCTGGGCTTCGCGGAGCTGTCGGAGAGCCTGGAGCGGCTGTCCGCGTTGGAGGGCCGGTTCGGCACCGATCTGCCGGTGTCGGTCAGCACGTGGCCGGCGCTGTGGTCGTCGACCGCCGACCCGGACGGGGCGCTGCGACGCTTGGAACGCCTGGTCGAGGCCCACCGCGACGCCTTGCGCCCGATCCTCGACGACCAGGCAGCCACGGAGCGGCTGGTGCGGCTGCTCGGCGCCTCGGTGGGGCTCGGTGAGTTCCTGCAGCGGCGCCCGGCCGAGCTCGACCTGTTGCTGCGTCCGGTCACCGAGCCGCGGACCCAGGCGGAGTACACCGAGTCGTTGACGCAGGCGGTCGACGGTGCCACCGACGAGGCCGCCCGGATGCGCCTGCGGGTGCGCTACCGCCGGCACCTCGCCCAGATCGCGCTCTACGACGTGCTGCACCCGTCGCCGACGCTCGCGTTCCCCGCCGTGGCCGCCGGGCTGGCCGACCTGGCCGGGGCCGCGCTCGACGTCGCGGTCGACGTCGCGCGCCGCGAGGTCCCGTTCCCGGCCGAGCAGGTCGCCGCGACACCGCTGGCGGTCATCGCGATGGGCAAGGCCGGGGCTCGCGAGCTCAACTACGTCAGCGACGTCGACGTCATCTTCGTCACCGAGCCGAACGACACGGTCGACACCGACAAGGCCGTGCGCATCGCGACCCGGATCGCGATCGCGGCGACGCACGTCATCACCGACCTGGCGGCCGAGCCCGCGCTGTGGGAGGTCGACGCCAACCTGCGGCCCGAGGGCAAGGACGGCGCGCTGGTCCGGACCCTCGACTCGCACGTGGCGTACTACGAGCGCTGGGCCAAGGAGTGGGAGTTCCAGGCGCTGCTCAAGGCGCGGCCGATCGCGGGGTCGATGGACCTGGGGGAGCGCTACAGCGCGGCAGTGGCGCCCTTCGTCTGGCGGTCGTCGAAGCGACCGGGGTTCGTCGAGTCCGTGCAGCGCATGCGCGAGCGCGTGACGGACCACATCCCGGACGCCGAGGTGGACCGCCAGCTCAAGCTCGGGCCGGGCGGCCTGCGTGACGTCGAGTTCACGGTGCAGCTGCTGCAGCTCGTGCACGGGCAGGACGACGAGAGCGTCCGCGTCCGATCCACCCTCGAGGCGATGGACGCACTGACCGAAGTCGGCTACGTCGGGCGTCCCGAGGCCGCGCGGTTCGGTCCGGACTACGCGCTGCTGCGGGTGCTGGAGCACCGCATCCAGCTCCGTCAGCTGCAGCGGACGCACATGATGCCGGCCGACGAGGACGAGTTGCGGATCCTGGCGCGTTCCAGCGGTGTCGCGACGGGCGCCACCGCGCTCGAGGCCCGGTGGCGTTCGGTGAAGCTCGAGGTCCGCGGCCTGCACGAGCGCCTGTTCTACCGGCCGCTGCTCTCCGCCGTCGCGGCATCGGACGGGGGCATCGTCCTGACGAGCGGCCAGGCGCGTGACCGCCTCGCCGCGATCGGCTTCGCCGACCCAGACGGTGCCCTGCGCCACATCCGCGCGCTCACCCAGGGCACCTCGCGTCGTGCGGCCATCCAGCGGAACCTCCTGCCGGTCCTGTTGCGGTGGATGGCCGAGGGACCGGCCCCGGACCGGGCGCTGCTGGCGTTCCGGCGGCTGAGCGACACGCTCGGCGAGTCCAGCTGGTTCCTGCGGATGCTGCGGGACTCCTCGGGTGCAGCGCACAGCCTGACGACGGTGTTGTCGGAGTCGGCGTTCCTGGCCGGGCTGCTCGAGCGCTTCCCCGAGGCCGTCGCGTGGCTCGACGAACCCGACACGCTGCTGACGCCGCGGCCGATCGGCGCGTTGCTGTCCGAGGTCCGGGCCACCACGGCCCGACACGGTGACGACGTCGATGCTGCCGCGTCGCTGCTGCGGTCCGTCCGTCGCCGCGAGACCCTGCGACTCGGGATCGCCGCGACGCTCGGCCGACTCGACGTCGACCAGCTGGGACCGGCGCTGAGCGACATCACCGAGGCCACCCTGACCGGCGCGCTCGACCTGGCCCGCCGCGACGCTCCGGACCGCCTGCAGTTCGGCATCATCGCGATGGGCCGGTACGGCGGGCGCGAACTCGGCTTCGGCTCGGACGCCGACGTCCTGTACGTGTACCGCGCACCCGACGTGCCGCCGGAGACCGCGTCGCGTGCGGCCCAGACGATCGTGCGCGAGCTGAACCGGCTGACCGAGGACACGATCTACCCGTTCGACCTCGACAACGACCTGCGCCCCGAGGGGAAGAACGGGCCCGTCGTCCGCACCCTCGAGTCCTACGGCGCGTACTACGCCCGGTGGTCGCTGACATGGGAGGCGCAGGCGCTGCTGCGAGCCCGCGGTGCTGTCGGTGACGATGCCCTGCTGCGCGACTTCGAGCACCTGGCGGACCGCACGCGCTACCCGGCGTCCATCGCCGACCGCGAGGTGCGCGAGGTCCGCCGCATCAAGGCCCGGGTCGAGTCCGAACGGCTGCCGCGCGGTGCGGACCCGGCCCGGCACCTGAAGCTCGGTCGTGGCTCGCTCAGCGACGTGGAGTGGTTCGTGCAGCTCCTGCAGCTGCAGGGTGCGCTGCGGGTCCCGGCGCTGCGGACGACCTCGACCCTCGATGCGCTGGCGGGGGCCGTCGCCGAGGGGCTCGTGGCGCCCGAGGACGGCGAGCGGCTGGCTGCGGCGTGGCGGTTCGCCTCACGGACCCGGAGCGCCCTGGTGCTGTGGTCGGGCAAGACCACCGACGTGCTGCCCGTCGACCGGATCCAGCTCGAGGGCGTCGCCCGCCTGATGGAGTACCCGCCCGGGTCGGCGTCGCAGCTCGAAGAGGACTACCTCGGCATCACGCGGCGTGCGCGGCAGGTGTTCGAGCGCGAGTTCTACGGCACGGTCTGACGCCTCGACACGCCCGGGACGCCCTGTTCGGCCTCTCGGCGACGGGTCGCCGCAGGTGAATTCTGCGTTTCGGATGTCGTCCCCCGGGCACGCCTGGATGTACCCCGGTGGACCTGCGCGGGTGCCGCGGGCCGGATGCTCGACGTGACCGCGCGCCCGTGGGGCGACCGCGTCGACGGCGACCGGCATCTTGTGTACCCGACCAACTGCTGACCAGGGATTTCCGCTGTTGGTGAGCAGAGCCTCCCGGCTGGTGTCCAGAGTGGGAGCGGTACCAGAGTCCGATGGCGCGGTCCACACATCTGCTGACAGCAACCGGGGGGACAGATCCGGGGCGGCGGGCAGGGGACAGGGGTGTACCCCGTAACGAATCCGAAACGCCCCCGAGTGAGGGTCACGTTGCACCGGCACCCTCCGAGATGCATGAATGGTGTCACCCGAACCGACCCCCGATTTCCCGATGGCGCGGAATCTCCACCCCGAACGTTGAAGCAGGGATCGATGTTCACCTTCATTCTGCAGATCAGGCAGATGGTCGACGGGCACCCCGAGTTCTACCTCTTCGCCGTGTACTCCATGGTGATCTGGCTGCTCTGGTTGCTCAAGGTCGTGCTGTCCGCCCGCTACCGCCCCTTCACCGGCACGTACACCGGGACGACGAGTGTCGTCGTCCCGGTGGTGGACGAGCCACTCGACCTGTTCCGTGACGTGATCGGCCGCATGGTCGAGCAGCGTCCCGGCGAGATCATCGTCGTCATCAACGGCGCGCGCAACGAGGCCCTCGAGGAGGTCTGCGACGAGTTCGCCCCACTCGTCCGCTGGACCCACACCCCGATCCCCGGCAAGCGCAACGCCGTCAAGGTCGGCACCGAGATGTCGACCGGGGACATCACCGTCCTGGTCGACTCCGACACCGTCTGGACGCCCGGCGCGCTCGAGGAGCTGCTGAAGCCCTTCGCCGACGAGTCCGTCGGCGGCGTCACCACCCGGCAGCGCATCCTCGAGCCCACCCGCTCGTGGATCACCCGCTGGGCGGACTGGCTCGAGAACTCCCGCGCGCTCTACTCGATGCCCGCCCAGAGCGTCCTCGGTCAGATCGGCTGCCTGCCCGGGCGCACGATCGCGTTCCGCCGGAACATCCTGGTGCGGGTCATGGACAAGTTCATGCACGAGAAGTTCATGGGCGTGTTCCTCGAGGTGTCCGACGACCGGACGCTGACGAACCTGACGCTCAAGGAGGGCTACCGGACCGTCTACCAGTACACCTCGCTGGTCTACACGGACGCCCCGCTGCAGGTGAAGAAGCTGTTCAAGCAGCAGCTCCGCTGGGCGCGCGGCTCGCAGTACAACACGCTGCGCATGCTGCCCTGGATGATCGGGCACGCACCGATCCTGGCGCTGTTCTTCATCACCGACATCATCCTGCCGTTCATGCTGTTCGGCGTGATCGCCGGCTGGATCTACCGCGCGATCACCGGGCAGGGCGAGAACCTGTACCAGGGGATCCTGCACCAGTACGGCTTCTCGACGGGCTTCGTCTACGTCGCCGGACTGATGGTCGTGTCGAGCGTGCTGAGCATGGCCATCCGGCAGATGCGGCACCTGGCCGAGAAGCCCAGCGACTTCTTCCGCCTGCCGATGTTCATCATCGTGTCGACGTTCTTCCTGATGCCGATCCGCCTGATCGGGTTCTTCCGTCTGGCACACGCCAGCGGCTGGGGGACCCGCGCCGGTGCCTACGCCGGCGGACCGATGGAGACCGAGGCCGCGCAGCCCGTCGCCCCCGGTGGGCAGACGCCGGTCAGCCCGGTCGACCGCATCGGACCGGTGACGGACGACCAGGCCGCCGCGGACCGGGCGTTCGACGACCTGTTCGGACCGTCCGCCGCGGCGCACGGTCGCGAGCTGGACGTGTCCACCAACTCGACCTCGACGGTCCTGGCGACCCGGCGCGAAGCGGCCGCCGCGACGGCTGCGGCCGCCACGGCCGGCACACACGCTGCGCCCGCCGCGAAGCCCACCAAGGTCCGTCGCTACAACCCCTACGCGGCCATCCCGTACTGCATCGGCATCGCCGTCTTCGCCCTGGAGGCGTTCCTCATTGTCTGACCTGTTCCGCTCCTCCCACAGCTGGTGGGCCCCGTCCAGCAAGCACGCCAAGCGCACGGCCGTCGGCACCACCGCCATCGTCCTGGCGCTCGGCCTGATCACCTGGTCCGTCTGGGTGTCCCCGTCCAGCCCCGTCGCCACCGCCGTCCACCACGCCCTGGGCGTCAAGACCGCCTCGGACAAGGCTGCCGACCCGGAGGTCCTGCAGACCAAGCTGACCGCCGCCCAGAAGCAGATCTGGAAGCTCGAGGGACAGCTCAAGTCCACGAGCGCCCAGTCCGGTTCGCGCGGTGACCAGCTCGCGCAGCTCAAGGCACAGATCGCCTCGCTGCAGTCCCAGCTCGGTTCGGCCCAGGCGCAGGCCGCCGGCAAGTCCGGCTCCGGGTCGTCCGCCAGCGGGACGGGAGGCTCGTCCTCGTCCGGCGGGTCGGGTTCCGGCACGCACACGGCCAGTTCCGGCGGGGGCGTCACAAACCCGAACACCGGTCCGTCCAAGGACCCGACGACCACCCCGGTCGCCGTCCCGAGCAAGCAGCAGATCCTGGCCCAGCCGTCACGCTGGTACGGGCTGTACACCGAGCAGTCGCCGTTCAACTGGGCCGAGTACGACCAGGTCTCCCAGTCGGTCGGCAAGGCCACGAACATGGTCGGGTTCTTCCAGGGCTTCGACCAGGACTTCAACGCGAACGCCGTCCAGCGTGCGTGGGCCAACGGGCGGCTGCCGCTCATGACGTGGGAGTCCGTGCCGGCGAAGACCGGCAACGACCAGAAGTTCGTCGCGGGCTACACGAACCAGGACATCATCTCCGGCAAGTTCGACGCCTACCTGACCAAGTACGCCGACGCCCTCAAGGCGAACGGGCAGCCGATGGTCATCCGCCTCGACCACGAGATGAACGGCTCTTGGTACAACTGGTCCGAGGGCAAGGACCAGCAGAACGCGCAGGGCTCGTACGTCGCCATGTGGCAGCACGTGCACGACGTCTTCGCCAAGCAGGGTGCCAACGACTACGTCATCTGGAACTGGGCCCCCAGCCGCATCGACAAGCTCGGCAACGCCAAGTACCAGACGCTCGACTACCTGAAGGAGTACTACCCGGGTGACGACGACGTGGACTGGGTCGGCATGAGCGGGTACTACCGCGACGCCGACGAGGACCCGACGTTCCAGAACACCTTCGGCGCGACCGTGGCGCAGCTGCGGCAGGTGGCTCCGGGCAAGAAGATCCTGCTGAGCGAGATCGGCGCGACCGAGTCCGGCACCTCGGTGTCGGGCGGTCAGAAGGCGAAGTGGATCACCTCGCTCTTCGACGCCCTCGCGCAGCCGGCCAACGACGACGTCATCGGGTTCTCGTACTTCTCCGAGACCGCGACCACCGTGGTGGACGGCGTCCGTTCCACCAACGACTGGCGCCTCAACTCGCGTTCTGACAGCCTCCAGGCCTTCGTGGACGGCATCAAGCGCACCGACACCGACTACGACCTGCAGGAGGTCACCCCGTGAGTGCTCCGAAGAAGACCCCGTCCGCCGCCGACGTCCGACCGGCCCCCGTCATCAGTGTGATCGGCACCGGCTACCTCGGTGCCACCCACGCCGCCGCCATGGCCGAGATGGGCTTCGAGACCATCGGTGTGGACGTCGACCCGGCGAAGCTCGCCGCACTGTCCGCCGGCGAGGTCCCGTTCTACGAGCCCGGGCTGCCCGAACTGATCACGAAGCACGTGGCGACCGGCCGGCTGCGCTTCACCGCCTCGATCTCCGAGGCCGTGGCCGCCGCCGACGTGCACTTCGTCTGCGTCGGGACCCCGCAGAAGGCCGGGTCGCACGCCGCGAACCTGACCTACGTCGAGAACGCCACGCGCGGCGTCGCCGAGAACCTCACCCACCCGGGGCTGATCGTCGGCAAGTCGACCGTGCCGGTCGGCACGGCGGCACGGCTGCGCGGGATCGTCCGCGAGTTCACGCCCGCCGGCATCACCGCGGAGCTCATCTGGAACCCCGAGTTCCTGCGCGAGGGCAAGGCGGTCGACGACACGCTGCACCCGGACCGTCTGGTGTGGGGTGGTGCCTCTGACGCCGCCGACGCGGTGATCCGCGAGGTGTACGCCGCGCCGATCAGCGAGGGCACACCGGTCATCACGACCGACCTGGCCACCGCCGAGCTCGTCAAGGTCAGCGCGAACGCGTTCCTCGCCACGAAGATCTCGTTCATCAACGCGATCTCCGAGATGTGCGCGATCACCGGAGCCGACGTCACCACACTCGCCGATGCCCTGGGCCACGACGCGCGCATCGGCCGCAAGTTCCTCAACGCCGGACTCGGCTTCGGTGGCGGGTGCCTGCCGAAGGACATCCGCGCGCTCATGTACCGGGCGAACGAGATCGGTGCCGGGCAGGTCGTCGGGCTCATGCAGCAGGTCGACGAGATCAACATGGGCCAGCGGCAGCGGGTCATCGACATGGCGATCGACTCGGCCGGGGGATCGGTGCTCAACCGCCGCATCGCCGTGATCGGTGCCGCGTTCAAGCCGCTGACCGACGACGTCCGCGACTCGCCGGCGCTCAACGTCGCCGCGGCGCTGCACCTGCGCGGCGCCCAGGTCACGCTGTGGGACCCCGAGGCGATGGAGACGGCCAAGCGGTCGTTCCCGACGCTGAGCTACACGACGTCGATGACCGACGCGATCGAGGGTGCCGACATCGTGCTGGTGCTCACCGAGTGGGACGAGGTCATCGGTGCCGACCCGGCCGCACTGGGTGAGCTCGTCGGGCGTCGTGTGGTCATCGACGCGCGCAACTGTCTCCCGGTCCAGGACTGGGTCAAGGCGGGGTGGACCGTCCGTTCCCTGGGACGGCCCACACCGGTCGCGGGTGCACCCGTGAGCGTGGCAGCGGGGACCTCCGACTCGTTGGCCACGAGCCGCTAGTCACCGCAGCAGACGGGGTCCGTGCCGGGGCGGCACGGACCCCGTTCGCGTGCGCCTGGCCCTGGTCCGTCTCGTGCGCCGAGTCTCGGCCCGGCGGACAGCGTGCGCCGTCCCGCGGGTGTATTCCGTCCGCATCGCCGAGTCTCGGCGGCGCGCATGCGATCGCCACCGCCTGGAGGCCCGGTGCCGGTCCGCCGGACCGGCACCGGGCCTCCAGGCGGTCGGTCCGCACCCACCCCCGCGCAGCCGCGCCGAGTCTCGGCCCGGCGGACAATCTGCGCCGTCCCGCGCGCGCATCCTGTCCGCATCGCCGAGTCTCGGCGCCGCATGCGGAAGGGCCCCGCACCTGACGGTGCGGGGCCCTTCGTGTCGTGCGGGTCGAACTCGAACTCAGACGCCGAAGTACAGCTCGTACTCGAACGGGTGCGGACGCTGCGCCATCGGCAGGATCTCGTTCTCGCGCTTGTAGTCGATCCAGGTCTGGATGAGGTCCTCGGTGAAGACGTTCCCCTTGAGCAGGAACTCGTGGTCCGCCTCGAGGGCTGCGAGCGCGGCGTCGAGCGAGGCCGGCACCTGCGGGATGTTCTTCGCCTCTTCCGGGGGGAGCTCGTACAGGTCCTTGTCGACGGGCTCGTGCGGCTCGATGCGGTTCTGGATGCCGTCGAGGCCCGCCATCAGCTGCACGGCGAACGCCAGGTAGGGGTTGCCGGAGGCGTCGGGCGCGCGGAACTCGATGCGCTTGGCCTTCGGGTTCGTACCCGTGATCGGGATGCGGATCGAGGCCGAGCGGTTGCCCGCCGAGTAGACGAGGTTGACGGGGGCCTCGAAGCCCGGGATCAGACGGTGGTACGAGTTGATCGTCGGGTTCGTGAACGCCAGGACGGCGGGAGCGTGCTTGAGCAGGCCGCCGATGTACCAGCGGGCGAGGTCGGAGAGCCCGCCGTAGCCGTTCTCGTCGTAGAACAGCGGGGTGCCGTCGGACCAGAGCGACTGGTGCGTGTGCATGCCCGAGCCGTTGTCACCGAAGATCGGCTTCGGCATGAAGGTGGCGACCTTGCCCCACTGCTCGGCCGTGTTCTTGACGATGTACTTGAACTTCAGGATGTCGTCCGCGGCGTGGACCATCGTGTCGAACTTGTAGTTGATCTCCTGCTGGCCGCCGGTGCCCACCTCGTGGTGCGCACGCTCGAGCTCGAGGCCCGAGTCGATCAGCTTGAGCGAGATGTCGTCGCGCAGGTCGGCCGTCTTGTCGACCGGCGACACGGGGAAGTAGCCGCCCTTGTACGGGGTCTTGTTGGCGAGGTTGCCGCCCTCTTCGGTGCGACCGGTGTTCCAGGCGCCCTCTTCCGAGTCGACCGCGTAGAACGACTCGTTCTGCGTGACCGAGTAGCGGACGTCGTCGAAGATGTAGAACTCGGCTTCGGGGGCGAAGAACGCGGTGTCCGCGATGCCGGTCGAGGCGAGGTACTTCTCGGCCTTCTTGGCGACCTGGCGCGGGTCACGGCTGTAGATCTCGCCGTTGCGCGGGTTGTAGATGTCGAAGACCATGATCAGCGTCCGCTCAGCGCGGAACGGGTCGACGTACGCGGTCGTCACGTCCGGGATGAGCTGCATGTCGGACTCGTGGATCGACGCGAAACCGCGGATCGACGAGCCGTCGAAGAGCTGCCCGACCGAGAAGAAGTCCTCGTCGACCGTGGACGCGGGGATGTTGAAGTGCTGCTGGACCCCGGGGAGGTCCGTGAACCGGATGTCGAGGAACTTGACGTCCGTGTCCTTGATGAAGGCGAGCACCTCGGAGGAATCACTGAACATGTGAGTCGTTCTCCAATGGTTGGGTGTTGGTCGAGGGAACCTGGAGGCACCCTCCGACGAGGGTATTGACGTGGGGTTTCCCGGACGTGACTACGTTGTTTCGGGCGTGTTACGCACGGGGTGCGCGCCTAAACTCAGGGTATGGCCCGCTCCACTCCACCCTCGTCCGCTGCTGCCGCCGGCTCGTCGGACTCCTGGCCGGGCAAGCTGCTCGGGCTGCCGGAATCGGGCCCTCGGTCGATGAGCGGGATCGGTCGGCGCATCGGTGGGCTCGTCATCGACTGGGCGCTGGCCTCGGTCATCTCGCTGGCGATCGGGACGTACGGCGCGGCGGGCAACTTCGCGACGCTCGGCATCTTCGCGGCGCTGCAGGTGGTCTTCGTCGCGCTGCTGTCCGGGTCGTTCGGCCACGTGTGCGTGGGGTTGCGTGTCGTGCCGATCCGCGGCGGGTACGTCGGGGTCTGGCGTCCGGTGGTGCGCACCGTGCTGCTCTGCCTGGTGGTGCCGGCGCTCATCCACGCGAAGGACGGTCGGCCGCTGCACGACGCCGCGGTGGGCACGGTGCTCGTGCGTCGTTGACCGGGTGCACGGGGCGCGCCGTGCGAGGTTGACCGGCCGCGGGGCGCGCCGTGCCCGGTTGGTCGTTCGGCGCGAGGTCGTTTCCTGGCACCGGCCGACCAACCTCGCACCGGTGCAGCACGCGGCGCGGTGCGGCGCGGCGCGCGGTGCTGACCCGGCAGACGCAGCCCTGCGCCAGACACACGAACGCCCCCGACCGGGCGGCCGAGGGCGTTCGTCAGGTCAGCGGGTGATCAGCGCGGACGACCAGCACGCACGCGCGTCGGGTCGATGCCCTTCGGGATGGCGGACGCCGGGCTCTGGGTGAGCGAGTCGAGGCGGTTCGCGACCGCCAGGACCTCGTTGCGGTTGAGCGACTTCTTGTACTTGTTCATCGCACGGGGCAGCTTGTGCAGGGTCACCGCGTCGTCGCCGTCACCCACGTGCACCACGTGCACGGGGACGTTCGGCACGATCCGCTGGACCTTGCGGCGCTCTTCGTCGACCTGACGCGAGAGGTTGCCGAGCGAGCCCTCGGTGATGAGCACGACGCCCGGGGTGCCGACGGCACGGTACACAGCTGCCTGCGAACGCCCGTGGACGGCGACGGGCATCTCGCTCGAGCGCCACTGGCGACGGAGCGAGTTCGTCAGCACGGCACCCACGGCACCGGGTTGTCCTTCGATCTGCGAGTACGCGGCCCGCTCGGCCAGGCGACCGAGCACGATCAGGAACAGCAGCACACCGAGCAGCACACCGGCGACGATCCACAGGACGACAGCCAGCCAGTTCTGCCCGGGCAGCACGAGCGCGAGCACCACCCCGAGGACGACCGGGACGAGGAACGCGGCGGCGAACCACCAGATCGACGTCGGGTCGGCCCGACGGGTCATCTGGAAGACCTGGAACATCTGCTTGAGACGCCCCGGCTCCTTCGCCTTCGTGTCGGTTGTGCTCTTGCGTGCCATGCCGTCAAGGATACGGCCTGGTCGACCGATCGTGGACCGCAGGTGAACAGGCTGTGGGCGGACGGGGTTCTCCACAGGTCGCCGGCACGGCCAGGAGGCCCCGCTCGCCCCCGACAGGCTGGTCCGCATGGAGACGATCACGGTGGAACACTGGTGGACCGGCGCGGACACCGGTCCGTTCGCAGCCTGGGTCGCGGACCGCGCGGCGGCCGAGCCGACGCACTGCGTGCGTGTCGCCGCCGTCGGGCGTGACCCGGCGGGACGGCTCGTGGTCCGGGCGGAGTCGCTGCGGGGGACCCGACTGCCCGATGCACTCGACCGCATCGGGACCCCGACTGTGGGGGTGGCCGTCACGTTGACCGTGCCGCTGATCGAACTGGCGGCGCAGGCGCGGGCCGGTTCGATGCTGCTCGGCCACGCCCGTCCGGACGACGTCCTGGTCGACGACGCCGGGGTGACGGTGCTGGTCGACCACCCGCCGGACGCCGATGTCGACGCCGGGACGGACGCCGAGACCGACGTGCCGGACCGGCGCCACGTCTCCTCGGTCAGCCGGTCGACCCAGGTGCCCGGTGCGACCGCGCTGCTGTTCGCCGTCCGGTCGGTGTGGGAACGTGTCGACCCGCGCGAGCCCTGCCGACGGACGGTGGACCAGGCCGTGGCCGACGCACTCGACGGCGGCGTGCCGGACGTGCTGCGGTTGCTCGAGGTGGTTCGCGGCGGTGGTCCTCCGCGGCCGGTGCGATGGGAGCCGCCGCGGGACGACTTCGTCTTCGCTGGTCCTGCCGAGCCGGCGGAGGGTGACCTGACCGGCATCGTGCGTCGGCTCGTCGAACAGGGTGTCCCGGTCCCCGGCGGACTGCGCGTCTCCGCTCGACGGCTGCTGGTCGGTGGTGTCGTCGTGGTCGGGGTCGCTGCAGCCGGTGTGTTCGCCCTCGGGACACCGTGACGCGGCGCTCGGACGCCGACGGCCCCGGCTCCCACCAGGGAGAACCGGGGCCGTCGGACGGGCCGTGCTGGTCGGACCTGGGGTCAGTACCCCAGGTTCGGGGCGAAGTTGCCTTCTTCGAGGCGGTTCTTCACCGCGACCAGGTACCGCGAGGCGTCCGCACCGTCGATGATCCGGTGGTCGTACGACAGCGCCAGGTACACGAACGAACGGATCGCGATGGCCTCTTGGCCGTCGACCTTCACGACCGCGGGGCGCTTCGTGACGATGCCGGTGCCCAGGATCGCCGACTGCGGCAGGAACACGACGGGGGTGTCGAACAGCGCGCCACGCGAACCGGTGTTGGTCAGGGTGAACGTGCCGCCGGCGAGCTCGTCGGGCTTGAGCTGGTTGTTGCGCGTGCGCTCGGCCAGGTCGGCGATCGACTTCGAGAACTGCGCCAGGTCGAGCGACGCGGCGTCCTTGATCACCGGGGTGAGCAGACCGCGCTCGGTGTCGACGGCGATCGAGACGTTCTCGGTCTCCGGGTACACGATCTCCTCGCCCTCGACGGTCGAGTTGATCTTCGGGTGCGCCTTGAGCGCCTCGGACGCCGCCAGGGCGAAGAACGGCATGAAGGACAGCTTCGAACCGGTCTTCTCGAGGAACTCGGCCTTGTGCGCGTCGCGGAACTGCGCGACCTTCGTCACGTCGACCTCGACCACGCTGGTGAGCTGCGCGGTCGACGTCATCGACTGCACGGCACGCTCGGCGACGACCTTGCGCAGACGCGTCATCTTCTCGCGGGTGCCACGGAGCGGCGAGACCTCGGCGACGAACGGGCCGGACGCGGCCGGAGCCGAGCCGCCCTGGGCCGAGGCGCCTGCTGCCGGAGCGGCGGGGACGGCGGCGAGCACGTCCTCCTTCCGGATGCGGCCACCGACACCGGTGCCGGTCACGGTGGACAGGTCCACGCCCTGCTCGTTGGCGAGCTTGCGCACCAGCGGGGTGACGTAGCCCGATGCGGCACCGGTCTGCGCCGGGTTCGGCACGGCGGCCGAAGCTGCCGGAGCACTCGACGCCGCGGCGGCCGGAGCCGGAACCGCTGCCGGGGGCGCCGGAGCTGCCGCGGGCGGCGGCACCGGAGCGGCCTGGGGGACCGGCGACGCCGCGGGCGGCGCCGACGGGGCGGCCGGAGCCGCGGGCTGGGTCTGGCCCGCCGGGGTGGGCTCGGGCTGGGCGGGCTGCGGAGCCGGGGTCTCGGTGTCCTGCTCGGTGCTCGGAGCTGCTTCGGGCTCGGCGTCGGCAGCGGCCTCGTTCGACGAGTCGTCCTGCGCGGCGTCGGATCCCGCGTCGGAACCGGAGTCGGACGACCCGCTGCCGTCGCCGATCTTCACCAGGGGCGTCCCGACCTCGACGGTCTCGTCCTCGCCCACCAGGATCTCTTCGACGACGCCGGCGATCGGCGACGGGATCTCGGTGTCGACCTTGTCGGTCGAGACCTCGAGCAGCGGCTCGTCGACCTCGACCCGGTCACCGACGTTCTTCAGCCATCGGGTCACCGTGCCCTCGGTGACGCTCTCGCCGAGCGCCGGGAGGTTGACGGATTCGCTCATCGGGTGGACTCCTTGTCGCAGGGGTGGTTCGTGGTGGTGGATGTCATGGTGCGCGCTGCCGTGCTCACAGTGCATGCAGCGGCTTGCCCGCCAGGTGCAGGAACGCCTCGCCGAGGGCCTCGCTCTGCGTGGGGTGCGCGTGCACGAGGGGGGCGACGTCCTCGGGGTGGGCTTCCCAGTTCACGGCGAGCTGGGCTTCACCGATGAGCTCGCCGACGCGGGCGCCGATCATGCTGACGCCGACGACGGGGCCGTCGATGACCCGCACGACCTTCACCGCGCCGGACGTGCCGATGATGTGGCTCTTGCCGTTGCCGGCCAGGTTGTACTCGTACATGTCGATCTTGTCGGCACCGTACTGCTCTTCGGCCTTGGCCTGCGAGAGCCCGACCGAAGCGACCTCGGGGTCGGAGTAGGTGACCTTGGGGATGTTCTTGTCCTCGATGATGACCGGGTTGAGCCCGGCGATCTCCTCGGCGACGAAGATGCCCTGCTGGAAGCCGCGGTGTGCGAGCTGCAGGCCGGGGACGATGTCGCCGACGGCGTAGACGTTCGGCACGTTCGTGGCCAGGCGCTCGTTCGTGGTGACGTAGCCGCGGTCCATCGCCACTCCGACCTCGTCGTAGCCGACGTTCTGCGTGACCGGGCCACGACCGACGGCCACGAGCAGGACGTCACCGTCGAAGGTCTTGCCGTCCTCGAGCGTCACGACGACGCCGTTCTCGTGCTGTTCGACGCCCTGGAACCGCACGCCGAGCGAGAACTCGATGCCGCGCTTGCGGAACGCGCGCTCGAGCTGCTTGGACATGGACTCGTCCTCGGCGGGGATCAGGTGCGGGAGCGCCTCGACGATGGTGACCTCGGCGCCGAACGACTTCCAGACGCTGGCGAACTCGACGCCGATCACGCCGCCGCCCAGGATGACGACCTTGTTCGGGACGTAGTCCATCTTGAGCGCGGTCTCGGAGCTGATCACGCGGCCGCCGAGCTCGAGGCCCGGCAGGGACTTCGAGTAGGAACCGGTGGCCAGCACGACGTTCTTGCCGGTGACGGTCTGGTCGCCGACCTGCACGGTGCTCTGCGAGGTCAGGCGTCCCCAGCCCTCGACCACGGTGATGCCGCGGGCCTTGATCAGGCCCTGCAGGCCCTTGTACTTGGAGTTGATGACGCCCTGCTGGTACTCGATGACCTTCGGGACCTCGACGCCGGCGAACTCCGCGATCACGCCGTACTTCTCGGCGTCGCGCGTGGCGTCGGCGACCTCGGCCGAGTGCAGCAGTGCCTTGGTCGGGATGCAGCCGCGGTGCAGGCACGTCCCCCCGAGCTTGTCGCCCTCGATGAGCGCAACGCTCATCCCGAGCTCGGCCGCCCGCAGCGCTGCGGCGTACCCGCCGCTACCGCCACCGAGGACCACGACGTCGTAAGTCTGTTCCGTCACCTGGTGCTACTCCCTCGTGCGTGTCGGGGCCGGATCCGTTGTGGTGGACACTGGCCCGCACTCGGACACCACCGATGCGGCATCCGTCGGTCGGACCGCATGGTTCCGGTCCCGTCCCGTTCGTTCCGGCGGGTGGCGCTGGAGCGGCCGCCCCGCCGGAACCCAACCTACTACTTGGACTGGAGCTCTTCTGCGAGCGAGATGAGTGTGCGGACCATGACCCCGGTCGCGCCCTTGCCGAGCCACCCGTAGCCACCGCCCTTGTTCTCCGACGGACCCGCGATGTCCAGGTGCGCCCAGGGGACGTCGCCCTCGATGAAGCGCTCGAGGAACTTGCCCGCCAGCAGCATCCCGCCGGCCGGGTTGCCGACGGTTGCGTTCACCATGTCGGCGACCTCGCTGGCCAGCCGTGCATCGAGTTCCTCGGGCAGCGGCATCGGCCAGATCGGCTCGGCGACGCCCGACGCGACGGCACGGATCTGCGCAACGAGGTCGTCGGTGCCCATCAGCCCGGTGGTGCGGTCACCGAGCGCGACGACCTGTGCGCCGGTCAGCGTCGCGACGTCGACGACGGCGTCGGGCTGCTCGAGCGTGGCCGCGACCAGGCCGTCGCCCAGCACCAGTCGGCCTTCGGCGTCGGTGTTGGTGACCTCGACGGTCTTGCCGTTCTTGAGCGTGAGGACGTCGCCGGGGCGGGTCGCCGAGCCGGAGGGCATGTTCTCGGCCAGGCACAGCCACGCGGTGACCTTGACGTCGAGGCCCAGTCGGGCGGCGGCGACCGTGGTGGCGAGCACCGTGGCGGCGCCCGTCATGTCGGTCTTCATGCCGAGCATCCCCGCGGCGGGCTTCAGCGAGAGCCCGCCGGAGTCGAACGTGATGCCCTTGCCGACCAGGGCCAGGTGCTTCGTGGCGGACTCCGGCGCGTAGCGGACGACGACCAGCCGCGGGGGACGGACGGATCCGACGCCCACCCCGAGGATGCCGCCGAAGCCCTGCTCGGCCAGCGCGGTCTCGTCGAGCACCTCGACGGTGAGCGGCAGATCGGCGGCCAGGTCCGTCGCGACGGACGCGACGTCGGCCGGGCCGAGGTCGCCGGCGGCGGTGTTGACCAGGTCGCGGACCAATGCGGCGGCGTCCGCGACGACGGCCGGACGCACGGTCGCGTCGGCGGCGACCGAGGACGGTGCGAGCACCGTGACGGCCTGCGAGCCGCGTGCGGGCGTGGTCGTACCAGTGCCCTTGTGGCGCGTGAAGGCGTAGGCACCGAGTGCTGCGCCCTCGAGTGCGGCGTCGACGAGCTCGGCGGAGTCGGTCGGCAGGGCGAGCGCGATCGACGCGACCTGGGGGAGCTGCCGGACGGCGCTGCCGGCGGCGGAGCGCACGGCCGCGGCGTCGGTACCCGACCCCAGCCCGATCAGGGCGATGCTGCCCGCGGCGAGGTCGGTCGCCGGGATCCGGACGAGCTGGTCCTTGGCGCCGGTCGCACCGATCGCGGCCAGATCCAGCCCGTCGAGTGCGCCGAGGTCACCGGTGGCGGGCGTGGCGAGGGTCGCCGGAGCCCCGTCGGCACCGGGGCGGACGCCGACGACGAGCACGTCGGCCGAGATCGCGGAGGGGGAGGAACTGTCGGTGGAGAGCGTTGGTCGGACCATGTCCCCGACCCTACCCACGTCATGTTCGCTGTCGGCGTGGGTTGCGCAGCAGGTGTGGACGAACGCCCCGCCTAGCATGGGAACGGTGAACCACCCCGAGGACCTCTACACCTTCGACGCATCCGCCCCGACGGTGCCGGCCGGCCTCCACCTGGTCGCCGGGCTGACCGGGTTCGCGGACGCCGGATCTGCCGTGGCCCAGGTGACCACCGCCATCACCGAGCGCCTCGAGACCCGTCTGGTCGCCGAGTTCGACCCCGACGTGCTGCTCGACTGGCGGGCCCGTCGTCCGGTGATCACGTTCGACCACGACCACATCAGCGCGGTGGAGCCGCCCCGACTCGCCCTGCACCTGGTGCGCGACGAACTCGGGCAGCCGTTCCTGTTCCTGTCCGGCTACGAGCCGGACTTCCAGTGGAACCGCTTCGTCCGCGCGGTGACCGACCTGGCCGCCCAGCTGCAGGTCGTCGACACGACGTGGGTGCAGTCCATCCCGATGCCCGTGCCGCACACCCGTGCGATCAACATGACCGTCTCGGGCACCCGGGCCGACCTGATCGAGTCGATGAGCGTCTGGAAGCCGCAGACCCAGGCGCCGGCGAACGTCCTGCACCTGGTCGAGCACCGGCTCTCCGAACTCGACCAGCAGGTCACGGGGCTCGTGCTGCTCGTGCCGCACTACCTGTCCGACACCGAGTACCCGGACGCCGCGGTCGCCGCGCTGTCCGGCATCTCCGCCTCGACGGGGCTGATCTTCCCGACCGACGCCCTGCGCGAAGAGGGCCGTGACTTCCTGGCGCGGGTGGACGAGCAGGTGGCGGGCAACGGCGAGTTGCAGCGGCTGGTCGCCGCGCTCGAGGAACGGCACGACACCTACATGGAGGGCAACGCGGTCGCGTCGCCGCTCACGAACGTCGACGGCGAGGTGCCCACCGCCGACGCGATCGCCGCGGAGCTCGAGCGCTTCCTGGCGGACCGCCGCGTCGACGGTGACGCCACCGACGACTGAGACCGGCCGCCGCCGGACGCGACCGGTGTCGCGGACGCGCACCGTGCCTCCCGTGACGGACTGGAGGCCCTCCACAGGTCCGGCGCACGCCGCACGTCCTCCACAGGCCGCCGGGGCGGCGGTGCCGCGCCGCTAGCCTTGTCGGGTGAACTCCCGCCGTGCCTTCCTGGTCTGGGGCGTCGCGGTGCTGGCCTACGTGCTGGCGGTCGTGCAGCGCTCGTCGCTCGGTGTGTCCGGCGTCGACGCGCAGGACCGCTTCGCGGTGTCGGCGGCCGTGCTGTCCACGTTGGCGGTCGTGCAGATCGCCGTCTACGCGGGTCTGCAGATCCCGGTCGGCATCGCACTCGACCGCATCGGTCCACGGCGGCTGGTGCTGTTGGGTGCCCTGCTGCTGACGGTCGGGCAGGTCGTGGTGGCGGTGTCGCCGACGATCGGACCGGCCATCGCCGGGCGGGTCCTGGTCGGCGCCGGCGACGCGATGACCTTCATCTCGGTGATCCGCCTGCTGCCGATGTGGTTCAGCGGGCGGATCCTGCCGCAGATCTCGCAGTGGACGGGCAACCTCGGCCAGCTCGGACAGGTGGCATCGGCGTTCCCGTTCGCGGTGCTGCTGCACACCGCGGGCTGGACCGCGGCGTTCGGCGTCGCGGCCGCGGCCAGTGCGGTCGGTCTCGTGCTGGCGTTCGTGTTCGTCCGGAACGGCCCGGTGCCCGTCCGCACCGACACGATCCCGCTGCCGCTCCCGCACACCTGGTCCGGGGCGTTCCACACGTTCGGGCACGCGCTCCGTCGCCCGGGGACCCAGCTCGGCTTCTGGTCGCACTACGTCACGCAGTCCTCGGGCACGGTCTTCAGCCTGCTCTGGGGCGTGCCGATGCTGCGCGGGCTCGGGTACTCCTCGACCGAGGCCGCCGGGTTCCTGACCGTGATCGTCGTCGTCGGGTTCATCGCCGGCCCGCTGCTCGGCATCCTGTGCGCACGGTTCCCCCTCCGCCGGTCCAACCTGGTGCTCGGCGTGGTGGTGTTGCTCGGCGCCGTCTGGACCGCGGTGTTGCTCTGGCCGGGCCACCCACCGACCTGGCTGCTGCTGTTGCTCGTCGTCGCGATGGGCATCGGCGGGCCGGGTTCGCTGATCGGCTTCGACTTCGCGCGGTCGTTCAACCCGATGGGCTCCCTGGGGTCGGCGAACGGCGTCGTCAACGTCGGGGGGTTCCTGGCCGCGTTCGTGATGATGTTCTGCATCGGCACCCTGCTCGACGCGGTGTCGCACGCCACGGGGCAGACCGTCTTCGCCTGGGCGAACTTCCGGATCGCCCTGACCGTGCAGTACGTGGTCGTCGGCTTCGGCGTGGCGATGCTGCTGCACGCGCGCCGGCGCACCCGTGCCCTCATGCACGCGCAGGACGGAATACGCGTGGCGCCGCTCTGGGTTGCACTCGTTGCACGCCTGCGGAAGCAGAGCGTGCAATAATGAAGCACGGACCCATCGGGTTCCCCGTCAGTGGTGCTCCTTCCAGAGCGCCGGTTTCGCCGGGGGACTTGACATGGGTCCTAGTGCTGCCCGGATGGATAGGACCAGTGACGCGGGGGAGACTGCGGCGCAGGCCCTGGGCAGCGAGGGAAGGCCACGAACCCGTCAACGTGGCATGACGAGAGAGGTGATCGCATGGCTGCCCGGAGCACGACGATCGATCCCACGAAGGACACCACCGACCAGGTGACCGAGGCGGACGCCACGGACACCGAGGGCACCGCCGCGCCGAAGAAGGCCGCGGTGAAGAAGGCCCCCGCCAAGAAGGCGGCACCGAAGAAGCCCGCCGCCAAGAAGCCGGCAGCCAAGAAGGCATCGGACGACGACACCGAGGAAGAGCCGGTCGAGCCCGTCGACGCCGACGCGACCGACGACGCCGACGACGACACCGAGGACAAGCCGCGCACCGCTGCGGTCGAGGCCGCCAACGCGGTCGCCGCCGGCGCGCTCGTCATCTCGCAGTCCGACGACGACGAGGCACCGGTCTACTCGACCACCATCACCGGTGCGACCGCCGACCCTGTCAAGGACTACCTGAAGCAGATCGGCAAGGTCGCCCTGCTCAACGCCGAGCAAGAGGTCGAGCTCGCGATGCGCATCGAGGCCGGCCTGTTCGCCGAGGACAAGCTGCAGCACTCCACGGGGCTCTCCAAGCCCGAAGAGCGCGAGCTGCGCTGGGTCGCGCGTGACGGTCAGCGTGCCAAGTCGCACCTGCTCGGCGCGAACCTGCGTCTGGTCGTGTCGCTCGCCAAGCGCTACACGGGCCGCGGCATGCAGTTCCTCGACCTGATCCAGGAAGGCAACCTGGGCCTGATCCGCGCCGTCGAGAAGTTCGACTACACCAAGGGCTTCAAGTTCTCGACCTACGCCACGTGGTGGATCCGTCAGGCCATCACCCGCGCCATGGCCGACCAGGCCCGCACCATCCGCATCCCGGTGCACATGGTCGAGGTCATCAACAAGCTCGCCCGTGTCCAGCGGCAGATGCTGCAGGACCTGGGCCGCGAGCCCACCCCGGAAGAGCTCGCCCGCGAGCTCGACATGACCCCGGAGAAGGTCGTCGAGGTCCAGAAGTACGGCCGTGAGCCCATCTCGCTGCACACGCCCCTGGGCGAGGACGGTGACTCCGAGTTCGGTGACCTGATCGAGGACACCGAAGCCGTGGTGCCGGCCGACGCGGTGGGCTTCACGATGCTGCAGAAGCAGCTCGAGAGCCTGCTCGACTCCCTGTCCGAGCGCGAGGCCGGCGTCATCCGGATGCGCTTCGGCCTGGGTGACGGTCAGCCGAAGACGCTGGACCAGATCGGTGACACGTTCGGCGTGACGCGTGAGCGCATCCGTCAGATCGAGTCCAAGACGATGGCGAAGCTCCGCCACCCGTCGCGGTCGCAGTCCCTGCGCGACTACCTCGAGTAGGCCGCACGTGCGTTTCTTCATCCCGATCCTGATCGGGCGGATCCTCCGCGCCCTCGCTCGCGCCCGGGGCGGAGGGTCCGCGTACCCGGGCTTCATCGTGCTGAAGCTCGTGCCGGACTTCCTGCAGCGCGTCACCCGGCAGTTCCCGAACGGCGTGGTCTTCGTCCTCGGCTCGAACGGCAAGTCGACGACGACGCACATGATCTCGGACGTCATGCGTGCGCACGGCCTCCGGGTGTTCACGAACCCGTCGGGTGCGAACCTGCCGCAGGGCATCGCCTCGGCGTTGCTGTCCGAGGTGTCGCTGACCGGCAAGCTCAAGGCGGACATCGGCATCCTCGAGGTCGACGAGGCCTTCGCGGTCGAGCTCGCCGGCATCCTGTCGCCCTCGACGGTCACGATGCTCAACGTGCAGGTCGACCAGCTCTACCGGTTCTTCGAGACCGAGCGCGTCGCGACGATGATGCTCGACACCGCGGCACTGTCGTCGGCGAACGTCGTCACGAACCACGACGACCAGTTCCTCGACGCCTACGCCGGGGTCGCCGGGCAGCGCGTGCTCCGCTTCGGCGCGAGTGCCGAGGTGGTCGCTGCCAGCCCGAACGGCCTGCAGAACGCCGACGACTTCGACCGCGCCGACGCCACGTCGACGGCGATCGACGCCGAGGTCACCGAGCACACCGGCGACGCGGCCACCATCGTGTTCGACGGCGCGACGATCCCGGTGCGCCTGCCGGCACGCGGCCTGCACTACGCGGTCGACGCCGCGGCGGCCACCGCCACGGCCAGCGCCGCACTCGGCTCGCAGTTCCGCGCGTCCGCCGTCACGACGGCCTTCGCCACCATGAAGCCGGCCTACGGTCGCGGCGAACGTCTGCCGATCGCCGGTGAGGCGGCCGAGTTCACGATGTTCAAGAACGCCGCCAGCCTGCAGCTCAACCTCGATGCCCTGCCCGAGCACCCCGAGCAGGTGCTCATGGCCATCGACGAGGGCACGCCGGACATCTCGTGGATCTACGACATCGACTTCTCCAAGCTCGACCACGTCGATGTCGTGTCCGGGGACAAGGCGTGGCAGATCGCGATCGCCCTCGACCACGCCGGTGTCCGCATCGGGCGCGTCGAACCCGACGTCGAGGCCGCGATCACGCACATGCAGCAGCTCGG
The DNA here is from genome assembly GCF_022815645.1 of Curtobacterium sp. VKM Ac-2922. GTDB lineage: Bacteria > Actinomycetota > Actinomycetes > Actinomycetales > Microbacteriaceae > Curtobacterium. The sequence continues at coordinate 24,870 of NZ_JALGRO010000013.1, read as the reverse complement.
GTCGACGACCTCCGGCACCAAGAACTTCATCGTCAACTACGAGATCATGATGATCGCCCGGAAGGCCCTCGGCCACCCGGACCTGGAGAAGACCGCATGACGGCCGATCGCCTGACCATCCTGCACGTCTACCCGCGCCAGATGGGGGTGTCGGGTGACCGCGGCAACGTCGTGGCCCTGACCCGTCGCGCCGCGGCCGCCGACGTGCCGACCGAGGTCGTCGAGTACGCCGCGGGCGACCCGCTGCCGACGACTGCCGACATCGTCGTGATCGGCAACGGGCCGCTCAGCGCGATGCGTTCCCTGGGTGCCGACGTCGCACGTGTCGGCGCTCCGCTGCGCGAGTTCGCCGCCGCGGGCGTGCCCGTCGTGGCGGTCGGCGGCGGGTTCGACCTGGCGACGAAGCAGGTCGTGCCGACGGACGGCGCTCCGGTCGACGGCTTCGGCGTGTTCGATGCCCGGGCAGTGCGTGGTGCCGAGCGTCGCGTGAACTACTTCGTGCTCGAGACCCGGTACCCGCTGCTGCCGGGCGCGTCGAATCGTCTCGCAGCGTTCGAGGACCACGCGACGAAGATCGAGCTCGGCGACGCCGTCACCCCGTTCGCCGACGTCGTGTCGGGTGGTGGCAACCAGGCCGGGCAGCCGGTCGAGGGCGCGATCACGGGGACCTCGTTCGGCACGCACGCGCAGGGTCCGCTGCTGCCGCTGAACCCGGCCCTGACGGACGCCGTCCTCGCTGCGGCGACCGCACGGCTCGGCCGCGCCTACGAGCCGGACCCCGCGCGCACCGCCGACATCGACCGCTACGCCCACGAAGCGCGCGCCACCGTGGACCGCTACGTCGACAAGGCGTTCAAGCGCATCACCTGACCCCCGCGGAGACGATGGCCGAGTGCGATCAGGTCCCGGCCATCGCCGTGTCGGTGGCCGGTGGCCGGTGGCGACATCTGGCAACCTGTCCGGTGACAAGCAAGATGTGACATGTTGGAAGCCCACCAAGGAGGTTTCCATGCATCACAACAAGCACGTCCTCGCCCTGGTCGGTGCGCTCGTCGTGTCCCTCGCCACTGCTGGATCTGTCGTCCAGACGACGCCCGCCGATGCCGCCACGACGCGGATCAGTGCGGCCTGCAGCTCGGTACCGACGACCACGACCGAGCACGACGGCGTCCCCGGCCCGATCTTCACCAAGCGCCTGCAGTGTCTCGGCAGCATGGCGGGCTACACGGGGCCGATCGACGGCGTGATGGGGCCGAACTCGTGGACAGGCGTCGCCCGCCAGCTGGCGACCGGTGGGTACTACCAGTCATCGGTTGCCTACGGATTCGAGAGCCCGGAAGTCATCGCTGCGCTGCAGCGATGGGCGGCCGCGCACGGACAGTACAGCGGTCCCATCGACGGAGTGTGGGGTCCGAACAGCTACCGCGGCGCGGCCTGGGCGCTGAACCGGGCGTTCTGACCGTCCGACACAGACAGGAGGCGCGGTGCCAGCTGGCACCGCGCCTCCTGTCTGTGTGCAGTCGGTTGCGACTACTTCGACTCGTGGAGTCGGCTGCTCTCGTCGTGCCACTCGATGGCGGTCGCCGCGAGCTTGTCCTTGAACTCGGCGCCGTGGTGGGCGCAGAAGAACAGTTCGCCGCTGGCCATGGTGGCGCGGATGTACGCCTGCGCTCCGCAGCTGTCGCAACGGTCGGCAGCGGTGAGCTGGTGGTTGCCGAGTTCGTCGATGGAGAGGTCCTGCACGGTCTGGGTCATTGCTGTGCTCCTCACGGATCGCAGGGGTGCGTGTCGGGCAACTCGCACTGCTGCGGGTTGGTTCGACCATTTCAACACGTGCTGCCTGAATGCGGCGCATTGTGGCGGGCCATTTCGCTGAGCGCGGATCGATCGTCCCCAGAGCGGGTGTCACGCGAGTGGCACCACGGGTTCGTCCGTGGTGCTCGGTAGGCTCGGCAGGTGAGCTCCGACTACTCCGCGCGCCATCTCTCCGTCCTCGAAGGACTCGAGGCTGTTCGGAAGCGCCCGGGCATGTACATCGGCTCGACGGACTCGCGCGGCCTGATGCACTGCCTGTGGGAGATCATCGACAACTCGGTCGACGAAGCCCTCGACGGCCACGGCGACGAGATCACGGTGCGGCTGTACCCGGACGGCTCCGTGCAGGTGACGGACACGGCACGTGGCATCCCGGTCGACGTCGAGCCGAAGACCGGACTGACCGGCGTCGAGGTCGTCTTCACGAAGCTGCACGCCGGCGGCAAGTTCGGCTCCGGGTCGTACGCGGCCTCGGGCGGGCTGCACGGCGTCGGTGCCTCGGTGGTGAACGCGCTGTCCGAGCGCCTCGACGTCGAGGTCGACCGCGGCGGCAAGACCTACGCGATGTCGTTCCACCGCGGCGAGCCGGGGGTCTTCGACGACTCGAAGGGGATCGGCCCCGACGCGCCGTTCGCCCCGTTCACCTCGGGCAGCGAGCTCCGCGTGGTCGGCAAGGTCAAGCGGGGTGTCACGGGTTCACGGATCCGGTACTGGGCGGACCGGCAGATCTTCACGAAGGACGCGGCCTTCAGCATGGCCGATCTGGTGAACCGTGCGCGGCAGACCGCGTTCCTGGTGCCCGGGCTCGGCCTGACCATCACGGACGAGCGTCCCGCCGCCATCGAAGCGGCGGCCGCACGTGCCGAGGCCACCGGCACCCAGGTGACTCCGGGTCCGGTCGTCGAGCGCTTCCGGTACGAGGGCGGCATCGGCGAGTTCGTCGAGCACCTGGCGCCGGACACCGCCCTCACCGACGTCTGGCGGGTCCAGGGCACCGGTAGCTTCACCGAGACCGTCCCGATGCTCGACGACAAGGGCCACATGGTCTCCACGGACGTCGAGCGCTCGTGCGAGGTCGACCTTGCGCTGCGGTGGGGCGGCGGCTACGAGACGGTGTTCCGCAGCTTCGTGAACATCATCGCGACGCCGAAGGGCGGCACGCACCAGGCCGGCTTCGAGAGCGGCGTGATGAAGGCCGTGCGCACCCAGGTCGAGGCGAACGCGCGCAAGCTCAAGGTCGGCCAGGACAAGCTCGACAAGGACGACGTGCTGGCGGGCATGACCGCCGTGCTGACGGTGCGCCTGCCCGAGCCGCAGTTCGAGGGCCAGACGAAGGAGATCCTGGGCACGCCGGCGGTCCGCAAGATCGTCGATCAGGTCGTGTCCAAGCGCCTCACCGAGATCCTGACGTCCACGCAGCGGACCGAGAAGGCCCAGTCGGCGGCGCTGCTCGAGAAGGTCGTCTCGGAGATGAAGTCGCGCATCTCGGCCCGCGCCCACAAGGAGACCCAGCGCCGCAAGAACGCGCTCGAGAACTCCTCGTTGCCGACGAAGCTCGCCGACTGCCGCTCGAACGACGTCGAGGGCACCGAACTGTTCATCGTCGAGGGCGACTCCGCGCTCGGCACCGCCAAGCTCGCCCGCAACAGCGAGTACCAGGCGCTGCTGCCGATCCGCGGCAAGATCCTCAACGTGCAGAAGGCGTCGGTGTCGGACATGCTCGGCAACGCGGAGTGCGCCTCGATCATCCAGGTCATCGGCGCCGGCTCCGGCCGTACGTTCGAACTCGACCAGGCCCGCTACGGCAAGGTCATCATCATGTCCGACGCTGACGTCGACGGTGCCCACATCCGCACGCTGCTGCTGACGCTGTTCTTCCGGTACATGCGGCCGATGATCGAGCAGGGGCGGGTGTTCGCCGCGGTGCCGCCGCTGCACCGCGTGGTCATCATCAACCGCGGCAAGCCGAACGACACCGTGTACACCTACTCCGAGCAAGAGCTGCAGACGCTGCTGAAGAAGCTCGCCAAGTCGGGCAAGAAGTACCAGGAGCCGATCCAGCGCTACAAGGGCCTGGGCGAGATGGACGCCGACCAGCTGGCCGAGACCACGATGGACCGTTCGCACCGCACGTTGCGCCGGGTGAACGTCAGCGATGCCGAGGGTGCGGCGAAGGTCTTCGAGCTGCTCATGGGCAACGACGTGGCCCCGCGCAAGGAGTTCATCCTGGCCGGCGAGGGCCTGGACCGCGACCGCATCGACGTCTGAGCGAGGGCGCGGGCGCTGGTGCTGACGCCGGCGCGGGCGCCGGCGCGTGTGCTGGCGCGTGTGCTTGCGCCGCGGTGCCCCTCCGGTGGTCACAACACCCCGTGCGCGTCCCGCCGACTGGTCGGAGATCGTCGCTGTGCGGGCGTCCGGTCGACAGGACGCGACCACTCGGCGGACGTGAGCGGGGTGTCCTGACCGGTCGCCGGGGCGGACAGGAGGCGCGGTGCGGGCCCGCACCGCGCCTCCCGTCCGGCGGGTGGTCGCGGATGCGAGCCGAGACTCGGCCCCGCGGACACTCTGCGGCCCGTGCGGCGCGAGTTCTGTCCGCCCAGCCGAGACTCGGCGTCGCGCCGCGCGCCGCGCGACGAGCGCGACGGGACCGCGTGCGCTACGCCTCGCCGCGCGTGCCGTCGAGCGCCGCGGCGCTGCCGCCGATCGACGTGACCTCGGCGTCGAGCGGGCTGCCCGACCCGTCGCGCTTCGACATCCAGTCCGGCAGGGTGCGCGCAGCGCCGTCGGCACCGACCGCGTGCGGCGGCGCGATGCCGGCCCAGCCCACGGTCAGGCCGTCTTCGCCCTTCAGGAAGGCGTGCGCGCGGACGCCCTGGGTGGCGCGACCCTTCGCGGGGAACTCGGAGAGCGCGGACACCTTGGCGCGCCCGGTCTCAGTGCCGGGCAACGCGGCCGACGACGTGGAGACCGTGGCGACGACGGCGTCCTCGGACGGGGTCACCGCGCCGAACCAGATCACCGCGGCACCGGACGCCAGTGCGACGCCGGCGACGCCACCGGCGGGGAGACCCTGTGGTCGGACGGCCGCGGCACCGAAGCGCAGCAGCTGGGCGTTCGAGGTGATGAACACCAGGTCGTCGGTCTCGGGGGACTGCGTGGCGCCGACCACCTGGTCGCCGGGCTTCAGGCCGATGGCGGGGAAGTCGGGCTTGTCGGGCCAGGCCCCGGGGACGACGCGCTTGACGACGCCCTGCCGGGTGCCGATCGCGAGCGAGTGCTCGGCCGCGACGGACAGGTCGACGATCGCGACCACCGCCTCGGTCCGGGGGATGCCGAGGTAGTCGTTGACGCGGACGCCGGCATCGAGCCGGACGGCCGCGGGCGGGACCGCCGGCACGTCGACGGGGGTGAACCGCACGATGCGCCCGGTGGCCGTCAGCGCACCGACCTGCCCGCGGACGGTGGACAGCACCGAGGACAGCACGGCGTCGTGCTTCGAGCGCTTGGGGACCCGCACGACGTCGAGCTCGGACGGAGCGACGTCGACACGGATGATGCGCCCCGTGGTCGACAGGAGCACGCGGCACGGGGCGTCGGCGACCTGCAGGTCCTCGGGGTCGACGACAGCTTTCTTGCCGCCGCGCACGGGGGCGTCGGCCTCGGTCAGCAGGGTGCGCCGCGGGGTCGCGAACTTGTCGGACACCTCGGTCAGTTCGAGCGCGACCTGGGCGCGGAGCCGGTCGTCGGACGCCAGCAGTTCCTCGAGTGCGGCGATCTCGGCGAGCAGCTGGTCACGCTCGCCCTCGAGCTCGAGCCGCGAGAACTTGGTCAGCCGACGCAGACGGAGTTCGAGGATGTACTCGGCCTGCACCTCGGACAGGTCGAAGACGTCCTGCAGGCGCGAGCGCGCGGCCTCGGAGTCGTCCGACGACCGGATGACCTCGATGACCTCGTCGATGTCCAGGATCGCGACGAGCAGCCCCTCGACCAGGTGCAGCCGCTCACGACGGCGGGCCAGTCGGTACTGCGAGCGGCGGGTGACCACCTGGATGCGGTGCTGCACGTACACGTCGAGCAGCTCGCGCAGTCCGAGGGTGCGGGGGGATCCACCGACCAGGGCGACGTTGTTGATGCCGAAGCCCTCTTCGAGCGGCGTGTGCTTGTACAGCTGCTCGAGCACCGCGGTCGGGTTGAACCCCGACTTGATGCCGATCACGAGCCGCAGCCCGTGCCGCCGGTCGGTCAGGTCGTTGACGTCGGAGATGCCGACGAGCTTCTTGGCCTGCACCCCGTCCTTGATCTTCTCGATCACGCGCTCGGGACCGACCAGGTACGGCAGCTCGGTGACGACGAGACCGGTCTTGCGCGGCGTCAGGGCTTCGACCGCGACCTTCGCCCGGGTGCGGAACGTGCCGCGCCCGGTGGCGTAGGCGTCGCGCACGCCGGACAGCCCGACGATGGTGCCGCCCGAGGGCAGGTCGGGGCCGGGCACGTACTCCATGAGCTCTTCGAGCGTGGCCTGCGGGTTGAGCAGCAGGTGCTTGGCGGCCTCGACCACCTCGCCCAGGTTGTGCGGCGCCATGTTCGTCGCCATGCCGACCGCGATGCCCGACGCGCCGTTGACCAGCAGGTTCGGGAACGCGGCGGGCAGCACGCCGGGCTGCATGATCTGGTTGTCGTAGTTCGGGACGAAGTCGACGACGTCCTCGCCCAGGCCCTCGGTCATCGCCATCGACGGTTCGGCCAGGCGGGCCTCGGTGTACCGGGCGGCGGCGGGTCCGTCGTCGAGCGAGCCGAAGTTGCCGTGGCCGTCGACCAGCGGCACGCGCATGGTGAACGGCTGGGCCATGCGCACCAGGGCGTCGTAGATGGCGCCGTCGCCGTGCGGGTGCAGCTTGCCCATCACCTCGCCGGTGACGCGCGCGCTCTTGACGTGGCCACGGTCGGGACGCAGGCCCATCTCGGCCATCTGGTACAGGATGCGGCGCTGCACGGGCTTCAGGCCGTCGCGGGCGTCGGGGAGCGCGCGCGAGTAGATGACGGAGTACGCGTACTCGAGGAACGAGCCCTGCATCTCCTCGGAGACGTCGACGTCCTCGATGCGCTCACCGTCGGGCAGGCCGACTGCGTCCGTGCGTGCCATGGCACCTTCCTGCAACCCCAGTGTGATCTGGGAGACTCATGGGGATGGCAACCAGCGTACCGACGACACCCGACGACACCGCGAACCTCGCCGACGTCCTCCCGAGTTGCCTCGTCGCGCTCGGCGCCGCGGACGACGCATGGTTGCGCAGCAACGGCCTGGAGGCCCGGATCACCCTCCGCCCCGTCCGTTCCGCGATCGTCGTGCTGGTCGACGGCCTGGGGGCCAACGCGCTGAGCGCGCGCTCCGGGCACGCCCGGTTCCTGGCGGCGACGAAGAAGCGGATGCGCAGCGGCTTCCCCACGACGACCGCGGCGGCCCTGTCGACGCTGACGACCGGCCGGTCGCCCGGCACCCACGGCGTCGTCGGGTACAGCGGCTGGAACCCGGACACCGGCGCGGTGATGAACCTGCTGAGCGGGTGGGACGACGAGGTCCCCGCGGGCTGGCTGCTCGCGCCGACGCTGTTCACCGCGGCCGCTGAGCTCGGCGTGGACCCGGTCGTGGTCGGGCCGGCGCGGTACCGCTCCTCGGGGATGACCGCGAACGTCCTCGGCGGTGCTCGCTACGTGCCGGCCGACTCGATCCCGCAGCGGGTCGATGCCGCGATCGCCGAGACCGTCGGCGGCCACAGCCTGGTGTACCTCTACGTGCCGGAACTCGACTCGATCGGGCACAAGCACGGGTGGCAGTCGGACCGGTGGACCGCCGCGCTCGAGCTGCTCGACGGCGAGCTCGCGCGGCTGGACGCCCGGGTCGCGGCCGACGTCGGGGTGCTCGTCACCGCGGACCACGGCGTGCTCGACGTGCCGGACGAGGCCAACGTCGCGATGGACCCGGACCTGCTGGTCGACGTCGTCGGGGTCGCCGGTGACCCACGCTGCCGGCAGCTCACCGTGGCGCCCGGCACCGACGTGCCCGCGCTGGTCGAGGCCTGGCGTGCGTCGATCGGCAAGCGCGGGTACGTCGCCAGCCGTGCCGAAGCGGTGGCGGCGGGCTGGTTCGGCGCCGTGGCGGACGACGTCTTGCCCCGCATCGGCGACGTGCTGATCGTGGCGCGGGGGTCGTGGGCGTTCAACGACGACCGGCAGCTTGACCCGCGCAAGGACCCCAAGCGGATGATCGGCCAGCACGGGGCGCTGACGGACGACGAGGTCGGCGTGCCGCTGCGACTGGCGGGCGCCTTCGCGAACTGACCACGGGGTGGGACGGCACCGCCCCGGTTGCGCGCGATGCGCGACCGGGGCGATCCGGGCCTCCAGGCGGTGTGGCGGACTACGCCAGGTCGTCGTCCGGCCGCGTGCCGAAGACGATCTCGTCCCAGCTCGGCATCGAGCGGCGGCTGCGCTTCTTGCGGTTCTCGGGCTCGGGGGCCGACGACGGACGGGCGTCCGGCTGGGGGCTCGTGTCGTTGGTGTCCTCGAATCCCTGCAGCGGGATGTCGACGACGCTCACCGAGCCGCGCGACTCGTCGTGGGGCTGCTCGGCGAAGGCGACGGACTCGCGCTCCCCGCGGCGGCGGCGGAGCGCCTCGAGCAGGTCGGCGGTCTCGTTGCCCGGCGCGCGTTCCTCGATCTGGGCGCTGCCGATGCGGGGGAGCAGCGCGCGGAGCGGTGCACGCTCGGCGACGTCGGGGTTCGTGACGGACTCGTCGGGCTCTTCGACCCGGAAGGCGCCGGAGTCGAAGCGGGTGCCGTCGGTGTCCTGCTCGGTCGACTCGACGGCCCGCAGTCGCGGCGCGATCCCGTCGTCCTCGGTGTGGGACAGCCGGTGCGCGTCGCCGTTCTCGGGCGTGAGCGTCGAGGTCTTCGGGTCGAAGTGCCACTGCGCGTCGTGCTCGACCTCGGTCGCCGTGTAGCGGACCTGCACGGTCCAGCCGTTCTCGACGTGCTTCCAGCTCGACCACGACACGGTCGTGGCGGAACCGGCCTCGAGGCGGGCGCTGATGGCCTCGCCGAAGACGTCGGGCGCACCGTCGTCGGTCGGCGTCACGGGCACGCGGCGGGCTGCGTCGAGGATGAACGCGCGCTCGGCGAGCACGGGACCCTCGAAGCGACGGACGTACTCGACGTCGACGTCGAGCGCTGCTGCGACGTCGACCGCGTCGGCGCCGCCACGGATCCGTGCCTGGACGTCCTTCGGGGACACACGCTTGTGCGGTGTGCCGTCGGGGTTCGCCTGCCGGACCTGCCCCGGCAGTGCCGAGGTGACGGGCAGTCGGAACTCGCTGCCGCCGTCGGTCGCGAGCAGGAGGGACCCGGACTCCACTCCGATGACTCTCACGTCTTGCATGGTTCCGCCTTCCGAGCGTCACGTGGTCGTGCGTCGTACCCGGGAAGTATGCAGCGCGTCGGCGCCGATCCGGGGGAGGCGCACGGGCGTGCCGTGGACGTTCTGCGGACTGCGGGAATGGACCGCACCATCGCCGGGTTGCACGGCCAGACGAGCCACTCGCCGTTCAGTTTGCATCGGGGTGGCGCGTGTTGCATACTGTCGCCGCCGATCTCCGGCGACGACCTCTCGATACGAGAAATGGATGGGCATGGCCACCGATTACGACGCCCCCCGGAAGACCGACGACAACTCTGATTCTGAGTCGATCGAGGCCCTCAAGGAGCGCGTGCCCGACAAGATGTCGGGGGTCGTCGACGACGACTCCGACAACCCCGGCAGCTTCGAGCTCGCCGGACAGGACCTCAGCGACGTCGACCTCGACGTCGTCGTGCTCCCTCCGCAGGTCGACGAGTTCACCTGTGTCGAGTGCTTCCTGGTGAAGCACCGCTCACAGCTCGACCACGAGTCGAAGCTCGGCCCGGTCTGCGCGGAGTGCGCAGCGCTCTAGGCACGCATCACCCGAACGGCCCGTCTCCCCGCGTGGGAGGCGGGCCGTTCGGCTGTCGGACTGCCGGACTGTCGGACTGGAGGCGCGGGTCGGGCCCGCCCCGCGCCTCCAGTCCCTCAGGACTGCAGTGCCTGCACGACCTTGTCGGGGTCGCGCACACTCACCAGCCAGTACGGCGTGGGGTCGGCGTCGTCGCGCACCTCGACGCGCACGACGTTCCGCACGTACCCGCGGAACAGCGTCCACGCCCGGGCGTCGAGCTTCGGCCCGCGCTGCGTGGTCGCCTCGGCACCGGTGAACGCCGCGGCCCGGCCGACGAGCCCCCGCGGCAGGTGCGCCCGACCCGCCCGGAACTCGGTGTCCGTGACCTCGACGACCGGTGCGAGCACCCAGAGCAGGACGAGGACGGCGACCTCCATCAGGACGGCGACGATGATCCCCGTCACGATGCTGATCGGCAGGAACACGAGCAGGCTCGCGGGGATGACGAGCGCCGTCGCCAGGTACAGGCTCGGCGGCGCCCAGAGGCGTTCGCGGTACAGGGTCACGACACCATTCGACCACGACTCGTGCCAGGTCACGGTACGGTCACGCCCTGCACTACCCTCGACACGTGACCGAACCAGTCGACGTGCTCTGGACCGGGGAGAACCCTCCCGGCTACGCCCACCCCGGGGACGCCGGTGCCGACCTTGTGTCGACCGAGTCCTTCGAACTCGCTCCGGGTGAGCGCCGACTCGTCGGGACGGGCGTGTCGATCGCGTTGCCCGAGGGGCACGCGGCGTTCGTCGTCCCGCGCAGCGGCCTGGCCGCCAAGCACGGCATCACGATCGTGAACGCCCCCGGCACCGTCGACTCGGGCTACCGCGGCGAGGTCAAGGTCGCGCTGCTCAACACCGACGCCACGACCCCGTACACGGTGCGGGTCGGTGACCGCATCGCGCAGATGATCGTCATGCCGGTGGCGCAGGCCGTGTTCACCCGCGTGGACGCGCTGCCGGACAGCGTGCGTGGCCAGGGCGGGTTCGGGTCGTCGGGCTACGGTGTCACCAGCGAGCAGGAAGGAACGCAAGCATGAGGATCGGGCGACGCAAGCGCGACGAGGTCGAGGTGGCCGGACAGGCCACTGCCGACGTCGAACTGGGGGAGACCTCGGCGGAGGTCGACCTCGCTGACCAGGCCGACGCGGACCTCGACGAGGTGGTCGCGGTCACGCCCACCGGCAAGTCCGCACCTGACGACCGCGAGGACAACGGCCCGCTCGACGAGACCGAGGCCAACCCGGTCCGGCCGTACGTCGACCTGGGTGGCGTCAAGATCCTGCCGCGCGAGGGCCTGCACCTGCGTCTCGAGGTCGAAGAGGGCTCGCAGCGCGTCGTCGCGGTCGGGCTCGACTACGACGAGTCGACGCTGCAGGTCCAGCCCTTCGCCGCACCACGCTCCACAGGGCTGTGGCACGAGATCCGCGCGCAGATCGCCGAGCAGATCGAGCGCCAGGGCGGCTCCGTGACCGAGGTCGACGGTCCGTTCGGCCCCGAGCTCCGCGCGTCGGTCCCCGTGGTGGTCGACGGCGACGGCGGTGTGGCCGGTGAACGTCCCGCGCGGTTCATCGGTGTCGACGGTCCGCGCTGGTTCCTGCGCGGTGTCATCGCCGGCAAGGCCGCCGAGCAGCCCGACGACGCCGACGAGATCGAGGACCTGTTCCGCAGCGTCGTGGTGGTCCGCGGTGGCACGCCGATGCCGCCGCGCGACCTGATCCCCCTGCACATGCCGAAGTCGACCCAGTCGGCCATCTGACCCGCTCGACGCCACTCGTCGGCGACGCTGCCTGTCGGCGACTCGACCTGTCGTCGACTCGACCTGTCGGCGACTCGACCTGTCGTCGACCCGATCCTGGAGGCCCGGTGCCGGACCGTCCCGACCCTGCTGACCCGGACGGGGTCACCCCCGACCCGCTCGCCGACGAGCGCGAGGCGCCCGTGTCGCTGAACGCGCAGCTGCGCGACGCGGCCCGCAACGCCGGCATCGGGCAGGTGGCTCCCGGCGAGGCCCCCACCGGGCGGGCGCTGATGACCGCGATCGGCGGCGCACGCGGCATCGCCGAGTCGGTGCTGCCCGGGTTCGCGTTCCTGGTCGTGTACGCGATCACGAAGGAACTCGTGCCGAGCGTGCTGATCCCGGTCGCCGTCGGGGCCGTCTTCGTGGTGGTCCGTCTGGCGCAGCGTCAGTCGCTCGCGATGTCCCTCGCCGGCATCCTCGGCGTGGCGATCTCCGCCGGGCTGGCGCTCATCACGGGCAAGGCCGAGAGCAACTTCATCCCCGGCATCCTGATCAACGTGGCGTGCCTGGTCGTGCTGCTCGTCACGCTCGCGATCCGGCGGCCGTTGATCGGCGTCATCGTCGGCTTCCTGCTGCCACCGGACGCGGACGGCACCGCCCAGGACTGGCGTGCGGACCGTGCGAAGCGTCGCGTGCTGACCGTCGCGACGTGGATGTGGGTCGGACTGTTCGCGCTGCGGCTGGTCATCGAGATCCCGCTGTACCTGACCGCCCAGGTCGAACTGCTGGCGGGCATCAAGCTCATCACGGGTGTGCCGCTCTACGCCGCGCTGCTCTGGGTCACGTGGCTGCTGGTGCGCACGGTCTTCCACCGCGAGGACACCGCCGACGACGCTGCCGCGGTGTAGAGTTCTCTCGACATCAAGACAGTTTCTCCGGGCGGTCCACCGCTCGCGGGATTAGGTTTGCCTTGCTGGTGGGACGCTCGGCGGCCCGCTTGGATGGGGGCTCACCGATCAACTCAGGAGGCGGCACAGTGGCTGCAGTCAACAGCTTCGGCTCGAAGGACACGTTGTCGGTCGGGGGTGTCGACTACGCGATCCACCGGATCGACTCCGTCCCCGGACACGAGAAGCTCCCGTACAGCCTCAAGGTGCTGCTCGAGAACCTCCTGCGCACCGAGGACGGCAAGAACGTCACCGCGGACCAGATCCGCTCGCTCGGCTCGTGGCGACCCGAGGCCGACCCGGACACCGAGATCCAGTTCTCGCCGGCCCGCGTCGTGATGCAGGACTTCACCGGCGTGCCGTGCATCGTCGACCTGGCCACCATGCGCGAGGCGATGGCCGACATCGGCGGCGACCCGAACAAGATCAACCCGCTGTCGCCGGCCGAGATGGTCATCGACCACTCCGTCATCGCCGACCTGTTCGGTCGCGAGGACGCCCTGCAGCGCAACACCGACCTGGAGTACGAGCGCAACGGGGAGCGCTACCAGTTCCTGCGCTGGGGCCAGACCGCGTTCGAGGACTTCAAGGTCGTCCCGCCCGGGACCGGCATCGTCCACCAGGTCAACATCGAGTACCTGGCGAAGGTCACCTACACGCGTGACTTCGACGGCGAGACCTACGCCTACCCGGACACGCTGGTCGGCACCGACTCGCACACCACCATGGTCAACGGCCTGGGCGTGCTCGGCTGGGGCGTCGGCGGCATCGAAGCCGAGGCGGCGATGCTCGGCCAGCCCGTGTCGATGCTGATCCCCAAGGTCGTCGGCTTCAAGCTGTCCGGCGAGATCCCCGCCGGTGTGACCGCGACCGACGTGGTGCTCACCATCACGCAGGAACTCCGCACGCACGGCGTCGTCGGCAAGTTCGTCGAGTTCTACGGCGAGGGCGTCAGCGCCGTGCCGCTGGCCAACCGCGCCACCATCGGCAACATGAGCCCCGAGTTCGGTTCGACGGCCGCCATCTTCCCGGTCGACGACGTCACGCTCGACTACCTGCGCCTGACCGGTCGCGACGACGCGCAGATCGCCCTGGTCGAGGCCTACTCCAAGGCCCAGGGCCTGTGGCACGACCCCTCGGTCGAGCCGGCGTACTCCGAGTACATGGAGCTCGACCTGTCGACGGTCGTGCCCTCGATCTCCGGCCCGAAGCGCCCGCAGGACCGCATCGAGCTGTCCAGGGCGAAGGACCAGTTCGAGGTCGACCTGGCCAACTACGCCACCGCCGACCACTCCGAGCAGGACAAGGCCGTCGCGGACACGTTCCCGGCGTCCGACCCGGTCGCCGCTGCTCCCGGCGACGAGCACGCGGTCGAGGACACCGACTACGCCCAGCCCTCCGAGGTCCCCGCACACGCGTCGAGCGCCCCGACGACGGCCTCCAAGCCGACGTCGGTCGCCATCGCCGACGGTGCGCCGTTCACGATCGACCACGGGGCCGTCGCGATCGCCGCGATCACCTCGTGCACCAACACGTCGAACCCGTCGGTCATGATGGCCGCCGGCATCCTGGCGCGGAACGCCGCCAACAAGGGCCTGACCGCCAAGCCGTGGGTCAAGACCACGCTGGCGCCCGGTTCGAAGGTCGTCACCGACTACTACGAGAAGGCCGGTCTCACCACCTACCTCGAGCAGCTCGGCTTCTACACGGTCGGCTACGGCTGCACCACGTGCATCGGCAACTCGGGCCCGCTGCCCGAGGAGATCTCGCAGGCCGTGCAGGACAACGACCTCGCCGTCACCGCGGTGCTGTCGGGCAACCGCAACTTCGAGGGCCGCATCAACCCCGACGTCAAGATGAACTACCTGGCGTCCCCGCCGCTGGTGATCGCGTACGCCCTCGCCGGATCGATGCACTTCGACTTCGACAAGGACGCGCTCGGTACCGACCAGGACGGCAACGACGTCTACCTGGCGGACATCTGGCCCGACGCGGCCGAGGTCCAGCAGGTCATCGACACCTCGATCGACACCGAGATGTTCACCCACGAGTACGGCTCCGTGTTCGAGGGCGACGACCGCTGGAAGAACCTGCCGACCCCGACGGGCGACACCTTCGAGTGGGACACCGAGTCGACCTACGTCCGGAAGCCCCCGTACTTCGACGGCATGACGATGACGCCCGACGCGGTCTCCGACATCTCCGGCGCGCGTGTGCTGGCGAAGCTCGGCGACTCGGTCACGACCGACCACATCTCGCCGGCCGGCTCGATCAAGGCCGACAGCCCGGCGGGCAAGTACCTCGCCGAGCACGGCGTGGACCGCAAGGACTTCAACTCCTACGGCTCGCGGCGCGGCAACCACGAGGTCATGATCCGCGGCACGTTCGCCAACATCCGGCTGCGCAACGAGCTGCTCGACGGGGTCGAGGGCGGGTACACCCGTGACTTCACCACCCCCGACGGCGACCAGGCGTTCATCTACGACGCCTCGGAGCACTACCAGCAGCAGGGCATCCCGCTGGTCGTCTTCGGCGGCAAGGAGTACGGCTCCGGATCGTCCCGCGACTGGGCGGCGAAGGGCACCAACCTGCTCGGCGTCAAGGCCGTCATCACCGAGAGCTTCGAGCGCATCCACCGCTCGAACCTGATCGGCATGGGCGTCGTGCCCCTGCAGTTCCCCGCGGGCGAGTCGATCGAGTCCCTCGGGCTCGACGGCACCGAGGTCGTCTCGATCTCGGGCCTGACCGCGCTGAACGAGGGCACCACGCCCACGACCGTGCACGTCACCGCCGAGCCGAGCGCGCACTCGCCCGAGGGCAAGCAGACCGTGGAGTTCGACGCCGTGGTCCGCATCGACACCCCCGGCGAAGCCGACTACTACCGCAACGGCGGCATCCTGCAGTACGTGCTGCGATCGCTCGTCTGACGCATTCCGGACCGAACGGAAGGCCCGTGGCGGACCCGCCACGGGCCTTCCGTCTGCTGTCGGGGGACGCGCATAGAGTGGGCCGACAGCACGACGAAAGGAGCGCCCGTGACCCTGCTCGACAGCATCACGTCCCCGCGCGACCTGAAGCGTCTCAGTGACGCGCAGATGACCGAACTCGCCGCCGAGATCCGGCGCTTCCTGGTGGCCGAGGTCGCCAAGACCGGCGGACACCTCGGCCCGAACCTCGGCGTCGTCGAGCTGACCCTGGCGATGCACCGCGTGTTCGACTCGCCGCACGACCCGTTCGTGTTCGACACCGGGCACCAGTCGTACGTGCACAAGCTCGTCACCGGCCGTCAGGACTTCTCGCACCTGCGCGAACGTGGCGGCATCGCCGGCTACCCACAGCGTCGCGAGTCCGAGCACGACATCGTCGAGTCCTCGCACGCGTCGTCGTCGCTGTCGTGGGCGGACGGCATCTCGCGGGCGTTCGCGCAGACCGGGCAGTCCGACCGCACCGTCGTGGCGGTCGTCGGTGACGGTGCGCTCACCGGCGGCATGACGTGGGAAGCGCTCAACAACATCTCCGACGACAACGGGCGTCGGCTCGTGATCGTCGTCAACGACAACGGCCGCTCCTACGCCCCGACGATCGGCGGCATGGCCCGCTACCTGAACTCCGTGCGCACGCGGCGTGAGTACCGCGCCCTGTACGAGAAGTCCCGCGACGTCGCGGCCCGCTTCGGTGCGCCCGGGCGTGCGGTCTACCGGGGCGTGCGCGGGGGCCTGCACGGCTTCCTGTCGCGGCTGACCAACAACGAGGCGCTGTACTCGAACCTCGACATCAAGTACATCGGCCCGGTCAACGGCCACGACCAGCAGGCCATGGAGAGTGCCCTGCGCCAGGCCAAGGAGTACGGCGCCCCGGTCATCGTGCACGCGATCACCGAGAAGGGCCACGGCTTCGAACCGGCGCTCCGCGACCAGGCGGACCAGTTCCACGCCGTGGGGCACATCGACCCCGAGACGGGCGAGTCGCTCGACACCGCGTCGGGGCCGTCGTGGACCTCGGTGTTCGCGACCACCCTGGCCGACCTCGGCGACGCGGACCCGCGCATCGTGGCGATCACCGCGGCCATGCTGCGGCCCACCGGGCTGCACCTGTTCCAGCAGCGGCACCCCGACCGCGTCATCGACGTCGGGATCGCCGAGCAGCACGCGGTGACGTCGGCCGCGGGCCTGGCGTTCGGCGGGCTGCACCCCGTGGTCGCGTTGTACGCCACGTTCCTCAACCGGGCGTTCGACCAGGTCCTGATGGACGTCGCGCTGCACCGTGCGGGTGTGACCTTCGTGCTCGACCGCGCCGGTGTCACCGGTCCCGACGGCCCCTCGCACCACGGCATGTGGGACCTGGCACTGCTGCAGGTCGTCCCCGGCATCCGCATCGCGGCCCCGCGCGACGCGACCACCCTGCGCGAGGAACTGCACGAGGCCGTGGCCATCGACGACGCACCCTCCGTCCTGCGGTGGTCCAAGGGCCAGGTCGGGCCGGACATCCCGGCACTGTCCCGTCTGTCCGACGGCGTCGACGTCCTGCACCGGCCCGATGCGTCGGACGAGGACGTCCTGCTGGTGGCGGTCGGGTCGATGGTGCCCGTCGCCCTCGACACGGCGGCGCTGCTCGAGGCGCAGGGCATCGGCGTCACCGTCGTCGACCCGCGCTGGGTGGTGCCGATCCCGGAGTCGCTCATCGAGCTGTCGCGGAGCCACCGGCTGGTCATCACCATCGAGGACGGCGTGCGCGTCGGCGGCGTCGGTACCCGTCTGCGGCAGGACCTGCGCGCCGCCGGGGTCGACACGGGCGTGAACGAGCTCGGTCTGCCGGACGCGTTCATCGACCACGCCACCCGGTCGCAGATCCTGGCCGACGTGGGGCTGACGGCCGAGGCGATCGCGCGCGACGTGTTCGAGCAGGTCGTGGGGACGAAGCTGCCGCAGGCCAAGCCGTCACGGTCCCGTTCGCGGGAGTCCGCCGAGCGGTAGGGCCGCGCTGCTGCGGGCCGCGGCCCGCCCGCCGGACCTGCGCCGGACCTCCCGTCCGCCGGCGTCTGTTGTCGGTCGCCGCGACCTTTCGCACAACGGAAAGCACCCCGCACCACACACCGACGTGGCGCGCAGTGCTTTGCGTTGTGCGAACGCGATCCACGCCTCAGGGCAGCGGGTCGAGCGGTGCTTCGCGGCCCTCGCGGACGATGCGGATCCGGCTGTGTGTGGGATCGACCGGCTCGAAGCGGATGACGATGTTCTCCGCACGTGCCGCGAACGAGGTGCGGCGAGCGATCACCGCCCCGTCGTCGCGGATCTCCATCGCAGCTGCCCCCGGGACGATGTCCACCGCATGCTGGAGGACGTCGGGGAGGTCGACGAGCGGGACGGCGAGCACGACGCTCGGTCCGCTCGGTGCCCGCGGTGCCCACCAGTCCTGCACGCGGTCGACGCTACGCCTCCACACCATACGCGGACCGCATCCCCGGACGGACATCGCGCCCCGTGGGGACGGGGCGCGATGGTCGTGCGGGCGTGCGGTACGGTCCGCTGGCGGTGCTAGCGCGACTCGGGGCCGACGATCCGCGGGTCGTGGAACGTGCCGCCGAACACGCGCTCCGAAGCGCCGGAGCGGTCGAGGTACGGGCTGATGCCGCCGGCCTGGAACGGGTAGCCCGCGCCCAGGATGAGCCCGAGGTCGATCTCCTCGACGTGCTGCACGACGCCGTCCTCCAACATGCGGTGCACCTCGTCGGCCAGGGCGTCCTCGAACCGCTGCTGCATGGTGGCAGCGTCGACCGGGGCAGCGTCCTTCTTGGCCGGGGCGACGAGCTTGACCGCCACGGGGTCGTAGCCCGTCACCGTGCCCTTCTTGTCGCGGGTCAGGATGGTGCCGTGCTCGGCGATGCGCTTCAGCCCGTCGCCGGGGTAGAACCGCTCGGGCCAGGCCGCGTGGTGCGAGTCGAGCACGTGCGCGCCGACGGGCAGCCCGACGAGTTCGAGCAGCTCGAACGGTGACATCGGCAGGCCGAGGGGCTGGGCACCGGCGGTGACGACGTCGAACGGGGTGCCTTCCTCGACCCCGCGCATCGCCTCGCCGAGCACCCGCGCCAACACGCGGTTGACGACGAAGCCGGGCTGGTCGGCCGTGACGATCGCGGTCTTCTTCAGGGTCTTGGCGACCGCGAGTGCGGTGGCGACCGCCTGGTCCGAGGTGTCGGAGGCACGGACGACCTCGACCAGGGGCATGACCGCCACCGGGTTGAAGAAGTGGAACCCGACGAGACGCTCCGGCTGCTGCAGCACCGAGGCCATCTCGGCGACGGACAACGACGAGGTGTTCGTGGCGAGGATGGCGTCCGGCGCGATGACCTGTTCGATCTTCCGCAGGACCTCCTGCTTGACGCCCATCTCCTCGAACACGGCCTCGATCACCCAGTCGGCATCGGCGAAGGCGTCGTAGGACACCGAGCCGCTGACGAGTGCGGTGATGCGGTTGGCGTCGTCCGGGGACACGCGGCCCTTGTCGAGCAGCTTCGCGACCTCGCCCTGGATGCGGGCCACGCCGGCGTCGACACGGGTCTGGTCGACGTCCGTGATGACCACCGGCACGCCCAGACGACGGGCGAACAGCAGCGCGAACTGCGACGCCATCAGTCCGGCGCCGAGCACGCCGACCTTGGTGATCTTCTTCGGCTCCACGTCGGCCGGAGCGCCCACCGGACGCTTGGCGCGCTTCTGCACGAGGTCGAACGCGTACATCGAGGCCGCGAACTGGTCGCCGGAGAGCAGGTCTGCGAGCGCGTCGTCCTCGCCGGCGAAGCGCTCGTCGAGGCTGCCGCTCTTCGCCGCGGCGACCAGGTCGAGGGCCCGGAACGGCGACTTCGGCACGGTGCCGATCTTCGACGCGACCTGCGAGCGGGCGACCTTGACGACCGTGCCCCAGGCGGCCTTCTCGAGCATGCCGGGTTCGTTCTTGCGGACGACCTTGGTGCGGCCGGCGACCACGCCGTCGGCCCACGCCACCGCGGACGGCAGGAACGTGACCGAGGGGATGAGCACGTCGCCGATGCCGAGGTCGACCGCTGCAGCCCCGTCCATCAGGCGGTTGTTCTTCAGCGGGTTCTCGACGATGACGCGGAGCGCCTTCTCGGGACCGATCAGGCGCGGCAGCAGGGTCGCGCCACCCCAGCCGGGGATGATGCCGAGGAAGACCTCGGGCAGGCCGATGCCCTGCGCAGCCGACGAGAACACGCGGTAGGTGCAGTGCAGCCCGACCTCGAGTCCGCCGCCGAGCGCGATGCCGTTGATGAAGGCGAACGAGGGCACACCGAGGTCGCTGAGCTTGCGCAGGGTCGCGTGTCCGAGTGCCGCCAGGTCGTGGGCGACCGCACGCGAAGGCACCGACGCCGCCTGGGACAGGTCGGCTCCGGCCGCGAAGCAGTACTCCTTGCCGGTGATCGCGACGGCCTGCACGGTGCCGTTCGCCGCCTCGGTCTTCAGCGTGTCGAGCACACCCGACAGCTCGATGAGCGTGCGCGGGCCGAGCGTCGACGGACGCTTGTAGTCCTTGTCGTTGTCGAGCGTGATGAGCCCGAGCGTGCCGCCCGAGGGGAGCGGGACGTGCTTGAGGTACGAGTGCGTGACCACCTCGTCCTCGGAGAGCGCGAGCAGCTGGTCGTTGTCGACGAGGGTCATGATCAGGCCGCCTTCCGTGCCGCTGACTTGCTGTAGCCCGGGTTCTCCCAGATGACGGTGCCGCCTTGGCCCAGACCGATGCACATGGTCGTGATGCCGTACTGCACGTCGGGACGCTCGGCGAACTGCGCGGCGAGCTGGTTCATCAGACGGACGCCACTCGACGCGAGCGGGTGCCCGACGGCGATCGCGCCGCCCCAGGCGTTGACGTTCGTGGATTCGGCCGGGATGCCGTAGTTGTCGAGGAACGCGAGCACCTGCACGGCGAACGCCTCGTTGATCTCGAACAGCCCGATGTCGTCGATGGACAGCCCGGCCTTGGCCAGTGCCTTGTCCGTCGCGGGCACCGGACCGATGCCCATCACCTCGGGGTCGACGCCGGCGAAGGCGAAGGACACCATCCGCATCTTCGGGGTCAGGCCGAACTGCTTGGCACCGGCGTCCGAGGCGATGAGACTCATGGTCGCACCGTCGTTGAGTCCTGCGGCGTTGCCGGCGGTGACACGACCGTGCGGACGGAACGGGGTCTTGAGCGCGGCCAGTGCCTCGAGCGTGGTGCCCGGGCGCGGCGGCTCGTCCGTCGTCACGATGTCCCAGCCCTGCCCGGTGTTCACCTCGATCGGGACCAGGTCCGGCTGCAGCTTGCCCGCTGCCCACGCGGCGGCGTAGCGCTGCTGCGACTGCACGGCGAACGCATCGGTGCGGTCCTTCGTGATCGCCGGGAACCGGTCGTGCAGGCGCTCGGCGGTCTTGCCCATCACGAGCGCGTCGGCGTTGACCATGCGCTCGGCGATGAAGCGGGGGTTCGGGTCCGAGTTGAAGCCCATCGGGTGCCGGCCCATGTGCTCGACACCACCGGCGATCGCGATGTCGGCCGCCCCGAAGGCGATGGCCCCCGCGAGGGTCGTCACGCTCGTCATGGCGCCGGCGCACATCCGGTCGATGGCGTAGCCGGGCACGGTCTTCGGCAGCCCGGCGAGCATGCCGACGGTGCGTCCGAGCGTCAGGCCCTGGTCACCCTGCTGCGTCGTGGCAGCGACCGCGACGTCGTCGACGGCCGCGGGGTCGAGGGACGCGTTCCGGTCGAGCAGTCCACGCATGGCGTGCACGGCGAGGTCGTCGGCGCGGGTCCGCCAGAACACCCCCTTCTCCCCGGCGCGTCCGAACGGTGTCCGCACGCCGTCGACGAAGACGACGTCTGATGCCTTTGGCAAAGCTGGCCTCCACAGATCCACATCGATCGAGTCGGGGCGACAGGTGCGCTCCGACCCTGGTCGGGGCGTACCCCGACGACGGTCCCGACGCTATGCCCCCGGGCTGAGGGCATGCACCTCGGTTGGTCGGTTCCTACGACGCCGCGGGACCCGCAGCGGCGTCGTCCTGTCCTTCTGCCACAACCGGGGAACGGTCGTCCTCCGTGCTGGCGGACACCCCTCGGGCAGCCGCGGTGAACGCGTCGGCGATCACGCCGGCGGTGGCCTCGACCTGCCAGGGGCGGGCATCGAGGGCCGCGAGCGCAGCGCCCACCGATGCCGTGTCGACGGCCGCGGGCGGCTCCCAGGCGATCGTGCGGAGCGTGTCCGGGGTCAGCAGGTTCTCGAGCGGGACGTCCAGCTGTTCGGCGACGGCAGTGACGGCTGCGCGAGCACCCTTGTACCGACGGTCGGCAGCGGGGTTCCGGTCGGCCCACGCGCGAGGTGGGGGCAGCGTGGGCTCGCCCTTGCCGCGGAGCTTCGGCAGGTCGTCGGTCGTGCGCCCCTCGTCCACGGCGGCCCACCAGCGGTCGATCTCGGAGCGGCTCGCGCGACCCGTGAAGGCCTTGAGCGCGGCCAGGTCCTTGCGGGTCTCGGGAGCCGCTGCGGCGGCGGCCACGATCGCGGCATCCGGGATGATCCGGCCGGGCGCGGTGTCCGACTCCTGCGCGAACGCGTCGCGCGCCCTCCAGAGCGACCGGGCGATCGCGAGCGCCCGGGTGCCGCGCAGCGCGTGCATGCCGGACAGGCGCCGCCACGGTTCCGCCCGCGGCGGCTTCGGCGCGCGGTGCAGCACGGCGTCGAACTCCTGCGCGGCGATGTCGGACTTGCCGGCGTCGTCGAGCACGGCAGCCAGGGCGTCGCGCAGGTCGGGCAGCAGCTCGACGTCGAGCGCGGCGTACACCAGCCACGACTGGGGGAGCGGGCGCGTCGACCAGTCGGCAGCGGAGTGGGCCTTGGCGAGCGTGATGCCGAGCAGCTGCTCGACGACGGCGCCGAGTCCGACGCGCGGGAAGCCGGCGATGCGTGCCCCGAGTTCGGTGTCGAAGATGCGGGTCGGGACCAGCCCGACCTCGAGCAGGCAGGGCAGGTCCTGCGAGGCAGCGTGGAACAGCCACTCCTGGTCGACGATGGCGTCCTGCAGTTCCTGGAACGAGCCGATCGCGATCGGGTCGAACAGGAAGGCCCCGGCTCCGCGTCGGAACACCTGGATCAGGTACGCCCGCTGCGAGTAGCGGTAGCCGCTGGCCCGCTCGGCGTCGACCGCGACCGGCCCGTGGCCCGCTGCGATGGCCGCGACGGCCGCCAGGTAGTCCGACCGGTCCTCGATCACCTTGACGGCGTCGTGCCCGGCCTCGAACGAGGGCACAGCACCAGCCGACGGCGCAGCAGCAGCAGCGACGGGCGCCGCCGCAGCAGCGGCGACGGGTGCAGCCGCCGGCGGCGCACTCGGCGCCAGGAAGGGGTTGTTCGGGTCAGTCACGGGCGAGCCTCCTGGGGCCGAGCAGCGTCACGCCGTCCGACGACGGTGGCAGTCCTGCGAGCATGGTGACGATCTCCTCCCACGCCTCGACGTGCGCGACGAGGTCGGTGCCGCGCGGCGTCCACGACGCCCGGAGCTCCAGCTGTGCGCCGTCGCCCTGCGCCGCGAGCTCGCCGTAGCCGCGGGAGATGATCTTGGTGGCGGTGCCCGACGCCCGGTCGTACTCGGCACCCTGCGCTGCCAGGGCGTCGACGAGCCAGCTCCACGTGACGTCGGCGACGAACTCGTCGACACCGATCTCGGGCTCCAGGGGCGCCTGGGCGAACGTCACGATGCGGAACGCCCCTGCCCAGCCCTCGGGCTCGGACGGGTCGTACAACGCGATGAACCGGCCGGTCCCCAGGTCGGAGTCGACGCCGTGCTCGACGCCGGACACGTCCGCGGCCAGGGCGATCGAGAACGGCGCCAGGCGCGAGGGCGACGGGATCTCGGTGATGGTCGTCTCGGCACGGGTCCCGCCCGCGGCGACGTACGCGCGGAGCTGCGCGAAGGCCTCGGGCTCAGGGGTTTCGGACACGGATGCAGACTAGGCTCCGGACCATGTCCCGTTCCGTGCGACCCGCCGAGGACGTGGTGCAGGAGACCGCACGCTCCGCCGGCCTGGTCGCCCTGGGCGCCGGTCTGGCCGCAGCCGTCGTCGGCACCGCCGTGGTCGGTGGCTTCGTCGCCGCGATCGCCCGGATGGTCGTCACCCCGGACCGCAAGCGCACCGAGCGGGTCCCGATCCTGGCCGTGGACCTGCAGCGCGCGACCGTCGTGCTCGAGCGCACGCCCGACACCGAGCTGCAGGGCCGCTACAGCCTGTGGTTCGGCGGCGGGACCGGGCACATGCGCGTCGGCGACGTCCTCGAGACCACGACCGCCACCGTCACCCGGCGCATCATCGCCGTCGACGCCGGTGACCCGACCACGGCCCGTCGTGGTCGGTGGGGCGGCTGGTTCTACCTGACCCCCGGCGAGCTCGACGTCCCCGTCGAGGACATCGACGTCCCGACCCCGAACGGCCCGGCTCCGGCCTGGGTCGTGCGTGCCGACGACCCCGCCGCCCCGTGGGCCGTCCTGGTGCACGGCCGCGGTGTCACCCGTGCCGAGACGATCCGCGCGCTGCCGGTGTTCCGGGCAGCGGGGTACTCGGTGCTGCTCGCCTCGTGGCGGAACGACGGTGTCGCGCCCAAGAGCGTGGACGGCCGGTACGGGCTGGGCTCCACCGAGTGGGAGGACGTCGACGCGGCGCTCCGCTGGGTCGAGGGACAGGGCGCCACCAGCGTGGTCCTGATGGGCTGGTCGATGGGTGGCGCGGTCGTCCTGCAGACCCTGGTCCGGTCACCGTTGGCGCAGCTGGTCGACGGTGTCGTGCTCGAGTCGGCCGTGGTCGACTGGCACGCGGTCCTGAAGTCGCAGAGCCGGGCGCTCCGGCTGCCCCGGGTCGTGCGCAAGGTGGCCCAGCGGGTGCTGCGGACGCCGGTGCTGCACCGGTTGGCCGGTCTGCAGCAGCCCGTCGACCTGCGCGAGCTCGACATGGTCGCCCGCGCCGACGAACTCACCGTGCCGATCCTGCTGCTGCACAGCGACGACGACGGCTTCGTGCCCTCGTCGGCCTCGCACGCGCTGGCTGAAGCCCGCCCGGACCTGGTGCGGCTCGAGGTCGCCCACGTCGCGCGGCACACCAAGCTCTGGAACCACGACGCCGACTGGTTCGACGCCCGCATCCTGGCGTGGCTGACCGAGGTGGTGCAGCCGCGCGACCAGCGCGCGGCCCGGTAGTCTCGCCGGATCGGACAGGAGGCCCGGTGCCAGCTGGCACCGGGCCTCCGGTCCGTCGGTGGTGCTGTCTACTGCACCGCCACCTGCGCGCGCACCTGGCGCTGCACCCGG
>NZ_JALGRO010000012.1 GCF_022815645.1 Curtobacterium sp. VKM Ac-2922 | reverse complement strand
GGAAGCTAAGCCTCTCAGCGCCGATGGTACTGCAAGGGGGACCTTGTGGGAGAGTAGGACGCCGCCGGACTCAACGTGCAACACCAGGAAACCCCTGACCTCCACAGGTCAGGGGTTTTCTGCATTCCAGGGGGTCTTCCACTCTTCTTGCATCCATCCCGGTGCGAGCACGGAACGGACGGACGTGACGGTTGCACCGGGCCTGCGCCGGTCGGCAGAAAGTGCATATCGAGATGGCGGTCGGTGTGATGCGGGCGGTTGCCGCGCCTCCTGACCGTTGTCGTGCAGTAGCCGCGGAGCGGCCCGGTCAGCGCCAGTTGCGGCGCTGCTCGCGGAACCACCGGGGTGTCAGTGCCGGTGGGAGGTACCAGGTTGCTGTCGCCCCGAGGACAGTGAGCGTTGCGGGGATCCAGAACACCCAGGTCGGTGCGTCCGTGGCGAGGACGACGCTCACCAGGACGATGCCGAGACCGAACCAGAACAGACCGAATACCCAGTACGACAGGCCGTCTTTCGCCCACGAGCGCCAGACTCCGGTGTACCCGACAGTGCCGATGAGCATCAGGACGGCACCGATGATCCAGATCACGTCGTCCTCCCAGGTCGTGGCTGTGCGTGACGACCCTACGGTGCCGCGGGCGCTGCGCTGGGTCAGTCGGCGCTGGTGGTGGCGGGCTGTGCAGCGTCGTCGGCGGACTCGTCCTCGCGGCGGGGTGCCCGCAGTCGCAGGGTCGCGCCGAGCCCGATGACCAGGAAGCCCGCGGCCGAGAACGCGGCAGCGCGGGTGCCGTCCGAGAACGCGACCTCGGCGCTGTCGCGGGTTTCGCCGGTCAGCGAGCCGATCGCGCCGCCCGAGGACTGCACGACCGCGTCGGCGACCTTCGAGGCCGCGGCCGCGGGTGCGCCGGCGTCCTGCAGGCGGTTCTCGAGGACCGTGCCGGTCGAGGTGAACAGCACGGTGCCGAGGACGGCGATGCCGAGGGCCGAACCGATCTGGCGTGCGGTGCTCTGGGCGCCCGAGGCCTCGCCGCTGCGCTCGACGGGGACGTCCTGCAGCACCACACCGGTCAGCTGGGCGGTCGCGAGCCCGACACCGAAGCCGTAGACGAACAGGCACGGGACGATCGCCCACCATGCGGTCGTGGCGCTGATCACGAAGCCGATCGCCGCGACCCCGATGATCTCGGCACCGATGCCCATCCGGACGATCGGCAGCGCACCGATCCGCTGGCCGACCGTCGCAGCGAACCCACTGGCGACGAAGGAGCCGATGGCCAGGGCCAGCAGGACGAACCCGGTCTGCAGTGCGGTGTAGCCGAGGACGTTCTGCAGCCAGAGCGGAAGGCTCAGGATGATGCCGAACTCGCCGAGCGACACGATGAGCGCGGCGATGGAGCCGTTGCGGAACGAGCCGATGCGGAACAGGTCGAGGGCGATGAGCGCCGAACGACCCGACCGCTGCCGGCGCAGGGACCAGCGGACGAACCCGACGCCCGCCAGCACGGCGACCAGGAACGCGATCGGGATCGGGGAGATGCCCGTCGACCACGACCAGTTGCCGATGGTGAGCGGCGTCGACGAGGGGGTCCACCAGCCGTAGGTGCGTCCCTCGATCAGACCGAACACCAGGGTGGCGCTGGCGACGACGGACAGCACCGCACCGACGACGTCGATGCGCTCGGCGTGAGCGGCGTCACGGGATTCCTGCACCGCGTACACGAGCCCGACCAGGATGATCGCGACGATCGGCACGTTGATGCCGAAGGCCCACCGCCACGAGAACTCCGTCGTCAGCCAGCCGCCGAGCAGGGGCCCGACGGCGACCATCCCGCCGATCGTCGAGCCCCAGACGGCGAAGGCGATGCCGCGCTCGCGTCCGGTGAACGTGGCGTTGAGGATCGAAAGCGTCGTGGGCAGGACCATGGCGCCGCCGATGCCCTGCAGGATCCGCGAGACCACCAGCAGGTCACCCGTGGGGGACAGGGCAGCGAGCACGGACGCGACTGCGAAGACGATCACACCCGTGGCCAGCAGTCGACGTCGGCCGTACCGGTCCGCGAGCGCGCCGAACACCAGCAGCAGGGCGGCGAACACGAGCGTGTAGCTCTCCTGCACCCACTGCACCAGGGTCGAACCGATGTCCAGATCAGCGACGATACTGGGGATCGCGACGTTCACGATCGTGGAGTCGACGATGATCAGGGCGACGGCCAGGCTGATGACGACCAGGCCGATCCAGCGGCGGCGTTCGGGTGCGGCGGTGGTGCTCACGAGGGGTCCTTTCGGGTGTTCAGCATGCTGACGAGTTGACGGTACTCCCTGTCGGGCAGGATGGAACTGTGCGGACTGAGTCAGATGGACAGGGTGCCCGGTTCACGGTCCGTTCGACGGTGGAGGACGACTGGCCCCTGGTCCGCCAGACCCGCATCGAGAACGCGACCGACAACCCGATCTCGTACGGTGCGACGCTCGCCACGACCCTGGGTATGACCGAGGACGATTGGCGGATGCGGGCCCGTCGCGGCACGGCGATCGACGCGATGAGTGTGGCGGCGGTCCACGACGACACCGGGCGGTGGATCCGGATGATGAGCGCGCAGGAGCAGGACGGACCGATTCTGACCGGCGTGTGGGTGACGCCGGAGTTCCGCGGTCGGGTGCACGGCGTGGCCGACGCACTGTTCGCCGAGGTGCTCGCATGGGTGCCGGGACGCGGGGACAGGCTGACGCTGTGGGTGGACGAGGGGCCGGCGGGCTTGCCGGCGCGTCGCTTCTACGCCCGGCACGGGTTCACCCCGACGGGGCGGCGGCGGGCGATCGGGTTCGCGCCGGGGGACTCGATCGAGATGGCGATGCCCGTGCCGGGTGGCTGGGAGCCGTCGGGCATCGACCGGTAGAACGGAAGGCATGCAGGTCGTCGGAGTCACAGAGTTCGGAGGGCCCGAGGCCCTCGCCGTCCACGAGGTCCCGGAGCCCCACGCGGGAGCCGGATCGGTCCGGATCCGCGTGCAGGCGTTCGCCGTGAACCCCACCGACACCGGCGTGCGGGCCGGTGAGCGCGACAGCTCGCAGTCGTCGTCGCCGTACGTGCCCGGGATGGACGCTGCGGGGGTCATCGACGAGGTCGGCCCCGACGTGTCCGGCTGGCAGGTCGGCGACGCGGTGATGGCCATGGCACTGCCCCTCAGCACCCACGGTGGCGCCTACGTGCAGGAGCTCGTCGCCCCGGTCGGCTCGTTCACCCACGTGCCCAAGGACACCTCGATCGAGTTGGCTTCGACCGTGCCGATGAACGGACTGACCGCGATCCGCATCCTCGAGCTCGCGGGCGTGCAGCGTGGCGGGACCCTGGCCGTCACCGGCGCCGCCGGCCTGCTCGGCAACTACCTGGTGCAGCTCGCCAAGTCCGAGGGCATCACGGTCATCGCCGACGCCGCGCCCAAGGACGAGGCGCTCGTGCGCTCGCTCGGGCCGGACCACGTCGTGCCGCGCGGGGACGGGTTCGCGGATGCCGTGCGGGCGATCGTGCCCGAGGGCGTCGACGCGCTGGCCGACGCCGCCGTGCAGCGCGACGTGGTCGTGCCCGCCGTGCGTGACGGCGGTGCGTTCATCGACGTGCGAGGGTGGCCGGGCAACGGCGCCGACGGCGTGCGGTTCGAGCAGGTGATGGTGTTCGGCGAGTACCGGTCGTTCGACAAGCTCGAGCGGCTGCGGCACGCCGTCGAGGGCGGGACGATCACGCCGCGGGTTGCCGAGGTGCTGCCGGCGTCGCGGGCGTCCGAGGCGCACGAGCGGCTGGAGGCCGGTGGGACGCGAGGGCGCTTCGTGCTGACCTGGTGACCGCTGGTCCGTCGGGCCCCGCCGTAGGGTGGAGGTCCGACGGAACGGACGGGGGCGCCGGATGGCAGCAGTGGTCTGGATGATCGTGATCGGCGGGGTGTTCATGGTGCTCGGTGCGCTGGCGTACCTCGGCGTCTGGCGCTCGTGGGTCCGGATCAACCCCAGCATGCAGTTCTTCGGCATCTTCTGGCTGGGGACCGCCGTGGTGTGCGAGGGCATCGCCTGCACCTGCTTCAACGGACCGGTCCCGCTCGCCCTCTCGCTGATGGGGTGCTTCGTCCTCAGCGGATCGTTCGGGTTCTGCATGATGTTCGGCGGCGCGCGATGGGCTGCGCCCCGCTGGTACCGGCGCCGGATGCGCCGATGACCCGGCACGTGCCGTGGGACCCGTGGCCGGACCCACGGTGGGACGCGCTCGTGATCGTCGGTGGTCTGGTGTTCGAGGTGCCGGTCGGCTGGGCAGCGTCCCCGACGGACGGAGGTGTCCGGCTCGACCGAACGGACGGCGTCGTGTCGATCGGACTGTCGGCAGTGCCCGATCGGCCGGTGGAGCTGGCGCGCCGCGTGCTCACGACACGGCCGGACGCCGTGCTGCTGGAATCCGCGACCGATCAGATCCTGTTCGCGCTGCCCGAGCCCGCTGACCTGGTCATGGTCGAGCACCGCTGCATCGACGTCGGTGGCACACGCGTGCGCATCGATCTGCGGTGCTCCGTGCGGGACTGGCCCGCGGTGTCGGAGGTCGTCGACGGGCTCCTGGAGTCCCGGTGGTCCACGCGGGACACCGTGCACGCGGTCGGTCTGCCGGAACTGGCCGCCGAGGTCGGTCCGGGGCCGGTGCTGCAGTGGCGCACGGACGCCGGTGTGCTCGACCACCTGGTGCGCTTCCGTGACCGTGGCGTTGTGCCGGGTGGTGAACGGCGGTCCGAGGCCGGCCGGTCAGCACGGGAGCACGGACTGGTCGGCCGGTTCGGCGCTACCACGGACAAGGGCGACGAGCTGGTCGGTCCGATCAGGGACCCCGACGCGGTGCTCGCCGTCGAGCGGAACGACCCCGCGAACCCCGACGTCGTCCACCGATGGTCGTGCTGGGTGCAGGGCCGGCGGTGCGTCGTGCGAGCGGAGCAGCCGGACGGTTCGACGGCGCTGGGAGTCGTGGACGTCGGGTCGGTTGCCGGGCACCTGTTGGCGTGGATCTCCCCGGAACCGACGGGCACGATCGTCGGCCGTGGTGCGGTGACGATCTCGTCGGCGCAGCTCGTCGACCGCTCCGGCCCGTGCCCGAGCGACGTCGCCTGGTTCCGGGCAGCCTGGACGGCGCCGACCTGGCAGTCCGTGCGCGGCTGGAGCGACGCTGCGCGCTCGGGGTTCGGATGGCTGTCGATCGGCGGGGTCGGCGTCGCAGAATGGAGTAGTACGGGCGACCGTGTCACGCTCGCTCCCGAGCGCCCGAGCAGCCTGGTCCGACAGGTGGCCACCACGACGAACGGGCTTGCGACGGCCGCAGTCCGTACTTGAGCCCCGTCAGCGGAGCAGGTCGAGCTCCATCGCGCGCGTCACGGCGCGCGTGCGGTCGTTCACACCGAGCTTCTCGAACACATGCCCGAGGTGCGTCTTCACGGTGGTCTCGCTGAGGAACAGGGCGCGGCCGATCGCCGGGTTGCTGTTGCCCTGCGCGACGAGCCGGAGCACGTCGAGCTCGCGCGGGGTCAGCGACGGCCCGGTCGGCACCGAGCCCGTGGCCCGACGCACCAGGGCCGCTGCAGCTGAGGGCGCGAGCGCCGTCTCACCCCGCGCGGTGGCGCGGACGCCCGCCAGGATCTCGGACTCGGGCGCCGCCTTGAGCAGGTAGCCGGTGGCTCCGGCTTCGATGGCGGCGAGGATCTGGTCGTCGGACTCGTACGTGGTCAGGATCAGCACGCGGATGCCGGGATCGGCGCTGAGGATCTTCGCCGTCGCCGCATCACCGTCGAGGTGCGGCATGCGGAGGTCCATGAGCACGACGTCCGGGCGTTCGGCCAAGACCACGGCAACCGCGCTCTCGCCGTCGGGCGCCTGACCGACGACCTGGATGTCGTCGGCGTCCTGCAGCAGCGCGACGATGCCGGCGCGGACGATGGGGTGGTCGTCGGCCACCACCACGCGGATCACCGGGCCACCCCCGCCACCGAGCGCTCGGCTGACGCCGGGACAGACGAGAGGACCGGTGCGGACGGGAGGCTCGGTGCAGCCCCGGTGGGCAGCGTCGCCGTCACGACGGTGCCGCGACCCGGGCCGCTGGTGATCCGACACGACCCGCCCGCCAGCGCGAGGCGCTCGCGCAGGCCGCGGAGCCCGTGGCCCGCTGAACTGACGCCAGTGTCGAAACCGACCCCGTCGTCGGTGATCCGCAGGGTCGTCTGCTCGGCTTCGTGGCGCAGTTCGACGTGCACCGCGGTCGCGCGAGCATGCGTGCGGACGTTGCTCAGGGCCTCCTGGGCGACGCGGAGCAGCACCACCTGCGCGTCGCGGTCCAGCGCACACTCCGAGGCGTCGACGGTGACCGTCGTGCCGGTCTCGCGGGTGTGGCGCTCGCCCAGTCGGTGGAGGGCTCCGCCGAGGCTGTCGCGCGTGACGCCGGCCGCTCCGGCAGCGACGAGGGCGCGGGACTCTTCCAACGCGGCACGTGCGGACTCTTCGAGCACGACCAGGCGGTCCTGGAGTGCATCGATCCGGTGGCTCGCCAGGTCGCTCTGCGCGCGTTCGGTGAGCATGACGATGCCGGCCAGGTTCTGCGCGACGGTGTCGTGGATCTCACGCGCCAGACGTTCGCGTTCGCTGGCGATGCCGGCGTTGCGATTCGCCTGGGCCAACGAGGTCTGCGTGGCGCGGAGCTCGTCGAGGAGTTCACGGCGGGACTCGGACAGGTCCGCGATGCTCGAGATCCAGATGCCCATCGCGCAGGCCCCGATGATGCTGATGCCCTCGATCACGAGCGTGCTGACCAGGGCGTCTGGACCGCCGGAGACCTGCAGGCCGATGCTGCTGGCAACCCCGACCGCGATCGAGAACAGCACACCGGTGCGGATGCGTTCCGTCTGGACCCAGATCAGCGGGAACACGATGCACTGCACGAACGCCGTACTCGGTGCGATCGCCGGCAACACCGCGGCCGACACGACGACCAACGGCAGGAACACCGCCGCGGCCTTCGGCTCGGAGTAGCCGCGATGCCCGTACGCGACGTAGGCGAGGACCAGGATCGCGATCATCGCGTACGCCGGCCACCGCGACGACCAGGGCGACCAGCCGAACGCCGCAATCACTGCGGTCAGGGCCATGGTCGCCCCGAAGAAGGCGTGCAACCACCGGTTGCGGACCCAGCTCTCGGTGCTCATGGACACAGCCTGCCACCCGGACACGGCCCGATCGGAGTTGTCCACAGGCCGGATCCGGCGCATCAGGAGTCCTTGCGGTTCCAGCGGAAGGTGAGGACGCAGGCCACCGTGCCCACGACCAGCCACGCCACCAACACCAGCGTTCCGATGCCCAGGTGCCACGCGCCTCCTGGCTCGGCGCCCGCGAACGCGTCGGGCAGGAAGACGGAGCGCATGCCGGACGCCATCCACCGCAGGGGGAAGACGGACGCGGCGTTCTGCAGCCAGTCGGGCAGCTGGGTGAAGGGGAGGTAGACGCCGGAGATGAACTGCAGGACCAGCACGATCGGGACGATCGTGGCGGTGGCGCGGCGTCCTTCGCGCGGCAGGGCCGAGATCGCGATGCCGAGTACGCAGCTGGTCGCGATGCCGAGGACCATGATCCCCGCGAACCGTGCCCACAGGGTGCCGTCGGTCGGCAGGTCGACGCCGAAGACCAGGCTCGCGATCAGCAGGAGCAGGGCGGTCTGGATCACGGTGGTCACCAGGACCATGCCGATCTTGCCGACGAAGTAGCTCAGCACGGGGAGCGGTGTGCCGCCCAGACGCTTGAGCGTGCCGTCGCTGCGCTCGCCGGCGATGTCGACACCGAGCGACTGTGTGCCCGACAGGAGGATGCCCGTCGCCACCAGACCCGGTAAGTAGTACGTCGCGTAGTCGACGCTGACGTTCCGCCCGGCCTGGATGTCCGGAGCACTGCTGAACGCGACCGAGAACAGCGCCAGCATGATGATCGGGAACAGGAACGTGAAGAAGACCGAGTCCGGAGCGCGGAAGTACGAGCGGATCTCGTAGCTGATGCGGGCGGTGCCCATGCTGGCCGTGTTGGTCCGGCTCTTGGTCGTCGGTGCGCTGGTCGTCGTGGTCATTTCGATCCCACCATCTCGAGGTAGACGGACTCGAGGGACGGGCGGATGACCTCGAGGTCGTGCATCGGTTCGGTGCTGCTGCGGATCCGTTCCGCCGCGTTGGTGGTGCGCTCCTCGTGCACGGTGCCGGCGTCGTCGTGCCAGCGGATGCGTGGTGTGCGAGCCTGAGCGCCGCCGATCTCGTCGATCGGGGCGATGTCCAGCAGCTTGCCGTCTGCTATCACCGCTGCCCGGTCGGCGAGCTGCGCGGCCTCGTCGAGGTAGTGCGTGGTGAGCAGGATCGTCGTGCCCTCGCGCTGCACCTGTTTCAGCAGGTCCCAGAACTGCCGGCGGGCCTCCGGGTCGAAGCCGGTCGTCGGCTCGTCGAGGAACAGGACCTCTGGTCGGCCGATGATGCCGAGTGCGACGTCCACACGGCGGCGCTGCCCGCCCGAGAGCCGGGCGATGCGGGTGTTGCGCTGCTCGGTCAGGCCCGTCGCGGCGATGAGCTCGTCGGTGCTGCGCGGGTTCGGGTAGAGCCGGCCGAAGTGGTTCAGCTGCTCGGCGACCGTGACGTTGGGGGACTCGCCGCTGGTCTGCAGGACGATGCCGATGCGGGCGTTGTGGCTGCGGCTGGCACGGGCCGGGTCGTGGCCGAGGACACTGACGTGGCCGTCGGTGCGGGAGCGGTAGCCCTCGAGGATCTCGACGGTGGTGGACTTGCCGGCGCCGTTCGGGCCGAGGAGGGCGAAGGTCTCGCCCTGCGCGATCGTGAAGGAGACGTCGTCCACGGCGCGCTTGCCGGTGGGGTACTGCTTCGCGAGGTTGCGGACCTCGATGGCTGGGGTGTCGGGCATGGTGCCAGCCTGGCCCGGTCTTCGGCTCGGTGGGTCGGGGGAGCGGGTGGGGTTGCATCCTCCGATCGGAGGATGGGACGGTGAATATGCAAGACTTCAGATGGTGGAATTGTTTGTGTAGCGTCAGTCCCGGTCGAACTCCGACCTGAACCGACGAGGGGAACACCACATGACGAAGTCGATCGTGACCATCGCGCTCTGCGCGCTGACGACGCTCGCAGGGACGATGGGTGCCAGCGCCGCATCCGCCGCCACTGTCGGCGACGCTGCCGCAACGGGTGGGAGTGTCACGCTCGATTCGCCGAAGACGGCGCGCAACGGCACCCAGGTGGTCGGCGGGGGGATCTGGACGTACGCAGTCAGCAGTGGACGAGTCGTCTCCGTCTACGACAACTCGAAGCTGGTGCACAGTGCATCAGTGAAGTCCTCCGGAGTCACGAAGTCCTCCGGCAAGGTCGCGAAGGGGAAGATCGCCTCCGCGAGTCGCCCCTCCGCGTTCAGTGGCAACCAGGCCTTCTGGAACATCTACTGATCCGGACCTTCGCGACCGCCACCATCATCGCGGTGGTGGCGGTCGCGCTCTTCTCCGCGGGCCTCGTCGTCTTCCTCTCCGGCAGCGTCGAGGCGCTCGGCTATGCGTCGGGACGAACCACGATCGACCTGACCGATCTGCCGTTCGGGCCCACGAAAGCGGAGCACATCGCGCTCCTCCAGCGTCTGGCGAGTGACGACGGCGTCGACCTCGCGTTGCTCGTTCCCGACCGCAGCGGCGCGCCCGGTGAACTCGACGCGTACGTGCTGCACGGCGACATCGCTCGACCGACGTTCTGGGGGGAGATCACGGAGCGTCCAGTTCGTGACATCGGTGACGCCGTCATCGTCTGGACGTACGCGGTCGACGGGTCCGGTCCGGACGTGTCACGGTTCCTCGGTCACCTCGGCGAGGCTGGGTTCACGTTCTCGAGGGCTGAGCCATTGCCGCTCCCGACACTGCTCGAGGCGTTGATGAAGCCCGGTGTGGCCGGAATCGGCTTCGCGGTGTCGATTGCGCTCCTCATCGCGCTGGTCTCGGAGTCGCATCACCGCGCACCCCGCCAGCGCGTGCGTCGTCTCGCTGGTTGGACCCTCGGACGCATCGCAGCACGCGAGCTCGTGGACATCGCCGTGCTCCTCCTCACCGCATTCGCGGCCGTGTTCGCCGGACTCGCCGGTTTCCTCGCAGTTCGCGGAGCGTCAGACGCCGTCTGGGTTCTTTGCTGGACCTCGTTCGCGACCGTCAGTGCCATCGCTCTCGCAGCCACGGCAGGATCTCATGTCGGCTTCGCGGTCATCAGCGGACGTCAGCTCGGCGGGCCGGACGTGCGCCGCTGGCGGCCGGTGCTGACGGCAGCATCGGGGATCGCGCTCGTCGTCGTGCTGGTCGGGAACGTGTCGACGATCACGTCAGCGAGCACCGATGCGAGAACACTCGAGGCCTCGCTCGCTGCGGAAGCAGCGCATGGTGACGATGTCGTCTTGGGCGTCGGGTTCGCGGGAGAACGCCAGGACCTGGCACTCGGGAGCATCGGCGCCGCCGCGATCGAGCGGAAGCGTGCCCGGATGGCGATGACGAATGCCTTTCCTGATGCGCTGGTGGTCGCGGGAAGCGGCACCACCGGCCTACCGGAGTCGGTCGCGCGGCGCGACGGTGTCACGGTGCTGGTACCCGAGGCCATGCACGGTCGCGCGGATGAGATCGAGAACGAGGTCCGGAGCGGCATCGCGGAGGGCTGGGCGCTCGATGACGCAGATCCGCCGAGGACACTGTCGGTGTCCACTGAGGTCGTCGAGAGCACCGCTCCCATCGTCGAGGCCGCTGACCGGTGGGTGGATTGGGGAGCCCCGAAGGGACCGACCTGGCCGGAGATCGCAGTCGTCGTCGTGTCGGACGTCAAGGACATCGCTCCGAACCGTGTCGGCACCGCAACCCACAACGGAGAGGTACGGTTCTCGGACCGCGCCAGCCTGGAACAGGCACTGCACGACGAGCACGTGTTCGACGTGGTCACCCAGGTCAATGCCGTCGGCGCCGTGATCGACCGGCGGCTCGCGGTGGTCCGAAGCGACCGGATCGTCCTCGCTGGCGCGAGTCTTGCGGCCCTCGTCGCGGCGCTCTTCGCCGCCGGAAGTCTCGTCACGAGCCATCTCCGCCGCGGGCAGCGCGCACACCGTCTCTTGCGTCTCGTCGGGCGACATCCGGCGGTAGCGCATCGATCGTTCGTCCTGGGAGCAGCTGCGACGAGCGGATGCGCGGCACTCCTGACCGGTGCGCTGGGGACGTTCGAGCCCGCCGAGATCATCGGAGCAGCCGTGGCTGCAGGGAGCGCCACCGCACTCGTGCTCAGCGTGCTGATCGCCCTTGACCACGTCTGGAGAAGGAGAGCATGACGCAGCAACGAGCACACATCACCGCCGAGAGGCTCGGCTACGACATCGGGAAACGAACGCTGTGGGACGGGCTCGACGTCCGGGTGGGACCGGGTGAAGCACTCGCCCTGCGCGGACCGTCCGGCCAGGGGAAGAGCACGCTGCTGCGATGCCTCGGCGGGCTCGAGCGTGCCACACGGGGCACGATCCACGTCGCCGGCACAGACCTGAACGATGCGCACCCTCGCATGCTTCGACGCCTCCGCCGCCACGACATCGGCTTCGTCATGCAGGACCACGCGATCGTTCCTGAGTGGACAGTCGAGCAGAACCTCCGTGTGCTGCCGTTCACTGCCGCCGAACGTCGAGAAGTCCC
Organism: Curtobacterium sp. VKM Ac-2922; assembly: GCF_022815645.1. Taxonomy (GTDB): domain Bacteria; phylum Actinomycetota; class Actinomycetes; order Actinomycetales; family Microbacteriaceae; genus Curtobacterium. Next base: position 143,356 of record NZ_JALGRO010000012.1, on the reverse strand, counting down.
CGCTCGGATGCACCAGTCGCTGCTCATGGTGGGACTGCACGGCCGCCAGCGTTTGCGCGCAGGCACACTCAGCGGCGGGGAACAGCAGCGGGTCGCCGTGGCGCGGTTGCTCCTGCAACGACCGCGAATCGTGCTCGCGGACGAACCGACAGCGTCGCTTGACGACGAGAGTTCCGCGCGGGTTCGGTCGGGGCTCGACGTGCTGCGCGCATCCGGAAGTGCGGTCGTCGTCGCGACGCATGATCCGGAGCTCGTCAAGTGGGCTGATCGGAGCCTCGATCTGTCGGCTCGGTGAACGAGGAAGCACGCGCGATCACCAGGAGAAGCAGACCCGTGTCGTCACCACGATCCGGGTGCTGTGGGCTGCGAAATGGGGGAGTACCGGAATGGAGGATCGGGGCCGGGTCGAGCTGTGCCTCCAGTCCGCCTGTGGCGCGTTCGCGCGATGCGCGCCCACCGCTGCAGCTCGCGCTCCACGCGGTCCGCAGCAGCGTCCGGGTCCTCGTGCTCCCAGACGCGCAGCACCTTCCAGCCCTCGCTGCGCAGGACCGCATCGTGATGCGCATCGCGCTGCCGGTTCGCCAGCAGCTTCGTGCGCCAGAGTTCCGCGTTGGCCTTCGGCAGGTGGATGTGCTGGTCGCAGTGGTGCCAGAAGCAGCCGTCGACGAACACGGCGATGCGGGCTCGCGGGAACACGATGTCGGCTCGGCAGCGGGTGGCGGTGCTGACGCGGCGGTCGACGAAGTAGCGCAGGCCCCGGGCGTGGAGCGCTCGCCGGAGAGCGAGCTCGGGCGCGGTGTCGCGACGGCCGAAGCGGGACATGTGCTTCCGCCGGGCATCGGTGGCTTCCCAGTGCTGCATCGTCCGACGGTAGCCAGTGGTGGGTCGGCGCCCAGTTCGGTCGCGACTTCTGTGGAGAACGAAGCAGGCCTCGCTCTTCAGGAGCGGCCGTACGGCTGTCGGCTCCTACTCATCACAGAGTGAGAAGAACGAACCTTCAAGGTCCGTCGGGGGCCTCTTCGGGTCAGGCGGGACGGAACTCAGACTGCAGCCGCTGCTCGACCGCGGTGACGTCGACATCACCTGCAGCACGCCGGAGCAGCTTCGAGAGCTTCTTCGGCCACACCACGTGAACGCCGTCGACCTGGAACGAGCCGCCGATGATCGGCCAATCCGCGTCGATGAAACACAGGGCACCCACCACCGGCACGTCGACCACGGAGCGAACCGCGTCGAGCTGCTTCTGCATCCCGAGCAGCAGGGAAGACCTGTCGCGGCGGCCGACGAACAGACGCTCAGTTCGCGGTTGGAGGATTCCTCCGTCGACGCGAAGCGTGGGCCGCTCGGATTGGTAGCGCTTGGTGTCGATGACCCAGACTCCGGTTGTCGTCACGACGAGGTGGTCGATGTTTGCTCGGGATCTCCCGCGCCGCCGGTCATGCAGGACCCGTACGACGTCCGAGGACAGCGCATCGAGTGATGCACCCACGCGTTCCTCACCGATGGCGCCCGACCGCCAGGCGCTGGTGCTCTGCCGCTCAGGGGTGAGCGCGACCGCGACACCGCCGAGCCGCCCCCAACGCGCTCGCACGGCCGCCTCGTCGTTCGCCAGACGGCGTTCATGCTCGCGACGTGCCGAGGCACCCGCCTTCTGCAGAGCGCCCGTGGAGAAGCCCGTGGACTTCGCCCCGAGCTCTCCTTCGCCTGGCCGTGCTTCGCCGTCGACATGGTCTTTGCGTGCTGAGCCGCCGGTGATGGCCATCGTCTCGTCCCCTCGGCCGGGCACCTCTCTGGGGTGCCGGTCGTGAACCATCCTCGCAACTCGTAGCGACTCGCGGGAGAGCCCGTTGGGGGGGGGGGGGGCTCCGATCAGCCGAGCTGCCAAGAATGATCGAGAAACGCAGTGCCAACCCGATCCGGTAGGTCTTCGAGGCGCGTGCGAGGTGTGTTCGTTCCTGCGCGCAGCCCGGCATCTCGGAGGGCGCGATCGAGCGCCGCGGCACGGGCTCCAGCCTTCGGCACGGTGTCACTCCGACGACGACGCGGAGCGTTCCTCGGGTTGTCCACCGTCAGCAGCCTCATGGCGGCGGAGGCGGCTGGCGATTCCCGCCAGCCCGGACGACAGCGCACCTGCGGCCGACGCCGCGTGATCGATGGCATCGCCGCTCAGCCGCTTCGCGAGATCCACCCCGTCCTCGCCGAGCTCGACTGCCTTGTCCCGCGCTCCGTCAGCAACAGCGTCCGCGGCGGCCTTCCATCGCGTCGCTTCCAGCGCCCGGCGCTCGCGTTCGATCCCGAGGCTGTCGTGGAAGACCTCCACGCCGTCCGCGACGAGGTTCGTGGAGTGGACGAGTGCACGAGCCGCCTTCGGGTGCAGAACGATCTTCAGGTCGGCGAGTCCCGCAGCGTGGTCCATCCGTGCGACGAGACGTTCCGTGCTCCGCAAGATCGATTGTTTCCGCTCCTGCCTCGCGAGCTTCAGCGTTCTCCGGTGTTGGTCGAGCTGATCGGGAGCGGTGTCGAGGACTCGATCGAGTTCCAACACGGCGAGACCGTCCTGCAACTGGAAGCACCGGGCCAGGACTGCGAGCCACTCCTGGACAGTTGTCTCCGCAGCGCTCGAGGCGTCGGCGAGGTCCTTGACCTTCGTCGTCTTCTCGAGTTTCTCGGCCAGTGCATCGAGTTGACGGAGCGCGTAGGCCTGGGTGCGAGCAATCGTGAACTCGGTGCCTTGCACCTTCGACCAAGTGATCTCGCTGACGGATCCGATGCTGTCGCGCATCCGGAGAGCGTCAGCGATGACGAGGTCCACGCCGATCATGTCCGCGAGGGATGCGTCCTTCTGGGCACGCAGGACGTCGTCGAGCTTCGCGTCAATGGTTGCGAGGTAGTCGGTTATCTCGTCCATGGCCTGCTGCATCGCGAGTTGCGCCATGATCCCTGCCGCACCGGTCAAGATCGCGGGGTTCGTGAGGAACGACCTCGACGCTTTGGTGATCTCGAGCAGTCCCTTGATCTTGCCGCCATCGGTCAGTACCGCGCGGCTCACCCCTGCAGACGAACCCTTCATGAGGGACGAGTGTTGCATCGCCTTTGCGGACTCCTTGGTGAGCTTCACCCAACGGCCAGCATTGGCCGCGATCTCCGCTCCGGCGCCGGCCGCACCCGAGCCGATGCTGTACGCCTGGCTGAGCTTCGGGAGGTCGAAGCCCCGAGACTCCAGACCGTTCGACGCCAGGAAGCGATCAACGGCCGACGTCTCCCCGATGATGGCGACACCGTCTTCGTCGTCGATCATGTCGATCTCGTCTGCCACTGTGTGCTCCTTGTGTCCGTTGTGGGGGAAGGGTGATCGCGCTCGCCCCTGGTCCAGGAGCGAGCGCACCAGTCAGAGCTACAGGCCCGGCGCCGGGGGAGCAGGTGGAGCTGACTGTTGCACGTGTTCGGTCCACTGCATGCCGTCCCACCAGCGGTTCGATCCCTGTGCGTCGGCGTACCAACCGGGCGGTGGCCCTTGCGGTGCGATCGAAGGGACCGCCGACTGCTGGACCGTGACGGTTGGCTGCGGAGTCGTCGCCTGCGCACCGAGGTGCAGCGACATCTTGTGCCCGCATCCGCGACAGGTCTTCGTGAACCCCATGGCCAGCTCAGAAGCGCCGAGGCTCATCACCGCGAGGCTGGCGCGTCCACTGTTCCGCCCGAGGTTCGCGGCTGCACTGTTCGTGCACTTCTTGCAGTCCCGGCAACCGGTCTCGACGCGTTTCGCCATGTGTTGCACCTCTTGTCCCTTCGGGCAGCGTACGAGTGGTGCTCATGTCTGGCTATCACCCGACCGGGGGTGCTGCGGCATCGCGCAACGCTGTGCGGCTTCGGGGAAGGTCGCGCGGCACGATCTTCGACGGACGCCGCCGTAGGATCTGGAAGCTGAGGGCCTCTCCCGAATGGTCCGCAGGACAGGAGCGACTCCGTGTCAGATCAGCAACTGCAGGATGCCCGGCTGATGGCTGCCCTCCGCTTCCTCGCCGCCCAGCCGGATGCGGTGCCTCGCAAGAGCGTGTGGGACGCCGTGCAAGCACAGATCCCGATGAGTGAGACCGAATCGACCTTCGTCCCGTCCCGCCCCGAACCACGTGGCCGCAACGCCTTCTGGTTCGGCACCTCGACGCTCGGCCGTGCCGGTTTGCTGACCAAGTCCGGAGACGGCCTGTGGTCGATCACGGATGAGGGCCGACAAGCGATCGCAGACGACCCGGAGCCGACCACCTTCCGTCTGGAAGCGACCCGCGCTGCTCGTGAGGCGACGAAGTCGTTGATGGCTGATCGTGCGGCACGACTCAGCGTCGCGATCCTGCCACCAGACGCAGGAGCGGAGCGGATTCGCGAGGCGTCACAACGGTTCCGCGAACGCGGTCTCCGTGAGCGGACGTCGGTGTTTGCCGAGCACCGAACGGTCTGGCGAGCCGATGTCACCGCGGAGTTGATCGCACGGTTCGTTGAGCAGGAGGAAGTGGCCGGCGCCAGCTTCCTCGAGAAGCTGCGCGAGCAGTTCGCCGATGCCACCGACGACGCGCGGCTGCTGATGGCGGAGCTGGTGGCGTGGCAGCTCCTGCCGCTGCAGAGCCCCGGGGAGCGGAAGAAGCGGGAGCGTGTCCAGTCGTTGCTCGACTCGATGCAGGAACCGGTCCTGATCCCAGCCGAGGTGGACCAGGCGTTCCGCTCGTGGTCGTTCAATCCCGGTCAGGGGATGGCGCACGGCATCTACAACGCCCTCTCGATCGTGGTGCGGCTCGTGCACCAGTGGGTTGCATTGGCAGATGACGAGCGGAGTGCCCTGCTCGACGATCCGTGGGCATGGCGGGACTTCGTCGCATCCGTTCCGGGAACGCCCTTCCCGACGCAGCGCAACGAGTTGATGTACCTGGTGCACCCGGAGGCGTTCGGCGAGGTGGTCTCTGCTGTGGACCGCGATCGCATCCGGACTGCATTCCGTGGTGAGGTCGTCGGCGACGCCGGGGCCATCGAGGTTCCGGACGATCCCGATCGGGAGTTCCTCGACATCACCCTCGCGCTGCAGGCGAAGGAAAACGGCGCGGCTGTCTACTACCGAGAACCTCTCCGGTCTCGCTGGGCGGGTACGCCCGTGCCACTGGAGAAGCCGGACGACCAGGCGCCGGGGAAACCGGATGGACAGGAGGAGGCTGAGGAGCGGACCGTCTTCCCCTCGGTCAGCCGAGAACTCGCGTCGAGCCTCCACATGCCTCAGGCCTGGCTGCAGCAGACCCTCGACCTGATCGAGCGCCGCAAACAGGTGATCCTCTACGGCCCACCCGGCACCGGCAAGACGTTCCTGGCCCAGGCGCTCTCGAAACACGTGACGGACGGCACCGACGGCGAGACCACCATCGTCCAGTTCCACCCGACGTACTCGTACGAGGACTTCTTCGAGGGCTTCCGCCCCGTCGCCAATGACGACAGCGGCAACCTCGCCTTCACACTGCGGAAGGGCCCGCTCCGCCGTCTCGCCGACGCTGCCGCCGCCAACCCCGAGGCGAACTACTTCCTGGTCATCGACGAGATCAACCGCGGCAACATCGCCAAGGTCTTCGGCGAGCTGTACTTCCTGCTGGAGTACCGCGACAGCGAGATCTCCCTGCTCTACAGCGACGAGCCGTTCACCCTGCCGAGCAACATCTTCGTCATCGGCACGATGAACACTGCCGATCGCTCGATCGCGATGCTGGACGCCGCGATGCGGCGACGCTTCGCCTTCATCGAGCTGCACCCGGAACGCGAGCCGGTGCAGAACGTGCTGTCGCGCTGGGCGGCGACCAAGGGCCTCCAGGACGACCGCGCCGACCTGCTGACGCGGCTCAACGCGCAGATCCAGGACCACGACGCCAAGGTGGGCCCGTCGTTCCTGATGCGCGACCTGGAGGTGACCGGTCTGCAGGACGTGTGGCGGTACGAGATCCTGCCCCTGCTGGCAGAGCACCACTACGGCGAAGGCGTCGACCTGGAGGCTCGGTACGGCCTGGCGACGTTGCGCCGCCAAGCGACGTCCTCCGTTGCGGACGGGACCGAAGGTGCTTCCGTCGACGATTGAGCTGCGGGAGGCGGACCAGCCGGTGGTGCACCGGCTGCCTCGGGCGGTGGCCGTCGGACTTGCGGCGGCGAACATCGCGACCGTCGCCCCGACGTTCGGTGCGGACGAGTACCGCGTGAGCGGGGTCCGGAAGGTCGGCGTCGTGCGGATCGCTGGGCACACGGTGTGGCTGAAGCCGAAGACGCCCGTGCGGCGGCTGTTCGCGATGCTCGGGTACGCGCGGGCCGGCAGTGCGATCTGGACCGAGGACGACTTCGGGTTCGAGGAGGACGACGAGCTGGTGCCGGCGTTGGCGCACGCGTTCGTGCGGCAGGCCTCGCGGGCGCTCGCCGGAGGGCCGCTCCGCGGGTACGTCACCCGCGAGGACGCGCTGCCGCTCGTGCGTGGGCGGTGGCGGATCGGGGACCAGCTGACGCGACGGGGTGGGCAGCCGCTGCCGGTCGAGGTGTCGTTCGACGACTACGTGGAGGACATCGCGGAGAACCAGGTGCTGCTGACTGCGGCGACGCGGTTGTTGCGGCTGCCGGGAGTGCCGGCGGACGTACTTGGGGCGCTGCGGCGGATCGTGCGGGTGGTCGACGGGGTGTCGGTGATCCCGGTCGGGGCTCCGGTGCCGGTCGTGCGGGCTGATCGGCGGAACGCGCGGTACTCGTCGGCGCTGGCGTTGGCGTCGCTCGTGCTGTCGGGGTCGTCGGTCGAGCAGCGTGCGGGGTCGGTCGTGGCGTCGGGGTTCCTGGTCGACATGTGGTCGGTGTTCGAGGACTTCGTGTCGGCTGCGCTGCGCGAGGCGTTCAAACCGTACGGGGGAGTGCTCGTGGTGCAGTATGCGTCGACGCTCGACGTCGAGGGGACGGTGAAGATCGCCCCGGACTTGGTGTGGGTCGTCGACGGGGTTGTGCGGGCGTGCATCGACGTGAAGTACAAGGTCGAGAAGCACGGGCAGTACCCGAACGCTGATCTGTACCAGATGGCGGCGTACTGTCGGCGGTTCGGGCTGAGAGAAGGCTGGCTCGTGTACGCGGCCGGCGATGCGACAGAAGCGGGTGTGCAGATCGTCGACGGCCCCTCGATCTGTCGGCTTGCGCTCCGCACGGACAGCACCCCTGCAGTGCTCGGTGAGCAGATGAGAGCGATCGCGCAGGAACTCGCTCGATCGCTGGGCGTGCCGGCCTGAGCCATCTGGCTCGCGGTGGTTGCCCGTACCAACCACCGCGACCCAGAGGCCGGCGAGCGGGTCCCGCTGTGGATCGCGGCTTCGCCGCATCGCGCACCCGTCGTCGCAGCCATCTGTGTGGGAGTGCTGTCGGGTTCCCGTGGTCCGTCCCGCGGGGCCTAAGCGGCGTCCGGCTGTTCGGGCGCGTTGAGCTCGGCGAACTTGGCTGCCATCGTCGGGTTGCCCTTGGTCAGCTTCTTCACGGTCAGCGCTGTCGCCTTGTCATTCGCGAGTCGGAGGTGGTTCTCCGATCCGAGAAGCTCGCCCTTCACCTTCTGGAGTCGGGCAATCGCGTTGTCGATCTCCTTGATCGCTGCGTCGAACTTGCCCTTGGCGAGGTCATAGTTGCGGCCGAACGCCGACTTGAAGCCATCGAGTTCGGACTCGAAGTCGGTGATGTCGATGTTCTGTTTCTTGACCTGCTCGAGCTCGGCCTTCACCACGATTGTGTCCAGAGCAGCGTTGCGCAGCAGCCCGATGATCGTGAGGAAGAACTGCGGGCGCACCACGAACATCTTCGGGTAGAGGTGCGACACGTCGGTGACACCGGTGTACAGGTCGGAGTCCTCTTCAAGCATCGAGACAAGCACTGCATACTCGCAGCCCTTGTCATTGCGGTCCTTGTCGAGCTTGGCGAGGAAGTCGATGTTCTTCTTCTTCGACGCCGTCGCGTCCGACTCGTTCTTCATCTCGAACATGATTGAGAGGTACTGCACGCCGTCTTCGCTGTAGTCGCGGAAGATGTAGTCCCCCTTCGTGCCGCCGCTTGTGTCGTTGTCCTTCCCGAACTCGGCGTGGGGGAAGGCGAGTGAGCGCATGCGGTTGAACTCGACCTCGCAATGCTGCTCGAGGGTCTCGCCGAGCAGCTTGACCGACAGCTTGGCCTTCATGTCCCTGTAGCGGTCGATGAGCTCGTCCTTCATGGCCAGCTCCTTGGTGTGCGACTGCGCGAGCGCGAGGTCCTTGACCTTGTGTTCGGCCGCTTGAACTTCCAGCTTGCTCTTCGCCTCGTTGAGGTTCTTGCCCGCGACCGACACCGCCTTCGCGACAGCCAGCTCCTGGTCGGTCGCTGCCGACTTGAGCTCGGACTTGAGCTGCTGGATCTCGGCGTCCTTCGTGGTGCTGACCTCGCGAACCTGCTGTGTTGCGTTCGCCACCGCGAGTGCGATCTCGGCCTCCTTGGCCTGCTCGGCCGCAGCGAGGCGCGCATGGAGCTCGGTCTCGAATTCGGTGGTGCGGACCTGCTGAACGATGTCGGCGTACTTCGCCTCGTCAATGGTGAAGAGGGTGTCGCAGTGCGGGCACTTGATCTCGTTCGAAGCGATGGTCGGTGTGGTCTCAGTCATGGGTACCTCCAGGTAGGGGCGAGGCGTTTTCCACGGACGGGCTGCCCCAGTAACGCTCCGCCAGTCAACGGCGATGTCATGTCGCCGCAACAGATGGTGGCGCGTTCGTCCTTGGGCTTTGGCAGATTGTGCTGATAAGCCCACTTATCGGAAAAATAGCTTTGCGGGTACCCCGATTCGTGTACTTTGGCTCCGTGTCCTCAGCGCCAACACTTCTCATCGACTTGGCCGGCGTCGCCCGACTGGCTGGTGTGCGGCGACCCGTGGCATCGATGTGGCGATCGAGGTTCGCGTCGTCGTCCGATCCGTTCCCGCGGGCTGTCGATGAGCGGGACGGCCGGGCTCAGTTCGATGCACAGCAGGTCGCCGACTGGCTCATGCGCACATCACATGGCAACAACCCCGAAGCGCGCGCGGATGCTGCAGCGGAGGCGAGCCCGCCGGACTTCTCGTTCGCCGACTCACAAGCTGTCGCCGAGTTGGAAGCCCTGATCGCCCTCTCCGCGCACGTGGATGATCTCGTCGTACTCACGCCGTCCGGGATCGAGGAGGCCGGCGCCGAGCTCGACCCTCGCGACATCACGCTGCAGGCCGAGATTGCCGCGCACGCGCGACGGGGCGCACCATGGGTCGGGTTTGCCGCCCATCTGATCGACGCGGCATACTCACCGTCGGCCGCGTTGGCGCACGTGACCCAGCGGCATGCTGCTTCGCGGAGGACAGCGGGGTCCGCAGGGCAGCTCGGTGGCGATGCGATCGCCCTGATCGTCGAAGCCACGCTCGCGCTCGTTCGCGAAGGCGATGCCGTGCGCCTCGATGCGCGCGATGCCGCGCTCTCTGCAATGCTGGCAGGCAAACTCGGCGACGATGTGAGCATCGTGCTGCCCGAGGACGCCGAAAGTCGGCGTGTTCGGCGCCAGCTGCTCGTCGACGGACACTGGCTCGCGGATCCAGAAGAGCCTGCTCCGCGCTTCGTCGCAGTCTCGCGCGTTCCGGCTCGGTGTGATGACGACGTCGCAAGCATCCTGCGAGCCGTCGATGAGGTCTCCTTGTCGTTGGGCGACTCGGATGCGGCAGTGGTGATCGGCCCCGCGAGGGCGCTCGTGGACCCGTTGACGCCCCTGGGCGAGCGGGCGCGCGCTGACATCCTTCGTTCGGGCCGAGTGCGGGGGATCGCTCGTTTGTCGGCCGGGCTGGTCGACAGCGCGGTCCGCGAGTCTCTCGCGCTCTGGGTGCTCGGTGATCCGGCAGGTGACGTTCCGCCAGCGGAGCGTGTCACCGCTGTTGCTGATCTCACCTCGATGCCGCTGACTGCCGCTACCCGCACTGACCTCGTTTCGGATTTGATGGCTGGCATGGGTAGCGGACGTGACCTGCGCGCCCATCAGTTCCGCTTTGCGAGATTCGTGAGGACGACGTCGTTGCAGGCGCGAAGCGGCTCGCTCGTGACGTCGGCAACTCGGAAGTCCGTGCTCGCGACGACTCGCACAGCCGAGCTTCCCGTGCTTCTCGACCTCGCCGCCGATGCGATTCGCGACGACATCACTCCGGTTGAGATCGCGCCTGCTTCGCACGACGTCCCGCGACCTGCATTGGTGCCCGACCTGATCGAAGCCCGGCATTTGAGGAGGATCCCGGGTGTACGCCTCGATCCTGATCTGCTCGGCTCGGAAGGACTCATCGTCGTGACGCCGTCCGAACTCGACGATCCCGCGTCGATCGGTCGCACCCGCATCGATCAGCTCGCGTTCGCGGCCCGGAACCCCAACGCGCAACTCACCCGCGCGGGCGACGTGGTCTTCCGAACCAGCCCGTCCGCGGCCGCGTGGGTAGATGCTGACGGCTCGAAGGTTGTCGCTTACCCCGCACAGGTGCTGCGTATCGACATGGATGACCCCGGCGGACTCGTCCCTGAAGTCGTTGCTGCTGACATCACCGGCGCGACCGCTGGTCCCGGGGCGTGGAAGCGCTGGACGCTGCGTCGCGTCACCCCTCAGGTGATCGCCCCGCTCCGCCGGGCACTCGCCGACATCGCGACCACCCGCGAACACCTCGAGGCGCGGGCTTCACGCCTCTCCAACTACGCCGCCCTGATCGTCGCCGGTGCGACGTCCGGAGCGGTGACCATGATCGACATCAACAACGCCGTGGATGCGGCAACCACCCGGTAAGGACCACGCATGCCCCGCACACCGAAAGCCGCTTCGCAGGCGCCGTCGACAATGAAGGAGCTGAAGGACACGCTCTGGAAGGCCGCCGACAAGCTGCGCGGGTCGATGGATGCCTCGCAGTACAAGGACGTCATTCTCGGGCTCGTGTTCCTCAAGTACGTGTCGGACGCCTTCGACGAGCGCCGCGCAGGCATCCGTACCGAACTCACCGCCGACGGCTACGACGACGACCAGATCGCCGATCTGATCGACGACACGGACGAGTACACCGCCCAGGGCGTGTTCTGGGTACCCGCGATCGCACGTTGGGGGTTCCTCGCCGAGAATGCAAAGGGTCTCGGCCCGTCGATGAACTCCAGAGAGAAGTCGATCGGCGCGCTCGTCGACGAGGCAATGGATGCCGTCATGCAGGCGAATCCGCAGCTCTCCGGAACGCTGCCGCGCATCTTCAACCGCGACAGCGTCGACCAGCGCCGCCTGGGCGAACTCATCGATCTGTTCAACTCTGCACGCTTCGCGACCCAGGGGCAGGGCGGCTCGGACGGACGCAGAGCCCGAGATCTGCTCGGCGAGGTGTACGAGTACTTCCTCGAGAAGTTCGCCGCTGCAGAAGGCAAGCGGGGCGGCGAGTTCTACACCCCTGCTGGTGTCGTGCGGGTACTCGTTGAGATGCTGCAGCCGACCAGCGGGCGGGTGTACGACCCGGCGTGTGGTTCAGGCGGCATGTTCGTCCAAGCCGAGAAGTTCATCGACGCCCACCACGGCGAGGGCTCGGACATCTCGGTGTACGGACAGGAGCTCAACGAACGAACCTGGCGAATGGCAAAGATGAACCTCGCCATTCACGGCCTCACCGGCAACCTCGGGCCGCGCTGGGGTGACACCTTCGCCCGCGACCTACACCCCGACCTGCAGGCCGACTACGTCATGGCCAACCCGCCCTTCAACATCAAGGACTGGGCGCGCAACGAAGAAGACCCCCGCTGGCGGTTCGGCGTGCCGCCGGCCGGCAATGCGAACTACGCGTGGATCCAGCACATCCTCTCCAAGCTCGCCCCCGCCGGTCAGGCCGGTGTCGTGATGGCTAACGGCTCGATGTCGTCGAATTCCGGTGGTGAGGGGAAGATGCGCGCGGAGATCGTTGAAGCCGATCTCGTGTCCTGCATGGTCGCCTTGCCGACTCAGCTATTTCGCTCCACGGGTATCCCGGTATGTGTCTGGTTCTTCGCGAAGGACAAGGGTGCGAGAGCTGGAGAGGTGCTTTTTATAGACGCCCGCAGTCTCGGACACATGGCAGACCGCGCTGAGCGCGCGCTATCAGACGAAGACATTGCCCGAATCGCGGACACGTTCCACGCATGGCGCGGGCTCGAATTGGATGCTGTGCTTGGGGAGTACTCGGACGTTTCGGGCTTCTGTTACTCGGCATCGCTGGCCGAGATTAAGGCGGCGGGATACACGCTGACGCCGGGACGGTATGTCGGCGCGGCTGAGTCCGAAGATGACGGCGAGCCGATCGCGGAGAAGCTCGCACGGCTTCGAGTCGAGCTTGAGACGCAGCTTACGGAATCAGCGCGCCTCGCTGAGGTCGTTCGCGAGCAGCTCGGGCGCGTGTCGTGAGCGTCACTGTCACCGCGTTGCAGGACGCCGGGGTCCGCGTGCTCGATTGTGAACACAAGACTCCCGCGGCCCAGCGCTTCGGACACCCCTATATTGCAATCCCCGACATTCAGGATGGGCGCGTGGTGCTCGATCAAGTTCGCTTGATCTCCGACGATAACCTCGCTGAGTGGACACGTCGAACTGTCCCTATAAAAGGGGACATCCTCGTAACTCGGCGTGGGCGCGTCGGCGACACGGCGCCTGTACCAGATGTGCCGTGCGCGATTGGGCAAAACATCGTGCTTCTTCGCTCAGATGGCACGAAGGTGCACAAGGACTTTCTTCGCTGGGCGGTGCGCAGCCCGGAGTGGTGGAGCGAAGTCGAACGGTTGCTGAACGTAGGCGCTGTATTCAGCAGTCTAAATGTGAAGGATATTGGGCGGATTCGGCTCTCAATCCCACCAATTGCCGAGCAGCAGGCGATCGCCGAGGTGCTGGGCGCCCTCGACGACAAGATCGCCGCCAACACCGCCCTCGCCGACACGGCTGAGCAGATGCTTCGGGCAGAAATTGACGCGGCGTGGCTTAGGAGTGAGGGCCGTTCCTCGACACTGTCCGACTTTGTGGAAATAAACCCCAAAGTAGCGGTGCCGCGTACTGATTCCGCCGTCTACATCGATATGAAGCGGCTGCCTGAGTCAGGGTGGTCCATCAATGGCTTTGACTACCGCGAACCGAGGGGCGGAGCAAGATTCCGAAACGGAGATACCCTCCTTGCCCGCATCACGCCGTGTCTCGAGAACCGGAAGACTGGCTTTGTCGATCATCTTGAGGATGGGCAGGTCGGGATCGGTTCAACCGAGTTCATCGTCTTGCGCTCTCGCAACGATGTCGCCGCGCCCATCTCGTTCCTCCTTGCGACCGCACCGCGCTTCCGGGATCACGCGATTCAGCACATGATCGGCACATCTGGACGTCAACGGGTGGCTGCTTCGGATCTCGCATCCTTCGAGATGCCGACGCCCGAGCCCGGCTGGCTATCGGATTTCGGTGGCCGCGCCGAAGCGATCTTCGAGGCGATCTCTATGCACTCCGCTGAGAATCGAACTCTCGCCGCGACCCGCGATGCGCTGCTCCCTCAGCTCATGTCGGGCAAGGTGCGCGTCCGTGATGCAGAGGCGACGGCATCTGAAGCCGGCGTGTGAACGCGCCAACATGACGAACTCGAAAGGGACACGCATGACATCGATCACCGAGGCTGACTGGGAACAGGACGCGCTCGAGACGCTCGCCGAGCCACTCGGTTGGCGTCCGACCAGGGGTGAGGACATCGCGCCCGGTATCGGGGAGCGGGACACCTGGGATGAGTTGCTGATTCGACCGCGCCTGCTCGATGCTCTTCGTCGCCTGAACCCCGGCATTCCGGGCGAATATCTGCAACAGGCTCTGGCAGAGATCGCGGCGCCCAAGTCGCAAGATGCGATCACAGAGAACCAGCGCATCCACGACTATCTCGTTGTCGGCTATCCGCTGAGCTACATCGACTCAGACGGCGTCGAGCAAAACCCGCGCCTTCGGCTGCTGGGAGCAGACCCGTCTGAGAACGACTGGCTCGCTGTCAACCAGGTCACTCTGCGGCAGCGCGATGTGCATCGCCGGTTCGACATCGTGCTGTTCGTCAATGGGATGCCACTGGTCATCGTTGAGTTGAAGCGTGCGGGTTCGGCATCGACCGGTGTCGCCCCGGCGCACGCGCAACTGCAGACGTATCTGCGAGAGCTTCCGATGGCATTCCGATTCTGCGTGCTCACACTCGCGAGCGACGGGCTCGCGGCGAAGTACGGCACCCCGTTCACGCCGCTCAACCACTTCGCGCCGTGGAACGTTGACGACGACGGCGCACCGCTGCCGCAGCCCCGTATCGAGGGAGGCGTGTCCGTAGAGCCGATCGATGACGCCCTCAACGGACTCTTCAACCAAGAGCGGTTCTTACAGCTCGTCCGGAACTTCACCGCGTTCGACGAGAACGCCGACGGGCTCACCAAGCGCATCGCGAAGCCGCACCAGTACTTCGCGGTGACGAAAGCGGTTGGGTCGACGGTGCAGGCAGTCGAGACGAACGGCAAGGCCGGTGTGGTCTGGCACACGCAAGGGTCGGGCAAGTCCATGGAGATGGAGTTGTACGCGAACCTTGTGTCGCGGTATCCAAAGCTCAAGAACCCGACCGTGATCGTCGTCACCGACCGCACCGAACTCGACGGCCAGCTGTTCGAGGCGTTCGACCAAAGCTTGCTGCTTGCCGAGAAGCCGAAGAAGGTTCGTAAGCGAACGCAACTTCGCGACGAGCTGAGTAATCGGGTCACCGGTGGTATCTACTTCACGACGCTGCAGAAGTTCGGGCTGAACGAGGCCGAGAAGGAGTCGGGTACGCAGCATCCACTGCTCACCGACCGGCGCAACGTCATTGTCGTCGTCGATGAAGCGCACCGCAGTCACTACGACGACCTCGATGGATACGCTCGGCACCTGCGAGATGCACTGCCGAACGCGACCCTCATTGCGTTCACCGGAACCCCGATCTCCTTCGCGGAGCGTGACACCCGCGCGGTCTTCGGCGATTACATCGACATCTACGACCTCTCCCGCGCCGTGGAGGACGGAGCCACCGTCCCGGTGTACTTCGAACCGCGGCTCATCAAGGTGTCGCTGGCAAACGGCGGCAACGAAGAGGACATCGACGCCGCCGCCGACGAGTACACGCTCGGCCTGGATGACACGGAACGGGCCCGGCTTGAGGCATCCGTCGCGGTCGTCAACGCCGTGTACGGCGCGCCCCAACGCATCGAGACCCTCGCCGCCGACCTCGTGAAGCACTGGGAGGAGCGGCGCGAACGGATGAAGCCGTTCCTCGAGTTGCCGGGCAAAGCACTGATCGTGGGCGGCACGCGCGAGATCTGCGCACAGCTCTATTCGGCGATCGTCGACCTGCGCCCCGACTGGCATTCGGATGCACTCGACCAGGGCCGCATCAAGGTCGTATACTCGGGGTCAGCCTCGGATGTGCCGCCGGTGAGCGACCACGTGCGGCGCGACTCTGAGAACAAAGCGATCAAGGCGCGGCTGAAGGACGCCTCGGACGAACTCGAACTCGTGATTGTCAAAGACATGATGCTCACCGGGTTCGACGCCCCACCGTTGCACACCCTCTACCTGGACCGGCCCCTCAAGGGTGCGCTGCTCATGCAGACCCTCGCTCGTGTGAACCGCACGTTCAAGGGAAAGCAGGACGGGCTGCTCGTCGCGTACGCACCGCTGGCTGACAACCTCGCCAAGGCACTGTCGGAGTACACCGTCCCGGACCAGGAGAACAAGCCAATCGGTCGGGACGTCGACGAGGCCGTGGGGATCGCATCGGAGCTGGTGGCACAGATTCGCGAGATGCTGACGGACTGCGACTGGCGGTCAATTGCGGCCGACGGCGGATCGCGCGCATGGCGTACTGCGGCGACCACCGCTACCAACTACCTGCGGGATGCCGCGAACCCGCTGAACTCCGTCGAGCTGGGCGCCGAGCGGCTTTCGGCACGGTACCGAACGGCGACGGGTCGCCTGGCGCGCGCCTGGGCACTCTCGTCGGGGCGTGCCGGCCTCGCCGAACTGCACGATGAGATCGCCTTCTACGAAGAAGTGCGCGTGTGGATGGCGAAGTTCGATGGCGCTGAACGACAGTCCCGCGACCAGCCGATCCCGGAGGAGATCTCCCGGCTGCTCGGCTCCCTCGTCGCTGACTCGATCGCGCCGGGCGACGTGCTCGACATCTACGACGCCGCCGGTCTCCCTCGCCTCGCACTCGACGACCTCGGGCCTGAGTTCCTTGCGAAGGCGCAGGCTGCACCGAACGCGCACCTCGTGATCGAGGCACTGCGCCAGTCGCTTACCGACGCCGGTTCCGCCGCTACTCGTGGCAACGTGGTGCGGCAGCGAGCGTTCTCGGAGCGGATCGCCGAGATCATGAACCGTTACACCAACCAGCAGCTCACATCGGCCGAAGTGATCGCCGCGCTGGTCGAACTGGCAAAGGAGGTCGCGGCCGAGGCATCTCGAGGCTCGCACTTCTCTCCGCCACTCTCGACCGACGAACTCGCCTTCTACGACGCCGTCGCCACCAATGAGTCGGCAGTCGACGTGCAGGGTGGGGA
Source organism: Curtobacterium sp. VKM Ac-2922 (assembly GCF_022815645.1). GTDB lineage: Bacteria > Actinomycetota > Actinomycetes > Actinomycetales > Microbacteriaceae > Curtobacterium. The sequence continues at coordinate 126,722 of NZ_JALGRO010000012.1, read as the reverse complement.
CGTGCTCGCGCAAATTGCGAGAGAGCTTGTTGCCGTGATGCGTCGTGACGTGCGCACCGACTGGACGGTGCGCGACGATGTACGCGCAAAGCTGCGGTCATCGATCAAGCGGCTGCTGGTGAAGTACAAGTACCCGCCGGACAAGCAACCTGACGCGATCAAGCTCGTCATGGACCAGATGGAGTCGATGGCTCCGCGCTACGCGACCGAGCGTGAACGCTAGAACAGCTCGGGCTGCTGGAGGTTCGGACGACTCGTCCAATTGCCCCAAGGTTCGGTTCCACGCGGTCTTCTGAGGCTCGGGTTAGTTCTGAGTGTCAACCGGCCTCAGACGAGGACCAGACTGATGGCGCCGTCCGGGGTGGACAGGAGGGGTGTCGGGACAGCTCCGAGCACCGCGACGCGGTCGTCGCAAGGCAGATCCCAAAGCGTGATCGCCACCTCGCCGCAGTACCTCCCCGCCGACGCCAACTGCACGGTGACCGACCCCGCCGGCCTCGGCTGACCACCCACCTCGGGCAGCGGAAGCCCGGCGAACCGCTCCCGCGAGTGCTCCAGCCGGATCATCGCCTCGGCAGCATCGGGGCGGTTCCGATCGGGGACCGCCAGTGCCTCGATCACGGCGGGGTGTACACCCGGGGCCGCCACCCCGTCGAGCACCACGACGTCCGAACGGACGAACGACCCCAGCCGCTCCCACGAGTGATCGGTCAGCGCTGGATCCCCGACGTAGACATCGTCCACACCGGCATCGACGAGCTCGAGTGCCTGGAACAACGGCGGCATGGTGCGGTGCTGCTCGACGGTCGGCAGCCCCTCGCCGAGCGGACCACGACGAACCGAGTCGCCGGCAATGAACGCACCGACCCGCCACCCGAACTGCTGGGCGACCGACACCGACGATGCGACGGAAGCCAACGCCAACCCGGTCCACTCCCGCGGGTAGAAGTTGTGGATGAGCTCGACGTCGAGGTCCGCGAGCGGCGCAAGGTCAGGAGCACGCAGCGTGCTGGCGTTGAGCGCGATCGGCAGCACCGCAGCGATCGCACGGATCTCGGCAACCGAGAACCCGAAGTCGATCCGCACCCGGGCCACCCCGATCGACCGCAGGAACTCCCACGGCGAATCCCCAAGCAGCCGGGCGGTGTTGGGGGAGACGTCGGCCACGACCGCCAGCCCCGATGCAGTGGCCGCCGACACGATCGCAGTCGCCGCGGCTCGGGCTCCCGCAGGCGAGTCCTCTGGGATGTGCAACGAGGTGAACGCGAGCGTGGCACCGGCTGATTCGGCAGCCGAGAACGTCGCACCGGCCAGCTCAGTATGCGCCAGGTACGCGCTCGCGCCCAGGCGCATCAGCGAGCAGCCCCGACCGAGTCAGCGGCCGACGCGGAGTCAGCGGCCGAAGCCGAAGCAGCGGCAGGGGCCGCGGCGGGAGCGGTCGCGACGGGCGCCGGCGGAGCGACGGGGTCCCCGGGCGAAGCCGTCGACTGCGCCTCGAGGTCGGCCTTCACCGACGCGGACACCCCGAACAGCAGCGTCGCCACGAACCCGACGACGTACGCCACGACCAGACCCGAGCCGTACCCGAGCAGCGCCCACCCGTACCCGGACGACCCGTTCAGCAGCGGCAGCAGCGACAGGTCCGACGCACCGATGGCGATCGCCCCGACGGAGTGCCCGAGCTGGTCGAACAACCCGACGACACCACCACCGAACGCCCCACCGATGCACGCCGTGATGAACGGGCGACCCAGGGGGAGCGTCACGCCGTAGATCAGCGGCTCGCCGACGCCGAGCAACCCGGCGGGCAGCGCACCGCGGATCGTCCGCGAGAGCGCTTCATTCCGACGGAAGCGCATCCACAGCGCGATCGCGGCGCCGATCTGCCCGGCACCACCCATCGCCAGCACGGGCAGCAGCACGGTCCACCCCGTCTGGTCGATCAGCGTGGTGTGGATCGGCGTCAGGGCCTGGTGCATGCCGGTCATCACGAGCGGCAGGAAGAACCCGCCCAGGATGAACCCGGCAAAAGCACCACCGTTGGCCAGCAGCCACGTGGCCGCGCCGCCGATCGCGACGGAGACGACACCGGCGACGGACATCAGCACACCCAGAGTGATCGACCCGGCGACCAGCACGGTGACGGTCGGCACGACGATCAGCGCGATGACGTCCGGCGTGACGCGACGCATGAACCGCTCGACGTACGCGGCGAGGATGCCGCCGGCCATCGCCCCGAGCACACCGCCCTGGCCCGGAGCGAGGGTCTCGCCGAACACGGTGACGTTCGCGACTCCAGCGGCGACGATGATGCCGCCGACCGCGCCACCCAGGATGGGTGTGCCGCCGAACTCCTTGGCGGCGTTCATCCCGACGAACACGGCGAGCAGGGACAGGAAGCCGCTGGACAGCACGGCGAGGAACGGCGTGACGCCGGGCAGCCACCCCAGGTTGGTCAGGATGCCGTTGATGCCGGCGATCAGCCCGCAGGCGATCAGCGCGGGGATGAGCGGGATGAAGATCGCCGAGATCTTCCGGATCGCACGCATGGTCCGGCCATCGGCGCGGGACCGCGCAGTCGCCTTGATCGACGCACCACGAGCAGCCAGCTCCTCGGGAGAAGCGCCAGCAGACGCGCCAACCGCACCAGCCGCGGCCGTCGGGGCGGACCTGCGCAGGGCCTCCAGGTCGACGGCCACCCGGTCGACGAGACCCGGGCCCAGCACGATCTGCAGGTTCGAGCCGGCCGCGATCGCGGCCATGACCCCTTCGGTAGCCTGCAGCCCCGGCAGGTCGACCGAGGACGGGGACGAGACCTCGACCCGCAGCCGGGTCATGCAGTTCTCGACGTCGGCGATGTTGCCGGAGCCGCCGACACTGTCGAGGATCCGCTGGGCGAGTTGCTGTGCATCGGTCATGGCTGGTGCTCCTCGGGGGAAGGAAACGAAGGTGGTGCAGGTCAGGAGATGACGGCGCGCAGGGACCCGCCGGCGGCAGCGAGCCGATCGCGGACGGACATGGCGGAGTCACCGGTGAGGATCATCGCGATGGCGGTCTTCACCTCGCCGTCGGACGCGTCGAGCGCGGCTTCCACGTCTGCGGAAGCAGCGCCCGTGACGTCCTGCACGAGCGAGAACGCCCGTGCGACGAGCTTGGCGTTCGTCGCCCGCACGTCGACCATGCGGTTGCCGTACGTCTTGTTGCTGCGCACCATCGCGAGCGTCGTGAGCATGTTGCAGACGAGCTTCTGCGCGGTGCCCGCCTTCAGGCGGGTCGAGCCGGCGATGAACTCGGGACCGACGACGACGTCGATGGCGATGTCGGCCTCCCGCCCCGCGGCCGAGTCCGGGTTGCACGCGACGGACACCGACAGGGCGGACCGGCGCCGCGCCTCCAGGATCGCCGCGATCACGTACGGCGTCCTGCCGGAGGCGCTGATCCCGACGACCACGTCGTCCCCGGTCAGGCCGAGTGCGTCGAGGTCGCGGACGGCGGCGTCCTCGTCGTCCTCTGCGCCTTCGATGGCGGTGGTGAGCGCGATCTGCCCGCCGGCGATGACGCCGACGACCTGCGAAGGGTCGGTGCCGAAGGTGGGCGGGCACTCGCTGGCGTCGAGGACGCCGAGGCGCCCCGGTGTGCCGGCGCCGACGTAGATCAGTCGGCCGCCACGCGCGAAGGCGGCGGCGATCGCGTCGGCCGCCAGGGCGATGGCCGGGAGGCACGGGTCCAGCGCCGCGGGCACGCTGCGGTCGCCGGCGTTCATGCGCTGGGCAGCTTCGAGAGTGGAGACCAGGTCGATGTCGTCGAGTCGCGAGTCGGTCGACTCGGTCGTCAGGGACCGGAGTTCGTCGCGCAGGGAGTCGTGGTGCATGGGGGCCTTCAGGATCGGTGGTGCGTGCGGACGGCGGCGCGGCTGCGTGCCAGCAGCGGGCGGGAACGGTCGTCGGTGCGCTGGGCGACGACGATGAACAGGGTGTCGACGATGGCGAGCTGGCTCATCCGGCTACCCATCGCCGCGGGACGCAGGTCGCTCTCGGCGCCGGCGACACCGAGCAGGACGTGGTCGGCGGCCCGGGTGAGTGCCGTGCCACGGTGGCCGGTGATCGCGACGACGGTCGACCCGTGCCGCTCGGCTTCGGCCGCGACGTCCAGCACCTCGGTCGTCGTGCCCGAGTGGCTGACCAGGACGACCACGTCGCGTTCGTCGATCACGCTGGCCAGGGTCAGGGCGTTGTGCGGGTCGTCGGCGATCGAGCTCGCGATGCCGATGCGCTCGAGCTTCAGGTGCAGGTCACGCGCGACGATGCCCGAGGCGCCGACGCCGTACATCACGACGCGGCGGGCGTGCTGCACGGCCGCGGCTGCCTGCTCGAGCGAGGCCGGGTCGAGTGCCGCGCGGGTGTCGGTCATCACGGCGCGGACGTCCTCGGTGACCTTCGCGATGACCGTCGCCACGTCGTCGTCGACCCCGACGCCGGCGTGGATCTCGCCGTGGTCGTGGATGCCGCGCTCGACGGCGCGGGTCATGCTGCGCTGGAGCTCGGCGTAGCTGGCGAAGCCGAGGTGCCGGGCGAAGCGGGAGACCGTGGCGGCGCTGACGTCGGCGCGGCTGGCCAGGTCGGCGGCGCTGCCGTTGGCGCTGTCCTTCGGGTTCGCCAGGACGGCCTTGGCGATGGCGCGCATGCCCGTCGGCATCGTGGCGGACTGGGTCCGGACGAGCGCGAACGCGTCGGCGCGGTCGGCGCGCACCGTGGCGGCGGGTGTGGTCGACATGCATGCCATGAAAGCGCATTGCATGCCGTGGCGCTAGGTGTGAAAGTAAATTGCGTGTTACAGCGCGGGGCGGTGGGCTGGCCGGTACAACGCCGCCGGCTTCCCCGGCCCCTCCGCTGCGCGTCCGCCGGTCGCCGTCAGCATCGGCACCATCGCCCGCCGGAACGAATCCGGCAGCAACCGCTCCCCGAGCACGGCCTCGTGCAGCCCCCGCAACGCCGACATCGTGAACGGCGAGGGCAGCAGCCCGTGCGGGTCCGGAGCGCCCCGGTGGTCCTCGCGCAGCTGCGCAACCGCGAACCCGAGGATGTCGTCGTGCCCGTGGATCATGCCGGACGCCTCGGTGACGGGCACGATGCGGGCTCCCGATGCTGTCCTCAGAGCAGCAGCCGGCACCACGTCGAGGTGCGCCACGGACAGCACCCACCCCCGGTCGTCCCGCTCCGGATCGTCGAACACGTGCAGCTGCCGCGGCGCCAACCCCGTGACCCCGGCCTTGTCCCGCAGTGAGCGCAGCACTGCGTCCGCCAACCGTTCACCCTGGTGCACGAACGTCCCCGGTAGTCGCCAGTCCCCGTCGACGGCGTCACGCACCTGCAGCACCGACAGCGGGCCGCCGACCGGGGCGGTCAGCACGGCCGTGTCGACCGCCACGGAGGGCCGCGGGTAGTCGGACAGGCGCTTGCCGCTTGCATCGCGGTACGAGGTCATGGCACGAGTTTACGCACACTTGCGCAAACCGGTGTCCTGTGCCACGGTTGTTTTACGCAGTTCCGCGTAAACCTTCGGAGGGCTCATGACGAATATCCACGACCGCGCCGTCGGCGCCGTGCTCGGCTCCGCATCAGGCGACGCCCTCGGCGCCGGCTACGAGTTCAAGCCCGCTGTCCCGGAACCCACGCCGATCCGCATGGCCGGCGGCGGCTCGTTCGGCTGGGCCGCGGGGGAGTGGACGGACGACACGAGCATGGCCGTGCCGATCCTCCGCACCGTCGCCCGCGGTGGCGACCCGGCATCCGAAACGGCGCTCGACGGCCTGGTGGCCGCCTGGGCGAGCTGGGCGGTGAACGCGCCCGACGTCGGTATCCAGACGCGCAACGTCCTGACCGGACTGGAGGCCCACACCGCCGCCCACGCACGCGCTGCGGCCCGGCAGGAACACGAGTTCAAGGGCCAGTCGGCGGGCAACGGGTCGCTGATGCGGACCGCGCCGCTGGTCCTCGGGTACCTGACGGGTGCGCCGGACGAAGAGCAGCGGTTGGCCGCAGCTGCCCGGGCGATCAGTGACCTGACGCACCACGAATCGGACGCGGGCGACGCGTGCGTGCTCTGGTGCGCGGCGATCCGGCACGCGGTGTTGACCGGCGAGCTCGACGTCCGGCGGGGGCTGGACCTGCTCGACCCGTCGTCGCGCGAGGTCTGGGCCGAACGGCTGAGCGTCGCCGAGCAGTCGGAGCCGGTGGACTTCACCGACTCGAACGGCTGGGTGGTGTCAGCGCTGCAGGCGGCGTACGCGGCGGTCACGCGCAGTAATTCGCTCGAGGACGCCCTCGTTCGAGCAGTCCGGACTGGTAACGACACCGACACGGTGGCCGCGATCGCCGGAGGACTGGCCGGGGCCCTCTACGGCGCGTCCGCCCTGCCCGCGCAGTGGCGTGAGCTGCTGCACGGCTGGCCGGCGCTGCGGGCGGACGACCTGGTGACGCTGAGCGAGCAGGCACTCAGCCGCACCGCGTGACCTGCGGGCGTCGGAGGCTTCGATGGGGGGAGTCTCCGGCGCTCAGCGGTTCGCGGCTGCCAGGTACCGACGCGCCCCTCGGATCTGCCGGGTGAACACAATCGTCATCACGATCGCCACCAGGAGCAGCCCGATGAGGACGACCCGAGTGAGGCCCGCGTTCGACCCGTCCGGTGCGACGAGCGACGGTATCTGAGCGCCTCCGATCCCGACGTACAGCAACAGGAACTGCGCGAGCGCGAGCGGCAGGTACACGGCCGTCAGCTGCGCCAGGTGCAGGCCGCGCGCTGCGGTCTCCGGATCGGCGGACGGGATCGGCCGGCCCGACATCACGGCGTTGCGGAGCGTTCGCCGCGAGTCCTTGTCCAGCCCGGCAACGGGCAGGCGAACGTCAGGGGCGAGCTGCGTCGTCGTCGGCAGAAGCGAGAACGTCCCCGCCAGCCCACCGCCGGAAGCGCCGAAGCCCGCGACGGTCAGGAGCGCGACGAGCGGGGGCTGGCCGACAGCGACGAACGCACCTGACACGGCACCCACCGCCAGTCCGGCCAGGGCGATCGGGACCGTGCGACGCCGCGCACGCCGAGCGATCAGGTAGAGCTGGTCGGGGACCGCCAGCATCATTCCGACAGGCCCAGCTGCTCGCACTCCGCCCACTGCTCGGGGCGGTGCTGCGCGAGCCACGCCGTGAACTCGGCGAACCCGCTGTGGGTCGTGAAGACCCGGAACTGCTTCTTCCGTCGCTCGTCCCACCCGGTCAGGCTGACGAAGGTCATGCCGGCGCCGCTCGACTGCGTGGCGTAGCGGAGCCGGTGGAGATCAGCGACGTTCCGGTGGCGCGTCCGGCCCAACCCGCTCCGCACGTCGTATCGCTCGTCCCACACGGTGATGCGGCTGCGGTTCAGGACCAGGCCGATCGGCAGGAACACCATGCCGCCGCCGATCAGCATCGCGAACAGGCTGCCGCCGAAGTCGGGCGCAACGGTCGACTGGATCACCGCGCCGATGATGCCGATCCCGACCGCAGCGCCGCCGATGATCACGTACAACGTCGTGTTGAACCACGAACGCCGCACGACGAACAGTGGCTTCGCAGCCTCTTTTGTCGCGGTTCCGCCCCATGTGTTGATGCTGTTGCTCATCGTTCCCCCTTGCCGGATCAGCGTAGTGACGTCGCGGAGGTTCCGCGCGCGCGATCGATCGCGGCGATGAGCGCGGGGATGCCCCACACCACGAACCGGGGTCGGGCGCCGTTGCGCATGACGACCTCGATCTGCCGACGCAGGCCGCGGGAGACGTCGCGGACCTCGGTGATCTCGTCGAGTGGGATGCCGAACTCCGCCCGCGTGAAGTTCAGCCGGTGCGGGTGGAACCACAGTGCCGTCGACGTCAGGACGAGCTTGCCACCGACCCCCTCGACACCGCGCAGCCCGAACGGTCCCCGCCGTCCGGGTGCGACGTCGAAGGCAGCAGCGTCCAGCCCGACCCTGCTGTAGGCCGCGACGTCGATCAGGCACGTCGCGTTCCGGCGGAGCAGAACGGGCGACTCCTGCAAGCTCATCGTCTGACCGTACCGTGCGGGCTGAACGCGGCAGCAACGCCGTCGGGGCTGTCGGCACCCGCCCCTACGGTGGGTTCCATGCAGATCACCGAGGCCGGCCGTGCGCTCCTCAGCCCGAGCGACCTCACCACGTGGGCGACGTGCGAGTACGCCTTCCTGCGACGCCTCGACGTCAAGCTCGGCCGTGGGGAGCCCCTGCCCGACGAGCACGACGACATGCTCGACCGCACCGCCCGGCTGGGGGACCAGCACGAGCTGGACTACCTGGCGATCCTGAAGCAGACGCACGACGTGGTCGAGTTCGACCGACCGGCACCTCCGCAGTACGAAGCCGCCGCAGCCGAAGCACTCGAGACCATGCGGGACGGCGCCGACGTCCTGTACCAGCCGACCTTCCACGCCCCGCCGACCGAGCACACCGCGGGCTTCATCGGCTTCGCGGACTTCATCATCCGCAACGCGCGGGGCGAGTACGAGGTCTACGACACCAAGCTCGCCCGGCACGCCAAGATCAGCGCCCTGCTGCAGCTCGCCGCCTACGCCGAGCAGATGCAGGCGCACGGCATCCCGACCGGGCAGCAGGTGCACCTGGTCCTCGGTGACCGCACGACGACCACGCACGACCTGGCCGACATCGCGCCGGTGTACCGCAAGCAACGAACCGAACTGCAGCGGGTGATCGACGAACGGCTCGACGCGCAGGACCCCGTGCAGTGGGGCGACCCCCGGTACGCCAGCTGCGGCCGCTGCAGTGCGTGCCAGCAGCAGGTCGAGCAGCACCGCGACCTGGTGCTGGTGGCGGGCATGCGCCTCGATCAGCGCACCAAGCTGATCCGGCAGGGCGTGCGGACGATCGACGACCTGGCGGTCCGCACCACCCCGGTGCCCACCATGGCGAAGGCGACGCTGGATCGGCTGGTGCGTCAGGCGAGCCTCCAGATCGAGACAGCGGGTCAACGTACCCCGGCCTACGAGCTGCTCGACCCCCGCGCCCTCGACGCGATCCCCGCGCCGGACGCAGGCGACGTGTTCTTCGACTTCGAGGGCGACCCGCTGCACACCGAGGACGGCGTGCACTGGGGCCTGGACTACCTGTTCGGCCTTGTCGACGACCGCGCCGACTTCACCGCGTTCTGGGCGCACACGATCCGCGACGAACGACAGGCCCTGCTCGACTTCCTGGCGTTCATCGCCGAGCGCCGCCAGCAGCACCCGGGCATGCACGTCTACCACTACGCGGCCTACGAGCGGACGCACCTGCTGTCGCTCGCCGCCCGGCACGGCGTCGGCGAAGAGGCCGTCGACGACCTGCTGCGCGCCGGCGTCCTGGTCGACCTCTACCCGATCGTCCGCGGGGCCCTGGTGGTCGGCAGCCACAGCTACTCGATCAAGAAGCTCGAGCCGCTGTACATGGGCGACGACCTGCGCGTCAGCGACGTCACGAACGCGGCTGACAGCATCACCGCCTACGTCGACGCGATCGCAGAACTCCGCACGGGCGACGCCGCGGCCGGGCAGCACATGCTCGACCAGGTGGCGGACTACAACGCGTACGACTGCCGCTCCACGCTGCGGTTGCGGGACTGGCTGCTGTCGCTCCGGCCACCGTCGACGGACACCCCGGCGGAGCTCGACCTGCCGCCGATCCCGGTGGAGCGCGAGCCGAACCCGGTCTCCGTCGCGCTGGCAGCGGAGCTCGAGGACACCGACCCCCTCGACCGCACACCCGACCAGACAGCGCTGGCGCTCGCCGCAGCCGCGATCGACTACCACCGCCGCGAGGCCAAGACCTTCTGGCAGGACCACTTCGACCGGCTGCGCAACCCGCTGGACGAATGGGCCGACACGCGTGACGTCCTGGTGGTCGAGCGGGCGTCGGTGGAACGCGACTGGGACATGCTGCCGCGTGCCCGCTCGCAGTCACGGGAACTGCGGTTGTCGGGGACGCTCGCGCCCGGCAGTCGGCTCCGGCCAGGAGGCTCGCCCCACCTGGTGTACGACGACCCGACTCCGCCATCGGTCGGCTCTCCGGGCCCCGGGTCGAAGGGCGCGACGGACCGCGCCACGATCCTGGACGTGCGGGACGACGGCGAGACGACCGAGGTGCTGCTGCTCGAACGGCTGCCCGTCGGGGGAGAGCCCCACCATGAGTACCCGGTCGCGCTGGCACCGTCCTCGCCGCCGCGCGCCAAGCCCCAGCCCGAGGCGATCGCCGAGTGGGGTGGCTGGGTCCTCGACGCGTTGCCCGAGATGCTGCCCGACCCGGCGCTCGACCTGCTGCGACGGGTGCCACCGCGAGGTGCGCTCGCGCCCGTGGTCGGCGACGACACCGTGGGTGCGGTGGTGGCGACCATGCTCGGGCTGGACCACTCGTACCTGGCGATCCAGGGGCCTCCCGGCACCGGCAAGACGTACGTCGGGTCGAACGTCGTCGCGCGCCTGGTGCGGGAGCACGGATGGCGGGTCGGCGTGGTGGGGCAGTCGCACGCCACCAGCGAGAACTTCCTGTCCGCCGTGGTCCGCGCCGGGGTGCCCGCGGACCGCGTGGTCAAACAGCCGAAGGCGGGTGCTGACGCCGACGACATCGACGCGGCGGCGTGGACCCCGGTGAAGAACGGTGCGGCGATCGCGGCGTTCCTGGCGTCGTGCGAGCAGACCGGCAGCGGGGGCGTCGTGGGCGGGACGGCGTGGACCTTCGCGAACGAGGGCACGATCGCGCGGCGTTCCCTCGACCTGCTCGTGGTCGACGAGGCCGGACAGTTCTCGCTCGCGCCGACGATCGCGTCGTCGGTCGCAGCCTCGCGGTTGCTGTTGCTGGGGGACCCGCAGCAGCTGCCGCAGGTGTCGCAGGGCTCGCACCCCGAGCCGGTCGACCAGTCGGCGCTCGGGTGGCTGGCGGACGGCGAACACGTGCTGCCGCCGGACTTCGGGTACTTCCTGGCCCGCACCCGGCGGATGGAGCCCGCACTGACCGCCTCGGTGTCGGACCTGTCGTACAACGGGCAGCTGACGTCGATGGTGTCCGGCCGGCACCTGGACGGGGTCCAGGCCGGCGTGCACCCGGTGCCCGTGGCGCACGTGGGGAACACGACGTCGTCGCCCGAAGAAGCAGCTCGGGTGGTCGAACTCGTGCGGGACACGGTCGGGCGATCGTGGACCGACGATCACGACGCGCGGACCCTGACCGACGAAGACGTCATCGTCGTCGCGCCCTACAACGCGCAGGGGGCGGTGATCCGTGCGTCACTCGATGCAGCAGGGTTCAGCGGCACCCAGGTCGGCACGGTCGACATGTTCCAGGGGCGCGAGGCCGTCGTGTCGATCGTGTCGCTGGCAGCGTCGAGCGCAGCGGACATCCCGCGCGGGCTCGACTTCCTGCTCATGCCGAACCGGCTGAACGTGGCGCTGTCGCGGGCGATGTGGGCGGCGTACCTCGTGTACTCGCCAGCGCTGACGACGGCGCTGCCGCCCTCGATCCCCGGGCTGTCGCTGCTGTCGCGGTTCATCGAGCTCGTCGAGCCGCGCCCCTGACGCGTCAGCCGACCGCGCCGGTCCCTACGAGGACGCGACCGTCGCGGCTGTCGTCGCTGCCAGCACGCCCGCCATTGCGGCGGTGGTCTGGATGTCCTGCAGCACCGCCTTGACCGCGGGCGACGCCCACGTGCCCAACGTGATGTCCTGCACCCGGGCCTTGTCGACCTTGCCGAACTGCTGCCGGAGGGACCCGGTTGCGTCGAGCAGCGCGATGGTCGCCGCCGTGAACGGGGTGGGGGTGGTGCGGCCGTCGAGGACCTCGAGCACTGTGGTCCGCAGAGCCATCTCGGGCCGGCCGTCCCGCTCCGGGTACGCCGTCGACGGGAAGATGCCGAAGGTCTTGCGCTGCTGCTCGGTCAGCAGCCCGGCCTGCACGAGCTCGGCGGCGACGTCGTCCCGGAGCTGGCGCCCGCCGAGCTTCGACACCCACCACTTCGCCTTGCGCGGTGTGCCGGATGCCGCGATGGTGCCGACCACGGCGTCGAGGACCCCGTTGCCCACGGGCGCCCCGTTGACGACCCGCACCAGCTTGCCGTCCAGGGACACCGCCCCGCGCAGCGCGAGGTCCGCCAGGACCGCGCCGGCCAGGCCGGCGTCGAAACGGCTGGCGTCGACGGCGCGGCGACCGTCGGGTTCGGTCAGCAGCAGCGCGAACGCCTGGGGCACGGTCAGTTGCTCAGCCATCCCTCGATCGTTCCACGTGCTGCGGGGGTGCGTCGAGCCTCCAGGCCGGAGAGCGCGGCACGGTGCCGAGCTGACCGCTCAGTAGGCGGCGGACTGGCCACCGTCGATCGGGACGACGGTGGCGTTGACGTAGCTGGCGTCGTCGGACAGCAGGAACGCGACGACCGCGGCGATCTCGGGTGCTTCGCCGTAGCGCTTGGTCGGGTTGCCCTGGATGAACTCCTCGGCGGCCCCGCGCGGGTTCTCGGCGTCGAGCTGCTTCATCGAGTTCTCGACCATCGGCGTCCAGATGGCTCCGGGGGCGATGGCGTTGATGCGGATGCCGTAGCGGCCGTACTCGACGGCGGAGTTGCGGGTCAGGCCGACCACGCCGTGCTTGGCGGCCGCGTACCCGGACTGGTTGCCGATGCCGCGGATGCCACCGACGCTGGCGGTGTTGACGACCATGCCGGAGCCCTGCTCGCGCATGATGCCCAGGACCTTCTCGAGGCCCAGGAACACCCCACGCAGGTTGATCGACACGACCTTGTCGAACTCGGCGGCCGTGAAGGACTCGGTCGGGTTCTGCTTGCCCTCGATGCCGGCGTTGTTGAAGAAGCCGTCGATGCGGCCGAAGCGCTCGGTGGTGGCGGTGACGTATGCGTCGACCTGGGCCTCGTCCGACACGTCCGCGACGGTGGTCAGGACCTCGGCCTCGGGGGTGGCATCGAGGACGGCGGCCTTCGTGGCGTCGAGGCCCTCGCTGCTGACGTCGACCAGCGAGAGCTTCGCGCCCTCGGCGGCCAGGCGGACGGCGGTCGCACGGCCGAGTCCGGAGCCGCCGCCGGTGATCAGGACGACACGGTCGGAGAAGCGGGTGGTGGTGTTCGTGGGCATGGGAGGCCTCCTGAGGTCTTCATCGTCGAAGGTCGATGCGTTCGCATCGGCTCGCCATCTAGACTACACCTGTCGTTTTGCGCCGACGGTCAGCAGCGGTCGAGCACCCGCGTCATCGCCTGCTGCTCCGCCGGCGCGACCCACAGCCGGTACCGGGTCTTCACCGTGACCTGGTGCTCGACGTACGTGCAGCGGAACGCCGTGGCCGCGGGCAACCAGGTCGCGGCGTCGCCGGATCGCTTCTGCGCGTTCGAGTGTCCGTCGACCGCGAACAGGTTGTCCGGGTCGTTCGCCAACGCCTGCCGTTCGCCCTGGCTGAGCTGCTGCGCGCCCGTGACCCAGGCGTTCTCGAGCGCGACGACGTGGTCGATCTGCACGAGCGTCGAGGTGGTGTTCCCGCGCACGAAGTCGATCGTCGTGCCGGTGTACGGCGATCGGAGTTCGCCGGACGTCACCCGGCACGGGCCGCTCCGCACGACGTCGGTCAGGTCGCGGGCCAGCACGTCGTTGCGGGTGTCGCAGCCGTTGTGGTCGACGTCCAGCCACGCGGTGCCGAAGTCGGCGGTGCGGTCGTAGCCCGTCGCGGGGGCCTTGCCCTTGACGGGCAGGGCCGCCAGCTGCGCGCGTGCGGTCGCGACGTCGGCCGGACTGTCGGCCGCCGGGTCGGCCGCGCCGTCGGGCGCCGGGTCGCCCGGACTGCCGGCCGGACTGTCGGCCGGACTGGAGGCTCGGGTCGGCTCCGGCACGGGTGCTGCGGTCCCACGGGCGGTCGCGCTGACGGTCGGGGCTGCTCCGGTGGCCGGTGTTCCGTCCGCCTGAGAGGGCGGCGCGCCGGTCGCGTGGAGCGCGTACCCGAGGACGGCGATGCCGATCAGGATCAGCGAGCTGGACAGGGTCAGGCGGGTGGTGCGGCGTCGGCGGGACGTCATGCGGCGTGGTGCTCCTGGTGATGCTCGGTGGATCGTCCGTCCGATCCTGGTGGACGCATCCGACATCGCCGCGTAGACACGGTGGCATGACCGACTACGCAGAACCGTCCGTGCCGGTGACCGGTGGAGCGATGCCGCTCCTGGGCTTCGGCACCTGGCAGATCGACGACGCTGACGCCCCCGCTGCCGTCAGCGCAGCGCTCGACGCGGGGTACCGCCACATCGACACCGCGACCGGGTACAGCAACCAACGTGGAGTGGGGCAGGCCATCGCCGACTCGGGTCTGCCCCGTGGCGACCTGTTCGTCACCACGAAGCTGCCGCCGGACAACGCCGACCGCGTCCGCGAAACGATCGAGGAGAGCCTGGAGCAGCTGGGCCTCGACCACCTGAACCTGTGGCTCGTGCACTGGCCGCCGAACGGCCAGGCGCGCCCCGACGTGTGGGAGCAGGTCGTGCAGGCGCAGGCCGACGGGCTGACGAAGGCCGTCGGCGTGAGCAACTACTCGCTCGCGCAGATCGACGAGCTGACCCAGGCGACCGGGACCACCCCGGCCGTGAACCAGATCAAGTGGAGCCCGGCCCAGTTCGACCGCGCGGTCGCCGACGGACTGCGTGACCGCGGTGTCGTGCTCGAGGGCTACAGCCCGTTCAAAGCGAGCAACTTGCAGGACCCGACGCTGGTGTCGATCGCCCAGGCGCACGACGTCGACACCGCCCAGGTGATCGTCGCGTGGCACGTCGCGCACGAGTTCGTCGTCATCCCGAAGTCGTCGAACCCGGAGCGCATCCGTTCGAACGCGGCCGGCGCGACCGTGCCCCTGTCGGACGACGAGGTCGCCCAGATCGACGCACTCGGGCACTGAGCTGGCGGTAGCGTCGGGGAGGTGAGCAGCGCACTCCTCGTCATGGACTACCAGAACAGCATCGTCGACCGCCTCGGGACCCCCGAAGCCCTTGCCGCGGCGGTCGACGCCGTCGGGGCAGCGCGAGAGCGGGGGATCCCGGTCGTGTTCGTCCGGGTGGCGTTCCGGCCCGGCGCTCCCGAGGTTGCCGCGTCGAACAAGATGTTTGGCGGGATGCGCGAGCGGATGGGCGCACAAGCAGCTGACGCCACCGAGGTGCACCCGGCGTTCGCGCTGCGCGACGACGACCTCGTCGTCACGAAGCTGCGGGTGAGTGCCTTCGCGGGCTCCGACCTCGAGGTGCTGCTGCGGGGGCTGGACGTGCGCGACCTGGTGCTGTGCGGCATCGCGACGAGCGGCGTCGTGCTGTCGACGCTGCGTCAGGCGGCGGACCTGGACTTCGGGCTCACGGTGCTGGCGGATGCGTGCTCGGACGGCGACGACGAGGTGCACCGGGTGCTGCTCGAGAAGGTGTTCCCGCGCCAGGCCGAGGTCGTGTCGACGGCGGACTGGGTCGCGTCGCTCGCCTGAGCGTTCAGGCCGCCCACGGCGCGTCCCACTCGAGGTCGTCCGGGGCGCGGTCGATGACGGGGAACCCGATCGCCCGCGCGACGCGGGCGAGCTTGGCATCGAAGGTGACCAGCGCGTCGCTGGTCATCATCGCGGTGTGCAGTGCGACCGCGTCCGGGATGGCGAGGCGGTGGTGCGCGCACAGCGAGGCAATGCCCGCTGCGTCGTCGTCTTCGACCGGGACGACGAGCACGCCGAGGGCGTCGATGCGGCGGAGGTACTGGTCCGCCCAGGCGCGGCGCACCGGTCGGACGAGCACTTCTGCGAGCGTGACCGCGGGGGTGATGAACTCGTCCCACTCGTGGTGATCGAGTACCTCGACCGCGCGTTCGTGTGTGGAGTCGAACTGGTCCCACCGCGCGATGAGCACGTTCGCATCGAGCGTGATCACAAGCACCCCGCCCGGAGGTCCCGGAGGTAGTTCGGCGGGTAGGTCATCCCGGGGGTGAAACCGACGAGGTCGACCGTCCGTCCGTTGCGGAGCGTGATGGAGGAGGACATCCCGTTGTCGGCGCGACGGAGATGTGGGAGCGGTGGTGGATCGTCGTCGGGGAGATCGGTCAGCTTGGTGTCGTCGAGCAAGGTCATGATCCGACGCTAGGAGCGCCCGGTCTCCATCGACAAGCTCTCCAGATGTCGTATGTCGCCGCGCCGCTCAGTCGAGCAGCGACCGGATGTCCTCCGCCGACAGGTCGTCCGCGAACAGCGCGTCGTCGTCGATCATCGTCGCGAACAACTGCGCCTTGCGGGCGGCCAACGCCAGCACCTTCTCTTCGATGGTGTCCTCGGCGATGAGCCGGTTGACGTTGACCGACCGGGTCTGCCCGATCCGGTGCGTGCGATCGACGGCCTGGGACTCGGCAGCGGGGTTCCACCACGGGTCGAGCACGAACACGGTGTCCGCCTCGGTCAGGGTGAGCCCGAATCCGCCGGCCTTGAGCGAGATCAGGAACGCCGGTGTGGTGCCGTTCCGGAAGCGGTCGATGACCTTCGTGCGTCCTCGCGTCGACCCGTCGAGGTAGTCGTACCCGATGCCGCGTTCGTCGAGTGCGGCAGCGACCATGCGCAGGAACGACGTGAACTGGCTGAACACCAGCGCGCGGCGACCCTCGGCGGCGAGCTGCTCGAGCTCGTCGAGCAGCAGGTCGAGCTTGGCGGACGGGATGTCCGACGCGCCTTCGCCGACCAGTGCCGGCGAGAGCGCGAGCATCCGCAGCAGCGTGAGCGACCGGAACACGATCATCCGGTTGCGGTCGAGGTCGTCGATCAGGTCGAGGACCTTCAGGCGCTCCCGGTTGAGCGTGCGCTCGTAGACGTCGCGGTGCGCCGGGTCGAGCGTGACCCGCACCACCTGCTCCTGCTTCGGTGGCAGGTCGGACGCCACGCTCTCCTTCGTCCGGCGCAGCATGAGCGGACGGATGCGCCGTCGCAGCCGGGCGGTGAGTTCACTGCGTGCCGCACCCCGCAGGTCGGGCGAGGCGAGCGGCTTGACGTAGTCGTCCCCGAACCTGGTCCACGACGACAGCAGTCCGGGCGCGACGATCGCGAACAGTGCCCACAGGTCGGTGAGCCCGTTCTCGAGCGGCGTGCCCGTGATCGCGATCTTGACCGGGGCATGCACGTCCGATGCCGCCCGGTGGGTCTGCGACTGGGGGTTCTTGACGAACTGCGCCTCGTCGAGCAGCAGCGCCGCGAACGGCAGCTCGGTGTAGGCGGGCGCGTCGAGCCGCAGCAGCGCGTACGAGGTCACGACGACGTCGGCGGACGCCGCGACCCGGGCCACCAGGGACGGGTCCTTCAGCGAGGTCGTCTCGATCGTCGCCACCCGCAGCGACGGCACGAAGCACGCGGCCTCGGCAGCCCAGTTGCCGACGACCGACGTCGGCGCGACGACCAGGAACGGCGGGTCGTCGGGCGCTGCCTGACGGCGGGCAGCGATCATCGCGAGCGCCTGCAGGGTCTTGCCGAGGCCCATGTCGTCGGCCAGCACACCGCCGACGCCGTGCTCCATCAGGAACGACAGCCACGCGTACCCGGAACGCTGGTAGGGACGCAGGTCCGCGTGCACGGTGTCCGGTACGACGACGTCACCGGGGGGAGCGGCGTCGAGCAGTCGTTCGGCCATCGACCGCCAGCGCTCGTCGTGGTCGGTCTCGTCGGCGAGCTGGTCGAACGCCGACCACAGCCCGGCCTGCAGCGGCGTGACCGTCATCGGCTGCGACGGCTCCCACTCGTCCTGCTGCCGCGCCTCGTCGATGAGCTCCTTGAGCCGGTCGAACGCCGGGTCGGCCAGGGACAGGTACGAGTTGTCGACGAGCTTCATGCGCCGCTGCCGACTGGCGAGCGCGGTGAGCAGCGGCGTGAAGGGGATCTCCTTGCCGTTCACGCTGACGAAGATGCCCAGGTCGAACCAGTCGTGCTTGTCGGACGGCATCGTCGTGACGCGGATGTGCGGGCGCCCGGTCAGCCGCTCGTAGTCCAGCCGTTCGCCCTGCACGACGACGCGTACCCCGTGCTCGGCCAGGGCCGGCAGCAGTTCGTTGGCCAGCACCGCGACGTCGGCGCCCTCGACGGTGCCGTCGACGAACCAGTCCAGTCCGCCACCCGGTCCGGTCGTGTGTCCGACGGGAGGCTCGGCCCGGCTGCCGTCGTCGGCTGCGGTCGTCGACGGGGCCGCGTCCACGGCATCGGTCGCCGCGGCCGCGTCGGTGTCTGCCGCATCCGCGTCGTCCGCTGCGCGGACGCGGGTCAGGTCGGGCAGCGGTCCGTGCATCGCGACCGGGTCCTTCCGCCCGTCGACGTGCCAGCGCCACTGCACGTGCGCGACGTCGTCCGTACGGGGAGCCCGAGCCGGCTCGAAGGTGACCGTCAGCACGAGTTCGGGCGGTGTGCGCTCCGGCAGCTCGATCGAGCCGTCGGAACTGACCAGCCCGAGTGCACCGCGCAGTCGAGGCGACCAGTCGGCCAGGAACTCGTCGACCTCGGCCGCGGGGACGTGGATGCGCGTGCCCTCGGTGAGCATGCGGCGCTGGTCCTCGGGCACGGGGTCGGGCGTCGGGGCCAGGTCGACGTGGAACTCGGGCGACTCGCGGAACGCGTACAGCCCGTGGTCGCCGATCAGCCGTGCTGCACCGTCGGCGATGGGTCGGCCGTCGAGCACCGCGCTGGTGCCGATCGTCAGGCCGTCGTCCGACCGGGCGACGTCGAGCAGCACCCGCGCGTCACTGCCCAGGACCGCGCCGCCCTCGCGCTTGCCGGTGACGAACGCGATCCCGAGCGCCGGTGCCTGGCGCAGGAGCTGCCAGAGCAGCGGGCTCGGGAAGTCGTCCAGGTGGATCCAGTCGCTCTCGCCGGGCAGCCCCGCCAGGGCTCCGGCGCGGTGCAGGGCAGCGAGCTGCAGGAACCACGCGTGTTGTTCGGCACCCAGACCCAGACGGTTCATGGAGTAGGGGAGCGTTCCCCACGTCAGCTGTCCGCGCACCCAGTTGCCCGCATCGCTGCGGGTCACCGGGCGGACGCCGAGCCGCACCGACCGCGAGGCCGTCGGCAGCGCACGACCCGCGGCACGCGCCCGCGCTGCCATCCGCGCGGGGACCGCGTCGCGGAGCTCGAACTGCAGGCCCAGCGGCGTGGTGGTCTGCAGCGCGGCAGAGGGCGGGGTGTCACCGGCGAGGCGGGCGACCTCGTGCCTCCAGTCCGGGGCCGGCGGTTCGGGCGGTGCCTCGGCGCGTGGGCCGGCGTGTGCGGCGACCGCACGGGCGTTGATCGTGAGCAGCAGTGCGGCGACGTGCTTGCACTCGCCGCCGATCGGGCACGTGCAGCGGGAGCGGACCGGGCGGACGAACTCGCCCCGCGCGGCCGTCGTGTCGACGTGCACGTCGTACGGGTCGTCGGCGGACCCGGCGACCACGCCCGTGATCGTGCCGGCATCGTCGTCCCACACGGCGGACTCGACCAGACCCTGCCGCACCAGGTCCCGCGCACGGCCGAAGGTCTGCGGCCCGACGAAGCGGATGACGTCGACGGCGTCGATCATCGGGGCGGCAGGCACACGCCCATCGTGCCAGTCCCCACCGACGCCTGCGGACCGGACCGCACCCGGAGTGGGGCTGTCGCGCACGGCGCCCGAGGGGCAGGCTGGTGGGACCATGCTGCAGTCACTGCTCTACATGAGCTCCGCCAAGGAACCCTTCGACGACGACGCGCTCGACGCCCTGCTCGAGCACGCGCGCACCCGGAACACGGCGGACGGCCTGACCGGTCTGCTCGTGCACCGCGCCGGGCGCTTCATGCAGCTGCTCGAGGGACCGTACGACCCGGTGATGGCGACGTACGCGCGCATCCTGGCAGACGACCGGCACGGCGACGTCGCACTGCTGGTCGAGGAGTCGCTGCACACGCGGCGCTTCCCGGAGTGGACCATGGCGTTCGACCGGGCCGAACCGCAGGACGTGCCCGAGGGGTTCAGCGACTTCCTGGCCTCCGGCGACGCCAGCGCCGACCGCAGCCGATCGCGCGAGCTGCTGCGGTGGTTCCGCAACCACCCGATGGCCGACCCGACGGCGTCGGCGGGCAAGCACCGCCGCTAGCGCTGCCGCTCGGCCGCCAGCTTGCTGTGCTTCCGCGAGTAGCCGAAGTACACACCGAGCCCGATCGCGAACCACACCGCGAAGCGCACCCAGGTCTCCCACTGCAGGAACGTCACGAGCCACAGCGACGCGATGACCCCGACGGCCGGCACGATCGGCATGAAGGGCAGCTTGAACTGCCGGGGCAGGTCCGGCTGGGTGTAGCGCAGCACGATGACCGCGGTGCAGACCACCACGAACGCCAGCAGGATGCCGATGTTGGTCAGCTCCGCGACGACGCCGATCGGCAGCACGCCCGCCAGCACCGCCGACGCGATGCCGAGGATCCACGTGACCCGGGTCGGGACGTGGCGCTTCGGGTCGGTCTTCGAGAACCACTTCGGCATCAGGCCGTCGCGGCTCATCGAGAACCACACGCGGGACGCGCCGAGCATGAAGGTGATCAGCACCGTGACGATGCCGACGATGGCGCCGATCGCGATGACGTTCGCCACGCCGCCCAGCCCGACCGATGCGAACGCGGACGAGAACCCGGACGCCGGGTCGATGTTCTTGTAGTCCTGCATGCCGGTCAGGACGATGGTGGCCAGCACGTACAGCACCATCGAGATCGCCAGGGACAGCAGGATCGCCTTGGGCATGTGCTTGCGGGCGTCGATGGACTCCTCGGCCGCGGTCGACATCGCGTCGTAGCCGAACACCGCGAAGAACACCGTCGCGGCACCCGTCATCACGCCGCCGAAACCGAACGGGAAGTACGGGTCGTAGTTGGCGCTGTTGATGTGGAACACGCCGAGCACCACGATGAGCACGACCAGCGCGACCTTGATGCCGACCGCGACGAACTCGAACCGGGCAGCGCTCCGGATGCCGCGGGTCAGCACGAAGGCCGTCAGCAGGCAGAGCAGGATCGCGAAGACGTCGACCACGTGCCCGTCGCCCGTGCCCGGGGCACCGAGCATCCAGGCGGGCAGGTCGATGCCGAACTGGCCGACCAGGAACCCGACGTAGCCGGAGATGCCGATCGCGACCACCGCCACGATCGCGGTGTACTCCAGCAGCAGGTCCCAGCCGATGAACCAGCCGACGATCTCGCCCAGCACGGCGTAGCCGTACGTGTAGGCGCTGCCCGCCTTGGGGATCAGGCCGGCGAACTCGGCGTACGACAGTGCCGCGGCAGCGCTCGCGACGCCGGCGACCAGGAACGAGATGAGCACGGCCGGCCCGGCGACCCCGTGGGCGACGGTGCCTGCCAGGGTGAAGATGCCGGCGCCGATGATGCCGCCGATGCCGATCGCGGTGAGCTGCCACAGCCCGAGGTGCCGCTTCAGGCCGCCCTCGCCCCCGGTGTCGTCGTCGATCTCCTCGATCGGCTTCCGGCGGAACAGGGTGGGTCGCGGCGTCGTTGTCACGCGCCCACTCTGCACCCTGAGCGCGCGGTGTGTGCGGCGGTCCTGCGGCGCGTCCGGCACGTCCGGTGCGTCGTGTCGGACTGGAGGCCCGGTGGCGGGCCGGCACCGGGCCTCCAGTCCGTCAGGGGGTCGCGTAGGGCGACCAGAACGGCGCCGGCACGGCGCCGCCGGTCAGGATGAACACCACCTGGTAGGCGATGGCGAGGAACGCCAGCCCGACGATGACGATGCCGGTCCACGCCCAGAAGCGCGGACCGCGTCGCCGTCCTGCTATGGCGAGGGCGCGCCAGCCGCTCAGCAGCCCGACCACGCCGAACGCCCCGCCGAGCACGGCGTGCTGGGTGAGCTCGGCGGCGGGCATCAGCAGGCCGAGGTACAGGGCGATGCACCCGAGTACGACGGCGACGGACGCGGGTGCCGCGGGGGGCTCGTGGTCACGGGGCGTCGCCGTCATGTGCTGAACCTACCGATGCTCGTGGCGTCCGACGGACGCGGGTCCTCGGCGTCGGCGTGCGCTGGACCCGCGGGCCGGGCATGCTGGGTGCATGCGTTCGTTCGTCCGTGTCCTGCTCGGACTCGCGCTGGTCTTCGCCGGCACGAGTCACCTCACCTTCGCGCGGAAGGACTTCCAGGCCCAGGTGCCGGACTTCGTGCCGCTCGACACCGACACCACGGTGCTGGCCTCCGGCGTCGCCGAGATCGGTCTCGGCTCCGCGCTCCTGCTCGCCCCGCGCGGCCGCCGCCGGTTCGTCGGCAACCTGCTGGCGTGGTTCTTCGTCGCCGTGTTCCCAGGCAACATCTCGCAGTGGCTCAACCGCCGCGATGCCTTCGGGTTGGACTCGGACACCAAGCGCATCGGCCGGCTGTTCGGGCAGCCCCTGTTGATCGCCGCGTCGCTCTGGTCCACGCGCGGCGGGTCTCGCTGACACCGATGACCGCGCCGGTGGCGCCGTCCGAGTCCGGTCCGGCCGGGCCCGGTGTGCGTGTCCGGCGCCCGGTGGTCGGTGGCCGTCGTGTGGCGGACCTGGTGGCCACCATCACCCTGCTGTCGATCGACGCGGTCGTCGCGCTCGTCGCCGGGTGGGGGATCGTGTTCCTGTCGCTCGGGTTCGGGTCGTGCACGGCTCCGGGGAACAGCTGCGACGAGACGCTCGGTGGCGTGGCCGTGTACGCCGGGCCGGTGCTCGTGGCACTGGCCGTGGCGCTCGCGATCGTGTTCTCGGTGCTCCGCCTGGTGCGTCGTCGGCTGGCGTGGCCGATCCCGCTCACGGGGCTGGTGGCCGTCGTGGTGGTGTTCTTCGGGGCGCTCGCCCTGGTCGACAGCGCGATCACGCACGGCATCTGAGTCCGCTCCTCCTTCCTCCACAGGTCGGCGCCGGATCTGGTTCGTCCACAGTTGTGGTCCCGGTCCGCTGTCGGCGCGTGTGGTCCGCGACCGTTGAGCCATGCCAGACACCGACGTGCTCGAACGACTCGAGCGAACCGCAGTCCGTACCGACGACGACGTGGTCGACCTCGTCGTCGCCCTCCTCGAACGCCCCATCCGGCGGCAGTGCTGGGTGCTCTTCCTCGCTGCCCGCGGGATCCCGATCCAGCTCGTCGTGCCGATCGCCGACCTGCCGTACCAGCCCGACGACCACGTCGAGGACTTCGGCGCGCTGATCGCCGACCTGGTGGAACAGGTCGACGCCGCGCAGGTCGTCCTGGCGTGGGAGCGCCCCGGTGCCCGCGACCTCAGCCCGGTGGACTGGGAGTGGGTCGACGCGATGGCCTGCGTCCTCGGCGAGCACCACGTGCGGCTGCGCGGCCAGGTCGTCGTGCACGACGGCGGTGCGGCGATGGTCGAGCTCGACGACGACGAGGTGACCGGGGCAGCGGCGTGACGTTCGGCGTGGGCCGGCGTCGGTCGGGCCGGCGTCCGGCGGGCCGGTGTTCGGCCTGAGCCGGGGGCGTCAGCCCTGGGGAGCGGTGTCCGGCACGTCCTGGCCGGTCAGTCCCTCGACCACGGCCTTCGCCGTCGGCCACGACTTCGCGTAGTGGTCCGGGTCGGCGTTCACCTGCACCGCGTGCGCCATCTGCGTCGGTGTCATGGTCTTCCACCCGGGGACCTTGACCAGCTTCGCGTAGAACATCGACGCCGCCGTGTACGGGTCCATTCGT
The DNA here is from genome assembly GCF_022815645.1 of Curtobacterium sp. VKM Ac-2922. Lineage (GTDB taxonomy): Bacteria > Actinomycetota > Actinomycetes > Actinomycetales > Microbacteriaceae > Curtobacterium. Next base: position 102,994 of record NZ_JALGRO010000012.1, on the reverse strand, counting down.
TGCTCGTACGTGCCCCAGGCGCCGTTGTCCCGCTGCTGGAACAGTCCACGGCTGTCGGGTCCGACGGCGTCGCCGTGGTCCAGGTTCTGCAGGCCGGACTCGCCGATCGCGGTCATCACCCCGACCGCCTGGGTGTGCGGGCCGATGCCGAGCGACCGGGCGGCCTGGATGACGTAGGCGGCGTTCACCAGGCGGTCCTGGCAGTACCCGGCGACCGGCCCCTCGGGGACCACGATGCCGCCGATCGTCTTCGACGCGGCGGACGGGCAGGTGACGGCCTGCGGCGTCGAGGTCGAACCCGCGAGGCCGGACAGCGAGTTGACGGCGATGACGACCAGCACGACGACGCCGACGCCGACGGCCACGATCCCGGCGCCGAACACGGACGCCAGGGTGATGCCGACACGGTGCATGTTCGGGTCCTTCCGTCCGGGTGCCAGGACGAGGGTACGAGGGCGGCCTGGGAACGGCCGCCCTCGACATGCCCCAGTTCAGGTGCCCGGTGGTCAGCGCCCGTCGCGGTCGGCGTCGGTGTCGGCGTCGGTGCCGGTGCGTGCGCTGGCATCGGCGTGGACGACCTGCATCGGCTCGGTGACGACGCCGGTGGGTGCCTTCTTGGTCTGCTTGCGACCGTGCGTGAACCACGTCACGACCCACAGCAGCACGCCGAGCGCCAGCAGGGCGCCCGCGATCTGGTACTGCTCGATCGCGCGACCGGACGAGAACGGCAGCACGAGCCACAGGCAGGTGGCCACGCCGATCACGGGGATCACGATGCCCGCCTTGAAGTGCTTGTGGCCGATCTTGTCGCGTCGCAGCACCAGCACCGACAGGTTCACCACGGCGAACACCGACAGCAGCAGCAGCGACGTGGTGCCGCCGAGCACGACCACGATGGGGGAGTCCGGGCTCAGGGACACCCAGCCGATCAGGGCGAGCGAGATGAGCGTCGTGAAGACGATCGCGGTCGACGGGGTGCGGCGGGTCTGCGACACCTTCGACAGGAACCCGGGCAGCACGCCCTGCTTGCTCATGCCGTACAGCAGCCGCGACGCCATCATCATGTTGATGAGCGCGGTGTTGGCCACGGCGAACATCGAGATGAAGGGCAGCAGGTTGCCGATCGGGAAGTCCGGGGCCGCGGTCTGCACGACGGTGACCAGCGGCGTCTCGTTGCCGGCGAGCTCACCGATCGGCACGACGGCGACCGCGCAGATGGACACGAGCACGTAGATCACGGCGGTGATGCCGAGGCCCGTCAGCATGACCTTCGGGAAGATCCTGGACGGGTCCTTGGTCTCCTCGGCCATGTTCACCGAGTCCTCGAAGCCGACCATCGCGAAGAACGCCAGCGACGTCGCCGTGGAGATCGACAGCAGCAGGCTCTTGTCTTCGGGGGTCTCGAACATCACCACGCGCGAGAAGTCCGCGTTGCCGCCCGCGATCGCCCAGAACCCGATCAGGATCACCATCACCAGACCGCTGAGTTCGACCAGGGTCAGCACGACGTTGGTCTTCACGCTCTCGCTGACACCGCGGAAGTTGATCGCCATGACGGCGAGCATGAAGCCCATCGCGATGAGCATCACCACGCTGTTCGGCAGTTCCAGCCCGAAGCCGACGCCGAGGTTCGCCGCGAACGCCCGCGATGCCGTCGACGCCGAGGTGATCCCCGAGCACATCACGATGAACGTGACGATGAACGTGATGAAGTGCACGCCGAAGGCCTTGTGCACGTACAGTGCCGCGCCGGCCGTCTGCGGGTACTTCGTCACGAGTTCCAGGTACGAGAACGCCGTCAGCAGAGCGACCGCGAACGCGATCAGGAAGGGAAGCCACGCCGCTCCACCGACCTCGGCGGCGACCTGACCCGTCAGGGCGTAGACGCCCGTGCCGAGGATGTCCCCGACGATGAACAACAGCAGCAGCTTGGGACCGAGGACGCGGCGCAGCTCGGGCTGCTCGGTCGTCGGACGCTCGGTGTCGGTTGTGGCCATGCACCACACTGTCCACCGTGGCGGCTTCCCTGTCCAGTCTCACAGAGTTCTCGCCGGGCATCGCAACACGCTCGTGTCCTGCGCGAAACGCCCCAGCGGAGAGCCAGGCGTTGCTCGGGGCGCGCCGTTAGCATCCGCTGCATGGACGACGAGTCGAACACCACCGAGGAACCGATCGAGTTCGCCGACTTCAACGCGAAGCTGCTGGTGCTCGACGTGCTCTGCTACGACCTCGACGTGCTCGAGCCCTACGACGCCGACGATGCGGACGAGTCGGACGAGGACATCGACGTCGAGGGGCAGGACGGCCGCGCCCGCGAGTACTACGACGACCTCGACCTGCTGCCCTCGCACCTGGCGCTGGTCTCCGAGTTGACCGTGGACTCCGATCTCGAGGTCCTGCAGGACGTGCACCCCGGGTGGGAGGGCACCGACGACCGCTTCGACCCGCAGAACTGGGACGACGTCGTCGAGCTGCCGGCGCTGCGCACGGTGTACGTCGCCACCCGCCTGCCCCCGCACGTGGCCGAGGCGCTCACCGCCAAGGGCGTGGACATCCAGCCGGCCTGACCTCCGGCGCGCGCCGACGGTCCGGAGTACCCCCGGAGTACCCCGGTGGACCGCTGCGGGCTCAGTCGGACAGCGCCGCCAGCTGCTCGGTGAACTGCCGCGCGCCTCCCTGTGCCGGATGTCGCACCGCGACCGCGTCGATGCCCGCACTCGCAAGCGCGCCCTGCGCCTTCCGTCCGACGGCGACGATCCGCGATGCGCCGAGCGCCCGCAGCAACGCCAGCGTCACCGGGGCGCCGTCGCGCACCTCAGACGGACGCGGGGTCCGGTTCGTCAGCCGGTCCGTCCCGACGAACGGGTGGTGCGGGACGATCGCCCACGCGACGGGCAGCGGTCCACGCCACCCCTCGAGCGCCGCGTGCACGACCCGCGACGACGCCTCCCACGGCGCCGTCGGTTCGGGTGGCGTCAGGTACTCGGGCCCGAGTTCCCGCATGCTCGTGAACGGGATGCCCGTGTTCGTCATGCCACGCCACCCAGGGGCCTCGGCCACCAGCAGGGTGTCGGCTCCGGGCCCGACCGTGTCGAGGTACCGCGTCAGGTTCTGACGGCGCAGCCGACTGTCGGCCGTCGCGACGTCGTAGAGCGCCTCGGCGTCGTCCGCGACCGGGACCGCGTCGAGCGCCGCCCAGAACGGGCCGAGGTCGAGCGTCCGGCCCATCAGTCCCGCCCGAGCACCCGGCGGTACACCCGCTCCAGGCCGGCGGCCGAACGGTCCCAGCTCAGGCGTTCGGCGTGCTCGCGGCCGGCGGCGGACAGGCCGGCCGCGTAGGCGGGTTCGGTCAGGATCCGTTCGATCTCGGCGGCCCACACCTCGGGCGCGCGCGATTCGAGCACCACCCCGGTCTCGCCGTCGACCACGGCCTCGCGGAGACCACCCGCGGCGGCCGCCACGACCGGCACCCCGGACGCCGAGCCCTCGAGCGCCACGAGTCCGTACGTCTCGGAGTGTGACGGCACGAGCACCGCCGACGACCCGCGGAACAGCAGCGCCAGGTCGGCGCGGGTCTGCGGCCCGATGAACGTGACCCGGTCGGCGACCCCCAGCGAGGTCGCCAGGGCCTGCAGCTCGGCGAGGTGGTCGCCGGCCTCGCTGGACGAGTCCCCGGCGATCACCAGGGTCGGACGGACCGACTCGGAGATCCCGGCGATGGCCTCGATCGCCAGGTCCAGGCCCTTGAGCGGCTGCACCCGCGCCGCGGCGACGACGTAGGGCACCGACGGACGACGAGCGCCGGCGGCAGCGGGACGGAACACCGAGCCGTCGACCCCGGGCGGGACGATCCACAGGCGAGCAGCGTCACCGCCGAGCCGGTCTCGGACGGTGTCGGCCTCGGCCTCGCTGATCACCACGACGGCGTCGGAGTCGCGTGCGAGCATCGCCTCGCCCGCCATCCGACCCGCCGACTCTGGGCGTTCGCCCTCGGACAGCGGCGAGTCGGAGTCGGCCGCGATCGAGTGGAAGGACTGCACGTGCGGGACGCCGCGTTCGCGCGCCACCGGCAGCGCGGCCACGCCGGAGAACCAGTGGTGGGAGTGCAGGACGTCGTAGGTGCCGAGGGCGGCCAGCTCGTGCCGGAACGGCTCGATGAACGCGTCGTGCTCGCCCTTCGGCACGGGTTCGGCCGGTCCCGCCGACAGGAACCGCAGGCACACGCCCGGCACGAGCGACACGGAGTCGGGCTGGGTGGGCGAGGACCGTCGGGTGATGATCTCGACGTGGTGGCCGCGGTCCGCGAGTGCTTCGGCCTGGTGCCGCACGACGACGTTCATGCCGCCGACCTCGCCGGAGCCGGGTTCGTCGCCGGGGGAGGTGTGCAGCGAGACCAGGCCGATGCGCAGGAGTTCGGGGGCGTCGCTCACGTCTCCAGCCTAGCCGCGGGCCGCCGCTGCGACCCGCGCGCCGGCGCCACGACGACGCCCTGTCGGCCCGCCTGGTCGACGGGGTCGGACGGGAGGCCCGGGTCGCCTCCGAGCACCTGCACGCGCTGGTCGCCGTGCCGCTCCCAGAACGCGGCGGTCCAGGCACACAGGACGCCGTCCAGCAGGTCCTCGCGGTGTTTGTGCGTCGGCCCGTGCAGCACCGACGGGTCCGCGAGCGCGGCCGTGCGCGGATGGGCATCGAGCACGAGCGGCGGGTCGAGCGGTGTCATCCGCAGCCGTCGGACCAGCTCGTCGAACGCCACGGCCCGTCGTGCGCGGGCCTCGGGTGCCGGCAGCGCCGTGTCGAGTCGCTTGTACCGGGGACGTTCGTCGTCGTAGCCGAGCTCCTCGACCCCGACGAGGGTCGTGTAGGGGTAGCACTCGAACACCGCCGGCCCGGTCCGCTCGTGCATCGCGGTCGTGTCGCTGACGTACCCGATGCCGAGCGCGGTCAGCCGGTCGAGCAGGTGTGCACCGGCGCTCGCCGCCGAGGCCAGGTTGGTGGGGTTCGCGGCGACCTTCCACCGGCCGTAGCGCTGTCCGACCTGCCGTTCGGCCTCGCGGATCCCGGTCGGGTTCGTGACGACCAGTGACGCGTCCACGCCGATCAGGGTCCGCGGCCCGAGGTGGTCGACGACCCACGCGGTGACGTCGTCGACACCGCGGGCCCACCCGGCGTCGAGCACCCGTCCGTCAGCGTCGAGCGCTGCGAGTCCCGTCTCGTTCGGCGTGCGCCGCTCAGTGCCGAGCCCCCACGCCAGGTCCACTCCGAGGTACGCGATCACACCCCAATCCTGCCCCGGCTTCGTCCCCGGAGCGCGGAATCCCGCACTGGGGGTGGGGCGGAGACGGAGCATCCCTCATGGTTGAGGCGATCGAGAGGAACCAGGGATGCGCTGGGCAGCACTGACAACGAAGACCAAGGCGACCGTGGTGGTCGTCGTCGCCGGCCTGCTGTGGATCGGGGGCGTCGGGACCGCGGGAGCCGTGGTCGGTGCCGTCGCGACGGCGGCCGGGCCGTCCCAGTCGCACCAGGTCGCTGCCGTCGACGCAACGCACGCACCGTCCCCGACGCCCACTCCCACGCCCACTCCCACTCCGGTGGTCACCGTCTCCGAGGCGACGACCGTCTCGCCGGTGCCGTTCGAGCGCACCACCGTGGACGACCCGGCTCTGCCGAAGGGGCAGACCCAGCTGCGGACCACCGGCGTCGACGGCGAACTGACCGCCACCTGGCGCATCACGACGACCGACGGTGTCGAGACGGCGCGCGACGAGGTCGACAAGGCGGTCACGACGCCTCCGGTCGCCGAGGTCACCGCGATCGGTTCGTACGTCGCGCCGGTACCCGCACCCGCGCCCGTGGAACAGGCTGCCCCGGCGCAGCAAGCCCCCGCCGCGCCGGCTCCCGCCGCGATCACCCCGGGAGCGTTCTGCGCCGACGCGCAGAGCGGGTCCGTCGCGCAGGCCGCCAACGGCCGGTCCTACCAGTGCGGCGGCAAGGGGCCGGACGCGAACGGCCACCTGCACTGGAACACGATGTGATCCTCGGGCGGCGCCGAGTACGGTGCCCAGCATGGCGAGTGAAGCGACGACGCTGACGGTGCCCGGCCCGGACGGCGACCGCGAGGTCCGGATCAGCAGTCCATCGCGCGTGCTGTGGCCGGACGCGGGCATCACCAAGCTCGACCTGGCGCAGTACCTGGTCGACGTGGGCGGCCCGTTCGTCCGCGCGAACGGCGACCGCCCCCTGTCCCTGCAACGGTTCCCGGGCGGGGTCGACGGCGAGCAGTTCTTCTCGAAGAACCCGCCCAAGGGTGCCCCCGAGTACGTGCGCTCGGTGACGGTGACCTACCCGAGCGGTCGGAAGCACCCGCAGCTGGTGCTCGACGAGCCGGCCGTGGCGGTGTGGGCAGCGCAGATGAACACCGTCGTGTTCCACCCGTGGGCCTCGCGCGCCGCGGACAGCGACCATCCGGACCAGCTCCGCATCGACCTGGACCCGCAGCCGGGAACCGACTTCCACGACGCCGTCCCCGCGGCCGAAGCACTGCGGACGGTGCTGGACGAGGTCGGTCTGACCGCGTGGATCAAGACGAGCGGCAACCGCGGCCTGCACGTGTTCGCCCCGATCGTGCCCGAGCACGAGTTCCTCGACGTCCGTCATGCCGTGATCGCAGCAGCCCGCGAACTCGAACGGCGGATGCCCGACCATGTCACGACCGCGTGGTGGAAGGAGGAGCGCGGACAGCGCGTCTTCGTCGACTTCAACCAGGCGAACCGCGACCGCACGATGGCCGGCGCGTACAGCCCGCGTGCCCTGGCGCACGCCGCGGTGTCGACGCCGATCCGGTGGGAAGAGCTCGCAGATGCCGACCCGACGACCTTCACGGTGCTGACGGTGCCCGGTCGTCTGCGCGAGCACGGCGACCCGTGGGAGACCATGGGGGAGCAGCCCGGGTCGATCGCGCCACTGCTGGCATGGTGGGAGCGGGACCTGGAGAACGGACTGGGGGAGCTGCCCTTCCCGCCGGACTTCCCGAAGATGCCGGGCGAACCGCCGCGCGTCCAGCCCTCGCGGGCGAAGCGGCCAGCGACGGAACAGCCGGCAGCGGACCAGCCGGCAGCCGACTAGAGCGTCGGGCGGTCCGGACGACGGTCGGAGTCGTCGACGCGCTTGGTGTGCGTCGGCAGGTCGACCGTGGCGGTGTGCAGCCGGTTCAGCCGCGACCACGTGCCGCGGTTGGCGGGGGAGATGCCGTCGACGACGATCATGCGCCGAGTCCCATCGTGACGAGCGCGAGGGCCGTCGCGGTCACACCGACGATGCCGCTGATGACCGCACTGATCTGCAGTGCCCGCTGGTGCCGCGCTTCGCGCACCTCGGTGAAGGGGTGCCGCTGCGAGTGTCGAACGAGGGTTGCGTGGCTCATGTCGATCCGCTCCGATCCGGTCGACACTCGTCCGTGGTGCCGATGGATCGATCGTTCCACGGGGTCACTAGTTTGTCTAACTAGATTCGAGAAACGGACACGAACTGGGGTCAGGACAGCACTTTCCGGAGGTCGTACGCGCTCGGAACCTCGAGCTGGTCGAACCCGCACGACGCGGCGTCGCGATCCGGGCGCCACCGTTCGAACTGCACGGTGTGCCGGAACCGATCGCCCTCCATCTGGTCGTACCGCACCTCGAGCACCACCGTCGGCTCCAGCCGGACGAACGACGTGTCGCGACCCGACGCGAACCGCGACCGTTCTCCGGCGCCGGTGACGGGCCTCCCGTCCGCATCGCGGACCACCGCTGCGTCGAGTTCGTCGACCAACGCGAGCCGCCGTTCGTCGGAGAACGCCGACACGCCCCCCACCTGGCGGAGCTCGCCGTCGTCGCCGTACAGCCCGACCAGCAGCGACCCGACCCCGCTGCCGCTCTTGTGCACGCGGTACCCGATCGCGACGACGTCGGCGGTGCGGTGGTGCTTGATCTTGAGCATCGTGCGCTTGCCGGGCTCGTAGGGGCGCGTCCGCGGCTTCGCGACGACCCCGTCGAGCCCGGCCCCCTCGAACGTCTCGAGCCACGCGCGCGCCTGGTCGACGTCGAGGGTCGTGCGCGTGACGAACAGCGGATCGGCGAAGTCGCTCGCCAGCGCCTCGAGGCGTTCGCGACGCTCGTCGAACGGCAGGTCGACCAGCTCGGACCCGTCCGCCGCCAACAGGTCGAACGCGACGAACTGCGCCGGGGTCTCCGCGCTGAGCTTGGTGATGCGAGACGCGGCGGGGTGGATCCGCTGCGACAGGGCCTCCCAGTCCAGCCGCTCGTGCCCGGGTTCGCCGGTCCGCAGCACCACCTCGCCGTCGAGCACGACCGGGTGGTCCCGACCACCGAACTGCGCGCGGAACGCGTCGACCAGCTCGGGGAAGTACCGCGTCAACGGCTTCGCACCCCGGCTGCCGATCGCGACGTCGTCGCCGTCGACGGTCACGATCCCGCGGAACCCGTCCCACTTCGGTTCGTAGCGCAGCCCACCGGGCACGCTGTCGGGTTCGGGGACGTCGGCGACGGCCTTGGCGAGCATCGGTGCGATCTCCATGCGCCCTGTCTACCCGCCTGCGGCAGGCCGGACTGGAGGATCGGATCGCCGCGGCGACGACGGTCGCCTGGTTAGGGTGGCCGGGTGTCGACCGTTCCGTCCCCGCCGCCCGCAGCCGCGCCTCCGGCACCCGTCAGTCCCGTGCAGGCCCGCGCGCTCGCCGACGGGGTCCTGCCGCCCGTCGAACAGGTGCGTCCGGGCATCTGGACCGTTGCGGTCCCGTTCCGGTTCGGCGTGCCCGACGCCACGCTGGTGTACGTGGTCGAGGGCTCGGACGGCGTGCTCACCGTCATCGACCCGGGCTGGGACGAGGACGGCTCGCTCGACGTGCTGTCCGCCGGGTTGGCGGCGATGGGTCGCGCGGTGTCGGACGTCGGACACGTCGTCGTCACCCACCTGCACGCCGACCACCTCGGAGCCGCTGCGGCACTCCGTCGGGCGTCCGGGGCGCAGGTGGCGATGCACGGGCTCGAGGTCCGGGCGCTCGACGACGAACGCGTCGACGCCGAGCGGCACGAGACGGACATCGCCACGTGGGGGATCCCGGACGACCTGCGCGCCGGCGTCAGCGCTGCCTGGGGCACCGGCCGGCGGATGGGCCTCGGCGCGACCGAGCGACCGTTCGCCGACGTCCTGCTCGACGACGGCGACGTGCTGCCCGTGGCTGGTCGGACGATCCGGGCGCTGTGGACCCCGGGGCACACGGCGGGACACCTGTCCTTCGTGGACCAGCAGGACGGGCTGTTGTTCACCGGCGACCACGTGCTGCCGCGGATCAACTCGGGCATCGGGCTGGGCGGCCGCACGGACACGAACCCCCTCGGCGACTACCTGGCGTCCCTGGCTCGGCTCGACGCGTACGCCGAGCTCGAGGTCTGCCCCGGGCACGAGTACCGGTTCAGCGACGTGGTCACCCGGGCCCGGACGCTGGCACGGCACCGCGAGGAGCGCAGCCGGCACGTCGCCGCGGCCCTCGACGTGCTGGACGCACCGACGCTGTTCGAGGTCGCCTCGCGCGTGCCGTTCAGCGGCGGGATCGAGTCCATGTCCGGGTTCCTGCTGGCGAGTGCCCTGACGCAGACCGCGTTCCACGCCGACCTGCTGGGTCGTGCGGACGAGATCCGCCCCGCCTGATCGGGTTCCGCTGCTGGCGGGCCGCTTCCGTCAGACGACCGTGGTGGCGAGCCGTTCGAGCGTGGTCTTCGCGTCGTGGAACTCGGCCGCGGCGTGGTCGGCGAGGGGCGCCAGGTCGGGCAGGCGGTCGGCGAGCGTGGCACTCACGGTGACGGGGTACTGCCGCATCCCCAGGGCGCTGGCCAGGATGAGCTCGAGCACGGGCGACCCGTGGTCCCAGTGCTCGGTCGGCGTGCCGGCGTCGTAGGTGCCACCGCGGCTGACGACGGTCACGACGGGGCGTCCGGCGAGCGGCTGCACGTCACCGGCCAGCACACCCGGGACGTGGACCCGGTCGATCCACGCCTTGAGGGTGGACGGCACCGTGTAGTTGTACAGCGGGGCACCGATCACCACGGCGTCGGCGGCGAGCAGCTCGTCGATGACCTGCTGGCGCAGCGCTTCGGCGGACGGGTCCACGGACTCCTCGGCGGTGCGGTCCGTGGCGGCCCAGTGCAGCGCGGAGGTCTCCAGGTGCGGCAGCGGCGATGTGTGCAGATCGCGGCGCACCACCGTGTACTCCGGACCCCGGGCGTGCCAGGCGTCGGCGAACGCGGCGGTCAGGGCGCGCGAGCGGGAGTGCGCGAGGTCGGCGGACGAGTCGATGTGCAGCAGGGTGGGCATGTGGCCAACGCTACCGACGCGACGGGGTGCGGGCGGGGAACGAAACGGCCCCGCCGACCCCGGTGACGGGGCTGGCGGGGCCGTGACGGGCCTCCCGGCTAGCGCTGGGTGCGGCGGCGGAACGTGCGGAAGCCGATCAGGCCGGCGCCCGCGGCGAGCATCGCGATGCCCCACGGCAGCGCGTCCGTGGTGTCCGAGCCGGTGAAGGCGAGCTGGCCCTTCGGCGTGGTCGGGGTGACCGCGGCGACCGGCGCGACGGTCGGGACGACCGTGACCGGGAAGGACACCGAGAGTGCGTCCTCGGCCACCGTCAGCACGTGGGTCGAGGCGTGCGGGAAGGTCACCTTCGTGGCGAAGGAGTCCTCGTCGAACGCGATCTGGTCCGTGGCGTAGCTGCTCGTGACGGTCGGCTGCGGGGCGTTGCCCTCGTCGTCGTACTGCGTCGTGTCGTTGCCGTACTGGTCGACCGGCGAGCCGTTCACCCAGAGCGAGGCGCCCTGCTTGACGGTGGGCTGTCCGCCGTCGGTGAAGGTCGGTTCCTGGTCGAGGTCCGCCGGGAACGAGATGGTGACGATGTGCCCGTCGGGCTCGATGATCCAGGCGTTGGTCGGGTGCACGCCGTCGAAGCTGTCCTCGTTCGACCGGTCGGTCGCCGCGGCCATGATCCCCACGGCTGCGGCCGGGTCGACGGTGACCTCGACGTACTCGGTCGCATCCGAGGTGCCGTTGCTGGCGACGACCGTGAAGTCGTACGTGCCGGCGCTGATCAGCGTGCCGGACAGGGTCGCGGTCGCGGGGTCGAAGGTGGCTTCGAACGGCAGGTACGAGTCCGGGGTGTCGTTGTCCGGGTCGACGCTGTCCGGGTCCGTGTAGCCGAGCGCGTACGTGACGTCGCCGCTGCCCTTGGCCACGGTGAAGGTCTCGTCCACCGTGTCACCGGCGGTGACCTCGATGGTGCGCGGGGCGTCGGCCGTCGTGGTGTCGGCGAACGCGACGTCCTCGGTGACGGCGTCGGCGGTCGTCGCGGTGGCGATGTCCCCGGCCGAGTCGGTGACGACGACGCTGATGCGCTTGCCGAGGTCGGCCGAGGTCACCGGGTACGAGCTCTTGTCGGACGCGACGGTCACCCCGTCGTCGGTGGACCACGCGTAGGTGTAGGTACCGCTCAGCTCGGGGGCGTCGACGCGCAGGGTCTCGCCGACCTTCGCCTCGCCGACGATCGTCGCCGCTGACGACGAGGCGCGGGCTGCCTTCGAGGTCTTCGTCGGCGCGGTGGTCGTCGTCGGCGCGGTGGCCTTCGGCGTGCTGGTCGCCGGCGCCGTCGGCGTCGGGGTGCTGGTCGGCGTGGCCGAGCCGTCGGTGGTGCCGGTGCCAGGGCCCGAGCTGGTGCCGTTGCCGGTGGTGTCCGTGCCGGTGCCGGCATCGGTCGTGCTCGTGCCGGCCGTGTCGGTGCCGGTGGTCCCGGTCGTCGGGTCGGTGGTGACGTCGGTCGTGCCGGCGTCGGCCGGTGCGGTCGAGGTGACCGGTTCCGCGGCCGAGGCCGAGCTGGCCGCGAAGACGCCGAGGCCGGTCGTCAGGCCGATGAGTGCGATGGTGGTGCCGACGGCGCAGGCGCGTCGGACTCCGGAGGTGCTGCGGTGCACGGGTTCCCCCAGGGGTCAGGTCCGGTCGGATGCCGGATCATAAGAATCAGCCGAGAATCTCCGGCGTGATCGGAGCGTAGCGGGTAACGCGGTCGACTCGATGGCGGCGGCGCGGATTGTGACCCGGGTTGGGGGTCTGTGCGCTCCCGCGCCCCGGAGCAGGCGCCGATCGGCGTGCTCCGGTGCGGGAACCGGTCAGGCGCGGCGGCGACGCAGGCGGTGCAGCAGCAGCATGCCGCCGGCTCCGAGCAGTCCGAGCGCCCAGGCGAGCGGCCCGGTCTCGTCGGCTCCCGTGAAGGCCAGCTGGCCGGTCGGGGTACGCCGTGTCGTCGAGCCGGCCGTCGGCGCCGCTGCGGTCAGCGGGTCGACCTCGACCGAGAAGGTCCGGGTGAGCGATCCGGAACGGGCCGTGATGACGTGGGTGCTGGCGTGCGCGAAGCGCAGCGTGACCGCGTCGGTGCTGGTGGTCGGCGTGAACGTGTCGCCTCCCACCGACGACGACCAGGTCAGGTCGTCGAGCCCCGGGACGACGTTGCCCTGCTGGTCGAACCCGAGCGCGTCGAGTTCGAGCGACCCGTCCTGACGCACGCGGATCGGCGTGGCGGGGTCGCCCGACTGGACCTCCGAGGAGTCGCTGTACGTCACCGTGCCGTCCGCAGCGATCGACCAGGTCGGCGCGGTCGTCGCGGTGCCCTGCCCACGGACCACCACCACCAACGCCGTGGCGGCCTCGGTCGCGGCGGGCGTCGCCGTCGGTGCGGCCGGTGCCCCCGTCGACACGGCCACCGGCGTCGCTGCGGGTTCCGGCAGCGTGGTGGGGGTCGCGGTGGGTGTCGCGTCGGCCGTCGGTGTCGGCGTCGGCGTCGACGCGGCTGCGCGGTCCGTGTCCGTGCCCGTCGTCGTCGCGGCGGCGGCGGCGGTGTCGGCGGCGGGCGGAGCGGCGTGCGCGGGAGCCGGCACGACGGTGACCGTGGTGCTGGGCGCCGCGGTGTCGGCGTTCGCCGCGGTCGCTCCGAAGCCGAGCGTGGTCGCTCCGACGGCGACCAGGACGGCCGTGGTGACCGTGCAGCGACGGAGCGAGTGAGTGGTGGTCGTGAACAAGGTGTCCCCCCGAGGAACGAGATCCGAGATCGAGCACGCGGGTCGGTGCTGCGGTCCGATCGTAGGACTTCGACGGACACGGAAACCGCTGGTCAGGGTCACGATTCCGTTATCGCGGACAGTGTCAGGATCGGGCGTTTCCCGACATGGAGGCCGCCCGCTCGAGGGCGTCGCGGAACGTCGACACGGCCGGGGAGTCCGCGCTCGCCAGGCGTTGCGCGGTGAAGATCGTGCGTCGAGCCGGCACCGGGAGCTCGAGCAGTCGACAGCTGGTGGACCTGCCCGCCCAGACCAGGTCGGGCATCAGCGCCACGGCGTTCCCGGACTCGATCAACCGGATCTGCGCCTGCAGGTCGGCGGTCTCGTAGCGGACGTCCGGCTCGAACCCGGCGCGGCGGCAGGTCTGCTCGGCGAAGTGCCGTGACGCTGCCCCGCGCGGCTCCATCACCCACGGCAGCCCGGCGGCCGAGGCGAGCGAGTCGACCGGCCGCAGCGCGGTCTCGACCGGGGGCAGCGCGAGTCGTACCGGGTCGGTGGTCAGGTCACGGGCGTCCAGGCCGGGGAAGCGTGGTGCCGCGTGCGCCGGGTACCGCTCGGCGACGACCATGTCGAAGTCGCGCGCCCAGGTCTCGTTCAACGCGGTCTCCGGTTCGCGCTGGACCATCTCGACCCGCACGTCGGGGTGCTCGAGCGCCATGGTCCGCAGTGCACTCGGCATGAGGGCCAGCGCGGCCGACTGGAAGACGGCGACCCGGATGCGCCCCTGCACGGTGGTCAGGGTCGACTCGACGGATGCCTGGGCGCGCTCGAGGGTGTCGAGCACGTCGCCCGCGGCAGCCACCAGCACCTCGGCCTGCGGGGTGAGCTGCAGACGCCGACCGGCCTTGCGGAGCAGCTGCACGCCGGCCTCGCGTTCGAGCACGCCGAGCTGCTGCGAGACCGCCGAGGGTGTCAGGTTGAGCGCCTCGGCAACGGCCGCGACGGTCCCGCGGATCGACAGCTCACGCAGGAGGACCAGGCGTCGAACGTCGAGCATGCGCAAAAGCGTAGTTCAACTGAACGGAAAGCGTCAGGAAGAGTTGCTTCCGCTACCGGAACCCCGAGCGACACACTGATCCCATGACCGACGTCCAGCCCCGCAACGACGCGCCTGCCGCGACCACCTCCGACGACCTCGCCGACGCGTCCGTGGCGCTGGTCCGGCAGTGGCTCGCCGAGGCCGAGACGTACCCGGTCGACGGTTCGGCGAAGCAGCTGGCGGGCGTGCTCGCCGACCCGAAGGGCCTGGCGTTCGCCGTCGGGTTCGTCGACGGGGTCGTCCGACCGGAGGACCTCGGCGTCGCCGCTCGCCGCCTCAAGCAGATCGCGCCGGACGCACCCGGCTTCCTGCCCAGCGCGCTCCGCGGTCTGGTGCGGCTGGGTGGCGGACTTGCACCGGGCCTCCCGGGGGTCGTCGTGCCCATCGCCCGACGCGTGCTGCGCACCATGGTCGGCCACCTGATCGTCGACGCCACCGATGCCAAGCTCGGTCCCGCGATCGCGAAGATCAAGCGCGACGGCGTGCGCCTCAACGTCAACCTGCTTGGCGAGGCCGTGCTCGGCGAGCGTGAAGCCGCCCGTCGGCTCGAGGGCACGCACAAGCTGCTCGCGCGCGACGACGTCGACTACGTGTCGATCAAGGTCTCGTCGACCGTGCACCCGCACTCGCCGTGGGCGTTCGAGGCGGCCGTCCAGGACATCGTCGACAAGCTCCGGCCGCTGTTCGAGCGGGCCGCGGCCGCGTCGCCGAACACGTTCATCAACCTCGACATGGAGGAGTTCAAGGACCTCGACCTGACGATCGCGGTCTTCACGCAGCTGCTCGACGAGCCCGCGTTCCAGCAGCTCTCCGCCGGCATCGTCCTGCAGGCCTACCTGCCGGATGCCCTGTCCGCCATGCAGCACCTGCAGGAGTGGTCCGCCGCCCGCCGTGCCCGTGGCGGCGCCGACATCAAGGTCCGCCTGGTGAAGGGCGCGAACCTGCCGATGGAACAGGTCGAGGCGTCCGTGCACGGGTGGCCGCTCGCCACCTGGCACACCAAGCAGGACTCGGACACGAACTACAAGCGCGTGCTCGACTGGGCACTCACCCCGTCGCGCATCGCGAACGTGCGGGTCGGCATCGCCGGTCACAACCTGTTCGACGTCGCCCACGCCTGGCTGCTCGCCGGGCAGCGCGGGGTCCGCGACGGCATCGAGTTCGAGATGCTGCTCGGCATGGCACAGGGGCAGGCCGAGGCCGTCCGCCAGACCGTCGGGTCGCTGCTGCTGTACGTCCCCGTCGTCCATCCGGGGGAGTTCGACGTCGCCATCGCGTACCTCATCCGCCGATTGGAGGAGGGCGCGTCCCAGGACAACTTCATGTCCGCGGTGTTCTCCCTCGCATCGTCGCCGTCCCTGTTCGCACGCGAGGAGTCCCGGTTCCGCGACTCGCTCGAGCCGCTGTCCGCACCCGGCGGGCTGGACGCCCCCGCCTCGCACCGTGTCGCCGACCGGTACGCGGCCGTCGGCCGTCCCACCCCCGGGCACTTCGAGAACACCCCCGACAGCGACCCGTCCGTCGCGGCGGTCCGCTCGTGGGGTGCAGCGATCACGTCGCGGGTCGCGTCGTCGACGCTGGGCGCGTCGGCCGTCCGGGAGGCCCGGGTCGACTCCGCAGCGACGCTCGACACCCTGCTCGGCCGGGTCCGGGCCGCCGGTTCCGTCTGGGGGACCTGGTCCGGTGCCGCGCGCGGCGCGGTGCTGCACGCCGTCGGCGACGCGCTCGAGGCGAACCGTGCGGCGCTCATCGAGGTGATGGCGTCCGAGACCGGCAAGACCATCGACCAGGCCGACCCCGAGGTGTCCGAGGCGGTCGACTTCGCGCACTTCTACGGCGACCTGGCCGCGTCGCTCGACGACGTCGACGGTGCGACGTTCTCGCCCGCTGCCCTGACGCTCGTCGCGCCGCCGTGGAACTTCCCGGTCGCGATCCCCGCCGGATCGACGCTCGCCGCACTCGCCGCCGGGTCGGCCGTCGTGCTGAAGCCCGCGCCCCCGGCCGCCCGGTGTGGTGCGGTGCTGGCTTCGGTGATCGACACGGCCCTCGACGCGATGGGTGCCCCGGCCGACGTCCTGTCGTTCGTGGACGTCGACGAGTCCGCTCTGGGCACGGCCCTGGTGTCCTCGCCGATGGTCGACCGGGTGATCCTGACCGGCGCCTACGAGACGGCCGAACTGTTCCGGTCGTTCCGCCACGACCTGCCGCTGCTGGCCGAGACCTCGGGCAAGAACGCCATCATCGTCACCGCGTCGGCCGACCTCGACCTGGCCGTCAAGGACGTCGTCGCCTCGGCGTTCGGGCACGCGGGACAGAAGTGCTCCGCGGCGTCCCTCGTGGTGCTCGTCGGGTCAGTCGCACGCTCGCGCCGGTTCCACAACCAGCTGATCGACGCGGTGTCGTCGCTGACCGTCGGGTACCCGTCCGACCCGACGTCGCAGATGGGCCCGGTGGTGCAGCCGGCTGCGGGCAAGCTGCTCGACGGCCTGACGGAGCTCGGGGCGGGGGAGTCGTGGGCCGTGCAGCCCCGCGAGCTCGACGACACGGGGCGGCTGTGGAGCCCGGGTGTCCGTGGTGGGGTCCGTCGCGGGTCCGCGTTCCACACGACGGAGTACTTCGGCCCGGTGCTCGGTGTGATGCGCGCCGCGACGCTGGACGAGGCGATCGACATCGTCAACCAGGTCGACTACGGCCTGACCTCGGGCATCCACTCGCTCGACCCGACCGAGATCGACACGTGGCTGTCCCGCATCGAGGCCGGCAACCTGTACGTCAACCGCGGGATCACCGGTGCGATCGTGCGTCGGCAGCCGTTCGGCGGGTGGAAGAAGTCGGCCGTGGGCGCCGGCACCAAGGCCGGCGGCCTGAACTACCTGGTGGGCCTGGGTTCGTGGTCGTCCGCCGAAGCGCGATCGGGCTCCGCCCCGTCGGCCGCCGTCTCGTCCTTCGTGCGGGCCGCCGGGGTGTCGTCGCCCTCGCTCGACCGCGCGCTGGCCTCCGACGAGCTCGCGTGGACGTCGCTGTTCGGCACTGCGACCGACGTGTCGGCGCTCTCTGCCGAGCGGAACATCGCCCGGTACCTGCCGTACCCGGGGGTGCACGTCCGCCTGGCGTCCGAGCTGCCGGACGACGTCGAGGCGCTGGTGCGTGTCGTCGCCGCGGCCCTGCGTGCCGGCACCACGATCGACGTCTCGTCGGCGGGGTTCGTGCCGCCGGCGGTCGCCGCGCTGCCGAACGTCCGCAGCGTGACCGCGTCCGAGTCCGACGCGGCGTTCGGCGCCCGGGTCGCCGGGGGCCCGTCGACGCGCGTGCGCCTGGTCGGCGGTTCGGCATCCGAGCTGGCTGCCGGTGCCTCGGCGCTGTACGCCGCCGTCGATGGTCGCCCGGACGTGGCGGTGTACGCCGAGCCGGTGACCGAGGCCGGGCGCATCGAGCTGCTGCCGTTCCTGCGCGAGCAGGCCGTGTCGATCACCGCGCACCGCTTCGGCACGCCGAACCACCTGACGGACGACCTGATCTGAGTCGCTGGCGGGGCTGCTGCGGCTTCCCCCGTTTCGCACCCCCGTGCGGACATCGCGCCCCGTTCCCTCGGGGCGCGATGTCGTGGCGGGGGTGCGAAGCCGGTCCGGCACGCCGTTGGTCGCCGCCGAGGCCGGCGGTGTCCGGGTTCCGCGTCGGCTCGGGGCGCTCGGAGCGCGTGGGCGTTGGGTCGGACGCATGAGTGAACCGATCGCCCGCCCCTCCGCCCTGGCCCACGTCCGCGTGACCGTGACCGACATCGCCCGCAGCAAGGCCTTCTACCAGCAGCTGCTCGGGTCAGACCCGGTGATCGACTTCAGTGACCAGGTCGACGAGCCGGGTGTCCGCGAGGACCGCACGAAGTTCTACGGCGGCTGCGTGTTCCAGCTCGGTGACCAGGTGTTCGGGCTGCGTCCCGTGGCACCCGCGGGTCAGCGGTTCGACTCCGAGCGGGTCGGGCTCGACCACGTGAGCTTCGTCCTCGGATCGGTCGACGAGCTGCACCAGGCCGCGACGCGACTCGACGCCGCCGGCATCGAGCACGGCGAGGTCACCGAGCTGGGTGACGCCGGCATGACGATCCTGTCCGTGCAGGACCCGGACGACATCAACCTGGAGTTCGCCGCCGTCCGCTGACCCCGGCCGGTCGGGGATCGCACCCCCGGACGGACATCGCGCCCCGGAGCACCGGGGCGCGATGTCGTCGCGGGGGCGCGACGCGGGCGGCCGGGCGGGGCGCGATGTCGTCGCGGGGGCGCGACGCGGGCGGCCGGGCGGGGCGCGATGTCGTCGCGGGGGTGCGACGCGGGCGGCCGGGCGGGGCGCGATGTCGTCGCGGGGGTGCGACGCGCGTCAGGCGTCGACGGCGACCGTCATCGTCTGGGTCACCAGGGTGCGCAGGGCGTCCGGCACGGGGCGCGGACGGCGGGCACCCTCGCGGTCGATGATCACGTGGACGAACTCACCCGTGGCCAGCAGCGCGCCGTCGGACTGGCGGAACAGGCCGAACTCCCACGACAGGCTGGTGTTCCCGAGGCGCTTCGAGCGCATCCCGACCTGGATGACGTCCGGCCACACCGCGGACTCGACGAAGTGGCAGCTCGAGGTCACGAGCACGGCGATCCAGTCCGACGAGAACGGGTCGAGGCCGGCCTGCTCACGGAACCAGTACGTCGCGGCGTTGTCCATCGCGCTGTAGTAGATCGTGTTGTTCACGTGGCCGAACATGTCGTTGTCGTTCCACCGTGTCGGGTAGGTGCGGCGGAAGGGGTACTCGTCGATGGTCATCGGTCTCCGATCGAGGGCGGGGGCAGGGCTGCAGTCGGCCGCAGCACGTACTCGAACGTCGCCCGGGCCCGAGCGGGGTCGGGGGTCTCGCCCGAGATCAGGTCGGCGTACGTGAAGGACTCGGAGATCCGGACGAGCAGCCTCGCGAGTTCGTCAGCGGACAGCGGCGCGGGATCGAACGTACCCGACTCCTGCTCCACGGCGACCAGCTCGGTGACCGCGTGCACGAACCGACTCTGCACGTCGCTGTCCGTCGTCGTGAGCAGCCGCAGTGCCCGTGCGGGTTCTCGGGTCAGGAACACGCGGAAGTACGGCGCCTGGATCAGGTCGGCGGTGAACCGGTCGAGCACGTCGACGATGCGTGCGGCCCCGGTTCCCCGCGCCGAGCGTCGGGCGCTGTCGAGCGTCGGGACCGCGAGCGACCACAGCACCTCGGACAGCAACCGGTCACGGTTGCCCACCCAGCGGAACAGGGACGTCCGGTCGACGCCGAGCGTGGCAGCCAACGCGCCCATGTCGATCCGTGAGCCGGCGATGAAGGTGTGGCGCGCCTGGCGGAAGGCGCGCAGCGCGGTTTCCGACGTGTACACAGATCCCCCCTTGCAACGTTTTCCAGAATGATGCATCGTAGTGGGTATGTCAACGTCCATCGCCCTGCCTGCCCTGCTCGAGTCGGACTTCTACGGGTTCGCCCAGCAGCTGACCGACCAGGAGCGCGAGTCGATCGGGCGGGTGCGCGAGTACCTCGAGCGCGAGGTCGCTCCGATCGCCGACGGGTACTGGGCGCGCGCGGAGTTCCCGATGCAGGTCATCAAGCCGCTCGCTGAACTCGGGATGTACGGTCCGGGTGTGCCGCTGGTGCGCCAGTTCGAGAACTCGGCCGTGTACCGCGGGTGGGCAGCGCTCGAACTCGGTCGCGTCGACGCCAGCGTCGCGACGTTCATCGGCGTGCAGTCCGGCCTGGCGATGAACTCCATCGCGGTCGCGGGCAGCGACGAGCAGCAGCAGGAGTGGCTGCCGCGCATGGCCGCCGGCGAGCTGATCGGGGCGTTCGGCCTGACCGAGCCGCTGTCGGGCAGCGACTCCGCCAAGGGCCTGCGCACCACCGCGCGTCGCGAGGGTGACACGTGGGTGCTCGACGGCGAGAAGCGCTGGATCGGCAACGCCACCTTCGCCGACGTCGTCGTCATCTGGGCCAAGGACGTCGCGGACGACCAGGTCAAGGGCTTCCTGGTCACGACCGACACCCCCGGCTTCACCGCCACCAAGATCGAGGACAAGATCGCCCTGCGCAGCGTGCAGAACGCGGACATCGTCATGCAGGGCGTCCGGGTGCCCGAGTCGCGCCGGCTGCAGCGCGCGACGTCGTTCCGCACCACCGCCGAGGTGCTCCGCCTGACGCGCACCGAGGTCGCCTGGCAGGCCGTCGGCATCGCCGTCGGTGCGTACGAGGCAGCGCTCGACTACGCCAAGACCCGCATCCAGTTCGGCAAGCCCATCGCCTCGCACCAGCTCGTGCAGGACCTGCTCGTGAAGTCCATCGCGAACATCACCGCCTCGATCGCGCTGTGCACGCAGGCCTCGGCGATGCAGGATGCCGGTGTCGGCGGCGACGAGCACTCCGCGCTGGCCAAGGCGTTCGCGACGGCGAAGATGCGCGAGACCGTCGGTTGGTGCCGCGAGGTGCAGGGTGGCAACGGCATCGTGCTGGACAAGGGCGTCGCCCGGTTCTTCGCGGACTCCGAGGCGATCTACTCGTACGAGGGAACGCGCGAGGTCAACACGCTCATCGTCGGCCGAGCGATCACGGGTCAGGCCGCTTTCGTGTGACGGCCCGGTCCGCCCGGAGACGGACGGACGAGCCGATCGACGGATCGGGCAGCCCCCACAGACCGGGCGTGCGGCGTTTCGGGTCGCCGCACGCCCCCCACCACCACCGCTACCCGAGCAGCTCCGGCCGCTCCCACTCGGCACCGAGCACGTGCTGGCCGAGGAACGCGAACACCGTCTGGTACCAGATGACCGCGTGCTGGGGCTGCAGCACCCAGTGGTTCTCGTCCGGGAAGTACAGGAACCGGTGCGGCATCGACCCGTCCTCGGCGGCGTGGTGCTCGGCGAGCTCGGACCACAGGCGCAGCCCCTCGCCGATCGGCACCCGGTAGTCGTGGTCGCCGTGGATGACGAGCATCGGTGACACGATGTCGGCGACGAACCGGTGCGGGTCGTTCTCGCGCATGCCCGACGCGTCGAAGATCGACTGCCAGTACTCGGACGCGTCGGTGGTGCCGGCGAACTGCTCGAGCGCCCACAGGCTGGCGTGCGTGACGATCGCGCGGAACCGGTCGGTGTGCCCCGCGACCCAGTTCGCCATGTACCCGCCGAACGAGCCACCCATCGCCGCGGTGCGGGTCTCGTCGATGTCGGTCCGGGCCTCGACCGCGTCGGTGATCGCCATCAGGTCGGTGTACGGCGCCTGGCCCCACGCGTTCCAGCCCCGGTTGACGAAGTCGAGTCCGTACCCGGTCGACAGGGCCGGATCGGGTAGCAGTACCGCGTAGCCCTGCGCTGCCGCGAGCATCGGCGTCCACCGCCACGACCACTGGTTCCACGAGTTGAGCGGTCCGCCGTGGATCCAGAGCAGCAGCGGGTGTGGCCCGTCGCCCTCCGGCAGTACGAGCCAGCCACGTACCCGGGTGCCGTCCTCGGCCGTCGTCTCGACGTCCTCCAGACGGCCCGGGACCGCCGGCAGGGGAGCGGGCGTCGCGAGCGGGGTCACCCCGTCTGCGTCGATCCGGACCGGGTGCAGTGGCGCCGCCCAGGAGGCCCGCAGCGCGACGACCACGCCGGTCGCCGCCGACACGCGCAGGTTCGAGTACGCCCAGTCGTCGTCCGTCAGCTGCTCGACGGCGCCGCCGTCGAGGGGGATCCGGAAGACCGGCGCGCGGCCGTCCTGGTCGGCGGTGGCGAGCACCGCCTGGTCGTCGGGTGCGAACACCAGCTCGCTCGGCCAGCGGTCCCAGTCGGTCGCGATGCGACGAGCGTCCGACCCGTCGAGCTCGGCCGTCCAGACCTCCTGCGGCTGGGCACCGGCCGGCGTGGACTTGACGGTGCGGACCCAGGCGATCCGCGTGCCGTCGTGGCTCAGGCTCGGCATCTCGTGGTCGATCCCCTGGTCCGCGAACAGCACGGTCCGCGTCCCCGTCGCGACGTCGATGGCCACGACGGCCGCTCGTGCACCGCGGGCCTCGGGGATGCCGACCTGCACGACCAGGGTCCGGCCGTCGGGGGTGAGTCCGCCGCTGACGTGGTCCAGGCTGCGGCCGGGGGACGGGGTGAGGTCGACCGGCGTCGGCAGCGCCGCGGGGTACGGCTGCACAGCGTCGTCGGTGGCACCGGCGGCACCGGCGTCCGCGGCACCGGCGGCGTCCGAGCGGTCGGCGTTGTCGGAGCCGTCGGCGGTCCCCGCGGGTGGGACGTCCAGCGCGTCGTCCCGCAACTGGGCCAGGTCGAGCCCGAGCACGTGCGTCTCGTCCGGGCCCAGGTCGTGGTCCCAGTACCGGACCGGGTACGTCTCGTGCAGGATCGCGTGCACCTTCTTGTCCGTGCGGCGCTTCCGCAGCGCGGCATCGCGCATCACGGCACCGTCCCGGTCACCGGCGGCCGCGGTCGGCAGCAGGTCCGCGGTGAGCGCGACCACGTCGCTGGCGCTCGCCGTCGCGAGGACGCCACCCGCGCCTCCCGGCAGTCGGGTGACCGGACGTGCCTCGCCACCCGCGGCGGGCAGCAGCCAGAGCTGGGCCGCTTCGCCCTCCGGCGCGTCGGCGTCGGGGCGGCCCGAGACGAACAGCAGGTCGCCGGAACGGGTGAACGCGATGCCGGCCTCGCCCTTCGCCGACCGGGTCAGTCGGCGCGCACCCGCGTCACCGCTCGTCGGCACCGTCCAGACAGCGCGCCGGTACGCGGTGCGGTCCGGATCGAGCAGGCTGACGGTCAGCGCGACGTGCGCACCGTCGGGGCTGAGTGCGATGCCGTCGACACGCGGCAGGGCGATGAACTGGTCGAGGTCCGAGAACGGCGTCGTCATGGCCCCACGCTAGCGAGGCCGACGGCACTCACGCCCAGAACGCGGCGATCCCCTCGGCGACGGCGCTGCCCTGCGCGTGACCGGCCTCGGCCGACGGACGCTGCGTGGACAGGGCGAGCGAGTTCGTGCCGAAGGCCTGCATCGCCGCACTGTCCGCCACGACGACCTCGACGCTCGACCCACCCGCGCGCAGCGCCTCGACCGACTGGTCGAGCCAGGGTCCGAGCGGCGACGGTGCCTCGGGGCCGCAGGCGAGCACGAGGACCCGCTCGTACCCGGCCGCGACGTCGGCGTTCGTCGCGGAGCGCATCCCGCCGTCGATGTACGGACGGCCCTCGATCTGGACCGGGGACCACACGACGGGGACCGAGCAGCTCGACGCCACGGCACGGGGGAGCGGGATGCCGTCGGCCGCGGTCAGCACGCGGAAGGTGCCGTCGACGGCGTCGATCGCGGTGACGCCGAGGGGTCGTTCCGGCCACGCGCTCGAGGGCAGCATCTCGGTGAACGTCTCGACACGCTCGTCGTCCGTCTGACCCGTCGTGACCTGCTGCGCCAGGTGTCCGAGCCGCGCGCGGGCGTCCTGCTCCGAGGTGGCGCCGGCGAGGGCCTGCGCGATCTGCTGCTGCACGAGCTCGGCGTCGATCCGGGCGGGTTCCTCGTACGTGGTCGGGGCCGGGGCGCTCTGCTGTGCGAAGGCGTCCGCGATCCCACCCTGCCGCAGGAGCGTGCCGACGACGCTGCCGGCACTGGTCCCCACCACGAGGTCGGCCGCATCGAGGTCGACGCCCGCGTCCTGGAACGCGGACAGCACACCGAGCTCCCAGGCGATGCCGGCGACCCCGCCGCCTCCGAGGACGATCGCGCGGGTACCGGCGGCTGGCGTGGCAGGTTGGCTCATGCACCATGTCTACCAAGAGCCACCGATGCCCGGGTCACCGTGCGGCAGCAGCCCCCAGCGCGCGCAGCTTCTGCCCGAGCTCGAACCGCTTCTGGTCACGCAGGTGCACCAGGTAGTCGGCGCTGACCAGCGCATGCAACAGCCGGTACGCGGTCGGCAGCGGGTAGCCCGTCGCCTCGGCGACCTCCTTGGCGGTGGCACCGCCGCGGTCGGCCACCACCTCGAGGATCGCGAGGGTCTTCTCGACCGTCTGCACCGTGCCGGTGGGTGGGTCCGGACGGGAGGCTCGGGTCGGCTCCGACGGATCGTCACTGATGCGCATCCTGCGATGGTCCCCGCATCGGGTCGCGTTGGCAATGGTGGATCGAGGGTGCGCTGCCCGCGCCGGGTGTGCTGTGCACGCCCGGGTGCGCCGGGTGCCGCTGGGGCGTCGGTGGTCGCCCCTAGCGTCGAGGCGTGGGGCAGGGGAACGAGCGGGTGCGCGGCAGGCGGTACGGCGACGTCGTGCTGCCGATCGTCGCGGCAGCGCTTCCGACGGCGGTGTTCCAGCTGCCCAACCTGGTCGGGGTGCCCGTCGAGCGTGCCGTGCTCGTCGTCGCTGCCCTGGTGGTGTTCGCCGCGGTCGTCTTCTGGCAGGTGGTCCGCGCGCGGCGCACGGCAGCGGCCCGCCGTCGCGCCGAGGACACCGGTGCCGCGGCGCGCGCCGCCTACGAAGTGGCGGTGCAGTACGGCTTCGGGCAGATCGCGACGCGGCTCACACGCTTCGCGGCGCACGACCATCCGACGCGCCGCTCCGAGCTCGGAGCGTTCGCCGACCGGGCTGCCGCGGCACTGGCGTTCTACCTGCTGCCGCACGTGCCCGACGTCCGCGCGAACGTGTACCTGCTGTCGCCGGCGCTCGACGCGCTCGAGCCGATCGGCCACGGGGGTGCCGACGACACCGCTGGCACCTTCCGCGCGGGCACGCCCTACGGCGACCGCAACCTCGAGTGGGTGCTGACGGGCGGCCCGCCGCGGGTGGTGGGCGATCGCGAGTCCGACGTCGACGCCGCCGACGATGCTCCGGACTTCGACCCGCGCTACCGCTCGTACGTCGCGGTGGTCATCCGGGGAGACGGCTACTCGTTCGGCATGCTCACCGTCGACTGCCCGACACCGGGGGCGTTCGCCGACCTCGACGTGCGCAACGTCGACGTCGTCGCGCAGTACGTCGCCGTGGCGTGCACGCTGGCGTTCCCCGTCCGCGAGCGGCAGCAGGCGTCGTGACCACTGTCGGTCCGCAGTCGTACCCTGGCGCCATGACGAGCGTGCACCCGGGTCCGTTCTCGTTCGGCCGTGCGCCGATCCGGTCGGAGCGCCGGGCCGAGGCCACTGACGCCGACTACGACGACCCGGTCGTCGTCGCCGCCAACCTCGAGCGTGCGCTCCGCGCGGCGCGGGCGCGGCTGACGCTCCGTCCGCGTCGTCGGCGCTGACGTCGCCGAGCGCTCCGCCCGCACGGCCCCGCTGTCCGCTCCGCTGCGTCCGCTCCGCTGCGTCCGCTCCGCCTTCGTGTCGCACCCCCGGACGGACATCGCGCCCCGAGGGAACGGGGCGCGATGTCACTGCCGGGGTGCGACGCGCGGGCGTGCGACGCGCCGGGGTGCGACGTGCGGAGCGTGCGGCGCCGCGGGTGTGCGACGCGCAGGCAGGGCGGCGGCCCGCCCCTACGCCTCGGTGACGTCGATCAGGACCTTGCCGACGGTGTCGTTCTCGACGGCGTCGTGCGCGGCAGCCGTGTCCGCCAGAGCGAACCGTGTGAGCGGCAGTCCGGCGTCCGGCCCGACGGGCAGGACCCCGTCGTGCAGTGCCTCGGTGATGTCCTCGGCCGCGGCGGCCAGGGCCTCGTCGCCGATCGTGTAGAGCAGCAGGAACTGGTACCGCGCGTTGACGCTCATGTTCGGGCGGATCGGCAACGAGGCCGCATCCCCACCGTTGTTCGCGTAGATCGACACCACGCCGTGGTTCGCCAGCACGTCGGCGACCAGGTCGGCGTTCTGCGGGATCGACACCTCGACGACGATGTCGACGCCGTCGGGTGCGATCGCTCGGATCTGCTGCGCGGCGTCGTCGGAGCGGTAGTTCACCGTGTGGTGCGCCCCTGCTGCGGTGGCCAGCGCGGCCTTGGCGTCCGAGCTGATCGTCGAGATCACGGTCGCCCCGGCCCACCGGGCGAGTTGGATCGCCGCGTGGCCGACCGCGCCCGCGCCGCCCGCGACCAGGACCGTCATGCCCTCGAGCGCGCCGGGTCCCAGGCGGGCCGGACCTTCCTCGTGCGTGGTGAGTGCGCGGTGGGCCGTCATCGCGGGGACGCCGAGCGACGCACCGACGTCGAACGAGGTGGCGTCCGGCAGGGCCACGACGCGCGCGGCCGGCACGACGGTGTACTCCTGCGCGGTGCCGGTCGGGCGCGATGCCGCGGCCATGAACAGCCACACGCGGTCTCCCACGGCGAGCCCGTCGACGCCCGGGCCGACCGCATCGACGACGCCGGCGCCGTCCTGGTTCGGCGTGATCTCCGCGAAGGGCAGGCCGTCGCCGTACGTACCGCCCGCGCGGGCCTTCCAGTCGGTCGGGTTCACGCCGGAGACGACCACACGCACGCGCACCTCGCCGGCAGCGGGCTCCGGCAGGTCACGGTCCACGAGGGAGAGGACGGACGAGTCACCGGGCTGGGAGTAGACGATCGATCGCATGTCTCCAAGCAACCACCAGCGCGGCCGGTCGATTCCAGGGACCGGTCAGTGTGCGGCGTCGTACTGCTCGCGTGCGTCGGCGACCGAGGGCATGTGCGTCGTCGCCCAGTCCTCGAGCGGCTGCAGCACCGTGCGGAGCGACCGGCCGGCGTCGGTGAGCGCGTACTCGACGTGCGGGGGGATCTCGGGGAACACCGTGCGGGTGACGAGCCCGTCGCGTTCGAGGGCCCGGAGCGTCTGCGTCAGCATCTTCTGCGACACGCCCTGCACCGCCGCTGCGATCGCGGAGTACCGATGGGGGCCGGACGCCAGCGTGCCGATCGTCAGCACGCTCCACCGGTCACCGATCCGGTCGAGCAACTGTCGCGACGGGCAGTCGGCCGCGTACGGGCTGTACTCGAGGGCACTCATGGACACTCCTGACGCGCGACGGCGGGACGAACGGGACGAACGGGACGAATTGAGCCAAATGGCACGCACCACCAGGTGCCTACTTACCCAAAGAGAGTAACACCCCTAGAGTGAGTCACGACAGACCGCATCACCACGAGAGGAACACGCATGAGCACCATCGTCGTCTTCGGAGGCACCGGCTACGCCGGCTCCGCCATCACCCACGAGGCACTCTCGCGCGGCCACCAGGTCGTCGCCGTCGCCCGTGACACCTCCAAGCTCGACCCGGCCGACAACCTGACCCTGGCCCAGGGCGACGCGTTCGACGCGGCCTTCGTGGCCCAGGTCACCAAGGACGCCGACGTCGTCGTCGTGTCCCTGCACGCCGTGCAGGCCGACGGCAGCGAGCTGAAGGACAAGTTCCAGCACTTCGTCGACGCTGCCGCTGCGGCCGGCGCACGCCTGGGCATCGTCGGGGGTGCGGGCTCGCTGCTCGTCGCCGAGGGTGGCCCCGCGCTGTTCGACACCGCCGAGTTCCCGGACGCGTTCAAGGGCGAGGCGAAGAGCCACGCGCAGGTCCTCGAGGCGCTGCGCTCCAGTGGCACCGACGTCGACTGGTTCTACGTCAGCCCGGCGGCGGCCTTCGGCGGCTACAACCCCGGCGAGCGTCGGGGCACGTACCGCACCTCGGACGACGTCCTGCTGACCGACGCCGACGGCAACTCGGACATCTCCGGTGCCGACTACGCCATCGCGTTCGTCGACGAGATCGAGCGTCCGGCGCACCACCAGGCGCGCTTCGGCGTCGCGTACTGATCCACCGCGGCAGGTCGCACCCCTGAACGAGCATCGCGCCCTGTCCCGACGGGGCGCGATGCTCGTGGCGGGGTGCGACGCGCAGATGGTGACCACCATCGGACGGGAGGCCCGGTGCCAGCTGGCACCGGGCCTCCCGTCCGTCAGCGGTGCACGTCGAGCGCCGTCAGCGGCCTGCGTCGATCGCCGTCAGCGGTGCCCGACGATCGCCGGCAGCGGCACGTGGTGCCGCACCCGCACGCCCAGGTGGAAGCCTCCGCGTCGGGCGAGCACCACGCCGATCACGGCCGCGGCGGCTGCCGGCACCCCGCCGGCGACCATCATCCCGACGTGGGCGCCGAAGTGGTCGACGACCTGGCCCATCAGCGGCCCGCCGATGGCCTGCCCGCCCAGCAGCACCAGGATGTACAGCGACATCACCCGACCGCGGATCGCGATGTTCGACGACAGCTGCACGAGCGAGTTCGACGCCGTCATGAACAGCAGCTGCGACATGCCGACCGCGACGAGCATCACGGTGAACGGCGCGATGACGGGGATGCTGCCGCTCACGACCAGCAGGATCCCGGTCCAGAACACCCCGCCGACGATCGTGCGCAGCCGGACCACCGCGCGCCGGGTCGACAGCAGCGCTCCGACCAGGGCGCCGACCGCGACCGCGGAGTTGAACAGGCCGTACCCGCCGGCACCGACGTCGTAGACCTTCGAGGCGAAGGCGGACAGCAGCACCGGCATCGTCAGGGCGAAGACGGAGAAGAACGCGACCAGGATGACCGGCACGATGATCGTGGGCTTGCCGACGGCGTAGCGCAGCCCCTCGACGAGCTGGCCCTTGCCGCGGGGGGCCGCCGGCGTTCGGTGCAGCTCCGAGGTCTTCAGGAACCCGAGCGTGACGACGACCGCGACGCAGGCCACGGCGTTCACGCCGAACGACCACCCGGCACCGACGGCCACCAGCAGCGCACCGGACAGCGCCGGGCCGATCATGCCGCCCAGCTGGAACACCGACGAGTTCACGCTGATGGCGTTCCGCAGGTGCTCGTGGCCGACGATCTCGGTGACGAAGACCTGCCGTGCGGGGTTGTCGATCACGGTGACCATGCCGACGACGAACGCGATCGCCCAGATGTGCCACGCCTGCACCACCCCGGTCAGCGTCAGCACCGCGAGCAGCAGCGACAGGACCGCGAAGGCGCCCTGGGTGATCATCATCAGCGCGCGCTTGGAGAACCGGTCGACGATGACGCCGCCGAACAGCCCGAAGAACAGCATCGGGGCGAACTGGCACGCCACGGTGATGCCGACCTGCGCGACGGAGCCCGTCAGCTGCAGCACGAGCCAGTCCTGCGCGATGCGCTGCATCCAGCCCGCGGTCATCGCCACCAGGTTGGTCGCCGTGAACAGCCGGAAGTTCGGCACGGACAGCGCGATCAGCGTGTGGCGCCACGGCGGGCGGGTGGTCTGGATCGGGAGGGGTTCGGTGGGCGGGGGGAGGGTCGTCGGTGACGCGCTCACGGTGCAGGGACTCCGAAACGTCGGATGCGGACTGGTACCCCAACGAAACTACGTGACACCGACCCATTCGATCCCCGTATGGTTGCTATCACTCCATTGCGATGTCGAATGAGAGGCACCCGCGTGCTCGATCCCGTCCTGTTGCAGACCTTCCTGGCCGTCGCCGAGACGCAGAGCTTCACGCAGGCCGGCGCCCGACTCGGCATCAGTCAGCCGACCGTGTCGCAGCACGTCCGTCGGCTCGAGACCGCGGTGTCGCGCACCTTGGTCGCACGGGACACCCGCGGCGTCCGCCTGACCGACAACGGCGACGCGATGGCCGGGTTCGCGCGGACGATCCTGGCGGCCCACGCCACCGCGGACGCGTACTTCTCCGGCTCGGCGACCCGCGGGCGACTGCGGTTCGGCGCGGCCGACGACCTGGCGATCACGCAGCTGCCCCGGATCCTGCGCGACTTCCGACGGCTGCACCCCCAGGTGAACCTCGAGCTGACCGTGAACCAGTCCGCGCCGCTGCTGCGCCGGGTGCACGCGGGGGCGCTCGACCTGGTGTTCATCAAGCAGACCGCGGGCGAATCGGCCGAGGGCACGCGGGTCGCGACGGACCAGATGGTGTGGATGGCGCAGGACGGCATCGTGGTCGAGCGGGACGAGCCGGTGCCGCTCATCGCCTACCAGGCGCCGAGCATCAGCCGACAGATGGCGATCGACGCGCTCGAGGCCGCCGGTCGGACCTGGCGGATCACGTGCAACACCCGCGACGTGAACGGGGTGCTCGCGGCGGTGCGTGCGGGCATCGGCGTGGCGGTGTTCCCGCACTCGCTGATCCCGGCCGACCTGGTGAAGGTGTCGCAGCGCCTGGGCCTGCCGGACCTCCCCGCCGTCGACTACGTGCTCATCGCGAACCCGACCGTGCAGCGCGAGCCGATCGACGCCCTGACGAACGCGATCACGTCCCGCGGCGTCGTCCGCGCGGTCTGATCCGCGCGCGCCCGTCCGCCCGCGCCCGCCCCCGCGCGTCCCGTTCGTCGAGAGAAGCGCCAAGAGGAGCGCGAGAGGAGGCGCGCGTCAGGGAGCGAGCGTGGGGACCGTGGCCGTGCCGGTCAGGTCCGGCAGGGTGATGCCGGCTATCGGCAGCAGCGCGGTCGCGACGGCCCACAGCAGCACCACGGTGCCGACCGCGCCGAGCACGGCTCCGAGCAGCGCCACCGGACGCTGCCACGTGGCCGCGCGGTCACGCAGTGCGACGGACGAGCACACGATCGCGACCAGGCCGAGCAGCAGCCCGACGGCGTGCACCGTTGCGGGAGCGGTGAACCACCACGCGGCGAGGCCGAGCGTCGCGATCCCCGCGACGGCGCCCAGGGCAGCGGCCGGGGTCGCCCCGAGCGTGCGGCGAGCGTCGGCAGCCGTGTCGGACGGGAGGACCGGGTCGGCTTCCCCGGCAACGGTCACGTCCGGCAGGTCCGCCGTCGGCAGGTGTCGGGTCACCGTCTCCGGCTGCACCGCGGGTGCGGCCAGGACGGCATCGAACGACCGGTCCGGTGCCACCACGGAGCCGGCCTGCTGGTGGGCGAAGCGTGCGGGCGTGCGGTAGCCGACGGGTCCGGTGGTCTCCGGCTCGGTGCCCTCGACGAGCACGTGTTCGAGTCCGGGGACCGAGAACCGGGGCTGGCCGGTGCGCGGCACGACGGGCCCCTGGTGTGCGGGACCGGCGAGTGCCGGCTCGCGGACGGCGTCGATCGGGGACACCGGCGCGGCGGTCGCGACGACCGGTTCGGCGGACGACGAGCCCAGTGGCGCGGTGTGCAGCGCGGGCGAGGTCGGCGCGGGCGGCAGCGACTCCTGGGACGGCGGGTAGTCCGGCACGACCGCGTGCGGGTCGAGCCGCGGGGCCGGGGCCGGGGCCGGCGTCGCAGAGGACCCGGGTGCCGCACCGGACACGGACGGCGCCGGTGCGGCTGCGGGCGGGGCTTGCGGAGCCGGGGGCTCGGTCGCGGACGCCTGCGAGGCGGACGCGACCGGGGCCTCCTGGCCGTCGTCGTGGGGGGCCGTCACCCAGGCCGGGACGCTCCGGCGGGGTCGATCGGAATCGGGCATGCGATGCGACGCCACGTGCGCAGCTCCCTCCGTCGGCTGATCCATCGTCAGTTCTATCGGCGGAGGTGCCGGCCCACCCAGCCCCAGTTCCGGGGGCGCGGGCTACGCCATGTCGCGGTAGCGCTTGGCGTCGGCGACGAGCTGCTCGAGCTCCGTCACGTCGGCCGGCTTGCCGTAGCCGGGGGTGTCGCGCTGGATGCGCCAGCCCTCGGCCAGGGCGCCCACGTCGACGGCGTCGAAGCCGAACTCGTCGAGCAGGTCGGACACGACGCGCTTGGCCTGGGCGTCGTCGCCCGCGATCACCAGGGCACGACGGCCCTGGGTGCCGGACGGCGCGCCGGCGGTGGTCAGCTCGGCGGCGCCGATGTGGTTGAAGGCCTTGACGACCTTCGCGCCCCGCAGGTGGTCCTGCAGCAGCTCCGCCGTCGTGGTCGACTCGTCGTCGAGCGCCGCGATGTGTCCGTCGCGCTCGGGGTAGTAGTTGTTCGTGTCGATGACGACCTTGCCGACCAGGGGCTCGACGGGGATCGTCTCGATGGCGGCGAGGGGCGTGGTCACGACGACCAGGTCGCCGGCCGCTGCGGCCTCGTCGCGGGTGACGGCCCGGGCGCGGTCACCCAGTTCGGTGACCAGGTCCTGCAGGGTCTCGGGGCCGCGGGAGTTCGCGATCGCCACGTCGTGGCCGTGCTGCACCGCCAGTCGTGCGAGCTGTGAGCCGATGTGTCCTGCGCCGATGATGCCGATGGTTGTCATGCACGATGCAACTCCGCGCCCCGCGACGGCATTCCGCGGCATGATGGCGGCATGGCACACGAGTTCCACCACGAGATCGATCGGCAGCGGTACGCGATGTACGTCGACGGTGCACTGGTGAGCGTGCTCGACGAGCGGGAGAACGACGACGCCGTCGCGTTCCCGCACACGGTCACGGTGCCCGCGCACCGGGGTCACGGGTACGCGGCGGAGCTGGTCGCGTTCGCCGTGGCCGACGTCGAACAGCGGACGGACAAGCGCATCGTGCCGATGTGCTGG
Organism: Curtobacterium sp. VKM Ac-2922; assembly: GCF_022815645.1. Taxonomy (GTDB): domain Bacteria; phylum Actinomycetota; class Actinomycetes; order Actinomycetales; family Microbacteriaceae; genus Curtobacterium. The sequence continues at coordinate 70,416 of NZ_JALGRO010000012.1, read as the reverse complement.
TTCGTCGCGAAGTGGTTCGACGAACACCCCGACAAGGCAGCACTGCTCACCCGCACCGCCGCGGGCTGAGCCACGACGACAGGACACACCATGCGGCAGATCGTCCCCTTCATCTGGTTCGACGGGCAGGCCGAAGAGGCCGCCACCTTCTACGCTTCTGTCATCCCCGACTCGTCGGTCGACCACGTCGACCGCCTGCCCGACGGGTCGACGCTCGTCGTGCAGTTCCGGCTGCACGGTCAGCCGTACCGGGCGATGAACGCCGGCCCCGGGCACCCGCACTCGGACGCGATCTCGTTCCAGGTCGACGTCGACGACCAGGACGAACTCGACCGCATCTGGGACGCGTTCCTGGCGAACGGAGCGACGCCCTCGATGTGCGGTTGGCTCACCGACGCGTGGGGGGTGTCGTGGCAGGTCACCCCGGCGAACTGGGGCGAGCTGATGAGCGCGGGCGGCGACCCCGAGGCCTCGGCGCGGGCGTTCCAGGCGATGATGCAGATGGTGAAGCTCGACATCCCGACCCTGCAGGCGGCGATCCGCGGCGAGTGACGGCGGCCGTCCCACACGTCGGTGCGACGGCCGGGACGGGTCGTGGTCGGTCTGACGGTCGAACCGTGACCGCCTGCGCGAAGACGCACGAGCAGGCCGGATCGCGCAGACGACCTCGGTGCGTCGCGGTCTGGTGCGGAGACCCACAGGTATGGTGACCGCCGAGGGAACACGATGGTTGGAGGCACCATGAACCAGCCGAGGCCCGACGTCCGCACCGCCGACATCGGTCGCGCGTACACCGAGCTGTCGCGCATCACCCGGCGAGCGAGCATCCGGGCACGCGGCACCGATGCGGTCCTGAGCATCGTCGACCAGTCGCTCGTCGACTTCGTCGTGCAGCACCCCGGCTGCATGGCGATCGACATCGCGCGCTACCTGCACCTGAACCGCTCGACGATCTCGCGCCAGCTCGCGGGCCTGCTGGCGGCCGGGCTGATCCGCACGACGGACGGTGGCACCGGCAACGCGAAGCCGCTCGAGGCGACCGACGCCGGGTGCGCGGCACTCGACCGGTCCGTGCAGCTGCACCGGGACGCGCTCGACGAGCGGATCGCGAGCTGGTCCGACGACGACATCGCCCTGCTGGCCGGCCTGCTCGAGCGGCTCGGCCAGGCCGACGAGGCGGGCCTGCCGATGCCGCACCGTGACCCGGATGCGGATCCCGACGCGGACGCCGACGCGCACGCGGATCCCGACGCCGACTCGTGAGCACCGCGCTCCTGCTGCTGTCGGACACCCACCTGCCGAAGCGGGCGAAGGACCTGCCCGCGGCACTGTGGGACGACATCGACGCCGCCGACCTGGTCGTGCACGCGGGCGACTGGCTGGACCTGGCGACCCTCGACGCCCTGCAGGCCCGCAGCCGCTCGTTCGTCGGGGTCCGCGGCAACAACGACGGCCCGGAGTTCGACGATCGCCTGCCCGTCGTCGCCCGGGTCACCGTCGAGCGACTGCGGTTCGCCGTCGTGCACGAGACCGGCTCGGCGACCGGGCGGGAACGTCGCGCCGAGGCCGCGTACCCCGACACCGACGTGCTCGTCTTCGGGCACTCCCACATCCCCTGGGACACCGCGGCCCCCGGTGGCCTGCGGCTGCTCAACCCCGGATCACCCACCGACCGTCGTCGTCAGCCGGACCACACCTGGATGCGCTGCACGGTGTCCGACGACGGCGCGCTCGACGTCCGGCTGGTGCGGCTCGCTCCGGGTGCGGCCACGCCGCGCGAGGAGCCCTCGCCGAGGTCGTAGGGCATCGCGAAGAACGCCGCCTCCCACGCGGTCGACGTCCGGAAGGCACGCGCCATCCGCCCTCGGACCGCCGGGGTCGACGCCGCGGCCAGCTCCTCGACGTGGTCGGTCGCACTCCGGCTCGCCGCCGCGAACGCCGGGTCGCCGTAGGCGCTGACCCAGTCGGCGAACGGGTGTCCCGCCGCCGGCTGCCGCAGCTGCTCACCGACCCACGCGTACACGCGGAAGCACGGCAACACGGCGGCGGCGAGCACGGCGTCCGAGTCCCGTGCCGCCGCGTCGAGGTGCGCCAGGTAGCCCGCACACGTCGGGTGCACCCCGCCGTCCGCCCGGGTGCCGCCCAGTCGACGGTGGTGCAGCGCCGCCGCCTCGTCCGCACACCCCGCCGCTGCCCGGGTCCAGAACGCGGCTGCGTCGCCCGTCGCACCTCGGCCGAGCGCCGCCAGGTGCCGCTCGTACGCCCGCAGGTAGTGCACGTCCTGCGCCAGGTACCCGGCGAACACGGCGTCCTCGAGCGTGCCGTCTCCGAGTGCCACCAGGAACGGGGAGCGGATCGTGGCGTCGAGCACCTCGTGCACGTCCCGCCACCACGCATCGGTCCACCGGACGACGGGCAGGGCTGCCCGCACGACGGCGCCGTGGTCGATCGGCCCGGCGCCCGCTCCGACGTGCAGGGTGTCCGCTCCGCGCAGTGCGTTGGTCAGCCAGTCCTTCGCGAGCCCCACCGCCACCTCCCAGTCGCCGTGCTGCGCGGCCAAGGTCGCGATCGCGCTGGACAGCGAGCAGCCCGTGCCGTGCGTGTTCGTCGTCGCGACCCGTGCGGCCCGGAACACCCGGACGCTGCCGTCGGGTGCCACGAGCACGTCGTCCGAGCTCGGCCCGTCCCCGTGCCCGCCCTTCGCCAGCACCAGGACGTCGAACGCGGCGGCCACCACGCGGGCGGCGGCCACGGGGTCTGCGTCCGGAGCCGACGGGTCCACGAGCCCCGTCAGCACCGCCAGCTCGGACCGGTTCGGCGTGACCAGGTCCGCGAGCGCGAACAGCTCCGTCACCGCGCGTTCGGCGTCGTGGTCGAGCAGCCGGTCACCGCTCGTGGCGACCATCACCGGGTCGACGACCACGACGGGTGGCCGGTGCGCACGGAGCCACTCGGCGACCTGCCGGACGACGGCGGTCGTGCCGAGCATCCCGATCTTCACGGCGTCCACGACCACGTCGTCCGACACCGCGTCCAGCTGGTCGCGCAGCACCTCGACGCCCGGCACGTGCACCGACCGCACGCCGCGCGTGTTCTGCGCGACCACCGCGGTCACGACCGCCATCCCGTACCCGTCGTGTGCGGCGATCGCCTTCAGGTCGGCCTGCAGTCCGGCGCCGCCGGTCGGGTCGGTCCCGGCGATGCTCAGCACGCGCACCGGCCCGCTCACCGCGCACCCCCGTCGGCCAGGAGGCCCGGCAGCCGTCCGACGCCCACCCGCCCGTCCGGCGCACGGCCGGGTCCGGCACCGCGCCACGCCGACACGAACGCCGCCGCAGCAGCGCCCGGGTCGGCGGCCGCGCAGATGCCCGACACCACGGCGACACCGGCAGCGCCGGCTGCCCGGAGTGGGGCGACGTCGTCGAGCGTCACGCCGCCGATCGCCACGCAGGGCAGCTCCGCCCGGTCGGCGATGCCGGCGAACCCGGCGATCCCGAGCGCCGGCGGGTGGTCGGGCTTGCTCGCCGTGGGGTGCACGACACCGACCCCGAGCAGGTCGACCGTGCCGCGGGGCAGCCGGTCCAGCGCTGTGAGGTGCTCCGGGGTGTTCGCGGTCAGGCCGACCAGCGTCTCCGGGCCGAGCAGGGCACGCGCTGCGGTGACGGGCACGTCCGACTGCCCGAGGTGCACGCCGGCGACGCGGTGCCCCGCGTGCCGCGCGGCCAGCACCACGTCGAGTCGGTCGTCGACCACCACCCGCGCGGTGTCGCCGACCGCGTCCGCCACGGCGGCCGTCAGCGCCAGCAGGTCCCGCGCGCTCGCGTCCTTGTCCCGCACCTGCACGATCCGAACACCCGCGCGGACGGCAGCCCGGACCACGGCGAGCACCCCGTGTCCGTGCCGGTCGCACAGCGTGCCGTCGGTCACCAGGTACACGCCGACGTCCCACGGTTCGTCGGTCCACGCCCCGGTCACGCCGTCGACTCCTCGGTGACCCGGGCGTGCCGGACGACGTCCTCGGGTGTCAGCGCGGCCAACCGGTCGAGGAACAGCGGCTGGAAGGTCCCCGGACCGGCGGCGTCCCGTGCGGCGAGTTCGGCTGCAACGGTGTGCACCGTCGTTCCGGCCACCGCGGCGGCGACCGCATCGCCGTCGGTCACCGCCGTGAACGCGGCGATCACCGCGCCGAGGGCGCACCCGCCACCGGTGATCCGCGTGAGCAGGTCGGTGCCGTTCCCGACCCGGACCAGCGTGCCGGGGCCGCCGGGTGCCCCGGGGCCGACCACCAGGTCGACGGGACCCGAAACAGCCACCGCGCCCACGGTCCTCCCGGCCGCGGCGACCGCCGATCCGCGCGCGTCCTCGGTACCCGCCGTGCTGTCGACCCCGCGCCCACCGGCCGACGTCCCGAGCAGGGCGAGCACCTCGGACGCGTTGCCACGCAGCACCGTCGGTCGGAGCGCGAGGAGCTCGCGCGCCAGGGCCGTCCGGACCGGCAGCGACCCGACGGCCACCGGGTCCAGGACCCACGGCGTCCCGGCAGTCGTGGCCGCCCTGGCGGCCTCGACCGACGCGGCACGCGGCTCGGCGTGCGGTGTGCCGGTGTTGACCAGCAGGGCGTCGGCGATCCCGGCGAACGGTCCGGCCTCGGTCGGCACGTCGACCATCGCGGCCGAGGCGCCGAGTGCCAGCAGCACGTTCGCGGTGACGTTCTGCACCACCGTGTTCGTGATGCACTGCACCAGGGGACTCCGGGCACGGACGGCCTCGAGCAGTTCGGCGGTGTGCGCAGCCCGTGCGGGCGCAGCGTTCTCCATGGACGATCCCTTCGCGAGTACGAGCTCGAGCAGGTTCGACGGGTGTGATCTCAGCCGCTGGATGCGGCACCCCGTGTCTCTGGGCAGCACCGTACACGACGCCGAGCGACGCATCACGGCCGCGTGCGAGGAGCGTGTGGAAGGGTGGACACGTGCCCGACGTCCTGCCCCCTGGTCCGCCACCCGGTCCCCGCGATCCCGGCGACGCCTGGGCGTACGGACCCGACGGCACCAAGGCGTGGGGACTGTTCGGAGCCGCCGGCCTGCTGGTCGACGACGGCGCCGGCCGCGTGCTGCTGCAGCACCGTGTCGAGTGGAGCCACCACGGCGGCACGTGGGGGATCCCCGGCGGTGCTCGCCACCAGCACGAGGACGCCGTCACCGGAGCGCTCCGCGAGTCCGCGGAAGAAGCGGGGGTGCCCGACGGCGGCGTCGACCTGCGCCACACGGCCGTGCTCGACCTGGGGTTCTGGACCTACACGACCGTCGTCGGCCGCGCTGCCCGTCCGTTCGAGCCCGTCATCGCCGACCGCGAGAGCCTGGCGCTGTCGTGGGTCCCGGTCGCCGAGGTCGACGACCTGCCCCTGCACCCGGGCTTCGGCGCATCGTGGCCGGCTCTCCGCGCGGTGATCGACGTCACCCCGCACGTGGTCGTCGACGCGGCGAACGTCGTCGGCAGCGTGCCCGACGGCTGGTGGAAGGACCGTGCCGGCGCGGCCACCCGGCTGCTCGACGGGGTGACGGCGCTCGCCGCCTCGGGGCTCCCCGCCGCCGCGCTCGGACTCGGGTTCGACCGGTGGTGGCCGCGCTGGTCCGTGGTGCTCGAGGGTGCTGCACGCGACGCCGACGCCTCCGACGACCGGCCGGACACCGTCGCGGTCGTCCGTGCCGACGGCTCCGGGGACGACGCCGTCGTCGAGACGGCCGCCGCAGCCGTGGCCGCGGGGGCCGCACCGGTCGTCGTGGTGACCGCCGACCGGGGTCTGCGGGCCCGGGTGAGCGCGCTGGGCGACCAGGTCGTGGTCCACGGGCCGAGCTGGTTGCGCGAGCAGCGGTAGCGCGGGCCGTCCGAGCGAGCTGGCAGAGCGCACGAGCGGCTGGAGCGTGGGTGCCGCGACGGCCTTGTCCGATCACGGATGGATCGCGACATCGGTGGCACCGAGCCGCTACGCTGACCGACACGTCAGCAGCACGTCAATGACGACGACCGCGACAGGAGGGCTCTCATGGAGCGCATCACCAGGGCAGCGGACCGCGTGCACCGGCCGGCCGGACCGTGGACCCCCACCGTGCACCGCCTGCTCGGGCACCTGCACGAGCAGGGCTTCGTCGCGGCACCGGAACCCATCGCCCTCGGCGACACCCTCGAGACCGTGTCGTTCGTCCCCGGCGTCGCGGGCGAGTACCCGTGGACCGAGGACATCGCCAGCGAGGCCGCGCTCGTCACCAGCGCCCGGCTGCTCCGGCACTACCACGACGCCGCCGCCACGTTCCCGCTCGACGATGCGGTGGACGTCTGGTCGCAGTCCGCGCGGTCGCCCGTCGAGACCGTCGTGCACGGGGACTTCGCGCCCTACAACTGCGTGTACGACGGCATCCAGGCCGTCGGCGTCATCGACTTCGACACGGCGCACCCCGGCCCCCGGGTGTGGGACGTCGCCAGTGCGGTCTACCGGTTCGCGCCCTTCACCACCGGGGTGGTCGAGGGCAGCACCGCGCCGTCGCTCGACGAACGCCTGGCCCGCGCGGCGGAGTTCTGCGGCGCGTACGGGCTCGACGCCGAGTCCCGCGCCCGGCTCGCGCCGACGATGGTGGCCTCGATCGTGGCACTCGTGACCACGCTGGAGTCCGAGGCCGCCGCCGGCAACCCGAAGTTCGTCAGCGACCTGCAGCACGGACACGCCGAGCTGTACCGCGCCGACGTCGCCTACCTCGACGAGCACGCCGACGCGATCACCCGCGCGGTCGCCTGAGCACGAGCACGAGCACGGCATGAGCACCGCAACCGACGGCTCTGTCCCCGTGCCCCCGACCGCCGTCCAGCTGCGTGCGATGCGCCTGGCCGCCCAGCACGTCGGGCACCGGGGCGGGACACCGCTCGACGTCGTGCAGCACCTGCACGCGCTGCAGGGGCAGGACCTCGGCCAGTCCCTGTGGGCCGTCGGCGCACGCGCCCTCGGCATGACGCGCGCCGACGTCCGTGCCGCGCTCGACCGGGGCGACTTCGTCCGGTCGTGGCCGATGCGCGGGACCCTGCACGTCCTGCACGCCGACACGCTGCGGACGATCCTGTCGCTGACCGCCGAGCGGACCCTGCGCGGACTGACCCGGCGGGCGCGCGAGCTGGAGATCGACGACGCGCTGGTCGGGCGGGCCCGTGACGCCACGATCGCCATGCTGCAGGGCGGGAGGTCCCTCGGTCGCGACGACGTCTTCGCCCGCTGGCGCGACGCGGGCATCGACCCCGCGGGCCAGCGCGGGTACCACCTGCTGCTGCACCTGTCGCAGCAGGGACTCGTCGCGTGGGGACCGACCGGCCGCGTGGGACAGGAGCTCGTCCTGCTGGACGAGTGGGCACCCGCCACCGAGCCCGTGCCCGACCACGACGAGGCACTCCGCCGCACACTGGTCGGGTACCTGCGGGGCCGCGGGCCGGCGACCGAGTCCGACGCCGCGCACTGGACGAAGCTGCCGCGCGGCGACCTCCGCCGGGCCCGGGCCGCAGCAGGCGACACGATCGAGGACCTCGGCGGCGGACTCCTCGCGCTCGCCGACCGCCCTGAGCCAGACCCAGCGCAGCTGACCCGCGCGCACCTGCTGCCCGGCTTCGACGAGTACCTGCTCGGGTACGCCGACCGCACGGGCCACCTGGCCCCCGAGCACGCGCACCGGGTCGTCCCCGGCGCCAACGGCATGTTCCTGGCGATGGTCGTGCACCGCGGACAGGTCGTCGGCACCTGGCGCACCACCGAACGCACCCGCGACGTCCGCATCACCGTGACGCCGTTCGCCGCACTGTCCGGCGCGGCCACCCGTGCCGTCGAGGCCGCCGCCGGCCACGTCGGACGGTTCCTCGACCTGCCCGTGGTGCTGCAGGTCCTGGACCCGGCCACCTGACGGTCCGCACCGCTCCCGCAGCGTCGGTGGGACCTCCAGGCAGTCCGCAGCGCGCATGCGGCTGGTCCATACGAACGGTCGGGTACTGTGCCAGGGCCATGACCGACAGCCCGGCCGACGCCACCCCGTACGAAGTCCTCGGCGTCGCCGCGACCGCCGACGACGAGGAACTCCGTCGCGCCTACCGCCGCGCCGCGCGCGAGACGCACCCCGACCTGGGCGGGGACGCCGTCCGGTTCCGCCGCGTCCAGATCGCGTGGGAACGCGTCGGCACCCCCGCCGCCCGGCGCGCCTACGACACGGGGTCCCGCCCCACGTCCGCCCCGACGGCACCGTCCGGCGGATCGGACTGGAGGACCGGCACGGCCCGCGACGCCTACGCACCACCCACGGCACGTCGCGACTCCCGCCCCCGGGCCCGGTCCCACGGACACCCCGGCGGTCGGTCGCGCGAGGTGTTCCTGGCCGCGGAACGCGAGTGGGTCGGCCTCGGCGACCCGATCGACGACCCGTACGACCCGTCGCTCATCCGCTCCGCGCCCCGGTTCATCCGCCGGCTGCTGGGCGAGGCGCTCGCCGAAGAGGCGACCGCGTCGATCGTCGCCGACATGGGCATCGGCGTGACCGTCTGGCACGACCTGGACGCCGGGGCCGAGGGCAAGCTCGACCACGTCGTGCTCATGCCGAGCGGGCTCTGGGCGCTCGAGTCCATCGACTGGGGCGGCCCGGTGCGCATCGAGCACGGCGAGGTCGTCGGCGAGACCCTCGAGCCGGGGGAGCGTCCCGTCAAGGAGCTCGTCCGCGCCGCTCGAGCCGTGCAGAAGCAGACCCGCGTGCGGTTCACCGGGCGGCTGCTGGTCGTGCCGGACTCGGCGGTCGACGTCGACGTGCAACTCGTCGGCCCGCAGCGCAAGCCCACCGCCTTCGTCGTGCGGCGGAGTGCGCTCGGGCAGGTGCTCAACGGGGTGTGGTCGCCCGAGGGTGCCGTCGACGTGTTCGAGGTCCGCGACCGGCTGCAGCAGACCGTCCGCTTCGTCTGACGGGTCGGGGAGCTGGCGGGTCGGGCGCTCAGTAGCCGCGGAGCTTCTCGAGGTCGCGGCGCTCCCGCTTGCTCGGTCGACCGGCGCCGCGCTCGCGCATCGGGACGAACCCGGCCTCTTCGGCGGGCAGCCGCGGGGGCGTCCGGTCGTCCAGGTGCTTCGCCGCCTCGGTCGCACCGACGCGTTTGAGGATGATGCTCTTCACGACGACGATCCGGTCGAACCCGGCCTGTCGCACGCGGACCTCGTCCCCGGGGCCGACGGGCTGCGCGGGCTTCGCGCGTTCGCCGTTCACCTTGACGTGCCCGGCCTTGCACGCGGTCGTGGCGGCGGACCGGGTCTTCGTGATCCGGACCGCCCAGATCCATGCGTCCACCCGGGCCCTGTCCATGTCCCCACCCTAGGCGCGCCGTACCCTCGGGTGCATGGGTGCCGAGGCGCAGGACGTGATCGCACGGGGGCTCGCGCTCGAGCTGCTCGCGGCGGTGCAGATCGGCGAGCGGGTCGTCGTCCGGGCGCACGACGGCGACGGTGCGCGCGATGCCCTCGGGCAGGTCGCGGTGCGGACGGCGGACGCCGTCACGATCGACACCCGCCGGGGACCCGTGGTGGTGGCCCTGGCGGACGTCGTCGCCGCGAAGCGCGTGCCGCCGCCGCCGGCTCCGCGGACACGGGGGCGCTGAGACACCGCTGCACCGGCGCCGCACCGTGCGCGGGTCGGCACCGTGCGAGGTTGGTCGCCGGTGCGAGGTCGATCGGGTGGTGCGGGGAACGTTCCTCGCACGGGCCGGTCGACCTCGCACCAGCGCGCAGACCCGCACCGTGCGGGGGGTGGCACCGTGCGCGGCGCCAACCCGCCCGACCCCGGCGAGCCGCGACCGACCGGTGCACCCCGCCGTCGTAGCCTCGGCCCATGCCTGTCCCCGTCCCACTCGGCACCGAGGACCGCACCGCACGCCTCGCCCTGCGCCACCCGGACTCCTGGCAGCGCGAGGACACCGCCCAGGCCGACCTGCGCATCACCGGCGACGACGTCGTCCTGACGGTCCGCTCGCGGCCGAGCGACCGTGCGATCGGCGACGAAGCAGCGTCGCTGCTCGACCGGCTGCCGGGAGCCGTCGACGGGCTGCTGCTGGTCGGGTGCGACGTGTGGACCAGCGTCGGCGCGCCGGCACGGCTGGTCGAGTACGTCCGGCCGGACACCGGCGGTGACGACGAGGACGGCCACGGGGACATCGCCGGCGCCCACCTGCTCTTCGTGACCGGCCGGCACCGCGTCGACGTGACGGTCGAGCGCCCCCTCGCCCGACTCCAGGCCACCGACGACGTCGTGTTCGCCGTCCTCGAGTCCGTCCGGGCGACCGGGCCCGTCACCGCCCGCGACACCCGCGAGCTCGAGGCACTGCCCGTCCCACCCGCACCCACCGAGCTCGCCGGGCCCCGCATCGGCGACGAGGCCCTCGCGACCCTGCAGAGCATGGCCGGCAAGCGCTGGAGCCCGACGCTGTTGCGGTCGGCCGGGGGCCGCGAGCTCGTCGAGGCGGGCCTGGTCGGCCGCTTCGGGACGCTCCCCGCGACCACGCAGGCGCTGCTGGAGCCGTGGAGCGACGACCAGGCACCGACCACGCTCGAACAGCACCTGCCCGACGGGCGCGTGACGCGCCTCCAGGCCTGGTCCGGAACGGTGGTCGACACACCGGACGACCGCGGCTCGGTCCTCGCGCAGCTGTCGGCCGAGCGCGTGCTGCAGACCGCGGCCGGGAGGCTCGGTGTCGGTCCGGCATGGACCTTCCCGTTCCGCACGGGGGCGCTGCGGGCCGACCTGGTCGACCGGCGCCTGGCCGGTGGCGACGACGCACCCGACCTGCCGGCGGAGGTGGCCGAGGCCGACCCGCGGCTGGCACGGTTCTGGGCCGCACCGTGGACGGTGTCGTACCTGCGCCGTCCGGGGAAGCCGCGGCCGGTCACGATCGTCCGGGCCGAGGGCATCGGGTTCGCGCGCGTCGGACGCACGGAAGCCGGCGCCACCGCGTTCGGAGCGGAGTCGCCGGCCAACGTGTACCGGTCGCTGGTGCGGGCGTTCCTGCCCGCTGCTTCCTAGACGGCGGGTCCCGCCGTGAGCGTCACCGTGGTGGTGGTCGATGCGCCGGTGGTGTTGGTGTAACCCACCTGCACCTTGTCACCCACGGACTTGGACTGGATGACCTGGGTCAGCTGGTCCGCGCTCGTGATCGCCGTGCCGTCGATCGAGGTGATCGTGTCGCCGGCCACGAGCCCCGCGTTCGCCGCGCCGGACTCGGCGATGGTGCCGGCCACCGCGACGCCACCGCTGGTCGCCGTGCCGCTGACCTGCACGCCCAGGAACGCGGGCAGGCCGATCGTGATCGTGCCACCGGCCTGGCCGTCGAGGATCTTGTCCGCGATGGACTTCGCCGTCGCGATCGGGATCGCGTAGCCGGTGACGTCCGCCGAGCCCGACGACGCCGCGGTCGCCATGCCGACGACCTCGCCCTCGGAGTCGAGCACCGGACCGCCCGAGTCGCCGGACACGACGTCAGCCGCGAGCTCCATCAGGCCGGTCAGCGACTCGGTGCCCGTGCCGGACTCGCTCTGCACCTGGATGTCCTGGTCGGTCGCGGTGACGCTGCCCTCGGCCGCCACCAGGTTCCCCGTGCCCTCGGCGTTGCCGACGTCGGTGATCGTGTCGCCGGTCTTCGCGCCGCCGTCGTCGTCGAGCGACACGGTCGACAGGCCCGAGGCACCCTCGAGCTTCAGCACGGCGACGTCGTTGGTGGCGTCGGCGCCGACCACGTCGGCCTTGTACTCCTTGCCGGTCGTCTCGTCGGTCACCGTGATGCTCGTCGCGCCCTGGATGACGTGGTTGTTCGTCAGGATCGTGCCGTCGCTGGTCAGGACCATGCCGGTGCCTGCCGCCTGCGACGAGGCGTCGTAGTTCAGCACCGTGTTGATCGTGACGACGCCCTTCTTCTGCGCTGCGGTCGCTGCGGTCGCGGGGCTCTGCGTGCTCGTGCCGGAGCTGCCGTCGCTGCTGCCGCTCCCGCTGCCGTCACCGGGCACCGTGAAGCCGTTCGTCCCGCTGCCGTCCGATCCGGTGCCGCTGCCCGAGCCCGTGCCGGGCAGGGTCGTGGTGCCCTGCGACTGGCTCGAGGTGGTCTGCGTGCCGTGCGACGACAGGCCGAGGGCCGTACCGCCGGCAGCGCCGACGATCGCCAGTGCGGCGATGCCCGAGCCGATCATCAGGCCCAGGCGACGCTTCTTCGTGCCGGGCTGCGTGCCGAACGCGCCGCTCCAGCCCTGCGGGGCGTGCGCGCCGCCGTACGGTGCGCCGGCGTGCTCGCCGTGCTGCGCCGCGTGGGCCCAGGTGTGTGTGCCGGCCAGCGCCGGGCTGCCGATCAGGTACGGGCCGCGGCCGTCGGCAGCGTAGGCGTACGGGCCGGAACCATCGGGAGCGTAGAGGTACGGACCGGAGCCGTCGAAGGCGTAGGCGGGGCGGAGCGTCGACGCGTCCGCGTGCGGGGCCTCCCACGTGGAGCGGGGTGCGGCGTCCTGTGCGTCGATCGGCGTGGTGCCCGGTTCGGCGTCGGGGTTCGGGGTCTCGTTCATCGGTGCTCTCCGGTCGCTCTCGACGTCCCGGTCGGGCGTCGATGGGTACGAGTACAGGCCTCGAACCCATGACGGAGCTATGAACGGGCCCTGCGCCTGCTCATGACTCGCTCGGCGATCACCGAACGGGTGTCCACGTTAGGGTTGCCTCACCCCTCATGCGTTCCCCGTCGCCTGCGCCACCGGCGCCCAGTTCCGTGCCACGACTCGTCGGCGCGACCGTCCTCGCGGTCGTCGTCCTCGGGGTCGCGGTGGCGTTGAGCATCGCGTTCGGGTCACGGCCGATCCCGCTCGGCACGGTGTTCGACGCAGTCCTGCACCCCGGCCGGAACGACGAGGTCGGGCTCATCGTCATCGGCAACCGCATCCCGCGCACCGTCGTCGGGTTGCTCGCCGGGGCGGCCCTCGGCGTCGCCGGAGCCGTCATGCAGGGCGTGACGCGGAACCCGCTCGCCGACCCGAGCATCCTCGGCATCAACTCGGGCGCAGCCCTGGCCGTGGTCACCGGCATCGCGGTGTTCGGCATCAGCGGGACCGCCGCCTACCTGCCCTTCGCGTTCGCCGGCGCCGGGCTGGCGGCGCTGCTGGTCTACGGCATCGCTGCCGTCGCCCGGCGCGGGCTCACCCCCGTCGGGCTCGCCCTGTCCGGAGCGGTCGTCGCCGCGGCCCTGGCCTCGGTCACGACCGCGGTCCTCGTGACGAGCCAGAGCCTGCTCGACCAGCTGCGCTTCTGGCAGGTCGGCGCGCTGGCGGGCGGTGACCTGGGCACCGCCGGCGTCGTCACCGTCCCGGTGCTCGTCGGGCTCGTCCTGGCGATCGCACTCGGTCGCTCGCTCAACACGCTGGCACTCGGGGACGAGCTCGCGGCCTCGCTCGGGCAGCGGGTCGTGCTGGTCCGCGCCGTCGGGGGACTCGTCACCGTGCTGCTCGCCGGGTCGGCCGTCGCCGCTGCGGGGCCCATCGCCTTCATCGGCCTGGCGGTGCCCCATGCCGTCCGTCGCCTGAGCGGCCCCGACAACCGCTGGACGATCCTGCTGTCGGCGGTCGTCGCACCGGCGCTGCTGCTCGTCGCCGACGTCATCGGCCGGGTCGTGGCGTACCCGGGGGAGCTGCAGGTCGGCATCGTGACCGCGCTCCTCGGCGCGCCGGTGTTCATCGCGCTCGTGCGGTCCAAGGCGGTGCGCGGACTGTGAGGACGCGCACGGTCGGCGTCCGGCGAGAACTCGTGGTGCTCGGAGCGCTGCTCGTGGTGCTCGTCGCGCTGGTCCTGGTCGGACTGGGCGTCGGCGAGATCCCGCTCGCGCCCACCCAGGTCGTCGCGGCGCTGGTGGGACACGGCGACACGGTGTCGGACTTCGTGATCGGCCAGCTCCGCGGTCCCCGGACCCTGGCGGCACTGCTGGTCGGTGCGTGCCTGGGCGTCGCGGGGGCGATCGTGCAGAGCGTGGTCCGCAACCCGATCGCGAGCCCGGACGTCATCGGCATCACCTCGGGCGCCAGCGCGTCCGGACTGACGGCCATCGTGCTGTTCGGGGCGTCCGGCACCAGCCTGTTCGCGACCGTCGTCGTCGGTGCGCTCGTGGTCTCGGCCGTGATCGCCGCACTCGCCTGGCGTCGCGGCATCACCGGCAACCGGGTCGTCCTGGTCGGCATCGGTGTCGCGGCGATGTGCCTCAGCGTGACGGGGTGGCTGCTGACGAGCGGTTCCGTGCAACAGGCCGGCACCGCGTTGCTCTGGCTGTCCGGCAGCCTGAACGCCGTGGACCGCGGGGTCGTCGGACTGCTCGGCATCGCGTTCGTGGTGCTCGTCGCGGCGGCGCTGCTGCAGTCACCCCGTCTGGGCATCCTGACGCTCGGGGACGAGGTCGCGGCCTCGCTCGGGCTCCGGCCGGACCGCGCCAAGGTCCTGCTCCTGCTGACCGCGGTGTGCCTGACGGCCGGCGCGGTCGCCACCGCCGGACCGGTGTCGTTCGTCGCGCTGATGGCCGCCCCGATCGCGCGGCGGCTGGTGGGCGGTGGCCGCGTCGCGCTGGCGCCCGCAGCGGTGGTCGGTGCCGTGGTCGTCCTGGCGAGCGACCTGATCGGCCAGTTCGCGATCCCGGGCACCGCGCTGCCGGTGGGCGTCGTGACCGGTGTCGTGGGCGCGCCGTACCTGCTCTGGCTGCTGGCCCGGGGCCGCTGACCGGACCTGGCGCCGGGCCGGGGCCTGCGGTGCGGGCCGGCACCGGGCCTCCCGTCCGAAGGCCGGGGCCTGCGGTGCGGGCCGGCACAGAACCTGTCGCCCGAAGGCCGGCGCTTGCGGTGCGGGCCGGCACCGAGCACGTCGCCCGACCGGTCACGACACCCCGAGCGCACCAGGTCGACCGGTCGGTTCCTGTCGCTCGCCGGACCGTCGGCCGACGATCCGTGACCATTCGGCGGTCATGAGCGGGGTGTCGTGACCGGTCGTGAGGGGTGGGGCGACGCGACGCATCACGGACGGGCACCCTCGCTGGGCGGTGGTGCACCGAGCGAGCGTGCTGTCCGCCATGCGGAGGACACGGCGTGTCCGCTCGTCGCGGACAGGTCGTGTCACCCGTCCACGGGGCTCTCGACGCGCCCCGCGTTTCCGATACGCTTGGACGCCAAGAGGAGGAGGTCCACCGATGCCAGATCCAGTGGTCCCGCAGCCCGAGGGACAGAACACCCCGGAGCAGCGGCTGGTCGACACGACGCTGACCTTCAGCATGGAACTCGGAGCGGCCCTGACGCCCGAGTCCGGTGTCTCGCCCGAAGAACGCGACGCGATCAACGCGCTGCCGTCCGGTTCTGCACTGCTCGTCGTGCGCCGTGGCCCCAACGTCGGGGCCCGGTTCCTGCTCGACTCCGACGTCACGACAGCCGGTCGGCACCCCGACGCCGACATCTTCCTCGATGACGTCACGGTGTCGCGCAAGCACGCCCAGTTCCTGCGGCAGGGCACGACGTTCACCGTCAAGGACAACGGCTCACTCAACGGCACCTACTTCGACGGGGAGCGCATCGACGAAGCGGTGCTCGCCGACGGGTCCGAGGTGCAGGTCGGCAAGTTCCGCCTGACCTTCTACGCCTCCCGCGTCGACCTGGCGCGCCTGGCGAACGCGTAGTGGCTGCGCGCTCGGCCGCAGTACGGTCGGGTTCGCCAGCCGCGGACCTGCTGACGATCGGACAGGTCCTCGCCCGTCTCAAGCCCGAGTTCCCCGAGCTGTCCAACTCGAAGCTCCGGTTCCTCGAGGAGCGCGAGCTCGTCACGCCGGTCCGCACCGCCAGCGGCTACCGCAAGTTCTCGCCGGCCGATGTCGAGCGCCTGCGGGTCGTCCTCGGGTTGCAGCGCGACCACTACCTGCCACTCAAGGTCATCAAGGAGTACCTCGCCGACCTCGACGCCGGTCGTGAGCCCGTGCTGCCCGGCGGCGGAGACGGCCCCAGGCCCTCGATCCTGGGTGGCGAGAAGCGGTACACACGCGACGACCTGGTCCGTGCGGCGGGCGCGTCGCCGATGCTGCTGGCCGATGCCGTCTCGGCGTCCCTGCTGCCGGCGTCCGACACCTTCGGCGAAGACGCCGTCGTCGTGCTCAAGGCCCTCGTCGAACTGCAGCGCACCGGCATCGAGCCGCGTCACCTGCGCACGTTCCGCACCACTGCGGAACGCGAGGTCGGGCTCATCGAGTCGGCGCTCATGCCCGTCTCGCGCCGTGGCGACGCCACCTCGAAGGCCAAGGCGCTCGAAGCTGCGCGCGAGATCGCCGGGCACCTCGAGGTGATCCGGTCCAACCTGATCCGGGCCGCCATCGGTCGGATGGACGGATGAGTCGCGGCATCGCGTGCGCCCGGGCCGGTCGTCCCGGGGCTGGCTCACTGTCCCCGGCTGGGCGTATCCTCGACACGCCGGACGCGCCGAGTCGGATGTCCCGCGCCGGAGCCGTCCGAGTCGCTACCGTGGACCTCGGCACAACTCTCAACCCGTCGTTGAAGCTTCGGGTGAGGGCTCGATCGTCCTGGAAGGCAGTCCAATGAGTGGGGTAGTTCTATGAGCGACAGTGGCACCCCCGGTACCCCGTCGGACATGACGCGGTACGACCTCGGTCTGCTCTTCACCGACGGCCTGCCGGAACACGACGAACAGAACGGCTACCGCGGCACCGTCGCCGCCAAGGCCGCCGGCATCAGCTACCGCCAGCTCGACTACTGGGCTCGCACCGAGCTCGTCGAGCCCACGATCCGCGGCGCTGCGGGCTCCGGCTCGCAGCGGCTCTACGGATTCCGCGACATCCTCGTGCTCAAGCTCGTGAAGCGCCTGCTCGACACCGGCATCTCGCTGCAGCAGATCCGCACCGCGGTGAACCAGCTGCGCGAGTCGGGCGTGTCGGACCTTGCACAGACCACGCTGATGTCGGACGGCGCGTCCGTGTACCTCTGCACCTCGGACGACGAGGTCATCGACCTGGTCTCCCGCGGGCAGGGCGTGTTCGGCATCGCCGTGGGCAAGGTCCTGCGCGAGGTCGAGTCCTCGTTGGTCGAGCTCGACGCCACGCCGGCGGCCGACCCCGCCGACGAGCTCGCAGCGCGCCGCGCCACACGCGCTTCCTGATCCCACGCGGGCGATCCGGCACGTTCCGTGTGCGCGGTGCCGTCGTGTCGTGCGTCGAGGCTCCAGCACTGCTGCATCTGGAGCGTCCGGAGCCGGCGTCGGTGCGGCCGCCGCAGAACTGAACGGCGCGTGTTGCACCGTCGAGGTGCGATCGCGTGCGCGGGAGTCGTGCTGACCAAGTCGGAGCAATGTCGACGCGTGCGCATGGGTGCTGCGCCGGACCGAGTGGTCACGACACCCCGGGTGCGCGGCGTCGAGTGGTCGGAGTTCGTCGCTGATCCGGCCGCCAGCCGACGCTCTGTGACCAGTCGGCGGACGTGAGCGGGGTGTCGTGACCGGTCGGGGACGGCGGGTCTGGCGGGCGTGCCGATCTGCCGGGTCAGGCGGGGGTGCCGTCCGCGCCGTGTGCGGGCGTGCCGATCTGCCGGGTCTGGCGGGCGTGCCGTCGGCGCCGTGTGGGTGCGTGCCGATCTGTCGGGTCAGGCGGGGGTGCCGTCCGCGTACGGGCCGATCTTGCCCGTACGCATGACGCGCTCGAGCAGCTGGTCGAAGTTGCGCGCCATCTCCTGCGCGGACTCGCCGGGCCACACGTGCAGGGGCTTGGCGGCGCCCTGGGCCTGCTGCAGCGAGGTGCGCTCCGGCAGCTGCGGCGAGAGCACGAGCGGGCCGAACATGTCGCGGAGTTCCTTGATCCGGAACTGGTGTTCGAGGGACTGCACGCGCGCCCGGTTGACGATGATGCCGAGGGGCTGCAGGCGGGGGGAGAGTCCGCGACGGATCTCCTCGATCGCGCGCAGGGCACGGTCGGCGGCCGCGACGGAGAACAGTCCCGGTTCGGTGACGACGGTCACGCGGTCGGAGGCTGCCCAGGCGGTGCGGGTGAGCGCGTTCAGCGACGGCGCACAGTCGATCAGGACGAGTTCGTAGTCCTGCTCGACGTTGGCGAGTGCCTCTTCGAGCTTCCAGATGTCGCGGATGGAGGGGTGCGGTCCGTCGAAGTTGATCGCGGAGGGCGAGCCGACCAGGACGTCGATCTTGCCCTGGGAGCCCTTGGTCCAGCCGGAGGGCGCGATGGCCTGCCGGACGATCTTCTCCTTCGGGTTCTCGAGCACGTCGGCCACGTTGAGGTGACCGGCGATGTTGATGTCGAGGCCGGTGGAGACGTCGGACTGGGGGTCGAGATCGACGACCAGCGTTCGCAGGCCCTTGGCGAACGCGGCCGAGGTCAGACCGAGTGTGACCGTCGTCTTGCCGACACCGCCCTTGAGAGAGCTCACGCTGAGTACATGCACGTTGAGCAACGTTACCGCCACTAAGGTTGTCCCACCTGACCCAGCGCTGAAAGGGCCCGCGTGTTCCGCAAGATCCTGGTCGCCAACCGTGGCGAGATCGCGATCCGTGCCTTCCGCGCGGCGGTCGAACTCGGCGCTCGCACCGTCGCCGTCTACCCCTACGAAGACCGGAACTCCCTGCACCGCCTCAAGGCGGACGAGGCCTACCTGATCGGCGAGCGCGGGCACCCGGTGCGCGCGTACCTCGACGTCGCCGAGATCGTCCGCGTGGCGCGCGAGTCCGGCGCGGACGCGATCTACCCGGGCTACGGCTTCCTGTCCGAGAACCCGGACCTGGCCGCGGCAGCCGAAGCAGCCGGCATCACCTTCATCGGCCCCGGGCAGCACGTGCTCGAGATGGCGGGCAACAAGGTCACGGCGAAGCAGCACGCTGTCGCGGCGGGGGTCCCGGTGCTGGCGAGCACCCCGGCCAGTCGCGACGTCGACGAACTCATCGCGGGCGCGGACGCCGTCGGGTTCCCGGTGTTCGCGAAGGCGGTCGCGGGCGGTGGCGGTCGTGGCATGCGCCGGGTCGAGACGGCGGACGAGCTCCGTCCCGCGCTCGAAGCAGCGATGCGCGAGGCCGACAGTGCCTTCGGCGACCCGACGATGTTCCTCGAACAGGCGGTGTTGCGTCCCCGGCACATCGAGGTGCAGATCCTGGCCGACGCCACGGGTGACGACGCCGGCACCATCCACCTGTTCGAGCGTGACTGCTCGGTCCAGCGCCGCAACCAGAAGGTCGTGGAGATCGCGCCGGCGCCGAACCTGGACCCCGCGGTCGCTGCCGCCCTGCACCGCGACGCCGTCGCGTTCGCGCGGTCGATCGGCTACGTGAACGCCGGTACCGTCGAGTTCCTGCTCGACACGGTCGGCGAGCGTGCCGGCCAGCACGTGTTCATCGAGATGAACCCCCGCATCCAGGTCGAGCACACCGTCACCGAAGAGGTGACCGACGTCGACCTGGTGCAGTCACAGATGCGCATCGCCGCGGGGGAGACCCTGGGTGACCTGGGGCTGACGCAGGACCGCGTCGCCGTGCACGGTGCCGCACTGCAGACCCGCATCACGACCGAGGACCCGACGCAGGGGTTCCGACCGGACACCGGTCGCATCACGACCTACCGCAGCCCGGGTGGCGCGGGCGTCCGGCTCGACGGCGGCACGGTCGCCACGGGCGCGCAGATCAGCCCGCACTTCGACTCGATGCTGGCGAAGATGACGTGCCGCGGCCGTGACTTCACGACCGCGGTCGGTCGGGCCAAGCGGGCCCTGGCGGAGTTCCGGATCCGCGGGGTCAGCACGAACATCCCGTTCCTGCAGGCCGTGCTCGAGGACCCGGACTTCGCCCGCGGCGACGTGTCGACGGCGTTCATCGAGGAACGCCCGCAGCTGTTCAGCGGGCACGTGTCCAAGGACCGCGGCACCAAGGTCGTCAACTGGCTGGCGGACGTCACGGTGAACAAGCCGAACGGCGAGCGTGGGGCGCAGATCGTCGACCCCGCGCTGAAGCTCCCGCACGTCGACCTGGGAACGCCGCCGCCCGCCGGGCAGCGGCAGCGGCTGCTCGAGCTCGGCCCGACGGCGTGGGCAGCGGCCCTCCGTGCGCAGACTCCGCTCGCCGTCACCGAGACCACCATGCGCGACGCGCACCAGTCGCTCCTGGCCACGCGGGTCCGCAGCAAGGACCTGATCGCCGTCGCGCCGCACGTCGCCCGCCTGACCCCCGAGCTGCTCAGCATGGAGGCCTGGGGCGGTGCGACCTACGACGTCGCCCTCCGGTTCCTGGGCGAGGACCCCTGGGAGCGTCTGGTCTCGCTGCGCGAAGCGATGCCGAACATCCCGATCCAGATGCTGCTGCGCGGCCGGAACACCGTCGGGTACACGCCGTACCCGACCGAGGTGACGGACGCCTTCGTGGCAGAAGCAGCGGCGACCGGTGTGGACGTGTTCCGGGTGTTCGACGCCCTGAACGACGTCAGCCAGCTGCGCCCTGCGCTCGAGGCCGTGCTCGCGACGGGCACCGCCGTCGCCGAGGCCGCGCTCTGCTACTCCGGCGACCTGCTCGACCCCGCCGAGGACCTCTACACGCTCGACTACTACCTGCGCCTGGCCGAGCAGATGGTGGAGGCGGGGGCCCACGTCATCGGCATCAAGGACATGGCGGGGCTGCTGCGTGCCGGAGCGGCCGAGCGGCTCGTCGCCGCCCTGCGGGAGCGCTTCGACCAGCCCGTCCACGTGCACACGCACGACACCGCCGGCGGCCAGCTCGCGACGCTGCTGGCCGCCGCCCGGGCGGGTGCGGACGCGGTCGACGTGGCCGCCGCGCCGATGGCCGGCACGACGAGTCAGCCGAGCATGTCGGCCCTGGTCGCGGCGCTCGCCCACACCGAGCGCGA
Source organism: Curtobacterium sp. VKM Ac-2922 (assembly GCF_022815645.1). GTDB lineage: Bacteria > Actinomycetota > Actinomycetes > Actinomycetales > Microbacteriaceae > Curtobacterium. The sequence goes on along the minus strand of NZ_JALGRO010000012.1, from coordinate 49,479 downwards.
CACCGGTCTGTCCCTGGCGGCCGTCGGCGACCTCGAGCCCTACTGGGAAGCCGTGCGTCGGGCGTACGCGCCGTTCGAGTCCGGTCTCGGCGGCCCGACCGGTCGTGTCTACAAACACGAGATCCCGGGCGGGCAGCTGTCGAACCTCCGGCAGCAGGCGATCGCACTCGGGCTCGGCGACCGCTTCGAGCAGGTCGAGGACTGGTACGCCGAGGCGAACCGGATCCTCGGGCGTCCGACCAAGGTCACCCCGTCCTCGAAGGTCGTCGGCGACCTCGCGCTGCAGCTGGCCGCGGTCGACGCCGACCCCGTGGACTTCGAGCAGAACCCGCAGAAGTACGACATCCCGGACTCGGTGATCGGCTTCATGGCGGGTGAACTCGGCGAACTCCCCGGCGGCTGGCCCGAGCCGTTCCGTTCGAAGGTCCTGGCCGGGCGCGACGTCACGCCGACGATCACGCCCGTGCCGGAGCACGAGCGGGCACACCTCACCGCGTCCGGGCCCGAGCGACGGCAGGCCCTGAACCGGCTGCTGTTCCCGGGGCCGACCGAGGCGTTCCAACGGGTCCGCGACGAGTACGGCGACCTGTCCCCGGTCCCGACCACCGACTACCTCTACGGCCTGCGCGCCGGTGAAGAGCACGTCGTGTCGCTCGGCAAGGGCGTGGACCTGTTCGTGGGGCTCGAGGCGATCGGAGAGGCCGACGGCCGCGGCATCCGCACCGTGATGGCGACCCTGAACGGGCAGCTCCGGCCGGTGGCCGTCCGCGACCGCTCGATCCACGTCGAGACGAAGGCCGCCGAGAAGGCGGACCGCTCCGACCCGAACCAGGTCGCGGCACCGTTCTCCGGTGTGGTGACGCTCAAGGTCGCCGTCGGTGACACCGTCGTGGCCGGGCAGGCCGTGGCGAGCATCGAGGCGATGAAGATGGAAGCGGCCATCACGGCTCCCGTTGCGGGGACCGTCGGCCGACTCGCGACCCCGGTGACCCAGCAGGTGGATGCCGGAGACCTCCTGGTGGTGCTGCAGTAACGTGACCGTCCGTCCCATCCGCCTGTTCGGCGACCCCGTCCTCCGTTCTCCCGCGGACCCGATCGCACCCGCTGCCCTCGGGTCACCCGGCATCCGCGACCTGGTGCAGGACCTCATCGACACCGTGCGCGAGCCCGGCCGCGCCGGTGTGGCCGCGCCGCAGATCGGTGTCGGGCTGCGCGCGTTCTCGTACAACGTCGACGGCGAGGTCGGCTACGTGCTGAACCCCGAGGTCGTCGAGGTCGGCGGTGAGCCCGAGTTGATGGACGAGGGCTGCCTGTCCGTCCCCGGTCTTGCCTACCCGACCAGCCGTCACCCGTACGCCAAGGTGCGTGGCGTGGACGTCGACGGCAACCCGGTCGAGGTCGAGGGCACCGGGCTGATGGCCGAGGCGCTGCAGCACGAGGTCGACCACCTCGACGGCACGGTCTACGTCATGACGCTCGCGCCGGAGACCCGCCGTCAGGCGCTCCGCGACATCCGCGAGCAGGACTGGTTCCACTGACCGTTCCGCTGCGGTTCACCGCACGATCGTGACACCCGGACGTGGGATTGTCGACATGTCCTGACGAAGCGGTACCGTATCCGGGTCGGACTCCCTGCCGACACGGTCACCCACACCCCAGGATTCACGATGGCCCCTCAGAACGACGAGCTCAGCTCGCACCGCACCCGTACCAACCGGCGCCCCGAGCCGGCCCCCGCGACGACGGCCGCGACGGCCGTCCTCGAGCCGACGGACGTGCCGGACCAGGCCGCAGCCGTCTGACGCAACCGACAGGAGGCCCGGCCCCGGTCCCGTGGACCGGCACCGGGCCACCAGTCAGGTGCGCGGCGGGCCGTGGCGGGCGCCGGCCCGCCCGCTCACCGCCGGCGTCGTCCCTGGACCACCGGCGTCGCGGTCGTCTGCACCTTCGACCCCGAGTAGATGTGCTCGACGTCAGCCGCGAAGTCGCGCATCACGACCGAGCGCTTGATCGTCAGCTTCGGGGTGAGGTGCCCGGACGCCTCGGTCAGGTCCGTGTCGAGGATCGTGAACGACCGCACGGACTCGGCGCGTGAGACCCGGCTGTTGGCGGTGTCGATCGCCTCTTGGACGGCAGCGTGCACGCGTTCGTCGTAGGCGGCCTCACGCGGGGAGAGCGCCGGGCTGATCCCGCGGGACGCGCACCAGCCGGGCAGCATGTCGCGGTCGAGGGTGACGAGCGCGGCGACGAACGGCTTGGCCTCGCCGACGACGACGACCTGGCCGATGAGCGGGTGCTCGCGGATGCCGTCCTCGAGCGGCGCGGGCGCGACGTTCTTGCCGCTCGCCGTGACGATCAGTTCCTTCGCGCGACCCGTGACGGCGAGGACCCCGTCGCCGTCGAGCCGGCCGAGGTCACCGGTCCGGAACCAGCCGTCGGCGAACGCGGTGTCGGTCGCCTCGGGGTTGTTCCAGTAGCGGTCGAACACGTCGACGCCGCGGATCAGGATCTCGTCGTCCTCGGCGATGCGCACCTCGACGCCCGGCAGTGCCCGCCCGACCGAGCCGATGCGCAGCTCGCCGGCGCGGTTCACGGTGGCGGGCGCGGTGGTCTCGGTCAGGCCGTAGCCCTCGAGGATCAGCACACCGATGGACCGGAAGAAGTGGGACAGGCGCGGGGACAGCGGTGCGGAGCCACTGATCGCGTACTGCACACGCCCACCGAGCGCGTCACGCAGCTTGCTGTAGACGAGCTTGTCGAACACCCGGAACCGCAGGCGCAGTGCGAGGGGGACCCGTCCGGTCGCCAGGGCCTCGGAGTGGGCGACGGCCGTGGCGGCGGCGGCGCGGAAGACCTTGCCCCGTCCACCCAGGTCGGCCTTCTGCTCGGCCGAGTTGTAGATCTTCTCGAACACGCGGGGGACCGCCAGCAGGAACGACGGCCGGAACGTGGACACCGCCTGCATCAGGTCCTTGGTGTCCGGCTCGTGGCCGACCAGCACGCCGGTGGAGATGCTCATCACGGCGATGAACCGCGCGAACACATGGGCGAGCGGGATGAACAGCAGGGTGGACGAGCCGTCGGCAACCACTTCGGGCATCGCCTCGGTCGCGCCCTCGACGGTCGCGGTGAAGTTGTCGTGCCGCAGGACACACCCCTTCGGGCGCCCCATCGTGCCCGAGGTGTAGATGATCGTGGCGTCGTCATGGCCGTGCACGGTGGCCGTCCGGGCGTCGAGTTCGTCGTCGGTGACGTCCTCGCCCAGGCGGGTCAGGTCGTCCAGCCCGCCGCCGTCGATGGTCCAGTGCTGGCCGAGGTGCGGCAGGTCGGGCGCGATCCCGGCGACCCGGCGTGCGTGCTCCTCTTGTTCGACGACGATCGCCACCGACTCGGAGTCCCCGAGGATCCACCGGACCTGGTCGGGCGAACTGGTCTCGTACACGGGGACCGACACCAGCCCGGCCGTCCACACGGCGAAGTCGACGAGCGTCCACTCCAGGCGGGTGCGGGACAGGATCGCCACGTGGGCGCCCGGCTCGAGCCCGGCGGCGACGAAGCCCTTCGCGATGCCGCGCACGCGGCGCTCGACCTCGGCGGCGGTGATCGTGGTCCAGGTGTCTCCGTGGCGTTCGGCCAGGATCGGCCGGTCGGGCGTCGCGCGGGCCCGGTCCGTCAGCAGTCGTGCTGCCGAGCCGTGGTCGGGGGCGACCGGCGCCGGGGCGGACGTCTGCGCCGTTGCCTTCGTCTTCGCCTCCGCCGAGGGTGACACGCTGGTGGGGACGGGTCGGTGATCGTTCACGGCAACTCCCTTGTCGACCGGTTCGATGACGAGTCCGCCTCAGATCGGCGGCTCTGATCCCAGCATAGGGGCGGATGTCGCACGTTCGATGAGGACGCAGCGAACCGGTAGGCTCGGTGCTCGTGCACGCCATCGGAATCGACATCGGGGGCACCAAGATCGCGGGAGCGGTCGTCACGGAACTGGGCGAGATCGTCGCCGAGGACCGCGTCGCCACGAACGCTGCGGACCCGGACGCCATGCTGGACGACGTCGTCGCGATGGTCTCGCGACTGCGCGACGCGAACGACGTCGGCGCGGTCGGTGTCGCCGCCCCGGGCTTCATCGACGCCTCGCAGTCGATCGTCTACTACACGCCGAACATCCGCTGGCGCAACGAGCCCCTGCGCCAGAAGCTGCAGCAGCGCCTCGGCGACCTGCACATCACGGTCGACAACGACGCGAACGCCGCCGGGTGGGCCGAGTTCCGCTTCGGCGCTGGTCGCCTGGTGTCGGACATGACCATGCTGACGATCGGCACCGGTGTCGGCGGCGCCATCGTGACCGAGGACCGCCTGTTCCGCGGCGGCTTCGGCACCGGCGGCGAGATCGGCCACCTGCGCATCGTCCCGAACGGCCTGCCGTGCGGCTGCGGTGCCCGCGGCTGCATCGAGCAGTACGGCTCCGGTCGTGCCCTGCAGCGCATGGCGAACGACGTCGCCGACGCGGGGGGCATCGGCGTCGCGCTGGCCCAGGCCCGCGACGACAACGGCGGCCAGCTCGACGGTGCGATCGTCGGCGAGCTGATCCTGGCCGACGACCCGGGTGCCCTGTCGGCGCTGCGGCGGCTCGGACGGCACCTCGGCGAGGCCTGCGCGTCGCTCTCCGCCGTGCTCGACCCGCAGCTCTTCGTGTTCGGCGGCGGCGTCGCGAGCGCGGGGGAACGCCTGCTCGAACCGATCCGCCAGGCGTACCTCAACAACCTGCCGGCCCGTGGGTACCACCCCGAGCCGGACTTCGTGATCGCCGAGCTCGTCAACGACGCCGGTGTCGTCGGCGCGGCCGACCTCGCACGGATCCACGCCCGGACCGCCTGACCCCCGGCGCCCGCCCACCCGCAACGGAGTCGACGATGCTCTACTGGCTGCTCAAGAACTTCCTGCTCGGCCCGCTCATCCTCACGCTGTTCCGGCCGTGGGTGGTGGGTCGTGAGCACGTGCCGACGTCCGGGCCGGTCATCTTCGCGTCGAACCACGTCTCGTTCATCGACTCGGTGATCCTGCCCGCGGTGCTCGACCGCCGGATGTCCTTCCTGGCCAAGAGCGACTACTTCACCGGCCGTGGGCTCAAGGGCTGGGCGACCAAGACCTTCTTCAACGCCATCGGCCAGCTGCCGATCGACCGCTCCGGTGGCAAGGCCTCCGAGGCATCGCTGCGCACCGGACTGCAGGTGCTGGCGCGCGGCGAGCAGCTCGGCATCTACCCCGAGGGCACCCGCAGCCCCGACGGCAAGCTCTACCGCGGTCGGACCGGCATCGCCCGGATGATCCTCGAGGGCCGGGTCGTCGTGGTCCCCGTCGCGATGGTCGGCACGCGTGAGGTCCAGCAGATCGGGCAGCGCTTCCCGAAGTTCAAACGTGTCGGCGTCGTCTTCGGCAAGCCGCTCGACTTCTCGCGCTTCCAGGGCTTCGAGACCGACCGCTTCATCCTGCGGAGCGTCACGGACGAGATCATGCACGAGCTCGCCGGTCTGAGCCGCCAGGAGTACGAGGACGTCTACGCGACGAGTGTCAAGGAGCGCGCCAGCACGGCCCGCGAGCAGGTCATGCGAGAGCGCCGCAGCACCCCTGCACGGTAGGGTGGGACGGCTCCGGCACCCTGCCGGGCCACCGCCAGCGAGAGAACACCGAGGTACCGCCTTGTCCGAGTCGACCGACTTCGTCGCCCTGCAGGAACCGGACGCGATCGACGGTCTCGACTACTGGCGCACGCTCCCCATCAAGCAGCAGCCGACGTGGCCGGACCAGGCAGCGGCCGAAGCCGCCTCGGCCGAGCTCGCCACGCTGCCGCCGCTCGTCTTCGCGGGCGAGGTCGACCAGCTGCGCGACCGGCTCGCCGCCGCGGCCCAGGGCAAGGCCTTCCTGCTGCAGGGCGGTGACTGCGCCGAGACCTTCGCGGGCGCCACGGCCGACTCCATCCGCGACCGCGTCAAGACGATCCTGCAGATGGCCGTCGTGCTGACGTACGGCGCGTCGATGCCCGTCATCAAGATGGGCCGCATGGCCGGGCAGTTCGCCAAGCCGCGCTCGAGCGACTTCGAGACCCGCGGCGACGTCACGCTGCCGGCGTACCGCGGCGACATCGTGAACGGGTACGACTTCACGCCGGAGAGCCGCCAGGCCGACCCCCGCCGGCTCGTGCAGGGCTACCACACGGCCGCGTCGACGCTCAACCTGGTCCGTGCCTTCACGCAGGGCGGGTTCGCCGACCTGCGGCAGGTGCACTCGTGGAACAAGGGCTTCGCGTCGAACCCGGCCAACGCCCGGTACGAGCACCTCGCCCAGGAGATCGACCGCGCGATCCGGTTCATGGGTGCGTGCGGCGCCGACTTCGACCAGCTCAAGCACGTCGAGTTCTTCGCCTCGCACGAGGGACTGCTGATGGACTACGAGCGCCCGATGACCCGCATCGACTCGCGCTCCGGTCTGGCCTACGACACCTCCGGGCACTTCATCTGGATCGGGGAGCGCACCCGCGACCTCGACGGCGCGCACGTCGACTTCCTGTCGCGGGTCCGCAACCCCATCGGCGTCAAGCTCGGCCCGACCACCACGGTCGCCGACATGGAAGCCCTGATCGAGAAGCTCGACCCGAACCGCGAGCCGGGTCGTCTGACGTTCATCACCCGCATGGGTGCCGGACGGATCCGCGACGAGCTCCCCAAGCTGCTGCAGGCCATCAAGGGCATGGAGGCCAACCCGCTGTGGGTGACCGACCCCATGCACGGCAACGGCCTGACCACCCCGACGGGCTACAAGACGCGCCGCTTCGACGACGTCGTGGACGAGGTCCTCGGCTTCTTCGAGGTCCACCGCGAGGCCGGCACCTACCCGGGCGGCATCCACGTCGAGCTCACGGGCGACGACGTCACCGAGTGCCTGGGCGGCTCGGAGCAGATCGACGAGGCCACCCTCGCCACCCGCTACGAGTCCCTGTGCGACCCGCGGCTCAACCACATGCAGTCGCTGGAACTCGCGTTCCTCGTGGCAGAGGAACTGGGCGCGCACCCGTACCCCGCGCGCTGACGCACGCATCCTGCGGACAAGAGGCCCGGTGCCAGCTGGCACCGGGCCTCCTGTCTGCTTCGTCGTCGCGTTCCTACTGGTCGTAGGACAGGCGGACCGTGTCGCCCTTGTGCACCGTGGCGTTCGCGCCCGGGTCGGTCCCGGTGACGGGCAGCGTGGACTTCCAGTCGTAGAAGCCGCACAGCACGTTCTTGCAGTCCGGGTACGACACCTTGAGGCCCAGTGCCTCGAGTGTGGACGCCGCCTGGTTGATCGTCTGCTTGGTGACGTCGGGCAGGGTGATCGGCGCCGGGCCCTTCGACACGACCAGGTCGATCGCCGTGCCCTTGACGACGGGGTCGGCCTCGGCCTTCGCGGAGATGACCTGGCCGGACGGGACGTCCTCGTCGAACTGGTCGGTCTGCGTGCCGACGGTCAGGTCGACGTCCTGCAGCGCGGCCCGCGCATCGTCGACGGACTTGCCGGTGACGTCGGGGACGGCCCCGAGCGACACCGTGAGCGTGATGGGCCCGCGTTCGCCGTACTCCTGCACGGTGGTCAGGTCGACCGTGGTGCCGTCGGTGTCGCGGCCGGTCGCGGCGATCACGGTGTCCTTCGGCACGTCGGCGGAGAACTGGTACTGCGGGTCCTGCAGGTCGAAGTCGTCGTCGAGCGCGGCCTGGGCAGTGGTCGCCGACTGCCCGACGATCGCCGGCAGGGTGATCATCTTCGGCCCGTTCGACACCAGGATCTGCACCGAGGTGCCCTTGCGGACCTCGTGCCGTGCCGCCGGAGCGGTGGCGGAGACCTCGCCCTTCGCCACGACGGCGTCGAACCGCGCACGGGTCCGGTCAGCGGCGCGGAGTCCCTCGGCCTCGAGCATCTGTCGCGCCTGGGACACCGACTTGCCGGCGACCTCGGGGATCCGGACGTTGCCACCGGGGCCCGGTCCGAACCACCAGCCGAGGCCGGCGCCGACGATGACGATCACCACGAAGACCACGAGCGCGATCCACCCACGCTTCCGGCGCTTCGCCGTCTTGTCGGCGAGTCGCTGGCTGGCGGGGGACAGGACGCCCGGTGCCTGGCCCGTCCGGCGCGGACCCGGTGCGTTCCGGCCGCGGCCGGCGGGGCCGGTGGGGCCCGTTCCGGACCCGCCCTGTGGCGGGATGACGGTGGTGGCGTCGGTCGCGTCCGGACCGGGGGCACCGGCCGGGAGGATCGCGGTCGCGTTCTCGGGGCGCAGCACGGCCGTGCGGTACTGCCCGGTCGCACGCTGCTGGTTGCCGTTGATGTGCTCGAGCATCTCGCGGGCGTCGCGGGGCCGGTCGTCGGGCTCGCGCGCGGTGGACCAGGCGACCAGGTCGTCGAGCTCGGAGGGCACGCCCGGCACGACCAGGCTCGGAGCGGGCACGGTGTCGTGGGCGTGCTGGTACGCGATCTGCATCGGCTGCTCGCCCTTGTAGGGCTGCTCGCCGGTGAGCATCTCGTACAGCATGATGCCGACGGCGTAGATGTCGCTGCGGGAGTCGGCAGCGCCGCGGGTGACGAGTTCGGGGGAGAGGTACGCGATCGTGCCGAGGAGCGCCGCTCCCGTGGCGGTGTTCTGCGTCGAGGCGCGCGCGAGCCCGAAGTCGCCGAGCTTGATCCGGCCGTCGTCGGCGAGCAGGACGTTCTCGGGCTTGAGGTCGCGGTGCACGATCCCCGCCCGGTGCGCCGATGCCAGACCGGCGAGCACGGCGCGCAGGATGTCGGTCGTCTGCTCGGGCGTCAACGCGCGGTGCTCCTGCAGCAGGTCCCGCAGCGTGATGCCCGGGATGTACTCCATGACGATGTACGCGGTGTCGTCCTCGGCGCCCTGGTCGTAGACCCCGACCAGGTTGGGGTGGGACAGCCGAGCCGCCGAACGGGCCTCTTGGATGAAGCGCTCGCGGAACGCCGCGTCGTCGGCCAGGTGGCCGTGCATGATCTTGATCGCGACCCGGCGCTCGAGTCGGACGTCGGTCGCCAGGTACACGGTCGCCATGCCTCCGCGCGCGATGCGGGATCGGACGCGGTACCGCTGATCGATCATGCGACCGATCATCGGGTCCGTGGCGGCGTTCGTGGTCATCGGCGGCATTCTACGAAGCGAGGATGCGGACCGGCGCATCGGCGCACCGGTCGTGATGCAATCTCGATCTCAGGGATGAGGTGTGGGCCGCCCCCGGAGCGGTCCCGGGTCACGTGCGGCGCCGGACGGCCCCGCGCCCGAGCGGTGTCAGAGCGTCGCCAGCCAAGCGGTCGCGGACCGCTCCCACTGGGCGTACGCCTTCGGGTAGGCCGACATCTGCACCGCCTGGGCGGCGTCGGTCACGCTCTTGGACGACCAGCCGGGGACGTCGAGCAGCCCACGTGTGGTGCCGGCGTTCGGGTTGGAGCGCCCGCCGAAGAATAGCTTCGTCGCGTAGGCCGTGTCCTGCAGCTGGCTGGCGGTGCCCCAGCCCTGGCTCGGGCGCTGCTGGAACAGACCGACCGAGTCGCGGTCCCCGTGGGGCAGGTTGCGCAGGCTCGACTCCTGCATGGCGGCGGAGAGCGCGATGACCAGGCCGCGCTGCGGTACGCCGAGCGACCGGCCGACGCGGACGATCGTCTCGGCGTTCGCGCGCTGCTCGGCCGTCAGTGCGGTGCCGGAGGCCGCGGTCGGGCCGGCAGCGGGCAGGACGAGGGTCTTGCCGGCGTAGATCGTGCTCGTGTACGTCAGGCCGTTGGCGGAGAGCAGCGCCGACACCGAGACGTGGTGGGCGGCGGCGATCGTGGCGATCGTCTGACCGGCCGTGATGGTGACCGAACCGGCGGTCGCCGTCGACGCCGCGGGTGCCGACGAGGTGGCGGGGGCCGACGTGGTGCGGGCCGGTGCGACGGGCGCGGCGCCGGCCTTCGGCACGGTCAGGCTCTGCCCGGGGTAGATCACGCTGCTGAGGGTCAGGTTGTTCGCGCCGAGCAGTGCCGAGGTCGACACGCCGGTCCGGGCCGCGATGCCCGAGATCGTGTCGCCGGACTTGACGTGGTACTTGGTCGAGGTCGCCGGAGCGGAGCGCACCGTGGTGACCACCGGGGTCGAAGCCAGGTGGAGCACCTGCCCGGGGTGGATGATCGTGTTCCAGCCCAGGCCGTTGCGCACCAGGACCTCTTGTGCCGACAGGCCGTGGCGAGCCGCGATCGCCGAGACGGTGTCGCCCTGCTGCACCGTGTACGTCGTCGGCGCGCTCGACACCGACGCGACGGTGGTGGCGACGGTCTGCGCGGGACGGGCGACGGCCGTGGTGAACACGGAGCGGTGGCCGACGTTGCCGTCCTGGTCGACGTGCCGCTTGTTGGAGCCGTCGTCGTCGTGCCGCGGCTCGGCGTGGGCGACGGGCCCGGTCAGCCCCGCGGTGACGGCGATGGTGCCCGCCAGGACGATCGGCATGGTGGCGAAGCGGGCGGATCGTAGGCGTCGAACGTGGTCGTCTGCTGCGGTGTCCACGGGGTGCTCCTGTCTCGGGGTGAGCCGTGCGCGCACGCGAGAGCGCATTCACAGGCGACTCCACGCTGGCATGTCGTGAATCGCAAGTCAACCAGAGAGCTTGATGTGGTGCACGTGACGAATGTGACTTGTGTTGTGGTTCGCAGTCGGGCGGCACTCTGGCACCATGAACGTGTGAGTGCCACACGTGGGGATGACCTGACCCTTTCCGAACGCTGGTTGACGGTCCCCGACCTCGTCGACCTGCTCGGCGTGAGCCCCGGCCGCGTCCACCGGCTCTTCGAGCAGCACACGCTGCTGCCGGCGCGCGTCGGCGGTGTGCTGCGCGTCCCGACCGAGTTCCTCGACGGGGCCGAGCCGCTGCCCGAGCTGCGCGGCACGCTCATCGTGCTGTCGGACAACGGCTTCTCGGACGACGAGGCCGTGCGCTGGATGCTCAGCGTCGACGACGTGCTCGGTACCTCGCCGATCGCCGCGTTGCGCGCCGGCCGCAAGGCCGAGGTGCGCCGCGTCGCGCAGTCGCTGCTGTAGGCGACGCCCCGCCACGCGGCCCCCGCCGGACCGCCCCCGCCGCGCTGAGTCTCGGCTCCGCGGACACCCTGCGGCCTGCCGACGGCGCACGATGTCCGCCGGGCCGAGTCTCGGCGAGCGGCCAGCGGCCAGCGGCGAGCGACGAGCGGCCAGCGGCGGGCCGGCCGGGCCGGACGTGGCGCGCCGGTGCCGCCTACGCCTGCCGGCGGCTGACCGTGTCCGCCAGCGACGCGAGCTGCTCGCGCGCTGACGGTGTGAGCGGCGATGCGTCGAGGGCCGCCTTCGCCCGCTGGACGTGCCGGTCGATCGAGCGCTCCACCGCGGCGACCGCGCCCGAGTCGGTCAGGGTCGCGCGGAGCATCTGCACCTGGTCCTCGTCGAGGTCGGGGTCGCCGAGCAGCTCGTCGAGCAACGACCGTGAGCCCTGCGGCAGCGCCTTGCGCGCCGTCGCGATGAGGACCGTGCGCTTGCCCTCGCGCAGGTCGTCGCCCGCGGGCTTGCCGGTGAGCTCGGGGTCGCCGAACACACCGAGCATGTCGTCCCGCAGCTGGTAGGCCACGCCGAGGGGCAGACCGAACGACCGCAGTCCCTCGAGCTGGGACTCCGAGGCCCCGGCGACCAGGGCGCCGATGACGAGCGGCGCCTCGACCGAGTACTTGGCGGACTTGAACACGACGACGCGCTGCGCACGGAGCAGGTGCTCGCTCTCGTCGACCGTCGGCCAGGCGGTCTCCTCGTGGATGTCGAGGTACTGCCCGGCGGTCACGTCGAGCCGCATCGCGTGGAACTCCTGGCGGACGATCCGTGCCCGCGCCGGGTCGAGCAAGGCCAGTCCCTCGTCGAACACGGCGTCGCTCAGGGACAGCAGCAGGTCGCCGAGCAGCAGGGCCGCGTTCGTGCCGTACAGCCCGCGGTCACCGACCCACCCGGCGTCGGCGTGCCGCGACTCGAACCGTCGGTGCGCTGCCGGACGCCCGCGGCGGGTGTCCGAGCGGTCCATGATGTCGTCGTGCACCAGGGCGGCCGCGTGGAAGACCTCGAGCGCAGCAGCGACCGTGACGACCGCCTCGGCCGTGGTCTGGCGCGAGCCTTCCGCCAAGGGGTCGAACGACCCGGAACGTCCCGCCACGGACTGCCACCCCCAGTAGCAGAACAGGGCCCGGAAGCGCTTGCCTCCGGACAACAGGTCTCGGGCGAACTCGTCGAACGGAGCCAGGTCCGGACTGATCGCGGCGAGTCGATCGCGCTGCTCGTCGAGCGCCCGATCGATCCGCGCCGAGACGAGGTCCACTAATCGCGTACTCTCAGCCACAGTGCCTACCCTAGTGGAGTGGTCGAGACATAGAATCGGCCAACCAACAACGCGTTGATCCCAGGGACAAAGAGGGAATCAAGATGCCACTCTCGGAGCAAGAGCAGCGACTTCTCGAAGAGATGGAGCGCAGCCTCTACCAGAACGACTCCGACTTCGTGGCGCGCGTCACCCGGCGACAAGGGCGGCCGACGTACACGTCGATCACGCTCGGGGTTCTGGGCGCGCTCGCTGGAGTCGCAGTCGTCATCCTCGGGCTGGCCATGCGCCAGCCCCTGATCGGAGTCCTCGGCTTCGTCGTGATGCTCGCCGGGGTGCTCTTCGCGCTCCGCCCGGGCATGCGCGCGCCGAAGTCCTCCTCCAAGGCACCGCGGACGCCGTCGTCCGGTGGGGCACGGGGGAGTTCCTCCGGCGGGTCCTTCATGGACCGGATGAACGATCGATGGGACAAGCGCAACGATCCCAGTTGAGACGATGAACTGACTTCCCGGAACGGGGTCGGCCCACTCGGGCCGGCCCCGTTCCGTGCGTCCGGGGCCGTTCCGCGCGCGGTCCGACTTGCCCTGATGCGCGGGTGACGCGGGTGAGGTGACCAACAGACGGACGGGAGGCCCGTGGCGACGCCGCCACGGGCCTCCCGTCCGTCGTGTCGGCCCGTCCACCGCGCCGCGATGGCTGCGAAAGTCCTCCACTTCGCTCCACCGCAGCTGCTGCCGCCCACTGGCCCGGGATTCCGGGCCTCTGTGCTGCCCGGCGGCCTTCGCCGCCGCCCCAGAAGGGGGCACAGCGACGATTCGGGGAGCACTTTTGCCCCGTGGTGGAGGGAAGTGGAGTACCGTGGGGTCCATCGAAGACCGGTGGAGCTGAGGGGAGGCCCCGAGTGCTGCTCGGTACGCATGCCCCGAAGCTCGACGAGAAGGGTCGCGTGATCCTCCCCGCCAAGTTCCGCGACGAACTGTCCGGGGGGCTCGTGATGACCCGCGGTCAAGAGCGGTGCGTGGTGGTCTTCAGCGCTCGGACGTTCGAGGAGATCCACGAACGCATCCGTCAGGCGCCGATGACGTCGAAGCGCACCAGGGACTACATGCGCCTGTTCCTCTCGGGGGCCAGCGCAGAACAGCCCGACAAGCAGAACCGCGTGACGATCCCGCAGAACCTCCGTGAGTACGCGGGGCTCGAGCGGGACCTCACGGTCATCGGCTCCGGTGACCGTGCCGAGATCTGGTCGACCACCGCGTGGGAGACCTACTACGCCGAAGCCGAAGAGGCCTTCGCAGAGAACGACGAGGAGGTGATCCCGGGCATCTTCTGATCCGCGGACCGGGACTCCCAGCCGTCTGCCCTGATGCACCTTCCCCGGTGTCAGGTCGGTATGGATGGGGATCCGGGTCAGCGGCCCAGGAGATCAGGGCTGCACATGACAGACCACACCAACGGCGACACCCCCCAGCGGTTCCCGCACACACCGGTGATGCTCGAGCGCATCGTCGACCTCTTCACCCCGACGCTCGAGGGCCCCGGCAAGGTCGTCGTCGACGCCACGCTCGGCATGGGCGGCCACTCCGAGGGCCTGCTCGAGCGGTTCCCCGAGCTCACGCTCATCGGGCTCGACCGCGACACCGACGCGCTCGGCATCGCGGGCGACCGTCTGGCCCGCTTCGGCGACCGGGTGCGCCTGGTCCACACCGTGTACGACGAGATCCTCGACGCGATCCGGGGCGAAGGGTTCGACCAGGTCGACGGCGTGCTGTTCGACCTCGGTGTGTCCTCGCTGCAGCTGGACCGGGCCGAGCGCGGCTTCGCGTACAGCCAGGACGCGCCGCTCGACATGCGGATGGACCGCACGCAGGGCATCACCGCGGCCGAGGTGCTGGCCGACTACGACGAGGGCGAACTCCGCCGGATCTTCCAGCGCTACGGCGAGGAGAAGCTCGCCGGCCGCTACGCCAAGGCCATCGTCGAGCGTCGGGCCGAGCAGCCCTTCACGATGTCCGGTGACCTGGTCCAGGTGCTGCACGACGCCACCCCGGTCGCAATCCAGCGGCAGGGACACCCGGCGAAGCGCGTGTTCCAGGCGCTGCGCATCGAGGTCAACACCGAGCTGAGCGTGCTCGAGCGGGCGATCCCGGCGGCACTCGACGCCATCGCGGTCGGCGGCCGGATCGTCGTCGAGTCCTACCAGTCGCTCGAGGACCGCATCGTCAAGCGGGCCCTCGTCGCACGGACCACGTCGAGCGCCCCGGCCGACCTGCCGGTGGAGCTCCCCGAGCACGCCCCCAACTTCTCCTTGGTCGTCAAGGGCGCGGAGCTGGCCGACGAGGCCGAACGCGCAGCCAACCCCCGAGCAACACCCGTGCGACTCCGCGCGGCCGAGCGGATCCGGAAGTGACATGAGCACGAACCTCGCACTCGTCGACCCTGCCGTCGTCCCGTCGCGCGCGCCGCGTCCCACGGCAGACCGACACCGTCCGGAGCTCGTCGAGGTCACGTCGACCCGGGCCCAGCGCCGCGCTCGCCCGAAGATCGCCTACGCGATCGTCGCGGTGGGCGCCCTCGGGACCCTGCTGCTCGCGCAGCTCGGCATCAGCATGGTGCTCAGTCAGGGGGCGTACGAGCTCGATGCGCTGAACGCCCAGCAGACCTCGCTCAGCCGCACGCAGCAGTCGCTGTCCGAGAACCTGCGGGTGCTCGACTCGCCGCAGAACCTGGCACGCAACGCCCAGTCGCTCGGCATGATCGCGAACTCGACACCGGTGTACCTCGACCCGAAGACCGGTCGGGTGTACGGCACGCCGACGCCCGCGACCCCGGCCGAGGCGACGGGCAACACCGCGAACCAGGTGCCGAACTCCCTGCTGGACGACGTCCCCCTGGTGGCGAAGCCGGGCGACACGGCGACCAGCAAGGAGAACGGCGCGGGGACCTCCGCGACGGGCTCCACCGCCGACGCCGGGACCTCCGGCACGGCGGACGCTACGAAGAGCGGCGCTGAGAAGACCGGCGCTGAGAAGACCGGCGGCGCCAGCGCGTCGGCCGGGGGTTCGTCGCCGTCCTCCGTAGAGTCCGACCCGAACCAGCTCCAGGCACCGTCCACCCGGTGACCTGCGGGTCAGCCAGGTGACCTGCGGGTCAGCAGAACCAGCCGGGAAGGACCGCACCGCGTGACGAAGACGATCCGCAACCGCCGACTCCGATACAGCGTCGTCATCGTCGCCGTGATCGCCCTGGTGGCGGTCTTCGTGATCCGGTTGGTCGACATCCAGGTCGTGCAGGCGGCAGAGCTCAACAAGGCCTCGAGCGCCAAGCGCAGCATCCCGGTGACGCTCTACGGCACGCGTGGCTCGATCGTCGACCGCAACGGCACCGAACTGGCCGACAGCGTGACCCGGTACAACATCACGACGGCCCCGCGGCTGGTCAAGGACTTCCAGGGCAAGCTCGGCGGCACGCGCGTCAAGGACGTCAGTGTCACCGATGCCCTGAAGGCCGTGGCGAGCGCGTCCGGCGGGGACGCCACGGCGATGCAGAAGGCGATCGACGCCCAGCCGAACTCGGACTTCGCGTACCTGGTCAAGGGCCTGGACGTCAGCCACTACGAGGCCGTGCGTGCGCTCGACGTGCCCTGGCTGTACCCGCAGCAGCAGTCGGCCCGGACGTACCCGACGGGCGCCACCACGGGCAACATCACCGGCTTCATGGGCACCGACGGTGCGCAGGCCGGCCTGGAGTACGCCTACGACCAGTGCCTGGCGGGCACGAACGGTTCGCAGACGTACGAGCGCGGCGAGGACGGCGTGCAGCTGCCCGGCAGCACCGTGACGACCAAGCAGGCCAAGGACGGCGGCACGCTGCAGACGACGATCGACAGCGACCTGCAGTACATGGCGTCGCAGGACATCGCCGACGCCGCGCAGCAGCTGCAGGCGGTATCCGCGACCGCCACGGTCACCAAGGTGAAGACGGGCGAGGTCCTGGCGGTGGCGGACTACCCGACGGTGGACCCGAACGACGTCGACGCCACCCAGGACAAGGGTGCGTACGGCTCCCGTGCACTCACCGACACGTACGAGCCCGGCTCGACGATCAAGGCGGCCATCGCGGCGGCGCTGATCGACCAGGGCAAGGCCACCCCGACCACCGGCGTCAGCGTGCCGTACTCGCGGACGTTCCCCTGGGGCGGCACGATCCACGACGCCGAGTTCCACCCGACCGAGAACCTGACGCTGACCGGCATCCTGCGGGACTCGTCCAACGTCGGCATCACCGAGCTCGGCACGCGCCTGACCGAGCAACAGCGGTACGACGTCATGAAGAAGTTCGGCCTGTTCCAGCCCGAGTCGGCGATCGACTACCCGGGGCAGCCCGGCATGCAGTACGGCGCGAGCCCGGACTGGGACCAGCAGACGAACATCAACTCGATGTTCGGCCAGGGCATCTCGACGACGGCCATGCAGGTCGCGAGCATCTACCAGACCATCGCCAACGACGGCGTGCGCATCCCGCTGCACTTCGTCAAGGGCTGCACCACGGCCGACGGCACGACCATCGACGCGCCCGACGTGCAGAGCGAGCGCGTCGTGTCCGCCAACGCGGCGACGCAGGTGACCGACATGCTGCAGAGCGTCGTCACGGGCGGCACCCTGGTGGGGATGAAGCCGATCTCGGGCTACAACATCGCCGCCAAGACGGGCACCGCCGAGGTGGCCGAGGGCGGCAAGGGGTACGGCGCTCAGCGCATCATCTCGGTGGCCGGAATGGCACCCGCCGAGGACCCCCAGTATGTTGTCACGGTGACGTTCACGAAGCCGCAGACGAGCAAGTTCTCATCCGGAGCGGCTCCGGCGTTCCGCACACTCATGTCCCAGGTGCTCGAGAAGTACCGCGTCGCCCCCTCCACGACCCAGGCGCAGACCTACCCCTCGACGTGGTAGGCCGACCCGCCCAGGTGGAGAGGAAGAAGGAGCACGTGTCCGCACGGATCCCCCCGGTCCTCCGTCCCGAACACCCGACCCCGAGGGCCGTGGCCGAGCTGGCCAACGGCTTCGGGCTGCGGGTCGTCGGGTCGCTCGACGCCGTCGAGACGACCGGCGTCACGCTGAGTGCCGCCGAGGTGCAGCCGGGTGACCTGTTCGTCGGCGTGCACGGTGCGAACCGCCACGGTGCCCAGTTCGCACCCGAGGCCGCCGAGCGCGGTGCCGTCGCGGTGCTGACCGACACCGACGGTGTCGGGGCCGCCCAGGCCTCCGGGCTCCCCGTGCTCGTCGTCGACGACCCCCGCGCCGCCCTCGGCGACGTGTCCGCGTGGGTCTACCGCACCCACCCGGACGAGGCCACCGACCTGCCGCAGCTGTTCGCCGTCACCGGCACGAACGGCAAGACCAGCACGTCGTACATCCTCGAGGGGATCCTCAAGCAGCTCGGCCTGGTCACGGGCCTCAGCTCCACCGCCGAGCGCCACATCGGCTCGCTCAGCGTCACGAGCCGCCTGACCACGCCCGAGGCCAGCGAGATGCACGCGCTGCTGGCGCGGATGCGCGAGAGCGAGGTGCGTGCGGTCGCCGTCGAGGTGAGCGCGCAGGCCCTCAGCCGGCACCGGGTCGACGGCATCGTGTTCGACGTCGTCGCCTTCACGAACCTCAGCCACGACCACCTCGACGACTACGCCGACATGGAGGAGTACTACCAGGCGAAGCTCCCGCTGTTCCAGCCCGAGCACGGGCGCCGCGGCGTCGTGTCGCTGGACTCCGAGTGGGGCCAGCGCGTCGTGCAGGACTCCCGCATCCCGGTCACCACCATCACGGTGCACCCCGACGTCGAGGCCGAGTGGCACGTCGACGTGGTCGAGGCACACGCGGCGTACACCGAGTTCCGTCTGACGGGTCCCGAGGGCCGCGAGCTGACCACCCGGGTTCCGCTCATCGGCTGGCACATGGCCGCGAACGCCGCCCTGGCGATCGTCATGCTGGTCGAGGGCGGCTTCGAGCTCGGTGCCATCGCGCACGCGCTCGAGAGCAACCACCGCCACTACGAGGACGCTGCCGACGGCGACGACCAGCCCGTCAGCGCGATCGAGTGCTACCTGCCGGGCCGGACCGAACGCGTCTCCGGTGACCGCGGTCCGAGTGTCTACGTCGACTTCGGGCACAGCCCCGACGCCTTCCTCAACACCCTGGCAGCGGTCCGCCAGTTCACCCCGGGCAAGGTCGTCATGCTCTTCGGTGCCGACGGCGACCGCGACACCACCAAGCGCGCCGACATGGCCCGGGTCGCCGCCGAGGGCTCCGACATCCTGGTCGTGACGGACCACCACCCCCGGTTCGAGGACGCCGCGTCCATCCGCAAGACCCTGGTGGACGCCGCTCGTGCCGCGTACCCCGAGCACGAGATCCACGAGGTGAGCCCACCCGAGGCGGCCATCCGGACCGCGGTCGGTCTGGTCGGCGAGGGTGACTCGATCCTGTGGGCCGGCCCCGGTCACCAGGACTACCGCGACATCGCGGGGGAGCGGACGCCGTACTCGGCCCGCGACGAAGCCCGAGCGGCGCTGCGCGAGGCCGGCTGGGAACCGAACTCCGGCCCGGTGGAGGAAGCGCGATGATCGCCCTGTCCCTCGCCGAGGTCGCCGCCGCGATCGACGGCGAGCTGCTTCGTGGTGCCCCCGACACCGTCACCGACGGCCAGGTGGAGACCGACTCCCGCCTGGTCGGCCCCGGCAGCGTGTTCTTCGCGCTGCTGGGCGAGGAGACCGACGGGCACCGCTTCGTGCCCGCCGCGGCCCAGGCCGGTGCGGCCCTGGTCGTCACCGAACGCCACGTCGACCTGCCCGCGGACGCCACGACCGCGCAGATCGTCGTCGCCGACGGGTACGCCGCCCTGGCCGCGCTCGCGCACGAGGTCGTCGCGCGCGTCCGCACGGCGAGTGCCGACCGCGTGGACACGGACGGCACCCCGGCACCGCTGCGCGTCGTCGGCATCACCGGCTCGAACGGCAAGACCAGCACGAAGAACATGCTGCGCACGATCCTGTCCACGCACGGCGAGACCGTCGCACCCGAGGGCTCGTTCAACAACCACGTGGGAGCGCCGATCTCGATGCTCCGCATCACCCACGACACCCGGTACCTGGTGGTCGAGATGGGCGCGAGCGGCACAGGCCACATCGCCAAGCTCGTCCGCATCGCCGAGCCGGACACCGGCGTGGTCCTCAAGGTGGGGCTCGCGCACGCCGGCGAGTTCGGCGGCATCGAGGCGACCCAGCGCGCCAAGTCCGAGATGGTCACCGACCTGCCGTCGACGGCCACCGCGCTGCTCAACGTCGACGACGACCGTGTCGCGTCGATGCGTGCCGTGACCGCGGCCGACGTCGTCGGCTTCGGCACGTCCGCCCAGGCCGACTACCGCCTGTCCGGTGTGTCCACGGACCGCGACGGCACCCGCTTCACGCTCACCGCGCCTCCCGTCGGTCCGAGCGGTGACGGCACGTCGGAGGGCAGCCTGCCTGGAGGCCCGGTGCCGGTCCCCGAGACCGTCGACGTCCGCCTCGCCATCCTGGGTGAGCACCACGCGATGAACGCGACGGCCGCCCTGGCCGTCGCCCACCGCTGGGGCGTCCCGCTGGCCGACGGCGCCGCGGCGCTCGCGTCGATGACGCGCGCCGAGCGCTGGCGCATGGAGCTGCTGCAGGACGGACCCGAGGGCGTCACGGTCATCAACGACGCCTACAACGCATCGCCGGACTCGATGGCCGCCGCACTCCGCACGCTGGCGCAGGTCGTGCGCCCGGGGGAGCGGACCATCGCCGTGCTCGGCGAGATGGCCGAACTCGGCGAGTTCTCGGTCGAGGAGCACGACCGCATCGGTCGACTCGTCGTCCGGCTCGGCATCGGCCAGCTCGTGGTCGTCGGCCGCGGCGCCATGCCCATCCACCAGGCCGCCACCCTCGAGGGATCGTGGGACGGCGAGTCCGTGTTCATCGAGGACGTCGACGACGCCGTCCACACCCTGCAGGAGATGGTCCGCCCCGGCGACGTCGTCCTCGTCAAGTCCTCGAAGTCGGCCGGGCTGCGTCACCTGGGCGACCGCCTCGGAGGTGTGTCCGCATGATCGCCCTCTTGATCGCCGGCGGCGTGTCGCTGGTGTTCACCCTGCTGCTCACGCCGCTGTTCATCAAGCTGTTCCACCGTCTGGGCTGGGGACAGTTCATCCGCGACGACGGTCCGCAGTCGCACCACACCAAGCGCGGCACCGCGACCATGGGTGGCATCGTCCTGATCCTCGGTACGGTGATCGGCTACTTCGTCGGACACCTGGCCGGGCGCGACTCGGTGACGCTGTCCGGCATGCTCGTGCTGTTCCTGATGGTCGGGCTCGGGTTCGTCGGCTTCGTCGACGACTTCCTCAAGGTCCGACGGCAGCGCAGTCTCGGGCTCGGCGGCTGGGCCAAGGTGCTCGGCCAGGTCATCGTCGGCGTGATCTTCGCGACCGTCGCGCTGGTCGTCCCGAGCTCGACCGGCAAGCCGCCCGCGTCCACGATGATCTCCGCCATCCGGGACATCCCGTGGCTCGACTTCATGGCGCTCGGCACGGTCATCGGCACGATCCTGTTCCTGGCGTGGATCGTCCTGCTCACGGTGTCCACGTCGAACGGCGTCAACGTCGCCGACGGTCTGGACGGCCTGGCGACGGGCTCGAGCATCCTGGCGATCGGCTCGTACGTCATCATCGGGTTCTGGCAGTCGAACCAGATCTGCGGCGGTGCCCGGCTCGACGCCAGCACCGAGCACGCCTGCTACACCGTGACGAACCCGCTCGACCTGGCCGTGGTGGCCGCCGCGGTCTGCGGTGGCCTGATCGGGTTCCTCTGGTACAACACCTCGCCCGCACAGATCTTCCTGGGCGACACCGGGTCGCTCGGCCTGGGCGGCGCGCTGGCCGGACTCGCCATCCTCAGCCGCACCGAGCTCCTGCTCATCCTGATCGGCGGCCTGTTCTTCATCGTCACCGGGTCGGTCATCCTGCAGCGGGCGTACTTCAAGATCACCCACGGCAAGCGGATCTTCCGGATGAGCCCTCTGCACCACCACTTCGAGCTCAAGGGCTGGGCCGAGGTCACGGTCGTCGTGCGGTTCTGGATCATCGCCGGACTCTGCGTCGCCGCGGGTGTCGGCCTCTTCTACCTCGAATGGATCGCGCGCGTTGGTTGACCACGGCTCCTCGGAGCGGCTGCAGGGACTCGACAGCTGGTACGCCGAGGGCTGGAAGGGCCTCGACGTGGCGGTGCTCGGTCTCGGTGCGACCGGGTTCTCGGTCGCCGACACCCTGGTCGAGCTGGGCAGCACGGTGACGGTCTACTCGACGGACGCACCGGCGGACAGCGTCGAGCTGCTCGACGTGATCGGTGCACGGTTCGTGCAGACCTCGCTCGACGTCGTGCCCGCAGCGCTGGTCGACCAGGCTCCCGACGTCGTCGTGGTGTCGCCCGGGCTGCCCCCGCACAACGCGAGCGTGCAGTGGTCCGTCGCCAACAGCACCGTCTGGGGCGACATCGAGCTCGCCTGGCGCGTCCGCGACAAGGTCGTGCGCGGGCCGGTCGCCGCGCCGTGGGTGACCATCACGGGCACCAACGGCAAGACCACGACCACCCAGCTCACCACCGCCATGTTTAAAGCCGAGGGGCTGCGCGCCGTCGCGTGCGGCAACATCGGCGTGCCGGTGCTCGACGTCGTGCGCGACCCGGACGGGTTCGACGTGCTGGTCGTCGAGCTGTCCAGCCACCAGCTGCACTACATGGCCGACGCCGGCGACGGCGCGGTCCTGCCGCTCGCGTCGACCTGCCTGAACATCGCCGACGACCACCTGGAGTGGCACGGGTCCGCCGACGCCTACCGCGCCGCCAAGGCGAAGGTCTACGAGCGCACCGTGCTGGCGTGCGTCTACAACGTCACGGACGAGGCGACCCGGCGCATGGTCGAGGACGCCGACGTGGTCGAGGGCTGCCGGGCCGTCGGGTTCACACCGGGCATCCCGGGCCCGAGCGAGGTCGGCATCGTGGACGACGTGCTGTGCGACCGGGCCTTCACCGAGGACCGGCGGAACAGCGCGCTCGAACTCGCCACCCACGCCGACCTGGTGCAGGCCGGTCTGGCCAGCCCGCACATGACGATGAACGTGCTCGCCGCCGCGGCGCTGGCCCGGGCCGGTGCCGTCCGCCCGAGTTCGATCCAGCGCGCCGTGCAGGCCTTCCGCGCCGACCACCACCGCACCGAGCTCGTCGCCACCGGCCCGGACGGCATCGCCTGGGTCGACGACTCCAAGGCCACGAACCCGCACGCCGCCACCGCCTCGTTGTCGTCGTTCGAGACCGTCGTGTGGATCCTCGGCGGGCAGTTCAAGGGCGTGGACATCGACGGGCTCGTCGCGCGCTTCGGTCCGACCGCGCGTGGTGTCGTCGTGATCGGCGCCGATCGGGGACCCGTGCTCGAGGCATTCGCGCGACACGCGCCCGCGGTGCCGGTCCTGCAGGTCGAAGCACCGGACACTGATCAGGTCATGCCCGAGGCGGTCCGACATGCCGCATCGGTCGCGAGACCGGGCGACACGGTCCTCCTCGCCCCGGCGGCTGCGTCGTTCGACCAGTTCGTCTCGTACGCGGACCGGGGCGAGCGATTCGCTGCGGCGGTCCACGATCACCTGGGAGGAAACACCGATGGCGACACCGGACATCCCGGCGGGGACGCGTAGCCCGCGCACGACCGGCTCGACGACCACGACCACGACCCCGCAGCGCGCCGGCGGTCGGCGGCCGAACGGCGCCGTCGTCGCGGTGAAGAACGTCTTCGTCGCCGAGTCGAGCACGTTCTACTCGATCCTCGGCGTCACCCTGTTCCTGGTGGTGTTCGGCGTCGTCATGGTGCTGTCGTCCTCGAGCGTCGAGCAGTACGCCAAGACCCACGACTTCTTCGGCGCCTTCACCCGGCAGGGGCTGTACGCGATCATCGGCGTGCCCCTGATGCTCGTCGCGAGCCGCATCCCGACCGGGGTCTGGCGCAAGTACTCGCGCTGGGTGATCGTGCTCGGCCTGATCGTGCAGGCCGCGGTCGTCCTGACGCCGCTCGGCTACTCGATCCAGGGCAACCGGAACTGGATCAAGCTCGGCGGCTTCACCGCGCAGCCGTCCGAGATCCTCAAGCTCGCGCTGGTGCTCGGCATCGGCACGATCATCTACCAGAAGCGCAACAAGCTCGACCAGTGGAAGCAGATCCTGCCGCCCATCGGCCTGGTCACCGCCGGGTCGATCGGCCTGGTCCTGTTCGGCGGTGACCAGGGGACCGCGATGGTCATGATGATCCTGGTCTTCGGCGCGATGTTCGTCGGCGGGGTCCGGCTGCGGCACCTCGGCATCGGCGTCGGCGCGATCCTCGTGCTCCTGCCGTTCATCACCATGGCGTCGAGTTCGCGGTCGTCCCGCATCAGCGCGTGGCTGTCGGGCTGCACGGACACCAGCCAGTACCAGGACCTGTGCTGGCAGCCCGTCCACGGCATGTGGGCGCTGGCCTCCGGTGGCGTGTTCGGCGTCGGCCTCGGCAACTCCAAGGCGAAGTGGTCCTGGCTGCCCGAGGCGGACAACGACTACATCTTCGCGATCATCGGTGAAGAGCTCGGCCTGATCGGCGCGGTCGTCGTCCTGGCGCTCTTCGTCGTGCTCGCCGTCAGCATGGTCCGCATCATCCGGCTCTCCGACGACCCGTTCGTCCGGACGGTCACCGGTGGTGTGCTCGCCTGGATCATCGGCCAGGCGCTCGTCAACATCGGCGTCGTCCTGGGCCTGCTGCCCGTGCTCGGCGTGCCGCTCCCACTCATCTCGGCCGGTGGTTCGGCGCTCATCATGACCCTGGTGGCCATCGGCGTCGTGCTGTCCTTCGCCCGCGACCTGCCGAGCCGACACACGCTGGCGGCCGGCGGGACCGCGCGGCGCCTTCCCGACGCGCACCGCGGGCCGCTCGTCGACGGGCGACTCCGATGAACACCTACCTGTTCGCCGGCGGCGGCACCGCCGGGCACGTGAACCCCCTGCTCGCGGTCGCCGACCGGTTGACCGAGCGATCGCCCGACGACCGGGTCATCGTGCTCGGCACGGCCGAGGGGCTCGAGTCCCGCCTGGTCCCGATGCGCGGGTACGAGCTCCTGACGATCCCGCGTCTGCCGTTCCCCCGGAAGCCGAACGCTGCGGCACTCCGGTTCCCCGCGGCGTTCTGGCGTGCCGTCAAGCAGACCGAGGCGATCATCCGCGACCGGGGTGTCGACGTGGTGCTCGGTGTCGGGGGCTACGCGTCCGCGCCGGCCTACATCGCCGCCAAGCGCACCGGCACCCCGATCGTCGTGCACGAGCAGAACGCCAAGCCGGGTCTGGCGAACCGGCTGGCCGCGTTCCTGACCACGCACGTCGGGGTCACGTTCTCCAACACCCGCCTGCGCCATGCGCGCGTGGTCGGCATGCCGCTGCGACGCGAGGTCGAGCGCCTCGACCGGCGAGCCAGCCGCACCGAGGGGCTGGCGGAGTTCGGGCTCGACCCCGCGCGGCCGGTCCTGCTGGTCACGGGCGGGTCCTCGGGTGCCCGGAGCATCAACCGGACCGTCAACCGGTCGGCCGCCAGCATCGTGGGCGCCGGCTGGCAGGTGCTGCACGTGGTGGGCGCCGCGAGCGACATCGGCCCGAGCGACCTGGACGGCTACACGGTGCTGCCGTACTGCGACCGGATGGACCTGGCGTACGCCGCCTCCGACTTCGTCGTCTCGCGCTCGGGTGCGGGCATGGTGTGCGAGCTCACCGCGGTCGGGCTGCCGAGCGTGCTGGTGCCGTACCCTGTCGGCAACGGCGAGCAGCGGCACAACGCCCGCGACGTCGTGCAGGCGGGTGGAGCGGTGCTCGTGGACGACCAGGAGTTCGACCAGGACTGGGTGACGTTCCACCTGCTGGACGTCCTGCAGGACCGTGCCCGCATCGCGGACATGGCGGTCCGGTCCGGCAGTGTCGGACACCGCGACGGCGCCGACCGGATGACCGAGCTCGCGCTCGACGCCGCGCGGACCGCCACCAGCAAGCGCACCGGCAGCACCGAGCGCACCGGCAGCACCACGGAGGAACGACCATGACCATCAAGCCGGACCTGACCCAGCCGATCCCGGACGACCTCGGCACGGTCCACTTCGTCGGCATCGGCGGCTCCGGCATGAGTGGCATCGCCCGGCTGTTCCTGGCCGCCGGGCACACCGTCACCGGCAGTGACTCCCGCGAGACCGCCACCACCGGCCGCATGCGCGAGCTCGGCGCCCAGGTGCACATCGGGCACGACGCCGCGAACGTCGGCGACGCGGACTCGATCGTCGTCACGAGCGCCCTGTGGCCGGACAACCCCGAGCTGCTCGAGGCCCAGCGCCGCGGTCTGCCCGTGCTGCACCGCTCCCAGGCCCTGGCCGCGCTCATCGCCGAGCACCGCCTGGTCGCCGTCGCGGGTGCGCACGGCAAGACCACGTCGACCGGCATGATCGTCACCGCGATGGTCGAGCTGGGCCTCGACCCGAGCTTCGTCAACGGCGGTGTGATCCAGTCGCTCGGCACCAGCTCGGCGTCGGGCTCGAGCGACCTGTTCGTGGTCGAGGCCGACGAGTCCGACGGCTCGTTCCTGCTGTACGACGTCGCCGTCGCGCTGATCACCAACGTCGACGCCGACCACCTGGACCACTACGGCACCGAGGACGCGTTCATCGAGGCCTTCGTCGAGTTCGCGGGCAAGGCCAGCGAGCGGGTCGTCGTGTCGAGCGACGACGCCGGGGCGAAGCGCGTCACCGAGGGCGTCCGTGCCCGGCCGGACGCACCGGAGATCCTGACCTTCGGCGAGGCCGCGGACGCCGACGTCCGCATCGAGCGCATCGTCGAGTCCGCCGGGGTCGAGGTCGACTTCCGTGCGGACGGGCGCTCGCACCACCTGACCCTGCGGGTACCGGGGCGCCACAACGCGATCAACGCCGTCGGTGCCTTCGCGGTGCTGGTCGGCCTGGGCGTCGCACCCGAGGACGCGATCCGTGGGCTGGAGGCCTTCGGCGGTACCGAGCGGCGCTTCGAGCTGCACGGTGTCGAGCGCGGCGTGTCGGTGTACGACGACTACGCCCACCACCCGACCGAGGTCGCGGCCGCGCTCAAGGCCGCGCGGAACGTCGTCGGCGACGGCCGGATCATCGCGATCCACCAGCCGCACCTGTACTCGCGCACGCAGATGATGGCGGGCGACTTCGCGAAGGTCTACGAGGACCTCGCCGACCACACCGTCGTGCTCGACGTCTACGGCGCGCGCGAGGACCCGGTCCCCGGTGTCACGGGCGCCCTGGTGCAGGAGCGCTTCGTCGACCAGTCGCGCGTCGAGTACCTGCCCGACTGGGCCGACGCCTCGGCCCGTGCGGCCGAGGTCGCGCGTGACGGCGACATCATCATGACCCTCAGCTGCGGCGACGTGTACCGGATCATCCCGCAGGTGCTCAGCGCGCTGCAGGACGACAGCACGCTCCGGGTCGAGGGAGCACCCACCCGGTGAAGCGTCCCGAGGGCTTCGACGACCGTCCGGCGGCCCCGGACGCGTCGGCAGCGAGCGAGCGCGCGCCGCGTGAGCGTCGGGTCCCGCGCATGCCGCGGCTGTCCGTCCGTCGCGGTGCGGGCCACGCCCAGGAGGCCCGGCCCGACACCGACACGCCGGCTGCGGCCGACGAGACGGTCGCCTCGGACGCCCCCACCACCTCCGGCCTGCGAGCGTCGCACCCCGTCGCGGACGTCGCGCCCGCGCAGGACGGGGCGCGACGTGCATCCGGGGGTGCGACGGGGTCCGACCACGCGACAGGCTCTGAGCGTGCGACGGGGTCCGAGCGTGCGACGGCGGACGAGGGTGACCACGTCGCCGGCGTGACCGACGTGATCGACCTGCACCGGGCCTCCAGTCCCGAGCACGCGGACGCAGCCGACGTGCCGGACGCGCCCATCGGCACGAAGGTCCGCGCGGCGGAGACCGCCCGCGAGGCGCGGGCCGCCCGCAAGCGGCGACGGCTGCTCGAGCGCGCCGAGGTCCGACGGTTCACCCGGCGCTCGCGGCACCGCCGAGCGATCGGCATCACCGCCGCCAGCGTCGTGCTCGTGCTGGGCGTGTCGATCCTGGTCGCCGTGTTCTCGCCCCTGATGGCCCTCCGCACGATCGAGATCAAGGGGACCAGCCGCGTCGACGACACGCAGCTGCGCCAGGCGCTGTCCGGCCAGATCGGGACCCCGCTCGCCCGGCTCGACTTCGGCGCGATCAAGCGGGACATCGCCGGGTTCCCGCTCATCGAGAGCTACGTCACCGAAGAGGAACCGCCGCACACGCTCGTGGTGACCGTGACCGAGCGGACCCCGGTCGTCGCCGTCAAGAGCGGTGATGCGTTCCAGCTCGTCGACCCCGCGGGGATCGTCGTGCAGTCGTCGCCGAAGCAGCCTGAGTCGATGCCCGTCGCGGACATCGGTCGCGCGAAGCTCGGGTCAAGCGTGTTCCGCACGATGACCGAGGTCGTGCTCGCGCTGCCGTCGACCGTGCGCGCCCAGGTGGCCGGTGTGGCGGCCTCGACCGCCGACGACGTCACCCTGACCATGCAGGACGGCTCACGCGTGGTGTGGGGGAGTCCCGACGACTCGGACGCCAAGGCCGCGCTGCTCGACGCCCTGGTCAAGGACCACGCCAGCCGCGACCCCGGCACGGCGGTGGAGTACGACGTGTCTGCACCGGACAACGGCATCATCCGCAACCAGTCCTGACGCCCGCCTGCGTGCCTGCGTGCCTGCACGCCTGCCACCCGTCGCGTCCGCGCGCCGAGTCTCGCCGCTGCGGACAGATCGTGCGCTCCGGACGCCGCGAACTGTCCGCGGGGCCGAGACTCGGCGCGGCCGGTCGGCGCGGCCGGTCGCCGCCGAGCGCGGCCGGCTCGCGCCTGGCGGCACGAGCGGACAGAATTGCGGGACCACATCGCCGACACGCGGCGTGGCGGGACGACACCGTGGCGAGCGCCCCCGTAGCGTCGTCGCAAGCACCACACCTAGCAGCAAAGACCCTGAACTTCAAGTAAAGGTTGAGGGTTCAAACGGAGGCCGGACTCACGTGACCACGAACCACAACTACCTCGCCGTGATCAAGGTCGTCGGTGTCGGCGGCGGCGGCGTCAACGCCGTCAACCGCATGATCGAGCTGGGCCTCCGTGGGGTCGAGTTCATCGCGATCAACACCGATGCCCAGGCGCTGCTGCTCAGCGACGCCGACGTCAAGCTCGACGTCGGCCGCGAGATCACCCGCGGCCTCGGTGCCGGCGCGGACCCCGAGGTCGGCCGTCGTGCCGCCGAGGACCACGCCGAGGAGATCGAAGAGGCCCTCGCCGGAGCGGACATGGTCTTCGTCACCGCCGGTGAGGGCGGTGGGACCGGCACGGGTGGTGCTCCCGTGGTCGCCCGCATCGCGAAGTCGATCGGCGCGCTCACCATCGGCGTCGTCACGAAGCCGTTCAGCTTCGAGGGCAAGCGTCGTCAGTCGCAGGCCGAGAACGGTGTCGCCGGGCTCAAGGACGAGGTCGACACGCTCATCGTCGTGCCGAACGACCGGCTGCTCGAGATCTCCGACCGCGGCATCTCGATGGTCGAGGCCTTCGCGACCGCGGACCAGGTGCTGCTCGCCGGTGTGCAGGGCATCACCGACCTGATCACGACCCCGGGTCTGATCAACCTCGACTTCGCCGACGTCAAGAGCGTCATGCAGGGTGCGGGTTCCGCGCTGATGGGCATCGGGTCCTCGCGGGGCGCCGACCGCGCCATCAAGGCCGCCGAGCTCGCCGTCGCGTCACCGCTGCTCGAGGCCTCGATCGACGGTGCGCACGGCGTGCTGCTCTCGATCCAGGGTGGCTCGAACCTCGGCATCTTCGAGATCAACGACGCTGCGCGCCTGGTGCAGGAAGCCGTCCACCCCGAGGCGAACATCATCTTCGGTGCGGTCATCGACGACACCCTCGGCGACGAGGTCCGCGTGACCGTCATCGCCGCCGGCTTCGACGGTGGCGAGCCCTCGTCGCAGGTCAAGGAACGTCGCGCCAGCTGGGTCGACCCCGAGTCGAACGCCACGGCACCCGTAGGCGGCGGTTCGCACGCCATCGAGGACTCGACCAACGCCAGCCCGTCGTGGGCGTCGTCCGAGCACGAGCCGCCGACGCAGCGTGCCGCCGACCCGGCCTTCGACGGTGACGACGACGAGCTCGACGTCCCCGACTTCCTGAAGTGACCCGTCCGCGCGCGTGAGCGACGCCGACCAGCGTGAGCCGAGCCTCCCGTCCGACACCGGACTGGAGGCTCGGCTCGCGTCCGTCAGACAGGGCATCGCCGACGCGGCGCAGGCCGCAGGGCGGTCCGCCGACGAGCTCACGCTGGTCGTCGTGACCAAGTACCACCCGGCGTCGCTCGTGCGCCAGCTGGCCGCGCTGGGCGTCACCGACGTGGGGGAGAACCGCCACCAGGAGGCCCAGGCCAAGGCCGCTGAACTCGCCGACCTGGGTCTGACGTGGCACTTCGTCGGACAGCTGCAGTCGAAGAAGGCCCGCCAGGCGCGCCGCTACGCCCACGTCGTGCAGTCGCTCGACCGTGACTCGGTGGTCGACGCCTTCGCGCCGACCGAGGCCGAGCCGGCACCACCCGTGATCGACGGGTTCGTCCAGGTCAACCTGACCGACGACCCCGGCCGGGGCGGCGTGCAGCCGGACGCCGTCGACGCGATGGCCGAGCGTGTCCTGGCCACGGGGACCATCCGTCTGCGCGGTGTGATGGCGGTCGCGCCGCTCGACCAGGACCCGCGTCCGGCGTTCGCCCGGCTGCGCGGCATCTCCGACCGTGTCCGACTGCTCGAGCCCGGTGCGACCGACATCTCGGCCGGCATGAGCGGCGACTACGCCGAAGCCATCGCCGAAGGTGCGACACACCTGCGGATCGGGACGGCAATCACGGGAAACCGGCCGCCCGCACCCTAGCCTCGACACAGTACATCCCGAGCAGCGGGGCACGACGTGCACGCACACCCCTGGAGGAACCATGGCCGGTCCGTTGAAGAAGACGATGGTCTACCTCGGCCTCGCCGACGAGGAACTCGAGTACGAGGACGAGCAGCCGACGCAGCACCAGCAGCGCGCGCAGCAGGCCTCGGCACCCGCGGCGACGCACCACGAGGCCCCGGCGGCAGCAGCCCCCGCGGCAGCACCGGCAGCGGCCCCCGTCGAGTCGAAGGCCCCGCACACCCAGCACCAGCGCGGCGCGCAGGTCACCCCGCTCCGCCGCTCGCACACGACCGCACAGAAGGCGACCCCGGTCCAGGAAATGAACGAGATCCTCACCGTCCACCCGCGCGAGTACAAGGACGCCCAGTCCATCGCCGAGAGCTTCCGCGACGGCATCCCCGTCATCATCAACCTCTCGCAGATGACCGAGTCGGACGCCCGCCGGATGATCGACTTCGCCAGCGGCCTGTCGCTCGGGCTCTACGGCAAGATCGAGCGCGTCACGAACAAGGTCTTCCTGCTCTCTCCCGCCCACGTCGCAGTCAGCGGTGAGGCGCCCGAGGTAGAGTCCGACATCGAGGCGTCCTTCTTCGCCCAGTCCTGAGTCGTCACGTCCCGGGGTCCCCGTGACCCCGTGACGCCGCCCAGGCCCACCCGCCCCGTGCACGGTGCCCGACAGGGCCCGCGCACCCGAGACGAGCGAGCCGCACCGTGTCCGTGATCTTCACGATCCTGTACTTCCTGCTCCTGCTGTACTTCTTCGTGCTGTGGGGGCGGTTCGCGCTGGACATGGTGCAGGCGTTCAACCGCTCGTGGCGTCCCCGCGGCGGCATGCTCGTCGTCGCCGAGGTCGTCTACACGACCACCGACCCGCCGATCCGCTCGGTGCGTCGGGTCCTCCCGCCGCTCCGCATGGGCGCGGTCGCGCTCGACTTCGGCTGGTCCATCGTGATGCTCGTCACGATCATCCTGATGAGCATCGTGCGGGTCGTCTCGGTCACGGTCTGACCCGCCCCCGCGGATCCGGCTGGCCGCGACACGCGCCACGCCCGGTCCACGATCACGGTTCCGGTCGGTCGTCGGTGTACGGTTGACGGGATCGATGTCCGCGCAGGTGGACATCCGCACCGTGAGTTCAGCGCCTGGTACGTTCGGGCGCAACGTTTCGGTTCCACACGTTCAGCAGTTCTATTGAGGTGACGGCAAATGGCTTTGACGCCGGAAGACGTAGTCAACAAGCGGTTCCAGCCGACCAAGTTCCGCGAGGGCTACGACCAAGACGAGGTCGATGACTTCCTGGACGAGGTCGTCGTCGAGCTGCGCCGTCTGACCCAGGAGAACGAGGAGCTGCGGCAGCGCCTGCAGGCCGCCGAGTCGGCGCCGAAGCCGGCTGCCGCCGCCGAGGCCGCTCCTGCTCCGACCCCCGAGCCCGAGCCGGAGCCGGCCCCCGTCGCCGCCGCTCCCGAGCCGGCTCCGGTCGCCGCCGCCGCACCGACCACCACGGTCAACCCGGACGACGACACCGAGGGCACCACCAACCTGCTCACGCTCGCTCGTCGCCTGCACGAGGAGCACGTCCGCGAGGGCGTCGAGAAGCGCGACGCGCTCATCGCCGAGGGCCAGGCCCAGGCAGCGCGTCTCGTCTCCGAAGCCGAGAACAAGCAGCGCCAGATCATCGCCGACACCGAGAACACCAACCGCCAGCGCGTGCAGGTGCTCGAGGGCGAGCAGCGTCAGCTCGAGGGCAAGATCGACGAGCTGCGCACCTTCGAGCGCGACTACCGCGCCCAGCTCAAGAGCTACATCCAGGGCCAGCTGAACGAGCTCGACACCTCGTCGGGCACCGAGCAGTCGGGCCTCACCCCCGCGCCGGCGTCGGCGCAGGGCTTCGGCAACTGAGTTGACCCAGCAGCAAGACCAACGAGCGAAGGTCAGTGTCCGCGCGATCGCGGCACTGGCCTTCGCCGCTGTCGTGGTGGTGGCGTTCGACCAGATCGCCAAGGCGCTGGTCGTCGCGAACCTGCCGTACGGGCAGGTCGTCCCGGTGCTCGGCGGCGCCCTGCAGTTCCTGTACGTCCGCAACCCCGGTGCCGCGTTCTCGTTCGCGGTGAACATGACGTGGGTGTTCTCGATCGTGTCGGCGGCCGTGGTCGTCGCGATCATCGTGTTCGCCCGGCGCATCCGGTCGATGTGGTGGGCGATCGTGCTCGGCATGCTGCTCGGCGGGGCGCTCGGCAACCTGCTCGACCGACTCTTCCGCGAGCCCGGCTTCGGCCGCGGGCACGTCGTCGACTTCATCTCGACGCCGTGGATGATGCCCGCGATCTACAACGTCGCCGACTCGTTCATCTGCATCAGCATGGTGGTCTTCGTGCTGCTGGTCGTCTTCGGGGTGAACCTCGACGGCACCAGGACGGTCTCGGACAAGAGCAAGAGCAAGAGCAAGAACACGAACACGACGCTGGCCGGCGCCGGCCGGGAGGACCGTGCCGGGTCCGCCACGGACGCCGCGGTCCCCGAGTCGGGAACCGCCACCGACGTGGTCGACACGACCCGGGCCTCCCGTCCTGACCCGCTGGGACACGACGCGACGTGAGCGAGTCCCGCCAACTCCCCGTGCCGGACGGGCTCGCCGGTGAGCGCGTGGACGCCGCCATCGCGAAGCTCCTGGGCTTCAGCCGGTCGTTCGCGGCCGAGGTCGTCGCCGCGGGTGGCGTGCGGGTCGACGGAGCCGTCGTCGACAAGTCCGACCGCCTGCACACCGATTCGTGGCTCGAGGTCGAGTGGACCCCGAAGGAAGCACCGCGCATCGTGCCTGCCGTCGTGCCGGGGATGACGATCGTGCACGACGACCAGGACATCGTCGTCGTCGACAAGCCCGTCGGCGTGGCCGCGCACCCGTCGCCCGGGTGGGACGGCCCGACCGTGCCGGGCGGGCTCGCCGCTGCGGGGTTCACGATCGCGACCTCGGGTGCCGCCGAGCGTGCGGGCATCGTGCACCGGCTGGACGTCGGCACGTCCGGGCTGATGGTGGTCGCGAAGACCGAGCTGGCGTACA
This sequence comes from Curtobacterium sp. VKM Ac-2922, assembly GCF_022815645.1. Lineage (GTDB taxonomy): Bacteria > Actinomycetota > Actinomycetes > Actinomycetales > Microbacteriaceae > Curtobacterium. The sequence continues at coordinate 15,912 of NZ_JALGRO010000012.1, read as the reverse complement.
CGCACCTGAAGCGCGCCTTCAAGGAGCGCACGGTCGACAAGGTCTACCACGCCCTGGCGCAGGGGCACCCGGACCCGACCTCGGGCACGATCGACGCGCCCATCGGCCGGCACCCCTCGAGCGACTGGAAGTTCGCGGTCACCTCGGACGGCAAGCCGAGCGTGACGCACTACGCCACGCTCGAGGCGTTCCGGTCGGCGTCGCTGCTCGAGGTGCACCTGGAGACCGGTCGCACGCACCAGATCCGCGTGCACCTGGCCGCGACCCGGCATCCGCTGGTCGGGGACACGATGTACGGCGCCGACCCGGTGCTCGCCGCCGAGCTCGGGCTGACGCGCCAGTGGCTCGACGCGGTCCGGCTCGGGTTCCACCACCCGCGCACGGGCGACTGGGTGGAGTTCCAGGCGTCGTACCCCGACGACCTGCGGTCGGCGCTCGACCAGATCCGCGCCGCGTCGGTCTGACACGCGGACGGTCCAGACGACACGCCCGTGGGTGTCACCGCCCGCGGTTAGGCTGTCCGAGTCCCACACGCAGTTCGTTCGACCGGAGGCCCCGTGGCGAGTTCCGACTCCTTCGTCCACCTGCACGTGCACAGCGAGTACTCGATGCTCGACGGCGCCGCGCGACTGAACGACCTGGTCGCCGAGACGGCTGCCCAGGGCATGCCGGCGGTGGCGGTGACCGACCACGGCAACATGTTCGGCGCGTTCGAGTTCTGGAAGGCCGCCAAGGCCGGTGGCGTCAAGCCGATCATCGGGACCGAGGCCTACATCACCCCGGGCACGCACCGCTCCGACAAGACCCGTGTGCGCTGGGGCGACGGCGGCGGCGACGACGTGTCGGGTGCGGGCTCGTACACGCACATGACGATGTTCGCCGAGAACACCACGGGCATGCACAACCTGTTCCGGCTGTCGTCGAAGGCCTCGCTCGAGGGCTACTACTTCAAGCCGCGCATGGACCGCGAACTCCTCAGCGAGCACCACGAGGGCATCATCGCGACGACGGGCTGCCCGTCGGGCGAGGTCCAGACCCGCCTGCGTCTGGGGCAGTACGACGAGGCGATCAAGGCCGCGGCGGACTTCCGCGACATCTTCGGCAAGGAGAACTACTTCGCCGAGATCATGGACCACGGGCTCGAGATCGAACGCCGGATCATGAGCGACCTGATCCGGCTGGCGAAGGACCTGGGCCTGCCGCTGGTCGGCACGAACGACCTGCACTACACGCACGCGCACGACGCCAAGTCGCACGCGGCACTGCTGTGCGTGCAGTCCGGCTCGACGCTCAACGACCCCAACCGGTTCAAGTTCGACGCCGACGAGTTCTACCTGAAGACCCCGCAGCAGATGCGGCACCTGTTCCGCGACAACATCGAGGCCTGCGACAACACGCTGCTCATCGCCGAGCGCTGCGACGTCGAGTTCGACACCGCGGCGAACTACATGCCGAAGTTCCCGGTGCCCGAGGGCGAGACCGAGCACAGCTGGTTCGAGAAAGAGGTGGCGAAGGGGCTGCAGTACCGCTATCCCGGCGGCATCTCGGACGAGGTCCAGGCGCGCGCCGACTACGAGGTCGGCATCATCAACCAGATGAACTTCCCCGGCTACTTCCTGGTGGTCGCCGACTTCATCAACTGGTCCAAGGACAACGGCATCCGCGTCGGTCCCGGCCGTGGTTCCGGGGCGGGCTCGATGGTGGCGTACGCGATGCGCATCACCGACCTCGACCCGATCCGGCACGGGTTGATCTTCGAGCGGTTCCTCAACCCGGACCGCGTCTCGATGCCCGACTTCGACGTCGACTTCGACGACCGGCGCCGCGGCGAGGCCATCAAGTACGTCACCGAGAAGTACGGGTCCGAACGCGTCGCGCAGATCGTGACCTACGGCACCATCAAGGCCAAGCAGGCGCTCAAGGACTCGTCGCGCGTGCTGGGCTTCCCGTTCGGCATGGGTGAGAAGCTCACCAAGGCGATGCCGCCGCCCGTGATGGGCAAGGACATCCCGCTCACCGGGATCTTCGACAAGGAGCACCCCCGCTACAAGGAGGCCGTCGACGTCCGCACCGTCGTCGAGACCGATCCCGAGGCCCGCACGGTGTTCGACACCGCGCTGGGGCTCGAGGGCCTGAAGCGGCAGTGGGGCGTGCACGCCGCCGGCGTCATCATGTCGAGCGACCCGCTGATCGACATCATCCCGATCATGAAGCGGGAGCAGGACGGCCAGATCGTCACGCAGTTCGACTACCCGGCGTCCGAGTCCCTCGGGCTCATCAAGATGGACTTCCTGGGGCTGCGGAACCTGACGATCATCAGTGACGCGCTCGACAACATCAAGAGCAACCGGGGGACCGACCTCGACCTCGAGACCATGGGGCTCGAGGACCCCGAGGCGTACGCCCTGCTGCAGCGCGGTGACACCCTCGGCGTGTTCCAGCTCGACGGCGGCCCGATGCGCGGACTGCTGCGCCTGATGAAGCCCGACAACTTCGAGGACATCTCCGCGCTCATCGCCCTGTACCGCCCGGGGCCCATGGGGGCGAACTCGCACACGAACTACGCGCTCCGCAAGAACGGCGAGCAGGCGATCACGCCGATCCACCCCGAGCTCGAAGAGCCGCTCAAGGACATCATCGGCACGACCTACGGTCTGATCATCTACCAGGAGCAGGTCATGGCCATCGCGCAGAAGGTCGCCGGGTTCTCGCTCGGTCAGGCCGACATCCTGCGCCGCGCGATGGGCAAGAAGAAGAAGTCCGAGCTGGACAAGCAGTACGCCGGCTTCGAGAAGGGCATGCTCGACAACGGCTACTCCGCCGCGGCGATCAAGACGCTGTGGGACATCCTGCTGCCGTTCTCGGACTACGCGTTCAACAAGGCGCACTCGGCGGCGTACGGCGTGGTGTCGTTCTGGACGGCGTACCTCAAGGCGCACTACCCGGCCGAGTACATGGCCGCGCTGCTCACCAGCGTCGGCGACGCCCGCGACAAGCTCGCGCTGTACCTGAACGAGTGCCGCCGCATGGGCATCCGGGTGATGCCCCCGGACGTCAACGAGTCCATCGGCTTCTTCGCGGCCGTCGGCAACGACATCCGCTTCGGCATGGGCGCGATCCGCAACGTCGGCTTCAACGTCGTCGACGACATCGTCAAGGCCCGCACCGAGAAGGGGACGTTCGAGTCGTTCCACGACTTCCTGCGCAAGATCCCGATCTCGTCCGCCAACAAGCGGACCGTCGAGTCGCTCATCAAGGCCGGTGCGTTCGACGAGTTCGGGGACAGCCGCCGCGCGCTGGTCGAGATCCACGAGGGTGCGGTCGAAGCCGCCGTCAAGGTCAAGCGCGACGAGGTCCACGGCAACGTCGGGTTCGACTTCGACTCGCTGTTCGCCGAGGTCGCCGAAGAGCAACCCGCCATGGCCGCGGTGTCGCAGGTGCCCGAACGGCCCGAGTGGTCCAAGCGCGACAAACTCGCGTTCGAGCGCGACATGCTCGGGCTGTACGTCTCCGACCACCCGCTGGCCGGGCTCGAGATCGAGCTCGCGAAGCACCAGTCGATCACCATCGCCGACCTGCTCGGCGCCGACGACTCGGTCGAGGGCGAGACCGTCACAGTGGCCGGACTGCTGACGAGCGTGCAGCACCGCGTGGCGAAGACGAGCGGCAACCCGTACGGCATCGTCCAGATCGAGGACTTCGGCGGCGAGATCGGCGTGATGTTCCTCGGCAAGACGTACCAGGAGTTCGGGCCGTCGCTCGTGGCCGACTCCATCGTGGTGCTGCGCGGTCGCGTCAACGTCCGCGACGACGGCAAGGCCCTGCACGCGGTGAGCATGTTCCAGCCGAACCTGGGCGACGTGATGGGCTCCGGCCCGCTCACGCTCACCCTGCCCGAGCGCCAGGCGACCACCACGACGGTCACCGAGCTCGCCGCGGTGCTCGGCCGGCACACCGGCGACACCGAGGTCCGGCTCCGGCTGCTCAAGGACGACGTCGCCCGGACGTTCGAGCTGCCGTTCCCGGTCAACCTGACGCCCGACCTGTTCGGCGAGCTGAAGAGCCTGCTCGGGCCGCGCTGCCTGGTCTAGGCGATGACCGAGCTCACGGCACCGCGTCCGTCGGACGCGGTGCCGTGTGCGTTCGGCGTGGCCGGGGCGCCGCTCGAGCGGCTGCTGGGTGGCCAGGGGCAGACGCGGCGCGCGGGCGACGTCGTGTTCCGGCCGCACGGTGACGCGACGGAGGCCCAGTGGCGGTCCGACACGCTGGCGCGCCTTCCGCACACGGCCGCGTTCCGGACGCCACGCCCGGTGCCCACGACGGGCGGTGGCTGGCTCGCCGGCGGGTACGAGGCCTGGGAGTGGCTCGACGGCACGACCGACCCGACCCGCGTGGACGACGTCATCGCGGCGGGGGCGGCGTTCCACCGGGCTGTGGCGGGGCTGCCGCGTCCGGCGTTCCTCGACCGGCTCGACGGCCCCTGGGCGACGGCCGACCGCCTGGTGTGGGACGCTCCGCTGCCGACCGACCCGATGCTCGACCGGCTCGCCGCGGTCTTCCGGCCGGTGGCGTCGCCGTCGCAGCTGATCCACGGCGACCTGCTCGGCAACGTGCTGTTCGCCGACGGGCAGCCGCCGGCCGTGTTCGACTGGGCACCGTACTGGCGACCCGCCGGGCTCGGTGCTGCGATCGCCGCCGTGGACGCGGTGTGCTGGCACGGCGTGCCGCTCGACCGGCTCCGGGCGCTCGGGACCGGCGTGCCGGAGTGGTCGCAGCTGCTCGTCCGCGCACTGGCCTTCCGCATCGTCACGCTGCACGAGCTGGGGGCGTGGGACCACGGCCAGGCCGACCACCACCGGCCGGTCGTCGACGCGCTCGTGCAGGGTGCCGCCGGTACGCTGGTCGTCTCATGATGCAGCGAATCGACCTCCGTGGCGGCCTGCCCGCCCGCGCCGAACTCCTCCGTCTCATGCCGCGTGCTGCGGGCGACATCGGGGCAGCCGTCGACGCGGCACGGGCACTGGTCGACGACGTCCGCGAGCGTGGTGCCACGGCGCTCCGCGAGCAGGCCGACCGGTTCGACGGCGGCGCCCCCGCGCACGTCCGCGTCCCCGCTGCCGACATCGCCGCCGCGGTCGCCGGCCTGAGCGCCGAACTCCGCAGCGCCCTCGACGAGGCCATCCGCCGTGTCCGTGCCGCCAGCGCGGCCCAGGTCCCCGCCCCGTCCGTGACCACCCTCGCCGACGGCGCCGAGGTCCACCAGCGCTGGCAGCCGATGCGCCGCGTCGGGCTGTACGTTCCCGGCGGCAAGGCCGTCTACCCGTCCAGCGTCGTCATGAACGTCGTCGCCGCGCAGGTCGCCGGCGTCCGTTCGATCGCCCTGGTGTCCCCGCCGCAGCGCCACCACGGCGGCGCGGTGCACCCGACGATCCTGGCCGCGGCCGGGCTGCTCGGCGTCGACGAGGTCTACGCGATGGGCGGTGCCGGCGCGGTCGGCGCGCTGGCGTACGGCGTGTCCGAGATCGGCCTCGAACCCGTCGACCTGGTCACCGGTCCGGGCAACAACTACGTCGCCGCGGCCAAGCGCCTGGTGCGTGGTGTCGTGGGCATCGACTCCGAGGCCGGGGCCACCGAGATCCTGGTGATCGCGGACGACACCGCCGACCCGGGCTTCGTCGCCGCCGACCTCGTCAGCCAGGCCGAGCACGACGAGCAGGCCGGCAGCGTCCTGGTGACCACGTCGGCGGCGTTCGCCGATGCGGTGGAAGCCGCCATCCCCGAACGGACAGCCGTGCTGGGGACGGCTGCGCGCCTCCAGACCGCACTCGACGGACCGCAGTCCGCCGTCGTGCTGGTGGACTCGCTCGCCGACGCCGCCACTGTCAGCAACGCCTACGGACCGGAGCACCTCGAGATCCAGACCGCGGACGACGACGCCGTGCTCGCCGACATCGACGCGGCCGGTGCCGTGTTCGTCGGTCCGAGCACACCGGTCAGCCTGGGGGACTACCTGGCCGGGTCGAACCACGTGCTGCCGACCGGCGGCCAGGCGCGCTTCGGGTCCGGGCTGTCGGCGTCGACGTTCCTGCGCCCGCAGCAGGTCGTCCGGTACACCGCGGCCGCCCTCGGACAGGTCGCCCCGCACATCGTCGCCCTGGCGACCGAGGAGCAGCTGCCCGCGCACGCCGCCGCCGTGACGGAGCGCGTGAACCGATAGCCTGGGGTTGCCATGTTCTGCCCCTTCTGCCGCCACCCCGACTCCCGCGTCGTCGACTCCCGAACCAGCGACGACGGCACGTCGATCCGACGCCGACGTCAGTGTCCGAACTGCGGTCGACGGTTCTCGACGACCGAGACCGCGTCGTTGAACGTCGTCAAGCGCAACGGTGTGCTCGAGCCGTTCTCGCGCGAGAAGATCATCTCCGGTGTCCGCAAGGCCTGCCAGGGACGTCCGGTCACCGACTCGGACCTGGCCGTGCTGGCGCAGCGCGTCGAGGAGATCGTGCGCTCGTCGGGCGCCAGCCAGATCGACGCGAACGACATCGGCCTGGCGATCCTCGATCCGCTCCGTGAGCTCGACGAGGTCGCCTACCTGCGCTACGCCAGTGTCTACCAGGCGTTCGACTCGCTCGAGGACTTCGAGTCCGCGATCGGCCAGCTGCGCGTCGACCACCACGGCGCTGCCGGCGGTCGCTCGGCGGCCGGGGCCGACGCGTGAGCGGGGTCGGGGAACGACTCGTCCGCAACGGCTACCGGGTCGTGTTCCGGTCCGTGTTCGCGAACATGGACCCGGAACGCGCGCACCACATCGCCTTCGCCGTCATCCGGTGGTTGCCGCACGTGCCGTTCCTGGCCGGCACGGTCGAGCGGTACTCCCGCCCGGCGGCCGCCGACGGCGTCACGACGATGGGCATCCACTTCCCCTCGCGCTTCGGGCTGGCAGCGGGCTTCGACAAGGACGCCCGCGGCATCGTCGGCCTCGGGCTGCTCGGCTTCGGGCACGTCGAGGTCGGCACGATCACCGCGAAGCCGCAGCCGGGCAACGAGAAGCCGCGGCTGTTCCGGCTCATCGGCGACCGCGCGCTGATCAACCGGATGGGCTTCAACAACCGTGGTGCGGCCGCTGCCGCACGCCGGCTCGAACGTGCCCGCCGGCACCCGGGGCGCCCCGTCATCGGCGTGAACATCGGCAAGAGCCGGGTCGTCGACGTCGCGGACGCCCTCGACGACTACCTCGAGTCGACCCGGTTGCTCGCACCGTTCGCGGACTACCTCGCGGTGAACGTCAGCTCCCCGAACACGCCCGGCCTTCGCGGTCTGCAGGAACTCGACCAGCTCCGCCCGCTGCTGTCCGGCGTCAAGGACGCTGCCGGTCGGGTGCCCGTGCTCGTGAAGATCGCGCCGGACCTGACCGACGAGCAGATCGCGGCGATCGCCGGTCTGGCGGTCGAGCTCGGACTCGCCGGCGTGATCGCGAACAACACCACGATCGACCGGTCCGGGCTGACCGCCTCGGCCGCGTCCGTCGACGCCATGGGTGCCGGCGGGCTGTCCGGGGCGCCGATCGCCGCGCGGTCGCTCGACGTGCTGCGGCGCGTGCGGGCTGCCGTGCCGGACGACTTCTGCGTCATCGCCGTCGGGGGAGTGACCTCCGAAGCTGACGTGCAGGCGCGGCTCGATGCCGGAGCCACCCTGGTGCAGGGCTACACCGCGTTCCTCTACGAGGGGCCGACCTGGGCGACGCGGATCAACCGGCTGCGCCGGCGGCGGTTGCGGCGCGCTGCGCGCTGAGGCGCGTGCTGCGCCCGCAGGCGCGTGCCGCGCGTGCCGCACGCCCGCCTGTCGGGCTGCACGCCCGCCGGGCCGCTCGCCCGCTTGCCCGAGTGGTCACGACACCCCGCTCACGTCCGCCGAGGGGTCACGATTCGTCGGTCGCGGGCGTCGGGGGCGACGAATCGTGACCGCTCGCCGGAGGGCCGCCGGGGTGTAGTGACCACTCGACGGACAGGAGGCGCCCGGCGGGCCCGCCACGAGCCTCCTGTCCGGTGTGGGGGCGTCCCGCCCGCTCGCCACGCCCGCCACGATGGGTCACGACACCCCGCTCACGTCCGCCGAGGGGTCACGAATCGTCGGTTGCAGGCGTCGAGCGCGACGAATCGTGACCGCTCGGCGGAACGCCGCCGGGGTGTTGTGACCACTCGACGGACGGACGGCCCCCGCCGCCCCGACCTCGGGCCGCACGCACGACGAAGCGCCGCCGGCCAGGCCGACGGCGCTTCCGGAACACGACTCAGAGCGCGGGGTGCTGCCCGCGCTTGACCTGCGGCTTCGGCAGGCGCAGGAAACGCAGCTGCCACGTGCGCGTCAGGATGTAGAGGTACGTGCCCTTCTGCATGGAGCCGAACTTCGCGGTGAGCTTCTTGCGCAGGATGGCCCACAGGATCACGCAGTCCAGCAGGAACAGCGCCACGAAGGCCCAGACGAGCAGGAGTGCGTACGAGGCTGCCGCCGTCTGCGCCGCCACGAAGCCGACGATCAGGAACACGACCAGCACGGGCATCAAGACCTCGCCCACGTTCCAGCGGGAGTCGATGGTGTCGCGGACGAAGCGACGCTGCTCGCCGCGGTCCTTGGCGGGAAGGTAGCGCTCTTCGCCGTTGGCCATGCCGACGCGGGCCTTCTCGCGCTCGGAGTTCAGTCGAGCACGGGCGGCCTTCTTGTCCACCGGGGTGTTGCCCACGAGCGGACGGCGGTTGGCGGCTTCACGCTCGCGACGGGACGGCGTCGGACGGCCCTTGCCCGCTTCGAGCAGTTCCTCTTCCGAGGGCTCTGCTGTCGTGTTGGTCTTGGGTGCTGCCTTGGCCACGGTGATTCCTGCTGTCGGTGAGCGGTGCGCCGAGGGGAGCCCCGGTGCGTGTCGTCCTCTAGATTACCGGGCATGACCGACACCCAACAGTCCGCACCCGCGACCGACCCCGAGCTCCTCGACGCCCTCCGCGAACAGGTGCACGGCGACCTGCCCCGGACGATCGCGGACCTGTCCGCCCTGGTGCGGATCCCGTCGGTGTCGTGGTCCGCGTTCGATCCCGCGCACGTGCGCCGGAACGCCGAGGCCGTCGCGGAACTCGCGCGCGGCACGGGCGTGTTCGACGAGGTCCGCATCGTCCGGAGCGCGGTCGAGGGCGAGACCCCGTCCGGTGCATCCGACGCGACCGGCATCGAGCACCAGGGCGTCGAGCTCGGACAGCCCGCTGTCCTGGCCGTCCGACCGGCGCGGAACGGCCGACCGACGGTGATGCTCTACGCCCACCACGACGTGCAGCCGCAGGGCGACGACGCTCTGTGGGAGACGCCGCCGTTCGAGCCCACGCTCCGCGGCGACCGCCTGTACGGCCGCGGCGCCTCGGACGACAAGGCCGGCGTGATGACGCACATCGCCTCGCTCCGCGCACTGCACGCCCGCTTCGGCGACGACCTCGACCTGGGCATCGTCCTGTTCGTCGAGGGGGAAGAGGAGTTCGGCTCCCGGTCGTTCCGGACCTTCCTGCGCGAGCAGAAGGCGCACCTGGCGGCCGACGTCATCGTCGTGGCGGACAGCGACAACTGGTCCACCGAGGTCCCGGCGATCACGGTCTCGCTGCGCGGCAACGTGACGTTCAAGCTGACCCTGACGACCCTCGAGCACGCCAGCCACAGCGGCATGTTCGGGGGGGCGGCGCCGGACGCGATGCTGCCGATGGTGCGCCTGCTCGCCTCGTTGCACGACGACCAGGGCTCGGTCGCCGTCGAGGGCCTGACGGCGTACGACGCGCCCGTGCCCGAGCGGTCCGAGGACGAACTCGCGAAGGACGCCGCGCTGGTCGAGGGTGTCCGCCCGGTCGGCACCGGCGACGTGCTGTCTCGCATGTGGTTCCAGCCGTCGATCACGGTGACGGGCATGGACGTGCCGAGCGTCGCGAACGCCTCGAACACGCTGCTGCCCACCGTCGCCGCGCGGGTGTCGGTGCGGGTGGCTCCGGGACAGTCGGCGCGCCAGGCCGCGGCCGCCGTCGAACGCCACATCCACGCGCACACGCCGTTCGGAGCGCGCGTCGAGATCAGCGAGCCGGACGCCGGCGACGGGTTCCTGGTCGACACGAGCGGCTGGGCCGTGCGCGAGGCGCGGACCGCCATGGCCGAGGGCTGGGGCGCCGCGCCGGTCGAGCAGGGCATCGGTGGTTCGATCCCGTTCGTGTCCGACCTGGCGGCCGAGTTCCCGGACGCGCAGATCCTGGTCACCGGCGTCGAGGACCCCGACACGCGGGCGCACAGCCCGAACGAGTCGCAGCACCTCGGGGTGCTGCACCGCGCGATCGCCAGCGAGACGATCCTGTTGGCCCGGTTGGCGACGCGCGCCTGACGGCCCGATCACCGGACAGGAGGCCCGGCGCGTCCCCGCCCGAAGCCTCCTGTCCGCCCGTGGTGCGGTCCCGGTTCTCCACAGGCAGCCGCCGGATGGTGCGGACCGTCGGGGGCGGTGCTTACAATCGAGACGACGGCGGTGATCTGCACCGCCCGGAGGGAGACGCGCGATGAGCGACACCATCACGAGCGAAGCCACCGCGACGAACGCGATCGCGACGGACACCACCACGAGCGCGACGCACGCCGTGCAGCTCAGTGACGCCGCCGCGGGCAAGGTCGCCAGCCTCCTCGAGCAGGAAGGCCGCGACGACCTGCGTCTGCGCCTGGCCGTCCAGCCCGGTGGCTGCTCGGGCCTGATCTACCAGCTCTACTTCGACGAGCGCCTGCTCGACGGTGACACCACCGCCGAGTTCGACGGGGTCGAGGTCGTCGTCGACAAGATGAGCGTGCCGTACCTCGACGGCGCCACGATCGACTTCGAGGACACGATCCAGAAGCAGGGCTTCACGATCGACAACCCGAACGCCCAGGGCAGCTGTGCCTGCGGTGACAGCTTCCACTGATCCGGACCGACTTCCGGCTCATGCGCGGACGGGGAGTGACCGACACGGTCACTCCCCGTCCGCGTTCTGCGTCGGGAACATCCGGTGACCGCATCGAGCCCGCGGTGACCAGGGAAAACGCGTGCTGCGACCGCGCGGAACCGGGCCCCAGGCGTGTCGGGTGTGCACTGAGTGTCACCAGCTGCGAGTAAGCTAGGAGTGTCCCAACCAAGCTGGGAGCCAGCCATGGATCGCCTCGGTGATCCGCCGTCGGTCTCCGACGGGCTGAGCCCACGGCTTCAGTTCTTCCGAGAGGTAACAGTGCGTTCGAATCGCCGTATACGTTGGGCGGCCGTCCCGGTGGCCGTCGGTCTGGTCATCGCACTGGCGGGCTGCTCGCAGCAGCAGCTCAACGGATGGCTCCCGGGCACCGAGGAGACGAAGGACGTCACCAACCACACCAGCCGCGTCGTCGGCCTGTGGACCACGAGCTGGATCGTCCTGCTGGCCGTCGGTCTCATCGTCTGGGGCCTGATCATCTGGGCAGCGATCGTGTACCGCCGCCGGAAGGGCCAGACCGGCCTGCCCGTGCAGATGCGCTACAACATGCCGCTCGAGATCTTCTACACGATCGTGCCGCTGATCCTGGTGCTCGGCTTCTTCGCCTTCACCGCCAAGGACCAGGCCGCCATCGAGAAGCCGTTCGCGCAGCCCGACACCACGGTGCACGTGTACGGCAAGCGCTGGGCGTGGGACTTCAACTACATCGACCAGAACGACCCCTCGAAGAGCGTCTACTACCAGGGCATCCAGGCCCAGGAAGAAGAGAACGGCAACGGCTCGATCGACGAGTCGCAGCTGCCGACGCTCTACCTGCCGGTCGGCAAGAAGGTCAAGATCGAGCTCGACTCCCGCGACGTGGACCACTCCTTCTGGGTCATCGACTTCCTCTACAAGAAGGACATGCTCCCCGGCAAGACGAACTACGAGTACTTCATCCCCCAGAAGGAAGGCACGTACCAGGGCAAGTGCGCCGAGCTCTGCGGCGAGTACCACTCCCTGATGCTCTTCCAGGTGAAGGTCGTGTCGCCCGCCAAGTACCAGGACTACCTCGACACGCTCAAGGACCAGGGCAAGGTCGGACTGCTCGGCAACGAGTACAACACCAACACGAACCAGCCTGACAACAAGGCGCCCGTCACGGCGTCGGACGACAAGTAGGGGCTCGCCAGATGACCACGTCATTCGTCGGCCAACCGACAGCGACCGCGACGCCGGACTTCCAGGCGTCCAAGGTCGGTCGGAAGGGCAACATCATCGTCCGGTGGATCACCTCCACGGACCACAAGACCATCGGGTACATGTACCTGATCACGTCGTTCCTGTACTTCCTGCTCGCGGGCGTAATGGCGCTCGTGATCCGCGCGCAGCTCTTCGAGCCCGGCCTGCAGGTCGTCGCTACGAAGGAGCAGTACAACCAGCTGTTCACGATGCACGGCACGATCATGCTGCTGCTCTTCGCGACGCCGCTGTTCTCGGGCTTCGCGAACGCGATCATGCCGCTGCAGATCGGTGCGCCCGACGTGGCGTTCCCGCGCCTCAACGGCTTCGCGTTCTGGCTCTACTTCTTCGGCGCGCTCGTCGCCGTCGGTGGCTTCCTCACCCCGCAGGGCGCGGCGTCGTTCGGGTGGTTCGCCTACGCGCCACTGAGTGACACGACGTTCACACCAGGGCTCGGCGGCACGTTGTGGGTGTTCGGGCTCGGCCTGACGGGCTTCTCGACGATCCTCGGCGCGGTGAACTTCATCACGACGATCATCACGATGCGTGCCCCCGGCATGACCATGTTCCGCATGTCGATCTTCACGTGGAACACCCTCGTGACGTCGCTGCTCGTGCTGATGGCCTTCCCGGTGCTGGCTGCTGCGCTGTTCGGCCTGGGACTCGACCGCGTGTTCGACGCCCAGATCTTCAACCCGGCCAACGGCGGGGCCCTGCTCTGGCAGCACCTCTTCTGGTTCTTCGGCCACCCAGAGGTCTACATCATCGCGCTGCCGTTCTTCGGCATCGTCTCCGAGGTCTTCCCGGTGTTCAGCCGCAAGCCGATCTTCGGGTACAAGACGCTGGTCTACGCGACCATCTCCATCGCGGCCCTGTCGGTCACGGTGTGGGCGCACCACATGTACGTCACCGGTTCGGTGCTGCTGCCGTGGTTCTCGCTCATGACGATGCTCATCGCGGTCCCGACCGGCGTGAAGATCTTCAACTGGGTCGGCACCATGTGGCGCGGTTCGGTGACGTTCGAGACCCCGATCCTCTGGGCGATCGGCTTCCTGATCACGTTCACGTTCGGTGGTCTGACGGGTGTCATCCTGGCGTCGCCGCCGCTCGACTTCCACGTGTCCGACTCGTACTTCGTCGTGGCGCACTTCCACTACGTGGTGTTCGGCACCGTCGTGTTCGCGATGTTCTCCGGGTTCTACTTCTGGTGGCCGAAGTGGACCGGGCGGATGCTCAACGAGCGTCTCGGCAAGATCCACTTCTGGCTGCTGTTCATCGGCTTCCACACCACGTTCCTGATCCAGCACTGGCTGGGCGTCATCGGCATGCCGCGTCGCTACGCGACCTACCTGCCGAACGACGGGTTCACGTGGATGAACCAGCTGTCGACCATCGGCGCGATGATCCTGGGCATCTCGTTCCTGCCCTTCATCTTCAACGTCTACGTCACCGCGCGGAACGCTCCCAAGGTGGCCGTCAACGACCCGTGGGGCTACGGCCGCTCGCTCGAGTGGGCCACGTCCTGCCCGCCGCCGCGGCACAACTTCACGTCGATCCCGCGCATCCGCTCGGAGTCCCCGGCGTTCGACCTGAACCACCCCGAGGCCGGTGTGCCGATCGGTGTGGGCCCGGCGAAGGACGCTCCTGATGCCCCGACCTACGACGCCGCGAAGGGCGAGGTGAAGTAAGGCGATGCGCGCCAACGTCAACCTGTTCTGGATCCTCTTCGGGTTCTTCGTCGTCGCGGATGCCGCGTACACGATCTGGTTCTACATCAACTACGGAAAGTGGGAGCCGGTCGGCACCGTCGGCATCGGGCTCGTCGGTCTGATGTCCGCGTTCATCGCGTTCTACCTCGGCCGGGTGCTCTCCGCCCAGGGCGGCGACCTGCCGGAAGACCGTCAGGACGCCAACATCGAGGACGGCGACGCCGAACTCGGGCACTTCAGCCCCTGGTCCTGGTGGCCGATCCTGCTCGCCGGTGCCACCGCGATCACCTTCCTCGGTGTCGCAGCCGGTCTGTGGATCGTGCCCTTCGGGCTCGCCTTCGTGGCGATCACCCTGGTCGGCTGGGTCTTCGAGTACTACCGCGGCAACTTCGGACACTGATCCGCATCTGACGCGCTTCGGGCGGCACCACCTCGGTGCCGCCCGAACTGCGTCCGGAGCACTTCCCCCGAGGGGGAATCAACCGGTCCACGTGCGGCTTGAGCCACACGGACCCCCACAACCTCGCGAAAGGAGTCACCTCAGGTGACCGACAAGCGCACCCTCATCATCTTCGGCGCGACGGGCGACCTCGCCTCCCGCCTGCTCCTGCCGGGCCTCGGCACGTTCCTGCAGAGCGGTCGAGCCGTGCCCGTGCAGCTGATCGGGACGGGCCGCAGCGAGCGATCCCCCGAGCAGTGGAAGGACATCGTCACGAAGTCCTTCGCGTCGCAGGACGTCAAGGGACCCGAGGTCGACGCGACCCTCGAGTCGACCTCGTTCATCCAGGGCGACCCGACGGACCCGAAGCACCTGAAGGCGTTGCTCGACGCGGCCGACAACGAGCCGATCCTGTACTTCGCGCTGCCGCCGCAGATCGCGTCCGACATCTGCGAGGCGCTGCAAGAGGTGGAGCTCCCCGAGGGCACGACCCTGGCGTTCGAGAAGCCCTTCGGCACCGACGTCGCCAGTGCGAAGGCGCTCAACGAGACCGTCCTGAAGATCGTCCCCGAAGAGCGTGTCCACCGCACCGACCACTTCCTCGGCCGCACCACGGTGCTCAACATCATCGGTCTGCGCTTCGCCAACCGCCTGTTCGAGCCCATCTGGAACGCGGACAACATCGAGAAGGTCGACATCTTCTACGACGAGACCCTGGGCCTCGAGAACCGCGCCCAGTACTACGACGAGGCCGGCGCGATGGTCGACATGATCCAGTCGCACCTGCTGCAGATCCTGGGCATCGTGACGATGGACGCTCCGGCAGACATCGACGCCGTCGAGTTCCGCTCGTCCCTGGCCCGTGCGCTCCGTTCGACGCAGCTCAAGGGGAACGACCCCAAGGTCGCCTCCCGCCGGGCCGTCTACACGGCGGGCACCATCGACGGCAAGGAACTGCCGTCCTACCAGGACGAGGACGGCGTCGACAAGTCGCGCGAGACCGAGACGCTCGCCGAGATCTCGGTCGAGGTCGACACCGCGCGGTGGAAGGGCGTCCCCTTCACCCTGCGTTCCGGCAAGGCCCTCGGCGCCAGCCGGAAAGAGGTCCTGATCACCTTCAAGCCCGTCACGCGTCTGCCCTCGGGCCTGAGCGGTCGGCCGAAGGCGGACACGCTGCGCATCGTCCTGAACCCGGACGAGATCGAGCTGACCGTGTCGGCGAACGGCGGCGGCAACCCGTTCGAGATGGGGCAGGTCACCCTGTCGTCGTCGTTCAGCGACGGCGAGCTGACCCCCTACGGCGAGGTCCTCAACGGCATCTTCCACGACGACCCGCTGCTGTCGATCCGCGGCGACGTCGCGGAGCGCTGCTGGGAGATCGTCGAGCCGGTCGTCGCGGCATGGAAGGCCGACGAGGTCCCGCTCGAGGAGTACCGCGCGGGGTCGCGCGGTCCGGCGGACTGGGAGTCGTCGTCCTGACGGACTGACCACCTGACGAACGGGAGGCCCGGTGCCAGCTGGCACCGGGCCACCCCGC
>NZ_JALGRO010000011.1 GCF_022815645.1 Curtobacterium sp. VKM Ac-2922 | reverse complement strand
CCGCCGCCCCGCCCGCCGCACCGGGGGGCGCGGGGCCAGGGGGCCCCGCGCCTCCCGTCCGTCTGCTGGTCGCGTCCGGACCCGTCAGGCCTTCGTGATGAAGCCCTCCTTGACCATCCAGTCGAAGGCGACGTCGGCGGGCTCGCGCCCCTCGACGTCCACCTGCCGGTTCAGCTCCTGCAGGACGGGGTCGGTGAGCTTCGGGGAGATCTGGTCGTAGATGCCCTCGAGCTGCGGGTACTTCTGCAACGTCGCGCTGTCGAGCACCGGGGCGACGTTGTAGGCGGGGAAGAACCCCTTGTCGTCCTGCAGCACCTGCAGCCCGAGCGACTTGATCCGGCCGTCGGTGGTGAAGACCTCACCGAAGTTGCACGTGCCGCGGTCGGTCGCCGTGTACACCGTGCCGGTGTCCAGGATGTCGACGTTCCCCTTCGGGATGCCGTTGTCGCCGGATCCCCCGAGCTCGAGCCCGTACTTCGCCAGCATCGGCTTGAAGCCGTCGGCCCGCGAGTTGAACTCGGACTCCACGCAGAACGTGCGCTGGTCCTTCGGCAGGTCGGTGATCTGCGACAGCTTGGTGATGCCGCCGAGCTCCTTGACCGCCTCCTTGCGCACCGCGAACGCGTACGTGTTGTTCATCGGCGCCGGGTCGAGCCAGGTCAGACCGTTGCGGGCGTCCTCCTTGCGGACCGCCTGCCACTGCTCGGTCTTGTCCGGGATTCCTTCCTTGTGGCCCATGTAGGTCAGCCAGGCGGTGCCCGTGTACTCGTAGGTCATGTCGGCGTCGTGTCCGGTCATGAGCTGGCGGACGGCGACGCTGCCAGGCACGTTCGTCTCGTCGGTGACGTCGAACCCGGCGGCCTTCGCGGCGAGCACGCCGATCTTGCCGAGCACGAGCTGCTCGGTGAAGTTCTTCGACGTGACCGTGATGTGCGCGCCGGCGGGCAGGTCGTCGATGCGCTTGATGGAGCCCGGCCCGGCTGCGGGGACGAACGAGGCGGCCGGCTGCAGGCCGCAACCGGTCAGGGCGAGTGCGGCGGCAGCGGCGACCAGGGTCGCGGCGATACGGCGGGTGCGGGCGCGGTTCATCGGAGTCCCTTCGGTCGGGCGACGGTCTCGACGATGCGGCCGATCCAGTCGATGGACAGTGCCAGCAGGGCGATCAGGAGCGCCCCGGACACCAGCACCTTGGGCAGGAACAGGTTCACGCCCGTGGTGATGAGCAGCCCGAGACCACCGGCACCGATGAACGTCGCCAGGGCGGCCGAGCCGACCAGCAGCACCAGGGCGGTGCGGATGCCCGCGAGCATGACGGGCACGGCGAGCGGCAGTTCGACCTTCACCAGCACGGCGAACGCGCTCATGCCCATGCCCCGGCCGGCCTCGACGAGACGGGCGTCGACGCTCTCGATGCCGATGATCGTGTTGCGCAGCACCGGCAGGATCGCGTACAGGACGAGTGCCACGACGGCGGCCCAGAACGAGAACCCGAGCCAGAACGCCAGCAGGACGACCAGGCCGATGGCGGGTGCCGCCTGCCCGAAGTTCGCGACGGCCAGGATGAAGCCGCTGGCGCGCCGGAGCGGCCCGCGGGTGAGCACGATGCCGAGCGGGATGGCGATCACGAGCACGATGACCGTCGACACGATCGTCAGCAGCACGTGCTGCCACGTCAGTGCCACCAGGTCGGCGGGGTTGAGGGTCGACCGTTCCGTGGCGGTCAGGTCAGCGGTGTTCAGCCAGACGGCGAACGCACCGAGCACGACCAGGATCGCGACGGGCTGGATGACGAGCGGCTTCCACGAGCCACTGCGGCCGGAACGCTTCGTGGTGGTGACGGCGGGGTCGGTCAGGACGTCAGTCATCGACGACCTCCGCCTCGGTCGGGCGTGCGGCGGGCATCGTCTCGATCGGGTTGGTGTTCGTGCCGACCGGTGTGTACGCCTGCTCCTCGGCCGCGGCGGCGCGCGAGCGGGTGATGGCGTCCATCACGGTCTCGACGGTGATGACCCCGCGGAACGCGTCGCGGCGCCCGGTGACCAGGGCCGCACCGGCGCTCGAGACGAGCATGGTGTCGAGCGCGTCGTTCAGGGTCGCGGCCTCGCCCACCACGGGCAGGTTCGGCTCGATGCCCTCGGGGATGCGCTCCAGGCGCTCGAGCTGGCGACGCGACGGCCACCCGATCGGACGCTGACGACGGTCGACGACCACGGCGTGCCCGTGTCCGCCGGCCTCGCGCATGCGCTGCAGGACGGCCTGCACGTCTTCGCCGGGCGAGCAGGTGACGGCGTCGACGACCTCGACGTCGCGCACCCGGTTCAGCGTGAGCTGCTTCAGGCCGGCGCCCGAGCCGATGAAGTTCTCGACGAACTCGTTCGCGGGCTCGGCCAGGATGCGCTCCGGGGTGTCGTACTGCACGATGTGCGCGCCCTCGGAGAAGATCACGATCCAGTCGCCGAGCTTCACGGCCTCGTCGAAGTCGTGCGTGACGATGACGATCGTCTTGTGCAGCTCCTCCTGGATGCGCAGCAGCTCGTCCTGCAGGCGCTGGCGGGTGATCGGGTCGACGGCGCCGAACGGCTCGTCCATCAGCAGGACGGGCGGGTCGGCGGCGAGTGCGCGGGCCACGCCGACGCGCTGCTGCTGTCCACCGGAGAGTTCACGGGGGAACCGGTCGCGGTAGGTGTCCGGGTCGAGCGACACCAGGTCGAGCAGCTCGTCGACGCGGGCGGCGATCCTGTCCTTGCTCCAGCCGAGCATCTTCGGGACGATCGCGATGTTCGCCGCGACGGTCATGTGCGGGAACAGCCCGCCGGCCTGGATCACGTAGCCCATGCGCCGGCGCAGTTCGTCGCCGTCGATGGCGGTCACGTCGTCGTCGCCCACCACGATGCGACCCTCGGTGGGCTCGATCAGGCGGTTGATCATCTTGAGCGTGGTGGTCTTGCCGCAGCCCGAGGGGCCGACGAGCATGACGATCTTGCCCGCCGGGATCTCGAGCGTGATGCCGTCGACCGCGGGCTTGGACTGCCCGGCGTACCGCTTGGTGACGGTGTCGAGCAGGATGCTGCGGCCGGTGACGTCGCCGTCTGCGGTGTGGCCGTCGGTGTGGGACAGGGTTGCGTCAGTGCTGGACACGGATACCTCGCGAGGTGGTCAGACGGCCGAGGCCGAGGAGGAGCAGGTCGAGGACGAGGGCGAGCAGGATGACACCGACCACACCCACCACGACGGAGTTGAGCGCGTTGGCGCCGCCGAGTCGCGACAGGCCGGAGAAGATGAAGCCACCGAGCCCCGGGCCGAGTGCGTACGCGGCGACCGCGGCGACACCCATGACCATCTGCGCGGACACCCGCACACCGGTCAGGATGATCGGCCAGGCCATCGGCAGCTCGATCTGCACGAGCGTGCGGAAGCGCCCCATGCCGATGCCGCGCGCCGACTCGACGACGGCGGGGGAGATCTCGCTCAGCCCGACGACCGCGTTGCGCAGGATCGGCAGGGCGGCGAAGAAGGTGATCGTCACGACGGACGGCACGACGCCGAACCCGAGGGGGACGAGCAGCAGACCGATCACGGCGAACGACGGCAGGGTCAACCCGATGGTCGACACCTCGTTCGCGACGGAGCGGAACCGTGGGCTGCGGTAGACGAGTGCTGCGAGCACCACAGCGATGACGGTGGCGAGCACCGTGCACTGGACGACCAGTGAGAAGTGCTGCCACGATGCGAACCAGATCTGGCTCCATCGCTCAACGACGTACTGGAACACCGGGACGGGCTCCTTCCGGGTCGGCAGTTCTGCCCGCGGAACGGGGCACAATCGCGGCCAAAGGTAGCCATTGCATGCGGTAGTTGTACAACCGCAAAGGTCATCCGGAGTCCGACGAGCCCACTTGCTGAATTCAGGAACCCCTGATCAGATGGTGTTGCGCCGGACAACCCTGGGAGAACGGTAACGATCCCCCAGGCTCACGCGCTACAGCCCCGCGCTCCGGAGCCCCGCCCGTTCGGCGATGTCGACCAGGTGCTCGCGCCACTCCTGCCACTCGGCCGCCGACCTGTCCGCCAGGTTGCCGTCGCCGTCACCGGCCAGCCCGTCGAGCATCTCGCGCACGATGTCGGCGTGCCCCGCGTGCCGTGCGGTCTCGTAGGCCATGTGCACCAGGACCCGGTGCAGGGTCACCTCGCGGTGCTCCTCCGGCCACCACGGCACGACCCCGCGGGCGTCGAGGTCGAGCGCGGCGATGGTCGCGTCGGCGTGGGCGGCGCTGGCGTGGTGGAATGCGACGACGTCCGCGACGGTCTCGTCGAGGGTCGCGTACATGTCGGCGTCGTCGTCGGCACCCTCGCGCATCCAGGGCGGCAGGTCCGGGAACGGACGACCGAACACGGCCCCGAAGTACTCGACCTGCACCGACGCCACGTGCTTGACCACACCGAGGACGTTCGTCCCCGTGGGCGTGACCGGCCACCGTGCCTGGCGCTCGGCGAGTCCGTCGAGCTTGCCGACCAGCGCTGCCCGGTGCTTCTGCAGGTACCGGAGCAGGGTGGCCTTCACCGCCGCGGCATCGGCGAGCGCACCGGCACCCTCGTCGGTCAGCAGGGCGTTGCCGACACCGGCCAGGCTGCCCGACGGAACGGCGGACCGGACGGACGGCACGTCGTCGGGAAGTGCGGACTCTGCTGGGCTCATGCCCCCGATGGTGCCACCGTCCGCGCCCGGATGCGCTCGGACTCGGCGACCGCGACGCGCTCCGCGGTCAACAGCAGCCCCGCGACGTCGCTCGACGTCCGGGTGGGAGCGTCGTTCCAACTCGTCAGGTCGCGGACCCGACCCATCCGGATCTCGGGCGCGGGGCACCAGAGCACGGGCGTGCCCTCTTCCACCGCGAGTGCGTGCCAGACGACGTCGAGTGCACGCTGCACGGGCTGCGAGTGCACCGCGTGCGGCCCACCCGCCGCGTAGACGACCGCGCCGACCAGGCAGGCGCCGACCAGCGGGCGGCCGGCGACGTCCATCGCTGCGGCGCTCGACGCCTTGCGCGTCCGCCCCTTCTCGTCGACGTAGGCGAACCACGCGTGCTGGATCCACCCCCGCTCGATGACACCGCGGGCACCGGAGAGCAGCCGTTCCAGGTCGGCGAGCTCGAGCATCTCGGCTTCGAGGCGACGGACCCGGGCGGCGGCACGACGCGCTGCGATGCGGTCGAGCAGGCCGCGCACTCCGGTGCGGGTGGACGGGGACGGGGTGGGAGCGGCGTCGGTGTCGACGTCGTGCTGGACGCGGAACTCGAGGGTCATCAGGCCCCTCCGATCTTCACGTGCACGGATGGTGTGGAGTGACGATAACCCCGTTCGCGTCACCCGTCGAGAGCCGCCCGCAGACCGCGTGCGCCGACGGTCCGGAACGCGCTGTCGTCGCTCGTCCACAGGGCCGATCCGATGGACACGGCCCATCCCCGTGCGCGCAGTGTCGTGGCGTCGTCGACGGCGACGGCCCCCAGGAACGCGACCCGGGCCCGGTGGTCGAGCGTCAGCCAGGCGGTCGCCAGGTCGACGGCCGGGTCCCCGGCCGTCACGTCCCCGAAGTCGATCACGGCCGACAGCCGGTCGCCGTCCGCACCCGGCTCGACCAGCAAGTTGAAGGGGTGCAGGTCGCCGTGCACCCAGACGGGAGGCCCGGCGTGCGTCGGCGCGTCGGCTGCGGCCCGCCAGAGCGCGGCCAGTTCCACGGCACGGGGCACCCCGGAAGTCGCCAGGCGGTCCAGCACGGCGTCGGTCCGGGTCGCGAGCGGGACCGCACGGACCGGGTTCACCGGTGCGTCCGACGGCGCCGGGACGTGCAGCAGCCGGACGAAGTCAGCGAGCGCCCGGGCCACGCCCACGCCACCGACACGTTCGCCGGCGGGGACCCCGGCCAACCACGGCACGATGCTCCACGACCACGGGTACCCGAGCGCCGGTCGACCGGTGCGGACCGGGGCCGGCACGGGCACGACGGCGGCGACCTGCCGGGCCAGCAGCGGCAGCCAGCGCTGCTCGTGCGCGACGAGCTCGGCCGCGACGGCACGGCGGGGGAGTCGGACCGCCAGGGCCGGCCCGAGGCGCACGATCACGTTGTCCCAGCCGTTCGCGACGAGCTCGAGCGGCAGGTCGGCCAGGTCGGGGTGCTGGTCGGCCAGGAGCGAACGGACCAGGGCGACGTCGACGGTGAACTCGGCGGCGGGCGTGGGCACCGGGTCAGGGTAGCCGAGCGCTCCCCGCGAACTGGGGTGCGCCGATGATGAGCACTTCTTGCTATTTTCACAGGGTCGGCGGACGTGGATGCCATGGGGGGATCCACGTCCTCACAGGACCCACACCTGAAATACCGTATGCTGCATGTGGACAGGAGCCACATGCAGATCGCCGACATCCTCCCGGACCACGCGCCGGACGCAGCAGCACCGCGACCGCGGACCTCGCCGGACGAGCGCTCCCGCTTCGCCGTCCTCACCATCGGCACCCTCGTGACCGCCGCCGGCGTCGTGCTCGCCGTCGCCGCCCTGCTGCCGTTCCTCGCCGGCTGGGTCCTGCCCGTCGTCCTCACGGCGCTGACCGGCGTGTTCTCCGCCCTCGGCCGACGCGCTGCCGGGGCTGCGGCATCCCCGGCGGCGCGGGCGTGGGCCGCCTGGGCCGGAGTCGCCGGCTCCCTGGCGGTCGGGGGACTGGTCAACCTCGCCGGGGTGGGTGGCGCGCTGGTCGCCGTCGTCCTGGTGGTCATCGCGCTGAACGCGGCGATCGCGCTGTGGTTCCGGTCGCCCGTGCACTTCGCGGTGGTCCAGGTCCTCGCCGTGGCCTGGGGCGCCCTGGCACACGTGTACGGCATCCTGCCCGTCGCGACCCTGGTCGTCGCGTTCGCCGGTCCGTGGTGGACCCGGGTGGTCGGCACCAGCCGGACGGTCGTGGTCGCCACCACGGTGTCGCTGCCGATCGCGGTCGCCCTGCTCGTACACCCGCTCACCCACACCGGCCCGGGGGTCGACGGTGCCGACGTCGCCGTGCTGACCGGTGCGGTCGCGGTCGCGATGACGTGGACGGGCGTCATCGGTCGCGCCCGCCCGGTGTCGACGCTGTGGTCGACCGCACGTGCCACCGCGATCACGGTCCTCGCCGCGCAGGTCGTCGCGGGTGCCGTACCCGCGGTGGCGACGCTGCTCGACCCCGTCGACCCGTGGGCCGCGGTCCTGCTCGCCGTCACCGCCGTGCTGGCCTCGGGCGCGGTCGTCGCCGTCCGCCCGGTGCGCGCGGGCACGGTCACGGTCCTGGTGCTGGCGGCGGTGCAGCTCGCCGAGCTCGTCGCGGCGATCTGGTCCGGCACGGTCGCCGCGACGACGACCGGGCTGGCCGGGCTGCTGGTCGTCGTCGTGGTCGCGCTCGTCCGTTCCGGATCGGCACGGCGCCGGGCCGTGCTGACGGTCGCCGCGCTCCTGCTGCCGGTCGTGTGGGCGTCCCTCGTCGCACTGCCCGTGCCGTGGGCCGCCGGCGTGCTCGTCGTGGTCGGACTCGTCGTGGTCGTCGCGCAGATGCGGCCCGCGCGATGACCCCGTCGACGCCCGGGTCCGGCGCCGGGTCCACACGCCGCGGTTTCCTCGCCGGTGGGCTCGGCGTCGCCGCGGCCGCCACCGCGGCCGGCGCGGGGCTCGCCACCCGCCCCGGCCCGACCCCCGACCCGACCGAGGGACCCCGCCGACCGACCGTCGACACGGATGCCCTGCACCACACGGACGAGTACGACTACGTCGTCGTCGGCGCCGGAGCCGGCGGGGTGCCGCTCGCGGTCCGCCTGGCCGAAGCCGGTCACACCGTGCTGGTCCTCGACGCGGGGCCGGCGACCACGGACCCCGACGTGTACGCGGTCCCGGCGTTCCACCTGTTCGCCTCGAGCGACCCGGAGATGAGCTGGGACTTCTGGGTGCGCCACTACACCGACGCCCACGCGCACGGCACCGCCTTCGTCCCGGAGCGCGACGGCGTGCTCTACCCGCGGGCATCGACACTCGGCGGGTGCACCGCGCACCATGCGCTGCTCATGCTCGCGCCCGAGGCGGACGACTGGGACCGCATCGGGCGGATCACCCGTGACCCGAGCTGGAACGCCGCCGTGATGGCCGAGTACCAGCAGCGCGTGCGCGAGTGGCTGCCGATCGAGACGTCGCCCGCGGCGATCCTGTCCGAGGACCCGACGCTCGCCCGCATCGTCTCCGCGGCGCTCGTCGAGACCGGCCACCTCGCCCCGCCGGCCTCTGACGTCGACGTCGACCGCGGCACCGTCGGCGGCACGCTGCTGGACCCGAACGACGAGCGCGGGATCGAGGCCTACCGCGAGGGCACGTTCCTGGTCCCGCAGTCCACGCGCGACGGCAAGCGCTACGGCACCCGCGAACGCCTGCTCGAAGCCGCGCCCGCGCTCGACGGACGGCTGGCGATCCAGTCCGATGCACTCGTCGAACGCATCGTCTTCGACCGATCCGGCGGCACACCCCGCGCGACCGGGCTCGACGTCGTCGTCGCGCCGTACCAGTACGGGGCGAGTCCGCTCCGGCAGCGCCTGTCCCCGGACGAGCGGCACCGCGCGCGCCGCCGGGTGACCGCGCGGCACGAGGTCATCGTCGCCGCCGGCGCGTTCAACACCCCGCAGCTGCTCATGCTGTCCGGCGTCGGCCCGGCGGAGCACCTGCGCGCGAACGGCGTCCCCGTGGTCGTCGACGCGCCCGGTGTGGGGTCGAACCTGCAGGACCGGTACGAGATGACCGTCGTCACCGAGTACGACCGTCCGTTCTCGGTGCTCGCGGGCAAGACCTACGGCCAACCGGACGACCCGGGCATGCGGCAGTGGCGCGCGGACGACCCGAACGCGCTGTACCGCTCGAACGGCATCCTGGTGGGCATCAAGCGCCGTGTCACGGACGGCAGCGAACACCCCGAGCTGTTCGTGTTCGGCGCCCCGACGGACTTCACCGGCTACCGACCGGGCTTCGCTGCCGACGGCCTGCGCGGCGGCGACCACTTCACCTGGGCGGTCATCCGCGGGTACCAGCAGAGCATGGACGGCACCGTGCGGCTCCGGAGCGCCGACCCGACCGAGCCGCCGGACATCAACTTCCGGTACTTCGACGACGGCGGCGACTCGGCGGGCGTCCGCCAGGACCTGCGGGCCGTCAGACAGGGCCTCGAGGAAGCGCGCCGCATCAACGCCACGGCGCACCGGCTGCGGTTCGGGGACGCCGCGACCGACCGCGAGCGCTACCCCGGCGCAGGGCTGCACGACGACGCACTCGACCGCGTCATCCGCCGGGACGCCTGGGGCCACCACGCCAGCTGCACGGCGCGCATGGGGCACGACGACGACCCGATGGCCGTGCTCGACAGCGACTTCCGGGTCCGCGGCACCGACGGGCTGCGGGTCGTCGACGCCTCGTCGTTCCCGGCCATCCCGGCCCTGTTCCCCCTGATGACCGTCTTCGCGACGTCCGAACGCGCCGCCGACCGCATCCTCGCCGATGCCGCACGACCCCGAGGAGCAGAACGATGACCGATCCACAGCGACTCGCGACCGACGAGCTGCCCGAGTCCTGCGGCATCGCCGTGATCGGGTCGGGCTTCGGCGCGTCCGTCGCCGCCGCACGGCTCGCAGCAGCGGCCGGCAACGACGTCGTCGTGCTCGAGCGCGGCCGCGAGTGGGTCCCGGGCGACTTCCCGACGGACATCACCTCGATGCGGCAGGCCCTGCGTACCCGGTCGAACCCGCTCGGCCTGTTCGACCTGCAGCTCGGCACCGACGTCGACCGCCTCACCGCCAACGGCCTGGGCGGCGGGTCCCTCGTCTACGCGAACGTGCTGCTCGAGGCCCGTCCCGAGGTCTTCGACACGGTGTGGCCCACCTCCATCGACGCCGACGTCCTGCGCCCGTACGCCGACCGGGTGCGCGCCGTCCTGCGGCCCGAGCAGTTCACCGGCCCGAGCGACAAGGCGGCGCCGCTGGACCGGCTCGGTCGGTTGCACGGCCGGACACCACGCCGGCTGCCCCTGGCGGTCAAGATCACCGGTGCACCCGGTCCGAACGCGGCCGGCGTCCACCAGGCACCCTGCACCGCGTGCGGGAACTGCGTCACGGGCTGCAACGTCGGCGCCAAGACCACGATGTGGGCGAGCTACCTGCCGATGGCGAAGCGCGCCGGCGCCCGCCTGGTCACCGCCACCGAGGTGCTGCGCATCGAGCCAGGTCCGCCGGGTGGCCGTCGCTGGACGCTGCACGGCATCCGGCACGGTGTGCGGGGGCGACGACGGACGACACGGCCCTTCACGCTGCACGCCGACGTCGTGGTGCTGGGTGCGGGATCGGTCGGCACCACCACGATCCTGCTGCGGAGTGCCCGCGCCGGCCTGCCCCTGAGCGACCGACTGGGCGAGCGGTTCTCCGGCAACGCGGACTCCCTGTCGGTGTCGTACAACTCGACGAGCCGCCGGACGGGCACGGGTGCCCGCGACCAGTCGGCACCCGAGCTCGCGGTCGGTCCGACGATCACCACGGCACTCGACCTGCGCGACGGCGCGGACGGACACCTGGTGCAGGACGGCGCCCTGCCGTACCCCGTCGCCGAGGCGCTCCGACGCGTGCTCGGGCTGCGGTTCGCGCTGTCCTCGGACGCCAAGGTCTGGTGCGACCTGCGGCCGAACGGCTGCCCGCCGGGGTGCGGTGCCCTCGAGCACTCCCAGGTGTGGCTCGCGATGGGGACCGACTCGTCGGCGGGCCGCATCGGGCTCGACCCACGCGGCGCAGCCCGCATCACCTGGGCCGCGGCGGGGGAGCAGGACGTCTACCGCGACCAGCTCGCCGACCTGCGCGCGCTCTCGGAGGGCTCCGAGGCGCGCTTCGTCGGCAACCCCCGGCGCGCGCTGCTGCGGCGTGGGGTGCCGGCCGCGACCCCCATCACGGTGCACCCGCTCGGCGGCGCGGTGATGGCCGACGACGTCCGCGCCGGGGTGTGCGACGCCGACGGTCGCGTCTTCGACCCCGCCGGCGACGTCCACCAGGGGCTGTACGTCGTCGACGGCGCGCTGTGTCCGACGTCCACGGGCGCGAACCCGTCGCTGACCATCGCCGCGCTGGCGGAGCGGATCAGCGAGCGACTGGTCGAACGCCACCTGGCCCTCGCGACCGCGGGGCACGACCGGGCGACAGGCCAGCGGTGACGGCCCGCAGCACCGCCGGTGTCGCGCTCGTGGTGGCGTCGGCGCTCGCACTCGTCGCCGGCGTCGTGCCCTCGGTGGCGTCGACGCTCCGGACCGACGCGACCCTGCGGGCCGAGGCGACCGCGGGCCCCGAGCCGCGCCCCGTCCGGCTGCATCCGACGGACGGACCGGTGCCGGGCCTCCAGACCGGATCCCTGCACGTGCCGGACCTGGGCGGCGGCGCCCACCGGGTCCGGGTCGGTGTCCTCGAGCCCAGCGGCAAGCCGGTGGCCGACGTGTTGTTCCTGCACGGGCACGCCGACCGACTCGACAACCACGCGGCGCTCTTCACCGACCTGGCCGCGGCCGGGCTGCGCGTGGTGTCGTTCGACCTGCCGTCGCACGGCGAGACGGACGCCGGACCGATCGACCGGTGGTCGGACGACGACCTGGCCGCACTGGCCGCACGGGTCGTGCACGCCACCGAGCAGGACCCGGACCGGCCGTTCGTGCTGGCGGGCTGGTCGTTCGGGGGGCTGCTGGCGACGCGGTTCGCGCAGGACCCCGACGAGCGCGCCGCGTTCGGTCGCCCCGTCCGTGCCCTGGCACTCGAGTCGCCCGCGGTCGCACCGCTGACCTTCCCCGGCGGCGACGGGATCTCGCGCCTGCGCGCCCTGACCCACGACCTGCACGCCCCCGTCGCCGGTCCGCCCGACCCCGCGTCACCGTTCCTGGATCCCGTGTTCGCCGGCCGACTGCTGGCCCAGGCCGGTGTCGCGATCGCCACACCGCTGCCGGCGGGTCTGCCCACGCTCGTCGAACTCGGGGACGACGACCGCTACGTCGACGTGCCGGCGGTGACGCACTGGGCCGACGACGTGGCGCCCCGGGCCGGCGCACCCGTCCGGATCGTGCGGTGCAGTCCGGCCCGACACGGGCTCGACCTGGAGTCGTGGCCCGTCGGCCCGGCAGCACGGACGCAGCTCGTCGACTTTGTCCTCGGCGCGCTCCACCGTCCGACCAACCAGCACCAGGAGCCACACGCATGTCGATGACCCGGTTCCGCGAACGCATGGTCGGCCGTGTCGGCCCGGTCGACCGCCTGCCCTGGACCGTGCAGCCCCGAGGCCTGCGCGCCGGGGACGGGATCGTCCGGACGGCCGCGACGACCGGTGGCGCCCGACCCGCCGTCCTCGACCTGGACGACCTGCACGTCGTCGTCCACGGGCTCGACCCCGTGACGGACGGCTGGTGGGCGACGCTCACCGCCGGGACGGTGCGGGGCATCGCCGCCGTGCCGGTGCCCGTCGACTGCGGGTCGGCGGACATCCTGACCACCGCGGTCGAGGGACGTCGGATGCACTACCGACTGCTCGTCGTGCACGGCTCGCACCGGTACGTCGTCGAGGGGCTGAAGACCGTGCGCGGTGGCATCCGACGGGCCTGGGCGTCGACCACCACGCTGCACACCGTCGTGGTCCGGCTCGACCCGGAGACGACGATGCCGACCGAACCGGAGGCGCGCGCTCGCTGGCTCGACGCCGGGGGAGTCGACGGGCAGGTGGTCTGCGCAGGGGTCCTGCGCGTGCGGGGGATCCTGGCGCAGGGGCTGTCGATGCGCGGCCCGGTGGTGCCGTTCCTGCTCGGGTTCGTCCGGCGCTCGGTGCGTCCCTGACGGCCACTCCGAGCCCCTGTCCGGACTCGTGCCCTACCGTTCCGGCATGGACGGATGGCTGGCCCCGGCACGCTGGGCACGGACGGGGCGGTGGCTCCTGGTGCCGATCGCGGTGCTCGACTGGTTCACGCTCGTGCCGCAAGGGGTCTTCGTCACCGTCTTCGCCGTGGCGGTCGTGGGGCTCGCCGCCGTCGCCGCCGCGCTCGTCGTCCGGATGCTGCGCGGGCGGCGCACCACGATGGCCGCCCTCGGCGCGCTCATGCTGCTCGGTGGACTGGCCTGGTTCGCCGTCGACCCGTTCCCCGGCTCGTTCTCGCTCATCGACGCGTGGTGGCCGGACGTCATCACCCAGCCCCAGCACGTCGGCAGTGCCTACTGGCAGCTCGCCGGACTCGGCATCGAGCTCTGCGGCTTCGGCCTGCTCGGTACCCTGCTGGTCGTCGCGCTCACCCGACCGGTCGGCGGGTCAGCACCACGACGGTGACGTCGTCGTCCGGAGCGGTGGGCAGGAGCGCACGGACCCGGTCGGGCAGGTCGGCGCCCGCGGCGACCGCGAGTGATGCCACGGCGTCGATGTCGGGCAGTCCGTCCAGCGCGAAGGTGCCGCGGGTGACGACCACGAGCCGGTCGCCCGGCTCGAGGGTCAGCGCGACGTGCGTCCGCCCGGTGCCCCGCTGCAGACCGATCGGCAGGTCGGTGGTCCCCAGGACGTCGCGCGTGCCGTCGGCGCGCACGTGCAGCGCCAGCCCGTGGCCGGCATCCACGTAGACCAGCCGGCCGGAGTCGGGCTCGACCCGGGCGTGGAACAGCGACCCGACCGCGTTCGACGCCGTCAGGTCGTCGCCGATCTGGGTCTCGAGCGCCGGACCGTCCGACCCGAGCTCCAGGTCGGTGCGCGCCACGACGGCCGCCCGGATCGTCGACGCCAGCAGCGCAGCGGCACGACCGACGGCCGACACGGAACCGACCGTCAGCCGAAGGGTCCCGTCGGCGGCCGTACGCCAGTCGGCGACGTCGCCCGACGTCTCGCGCGCCGAGGAGACCACCTGCAGGTCGAGGCCGGGGAGCGACACCGGTTCGGGCGTCATGCTGGCCAGGACCCTGCGCACGCGATCCCGGTCGAGCACGTGCCCGAGTTCGCGTTCGGCCCACCGCGCCAGGTCCGCCAGCAGCTCGACGTCCGCGGCCGACAGCTCACGCGGCTCGGCGTCCATGATGCAGAGCGTGCCGACCTGGGTGCCGTCCGCCATCGCCAGCGGTGCTCCGGCGTAGAAGCGGATGCCCTGGTCGCGTACCGCCGCCATGTCCCGGAAGCGCGGGTCGAGCCGCGCGTCCGGCACCACGACCGGGCCGTCCTGCATCACGGTGACCGAGCAGAAGACCTGGTCGGCCGGGACGTCGCCGCCCTGCTCCCAGCCCTGCGCCGACTGCGCGGTCACGACGTCGTGGTGCACGAGGTTGAGGAAGCTCAACGGCACACCGAACGCCTGCTGCGTCATCCGGGTGATCCGGTCGAACCGTTCCTCGGGACCGCTGCCGAGGATGCCGAGGGCCTCGACGGCAGCGCTCCTGCTGGTGGGACTCTGATCCGTGGTGGTGGTGGTCACGCGCCCTGTCTACCCGCACCCGGCGTCAGGAACCAGTCCCGAGGGTGGGGGTCTGCCGTGAGCGTCTGCCGCGGGGTGGTCGGCGCCGCCCAGCCAGCGGCGTTGGCCAGCACCCGCTGGATGTCCGCGTGGTGGTAGACGGGGTACTCCTGGTCGCCGGGCGAGAAGTAGAACACCCGTCCGCGTCCGCGGCGGTAGGCGACGCCCGACCGGAAGACCTCGCCGCCGGCGAACGTCGACAGGAAGACCTCTTCGTCGGGCCGGGGGATGTCGAAGTACTCGCCGTACATCTCCTGACGGTCGATGACGATCGGGTGCGGGACCCCCTGGGCGATCGGGTGCTCGGGCGCGGTCGTCCAGACCAGCTCCCGCTCCCCGTCGTTGCGCCACTTGAGTGAGCACGTGGTGCCCATCAGCCGCTTGAAGGGCTTGGAGTAGTGCCCCGAGTGCAGCACCACGAGTCCCATGCCCGCGTGCACGGCATCGACCACGCGCTGCACGACCTCGTCCGAGACCTGCTCGTGGGCGACGTGCCCCCACCAGAACAGCACGTCCGTCGCGTCGATGCGTTCCTGGGTCAGGCCGTGCTCCGGGTCCTGCAGCGTGGCCGTCGTCACGTCGGCGTCGGGGTGGTGCTGGCGCAGCGCGTCGGCGACCACGGTGTGGATGCCGTTCGGGTAGTGCCCCAGGACGACGGCGTCGCCACGGCTCTCGTGCACGTTCTCGTTCCAGACGACGATGTTGGTCATGCCTGCACCTCCACTTCGTGCCCGGCAGCCGCTGACGCGTAGATCGCGTCGACGACACGGCTCCGGTGCAGTGCGAACTCCCCGTGGTGGCCGTCGTGCAGGCCGCTGCGGATCGTCGCGATGAACTCCTCGATGACACGCTGGTGGTGCCCGGACGGCACCTCGACCGCGGGACGGGTCACCGTCGGGATGCCCTGCTCGTCCGAGTACAGCGTCACGGTGCCCTCGGTCGCGTAGTCGCGCACGTACAACCGCGCGCCGCCGGTCGACCCGAGCAGCTCGACCTCGATGTCCTCGGCGTCCTTCGAGTAGCTCGCCCACGATGCCTGCAGCTGCAGGCTCGACCCGTCCTCGAACCGCAGCAGGGCGTTCGCGAAGTCCTCGACGTCGAACGGGCGGCCGGTCGGAGCCGACACCGGGCCGCGGTTGCTGCCACCGCGGCCGGCGCTGCCGAGCTCGTTGTAGGTGACGGCGCTCGCGGTCACGACGCGCGGCTCGCCCATCAGGTGCAGGGCGATGTCGAGCACGTGCGACCCGAGGTCGATGAGCGGTCCGCCACCGGCCGTCTCCTTGTTGGCGAACCAGCTGGTGATGCCCGGGATCCCGGCGCGACGCAGCCAGCTCGCACGGGCGTGGTAGACGTGGCCGAGCGGGTTCGGGCCGCCGTCGTTCCGCAGGTGGTTCGCCAGGAACTGCACGTCGGCACGGCGGCGGTGGTTGTAGGCGACCTCGAGCACGCGGTCGTTGCGGACGGCGGCGTCGACCATCTCCTGCGCCTGGTCCCCGGTCGTCGCGAGGGGCTTCTCGCAGAACACGTGCTTGCCGGACTCGAGCGCCGCGACCGCGATGGGGTGGTGCAGGGCGTTCGGGACCCCGATCGACACGACGTCCAGGTCGTCGCGCGCGACCAGGTCCTGCCAGTCCGGGTACGTGTCCGGCACGTGCCGTGTCTCGGCGAGCTCGGCCAGCCGTGCCGTCTCCTGCCCCGCCAGTGCCACCACCTCGGCTTCGGGCAGGGCCGTGTAGGCATCGAGGTGCGTGGTCCCGGCGAACCCGAGCCCCACCACCCCGACGCGGAGCGTGCGGGTCGGATCCGTCGTCGTGTTGGTCGTCATCGACATGGCTCCGACGCTACCCGAGGGTGCGGTCGAATCGATACGACCTGCGGCGTGTCACCGGCGCGGAGGATTCCCATCCGCCCTCCGGGACCATGGAGGGCATGACGCCTCGATCCCTGTTCCGCGCCCTCGCCGTGGCCGAACTCGTGACCTGGACGATGCTGCTGGTCGGCATGCTCATGAAGTACGGCTTCGGTCTGGGTGATCTGCCCGTGCGCATCGGCGGGAGCGTGCACGGGTTCGTGTTCCTGGCCTACCTGGTCGTCGCGACGGTGGTGGCGGTGAACCAGCGGTGGTCGTTCGGCGCGACGGCGCTGGGGTGGGTGAGCGCGATCGTGCCGTACACGACGCTGCCGTTCGAGGTCGGCGTCGCCCGCCGCGGCATGCTCGACGGGCCCTGGCGCCGGTCGGCGTCGGCGTCGGCGTCGGACGGGCATCGCTCGGGACCGCTCGATCGCCTGCTGTTCGTCGTGGTCGCGCACCCGTTCGTCGCAGCGCTGATCGGCGTGGTCCTGGTCGCCCTGGTGTTCGCCGTCCTGCTGACGATCGGTCCGCCGGTCCCCTCCCGCTGACCGGTCGCAACACCCCGCTCACCTCTGCCGAGTGGTCACGACCGAGCCCGGTCCCGCCCCGCCGACCGGTCGCAACACCCCGCTCACGTCTGCCGGGTGGTCGGAGACCGTCGCTGTCGCGCCTCGGCACCGACGGCTTCCGACCAGTGAGCGCACGTGAGCGGGGAGTCGTGACCGGTCGAACGGGGACGGGTCCGCGGGCGGCACGGAGGCACGCTGGGGGCGAGCTGCGATTCAGGGCGGCACCGCGGACGGACGCATGATCGCGCTCGTCTTCGCGTCGTCGGGGCGGTAGTAGCCGCCGATGTCGGCCGGGTGCCCCTGCACGGCGACCAACTCGTCGACGATCGTCTGCTCCTTCGCGCCGAGCTCGCCCGCGATGTGCGAGAAGGCGGCCGACAGCTCCGTGTCCTCGGTCTGTGCCGCCAGTTCTTCTGCCCAGTACTTGGCCAGGAAGAAGTGGCTGCCGCGGTTGTCGATCATGCCGATCTTGCGGCCGGGGGACTTGTCGTTCTCCAGGAAGGTGCCGGTGGCGCGGTCGAGGGTCTCGCCCAGGATCCGCGCGCGCGCGTTCCCCGTCACACCGGCCAGGTGCTCGAGCGACACCGCGAGCGCCAGGAACTCGCCCAGGCTGTCCCAGCGCAGGTAGTTCTGCTGCACGAGCTGCTGCACGTGCTTGGGAGCGGACCCGCCGGCACCGGTCTCGAACAGACCACCACCGCCGAGCAGCGGCACGACCGACAGCATCTTGGCCGAGGTGCCGAGTTCCATGATCGGGAACAGGTCGGTCAGGTAGTCGCGCAGGACGTTGCCCGTGACGGAGATGGTGTCCTCACCGCGGCGGATGCGCTCGAGCGACAGGCGCATCGCGTCGACGGGGGAGAGCACCCGGATGTCGAGGCCGTCGGTGTCGTGCTCGCCGAGGTAGCGGTGCACGAGCTCGATGAGCGCGGCGTCGTGCGCGCGGCCTTCGTCGAGCCAGAACACGGCCGGGGTCGCGCTGGCGCGTGCCCGCGTGACGGCGAGCTTGACCCAGTCGCGGATGGCGATGTCCTTGGTCTGGCATGCGCGCCAGATGTCGCCCTGGGCGACGTCGTGCTGGATGACGGTCTCACCGGCGGCGTTCGTGACGCGCACGGTGCCGTCGCCCGGCACCTCGAAGGTCTTGTCGTGCGAGCCGTACTCCTCGGCCTTCTGCGCCATCAGGCCGACGTTCGGCACCGAGCCCATGGTCGACGGGTCGAAGGCACCGTTGGCGCGGCAGTCCTCGATGACGGCCTGGTAGATGCCGGCGTAGCTGGAGTCCGGGATCACCGCGACGGTGTCGTGCTCGTCGCCGTCGGGGCCCCACATGTGGCCCGACGTGCGGATCATCGCCGGCATCGACGCGTCGACGATGACGTCGCTCGGGACGTGCAGGTTCGTGATGCCCTTGTCGGAGTCGACCATCGCGAGCTCCGGTCCGGCGGCGATGCCGTCGGTGAAGGCCTGCTTGATCTCGGCGCCGTTGGGCAGCGCGTCGAGCCCGACCAGGATCGAGTTCAGGCCGTCGTTCGGCGTGAGCCCGGCCGCGGCCAGGTCGGCGCCGTACTCGTCGAACACGTCGGGGAAGAACGCGCGGATGACGTGGCCGAAGATGATCGGGTCGGAGACCTTCATCATCGTGGCCTTGAGGTGGACCGAGAACAGCAGGCCCTCGTCCTGCGCACGCTGGATCTGTGCGCGGAGGAACTGCTCGAGCGGTCCGACGTGCAGGACGGTGCCGTCGATGACCTCGCCGGCGAGCACGGGGATCGACTGCTTCAGGACCTGGGTGCTGCCGTCGGTGCCGACGAACTCGATCGTCAGGGTGTCGTCAGCGGGAGCGACCCAGGTCTTCTCGTTCGAGCGGAAGTCGTCGGCGCCCATCGTCACGACGTTGGTGCGCGAGTCCGGGCTCCACTTGCCCATGCGGTGCGGGTGCTTGCGCGCGTAGTTCTTGACCGAAAGCGGCGCACGACGGTCGGAGTTGCCCTCGCGCAGGACGGGGTTGACCGCGCTGCCCTTGACCTTGTCGTAGCGGGCGCGGGCCTCGCGCTCGTCGTCGGTCGTCGGCTCGTCCGGGTAGTCCGGCAGGTCGTAGCCCTGCGACTGCAGCTCGGCGATCGCGGTCTTGAGCTGGGGGATCGACGCCGAGATGTTCGGCAGCTTGATGATGTTCGCCTCGGGCGTCTTGGCGAGGTCACCCAGTTCGGCCAGTGCGTCGTCGAGGCGCTGCTCGTCGGTGAGCCGCTCGGGGAACAGCGCGATGATCCGGCCGGACAGCGAGATGTCCCGCGTCTCGACGTCGACGCCGGCGGTGCTGGCGAACGCCTGGATGACGGGCAGGAAGGAGTGGGTGGCGAGGAACGGTGCCTCGTCCGTGAGCGTGTAGATGATCTTGGCCATGCTGGCGGGTACTCCCTTGTTCGCGCGACGGTGGCTCCACGCTACTCGTCCCGGGCGATGTCTCGACATCAAGACACCTTGTGGGAGTCAGCTCCCAGCGATCGCCCAGCGGATGCATCGGCGGCGCATGGGCCGCCGTCGTGTGATGGACGGGTCGCGAGGAGCACACCATGACTGCAACACGACGTCGACCCGAGGACTTCGGGTGGACCGCCGAGGACCTCCGTTCCGCCTGGGCCGCCGACGGCAGCGGCCCGTTCCGGTACGCCCCGGACGGCTCCGGCCCCTTCTCGTACGACCCGGACGGCAGCGGGCCGTGGCTGGTCGGGACCCCACGGATGCGGCGGATCGGGTCCGTCGCCGTCCGCGGCGCGCTGGCCGTCGCCGCGGTCGCGGTCGTCGCGGGGAGCGTCGCCCTCATCGACACGCCCATCGGTGCCACGCTGGGGGTGTGACAGAACTCCTGCTCGTCGGGCTGGTCGGCCTGCTCGTGATCGCGGGCGCCGCCGTGCTCGGACCGCGGATCGGCGTCGCCGCGCCGCTCGTGCTCGTCGTCGTGGGCATCGTCGCCAGCCTGGTGCCGTGGATCCCCGACGTCGAGATCGACCCGGAGTGGATCCTGGCAGGGGTGCTCCCGCCGCTGCTGTACGCGTCGGCGGTGTCGATGCCCACCATGAACTTCCGGCGGGAGTTCGGGGCGATCAGCGGTCTGTCGGTCGTGCTGGTCGTGGCGAGCTCGGTCGTGCTCGGCCTGTTCTTCGCGTGGGCGGTCCCGGACCTCGGTCTGGCGTGGGGCATCGCCCTCGGCGCGATCGTCAGCCCCACCGACGCCGTGGCGACCTCGATCGTCAAGCAGACCTCGGTGTCCCGACGGGTGATCGCGATCCTGGACGGCGAGTCCCTGCTCAACGACGCGACCGCACTGGTGCTGCTGCGCACGGCCATCGCCGCCGGGGCCGCGTCCTTCTCGTTCTGGGGTGCGGTCGGCGACTTCGCGTACGCGGTGGCCGTGGCGGTGGCGATCGGTCTGGTCGTCGGGTGGCTGAACCTGCGCGTCCGTGCTGCCGTCTCGAACGCCACGGTCAACACGGCGCTGTCGTTCGCGGTGCCCTTCGCGGCGTCGATCCCCGCCGAGTCCCTGCACGCGTCGGGCCTGGTCGCAGCCGTCGTCGCTGGTCTGGTCACCGGCATCCGCGCACCACGTGTCCTGCCGCCGACCCACCGGCTGTCGGACGCGCAGAACTGGGGGACCGTGGCGTTCGTGCTCGAGGGCGCGGTCTTCCTGGTGATGGGACTGGAGCTCGCATCGATCGTCGCCGACGTCCAGCACGACCACGCCGGCATCGTCCCCGCGTTGCTGATCGCCGCCGGTGCGCTCGTCCTGACCGTCCTCGTGCGCGCCGCCTACGTCGTGCCGCTGCTGTTCGGACTGTCGCGGCGCGCCCGGCGCCAGGCCGGTCTGCAGGACCGGCTCGAGGAGTACCGGGCCGCGGACCCCGACGCCGCGAGCGCCGCGCTGCAGGAGCACCGGTTCGGCCGGCGTGCGCCGAGCGAGCGCGACCTGGAACGTTTCGGCACCCGCGTCCGGCAGACCCTGGCGGACATCCGGTACTTCGCCGCGGCCCCACTGGGGTGGCGCGAGGGCACGGCCGTTGTCTGGGCGGGGATGCGCGGCGCCGTCACGGTCGCCGCCGCACAGACGCTGCCCGACAGCACGCCACAGAAGTCCCTGCTCGTCTTCGTCGCGTTCGCCGTCGCCGGCCTGTCACTCCTGCTGCAGGGCGGCACGATCGGCCCGCTGCTGCGTCGCATCAGCCCACCGACCAGCGACCAGGCGGCGCAGGACACCGAGGAGCGACGCCGGCTGATGGGGGTGATGCGAGCGGCCGCCGAGCAGGTGACCGCGGCGAGCGCCGATGCCGCGACCACGACGCCCCGCACCCGCGAGGAACTCGAGGCGACCGACCCGGCCGAGCTGCGGGCCTGGTTCGGTCGCGAGAAGGTCCGTCGACTGCAGGTGCTCGACGCGCAGCGGTCGGCGCTGCTCGACGCCCGCGACGACGGGTCGTTCGACGCCGAGGTGCTGGAGTCCGTGCTCGGCAACCTCGACGCGGAGCAGATCGCCCTGGAACTACGCGGCGGACCGACCGGCTGACCCGGCAACCGGAGCGCGCTGACCCGGCGACCGGAGCGGTCGGACCGTCTGACCGGCCGAGTCAGTGCCCGATGGTGATCCGGAACACCCGCACGCCGGCGGCCTGCAGCGCGGCGAGCCCCAGACGCAACCGCAGGGTCCGGAACGGACGCCGGAACCCGGACGGTGCGGACGCGGCGCCGATCTGGTGCAGGACCTCGGACGTCAGGGTCCGCTCGAGCTTCGGGACCAGTCGGGTCGCGCCCGAGACCGTGATGACGATGCGGACGGCGTGGGGTGCGAGCAGCGGGTCGATCAGGTCGGCCGCCTCGTGCGCACGGTGGAACGCCGGATCGTCGCCCGGTCGCCGGATCGCGATGACGGCGAGCTCGGCGTTGCCGGTCTCGGACGGGTCGGGCAGGTCGTCGACACCGATCACGCGCATGTGTGCGGCGTCGATGCCGGCACGGACCGCGGCCACACGGAGCACCGGCAGGAGCTCCTGCGTGCCCGCCAGGACGACCTCGGCGTGCTGCAGGTCGATGGGTTCGTGGCGTTCCCGGGGCGTTCGGGCCATGGGGGGTCCTTCCGCTCGCTTGCCCACGACACTACTGATCGGCGGCTGACCGGGCCGGGCCGGCTCGCTCTAGGCTGACGACATGGCGAGGACGTTGCGGACGGACCGGGGACTCGACCGGCTGGTGAACTTCTCGGACGCCACGGTCGCGATCGCGATCACCCTGCTGCTCCTGCCGCTGGTGGACGTCGCGGTGGACATCGACCGGATGTCCCTGGGGGACCTGCTCAACGAGAACGTCGGCCGGCTCATCGCGTTCTTCGTCAGCTTCATCGTGATCTCGCGGCTGTGGATGTCGCACCACGGTCTGTTCGAGGCGACGCGCACGTACTCGACGCGGGTGCTGCAGCTGAACTTCGTGTGGCTGGCCAGCATCGCGTTCCTGCCGTTCTCGTCCAACCTGATCGCGCAGACCGCGCACGACCGTGGCGTGAACGCGCTGTACATCGGCACGATCGCGATGGCGAGCCTGAGCATGACGGCCATGCAGTGGACCATCTGGCGCGATCCGGACCTGGTGCGCTCGGACGGCCGGCCGATGCTGCATCCGGTCGACGGCACCGTGACGTTCATCGCGCTCGTCGTCGCACTCGTCGGGGCCGTCATCGTGCCGTCGACCGGTCCGTTCTGGCTGTTCCTGCTGATCCCCGCGGGATGGGTGTCGTCGGCGCTGGAACGCCGGTTCCACGCGGCTGACGGCTGGCGCGCGACCCCGCCGGAAGCCGATCCGGACGACGCCTGACCCGGACCGGGGGCTGTACAACCGGACAGCTTCGTGCAGAATGGTCTGCGGCCATGACGATTCCCAGCGACGCAGACCAGCAGCACGCCACTCCGACCGTGCACCTGTCGCGTCGTGCTGCCCTGGAGGCCGAGCGCGCAGCAGCCAAGCGGACGAAGCGCGTCGCCACCACGACGGCGACCAAGACGACGGCGACGGCGACGAGGACGGCGAAGCCCACGCCCGCGCGCACCGCTCCGACGACCCGATTCACCCGGACCCCGCGCCGCACGGTGGTCGCCACCACGACCGCCACGACCACCACGGCCCGCCGCCGCCGCACCAGTCGCCTCACGCTGACCAGCGCCGCGGCCGCCGTCGCGATGTTCGCCGCGTCCGCCATGCCCGCCCACGCCAGCGTCGGCACGTCGAGCGCCACGTCGACGCTCGCGCCGATCGTCCGCACGCAGGACTTCGCCGTCACCCAGGCCGTGGCCACCGCGACCACCTCGCGGGACGGCTTCACGATCGGCGGCGGCAACCAGGTCGTCACCACCGACCCGGCCGCCGCGGTGGTCTACGGCGGCCAGGTCCGCTCCCCGTTTCCCGCCCCGGTGCGCATGAGTTCGGGCTTCGGCTACCGCTCGGCACCGTGCGCGGCGTGCTCGTCCCAGCACCAGGGCCTCGACTTCAACCCCGGCATGGGCGCGCCGATCGGTGCCGTCGCAGCCGGCACCGTCCGGGTCTCGGGCACGTACTTCTCGTACGGCAGCGCGGTGATCATCGACCACGTGATCGACGGCCGCAAGGTCTCGACGCTGTACGGGCACATGATCCCCGGGTCCTCGCCCGTCACGGTCGGACAGCAGGTCGAAGCCGGTGAGTTCATCGGCAGCGTCGGCTCGTCCGGGGTGTCCACCGGAGCGCACCTGCACCTCGAGGTCCTGATGGACGGCACGCTGCCGGTCGACCCGCGGGCGTGGATCGAGTCCCACACGGGGCGGGCGCTCTAGCCAGGACCGGGCAGCTGCGACCGGGGCCCAGACCCGGCCGTGACCGCCGGTTCACCAGCGAACACCGGCCGGTTCCCCAGCGATCACCGGCCGGTTCACCAGGAAACCTGTGCAGGATCACAGTGTGGACACCTGGATCGCCTTCGGACTCGTCGTCGTCTTCGTGCTGGTCGGCGGGGTGTTCGCCGCTGCCGAGATCGCCCTGGTGTCCCTGCGGGAGTCGCAGCTGCAGCAGCTCGAGCACCGCGGCAGCCGCGGAGCCCGGGTCGCCGCCCTCGGCCGTGACCCGAACCGCTTCCTGTCCGCCGTCCAGATCGGCGTGACCGTCGCCGGGTTCTTCTCGGCGGCCTACGGCGCGTCCTCGATCGCCCCGGACATCGCACCGCTGTTCACCGGGCTCGGGCTCGAGCAGGGTGCCGCCGAGACGGTCGCCCTGGTCGCCATGACCCTCGTCATCGCCTACCTGTCACTCGTGTTCGGCGAGCTGGTGCCCAAACGCCTGGCCCTGCAGCGCGCCGAGGGGTTCTCGATGGCGGTCGCCCCCACGCTCGACCGGTTCGCGATCCTGATGCGCCCGGCGATCTGGGTGCTGTCGAAGAGCACGGACGCCGTCGTGCGGCTGCTCGGTGGCGACCCGGACGCCCGCAGCGAGTCGATGAGCACCGAAGAGCTCCGTGGGCTGGTGTCGGACCACGACGCGATCGACGAGCAGGGGCGCCGCATCGCCCGCAGCGCCCTCGACGCCCAGGGCCGGATCCTCCGCGAGTCGATGCGCCCCTGGTACGACGTCGCGACCCTCGACGGTGGGCAGCGCATCGACGCCGCCACCGACGTCGCGCTCGACCTGGGCCACACGCGCTACGTGGTCACCGACGGCTCGCGCGACGACGTCACGGGGTTCGTGCACCTGCGGGACCTGCTGCGCCCGGCCGACCCGTCGGCGTCCATCAGCACCATCGCCCGGCCGATCGTCGCGTTCCCCGAGACCAAGTCGCTGTCGAGCACCATCGCCGAGATGCGCACGACCGGGGCGCAGATCGCCCTGGTCGTCGACGAGTACGGCGGCAGCGCGGGCATGGTCACGCTCGAGGCCCTGCTCGAGGACCTGGTCGGTCCGATCCGTGACGAGTACGACGCCCCCGTCCGTGAGACGGGCGACGTCGACGGGGCGACGGTGCTCGAGGACCTGGTCGCCGACGGCGGTCCCGCCCTGCCCGACGGCGACTACGAGACGGTCGGCGGCCTGGTGCAGGTCCACCTGGACCGGGTCCCGCAGGTCGGGGACGTCGTCGAGGTCGGTGACCACCGCCTCGAGGTCACCCGCATGGACGGTCACCGCGTGGCCCGCGTCGCGATCGCGACCGCAGCCGAACGCGTCACCAGCTGACGCACCGGACGGCACGACTCCGGTCACCACGTGCCGGACGGGTCACGCTGGTGCCTGTCGGCGGCCAGGGCGACACACGTACGCTGGTCGGCATGGGCATCGACGTACGCAACGAGATCCGCGACTTCCTGTCATCCAGGCGAGCGCGGATCACCCCCGACCAGGCCGGCATGCCGTCCTTCGGCGGCGGGGTCCGGCGCGTGCCGGGGCTGCGACGACACGAGGTCGCGATGCTCGCCGGCGTCAGCGTCGACTACTACACGCGGCTCGAACGCGGCTCGCTGAAGGGCGTCTCGGACAGCGTGCTCGAGGGCCTGGCCGGAGCGCTCCAGCTCGACGAGGACGAGCGCACCCACCTGTGGGACCTGGCGCGGCTGGCCAACTCGGGCGTGAAGATGATGCACAAGACCATGCCGACCCGGATCCGACCCGGCGTGCAACGCCTGCTCGACGCGATCACGGGCGCGCCGGCGTGGGTGCGGAACGAGCGCGGGGACGTCCTGGCGGCGAACGAGCTCGGCCGTGCGCTCTACGCGCCGATGTTCGCCGGTCCCGGTCGTCCGGTGAACTCCGCGCGCTTCACGTTCCTCGACCCGGCGGCGCGCACGTTCTTCGTCGACTGGGCCCGCACGGCGCAGGACTCGGTGGCGATCCTGCGAGCAGCGGCCGTCACGAACCCGTGCGAGCCCGGGCTCGTGACGCTCGTCGGCGAGCTCTCCACCCGCAGCGAGGAGTTCCGCACCTGGTGGGCCGAGCACGACGTCCGCCTGCACCGCACCGGCAAGAAGCGCATCGACCACCCGGTGGTCGGGGTGCTCGAGCTCGACTACGAGGCCCTCGACCTGGTTGCCGACCCCGGCCTGACGATGTTCACGTACAGCGCCGAGCCGGGTTCGGACTCCGAGCGGTCGATCGCGCTGCTGGGCAGCTGGGCCGCGACCGAGCGTGCCGAGCAGGTCGCTGCCGACGCCTGAACCGACCGCGCGCGGGATCAGACCGGCGTGTTGCCGTCGCCGTGGTCGGTGTCGCCGTCGTGCGTGCCGCCGTCGTGCGTGTCGTCGAAGTCCTGCAGGAACGCCTGTCGCTCGAGCTGCGCGATGCGCAGGACCCGTTCCCGCGCCGACAGCCGCAGGACCCGGATCGCGGCGAACGCCAGGACGATGAGCGCCACCGCCAACACGGCGAGCGCGAGCACGAAGAGTGCGTAGAAGACGACGACGATGCTGAATCCCCCGCTGATCATGCCCCCGACAGTAGCGGTCCGCGCGAGCACGCCACCGTAGGCTGAGCGCGTGAGCACTCCTGCTGACGTCACCCTCCGCCGCCCCGAGCCCGCGTTCGTCCGTGCGGTCTCCAGGGCGATCGGCCAGGTCAGCACCCTGCTGGTCGTGGGTGACCCCGGGTACGCGCCGACCGGACCCGACGCGACGGTCATCGACGGCCCGAGCCAACTGGACGAGTTCGCCGACGACTCGGTCGACGCCGCGCTCGTCGCGTTCGCGCTGGCGGACTGGCCCGACGCCGGATCAGGACTGGCCGAGGTCCGCCGGGTGACGCGCGGACCGGTGGTCGTCCTGACGCGGGATCCCGACCGCATCGCCGCACATTGGCTGGCCGAGTACGCACCCGAGGTGGCCGCTGCCGACGCCGCACGCCACCCCGCGGTCGACGGGCAGTGTGCCGCACTCGGCGACGAGGTCACGACCGAACGGCTGCCGGTGCCGTACACGAGCGTCGCCGGGTTCGCCGAGGCGTACTACGGCCGCCCGGAACGCCTGCTCGACGCGGGGACCAGGGCCGCCGACCCCGCCTGGGGCCTGGTCGACGAGCTCACCGCACGACGCTCGGTCGCCGCACTGCGCAGCGCACTCGAGACCGGCGCCTGGGACGACCGGCACGGCCCGCTGCGGGTGCGGCCGGCGTACGACGGCTCGGTCGTGCTCTTGACAAGCCGTCCTAGGCTGGAGCCGTGAAGCACCGTTCCGAGGAGGTCGTCGGCGTCCACGCCGGCATCAGGGCCTGACGCCCCTGGCTGTGTCGCCCGACACGGCCGGACTCGTCGACCCCTCTTCCGAACGCCCGTCCGGCGCGGCGCCCGTGTGCGCCCCGGACGACACCACAGAACGGCTCACACCATGCTGCCCCTCAGCGAGAAGACCATCCGCGCGTCCTTCGTCAACGCATCGCGCAAGGAGACGAGCGACATCACGATGCCGACCGACCTGGAGACCGTCGTCTGGGACGACCTGGACTTCCTCGGCTGGCGCGACCCGAAGATCGGACGACGCGCCTACGCCGTGGTTCCCACCCTCGAGGGCGACCTGATCGGGATCCTGTTCCGCCAGGCCGAGGCCTCGCCGCGGTCGCGCGCGCAGTGCTCGTGGTGCCAGGACGTCAAGCTGCCGAACGACGTCGTGTTCTACAGCGCCAAGCGCTCGGGGCCGGCCGGCCGGAACGGCAACACGATCGGCACCCTGGTCTGCCAGGACTTCCAGTGCTCGCACAACGTGCGGAAGCTGCCGCCGCCCGCCTACGAGGGCTACGACGTGCACGCCGCGCGGCTGCGGCGCATCGAGGACCTGCAGGTGCGCGCGGCGGGCTTCGCGACCGAGGTCTAGTCACACCGGATGACGGACGGGAGGCCCGGTGCCAGCTGGCACCGGGCCTCCCGTCCTGTGGTCGGTTGCGTCTACCGGCCGATGGTGGACATGTCGGGGTAGCGGTCACCGGTCGGGGCGGGCAGCGCCGACAGGCGCGCGACCTGGTCGGCGGTGAGGGTCAGCTCGGTCGCGCCGACGTTCTCCTCGAGGCGGGTGACGCGCTTGGTGCCGGGGATCGGGACGACGTCGTCACCCTGCGCCAGCAGCCACGCGAGCGCGACCTGGGCCGGGGTGCCGCCCACCTCGTCGGCGACCTGCTTGACCTCGTCGACGATGCGCATGTTGGTCGCGAAGGCCTCCTGCTGGAACCGGGGGTTGTCCAGGCGGAAGTCGCCGGAGTCCAGGTCCGAGGGCTTGGTGATCGCGCCGGTCAGGAACCCGCGGCCCAGCGGCGAGTACGGCACCAGGCCGATGCCGAGTTCGCGCAGGGTGTCGAGCACGTCGCCCTCGGGGTCGCGCGTCCACAGCGAGTACTCGCTCTGCAGCGCGGTGATCGGGTGGACGGCGTGCGCCTTGCGGATCGTCGCGGGGCCGGCCTCGGACAGGCCGATGTGGCGGATCTTGCCCTCTTGCACGAAGCCGGCGAGCTGGCCGATGACGTCCTCGATCGGGACGTTCGGGTCGACGCGGTGCTGGTAGTACAGGTCGATGTGGTCCGTGCCGAGGCGGCGGAGCGATCCCTCGAGGGCCTCGCGCACGGACTCGGGAGCGGAGCTGATGCCGCGCTGCGAGGCCGGCTCGGCCTCACCGGGCT
The DNA here is from genome assembly GCF_022815645.1 of Curtobacterium sp. VKM Ac-2922. Classification (GTDB taxonomy): domain Bacteria; phylum Actinomycetota; class Actinomycetes; order Actinomycetales; family Microbacteriaceae; genus Curtobacterium. Next base: position 128,657 of record NZ_JALGRO010000011.1, on the reverse strand, counting down.
GGTGGGTGATCAGGCCGAACTTCGTCGCGATCACGACGTCGTCGCGGCGGTCGGCGAGCGCCCGCCGCAGGAGTTCCTCGTTCGTGTAGGGGCCGTACGCCTCGGCGGTGTCGAAGAGGGTGACGCCCAGGTCGATCGCACGGTGGATGGTGCGCACCGACTCGTCGTCGTCCGTCCCGGCGCCCGTGTAGAAGGCGCTCATCCCCATCGTCCCGAGTCCGAGGGCACCGACGTCCAGGTCACTGAGCTTGCGTGTCTGCATGACTCCGGTCTACTCCGGGGTGAGCGGTTGGAGGGAGGCACCGGCCGTACCCGTCAGGTTCGGCGTGGTTTGGTGCGGATCCTCCAAGGCTCTGGAGCCGACGGCTGCTGCTCTGGTCTGATCGGGAGCGTGAACCTGTACTTCCGACTGCTGCTCCTGCGCCTGCGGACCCGGCGAGCGCGCCCACTGTCGCTGTGGGGCGAGGCGCGGACGCCGTTCCGGGTGACGCTGACCGACCTGGACCCCCTGCGGCACGTCAACAACGGCAAGTACCTGTCGATGCTCGACCTGGGGCGGATGGACCTGATGCTGCGGTCCGGATTCTGGCAGTCGCTGACGGATCGCGGCTGGTACCCCGTCGTCGGAGCGCAGACCATCACGTACAAGCGGTCGCTGACGCTCGGGCAGCGGTTCGAGCTCGTCACCCGGGTGCTCGGCGTCGACGAACGCGCTGCGTACATGGAGCAGACGTTCCTGCGCCGCGGCGCCGTGGTGGCCCGGGCCGTGGTGCAGGCACGCTTCCTGCGGACGAGCGGTGGGACGGTGCCGGCGGCCGAGCTGCTGGACGCCCTCGGCGGCGCTCCCGACGACCGGGAACTGCCCGCGTGGGTGCACGACTGGGCCGGAGCCGTCCGGATCAGCTCGACCGGGGCGTAGACAGGTTCCGTGAACGAACCATCGAGCAGCACCACCCGCCGCAGCCTGCTGGTCGGTGGTGTCGGCGTCGGGCTGGCGGGGGTGCTCGCCGCGTGCAGCGGACCCGCGCCGGCTCCGACCCGTTCGCCGTCGGCATCGGGGTCACCGTCCGGTGGTCCGTCCGGGTCGGCATCGCCGTCGACCGGCCCCGGACCGACGACCTGGGACGCGCTCGCCACGACGGTCGCCGGCACGCTGCTGCGATCCGGCTCGAAGGACTGGGACAGCGCCCGGGTGCTCGAGAACCCCCGGTACGACGACGCCGACCCGCAGGGCATCCTGCGCGTCGCGAACGTCGACGACGTCATGGCGGGCCTGGCCTTCGCCCGCAACACGAACACCCCCGTGGCCCTGCGCGCCGGCGGGCACTCGTACACGGGGTGGTCGGCCGGCGGAGCGCCGGGGACGGACGTCCCGCGGTCGCTCGTGATCAGCACGTCCGAGCTGAACGGCATCCAGGTGTCGGGGGACTCGGTGACGATCGGCCCGGGCGCACGGTTGGCCGACGTCTACGCCACGCTGGCGAAGGCCGGGCGGGCCATCGGCTCGGGCTCGTGTCCGACGGTCGGGATCGGCGGCCTGACCCTCGGCGGCGGCGTCGGCGTGCTCGTGCGCTCGTTCGGCCTGACCGCGGACCAGCTCACCGGCGTCACGATCGTGACGGCGGACGGCGCCGTGCACCAGGCCTCGTCGACGAGCGACCCCGATCTGTTCTGGGCCAGTCGGGGCGGTGGCGGCGGGACGGTCGGCGTCGTGACGTCGATGACCTTCACGACGCAACCCGCGCCCGACGTCCTGCTCTTCACCATCGTCTTCCCGTGGTCGGCCGCACGGGCGGTCGTACGCGCTTGGCAGGATTGGGCACCGAAGGCGGACCCGAAGCTCTGGTCGACGCTGAAGCTGTTGGCCGGGTCACGGCGCGACACGCCGACCGTCACCATCACCGGCACGTGGACCGGCGAGAAGTCAGGGGCTGACACCTCCGTCGACGGTTTCATCGCGGCGGTCGGCGTGACGCCGACGACCCACACGGCGACGGAACTGACCTACGGCCAGGCGATGGCGCAGCTGGCAGGGAAGCCGCAGCGGGTGTCCGAGGCAGCGACCTCGTCGATCGGCACCGCGGCGCTGACCGACGCGCAGATCGACCAGCTCGTGCAGCACGCAGCGGCGGCCGGCGACGTCTCCGGCATTCGGGAGGGCGGCGTCGCACTCGACGCGCTGGGTGGCGTGGTGGCGGACGTGGGGCGGACCGACACCCCGTTCCCGTGGCGTTCGGCGCTGTGCACGGTGCAGTACACGGCGGTGTTCGCCGACGGCAGCGACACGGGGCCCTTCGACGCGTACGTCCGGGGCTTCCGGTCGGCGATGCAGCCCGCGTGGGGCGACGCCGCGTACGCGAACTACTGCGACGCGGCGATCACCGACCCGACGGCGTACTTCGACGTCAACACCTCGCGCCTGCACCGCATCGCCGAACAGGCCGACCCGCACGGTGTGTTCGCCCAGCCGCACTGGGTCTGAGGCCGGCGGCCCGGGCGGCCGGCGCCGTTCGCGGCCGGGGCGGCCGGGCGGCGGGCCTCCGGCGCGCTTCGCACAACGGAGAGCACGGAGCACCACGGCGATCCGTGGTGCTCCGTGCTCCGTGTCCTGCGGGCGTCGATCAGCCGCGGCGGAAGTACCCGTTCGACGACGGCAGGAACATCAGCACCGTCGCGATGACGACCGCGATCAGGCCGATCGTGCCCAGGACGCTGAACGCACTGACGACACCGAGCACCTGCAGGATCGCCAGGACCAGCAGCACGATGCGGGCCCAGTTCCGACCGTCGCGCATGCGGAAGACGATGAACAGCTCGACGATGGCGATGATGATCGCGATGACCGCACCCGCGACGAGTGCGCCACCCATGCCGTTGGTCTGGTCACCGAGCGAGAAGAACCCGACGATGCCGCTGATGATCCCGACCAGGACCGTGATCAGCCAGAGGACGTACGAGACGGTGACCGTGGTCGGACGACCGGAAGATGCGCTCATGATGTGTGTTCCCTTCGTGGCCCCTGTGGACCGGATGTACACGACCGTAGTCGTGCCACACCATGCGTGTCCGTGCCGCCCTACGATGTGCGCATGGTGGCAGCGGAGCTGGTCGTCGACGATGCGGTCGCGTGGCGCGACTGGCTGCTCGCGCACGACACCGAACCCGACGGCGTGTGGCTCGTGCTCGCGAAGAAGGGCACCACCGAGCCGACGACGCTGACCTACGCCCAGGCGCTCGACGAAGCCCTGTGCTCCGGCTGGATCGACGGGCAGAAGCGCTCCCGCGACGCACAGACCTTCCTGCAGATGTTCACCCCGCGGCGCAAGGCCTCGCTGTGGTCCGAGCGGAACATCGGCCTGGTCGCACGACTGGTCACCGAGGGCCGGATGCGTGACCGGGGACAGGCCGAGATCGACCGCGCCAAGGCCGACGGACGCTGGGACCGGGCCTATGCCGGAGCCGCGACGGCCACCGTGCCCGACGACCTGCAGGCGGCGCTCGATGCCGACCCGTCAGCGACAGCGCTCTTCGTCGAGCTCGACCGGACGAACCGGTACGCCGTGCTGCACCGGGTGACGACGGCGCCCAGCCCGACGGCACGGGCGAACCGCATCGCGAAGCTGGTCGGCATGCTCGGTCGCGGCGAGACCCCGTACCCGCGCCCGACACGCTGACCAGCACCCACACGCACGACACCGGGGGACGCCGAGCGCAGGCGGCGTCAGCCCGGTCGGCGTAGACCGGACGTCATGACGAACTCCGACACCACGACCCGTCCCGCAGACGCCTCCGGCACGTTCCGGATCGGCGGCGACCTCGAGGTGAACCGCCTCGGCTACGGCACCATGCAGCTCACCGGCCCCGGGGTGTGGGGACCGCCGAAGGACCACGACGAAGCCGTCCGCGTGCTCAAGCGTGCCGTCGAGCTGGGCGTCAACTTCTTCGACACCGCCGACAGCTACGGCCCGTACGTCGCCGAGGAACTGCTGCACGAGGCCCTGCACCCGTACGGCGACGACGTCGTCATCGCCACGAAGGCCGGACTGACCCGCACGGGCCCGAACAAGTGGCCGCCGGTCGGCCGCCCCGAGTACCTGCGTCAGGAGGCCGAGATGAGCCTGCGCCGTCTGGGACTCGAGCGCATCGACCTGTTCCAGCTGCACCGCATCGACCCCAAGGTCCCGATGGAGGACCAGGTCGGCGAGCTGAAGAAGCTGCAGGACGAGGGCAAGATCCGGCACATCGGTCTGTCCGAGGTGTCCGTCGACGAGGTCAAGGCCGCGCAGCAGATCGCCACGATCGTCTCCGTGCAGAACCTGTACAACCTGCAGAAGCGCGACGCCGAAGAGCTCCTCGACTGGTCGACCGAGCAGGGCATCGGCTTCATCCCGTGGTTCCCGCTCGCCACGGGCGGTCTGACGGGCGACCGTTCGCCGCTGACCGACCTGGCCCAGCGCAAGGGTGCGACCCCGGCACAGCTCGCGCTGGCGTGGCTGCTCAAGCGCTCGCCGGTCATGCTCCCGATCCCGGGCACGTCGAGCGTCGACCACCTCGAGGACAACCTGGCCGGTGCGACGATCGAGCTGACGGACGACGAGTTCGAGGAGCTCTCCGGCCTGCGCCGCTGACACCCCTCACACGCAGAACGACTCGGCGGTGACCTGCACTCCGGTGCGGTCACCGCCGATCTGCATGCGCTGCACGGCGGCATCGGTGTCGATCGGCCACCGCGTGTCCGTCCCCATCGCCCGGTCTGCCGCGGTGTAGCCCGCGTGTTCCCATCCGCGCAGGACCCGGGTCGCGACGTCCTGCGGCCGAGCGGTCGGCAGGGTCAGCGTGCCGGTCCATCGGCTACCGCCGGACGGACACGCGACCTGCCGCAGGGCGACCGGTGGAGCGGGAGCAGCCGCGGGCGTCGGTGACGACAGGTCGTCGAGCGGACCGGCCCAGCGCACCGTGTCCTGGAGCATCGCCCGCGTTCCGTCCTGCACCGCCGCGGCGTCGAGCGTCGTCGTGTCGACCGGGTGCGGCCCGGACGCGGCGGGCCAGTCCGCCCAGGGGTCCGGCGTCGATGCGGGTGTCTGCCGTGGTGGTGCGGTGTCCGGCACCAGGGACAGGTCCGGCCCGCCGCTGCCGGACGACACCACCGCGACCGCGAGCGCGCAACCGACGATCGCCGAGACGACGCGGAGGACCGGGGCGTCCAGTCCCAGTCCGCGGCGGTCCGCACGCACCCACGCGACGACCGCCAGCGACAGCCCGAGCGCCGCCGGCAGCACCGGGACCGGCCACGGCGGCAACCCCGCGCCGGACACCCACCACGCCGCGGGGGCGGCGCAGGCCGTTGCCAGGGCGAGGGACGAGGCGGTGAGGAGCCGGGCCTCCAGGACGGTGAACGGTCGGATCCACCGGCGGCGACTGTCGGTGACCAACCCGTGGACGGCGCAGACCGCGGCGTTCACGGTGACGCCGACGAACCCGAGCCTGAAACCCAGGAACTGGCCACCGTCGTAGCGGCCCCACTCGTTGTCGGCCGGTGTCGGGTACTGGGACCAGTGGATCTCGGCGGAGCCGACGAGCAGCCCACCGACCGCCGCCAGGAACACCAGCCACGTCCACCGCGGCGCCCGGGACACGCGGATCGCCGACGCGACGAACAGCACGGCCACGGGGAGCAGCAGGCTCAGGGCCAGGCCGGCCATGCCGTCGAAGCGCTGTGGGTCCATGCCGCGACGCTAGGGCGAGCACACCGGGCGAGCAGTCCGGAGGGTGCCAGCTGTGTCCGACGACACAGGCGCGTCAGCGCCGCCGGAACAGGTCCGCGATCGCCCACGGGCCCGGTGCGAGCCGGACGGCCGCCTCGGCGCGGACGCGGTCCTCGCGCTCGCGGTCACGGGTCAGTTCGGCGATCTCCGTCGTGGCCGTCCACCACATCGCGACCCGGCCGAGCAGCCCCCGCGGCAACGTGCGGGCGTGTGTCGGGGTGGGAACGGTGGCGGTGTCGTCGTGCATGCCCACCACGGTACGAGTGCCGTGCTCGACTGGGGATGCTCTGTCGGTACACGGCTCGGCACCGCTACCGTCGAAGCCATGCAGCGACGCACCCTGGCCAGCACCGGCCGCGAAGTCTCCGTCATCGGTCTCGGCACCTGGCAGTTCGGCGGTGACTGGGGTCCCGTCTCCGAGCAGGACGCCTTCGCCGTGATGGACGCCTCGGCCGAGGCCGGCGTGACCCTGTTCGACACCGCCGACGTGTACGGCGACGGGGTCAGCGAGCAGCTGATCGGCCGCTGGCTGCAGGCGAACCCCGACTCCGGTGTGACCGTCCCGACGAAGATGGGCCGTCGCGCCGACCAGGTGCCGTCGAACTACTCCGCGGCGAACTTCCGGACGTGGGTCGACCGCTCGCGCGCGAACCTGCAGCAGGACACCCTCGACCTGGTGCAGCTGCACTGCCCGCCCACCGCCGTGTTCGACGACGACGCGGTCTACGACGCGCTCGACGCGCTGGTCGCCGACCGCTCGATCGCTGCGTACGGCGTCAGCGTGGAGACCGCCGACCAGGCGCTCCAGGCGATCCGGCACCCGGGCGTCGCGAGTGTCCAGATCATCCTCAACGCCTTCCGGCTCAAGCCGCTCGACGCCGTGCTGCCCGCGGCGAAGCAGGCCGGGGTCGCCGTCCTGGCGCGCGTCCCGCTGGCATCGGGGCTGCTGTCGGGCAAGTACACGACCGACACCGAGTTCGCCCCGCAGGACCACCGCACCTACAACCGCAACGGCGAGGCCTTCGACCAGGGCGAGACGTTCAGCGGCGTCCCGTTCGAGGACGGCGTCCGTGCCGCGCAGGAGTTCGCGGCCGCACTGCCCGACGGTGTCTCGGTGCCGCAGGCCGCGCTCGCGTGGATCGTGGCACAGGACGGCGTCACCGCGGCGATCCCCGGCGCGCGGAACGCCGAGCAGGCCCGGTCGAACGCCGCAGCGGGGTCGCTCGACCTGGACACGGTGCCCGGCCTCGACAGCACGGTGCACGACCTGTACGACCGCTGGTTCCGCGCGACGGTGCACGAGCGCTGGTGATCCTGCGCGCTGAGACCGTTTCGTGACGTCGTTCCCAGCAACGGCTCTCAGGGGTCTCAGGCAGCGGGGTGCGTTCCCGACGATCGCACGGCCTGACGGCCCTGGCGCGGCCCTACGGTGATCCGAGCAGTTGCAGGATCGTTCGGGAGGGCCGCCATGCGTCCGCGTCACATCGTCACCGTCGCGTCACTGGTCGCGGCCCTCGTCGCGGTCCCCACGGTCGTCGCGCTCGCGTCGCACCCGACGGTCGCCACCACGGCGACCGCCCAGGCCGCCCGCATCGCCGCCGCGCAGATCCGCGAGCTCCAGCACACCCCGCACCAGGTCCTGACCGGCGTCGTCGGCGCGGACGTCGGCGGCGCGGTGACCTTCGCGTACGCCGGCGACTCGATCACGGCGCGACCGGGATCGTGGCTGCGTGACCTGGCAGCCGACACGACCGACACCGGCGTGCACGCGCTCGGCGGCTACGCGCACAGCGGGAACCGCACGGACCAGGTGCTCGCGCGCATGCCCGCCGTGCCGGGGGCCGACGTGCTCGTGGTCGAGCTCGGCACGAACGACGTCAACCAGGGGGTCCCGACCACCCGGATCCTGCGCAACATCGACACCCTCGTAGCGCACCAGAGCGCGCCGCACGTGCTGCTGATCGCCGCACCGCCGTCGAACCACACGTCCAGCCTGTGGGGCGTCGACCGTCGCACCGAGAACCGGGTGCTCGACCGTGCGCTGGCGGCGGACGCGCAGCAGCACGGCTGGTCGTACGCCGACCCCTTCGCTGCCGACCGGGCGTCCGACGACGGCTGGCTGCCGGGCACCTCGGCCGACGGCATCCACCCGACGACAGCAGCGAACGTGGCCATCGCCGGCGAGTTCGCCACGGCCATCCGCGCCGCTGCGGGACGCGGCACGACCGGCAACGACACGGGGACCGCTGGCGACACGTCCGTCAGCGAGACCGCGGTCACCACGAACTGACGCCGCCGACCCGGTCACCGGGCCGACGGCGTCGGACGTTCAGCGGTTCAGCGGTTCAGCGGGACGTCAGCACCTTCTGCGTGCCGGCGATCACCGCGGCGTCCTCGGCGAGCGCCACGAGCGGGTCGTGCAGGCCCGTCGCACCGCCGACGGCCTTGCGTGCCGCGAAGCCGACGTAGCTGCCGATGACGGCCCCGACCGCGCCGAGCACGGCACCCTCGACACGGCGGTCGCGCCGGCCCGTGGTGCCGATCGCGAGTCCGACGAACGCTCCGGAGACGGCACGACCGAGCAAGCCCGTCGCCGCGGTGCGGTTCGGTGTCATCGGGAGCTTGTCGCCGATGAGCTCACCGACCGCGCCGGCGACCAGCAGTCCGCGGCCGAGGGGCGTGCGGAACACCGGCCAGTCCTGCCACGACCCGGACAGCTCGCGGCGGTCGCGGTTCAGCGCCAGCAGCGCGAGCGGGGTCGCGCTCCGTCCTCCGGTCAGGATCCCGAGCAGCAGGGCCTTCGTCCCGGTGTGCTTCGTGTACTTCGCCATGGTGTCTCCTCACACGTCGTGCCCGACGCTACCCACCGTGCCTGTCCACCCGTCAGGCCAGGCCGCGCACCACCCCGCCGACCTCGCACCAGGCGCAAGAGCACCGTGCGAGGTTCACCGCCCGTGCGACCTTCGCCGCCCGGTGCGGGCGTACATCCGCGCACCACCCCGCCAACCTCGCACCGGCCGCCAACCTCGCACCGTGCGGCACCCGCCAACCTCGCACCAGGTGCCAACCCCGCACCGTGCGGCACCCACGAACCCTGCACCGTGCGGGTGTAGAACTGGGGTCTCGACCGGACAGGACCCCGACGTGATCGACGAGCAACAGCAGCAGCCGGACCGGCTCTGGCACGTGGGTGTGATCGACGAGGCCGGACGGCTCCGTCTGCTCGGTGCCGCGATCGCCGGTGCCGCGTTCGCCGTCGTGCTCGTGATGCTCGTGCTGTCCTCGTGGACCACCGCGACGACCGGCGTGCTGGTGTCGGTCGGCATCCCCTCCGCGGTCCTCGGCGCAGCGATCGGTGTCGGTCTGACCCTGCGGTCGTGGCGTCTCGAGGGCGGCTACGAACGCGCGACGATCGCACAGCGCTGGGTCTCCGACGGCGAGGTCCCGCCCGACGTGCCCCCGACCGAGTGGGTGCCGCTGCTGCAGGCCCAGGCCGAACGGCAGCTCGGCGGCTGGGGCAAGATCGTCCTGAGCGTCTTCTGGCTCGCGATGACGTGGTCGATGCGCGCCCAGCACGGCGACCTGATCACCGGGCTGCTGATGGGGCTGTGGGTCGGCCTGGGGCTGTGGAGCGCGATCGTCGTGATCCCCCGCGCCCGTGCGGCTGCGGCGATGCTCAGGCGGCCGTTCCCCGCCTGACCGGACCACCGTGTAGGCAGGGTGCATGACACCCCCGAAGCACCCCTTCCGTTCCCGTCGCGCCCTGGTCACCGGAGCCAGCGGCGGCATCGGCGAGGCCCTCGCGCTCGGACTCGCCCGCGCCGGCAGCGACGTCGTCCTGGTCGCGCGGTCCGCCGACCGACTCGAGGCCCTCGCGGCCCGCATCCGACGTGACCATCGCGTCCGCGCCGAGGTGCTCGTGGCGGACCTGGCGACCGACGCCGGCGTCGACGACGTCATCGACGCGATGCAAGGCACGCGCGTGGACATCCTGGTCGCGAACGCCGGTGTCGGTGCGCACGGGCCGTTCGTCGACACGACGGACGAGCGCATCCGGACGCAGCTCGCACTCAACTGCACCGCGCTGACCCGTCTGGTGCACGCGTTCCTGCCCGCGATGCTCGAGCGCCGTGTCGGTGGCGTGATGACGATCGCGTCGACCGCGTCGTTCCAGCCGACGCCGGGCATGGGTGTCTACGGCGCGACGAAGGCGTTCGTGCTCTCGCTGACCGAGGCGCTCTGGCAGGAGACACGGGGTTCCGGCGTCCGGGTGCTGGCGCTGTGCCCCGGTCCGACCGACACCGGGTTCTTCGACGCGGCCGGTGGCGGCAACGTCATGCAGAGCGGCCGGCAGAGCGCCGAGCAGGTCGCCGCCGTCGGCCTGCGGGCCTTCGGTCGTGCCGGTGGACCGACGGTCGTGTCGGGTGTCGGCAACGCGGTGATCGCGAACGCGCACCGGTTCGTGCCGCGTGGGCTGATGGCGCGGATGTCCGCCATGGTGACGGCCGAGCACTGAACCCGGCCACCGCCGGACAGGAGGCCCGGTGCGGGCCCGCCACGCGCCTCCCGTCTGCGCAGCTCAGGCGGTGATCTGCGCGTACAGCGCGGCTGGGTCGGCCGCCAGGGACGCCTTGACCATGGCACTCCAGTCGTCGACGACGACCTCGAACGCATCGCGCTCGACGCCGTCGAGCGCGGCAGCGGCGACCTCGGCTGGGTCGACCATGGGGCCGTCGAAGCCCGCCATCATGTCGGTGTCCGCCGCTCCGAGGTGCAGCGCCTGCACGCTGATGCCCCTGGGCGCGAGTTCCAGACGGACGGCGTTCGTCATGTTCCACTCCGCCGCCTTCGCGATGGCGTAACTGCCCGAGCCGGGGTACGAGAACCACGACAGCGCCGACAGGACGTTGACGATCGTGCCGCCGCCGTTCCGCTCGATCGCGGGCGCGAAGGCCCGGGTCGTCGCGAGCGTGCCCCACAGGTGCGTGTCCAGCTGGCGGCGCAGGTCGTCGAGGTCATCGGTCAGCAAGGACGACTGCGTCGAGATGCCGGCGTTGTTCACCAGCAGGGTGACGTCGCCCGCGCGTTCAGCCGCCGCGGCGACCGAGGCGGCGTCCGTGATGTCGAGGGGCAGCACCTCGACACCCGGGACGTCGATGAGTTCAGGCCGGCGAGCGGTCGCGTAGACCTTGGCCGCACCGCGCTCGAGCAGCGCGGTGACGAACCGGCGTCCGATGCCGCGGTTCGATCCGGTGACGAGTGCGACCGATCCGGTGATGTCCATGGTGTCCTCCTGTCGACCGGGCCTCTCCCGGTCCGACTCGGGTACGCTAAGACCTCACATGGACGTCAGGGGCAAGTCGTGATCGACGAACGGATGCGCATCGGGGACCTGGCGGCCCGCGCCGGTGTGAGCGTGCGGTCGCTGCGGTACTACGGAGAGCAAGGGCTGCTGCTGCCCGATCGCACGGCGTCCGGGCAGCGGACCTACGACCTCCAGGCCGTCGACCGGGTGCTCCTGGTCCAGCAGCTGTACGCCGCGGGACTGGCAAGTAGGACGATCGCGCAGCTGCTGCCGTGCGTCGACGCCGGCGTGGCCACGGCGGAGAGCGCCGCGCTGCTGGTCGGCGAACGCGACCGCATCAGCTCGCAGATCGCCCAGCTGCAGGCAGCCCGAGACCGCCTGGACGACGTCATCCACATCAGCGAGCACCCGACACCGGAACACTGCCCGGCACTCCGCTGAGTGGTCAGCGCTGACGACCTCCGGTTCGATGACACGTCTCAGTACACCCTCGCGAGCCCGAGCGACAACCCCAGCGCTACCCTTCGCGCCGCTTCGCCGCGCGCGTCTCCTTCCGCGCAGCGCGCCGTGCTCGCCACTCGGCGTCCTGCTGGTCCTGCAGCGGACTGCGCTGCATCGACCCGTGGACGGCCAGCAGGATCATGACAACGACCAGGATCAGGACGATCGGTACCAAGAACGACAATGCGACCACGGCAGCCCCCTCCGGCTCGGTGTGATCGGAGCGTAGCGGTCAGTCGGCGTCGCCGACCAGTGCCCGCTGCCGCTCGTACTGCTCGCGCGTCCGGTGCCCACCCATCGCGCGGACGACACCGCCGGCGGCGTCCCGCGTCAGCAGCGTCCATGCACCGAGCGCCACGGCCAGCGTGGGGATCCCGGCGGCGACACCGACCACGAGCTGTCGACCGAGGTCGCTGCGCCACGGCACGCCGCTCAGCTCGAGCGCGCCGAACACCACCGCCGCGACGACGATCGCGATCGGCATCGTCCACAGCCGCCGCACGGTGCTTCGTCGAGCAAGACCGAGTTCGGTCGATGTCGCGAGCGGCAGGGTCGATCCGACGTGGGCTCGCGGTTCGCCGCCGACGATCCGCGCGGAGCGCTCCGTCGCGGGGACCCACACCACGTCGTCCAGGTACTCGACCTCGCCGTCGACCACGAACCAGCCGCCCTCGAACTCCTCGGTGACCGCCGTGCTGTCGTCGTGCTCCACGAGCACGATGCTTGCAGCTGCGGCGGATCCTGTCGCGCCCGCATGCGGGGCACACGGGCCACACGTCGGACTGGAAGCCCCGTGCGGGCCCGCCACGCGCCTCCCGTCAGTCGGGTGGTTCGTCCTCGGACGCCCCGAAGTCGGTCACCCGCTGCCGGAAGACCCAGACCTGCAGCGCGAGCAGCTCCACACCGACGAATGCCAGGACCATCCACGCCCACCCTTCGACCGGGTGCCCGCCGCCGATCATGACCACCCCGACGAAGGCCAGCGCGGCCACGAACAGCCCGGTGACCACGAACCCGACCACCGCAGCGCGTGGATGGACGTTCGCCACGAGACCCTCGTCGCGCATCCAGCCCGCATCGCGGGCCCGCCAGAGCAGTCCGACGGTCATGCCGAGCAGCATCACGATGCTCACCACGAGCAGGACGACGGCAGGCATGCTCCGAACCCTAGTCAGGGCATTGAGTGTCCACCGGTCCTGCGCCAGGATCGGACCATGAGCGGAGAGCAGGCAGCGGGGCCGCGCGTGATCGCGGTGAGCCGGGACGGTGACCACCACTTCAGCAAGCCGGTGGTCGACGAGGTCGTGCTCGTCGAGGGCTGGGGCATCGAGGGGGACGCCCATGCCGGCACCACCGTGCAACACCGCTCCCGGGTCGCGCGCGACCCGTCGCAGCCGAACCTGCGCCAGGTGCACCTGATCCACGCCGAGGTCTTCGACGAGGTCGCCGCGGACGGGTTCCACGTCGAGCCCGGCCAGATGGGCGAGAACATCACGACCCGCGGGATCGACCTGCTCGGCCTGCCCGAGGGGACGGTGCTGCATCTCGGCGACGCCGCCCGGGTCCGGGTCACGGGGCTGCGGAACCCGTGCCAGCAGATCAACGACTTCGAGCCCGGACTGCTGCGCGCTGTGCTCGGGCGGGCCGAGGACGGCACGGTCGAGCGCAAGGGCGGCGTGATGAGCGTCGTCCTGGCCGGCGGGGCCGTGCGACCGGGCGACGAGATCCGCATCGAGTTGCCCGCCGGTGACCCGCAGCCGCTGCAGCCGGTGTGACGGTGCGGTAGCGTCCGCTCATGGACAGCATCACGTGGTTGACCATCGCCTGCATCGTCGTCGCCGTGCTCAGCTGGGTGGCGCACTTCATGGGCTGGATCGGCGGCACCCGACGAGGTGACGTGCCGGACCCCTCCGCCACCATGCAGGGCAGCACCTGGACACCCCCGCCGAGTGACCCCGGCGCCGGGCACCACGGCTGACCCGTCACGCCCCCGGCTCGGGCCCGCGGAACGGCGCCAGCACCCGCGCGGACCGTCGGAACTGCATCAGCAGCGCGACGACGCAGAAGCCGAGCCCACCGCCCACGGTGTTCCAGAGGAAGTCGTTGACGTCGGCGATGTGCCCGCCTGCCGCCACCTGCGCCGTGGCGAACTGCGTGATCTCGATGCCGGCACTGATCGCCGCAGCCGTCACCACCACCCGCCACCACGTCGGCCGGGCCAGCACCAGGGAGACCAGGACACCGAGCGGCACGAACACGAGCATGTTCATCACCGCGTCCCCGACCTCGTAGTCCACGAAGGGCACGACGACCAGCGGCAGGGGTTTCGGGTCCGAGCTCGCCACCGGGTGCAGGAAGACCGGGAACACCGTGTTCGCCAGGATCCCCGCCGCGTACACGGCGAGCGCTGCAGCCACTGCCACGCGCGGGAGCGTGCACCGTCGCCGGACGACCAGCCGCACCGTCAGCAGCGCGAAGACGACGACTCCGACCGGGATGACGACCGGCAGCGCGGGCACCTCACCGAACACGACGGTCCGCTTCGACCGGGGGACAGGGCGGGACGGGAACGAGCACATCGCATCGTCCCACGAAGCCGGCAGGAGCAGAGTGGGGTGGTCCCGCCATCATCATCCGCGTCAGGAGCACCATGCCGCACCCGAACCGCGCCCTCGTCCTGGTCGACGTCCAGCAGGAGTACTTCGACGGTCCGCTCACGATCCGGTTCCCGGACCCGGCCGACTCGCTGACGCGCATCGTCGCCGCGATCGACGCAGCCGCAGCGAACGAGGTCCCCGTGGTCGTCGTGCAGCACGACGGCGGTGCCGGTGCCCCCGTCTTCGATCCGACGAGCCAGCGCTACGCCCTGCACCCGGACATCGAGCGACGTCGCACGTCGGCCTGGAAGGCGCTCACCAAGCAGTACGGCTCGGTCTTCGCCGGCACCGACCTGCACGACTGGCTGCGCGAGCACGGCATCGACACGGTCACGCTCGTCGGCTACATGACGAACAACTGCATCCTTGCATCGGCGGTCGAGGCCGAGGGGCTGGGCGTCGCCGTCGAGGTGCTCTCCGACGCGACCGGCGCGATCCACATCAGCAACGCCGCGGGTTCCGTGGACGCCGAGACGGTGCACACGACACTGATGGCGTTGCTGCACTCGAACTTCGCTGCCGTCGCGTCAACTGACACGTGGGTTGCCGCCGTGGGCGGCGGCGCGACGCTGCAGCCGGACGACCTGGTGAGCTCGGCGACCGCGGGAGCCGCGCGCGCGTCAGTGTGACGACGCCGGTCGGCGTGACGCGCCGGTGGCCGTGATGCTCTGGTCGCGGTGACCGTCGGACAGGAGGCGCGGTGCGGGCTGGCACCGGGCCTCCTGTCCGGTGTCAGCCGCGTCGGCTGGAGATCAGGCCACCCGCGACGAGCGCGATGGCCGCGACGAACATGATGAGGCTGATGGGGGTGAAGCCGTCGAACATGGCTGGGTCCTTCGTCGTCGAGGTCCGCAGGATCAGCGGACCGCTCCGTCGTACGCCGACAGACCACGAGATCCCGGAGGACCGGACGCGGGTGCTCTCAGGCTCCGGTGCCGAGCCCGTTCCGCGCTCGGAGCCTTCCCGCGACCGACGCACCGGTCGTCAGCACGCGCCGAACCTCACGCACCCGTAGGTTCGGTGCATGACCGACATCGACTGGAACTCCGGCACCTGGACGACCGCACCCGCCCACGTGGAGACCGCTGCCGACGGCATGCGCGTCACCGCCGTGGAGGGGAGCGACGCCTGGCGCACCACCTCGTACGGCTTCGTGCACGACACCGAGCACGCCCTGCTCGCACCGCTCGAGCCGGACACCGCGATGGAGGTCTCGTTCCCACTCGACTTCAGCGCCCAGTTCGACCAGGCCGGCGTCTTCGTCAAGGTCGACGACACCACCTGGACCAAGGCCGGCGTCGAACGCAGCGACGGCCAGGACAGCCTGGGCGCCGTGGTCACCCGCGGCGTGTCCGACTGGTCGCTGTCACCCGTCCCCGGCTGGCACGGCCGCCTGGTCACGATCCGGGCGAGCCGCTCGGGCGACGCACTGACCGTCCGCGCGCGGGTGGACGACGAGCCGTGGCGGCTGGTGCGGGTGGCGCCGCTCGACCCGGACGCCGCGGTGACCGCGGGTCCGTTCTGCTGCGCCCCGTCCCGGGGCGACCTCACCGTGCACTTCACGGCCTGGAGGCTCGGTGCAGCCGACACGAGCCTGCACCCGGACGAGTGAGCCGGCACCACCCCCGTGGCCACGCCGGCCCCCGTGGTCACGCCGGCACGTCGAGCAAGCGTCCGGTGAACTCCCGGAGCGCCCGGACGGCCCGCTGGGACAGGGTCGCCTCGGGCATCATGCTCATCGACCCGTGGAACGCACCCGGCCAGACGTGCAGCTCCGCCTGCACGCCGGCGGCCCAGAGGGCGCCGGCGTAGGCGACGGTCTCGTCGCGGAACACCTCGGCGCTGCCGCAGTCGACGTACGCGGGCGGCAGCCCGGTCAGGTCGTCGGCGCGTGCAGGTGCGGCGTAGACGGACACGGCGTCGCCACCGCGACGGTCGCCCAGGTACGCGTCCCAGCCGAATCCGGTCATCTCGCGGTCGGCCACGCCGACGCCGTCGAACTGCCGAGTTGACAGGGTCGCGTCGCGGTCGTCGAGCATGGGGCTGACCAGGACCTGCCCGATCACGGCGGGGCCGCTGCGGTCACGGGCGAGCAAGGCCGTGCCCGCGGCGAGGCCTGCTCCGGCGCTCTGTCCGACCAGGACGATCCGGTCGGGGTCGATCCCGAGCTCGTCGGCGTGCTCGGCCGTCCACACCAGGCCGGCGTAGCAGTCCTCGACCGGGTAGGGGTCCGGGTGCTCGGGCGCCAGGCGGTAGTCGGGGCTGACGAGCACGACGTCGTGCACCAGCAGCCAGTCGTCGTACGAGTCGAGGTTGCCCAGGTGGTGCCCGAACACCATGCCGCCGCCGTGGATGGCGTAGGCACAGGCTGCGGTGCCCGTCCGTCCGATGCGCTGGATCACGGCGAGCGCGATCGGGTCGCCGTGGTGTCCGGGGACGGTGATGCTGCGGCGCTCCAGGCCACGGGCGAGCAGGCCGTCGTCGAGCTGCTCGTCGGTCATGCCGAGCTGTCGCATCCTCGGCAGCATCTCGGCCGTCAGGTGGAAGCGGCCGCGCTCGTCCATCGCGGACAGGAAGGGCTCGAACTCGGGGTCGAACGGCGGGCGGGGCAGGGTCTGGATGTCAGGCACGGGTGGTCTCCAGGGTGAGGGGTGTCGGGTCGTTGGTGGTGGCCGGGTCGTTGGTGGTGCGGGATCGGATCATCCCCACCGCGACGAGCAGGGCGGCGACGGCCGCGAGCCCCAGGCCGGCCACGGTCAGGGCGTCCTGGAAGTCCGCCAGCCGAGCGGTCGTCCAGCTGGTGGTGGCGATGCTGCCGCTGACGAAGGCCGCGACGATCGTGCCCGCCGTGGCGACGGCAGCACCGGCCGCGAGTTCGCTCGAGGTGTCGACGAGTGCGGCACCGACCGAGGTGCGGTCGGCGGGCAAGCCCGTCAGGACCGACGCCCCGGCGACGACACCGACCACGCGCATCCCGGCGGCGACGAGCACGAGCGCCACGACTACCCAGCCGTACCCGTACCGGCTCAGCCCGCCGAAGACCACCAGGCCGGAGACCACCGCAGCGGCGCTGATCCAGGCTGCGCGGCCCAGGCCGACGCGCTGGACGAACGGTCCGACGAACCGGCCTCCGGCGAGCAGCACGACGACCTGCGGCAGCGTCCCCAGCGCAGCCAGGACCGGCGACCAGCCCCAGGCGAACTGCAGCTGCAGCGTGACCAGGTAGGACATCCCGGCGACGGCCAATCCAGACGCGGCCTTGAACGCCAGGCCGCTCGACACCAGCGGTCGGGCGAGCAGGTGCAGGTCCACCAACGGGTGCTGCGCCGTCCGCTCCCGTGCGACGAACCCGATCGCACACGCGACCGTCAGGACGATGGCGAGCCATCCCCATTCGGCGGTGGTGCCGGAGCCGACCAGGACGGTCGGCGTCACGAGCGCCCCCACGACGGTCGCCGTGCCGAGCAGGGCGCCCGCGACGTCGACCGGGTCGGGCCGGAGTCCGGCCGCGTCATCACGGTCGATGCCGAGCCGGATGCCGATCCACGCGAGCACCGCGATCGGCACGTCGGCCAGCAGCAGCACCTGCCACGGAGCGACTGCCAACACGAACCCGCCGATCGTCGGACCGATCGCCAACCCGACCAGTCCCGCGGTCGAGATCACCGTCAGCGCGCGGACCCGCAGCCCCTCGTCGTCGAACAACCGGAACGCCAGCGACATCGACCCCGGGGTGGTCATCGCGGCGGCGACGCCCATGACGACCCGCACGGCGATCAGCTGCTCGGTCGTCGTGACCGCCGCCGTGGCGAGGCTCGCCAGGGCCAGCAGGACGAGCCCGACCAGCATCACCCGGCGACGGCCGAAGCGATCAGCGACGGCACCGAACAGCAGCATGAGCCCGCCGAACGCGACGGAGTAGGCGCCCGCGACCCACTGTAGGCCCGTGGTCGAGGACCCGAGCTCGCGGCCGATCGTCGGCAGCGCGACGTTGAGGACGGAGTTGTCGAGCATCTCGAACAGGAACACCGCCGACAGCCCGGCGAGCGCCATCCATGCTTCGGAGAGACGCGGAGGGTGGTCACCGGCCCGAGGGCGGTGGAGGAGAGAGGAACTGGGGGACACGGGGACGCACTCCTTCGAGGGAAGAAGTGGCGACTCGTTCGATGCCGCGTGTGGATGCGTCGCAGAGCGCGGCGCCTTTTACCTCAGTGATCGAGACCATACACGGGCGGCGGCCGCGACGGAAGTCGAGGCAGTGGGCCAGAATGCAGTCGTGCGACGCAGCTCGGGGTGGTCCTCTCGGTCGATGGCTGCTGCCATCGCGTTGACCGCCCTGGTGGCGCTGACCGGCTGTGGGTCCGACGGCGTCCTGACGCTCGGCGCCGACGAGGCGACACGCTCACCCTGCCCCAGCCCGACGACCATCCCGGTCGAACAACTCCGCACCTCCGCCGCGCCGACGTGCGTGCCAGCAGGATCCGACCTGCTCTTCCCCAACGGCACGAGGGTCACCATCGACGACCAGGCCGGGTCGGGCGGCTTGCAGTCGACGAGTGATCCGGTCCGGTACTCGTGGATCGACGTCGGCAACTTCGGAGTCGTCGCCGGACAGGCCACCACGAGCTGCGCGCGACACCACGTGTGGGGAAGCATCGAGGGGGTCCGGAGAGTGCGACAGGCGTTCGGACCTGACTGGCCGTGTCCGGCGAGGGACTAGACACGGTCAGCTCTCCGGACGTCACATCCCGCTGCCGTCGAAGAACGACGCCAGCGCGGGCGCCGTGTCTGCCACCGTCGACACGTTCGCCAGCAGGACCACCCCCAGGAACAGGACCAGCACCGGCAGCGCCGTCCCCGCAGCCGCCAGGACCCGACGGAGTCGCCGATCGGTCGGACTCGTGCGGGCTCGTCGGATCCACACCATCACGGTCGCCACGACCACGGCGACGATCGCCCCCGCTGCGGTCCCGACGAGCACCGCGTGGTACAGACGGAAGTCTTCGACGAGTGCCGTCAGCATCGGCGTCATCGTCCCGGCAGCCAGCTCGCCCCGCACCTGCGCGACAGACGCACCGGTCATCGGCAGGAAGGTCAACACGGACGACAGCGGCGCCGCCGCGCCCTGCACGTTCGCCATCACCATCAGGAGCAGGACTGGAGGCGAGGGGGCGCCGAGCAGACCGGCTGTCAGCAGCAGGACACGCCGGCTCCGCGTCGGGGCGTGGACGTACGCAGCCCAGATCCGCTTGCCGACCGGCAGGACCGCGACCAGGAGCGCTGCCGCGACGATCGCCTTGACGACGTGGAAGACCGCCCAGAACGACACCGCATCGGCCAAGCCCGAATCCGAGGAGCTGCCGGACCGCACCCACTGCGAGAAGCCGGCTGCAACCACATCCGGCAGGGTCGCGACCGAAACCTGTGCACCGGTCGACCACGCTGCGATCGCAGACGGCAGGAACACGAGCGCCATCACCAGCACGCCTGCGCCGGCCAACCACACCGCCCCACGTCGCTCCGGCTGCAGAACCCCGTCCGTCATGGTCATCGTCAGTCCCCTCCACCCATGTCGGGCGATCCCGACGAGTCAACGGTAGGGAGCCCCGGCCCTTCAGCGCGTCCTCCTCGAGCACGAGGCGCGATCATCCCCTCGTGTTCTTTCGTCGCCTATGTCGCCAGCGGGCGCGCCGAGTTGGTACTACGTCCCTACAGCTCTCGCAGCGATACGAGCGAGCGCAGTCGCAGAGCTCGACGAAGCGGGGTCCGCTCAAGTCCATCGACCACGACGGCGGCGCCGATCCAGGTCGCTCCCGCCATGTTCACGAGAGCATGAGCGGCTTCCGCCTGGGCCCCCGTCGCTATCCAATCGTCCACGAAGAGCACGCGGTCCCCGGACTGCAACAGCGAGCGTCGAACTCCGAGGCGCAGGGAGCGGTCTCGGTAGTCCGGCCCGGTCGAGACCTCCCACCAGGGATCACTGTCCGTGGCGCGGCTCGGGTCCTTCCGCACCTCGGCGAGGCCGACGCCGAGGTGCACTGCGACGAGCGCTCCGAGGATGGTCCCGCGCGACTGGATCCCCATGACCACCGACGGCTGGGTGTCATCGAACAGGGAAGCAAGGGCGGGACCGAGGGACCTCAGGACGTGCGGATCACGCCACCAGCCCGTGAGGTCGGCGTACGAGTTGTCGTCCGTCCGGTCACCGAGCCAGCGGAACGAGGTCTGTAGCCGTCGTTTCAAGTCGGCGTCCGCGGTCACAACGCCATTCTCTCAGGGCGCCCGGTGGGCTCTGACGGACCGATGAGGGATCGGCAGCCGAGACAGCGCGGACAGCCGGCGACGTCCTAACCTGCCTGTCGTGCTCATCGTGATCCGCGGCGCCTCTGGCTCCGGCAAGTCGACCGTCGCGGCGCAGCTGCAACAGGAGTTGGGCTGGCCCACCGCCGTACTTGGCCAAGACCACTTCCGACGGACCATCTACAAGGAGCGCCAGGACGCCGGTCACGCTGACGGGATGGAGCACGCGGGGCTCCTCGAAGTCGCAGCCAAATACTGCCTCTCGGCTGGCCATGACGTCGTGCTGGAAGGGATCTTCCAGTCCGACCGCTACGCAGCGATGCTGGAACGCGTTGCGAGCACGTCGCCCGGGGCTCGTTTCTACGCCTTCGACCTCTCGTTCGAGGAGACCCTGCGGCGGCATACGGGACGTTCGCTGGCGTCCGAGGTCAGCCCGGAACAGATGCACGCCTGGTACCGCGGATGGGACCCGCTCCCGTTCGTGACGGAGCGGCCGATCCTCGCGAGCGAAGAGGTAGTCGCAGTCACCCGACGAATCCTCCACGGCCATTAGAGGATCAGGCAGCGGGCCGGGGCGTACGGACCCGTCTCGTTACCCGATCTGCTGCAGGACAACTCGTGTCCAATCTTGCGGGCCGGTTCGTTCTACGCTTCTGGTGTGGACGAGTGGTGGGATCTGATCGACGCGTCCGGAGCGCCTACGGGTGAGACGTTCCGGCGCGGTGACGGCAATTGGCCGAGTGAGGAGTTTCATCTTGTGGTCACGGTATGCGTCTACCGAGCCGACCGAACAATCCTTCTCACGCAGAGGGCTCCGACGAAGGAGTTCGGCTTCGGGTGGGAGTTCCCCGGTGGGAGCGCTCTGGCAGGCGAGGCAGGTCCTGTAGCAGCGTGCCGAGAGTTGCGCGAGGAGACCAATGTCCCAGTCGAGCCGGAGGCGCTGCGCCGCATCGGTCGCTTCACTGAGGAGACGGCGCTGGTAGACCTCTTCGTCGTGCAGGAGCCGACGGGGTCAGCGGTGCGTGCGGATCCTGCCGAGGTAATTGATTGGAGCTGGGTCTCTCTGTCGGAGGTCAACGCGCGTCGCCAAAATGGGGTGATGGCGGACCCATGGGGGCCGCGGCTGGACGCGCTGTGGCCAGCAGCGATGGCATCGATCCTCGCTGCCGACGAGTCACGAATGCACACGTCTCCATAGCCGATCGTTGATCGCCGTCCCCTTCTGCGATGTGGTCTTCACGGATGCAGCTGCGCGCAACGCCCTCCGGCTTCGACACATCGACGAATGGTTGGGGACAGCCCTTCCCCGCCGGGTCGCGGATCTCATCAAGGTGCTCGAGGACCTTCCAACGAAGCCCTCAACGAGTTGAAGGTGCACCGCCCCGCCCGACTCAACGACGGCACATCAGGACGCCTCCGGACGGCAGGTCAGGCCGGCGGAGTGGTCAGAGGAACCAGATAATTGTGCTCGGGCCAGCATTCCGACAAGCCGGTCGCCCCTCGGACGCCAAAGGGGCCGGCGGCGACGACCGCCGGCGACTCGCTGACCGTCTCGCTGGCCGATCGGCAAACGAGATGGATGTTGACCAACGCGCTTGTAGCCTTGGGACGTGCGAGACGCCCTGTTCCCGGTGTTGAGTGTCGCCGTCCTCGTGCTCACCGCCGCAGGAATTGTGTGGCGAGCTCGGAACAAGCGATGGGTTCGGGACGCGCAACTCGCACTCAACGCTCAACCTCGTCTGAGCCTGATCCTGCCCGTCTTTCTGGTGTTGTTCGCAGCAGTGACCGTCATCCTCGGAGTCGGATCACTCGAATCCCGCTTCGCCTACGGATGGGGCTAATTCCCCCTCGCTCTCGACGCGCTCCTCATCGTTGGTTTCACCGTGTGGATCTCACGGCGTCCGTTCCCCGTGAACTGAAACAGTGCGCGTCTGACGCCGCCGCCGTCCGGTATTCGGTCGCCTACCGGGCGTGGAGTTCGAGGTAGTCGAGGGCCTGACGGACCGTTTCTTCGAGGGCGCGGGTGCTGTCGATGACGAGCCGATCGTCCGTGCGAGGCTCGTACTCGTCGGCGGTGCGCTGTACCTCGTCCCACGTCGGCAAAGTGAACCCGGGCAGGTCGTTCGCACGCTTTTCCACGCGGCGACGGTGTTCGTCGACGTCCGCACACACGACCTCGATCACGCGCAGCGGTACCCCGGCGGCATCCGCTGTCGACACCCATCCAGCCCGAGCGGGTTCAACGCCGCTCACCGCGTCCGCGATGACCATCTGCCCTCGCCGCAGATTCGGTACCGCGATGGTATGCATAATCGAGTACGCGGCGATCCCGGACTGCTCGCGCGGGATTTGGTACTTCCACATCGCACCCTCGATCGCGTCGACGCGGAGCGTCAGTGAGGGCATCAGCTCCGCGATCGCAGCCGACAGCGTCGACTTCCCTGCACCGGGAAGACCACAAACCTGAACCAGCATCGACAACTCCTTCGTTGGCCGTAGCCCCTTGTCTATCGGTCATGGACGCGCAGCACCAGCGAAGTGGATACGCACGCCAGACCCCCGAGGACGTGTCCGATTGCCGATTCCTCACCGAGCCGCGTTCGCACGACCAGCTGTCAGCTGTCGAGTGCAATGACCCAGAGCAGCAACAGGAGTCCCGCGACGACGAGAACTCCGATTCCCGACCAGAACCACGGAGCGCTAGCCCCGCGCTCCGCTCTCGCTCGGCCCACCCCATCCCTGCGCACGGCCATGAGAGCAGCTCGCCCAATCAGTCCGAGCCCCGCCAGCATGATGATCAGGACCCCGCACCACGTCCACCACGAGAACTGCACAGGTCGAGCATGCCGGACGAGACTCACTTTTGGTCGCGGCGAGCACAAGGCGGCAGTCTCAATAGCCGATTTCTCAGTGCGACCTCGGTGGACGTTTGATGCGGGGAACAGCAAGTGCCGCGGCGACCGGGATCGTGGTGGCCGACAAGTCGGCGGACTACTGCGGCATGTCCACGAACCGGGAGAACATCCCGTGGAACGCCACCGTGATCGTGTCGGTCGGCCCGTTGCGGTGCTTCGCCACGATCAGGTCCGCCTCACCCTGGCGCGGGTTGTCCTTCTCGTACGCGGACTCACGGTGCAACAGGATCACCATGTCGGCGTCCTGCTCGATGGACCCCGACTCACGCAGGTCGGAGATCATCGGCTTCTTGTCGGCACGCTGCTCGGGGCCACGGTTCAGCTGGGACAGCGCGATCACGGGCACCTGCAGCTCCTTCGCCATGAGCTTCAGTGCGCGGGAGAACTCGGAGACCTCTTGCTGGCGGCTCTCGACCTTCTTGCCCGAGGTCATCAGTTGCAGGTAGTCGATGACCACGAGCTTCAGGTTGTGCTGCTGCTTGAGACGACGGCACTTGGCACGGATCTCGACCAGCGTCATGTTGGGGGAGTCGTCGATGAAGAACGGGGCGTCGTTGATCCGCCCGCGGGTCTGCGCGATGGTGGTCCAGTCGCGCGAGTCGACGGTGCCCTTGCGCATGTTCTGCAGGGGCACGCTGGTCTCGGCGGACAGCAGACGCATCGCGATCTCGGCGCGACCCATCTCGAGTGAGAAGAACGCGGCGGTCTGGTCGTGCTTGACGGCGGCGGCGCGGCACAGGTCGAGCGCCAGGGTCGACTTTCCGAGTGCGGGTCGGGCGGCGATGATGATCAGCTGCCCGGGGTGGAAGCCGTTGGTCAGACCGTCGAGCTGAGCGAACCCGGTCGGCACACCGGTCATCTGGCCGTCGCGGCCCTTGGCGGCCTCGATCTCGTCGATGGCGGCGGAGATGGCCTCGGTCAGGGGGACGTAGTCCTCGGTCTGCACCCCGCCGGCGACGTTGTAGACCTCGGCCTGGGCGCTGTTCACCAGGTCGGTGACCTCGCCCTCGGACGCGTACCCCATCTGCACGATGCGGGTGCCGGCGTCGACCAGTCGCCGCAGCACGGCCTTCTCGGCGACGATCGCGGCGTAGTACCCGGCGTTCGCTGCCGTGGGCACCATGCTCGTGACGCTGTGCAGGTACTCCGCACCGCCGGCGCGGGACAGCAGACCGGTCTTGGTCAGCTCGTCGGTGACGGCGATGACGTCGGTCGGCTCGCCGTGCGAGTACAGCGACAGGATCGCGTCGAAGATGACCTCGTGCTTGGGGATGTAGAAGTCCACGCCACGGGCGGTCTCGATGACGTCGGCGACGGCGTCCTTGGACAGCAGCATGCCACCGATCGTGGACTGCTCGGCGAGCAGGTCGTGAGGCGGGGTGCGCTCCATGCCGCCGCGATCACCGTAGTTCCCGCCGCGCTCCGCGTAGTCCTGTGGCGCCGGGTCCAGGTGTGCGATCGACACGCGAGCTCCTTCAGTTCTGCGACCAGCCCGGACGACTCCGGACCTGATCGTTCTACCCCGAGCGACCGACATCCCCGAGTCGCTGGGCCAAGCTACGGGTACGAAGTTATCCCCAGCAAACGCCCTTGTGGATAACTCTGTGGAGAGACTGCGGAACACGCCGGAACGGTGTGTGGAGAACTGTGGACAGGGCTGTGGAAACTCTCCCCAGAGAACACACTTTCGACTACTTGACCTGGGGTTTCTGTTTCCACCCTGTGTGTGGACAACAGGGCTTCAACGTGGGCTTGAAGGTTTCCGATTTGACGTTTCTCCTGTGTGAAACGGCTTGACAAACGGGCCGTGCGTTCGGAGTCTCCCGGCTGGCTCTCAGCCACCCGCAGCCCTGTCCGTGCGGTAACCCGCAAGGGCGGACGGGTGCCCAGCCAGACCGACGGCAACCGGCGGGAACGACGGAAGGCGGGCCTCCCGACAATCAGCGCAGCACCCGCCGACCCCGCAGGAACGACGGAAGGCGGGCCTCCCCGAGATGGGGAGACCCGCCTTCCGACGGAACAACCGGAACCGACACTGTCGGACCGCAGCAGCCTTACTTGGCGGCGACGACCTTCAGCGAGATCACGGCGGTGATGTCTTCGCGCAGACGAACGGTGGCCTCGTGGTCACCGACGGTCTTGATGGTCGCGGGGACCTCGACCTTGCGCTTGTCGAGCGAGCCGACACCCTGTGCCTGCACGGCGTCTGCGACGTCGGCGGGACGGACGGAGCCGAACAGGCGACCGTCCTTGCCGGCCTTGACGGTCAGCTGGATGGTGGCGTTCTCGAGCTTCATCTTGAGGTCCTGTGCCTCTTCGATGGTCGCGAGCTCGCGCGCGGCACGGCCGGCGCGGATCGCCTCGACCTGCTTCTCGCCGCCCTTGGACCACGCGACAGCGAAGCCCTGGGGGACGAGGTAGTTGCGGGCGTAGCCGTTCTTGACGTCGACGACGTCACCGGCGGAGCCGAGGCCGGAGACCTCGTGCGTGAGGATGAGCTTGGACATGGTGATCCTCCTGATCAGCGGCCGGAGCCGGCGTAGGGGAGGAGCGCCATCTCACGGGCGTTCTTCACGGCACGGGCAATGAGGCGCTGCTCCTGGACGGAGACGCCGGTGATGCGACGGGCGCGGATCTTTCCACGCTCCGAGATGAACTTGCGCAGCGTCGCGACGTCCTTGTAGTCGATGACGCCGACCTTGATCGCCTTCGCGGGAGCGGCGTTCTTGCCGCCCTTGCCGCGAGGCTTCCGGCGGTCGCCGGTGCTCTTTCCAGCCATGATTTTTCCTTAGGAGAAGAAGAAGTGTTGTGTCCGCGGACGGATCAGAACGGGGTCTCGTCGTCGTAGGTGCCACCGGGGGTCGACCACACGTCGTTCGACTGCGCTCCACCACCCTGCTGCTGGCCACCCTGCGGGGACCACGGCTCGTCCGAGCGGCCGCCGCCGGAAGCGTTGCCGCCCCCGCCGTTGCCACCGAAGTTGCCGCCGCCCGAACCGCCGCCGACCTGGCCACGACCGCCGCCACTGCCACCCGCTGCGCGGGTGATCTGTGCGGTGGCGTACCGGAGCGACGGGCCGATCTCGTCGACCTCGAGTTCGATGCTCGTACGCTGCTGGCCCTCACGGTCCTGGTACGAGCGCTGACGCAGACGACCCTGCGCGATGACGCGCGAGCCCTTGGTCAGCGACCCCGCGACGTGCTCGGCGAACTCGCGCCACACGCTCGCACGGAGGAACAGCGCGTCGCCGTCCTTCCACTCGTTCGCCTGACGGTCGAACGTGCGAGGAGTGGACGCGATGGTGAAGTTCGCCACAGCGAGCCCGTTCTGCGTGTAGCGCAGCTCGGGGTCAGCAGTGAGGTTGCCCACCACCGTGATGACGGTTTCGCCGGCCATCGGTTACTCGGCGCTCGCGGTCGCGGCGGCCGGGGCAGCAGCAGCGTTGGCTGCCTTGCGCGCGGCACGGGCCTCGTCGCGCTGCTTCTGGGCGGCGACCTGCGCCATGCCCTCTTCAGCGCGCAGGACCTTCGTGCGGAGCACGGCCTCGGAGAGACCGAGCTGACGGTCGAGCTCCTTGGCGGCGTCGGCAGACGACGTGAAGTTCACGACGGCGTACAGGCCTTCGTTCTTCTTGGCGATCTCGTAGGCGAGACGACGACGGCCCCAGACATCCACGTTGTCGACGGTCCCACCGTCGTTGCGGATGACAGCGAGGAACTTGTCCAGGCTGGGAGCGACGGTGCGCTCGTCGAGCTCGGGGTCGAGGATCGCCATCAGTTCGTACTGGTGCATGCGGAACCCACCTCCTTTGGTCTTGGCGGCTCCGGGCGGTTCCCGGAACAGGAGGGTTGATGCATGTGCGCCAGACCGCAGGTGCGGTCGGCACAACCCCGCAAGCTTAGCGGACAGCCTGGAGGCCCGCTACCGGTCCGTCAGATCGGTGCCAGTTGCTCAGGCGGTCAGGCCGGTGCGTCCCGCTCGGCCCACCAGGCGCGCAGCCGCTCCTCGGCCACGTCGGGCCCGAGGGGCCCCTCGTCCATCCGCGCCTCGAGCAGGAACCGGTAGGCCTCGCCCACGGCGCGCCCCGGCGGGATGTCGAGGATCCGCATGATGTCGTCCCCGGTCAGGTCGGGCCGCAGCGAGTCGAGCTCCTCGCGTTCGGCCAGGTCGCGGATCCGGTCTTCCAGGTCGTCGTACGCGAACGCCAGGCGGTCGGCCTTGCGGCGGTTGCGGGTGGTGACGTCCGAGCGGGTCAGTTCGTGCAGGCGCTCGAGCTGCGGGCCGGCGTCGCGCACGTACCGACGCACGGCGGAGTCGGTCCACGCACCGTCGGTGTAGCCGAAGAAGCGCAGGTGCAGCTCGATCAGGCGAGCGACCGCCGCGATGGTGTCGTTGTCGAAGCGCAGGGCCCGCAGCCGCTTCTTCGCGAGCTTCGAGCCGACCAGGTCGTGGTGGTGGAAGCTCACGGCGCCGCCGGGCTCGAGCTTGCGGGTCGCCGGCTTGCCGATGTCGTGCAGCAGGGCAGCCAGCCGCAGGACGGTGTCGGGGGAGTCGCCGGCGTGCCGCTCGTGCTCGTACCCGATCGCCTGGGTCAGCACCGTGAGCGAGTGCTCGTACACGTCCTTGTGGTGGTGGTGCTCGTCGATCTCCAGGCACATCGCCGGCAGCTCCGGCAGGAACCGCTCCGCCAGGCCCGTGTCGACCAGCAGGCGCAGCCCGGGCACGGGGTCGTCGGTGTTCAGCAGCTTGACGAGCTCGTCGCGCACCCGCTCGGCCGAGACGATGTCGATCGAGTCGACCAGGTCCTGCATCGCCAGGCGCACGTCGTCGGACACCGTGAAGCCGAGCTGCGAGGTGAACCGTGCGGCCCGCATCATCCGCAGCGGGTCGTCGCGGAACGACACGGTCGCCGTCTGGGGCGTGCGGAGCCGTCCGGCCAGCAGGTCCTCGACGCCGCCGTGCACGTCGACGAGCTCACGGGCGGGCAGCCGCAGTGCCATCGCGTTCACGGTGAAGTCGCGGCGCAGCAGGTCGTCCTCGATGGTGTCGCCGAACGCGACCTCGGGCTTGCGGGTCTCGCCGTCGTACACGTCGCTGCGGTAGGTGGTGATCTCGACCTGTTCGCCCTGCACCCGGGCGGCGATGGTGCCGAACTGACGGCCGACGTCCCACGTGGCGCTGGCGATCGGCTCGACGATCGCCAGGACGTCGTCCGGGCGGGCGTCGGTGGTGAAGTCGAGGTCGGTCACCGGGCGACCCAGGAAGGCGTCGCGCACGGGGCCCCCGACGAGCGCGAGCTCGTGACCGGCCTCGGCGAACGCGCGGGCGAGGACCGCGACGGGGGCGGTGGCGGCGAGTGCGTCGAGTCGTTCGACGGCCTGGGCAACGGACTGCATGACGTCGTCGATCATCCCAGATCGACGCGACCGGTTGTCCACGACCTCCGCGTGCACGCCCTGCTCTCATGGTCCGGCCTCATACACTCGTGCGAGGTCCGAACCGATCCCGGCCCTCCACACGCATGCACATCCTCCGCTCCACGCTCGCTGCCGCCGCGTCCGCTCTGGTCGCGCTCGGCCTCGTCGTCACGCCTGCCGCCGTCACCCCGGCCCGGGCGGCGACGACCGCCTCGGTCTCCACCCACGTCGCACACCCGGCAGCAGCCAAGGCCGGCACGACGTCGGTCGAGATCGTGCCGGCGGACCGCGGGGTGGTGCAGCCGGACCAGGACCTCTCGCTCACGGTGACGGTCACGAACGACACCGACAGCGACCTGCCGGCCGGGTCCGCCGAACTCGACATCTTCCGGCAGTACGCGGGCACGCGCGACGTCATCAGCGACTGGCTCGCCGACACCAGCACGACGGGTTACTTCGGCGCATCGATGGGCTCGGTCGACGTCCCGGCCGTTCCAGCGCACCGATCGGTCACCATCGACGACGTCCGTGTCGTGCCGGGCAACCTCGGCCTGTCCGGGTACTCGTCGTTCGGCGCGAGGCGCATCGCTGCCGACTACCGCGCCGGGTCGACGTCGGCCGTGGCGCGGTCAGCGATCACCTGGTACCCGAACTACGAGCAGACACCGGTCGGGGTGTCCGTCGCGATGCCGATCACCATGCCGGCCGGCTCCGGCAGCCTGATCAGCGCGAAGGACCTGGCGGCGGCGACCTCGGTCGACGGCACCCTGACGCAGCAGCTCGACGCGGCGCAGGACCACAACGTCGCGCTCGGGATCGACCCCCGGATCATCGCCTCGATCCGCATCCTGGGCGAGAACGCACCCTCGACGGCGACCACGTGGCTGCAGCGCCTCGAGGGCATGCGCAACGAGACCTTCGCGCTGTCGTACGCCGACGCCGACGTCACCGGACTGCGTCAGGCCGGGGCATCGGGCATCCTGTCGCCCATCTCGCTCGACCAGCTCGTCGACCCGAACGACTTCCCGGGTGCCACGACGGCGTCGCCGACACCGACACCGACCGGCAGTGCGAGCGCCACCGCCGACGCCTCCGCCACGGCGACCCCGGGCACCCCGCAGGACGGCACCGCCGGGCAGACCGGCGCGGGGTCCCAGGGCGGCACCGCGGAACCCGGGCAGGGGGCCCAGCCGACGACGCTCCCGACGACGGCCCAGCTGCTCGACTTCCCGTACACGACGTCGTCGCTCGCCTGGCCGGCCGAGGGCACCGTGGCGACGGACGACCTGCCCGCCCTGGCCGACGCCGGGACGACCAGCACGATCGTCTCCAGCGGCAACACCTCCGCCGGGTCCGACACCACGATCACCGCCTCCGAGAAGATCGGTGACCACCACGTCCTGGTGTCCGACCAGGGCATGTCCGACCTGCTCCGCGACGCCGCGTCCGCCACCTCGCAGCGTGCGTGGTCCAGTGCGATGAGCGAACTCACCGCGACCCTCGCCACCGCCTCACGCCAGGGCGGCACGACCGGCCCCGTCCTGCTCACCCTCGGACGGACGTGGCCGACCGACTCCACGCGCCTCACGCAGGCACTCGACGCACTCGAGACCACCCCGTGGGTGTCACCCGCCGATCTCTCCACCGCGTCGGCCGTCACCCCCGGGTCCGTCTCGCTGGCCAGCTCGTCCGACAGCGACGCCCGGCTCGACCAGCTCCGACGGCTGGTCCAGGCATCGAAGAACCTGACCGACTTCGCGTCGGCGATCGAGACGCCGGCCGACCTGACCGCGCCGGCGCGCGTGGCCGACCTCGCTGCGGCGTCGAACGCCTGGCGCAGTGACGACAGCGGCTTCGCACAGGCGGTCGACACCCGGGTCAGCCGGGCCGCGCGGGTCGTGTCGAGCGTGGGCATCCTCGACGGCAGCAGCATCACGCTGCTCGGCGACCGGTCATCGCTGCCCATCTCGGTCCGCAACCGGTCCGAGTACCCCGTCACGGTGTTCCTGACGGTGCAGCCGTCCAACTCGTTCCTGCGCATCGAGAAGAACGCCGTCCGCGTGACGGTGCAGCCGGACTCGTCCAGCCGGGTCACCTTCCCGGTGCAGTCGGTGGCGAACGGCAAGGTCGAGCTGACGATGTCCCTGACCAGCGCGACGGGGGTGCGGATCGCCGATCCGGCCACGGTCGAGATCAACGTGCAGGCGCAGTGGGAGACCGTCATCACCGCGGCGGCCGCGATCGCCGTCATCCTGATCTTCGGCCTGGGCATCTACCGCAACGTCCGCCGTCGCATCCGGCGACGCCGGAACGGCGAGCCGGACGACGTCGACGACGACCCGAACCGCCTGTACGAAGCGCCGTCAGACGACGACCTGCAAGAAGGCCCCGATCACCCCGCCGGGGCGGCCACCGCCATGGCGACGGTCGGCTCCAGCACCCCGCTCGCCGCCGCAGAGGAGCCCACCATCACCGCCACGCAGCCCGAGCCGCTCGCCACGACCGGTTCCGCCGACCCGGTGGAACCCGTGCAGCGCAGCCTGGGTCGGGCCAGCGCGATGCTCGCGGCCGGCACGATGATCTCTCGGGTGCTCGGCTTCGCGAAGACGTTCGTGCTGGCGTACGCGATCGGCAACTCGGGCTCACGCGCCGCCGACGCGTTCGCCATCTCGAACCAACTGCCCAACAACATCTACGCACTGATCGCCGGCGGGCTGCTGTCCGCCGTGCTCATCCCGCAGATCGTCCGCTCGATGAAGCAGAACAGCGACGGCGGGACCGCGTACGTCAACAAGATCGTCACGCTCGCCGGATCGGTCTTCGTGCTGATCGCGATCGTGGCAACCGTGCTCGCGCCCGTCCTGGTGCGCCTGTACAGCCAGAGTGCGGGTGACGGCGGCAAGGGGTTCACCGCCGCCCAGACCGACCTGGCCATCGCGTTCGCCTTCTGGTGCCTGCCGCAGATCCTCTTCTACGCGATGTACTCGCTGCTCGGCGAGGTCCTCAACGCCAAGCAGGTGTTCGGGCCCTTCACCTGGGCCCCGCTCCTCAACAACGTCATCGCGATCGCTGGACTGATCGTCTTCATCGCGATGTTCGGCGGCCGTGACGTCAACGCGGCCACTGCGGCGTGGACGCCCCTGAAGATCGCTGTCCTCGCGGGCAGTGCGTCGTTCGGCGTCCTGGCACAGGCCGCGTTCCTGCCACTGTTCTGGCGCCGAGCGGGCCTGTCGTTCACCCCGGACTTCCGCTGGCGGGGCGTCGGTCTCAAGGCCACCGGGACCGCTGCGGGCTGGCTGTTCGGCATGATCCTGGTGACGCAGCTGGCGGGCATCGTGCAGGCCCGTGTCGCGTCGCTCGCCCAGGGCGCCGGCAACGCGACCCTGGCGACCAGCTGGCTGCTGTTCATGCTGCCGCACTCGATCATCACCGTGTCGATCGCGACCGCGTACTTCACCCGGATGAGCCACGACGCCGAACGCGGAGACCTGGCCGCCGTCCGTCGGAACCTGTCGCTGTCACTCCGGATCGTCGGCCTGTTCACGGTCTTCGCGTCCGTCGCCCTGGTGGTCATGTCGACGTCGTTCGCCCGGGTCTGGGAGAACACGTTCTGGCTGACGCAGTCGATGGCGTGGGTGCTCGTGGCCTACATGCCCGGGCTGGTGCTGTTCAGCATGCTCTTCATCATCCAGCGGGTGTTCTGGGCGCTGCACGACCACCGGACCCCGTTCCTCATGCAGATCGTGCAGTCCGGTCTGTTCGTCATCGGCGCCCTGGCGGTGGCGGCGTTCCCGGCCGAGCACATCGGTGTCGGCATCGCGGTCTGCACCACACTTGCGGGCACGGCGCAGACCATCGTGGCCCTGGTGGTCGTCCGCAAGCGCCTCGCGGGCATCGACGGGCCGAACGTCACCCGCTCCCACGTGCAGTTCGTCATCGCCGCGCTGATCGCAGGCGTGGTCGGCGTCCTCGTCGCGAACTTCTTCGGCGCGTTCTCGGCGGACGGGTTCGCGATGTCCGACGTCACGAGCGCCCTCATCACGCTCGTCCTGACCGGCGCCGTCATGGTGCTCGTCTACTTCGGAGCCCTCGTCGTCGCGAAGAACGGCGAGATCCGTGGCGCGGTCGACATGCTCAAGAGCCGTCTCGGGCGCTGACCGTCGCCGTTCGGTGCCGGTTCTCGGTGGGTCGCGCGCTCACGGGCGCCGTGGAATGCCCCGCCGGTAGGATGCGTTGACCCGGTCAGAAGCAACGGAAGGGCACTGAAGGCATGCGCCAGCTCATCATCATCGGTTCCGGCCCGGCCGGGTTCACCGCCGGCATCTACGCCGCGCGCGCTCAGCTGAAGCCGCTCATCGTCGCGTCCAGCGTCGAGACGGGCGGCGAGCTCACGAAGACCACCGAGGTCGAGAACTTCCCCGGGTTCCCCGAGGGGATCCAAGGCCCCGACCTCATGATCAAGATGCAGGAACAGGCCGAGCGCTTCGGCGCCGAGGTCCTGTACGACGACGCCGTCTCGGTCGAGCTGACCGGCGACGTCAAGAAGGTCACGGTCGGTTCCGGCGAGACGTACGAGGCCCTCGCGGTCATCTACGCCACCGGCTCGGCCTACCGCCAGCTCGGACTCCCCGACGAAGAGCGCCTGTCCGGCCACGGTGTCTCGTGGTGCGCGACCTGCGACGGGTTCTTCTTCCGTCAGAAGAACATCGCCGTCGTCGGCGGTGGCGACTCCGCGATGGAAGAAGCGACGTTCCTGACGCGCTTCGCCGACAAGGTCACGGTCATCCACCGCAAGGACACCCTCCGTGCGTCGAAGATCATGCAGGACCGGGCGATGAACGACCCGAAGATCGAGTTCGCCTGGAACAAGGAAGTCGTCGGCATCTCCGGCGAGTCCGCGGTCGAAGGCGTCACGCTCAAGGACACCGTCACGGGTGAGACCTCCGAGCTCGCGCTCGACGGCCTGTTCATCGCGATCGGCAACGACCCGCGCGTGCACCTCGTGCACCAGCAGCTGCAGCTCGCCCCCGAGGGCACCATTGCGGTCGAAGGCCGTACCTCCAAGGCCGTCGGCGTCCCCGGTGTGTTCGTGGCGGGCGACGTCCTCGACCACACCTACCGCCAGGCCATCACGGCCGCGGGTTCCGGTGCCGTGGCAGCGCTCGACGCCGAGAAGTTCCTCGCGGACCTCGACGACCACCTGACCAGCCAGGCCGAGGGCGACGCCCCGGTCGAGCCCGTCACCATCTCGGCCTAGGGAATGGTCCGGCGTCTCGCGCCGTTCCATCCACCGCACGACTTCTCGAAGGAGCACACATGTCCAACGCCAAGGCAGTCACCGACGCCACCTTCTCGGACGAGGTCCTGAAGTCCGACAAGACGATCCTCGTCGACTTCTGGGCCGAGTGGTGCGGCCCGTGTCGCGCCGTCTCGCCGATCCTCGACCAGATCGCCGAAGAGCACGCCGGCAAGATCGAGATCGTCAAGCTCAACGTCGACGACAACCCGCAGTCGGCCATGAACTACCAGATCACGTCGATCCCGGCGATGAAGGTCTTCAAGGGCGGCGAGGTCGTCAAGACCGTCATCGGCGCCAAGCCGAAGCCGGCCCTCGAGGCCGACCTCGCCGAGTTCCTCGCGTAGGGACCAGCACCACGACCCGGACGCCCCGTCCTCCATTCCATCGGAGGGCGGGGCGTTCGTCCGTCTCCGGCGGTCGTCGCCTGGACGTCGACAGGTCCAGACGTTCAGGATCGGCCTGTGTCCCCGTGCCCGGCTTTCGGACACACATGTCGTACTGTGGCTGGACTGCCGAGTGAACGGAGAACTCGATGACCAACGGCAACAGTCTCGACCCCTGGTACGACTCCTACGCCCAGCGCACCGCAGGGCTGAGCGCCTCCGAGGTACGAGCCCTGTTCGCCGTGGCCTCCCGGCCCGAGGTCGTCTCACTCGCCGGGGGCATGCCGTTCGTCTCCGCCCTCCCGCGTGAGCTCGTCACGGGCTCGCTCGACCGCGTGATGGCCGAGGACGCCGCGATGGCACTGCAGTACGGGGGCGGCCAGGGTCTGCGCCAGCTCCGCGAGCACATCGTCGACATCATGTCGCTCGAGGGCATCCGCGCGAGCGCCGAGGACGTCGTCGTCACCACCGGGTCCCAGCACGCCCTCGACCTGGTCACCCGCCTGTTCATCGATCCGGGCGACGTGGTGCTCGCCGAGTCACCGTCGTACGTCGGCGCCATCGGTGTGTTCCGGTCCTACCAGGCCGAGACGGTCCACGTGGCGACCGACGAGCTCGGTCTGGTCCCCGAGGCCCTGCGCGAGACGATCGGCCGTCTCCGGGCCGCTGGCAAGCGGATGAAGTTCCTGTACACGATCCCGAACTTCCACAACCCCGCCGGGGTGACCATGAGCCGCGAGCGCCGCATCGAGGTGCTCGACATCTGCCGCTCGAACAACATCCTGGTCCTCGAGGACAACCCGTACGGGCTGCTGTGGTTCGACGAGCCCGCGCCCCAGGCGATCCGCTCGATCGACGACGAAGGCGTGGTCTACCTCGGGTCGTTCTCGAAGACCCTCGCACCGGGCTTCCGCGTCGGCTGGGCCCTGGCACCGCACGCCATCCGCGAGAAGCTCGTGCTGGCGAACGAGTCGGCCGTCCTGGCGCCGAACTCCTTCGGCCAGTACGTCGTCAACGCCTACCTGGACGCCGCGGACTGGAAGGGTCAGATCGACATCTTCCGCGGCATCTACGCCGAGCGCCGTGACGCGATGTTCCAGGCGCTGGGGGAGTTCCTGCCCGACCTGACGTGGACCCGGCCCAACGGCGGGTTCTTCGTGTGGCTCACGCTGCCCGAGTCCCTCGACTCGAAGGGCATGCTGCCCCGCGCCGTCAAGGAGCTCGTGGCCTACACTCCCGGCACCGCCTTCTACGCCGACGGCAGGGGCGCGCAACACATCCGTCTGTCGTTCTGCTACCCGACCGCCGAGCAGATCCGTGTCGGCATCAAGCGGCTCGCGAACGTCGTCAACGACGAGCTCGAGCTCATCGAGACCTTCGGCTCGGCCACCCGACCGAACGCCGTCGTCCCGGCGTCGTCCTCGGTCAGCGGCCCGCCGCCGAACATCTCCTGACCAGCACTTTCCGCAGTTCACCGCAGTTCCGGAGGTCTCTCCCATGGCCGAGCTCACTCGTCGCCACGTCGTCGTCGTCGCCGGAGGGATCTCGCATGAACGCGACGTGTCACTGCGCTCGGGCCGTCGCGTCGCCGACTCCCTGACGGGCTACGGCTGGCAGGTCGACCTGCGCGATGCGGACGCCGCCCTGCTGCCCGCACTCCGCGAGTCCCGCCCCGACGTGGTCTGGCCGGCGCTGCACGGCGCCTCGGGTGAGGACGGCGCGCTGCGCGGCATCCTGGAGGCCGTGGACATCCCGTTCGTCGGCTCACGCTCGACCTCGG
Source organism: Curtobacterium sp. VKM Ac-2922 (assembly GCF_022815645.1). Taxonomy (GTDB): domain Bacteria; phylum Actinomycetota; class Actinomycetes; order Actinomycetales; family Microbacteriaceae; genus Curtobacterium. Next base: position 92,335 of record NZ_JALGRO010000011.1, on the reverse strand, counting down.
CTCGCCTGGCATGGGACAAGCCCACGGCGTCCGCGCTGGTCGCCAGGACCGGCGTGCGGACCCCTCGGTCGGTCACCCTGTCCCACGACGTGTTCCGCGAACTCGGTGCCGTCGGCGTCCTCGAAGCCATCGCGGCCGAGCACCCCGTTCCCCTCGCTGTGAAGCCGGCCCGCGGCGGCAGCGCGCAGGGAGTGACCCTGGTCGCGGACGTCAACGACCTGCCGCGCGCCATGGTCACGGCCTACACCTACTGCGATGACGTCGTCGTCGAGCAACTCATTCGCGGAACCGAGATCGCGCTCGGGATCATCGACACCGGTGACGGTCCCGTTGCCTTGGCACCGGTCGAGATCGTGCCGCGGAACGGCTTCTACGGCTTCGAAGCCCGGTACAACGCGGGAGAGACGACGTTCTACACGCCCGCACGGCTGTCCGACGACAACGCTGCGGCTGCGGCCTCGGCAGCCATCCAGGCACACCGCGCACTCGGGCTCCGACACATCTCGCGTGTGGACCTGATCATCGACGGTGCGGGCACCCCGTGGTTCCTCGAGGCCAACGTCCTGCCTGGCTTGACCGAGACGTCATTGCTGCCGCAGGCGCTCTCAGTGTCCGGCTTCGACCTCGGGTGGACGTACGCAGAGCTGGCGGAACAGGCCATCCGCGACCACAACGCCTAGGTTTCACGTGGAACATCGCCGTCGCTGAGCCGGGACCGAGTGATGGCTGGCCTGCGTCAACGCTGCCGTGGCTGTCGAGACGTGAGCGCTGCAGCGCCGACGGCGATCAGCACAGCGCCCGCGACCAGGTAGTAGATGAGGGCGAAATCGACCCCGCCGCCATCGCCAGCGGTGACCACCACGAACACGCACATCGCCAGGGCGACCGCTCCACCCACAAGCGCGGCGACTCCGAGCACCATCGCAACACGCTGCGGGCGAGTAGGTGCCACGTAAGCCCTCCGGATGTCACGCACGAACGATGTTCCACGTGGAACATCGAAGAGGCGAACTCTAGCGCGCGACGTCCTGGGCGCCGAGCTCGCTGAGGATCCGGTTGAGGTCGGCCGCATTCGCGAAGTCGATCGTGACGCGTCCCTTGCGAGCCCCCATTGCGATCTGCACCCGCGTGTTGAGCCGGTCACCCAGACGCTCCGCAACGTCCACGAAGTGCGCGTCACGCTTGGTCGGCTGCGTGGGGGCCTTCTTGGGAGCTCCCTGCGCCATCTGCTGCGCTGCTGCCTCTGCCTGCCGGACCGACAGGTCTTCGTTCACGATCTTCTCGGCGAGGTACTCCATCGCCTGCGCGTCCGGTGCGGCCAAGATCGCTCGCGCGTGCCCGGCCGACAGCACACCTGCGGCGACGCGACGCTGCACGGGGGAGGGGAGCCGCAGCAGTCGGATCGTGTTCGTGATCTGCGGACGGGACCGGCCGATACGCTGCCCGAGCTCTTCTTGGGTGATCCCGAAGTCAGCGAGGAGCTGCTGGTACGCCGAGGCTTCCTCGAGCGGATTGAGGTTCGCGCGGTGCAAGTTCTCGAGCAGAGCATCGCGCAGCATGACATCATCAGGGGTTTCCTTGATGATCGCGGGGATGGTCGCGAGTCCCAGTTCTTTCGTGGCACGCAGACGACGCTCGCCCATGATGAGTTCGTACTGCGGCTCGGTCCCTCCGGCGCCCTCGATCGGACGCACGACGATGGGCTGCAGCACGCCGATCTCGCGGATCGAGTGCACCAGCTCCTGCAGCTCCTCTTCGCGGAACTCCTTGCGGGGCTGCTGCGCGTTGGGCTTGATGTCCAGCGGGTTGAGGTTCGCCAGGCGCGCACCAGGGACCGCCACGAGCTGCTCAGCCGTCGCACCATCCGTTGCCGGCGCCGACGCGGGCGAGCCGCCGGTCGGGAAGAAGACGTCGACGGGACGTTCCTGCTGATCGGGAGTGGTCGGGATCAAGGCGCCGATGCCTCGGCCGAGTCCGGTCCGCTTGGGTGCCATCAGTGCTGTGCTCCTCGTGCTGCGATCTCGGCAGCTGCCTCCAGGTAGGACAACGAACCGCTCGAGTTGACGTCGTAGGCCACAACGCTCTGGCCGTAGCTCGGTGCCTCACTCACGCGCACCGAACGGGGGATCATGGCCTTCAGGACCTGATCACCGAAGTGCTCCCGCACGTCCGCTGCGACCTGGTTGGCCAGGTTCGTGCGGCCGTCGTACATGGTCAGCAGGATCGTCGACACGCGAAGGTCGGGGTTCAGGTGCCGTTCGATCAGTTCGATGTTGCGCAGCAGCTGGCTGAGCCCCTCGAGCGCGTAGTACTCACACTGGATCGGGATCAGGACTTCCTGTGCCGCGACGAAGGCGTTGATCGTCAGAAGGCCGAGTGACGGCGGGCAGTCGATGAACACGTAGTGGTACGGCTCGTCGAGCGAGGCCAAGTACTGGTCGAGCGCGGTCCGGAGACGCTGTTCGCGTGCAACCAGCGACACGAGCTCGATCTCCGCGCCTGCCAGGTGGATCGTGGCCGGGACGCACCAGAGTGTGTCGGACTCGGGGGAGCGCTGCACGGTGTCTGCGATCGGTGCTTCGTCGACGATCACGTCGTAGATGCTCGCGACCTCGGCCTGGTGGTTCACACCGAGGGCTGTCGAAGCGTTCCCCTGCGGATCGAGGTCGATGACCAGGACCCGTGCTCCGCCGTGCGCAAGACCAGCGGCGAGGTTCACCGTCGACGTCGTCTTGCCCACACCGCCCTTCTGGTTCGACACGGTGATGATCCGCGTCGATGCCGGCAGTGGGAACTGCTGCGTCGCGATGGCACGACGACGGCGATTGAGATCAGCGATCTCGCGAGCGAGTGGTGTCGACGCGTCGTAGTCGGTCGATGAACTCAACGAGTGCCTCTTCCCCGGTTCGATGTTTCACGTGGAACGTGGTGCGCAGCACCCGATCGAACAGGCGATCTCAGCGCCACGCGGCGTCAGTCAACTGTAGCCCGGAACACTCGCGTGGTCTCTTCGACGACACCGACTCCGAGCTCGAGGATCTCGACATCCGCCAGACGATTGCGGAGGATGACCTTGCGCGCTGCAGCCATCTCGTCCTCGACGCGCGCACCCTTCATCAGAATGAGCTGACCGCCGGAACGCACGAGCGGCACGGTGATGGGGATGAGCTTCGACAGCGCACTCACCGCACGCGCCGTGACCTGGTCGAGGACCACCGTGTCCGCGACTTCCTCGGCCCGCCCCCGGAGGACATCGACGTTCTCCAGGCCCAGCCGCGCAGCCTCGGAGGTCAGCCAGTCGACCCGGCGTTCCATCGGCTCGATCAACGTGAAATGCACGTCCGGACGAGCGATCGCCAGCACCAACCCAGGCAACCCGGCACCGGAACCGACGTCACCAACGTGACCACCAGCCTCCAGGAGCGGTGCGACCACCGCGGAATTGAGGATATGTCGTGTCCATAACCTCGGGAGTTCCAGCGGTCCGATCAGGCCGAGCTCTTCACCGCGACGAGCCAACTCGTTGGTGAACGAGCGCGCCGTTGCCAACCGGTCCCCGAACAGGGTCGCGGCGGCAGCCGGCTCGTCTTCGAGCACCGGCGCAGCAGCGTCCGCAGCGGTGGCAGGACCGTCCGTCATCGCGTGATGACGGTGTGCCGGTCGCGACCCTCGCCCTCGGACTCCGAGTGGAAGCCCTTCTCAGCGACGAGGTCGTGCACCAGCTTGCGCTCGTACGACGACATCGGCGGCAGCGACGCCGTCGGGGATCCGTCCTCGATGCGCTCGACCGCGGTGTCCACGAGCCGCTGGAGCTCGGAGGCGCGAGCATCTCGCGATCCACCGATGTCCAGGATCAGCCTGCTGAACTCACCGGTCTCGGCCTGCACAGCGATGCGCGTGAGCTCCTGCAGCGCCGACACCGTGTCCGGCTTGGCCAGGACGCCCAGCGTGTTCCCCTCGTCCGTGACGGACAGGTAGACGCGACCGGCGCGCTCCTCGATCTCGATGTCACCGTCGAGGTCGCAGATGTCGAGGAGTTCCTCGATGTAGTCCGCGGCGATGTCGGCTTCGTCACGCGCGTCCTCGGAGGACACCGGTGCGGTGGACTCCGGGTCGAGGGTGGCGGCGGTGTCGTGGTCGGTCACTTGGTCTTCCCGCTCTTCTTGGCGCGCTGCTTGCCCACCGGCTGCTGACGCTGTGTGGTGATGCGTACGGCCTCCATCTCAGCGGCGCCGGCACCGGCACCGGCCTCGGCGAGCACGCCTGCGGGCACGCCGCGACGCTGGGCCTTCTTGGCGAGGCGGGCCTCACGCGCAAGCGCGGCTTCCGAACCCGGCGTCGGCATGCTGCGGATGACGAAGTACTGCTGGGCCATCGTCCACAGGTTCGAGGCGAGCCAGTAGAACATGACGCCGAGGGGGAACGACAGACCCGAGATCACGAAGATCAGGGGGAGCACGTACAGCATCATCTTCTGCTGGCGGTACATCGGAGACTCCTTGGTCTCCGGGGACATGTTCTTGGCGACGAGCTGCAGCTGCGTGATGAACTGCGAGGCCGTCATCACGACGATCATGAAGCCGGCGATGACGCGGACTTCCCAGCCGGAAGCGTTCGTGAACGTCTCGTGCAGCGGCGCACCGAACAGCGAGGCGTTGCCGAAGGACTTCGCCAGGTCGTTCGTCAGCAGGCCGATGCCGGTCTTGTTGATCTGCGCTTCGTGCAGCACCGAGTACAGCGAGAAGAAGATCGGCATCTGCAGCAGCAGCGGCAGGCAGGAGCTGAGCGGGTTGGTCCCGGTCTCCTTGTACAGCGCCATGGTCTCGCGGCTCATGGCCTCACGCGAGAACTGGTCCTTCTTGCCCTTGTACTTGTCCTGGATCTTCTTGAGCTGCGGCGCGACTTCGAGCATGCGGCGCTGCGACTTGATCTGCCGCACGAAGATCGGGATCAGCGCGGCGCGGACCACGAAGGTCAGGAAGATGATGGAAAGCACCCAGGTGATGCCCGCGCTCGGGTCCATGCCGAGGTTCTCGAAGACCCAGTGGAAGCCGACGAGGATGGCCGAGACCACCCACTTGAGGGGCCAGAGGATCGTTCCGATGATGTCCATGGGGACGGCTACGCCTTTCGAGTGCGCTGGGGGAGCAGCATGGGTCGGAGGGTGCCGACCGGGGACTGCGATTGCTGCGGCACCGGAGCCAGGACGAACCCGAACCGGTTGACGAGGTAGGGCCGACGACGGTCAGGGACGTCGTCGATGCCGCCGGCAGCCCAGGGGTTGCAGCGGCCGATGCGCCAGGCGCCCATCGCGGTCCCGCGTACGACGCCGTACTGCTGGATCGCTTCGAGCGCGTAGCGCGAGCACGAGGGGTGGTAGCGGCAGACGTTGCCGTACAACGGTGAGATGACGGCACGGTAGGCGCGCAGCACGACGACGCAGGCGTTGCGCGGAAGCAACGCCACGGTCCACAGGACCCGCTTCAGGAGCGTCCGGTTCATGCTGCCTTCTCCACACCGCGCGCGAACGATCGCGAGACGTCTTCGAGCAGGGTAGGCCATGTGGCCTGCGGAGCGGCTGGTAGTGCGCGGACCACCACGTCGTACCCCGTGGGATGCCCCTGCAGCAGCTCGTGGGCGATGCCCTTGAGTCGGCGCCTGACCAGGTTGCGCGTCACGGCGTTGCCGACGGTCTTGGCGACGATGAAGCCGAACCGCGTGGGTCCGGCCCCGCTGACGTCGTGACGGACCACCGACACGATGACGTTCCCGGTCGCACTGCGCCGACCACGACGGACCGTCATCCGGTAGTCGTCGCCGCGCACGATGCGGTTGGCGCGGGCGATCATGCCGACACCCACCGGGCGGGGGCGCCGCTGGTGTCGATCCCCGGGCACACCGAAGCGCCGCGCGGCGGGACCAAGGGTCCGGCCGGCGCGGCGCCGGGAGGTGCTGCGATCGGATCCAGCAGGATCAGATCAAGCCGACAGCTCGGTGCGACCCTTGGCGCGACGTGCGGCCAGGATCGAGCGTCCCGCGCGGGTGCGCATGCGCAGACGGAAGCCGTGCTTCTTGGCACGACGACGGTTGTTCGGCTGGAAGGTGCGCTTGCTCATGATCTTCTCCATACGGCTGCTCGAGGCTGGCCGTCACGAATGTGGTTGGTTGACGCAGGTGGTCACGACCAAGGGGCCGCAGTCAACTGGACAACGGTACGTGACCGAGGGCAGTGAGGTCAAACCCCGAACGCGTCCCGGCCAGCCGGCCAGCACCCGGAGAGCGGGGAGCGAGCGTTCTCCACACTGGGGACAACTTCTGTTCGGTGGGAGTCGTCATGGTCCTTTACAGTGGGGTGATCGATCCGCCCTGCGGCCCGGTACGACGGGGAAGCACCACTCCCGCAGTGTCTCGGACGGTGCTGGACCCGACTGTGGACAACCCTGTGGGGAAGTCAGACGGTACGACGGCGTCGACGAGGTCGCCTGAGAACCCCAGACTCCCTCGTCCGGACCAGCACGCGACGGACTGATCAGCGGTCCGACCGCGCCGAGCGGACGATGCACCATGCCCGCAGCACCACGACACCACGAGCCCAGGAGACGAGCGCGACATGACGATGCCCGCCGATCCCGTCGAGGACCTCTGGTCGTCGGTCCTCGGACTGCTCACCGAGGACGAGCGCATCACGCCGCAGCTGCACGGCTTCCTCAACCTCGTCGAGCCGAAGGGCGTCCTGGCCGGCACGCTCTACCTCGAGGTGCCGAACGACCTGACCCGCGGGATGCTCGAGCAGCGCATCCGCCTGCCCCTGACCGAGGCGATCTCGCGCATCGGTGACGACTCGGTGGCGAACTTCGCGATCACCGTCAACCCGGACATGGCCTCCGAGCCGCGGATGGAACCCTCGGTGCCGTCGTACGCCGAACCTTCGCAGGCACCGGTCGAGCAGAGCGCGGCGCCGCGCCAGTACATCGAGGCGCCGTTCGTCCCCAGCCAGATCGACGCCCCGGGCACCGCCGGCCGCCCGGAGTCGCGCCTCAACCCCAAGTACAACTTCGACAACTTCGTGATCGGCGCCTCGAACCGGTTCGCACACGCCGCCGCGGTGGCAGTGGCCGAAGCACCGGCCAAGGCGTACAACCCGCTGTTCATCTACGGCGACTCCGGACTCGGCAAGACCCACCTGCTGCACGCGATCGGCCACTACGCCGAGAGCCTGTACCCGGGCATCCGCGTGCGGTACGTGTCCAGCGAGGAGTTCACGAACGACTTCATCAACTCGATCGCGAACAACCGCTCGAACCAGTTCCAGCAGCGGTACCGCGACATCGACATCCTGCTGATCGACGACATCCAGTTCCTGCAGGGCAAGGACTCCACACAAGAGGCGTTCTTCCACACGTTCAACACGCTGCACGACCACAACAAGCAGGTCGTCATCACGTCGGACGTCGCGCCCAAGCACCTGACCGGCTTCGAGGACCGGATGCGCAGCCGGTTCGAGTGGGGTCTGATCACCGACGTGCAGGCACCCGACCTCGAGACCCGCATCGCGATCCTCCGCAAGAAGGCGCAGTCCGACCACCTGCAGGTGCCCGACGACATCCTCGAGTTCATGGCGTCGAAGGTGTCGAGCAACATCCGTGAGCTCGAGGGCACCCTCATCCGCGTCACCGCGTTCGCCAGCCTGAACCGGACGGCCGTCGACATGGCGCTGGTGCAGACGGTCCTCAAGGACCTGATCACGCTGGACGAGGACAACGTCATCGCGCCGACGGACATCATCAACCACACCGCGGAGTACTTCAAGCTGTCGGTCGACGACCTGTACGGCTCGTCCCGATCCCAGGCGATCGCCACGGCCCGGCAGATCGCGATGTACCTGTGCCGCGAGCTCACGAGCCTGTCCCTGCCCAAGATCGGGCAGCTGTTCGGCAACCGCGACCACACCACCGTGATGTACGCCAACAAGAAGATCGCGGAGCTCATGAAGGAGCGACGGTCCATCTACAACCAGGTGACCGAGCTGACGAGCCGCATCAAGCAGGACCGCCGGTACCGCTGAGCACAGCGCTCACGACGGCGCGGTCGCGTCCGTCAGAACATCGGTTCACACGGCCAGGAGGCCCGACCCGCGTCCGTCGGATCGGCCCACTCCGGCGCGCGTCCACCATCTGAGACGGTTCCATGCGCCGGACTTCTCACAGTGTGGAAAGCCTGTGGATAACTGTGGAGGACACGCCGCGCGGTTGTTCACAGCCATGGGGTCGACTGTGGAATCTGGGGATGGAAGTGGATAGATGAGATTGATTCATCCCGAGGGCGTCAACAGGCCACTCACAAGTCACACGGTTGTAGTTCCCGCTCGCTGACCGGCATCCCCAGAGTTGTCCACAGTGTGCACAGGCGTTATTAGCCTTGTCTCTCTTCATCTCTCTGGATCACTGGGCCAACCTTGTGGACGGCGGGATGACAAGAAATCCGGGCTGTGCTCCGCTGTGCCACAATGGGGCGGCCGGACAGTCCGACGACACGACAGGGGTCCCAGCTGTGAAGTTCGAGGTCAACCGGGACGTCTTCTCCGAAGCCGTCTCGTTCGCGGTGAAGCTCCTCCCACAGCGCACGACCCTCCCGATCCTGTCGGGTGTGTTGATCCATGCCGAGGGCGATCGCCTGACACTGTCGTCGTTCGACTACGAGGTCTCGGCGCAGACGTCCATCGCCGCGCAGATCGACGAGTCCGGCACCGTGCTCGTCTCCGGCCGCCTGTTGAACGACATCGCGAGCCGCCTGCCGAACGCCCCCGTGTCGTTCTCCACGGAAGAGTCGCGGATCACCGTGACCTGCGGCTCGGCGCACTTCACGCTGCTGAGCATGCCGGTCGAGGAGTACCCGACCCTGCCCGAGGTCGGCGAGCAGACCGGCGTCATCCCGGGCGACGCGTTCTCGGAAGCCGTGTCCCAGGTCGCGGTCGCCGCCAGCCGTGACGACGTCACCCCGGTGATCACCGGTGTCCAGCTCGAGGTCAGCGACCACGACCTGTCCCTCATCGCGACCGACCGCTACCGCGTCGCCGTCCGGACGATCCAGTGGGACTCGGGTCGTACCGCCGACGGCGAGTCGACGACCCTGCACGCGCTCGTCCCGGCACGCACCCTGCAAGAGGTGGGCCGCACGTTCGGCTCGGCCAGCACGGTGTCGGTGTCGATCAGCGGCACGTCCGAGCGTGAGCTCATCGCGTTCCAGGCCGCCGACAAGACCGTCACCTCGTTGCTCATCAAGGGCAACTACCCGCCGGTCCGCCGGCTCTTCCCCGACACCGTGCAGGACCACGCCGTGATCAACACGGCCGAGCTGGTCGAAGCGGTGCGACGGGTCTCCCTCGTCCTGGAGCGCGAAGCCGCCCTCCGGTTCTCCTTCTCGGTCGACGGGCTCACGCTCGAGGCGATCGGATCCGAACAAGCGCAGGCGTCAGAGTCGATCGATGCGTTGCTGACCGGCGAGGAAACGGTGGTCTCGTTGAAGCCCGCCTTCCTGCTGGATGGGTTGAACGCGGTGCACTCCGAGTTCGTCCGTGTCTCCTTCACCAAGACGGAGAACCCCAACAAGCCGGGCCCGGTGCTCATCACCGGCCAGTCCTCGCGCGAGGAACCGGCGACGGACGGCTACCGGTACCTGCTGCAGCCCAATCTCCTGCTGCGATAGCAACAGCCGAACACTGCGCCGACGGGCTCCACCGAGCGCCGGCGCGACGACGAACAGAAGAGGAAATCATGCAGATCGGTCTTGTCGGCCTGGGGAAGATGGGCAACAACATGCGTGCGCGTCTGCGCAACGCAGGGATCGACGTCGTCGGGTACGACGCCAACCCCGCCGTCTCGGACGTCGCCGACCTCGGGGAGCTGGCGAAGGCCCTCACCGGCCCGCGTCTGGTCTGGGTCATGGTCCCCCACGGGAAGATCACCGACGACGTCATCAACGACCTGGCCGAGGTGCTCGAGCCGGGTGACCTGGTGATCGACGGCGGCAACTCGAAGTGGCTCGACGACGAGAAGCACGCCAAGCAGCTCGACGCCAAGGGCATCCGCTACATTGACGTCGGCGTCTCCGGCGGCATCTGGGGCAAGGACAACGGCTACGGCATGATGGCCGGTGGCGACCCGAAGGACATCGAGTTCGCGATGCCCGTCTTCGACGCACTCCGTCCCGAGGGCCCCCGCGGCGAGGGCTTCTCGCACGCCGGCGGCGTGGGCGCGGGGCACTACGCCAAGATGGTCCACAACGGCATCGAGTACGCGATCATGCAGGCCTACGGCGAGGGCTACGAGCTGCTCGAGGCCAAGGACATCGTCCACGACGTGCCGGCCGTCTTCGCCGGCTGGCAGCGCGGCACCGTCGTGCGCTCGTGGCTGCTCGACCTGCTCGTGCTCGCGATCAACGAGGACCCGAAGCTCGACGAGCTCGAGGGCTACGTCGACGACTCGGGCGAGGGTCGTTGGACCCTCGAAGAAGCGATCGAGCTGGCCGTCCCGATGCCCGCGCTCTCCGCCGCCATGTTCGCGCGCTTCGTCTCGCGTCAGGGCAGCCAGTCCCCGACGATGAAGGCCGTCGCCGCGCTGCGCAACCAGTTCGGCGGCCACGCCGTCAAGAAGGCCTAGTCCCTCCGGGACGAAGCCCCGGCCCGCGTGCACGTCGACCACCTCCAGCTCACCGACTTCCGGAACTACCGGCAGGCGGAGGTCGACCTCGCACGCGGGCCGAACCTGTTCGTGGGACGCAACGGCCAGGGCAAGACCAACCTGGTCGAGTCCATCGCCTACCTCTCCACCCTCGGCTCGCACCGGGTCCCGACCGACGCCGCCTTGGTCCGCCAGGGCTGTGACGCGGCGATCGTCCGCGCACGACTCGCGCACGAGGACCGCAGCATCCTGGCCGAGGTCCAGATCAACCGCACCGGGTCGAACCGTGCGCAGGTCAACCGGGCGCCGATCAAGCCGCGTGAGTTGCCGCGGTACTGCACGAGCGTGCTCTTCGCCCCCGAGGACCTGGCACTGGTCCGCGGCGAACCGTCGGGTCGTCGCCGGATGCTCGACGAGTTGCTCGTGCAGATCGCCCCGCGCATGCAGGGCGTCATCGCCGACTACGACCGGACGCTCCGGCAGCGCAACACCCTGCTGAAGTCGGCTCGGGCGACCGGGGCCAAGTCGGGTTCCCTCGCCACGCTCGACGTCTGGGACGAACGGCTCGTCGCGTTCGGGTCCGAGATCATCGCGGCGCGTGACCACCTGACCCGGCGCCTGGCGCCCTTCGTCGCCGAGGCGTACGCGACCGTCGCCGGCGAACGACACGAGGCCTCGATCACGGGCGTGCTGAGCGTCCGCGGCGGCGACCCCGAGGACTCCTCGGCCACCGACCCCGTGCTCGGTACCCCGGACGAACCCGTCACCGTGCCCTCGGCGGCCGAGGCCTTCCGGGTCGCGCTCGAGCGCCGCCGCCGCGACGAACTCGACCGCGGGCTGACCCTCGCCGGACCCCACCGTGACGACGTGCTCTTCACCCTGAACGGGTTACCGGCCCGCGGGTACGCCAGTCACGGCGAGTCGTGGTCGTTCGCGCTCGCAATCCAGCTGGCCAGCGCGTCGATCCTGCGCGCGGAGTCGACGCTCGGCGACCCGATCATCATCCTCGACGACGTGTTCGCCGAACTCGACGAGTCCCGCCGCGAACGCCTGGGCAACGCGGTGGCGGACTACGAGCAGGTGCTCATCACGGCCGCCGTGTTCGGCGACGTGCCCCCGCAGCTGGCGGCGCACACCGTCCGGATCGAGGCCGGCACCATCGTGACCGACGAGACGGAACCGACCACGGCCTCCAGTCCGGCGACGCCGGAAGCCGGGGCCCCGGCGACCACGGAAGCCGACGTCTGATGCCCCGTCCCTGGCGACCCACCGAGCCGGCCCGCGTGTACGGCCACCTCAAGGCGGTCTTCGGCGACCCGTCCAAGCGTGGGGTCGACGCCCGGCGCCGACGTGCCAAGGAGTTCGACGCCGACACCGTGCCGTACGGGCGCGGCCGTGAACCCAAGGGGCTCGGCGACATCGTCGGATCGCTCGCCGCCGAGCTCGGCTGGACCGAGCCGCTGGCACGGTCGGAGCTGTTCGTCGACTGGCCGAGCGTGGTGGGCGAAGAGCTCGCGAAGCACTCCAGTCCGGTGACCATCGAGGACGGCGCGCTCGTCATCCGCTGCGACTCGACGGCCTGGGCGACACAGCTCCGGCTCATGCGTGCGACGGTCACGACGACCATCGCGGAGCGCCACCCGGAGGCGGGCGTGCAGTCGATACGTGTTTCGGGCCCAGACGTCCCCACCTGGAAACGCGGCCTCAGGAGCGTCCAGGGGCGCGGTCCTCGCGATACCTACGGTTGAGCAGAGGAAATCATCCTCTGGTCGCGAAATCGGCCCTCCAGGGGCCGTTTTCACCCTCGCGGACGAGGCGCCTGCGATAGACTGACTAGTGCAGTGCGCGGGCGTTCCGCGCGCAGGCAGGAGCTCTCGCGACATGGCATCAGGATCTGAAGACGACCAGAACACATCAGTCGAACAGTCGTACGGCGCAGACCAGATCCAGGTGCTCGAGGGGCTCGAAGCCGTCCGCAAGCGCCCGGGCATGTACATCGGCTCCACGGGCCCCCGCGGTCTCCACCACCTGGTGCAGGAGATCGTCGACAACTCCGTGGACGAAGCCCTGGCCGGCTACTGCGACACCATCGACGTGACCATCCGCGAAGACGGCGGTGTCCGCGTGGTCGACAACGGCCGCGGCATCCCCGTCGGCATCCACTCGGCCGAAGGCGTCTCCACGGTCCAGGTCGTCCTGACCGTCCTGCACGCCGGTGGCAAGTTCGGCGGCGGTGCGTACGCCGTGTCCGGTGGTCTGCACGGTGTCGGTTCCTCCGTCGTGAACGCGTTGAGCTCCGAGCTCGACGTCGAGGTCCGTCAGCAGGGGCACGTCTGGCGACAGAGCTACACCGACGGCGTCCCCGTGGCTCCGCTCAGCAAGGACGAGGAGTCGGAAGAGCACGGCACCACGATCACGTTCTGGCCGAACGCCGAGATCTTCGAGACGGTCGTCTTCGACTACGAGACCCTGCGCGCGCGCTTCCAGCAGATGGCGTTCCTGAACAAGGGACTCCGCATCAACCTGCGCGACGAGCGCACCCCCGACGAAGGGGAAGAGTCGCGCCACGATTCCTTCCGCTACGAGCGTGGTCTTGCCGACTACGTCGAGTACCTCGGCGCGCAGAAGAAGGCCGACCTGGTCCACCCCGACGTCATCGGCTTCGAGGCCGAGGACCCCGAGCGCAAGATCGCGCTCGAGGTCGCGATGCAGTGGAACACCTCGTACCAGGAGAGCGTCCACACCTTCGCCAACACGATCAACACGCACGAGGGCGGCACCCACGAAGAAGGGTTCCGCGCGGCGCTGACGTACCTGGTCAACAAGTACGCGCGCGAAGCGAAGATCATCAAGGAGAAAGACGACAACCTGACGGGTGACGACATCCGTGAAGGCCTGACCGCCGTCATCTCCGTCAAGCTCGGCGAGCCGCAGTTCGAGGGCCAGACGAAGACCAAACTCGGCAACACCGAGGCCAAGGGCTTCGTCCAGCGCGTCGTCGGCACCGAGCTGACCCACTGGTTCGAGAGCAACCCGACACAGGCCCGCGACGTCGTCCGCAAGGCGATCCAGGCGTCCCAGGCGCGGCTCGCCGCCCGCAAGGCCCGTGAGACCACCCGCCGCAAGGGCCTGCTGGAGTCGGGCGGCATGCCCGGCAAGCTCAAGGACTGCCAGTCGAAGGACCCGACGCTGTCCGAGATCTTCATGGTCGAGGGTGACTCCGCCGGTGGTTCCGCCGTGCAGGGGCGCAACCCGATGACCCAGGCGATCCTGCCGCTCCGGGGCAAGATCCTGAACGTCGAGAAGGCCCGGCTCGACCGCGCCCTGGCCAACCAGGAGATCCAGTCGATGATCACGGCGTTCGGCGCCGGCATCGGCGAGGACTTCGACCCGGACAAGGCCCGGTACCACAAGATCGTGCTGATGGCCGATGCCGACGTCGACGGCCAGCACATCACCACGCTGCTGCTCACCCTGCTGTTCCGCTACATGCGTCCGCTCATCGAGCGCGGCTACGTGTACCTGGCGCAGCCGCCGCTGTACCGCCTGAAGTGGTCGAACTCGGCACACGAGTACGTGTTCAGCGACCGTGAGCGCGACGCCCTGCTGCAGTCCGGCATCGCCTCGGGCAAGCGCATCCCCAAGGACAACGGGATCCAGCGCTACAAGGGCCTGGGCGAGATGGACTACAAGGAGCTCTGGGACACCACGATGAACCCGGACACCCGCACGCTGCTGCAGGTCACGCTCGAGGACGCGGCAGCGGTGGACAGCACCTTCGCGACGCTGATGGGCGAAGACGTCGACGCGCGTCGCCAGTTCATCCAGCAGAACGCGAAGGACGTCCGGTTCCTGGACATCTGATCCACGGACAGGAGGCGCGGTGCCAGCCGCGCGTCCTGGTCCGGACCACCTGTGGTCGCGCCCGGCGCGACGAACGTCACCACGGCCTCCCGGCCGTCAGAAAGGTAGCCGAGTCAGATGGCTGACGAGAACGAAACGAACGACGACCAGCCCGAGATCGTGCACGGTGAGGTCGGGGACATCGTCGTCTCCGGCGACCGGATCTCGCAGGTCGACCTGCAGCTCGAGATGCAGCGGTCGTACCTCGACTACGCGATGAGCGTCATCGTCGGGCGCGCACTGCCCGAGGTCCGCGACGGACTCAAGCCGGTCCACCGCCGCGTGCTCTACGCGATGTACGACGGTGGGTACCGCCCCGACCGTGCCTTCTCGAAGTGCTCGCGCGTCGTCGGCGACGTCATGGGACAGTTCCACCCGCACGGCGACAGCGCGATCTACGACGCGCTCGTCCGTCTGGTGCAGCCGTGGTCGCTCCGGTACCCGCTCGCGCTCGGCCAGGGCAACTTCGGTTCGCCCGGCAACGACGGTGCGGCCGCCCCGCGGTACACCGAGACCAAGATGGCGCCGCTCGCCATGGAGATGGTCCGCGACATCGACGAAGAGACCGTCGACTTCCAGGACAACTACGACGGCCGCACGCAGGAACCCGCGATCCTGCCGGCACGGTTCCCGAACCTGCTGGTCAACGGATCGGTCGGCATCGCCGTCGGCATGGCGACGAACATCCCGCCGCACAACCTGCGCGAGGTCGCCGCCGGTGCGAAGTGGGCGCTGGAGCACCCGGACGCCACGCGTGAAGAGCTGCTCGGCGCGCTGATGCAGCGCATCAAGGGACCGGACTTCCCGACCGGGGCCCAGATCCTCGGCGTCAAGGGCATCCAGGACGCCTACCGCACGGGCCGTGGTTCGATCACGATGCGCGCGGTCGTCTCGGTGGAGGAGATCCAGGGACGCACGTGCCTGGTCGTCACCGAGCTGCCGTACCAGGTCAACCCCGACAACCTCGCGATCAAGATCGCCGAGCTCGTCAAGGACGGCCGCCTGGCCGGCGTCGCCGACATCCGCGACGAGACCTCCGGTCGTACCGGCCAGCGCCTGGTGATCGTGCTCAAGCGCGACGCCGTCGCCAAGGTCGTGCTGAACAACCTGTACAAGCACACGCAGCTGCAGGAGAACTTCGGCGCGAACATGCTCGCGATCGTCGACGGCGTGCCGCGCACCCTGGCGCTCGACGGCTTCATCTCGGCGTGGGTCGACCACCAGGTCGAGGTCATCGTCCGCCGCACGCAGTACCGTCTGCGCGAAGCCGAGAAGCGCGCGCACATCCTGCGCGGGTACCTGGCCGCCCTCGACGCGCTCGACGAGGTGATCGCCCTGATCCGGCGATCGCCCGACGTCGAAGAAGCACGCAGCGGCCTGATGGACCTGCTGTCGGTCGACGAGATCCAGGCCCGGGCGATCCTCGAGCTGCAGCTGCGCCGTCTGGCCGCGCTCGAACGACAGAAGATCCACGAGGAAGCCGAGGCCCTCGAGCTCAAGATCGCCGACTTCGAGGACATCCTCGCCCGGCCCGAGCGCCAGCGGTCGATCATCGGCGAGGAGCTCGACGAGATCGTCGAGCGCTTCGGTGACGACCGTCGCAGCGAGATCATGCTCGGGTACGACGGCGACATGTCGATCGAGGACCTCATCCCCGAGGAAGAGGTCGTCGTCACGATCACCCGCGGCGGCTACGTCAAGCGCACGCGCAGCGACCAGTACCGCCAGCAGCACCGCGGCGGACGTGGTGTCCGCGGCGCCCAGCTGCGTGCGGACGACGTCGTCGAGCACTTCTTCGTGACGACCACGCACCACTGGCTGCTGTTCCTGACCGACCAGGGTCGCGTCTACCGCGCCAAGGCGTACGAGCTGCAGGAGGCCGGGCGCGACGCCAAGGGACAGCACTCGGCGAACCTGCTCGCGATGCAGCCGGACGAGCAGATCCAGCAGGTCCTCGACATCCGCGACTACGAAGCCGCGCAGTACCTGGTGCTCGCCACCGAGCAGGGCCTGGTGAAGAAGACCGCGCTGACCGAGTACGACACCAACCGCACCGGCGGCATCATCGCGATCAACCTGCGCGAGGGCGACACGCTCCGCTCGGCACTGCTGGTCGACGAGACCGACGACCTGCTGCTGGTCTCGCGCCACGGGATGTCGCTGCGGTTCACCGCCACGAACGACACGCTCCGACCGATGGGGCGGTCGACCTCCGGGGTCAAGGGCATGTCCTTCCGCGACGGCGACTCGCTGCTGGCAGCACGGGTGGTCTCCGACGACGGCTTCGTCTGGGTCATGACCGAGGGCGGCTACGCCAAGCGCACCGGCGTCGACCAGTACCGCATCCAGGGCCGCGGTGGACTGGGCATCAAGGTGGCCAAGCTGGCGGCCGACCGAGGCGACCTTGTGGGTGCTCTCAT
Organism: Curtobacterium sp. VKM Ac-2922; assembly: GCF_022815645.1. Classification (GTDB taxonomy): domain Bacteria; phylum Actinomycetota; class Actinomycetes; order Actinomycetales; family Microbacteriaceae; genus Curtobacterium. Next base: position 75,333 of record NZ_JALGRO010000011.1, on the reverse strand, counting down.
CGTGGGTGAAGACGACGAGGTGCTCGTCGTGCTGCAATCGGGCAAGGTGGTAAGGTCTGCCGTGGCCGAGGTCCCCGCCAAGGGCCGTGACACGATGGGCGTCGTCTTCGCGAGGTTCGCGGAGAACGACCGGATCATCGCGGTGGCCCGGAACAGCGAGCGGAACCTGGACGACCAGGAAGACGCCGAGATCGAACCCGCGGGCCCGGTGGAGACGGTCAGCCCTGCTGAAGCGGCCCCTGATTCCACTGATCCCATCGACACCGATCCCATCGACACCGCGCCCGTCGACGACGAGGCCGGAGAGGACCAGGCAACCAATGAGTAGTGTCGCCGAGAAGCTCCAGAAGAAGGCGAAGCGACCCGTCGGCACCCGCCAGGTGCGGCTCCGACTGGTCTACCTCGACTTCTGGTCGATGGTGAAGCTGTCGTTCCTGATCGCCCTCGCGGGCAGCATCGTGATCGTCGTCGCCACCGCCCTGGTGTGGGGCATCCTCAACCAGACCGGGGTGTTCACCCAGATCGACGCCCTGCTCAAGGACGTCACCGGGCAGAACAACTACTCGATCATGGACCAGTTCTCGCTGGGCCAGGTGCTCGGGTTCTCGGTCGTCGTCGGCATCCTCAACGTGGTCGTCGGCACGGTGCTCGGCGCCATCGTCAGCGTGCTGTACAACCTCAGTGTGCGGATCACGGGCGGTCTGCTCGTGGGCTTCACGAACAACTGACACACCCGGCCGGATGGGGCCGACCGCACGATTTCGCTCCGGCGGGTTCGTGCGCTAGGCTTTCATCCGGTCTGAGGGGCTATAGCTCAGGCGGTTAGAGCGCTTCGCTGATAACGAAGAGGTCCAAGGTTCAAGTCCTTGTAGCCCCACCACGCACAATTCAATCCCAGGTACTGCGGTGCCGCGACTCCCTCGGGGGTCACTCGGGGCCTTAGCTCAGTTGGTAGAGCGCCTGCTTTGCAAGCAGGATGTCGGGAGTTCGATTCTCCCAGGCTCCACTCCCTCGGCGTGAGCGTTGCTCCGCTCGTTCCTCGCTCCGCAACGCTCGGTCGTCGTGCTGGTCTGCGCGCCTCCGGCGCGGTGTGCCTCGTGTGTGCCCGTGCCCTGAGTGGTCGCAACACACCGCTCGGGTTCGCCGAGTGGTCACGACTTGTCGGTGGGGCGTCGGCGGGGCGACGTTCTGTGCCCAGTGGCCGGATGTGAGCGGGGTGTCGTGACCAGTCAGCGCGCGAGGCCGTGACAACACGCGGCCCGTCCGAGCGGTCGCAACACACCGCTCAGCTTCGGCGAGTGGTCACGACTTGTCGTTGGGTCGTCGCCGGAGCGACATGCTGCGACCAGTCGCTGGACGTGAGCGGGGTGTCGTGACCAGTCAGTGCGCGTGTGGCATCGGCGTGTGCCACGCACGTGGCACCGGGCGGGAGGCACGAGGCCAGGCCGCCGCGGGCCTCCTGTTCGGCGCGGCCCGCGTCACGGACCTGCGGCCGACGGATCGGGGCGGGTGAAAGGGCTCGCCGCGGTGCGTCGAGGTCGCACACGCACACGCACACGCACACGGACAGCACCCGTGCCAAGAACGACGAAGGGCCCCGGCGCGTGCCGAGGCCCTTCGTACGAACCGGGAGGTCAGGCGGCGGACTTGTCCGCCGAGTCGGCGTCGTCAGCGACCCACAGGTCGTCGTCGGCGCGGAGCGTCTGGTACGCGGCGTACGCGGCACCAGCGATGGCGACCACCCCGACCACGATCAGCGCGACGCCACCGAAGCCGATGCCCTGCTTCTGGTGACCGGGCGTGTACTTGGCCGCGGCCTTCTTGGCCTGCTTGCCCTTCTTCTGGGCCTTCTTGACGAGCTTCTTGACGCGGGGGTCCTTCGCGAGGTCGCCCACGCTCATGACCGAGCCCGCGGTCGACACCAGTCCGGGGATGACCTCGGTCTGGAACCGGTGCGACGCGGTCTGCGCAGCCGAGGTGGCAGCGTGCACACCGGTTGCGACGGCCGGGCGCACCCCGTTGTCGATCGCGTGCTGGACGCGGGGGGCGATGTCCTTGCGCGCTGCATCGGCGGCGTGCGAGCGGGCATCGGCCAGGATCTCGTTCGCGTGCTCGAGCACCTTGCGCTGCTCGCCGAGGAGCGAGGCGGTCTTGCCCTTGAGCTTCTTGATCTGCTTCCGGCGCTTGCGCGACAGTTCGATCGTCGTCATCTGGTACCTCCATCGGAACGGCGTGCACCCATCCTGCCACCAGGGTGCCTGACAGGTCACAGGGCCGTCCCTGTGCGTCTCGTCTGTACGCAGGTCACACATGCGAGAATCGGAACATGTCTCTGCACACTGCTGTCGCAACGATCCACACGAACAAGGGCGACATCCGCGTCAACCTGTTCGGCAACCACGCACCCAAGACCGTCAAGAACTTCGTCGACCTCGCCACCGGCCAGCAGGAATGGACCCACCCGGGCACGGGCAAGGTGTCGACCGACAAGCTGTACGACGGTGTGGTCTTCCACCGCATCATCAAGGACTTCATGATCCAGGGCGGCGACCCGCTCGGACAGGGCGTCGGCGGCCCCGGCTACCGCTTCGACGACGAGATCTCCCCGGAGCTCACCTTCCAGAACCCCTACATCTTCGCCATGGCGAACGCCGGCATCCAGGGCGGCCGCGGCACCAACGGGTCGCAGTTCTTCATCACGACCGTCGCCACCCCGTGGCTGCAGGGCAAGCACACCATCTTCGGTGAGGTCGCGGACGACGAGTCCCGCGCTGTCGTCGACGCGATCGAGGGCGTCCCCACGGACGGCCGTGACAAGCCGCTCGAGGACGTCGTCATCAACAGCATCGACGTCGAGTCCGTCTGACCCCTGTGACCGATCAGGCGTACAACCCGGCCAACTACTGCTACCGGCACCCAGACCGACAGAGCTTCATCCTGTGCCAGCGGTGCGGGCGGACGATCTGCACGGAGTGCCAGACACCGGCGGCGGTCGGGGTGCACTGCCCTGAGTGCGTGCGCGAGCAGCGTGCGAAGTTCACCGAGAACCGCCGAGCTTCCGGGGCCCCGAACGGGCTGACGGTCGCGCGGCGGCGCTTCGCGATGCTCGACCAGAAGGCGACGATCGTCATCATCGCGGTGTCCGTGCTGATCTGGTTGCTCGACCAGGTCACGCGCGGGTACTTCACCCAGCTGTTGTTCTTCAACGCGGCGTACCTGCCCACCCAGCCGTGGCGCATGGTGACCTCGTTGTTCGTGCACTCGGGCTTCCTGCACATCGCCTTCAACATGTGGGCGGTGTTCATCTTCGGTCGGATGCTCGAGAACATGCTCGGGACCTGGCGCTTCCTGGCGCTGTACTTCCTGGCGGGACTCGGCGGTTCCATGGCCGTCACCCTGATCGCTCCCGGCTCGTCGGTCGTGGGCGCATCAGGCGCGATCTTCGGGCTGTTCGCGGCGTTCTTCATGCTGCAGCGCAGCCTGGGTGGCAATGCCGTCTCACTGCTGGTCATCATCGGTCTGAACCTGGTGATCGGGTTCCTGCCGGGCACCAACATCTCGTGGCAGGCCCACGTGGGTGGGATCGCCGTGGGCTTCCTGACGGGCTACGTCTTCGCCAAGACAAGGAACATCCGTCGACGGAACCTGCAGATCGCGCTGCTCGTCGCCGAAGCGGTGGTCATCATCGCGCTGACCTACGTCGGCTACGCGATCGCCATCGGCTGATCGACCGGCCCCGGCTTCGGCACGGAACGCCCCGCTGCTCTTCGGAGCGGCGGGGCGTTCGTCGTCTGTGGAGAACTCCCTGAGTTACACGCGTGTGATTATCCCCATTGTGGAGAGACCTGTGGACAACTCCGGACCCTGCATGTGGACAGCCGTGTGGAGAACCTGCAGGCCTGTGGAGAACCGGGCCTGACGGCGCAGATCGGTCAGGCAGCCTGTGGGCAGACGACGACGCCCGCCGTACCGAGTGGGTACGACGGGCGTCGGGGGCGCAATCGGCGGTCAGCGCCAGCGCGTGGTCATGAGGAAGCCGATGAACATGATGCCGAAGCCGATCAGGATGTTCCACGAGTTGAGCGTCGGGACCGGCAGGGTGCCCTGGGAGATGTAGAAGATGATGACCCAGGCGAGTCCGATCAGCATGAACCCGAACATGACCGGCTTGAACCACACGGGGTTGGGCTGGTCACCCGCCGTCTCGACCGAGTCGGCTCGGGTCCTCCGGGCGGGCTTGGTGCGGTCCTTGTCCTTGGCCATGGCCGGTATCCTACCGTGAACATGTGTGTGGACGACCCCCGCAGAGTGTCCACACGACCTCCACGAGTACGGTGAACCGACCATGACCAGGATCCTCGTCGTCGACAACTACGACAGCTTCGTGTACACGCTCAACGGGTACGTCCAGCAGCTCGGGGCGCAGACCGACGTCGTCCGCAACGACGCCTTCCCCGAGTCCGAGATCGCCGAGCGCATCGCCGACTACGACGGCGTGCTGCTGTCACCGGGGCCGGGCACGCCCGCTGACGCCGGTGTGTCGATCGCGACCGTCCGTGCGTCGATCGCGGTGGACAAGCCCCTGCTCGGTGTCTGCCTGGGCCACCAGGCGATCGCCGAGGCGCTCGGCGCGACCGTGACCCACGCCGAGGAACTCATGCACGGCAAGACCTCGCAGGTCGACCACGACGACAGCGCGCTGTTCGTGGGTGTCCCGCACCCCTTCACGGCGACGCGGTACCACTCGCTGGCGATCGTCGACGGCACCGTTCCGGACACGCTCACCGTGACGGCACGGACCGAGGGCGGCGTCATCATGGGCGTCCAGCACCAGGACGCCCCCGTCTACGGCGTGCAGTTCCACCCCGAGTCGGTCCTGACCGAGGGCGGCTACCGGATGGTCGGCAACTGGCTCGAGACGGCGGGCCTGTCGGGTGCCGCCGAGCGCGCCGCGGGCCTCGGCCCGCTCATCGCCGCCCACCACGCCTGACGCGCGGCGTTCCGGTCGCTGGACCCCCAGTGTCCTGCCCGCCTTGAGCGCTCCCACCTGCGCTCCCACCTGTCGGACAGGAGGCGCGTGGCGGGCGACCCCGGGCCTCCCGTCCGGTGGGTGACCGGTCCGGAAGCCGCAGCGGATGAGCGGGCCAGCGGTTCAGTTGCCGTTGTCGCCGGTGTCGCCGGCGTTCCCGCCGCTGTCGCCACCAGGACTCGGAGCCTGCGTGGCCGGTGCGCTGGGACGGACTGACGCAGCGCAGTAGGTCAGGACGACCGTGCTGCCCTGGGCGATGTCGCCGGCGGGCTGGTCCTGCTGCGACACGAGGCCACCGGTGCAGGCGTACGACGGCTGCTGCTTGACGGTCAGGCCGAGGTTCGCGAGTGTCGAGTTCGCGGTCGCGATCGGCTGCTGCGAGACGTCCGGCAGCTGCACCATGCCGTTGGACACCGTCAGGTTGACCACGGTGCCCTTCGTGAGCGACGTGCTGGCGGCGGGGTCGGTGCTGAGCACGGTGCCTTCCGGGACGGACGGCGAGTAGTCGGTGTTGATCGCACCGACCTCGAAGCCGGCGGCTTTCAGTGCACTCTGGGCCGCGTCCTGCGTCTGGTTCGCGACGTCGGGTACGGCCACCTGTTCCGGGCCGAGCGAGACGACCAACCGGATGTTCTGCTTGCGGGCGACGTTCGTGCCGGAACCCGGTTCGGTCCGGATGACGGATCCCTTGTCGACGTCGTCCGAGTTCTCGTCGACACGAACCGGCACCAGGTCCTTCTGTTCGAGGGCCTTGCTGGCCGAGTCGTAGGTGGCACCGACGACGTTCGGCACACTGACCGACGACGACACCGGTGCCTGGCCCGGCTGCAGGTTGGCGACCCAGAAGACGACCCCGGCGATCACGGCCACCGCCACCAGGATGCCGACCCAGATCCACGCGACCGGCGGGCGGTTCTGCGTGCGTTGCGGGCGGTGTTCCTGCGTGTCGTCGAGTTCACGGAAGGCGACCTCGGGGTTGGAGGTCGTGCGCGGGTTCACGCCGAAGAGCATGGTCGACGCATCGTTCGCGCGCTGCTGCTGCAGCTTCTTGGTCGACGCCGGGACGTGCCCGGCGCCGGCCTGCTCGAGGTCGCGGCGGAACTCGGCGGCGTTCTGGAACCGGCGGGTGCGGTCCTTGACCAGGGCGTGCAGCGTGACGGCATCGATCGCCGGCGAGACCGACGGGGTGATCGTGGACGGGGCGACCGGCTGTTCGCTGACGTGCTGGTAGGCGACCGCGACGGGCGAGTCACCGAGGAACGGTGGGCGTCCGGTCAGGAGCTCGAACAGGACGATGCCCGTCGAGTACAGGTCGGTGCGCGCGTCGACCGTCTCGCCGCGGGCCTGCTCCGGCGAGAAGTACGAGGCGGTGCCCAGGATCGAGGTGGTCTGCGCGACCGTCGCCGAGGTGTCCGTGATGGCCCGGGCGATCCCGAAGTCCATCACCTTGACCTGTCCGGTCTGCGTGACCATGACGTTGGCGGGCTTGATGTCGCGGTGCACGACGCCGGCGCGGTGGGAGTACTCGAGCGCGGTGAGGATGCCGCTCGTGATGCGCACGGCTTCGTCGGACTCGACGGGCCCGTCGGCGATGACGTCGCTGAGGGGTCGACCCTCGACGAACTCCATCACGATGTACGGCACCTGGACCTCGGCGCCGGACGGCTCGGTGACGGTCTCTTCGCCGGCGTCGTAGACACGGACGATCGTCGGGTGGGCCATCCGGGCGGCCGCCTGCGCTTCTTGACGGAAGCGGGTGCGGAACGCCGGGTCGTTGGCCAGGCTCGGCTTGAGCAGCTTCACGGCGACACGACGACCGAGTCGTGTGTCCTGCCCGACGTGCACGGTGGCCATGCCGCCCCGACCGATGACGTCACCGATCTCGTACCGGTTGGCGAGGAGCGTGATCCCCGCGGTCACACCTTCTGGCACGTACTCCTCCGAATGTCCGTCGGGGGCAAGTGTACGACAGGGCTCCCTGGTGAGACGCTGGCGACGAGGCCGCCCACACCAACCGTTACCGGAACGGTGTGGACGACCCCGACGTCGTCAGTTGCCGTCCTGCGGTCCGCCGGTCTGCGTGGCGCCGCCGGTGGGCTCGCCGGACGGCTGCTGGACGGTCCAGGTCGCGGTGGCGGCGTCGGAGTTCTCGGACGCCGTGAGCGACCCGCAGGTCACGTTGTACACGAACGAGACCTCGGACCCGGCAGCGTCGGCCTGGATGTTGACCGCGGTCGACGACGTGTCGCCGGACGTGGCACCCGAGCTGTCCTTGCCGCCGGTCACGGTCCACGAGTACTTGCTGACCGTGTACCCGGTCGGGCAGGTCGCGGCCGACCAGCTGAACGTCACCGCTCCGCTGGACGACACCGTGCCCGCCGACGGCGTGTTCGGCTTGTTGACCGTCGGGGGTGCCGTGTACTCGCGCAGGGTGATGAGCGTGCCCGGGGCCACGCTGCCGGTCGGGGTGATGGACTGCACCGTGTTGGCCTGTGCGGCCGACGGGGCGGTGTCGCCGTCCTCCACGGTGACCTCGAGGCCGAGCGCGCGCAGGGCGGTCTGCGCCTCGGCGGTGTTGCGGCCGACGTAGTCGCTCTGGTTGATGAACAGGCGGTCCGGCGTGGGTGTCTGGCTGGGCGTCCGGCTGGGCGTCTGGCTGGCGCTCTTGGACGGGCTCGGCGCGGGGTCGGCGTTGCCGTTCGCGAACACGACCGCGGCGATCACGGCACCGGCGATCACGAGGATGCCTGCCGCGACCACCCACCAGATCCAGGCGCGCTTCTTCTTCGGTTCGTCGTCCGCGGGGGCTGCCGGCGAACTCGGCGTCCGAGGGACACCACCGACCGTGGAACCGGCCTGGGTGCCGATGAGCGCGGTCGCGGCGTCGTTGCCCTGCGGGGGGTTGAACGCCACCGTGCCGGCACCACCGAGTGCGGGCACCGCCACGGTCGCGGCCGCGACGTCACCGCGACGGAGCGCCTGCGCCGCCCGCGCCAGGTTGGCTGCGGTGGCCGGACGGTCGGCCGGCTTCTTCGCGATGCAGGACATCACCAGCGCGGCGACCGGCTCGGGGATGTCCCCGGGGAGCGCCGGCGGCTGCTCGTTGATGTGGGCCATCGCGATCGCGACCTGCGACTCGCCCGTGAACGGACGGCGTCCGGCCAGGCACTCGTACGCGACGATGCCGAGCGAGTACACGTCGGTCGACGGCGACGCCGGGTGTCCGCTCGCCTGTTCGGGCGACAGGTACTGGACCGTGCCCATGACCTGACCGGTCGCGGTGAGCGGCACCTGGTCGGCGATGCGGGCGATGCCGAAGTCGGTGATCTTGACGCGGCCGTCCGGCGTGATCAGCAGGTTGCCCGGCTTGATGTCGCGGTGCACCAGGCCGACCGCGTGGGCAGCCTGCAGCGCGTTCGCCGTCTGCGCGACGATGTCCAGGACCTTGTCGACCGGCAGCGTGTGCTCACGCTCGATCATGGTGGAGAGCGCCTCACCGGGCACGAGCTCCATCACGAGGTAGGCGCTGCCGTCCTCTTCGCCGTAGTCGAAGACGTTGGCGATGCCCTCGTGGTTGACGAGCGCGGCGTGACGGGCCTCGGCGCGGAAGCGCTCGAGGAACCCGGGGTCGCCGAGGTACTCGTCCTTGAGGATCTTCAGGGCGACGGTGCGTCCGATGACGAGGTCGGTCGCCTGCCACACCTCTCCCATGCCGCCGATGGCGACCCGGGACGAGAGCTGGTACCGCCCACCGAAGGTGAGTCCGCTGGTGGGTCTCATTTGTTCAGCACCGCCTCCATGACGTTCTTCGCGATCGGGGCCGCGACCGTGTTGCCGACGCCGGACTGTCCGCGTCCGCCGCCGTTGCCGACGACGACCGCGACGGCCACCTCCGGGTCCTTCGCGGGCGCGAACCCGGTGAACCAGAGGGTGTACGGGTCGCCCGTGCCGTTCTCGGCAGTCCCTGTCTTGCCGGCGACGTCGACCCCGTCGATCTTCGCATTGGTTCCGGTCCCCGCGTTCACGACGCTCTGCATCGCCTCGGTCAGGTCAGCTGACTCTGAGGACGAGAGCGGGTCGCTGTACTGCTTCGGGGAGAACGACTCGACGGTCTTCAGGTCGCTCGTGGTGATCGAGTCGATGAGCGAGGGCTGCATGACCTTGCCGCCGTTGGCGATGCCCGCGGACACCATGGCCATCTGGAGCGGCGACACACGGACGCTGCCCTGGCCGAACGCGCTGAGCATGAGTTGCGCCGTCGAGTCGACCTCGGGGTACTGGCTGGCGGTGGCCTTCATCGGGACCTCGATCGCGTCGCCGAACCCGTACTTGTCCGCCATCGCCTTGATCGTGTCGTACCCGAGCTTCTGCCCGAGTTCCGCGAAGGGGATGTTGCACGAGTTCTGGATGGCGGTCCGCAGCTTGACGGTGTCGCCGCCGCCGCACGAGCCGCCCTCGGCGTTGTTGATGTAGCTGCTGGTCTGCGGGAGCTGCAGGCGTGACGGGTTCGGGAACTCGGAGTCGAGCGTGTACTTGCCGCCCTGCAGGGCAGCGGACGCCACGACGAGCTTGAAGACCGACCCGGGCGTGTAGAGGTCGCCACCGATGGCACGGTTCTGCAGCGGGGTCGGGGACTGTCCCAGCAGCGCGTCGTACTGCGCCTTGACCTTCGCGGTGTCGTGCGACGTGAGCGAGTTCGGGTCGTAGTCGGGCTTCGACACCATCGCGAGGATCTTGCCGGTCTTCGGCTGGATCGCGACGACGGCCCCCGTGTTCGACCCGAGGGCGTCGTAGGCGGCCTGCTGCACGTCCGGGTCGATCGTCAGGTTGACGTTGTCGCCCTGCACGTCCTGCCCGGTCAGGATCGAGTTGAGGTTCTGGAAGAACGAGTCGTCCGAGTTGCCGGACAGCACGGTGTTCTCGGCGCTCTCGATGCCGGTGTTGCCCTGGCCGATCGTGAAGTACCCCGTGACGGCCGAGTACAGCGCGCCGTTGGAGTACTTGCGCTGGTACTTGTACTGGTCGTCGACGGCGGTGGACTCGGCGATCGGGGTGCCGTTGACCAGGATGGCGCCGCGTTTGTTCGAGTAGCTGTCGAGGATGGTCCGCGAGTTGCGCGGGTCGGCGCGCAGCGAGTCGGCGGCGAAGAACTGGATCGAGGTCGTCGACACGAAGAGTGCGACGAACATGAGCACGATGACCGTGGAGACGCCACGGAGCTGGCGTTTCATCGACGCTCCTTCCTGGTCCGCCCGCGAGCGGCCTTGCGGTCGTTGGTGCGCAGGCCACCGCGCTCGGAGAGCACGCGCTGTTCAGCGGGGATCGAGTCGGTCAGCCGCAGCAGCATCGCGGCGATGATCCAGTTGGCCACCAGGGACGAACCACCCGCGGCCATGAACGGGGTCGTGAGTCCGGTCACGGGGATGATCCGCGTGATGCCGCCGACGACGACGAAGACCTGCAGGGCGATCGTGAAGCCGAAGCCGATGCCGAGCAGCTTGCCGAAGTCGTCCTGCGCCATGAAGCCGACCCGGATGCCACGCGACACCAGGACGATGAACAGCGCCAGGATCGCGAAGACACCGATCAGACCGAGCTCCTCGCCCAGCGACGAGAGGATGTAGTCGGCGTTGGCCACGGGCGTGATGTACGGGCGGCCCTGGCCGAGTCCGGTGCCGGTGATGCCGCCGTTGGCGAAGCCGAACAGGCCGTTCACGAGTTGGTAGCTGGCCTGCGTGTCGGCGTAGTAGACCGAGTTGGCGAAGGGGTTCAGCCACTGCTCGAAGCGGCCCTGCACGTACTCCAGCACACTGGCTGCGGCGAGGGCGCCGCCGACGAACAGGGCCAGGCCGATGAGCACCCAGCTCAGGCGGGCGGTCGCGACGTAGATCATCACGAGGAACAGGCCGAAGTAGAGCAACGCGGTGCCGAGGTCGCGCTGGAACACCAGCACGCTCATCGCCACGCCCCACACGATCAGGATCGGGCCCAGGTCGCGGCCGCGGGGGAAGGTCATGCCGAGGAACTTCTTGCCCACGATCGACAGACTGTCGCGCGCGGTCACCAGGTACCCGGCGAAGAACAGCGCCATCGTGATCTTGGCGAGCTCACCGGGTTGGAACGAGAACGGGCCGAGCCGGATCCAGACGCGGGCACCGCCGATGTTCTGGCCGATGCCGGGCAGCATCGGCAGGAGCAGCAGCACGATCGTCAGGAACATGAAGATGTACCGGTACCGCTGCAGGAACCGGTGGTTCCGCACGAGGACGACCGTCAGGATCGCGAAGACCATGGCGAGCAGGGTCCAGACGATCTGCTTGACGCCGATCGCGTTCCACCCGGTCAGGGCGTTGTGGACGTCGATGCGGTAGATCTCGGCGATCCCGATGCCGTTGAGCACCAGTGCCACCGGCAGGATGAACGGGTCGGCGTTCTTCGCGACGATCCGCAGCACCACGTGCATCACGAGCGCCAGGCCGAGGATCGCCGAGCCCGCCCAGAGCACGGACGTGTCGAACAGTCGGCCCTTGGTGCCCAGCTCGACGAGCACCAGGGCACCGGCGCAGATGCCGCATGCGATGACGAGCAGCACGAGCTCGAGGTTGCGCGCGCGCGCCGGCTCGCGCAGCTTGATCGTGATCGCCTGTGTCAGCGACGGGGAGGTCGTGGTGGTCACTTCGCAGCCCCCGACGTCGAGGACGGCGACGGTGACGGGCTGGGGGTCGGTGAGGACGACGAGCCGCCGGAGCCACCGGTGCCGCTCTGGTCCTGTCCGGTGCGGGCCGCGGTGCGCAGGCGGTCCACGATGTCCCGCGCGTCGTCGAGCGACTGCGCGTTGATCGTCGAGCGGACGTTCTCCCTGGTGTACTCGGGCAGGTCGGAGACCTCGATGCCGGAGTCCTCGTACACGTCGGACAGTGCGACCGGGCCGATCTGCTGTTGCACGCCCTTGTAGATCGCGACCTGGCCGCGGTCCGAGCCCACGTAGTAGTGGTCCTGCACGATGCGCCAGCCCAGGAACACGGCACCGACCAGGGCGGCGACGGCGAGCACGAGCGCGATCGTCCACGTGATGCGACGGCGGACCCGGCGACGGCGGTCCTCGGCGATGAGCTCGGCGAAGTACTGGTCGCTCTCCGGTTCGAAGTGCGAGTCCTCGGGGGCGGTGGTGACCTTGAGCGGGTGCAGCAGGATCGTGGGGAGGCGGATCGGCTTCCGGCCGGTCGATGCCTCGAAGGTGAGCGGAGCGGCGGCAGACCCGACCGTGGTGGCGGCATCGTCGTCGTCCTCGGCGGAGACGGCGTCGGTGACGTCCATCGCCACCACCGTGACGTTGTCCGGCGCCCCGTGGTCGAGGGTCTCCTTGACCAGGCGCTGGGTCACCTGGTTGGCGTCCATGTTCGACGCCATCGCATGTCGGATGCGCTCCTCGGCCAGGTACGACGACAGCCCGTCGGAGCAGAGCAGCCACCGGTCGCCCGGGCGGATGTCCATGATCGCGGTGTCGACCTCGGGCGCCGCGTCGACGTCGCCGAGCACGCGCATCAGGACGGATCGGCGCGGGTGGACCGCCGCTTCTTCTGGGGTGATGCGGCCGCTGTCGACCAGGCGCTGGACGAAGGTGTGGTCGGAGGTGATCTGCTGCAGTTCGCCGTCGCGGAACCGGTAGATGCGCGAGTCGCCGATGTGGGCGATCGCGATCTGGTCGCCGACGCGGATCATCGCGCTGACGGTCGTGCCCATCCCGGTGAGTTCCTGGTGCTCGAACACCGTCTCGGTGATCAGCTGGTTCGCCGCGATCAGGGCCGACTGCAGGGCGAACTCGGCGTCGTGCGCGGACGGGAACTCGCGGTCGACCTCGCGGATGCGGCGGATCGCGATCGCCGAGGCGACGTCACCCCCGGCGTGTCCGCCCATGCCGTCGGCCACGGCGAAGAGGTGTGCGCCGGCGTACCCGGAGTCCTGGTTGTTCGCGCGGATGCGCCCCACGTGGGACACAGCGGCGCTCAGCGTGCGAGCCGTCATCCGGGCCTACCGCCGCAGCTCGAACGTCGTCGTCCCGATCGTGATCGGCGTCCGCTCCGCGACGGTCACGGGGGCCGTCACCTTCTGCCCGTCGATGAACGTGCCGTTCGTCGACTCGAGGTCGATGACCACCCAGCCGGACGACTGCAGTTCGAGCCGTGCGTGGTGCGTGGACGTGTAGTCGTCGCGGATCACGACGTTGCTCTCGCTGGAGCGCCCGATCGTGATCGGTCCGCGGCCGAGCGGCATCTCCATGCCCTCGCGGGCACCCTCGGTGATGACCAGGCGGGTGGCGACGTCGGTGGCGGTCTGCTGCGGGCTGGAGCGGCCCTGCTCGATGAGCTCCGTGAACGCGCCCGCACCGCCTGCAGGGGCAGCAGCGGGGATCGTCGGGGTCGTCGGTCCCGCGGGCGCGCCCTTGGGATCGGTGGGGATCGTCCGCACGCGCTGGCCGAACAGGTCGCTGCGCAGAGCGAAGACGATCACGAAGACGAAGAGCCACAGCACCGCGAGGAACGCGAAGCGCAGCACGAGCAGTGTCAGCCCTGTGGTCATCGCGCACCTCCGTCGTTCTCCGGGATCACCCGGAACACCATACGGGTACGACCGATCTCGATGGTGGAGTCCGGCTCGACGATCGCCTGGTCGAAGCGTTCGCCGTTCAGTTTCGAGCCGTTCGTGGACCCGAGGTCGTTGGCCTGCGCGTGCTTGCCGTCCCACAGGACCTCGACGTGCTTGCGGCTGGTCCCGGTGTCCGCGACGGTGATGTCCGCGTCGGTCCCGCGACCGATGACGGTGCGCCCGCGGTGCAGTCGGTGCCGCTGCGAACCGATGTCGAGGACGGCGACCCAGGCGACGTCGCGCTGCACCGTGGTGGAGTCGATCTGCAGGATCCCGGTGGAGAGCGTGCCGTCCTGCTGCAGGCGGATGGTGACCGGACCGGAGAACGAGTAGTTCTGGGCGACGGCGTGTTGCTGCACCATCTGGGTGAGCTCGTCGATGAGCGGCCGGCCGACGTCGTTCATGCGCGTGCAGTCCGGCGGCGCCAGGCGCACGGTGAACTCGTTCGGCACCAGGATGCGGTCGCGCGAGACCACCGCGGCCTTGGTGTCGAGCTCGCGTCGGAGCGCGCTCGAGATCTCCACCGGCTGCACACCGGAGCGGAAGGTCTTGGCGAACGTGCCGTTGACGGCGCGCTCCAGCCCCCGCTCGAAGCTGTCCAGCAGTCCCATGGGTCTCCCACGTCTCGGGTCGATGACCTCTGCATGGTAGTCGGCGTCAGCTGGGGCAGTCTGTGCGTGGTAGTGTTCTGTGGCTGGCGCGAGTGGCGGAATTGGTAGACGCGCACGGTTCAGGTCCGTGTGCTGGAAACGGCGTGGGGGTTCAAGTCCCCCCTCGCGCACCAGAGCCTGACGGAAGTCAGGCAAGCAACGACAAGGCCCCCGGGAATCCCGGGGGCCTTCGTCGTTCCTCGCGCCTACGGTGGGCCGCATGAGCAACAGCAAGCGCGTCGTGGTCATCGGCGGAACCGGACACATCGGCACGTTCCTGGTCCCGCGGCTCGTCCGCGCCGGACACGACGTCGTGAACGTCAGCCGCGGATCGCGGCGTGCGTACGCGGACGCGCCGGAGTGGGAGCGGGTCGAGCAGGTCGTCGCGGACCGCGAGCAGGAGGACCGCGACGGCACGTTCCCCGACCGTGTCGCCGACCTGCGGCCGGACGTCGTCGTCGACCTGGTCTGTTTCACGCTCGAGTCGGCCACGGCACTGGTCGACCGGCTGCGCGGATCGGACGTCCACCTGCTGCACTGCGGCTCGATCTGGCGCGCGGGCCCGAGCCAGGTGCTGCCGATCACCGAGGAGAACGCCACGCCGCCGGTCGGCACCTACGGCGTCGAGAAGGACCGCATCGCCCGGATGCTCAAGCAGGAAACCACCGATGGTGGTGTCGTCACGACGTCGTTGCACCCCGGTCACATCAGCGGCCCGGGCTGGGCGCCGATCGGACCGGTCGGCAACCTCGACCCGTCCGTGTGGCACACGCTGGCCGCCGGCGAGACGCTCGCGATCCCCGGCATCGGGACGGAGACGATGGCGCACGTGCACGCCGACGACGTCGCGCAGGCCTTCGCGCTGGCCGTCGAGCACCGCGACGCCGCTGCCGGCCAGGACTTCACGGTGGTCGCACCGGACGCCCTGAACGTCCGTGGGTACGCGGCGCTCGCCGCGTCGTGGTTCGGCCAGGAGGCCCGGCTGGAGTCCGTCTCGTGGGACCGGTTCCGCGAGACGTGCGACCAGGACGCCGCCGGCGCGAGCTGGGACCACCTGTCGCGCAGTCAGGTGTTCAGCATCGACAAGGCACGACGGCTGCTCGGCTACGAACCGCGGTACACGGCCGGCGAAACCGTGGAGTCGGCGGTCCGCTGGCTCGTCGAGCACGGCGAGCTCGACGTCCCGGCCTTCCCGGTGCAGTGATACCGGTTATACTCAGCGCATGAAGAAGGCCATCTCGGTTCCGGACGCCGACTTCGAACGATTCGAACGCGTGGCGCGTGCCCACGGCATGAACCGCTCAGAGTTCTACCGGACCGCGGCCGCACGGTTCGCGGACCAGCTCGAGGGGACGTCCGAGCTCACGGCACTCGCGGACGCTGCGCTCGCGAAGGCCCGAGATGACGACGACCTGTTCGTGCGGCAGAACGAGCGGCTCCGGTCCGAAGGGACGACCTGGTGATCGAACGGGGCGACGTGGTGTGGGCCGACTTCGGTTCTCCTCGCGGCTCGGAGCCCGCGAAGGTGCGTCCGTGCGTGGTCCTGCAGGCCGACTGGCTGACGGCGTCATCGATCCAGACGGTCCTGACGGTTCCGCTCACCTCGAACACCGCGCTCGAGCAGTTCCCCGGCAACGTGCTGGTGCCCCCGGGCTCGTCCGGTCTCGACCGTGACTCGGTGGCGAACGTCACACAGGTCGGACCCGTGAGTCGGGAGTTCCTCGACCCGCACCCGGTCGGCATGCTCCCCGCCTACCTGCTCGGACAGGTCGAGGCGGGGGTCCGACTCGTCCTCGGTGTCTGACCGCGGACGGGAGGCCCGTGGCGGCGGTGATCCGCGCCTCCAGTCCGCCTGCTGGTCACCCGTCGGACGTCAGCCGCTCCGCCGGAAGACCGACGGCTCCGGCGACGGTGCGGACGACCAGGTCGTCGCGCTCCGCGCGCGACCGGTGGCCGACCAGGGCGTAGCCGTTCGCGGCGTCCACCAGGGCGAAGAGCAGGAACGCGACACGGTCGGGGTCGTCGGTGTGCATCGACCCGGCAGCGACGCCGTCCGCGACGACCTGGCTGGCGAGCTCCTGCCACGCGCCCATCACGGCGCGGGCGGCGTCGGCGAGCTGCGGGTTCGAGCGGCCGATGCTCCAGGCGTCGGCCCAGATCGTCCCGACGTCGTCGCGTCGGGGGTCGTTGACGGCGGCGAGCAGTGCTCGGAGCCGGTCGACCGGGTCGTGTTCGGCGATGACGACCTGGCGGACCTCGGCGACCTCGTCGGTGGCGACGGTGCGGAACGTGTCGGCGACCAGGGCCTTGATGGCCGGGCGGTAGTGGGCCACGAGTGACGGTGCGACGCCGACCGATGCGGCGACGGTGCGCAGCGTGAGTCCCGCGAGCCCGTCGGCGCGGGCGAGGGCCACGGCGGCGGCGTCGATCTGCGCGGACCGTTCCTCGGGCGACAGGCGACGGCGGGGCGGGGTGGGCACGGGGACAGCCTAGGCAGGGGCGCTCAGCCGGTGGGCAGGGCGACGAACGCGGCCCACACGTCGGCGCGGGTGGCGAACCGGCCGAGGTCGCGGTGGAGCAGCCTGCCGGCGTGTTCGACCCGGGCGCGTGCGGTGTGCCGGTGGATGCCCAGGACCTGCGCGGTCCGGTCGTACTCGCAGTCCTGCTCGAGCCAGGTGCGGACGGTCCGGGTCAGGTCCGAACCAGCGGCGGCGTCGTGGTCGGTCAGGGGCGCGAGGAAGGCCGCTGCGACGTCCGCGGCATCGGTGTGTGCGAGGTGCGCCAGGACGCCGTCGCGTGCCAGCTCGGCGAACGCCACCAGGCCGGGACGACCCTCGCGGGAGCGTCCGAGGGCCAGGACGGACTGGGCGCGGGCGCGGCCGAAGGAGCCGTAGGACGTGTCGTCCGACAGCCCGGCGTGCAGGTCCCATCGCTCGGTCAGTGCCCGGACGGTGTCGAGTCCGGCATCGTCCGCGCCGACGCACAGGAACAGGTCGTCGTCGACGGCGAAGAACAGGTGACCGGGGCGGTCCTGCACCCAGAGCTCGAGGAGGTCGACCACGGCATCGCGGTCGCCGTCCTCGACGTGGACGGCGGCCACCCGGACGGGTTCGGCGGGCAGGGGACCCCAGAGCTCGCGCGACGTGGTCGCCACCACGTCGGGGTTGCCGGACGACAGCATCGTCAGCAGCCCGGTGCGCAGCAGGCCCCGGGCGCGTCCGAGCTCCCGGTTCTGCTGCAGGGCCAGGCCGGCCAGGGCGATGACCGCGGTCACGACCTCGCGGCCGGCGTGGTCGAGCGTGCCGGTGGCGATGGCGAGGATCCCGTCCAGGTGCCCTCCGGAGCCCAGGGTCTGCAGTGTGAAACCTCCTGAGGTGGTTCGTACCGGCAGGCTCGCCCGGTGCCCGCCGCGCAGGAGTCGGGCACTCTCCGTCCGCAGCTGGTCGACCTGGTCGGCGGTGATGCCGTCGGGCGGGAACGCCCGGTCGAGCCGCCCGGAGACGTCCAGCAGGCCCACCCAGCAGTCGAGCTGCCGGGACAGCTCGGCGAGCGTGGCACCCAGGCCGTCGGGGCGCATCGCCGCGAACGAGATGGCGCGCTGCGCGGCGAGTGCCCAGGCGTCGCGCGCGTTCGCGTCCTTGGCGGCGGTCTCCGCGTTCGCCTGCGCGACCTGGATGAACGAGGTGGCGTACGGCACCTCGAACAGCGGCAGGCCGTGGGCGCGGCACGCTCCGACCAGGGCGTCCGGGGTGCCGGCGCGGACGACCTCGGTACCGAAGCCGAGCGCCACGACACCGTGGTCGGTCAGGCGGCGGACGTAGTCGTCGGCGACCGTCCGGGGGACCTCGGCGTCGGCACCGAACTGGGTGCCCGTGGTCAGCAGTGCCTGGCCCGCGGTCAGGAACGGCGTGGGGTCGGGCAGGTCGGAGCTGTGCAGCCAGGCGATGGTGTCGTCCTGGCTCGTGCCGGTCAGCAGGCGGAGCCCGAGGTCGCGCCGGGCGAGCAGGGAACGCAGGGTGGCGGGCATGGCGTCACTGTATCCGCCGTGGCGATCGGTACTGCAGGTGGTGTACACGGTGGACGGTGGGCGGTCGGTGCGTGGGCTCCTACGATCGCCGCATGTCCTCCACAGCAGTGCACCCCACCACGACCACCGGCGGACCGGGTCTGGCGCAGGAACGCCGTCTCGTCACGGCGGTCCCCGGCCCGCGGTCCACGGAACTGCTGGCACGCAAGGCCGCGGCCGTACCGACGGGGGTGGGTGTCGCTGTGCCGATCGCCGTCGTGGCCGCTGGCGGCGGCGTCGTGGTCGACGCGGACGGCAACTCGCTCATCGACCTCGGTTCGGGGATCGCCGTGACCTCGGTCGGCAACGCCCACCCCGGTGTCGTCGCCGCGGTCACCGCGCAGGCAGCAGCGTTCACGCACACGTGCTTCACCATCGCCGCCTACGACGGGTACGTCGAGGTCGCCGAGGCCCTCAACCGCCTGACCCCGGGCGACCACGACAAGCGGACAGCGCTGTTCAACTCCGGCGCCGAAGCCGTCGAGAACGCGGTGAAGATCGCCCGCAGCCACACCGGGCGACAGGCGGTCGTGGTGTTCGACCACGCGTACCACGGTCGGACGAACCTGACGCTGGCGCTCACCGCCAAGAACCAGCCCTACAAGAGCGGCTTCGGCCCGTTCGCCCCCGAGGTCTACCGCGTGCCGATGTCGTACCCGTACCGCGACGGCCTGTCCGGCGCCGAGGCGGCGAGGCGGGTGATCAGCCAGATCGAGAAGCAGGTCGGGGCCGAGAACACCGCGGCGGTGCTGATCGAGCCGATCCAGGGCGAGGGCGGCTTCGTCGTGCCCGCCCCGGGCTTCCTGTCGGCGCTCGCCGCATGGGCCCGGGCGAACGACGTGGTGTTCATCGCGGACGAGGTGCAGACCGGGTTCGCCCGCACCGGCGCGATGTTCGCCAGCGACCACGAGGGCGTCGTGCCGGACATGGTGACCACCGCGAAGGGCATCGCGGGCGGCCTGCCCCTGTCCGCCGTGACCGGCCGCGCCGACATCATGGACTCCCCGCAGGTCGGCGGCATCGGCGGGACCTACGGCGGCAACCCGATCGCGTGCGCGGCCGCCCTGGCAGCGATCGACGCGTTCGAGCACGACGGCCTGGTCGAGCGCGCGCAGGAGATCGAGGCCATCGTCGTCGACACCCTCCGTCGGGCCCAGGCGGACGACCCGCGCATCGGCGACGTCCGGGGTCGCGGGGCGATGATCGCGATGGAGCTCGTCGACCCGGCGACCGGCGATCCCGATCCGGGACTCACCGGACGGGTCGTGCGGTACGCCTTCGAACACGGGGTGATCGCCCTGACCGCGGGCACGTACGGCAACGTGCTGCGCTTCCTGCCGCCGCTCGCGATCGACGACGCACTGCTGGCCGAGGGCCTGGGCGTCGTGCTGGAAGGACTGGCCCAGGCATGAGCGCCACCACCGAACACGACCTGCTGTCCCGCGTCCCCACCGGGCTGTTCATCGACGGCTCGTGGCAGCCGTCGTCGGACGGAGCCACCTTCGCCGTGCACGACCCGTCGACCGGCGCGGTGCTGGCCGACGTGGCGAGTGCGACCGCTGCCGACGGGATCCGCGCGCTGGACGCCGCCGACCGAGCCCGCGCCGACTGGGCTGCGACCGCGCCCCGGAAGCGCGGGGAGCTGCTGCGTGCCGCGTTCGACCTGCTGCAGGAGCGCCGTGACGACTTCGCGCTGCTGATGACCCTGGAGATGGGCAAGCCCCTGGCCGAGGCGAACGGCGAGGTCACCTACGGCGGCGAGTTCCTGCGCTGGTTCTCCGAACAGGCAGTCCGGATCGGCGGCTCGTACAGCACGAACCCCGAGGGCACCGGTCGCGCGATCGTCTCGCACAAGCCCGTCGGTCCCGCGTACCTGATCACGCCGTGGAACTTCCCGCTCGCGATGGCGACGCGGAAGATCGCCCCCGCGCTGGCCGCCGGCTGCACGGTGGTCGTCAAGCCCGCCGAGCTCACGCCGCTGACCACGCTGCTGTTCGTCGACCTGCTGCGCGAGGTCGGCGTGCCCGACGGGGTGGTCAACGTCGTGCCGACCGCTTCCGCCGCGGCGGTGTCCGAACCCGTCATCGGCGACCCGCGGCTGCGGAAGCTGTCGTTCACCGGCTCGACGCCCGTCGGTCGGACCCTGCTCGCGCAGGCCTCGGCGAACGTCCTGCGCACCAGCATGGAACTCGGCGGCAACGCCCCGTTCCTGGTGTTCGCGGACGCCGACCTGGACGAGGCCGTGACCGGTGCGCTCGCCGCGAAGTTCCGGAACACCGGACAGGCCTGCACCGCCGCCAACCGGTTCATCGTGCACCAGGACGTCGCCGAGGAGTTCGCGCGCCGCGTCACCGAGCGCGTGCAGGCGATGCGCGTCGGCCGTGGCACCGAGGACGGGGTCGCGATCGGCCCCCTCATCGACGACCGCGCCGTGGCCAAGGCCGAGCGCCTGGTCGCGGACGCCGTGTCCCGTGGTGCCGTGGTGCGGACCGGCGGGCACGCCGTCGACGGCCCGGGCACGTTCTTCGAGCCCACGGTCCTGACCGACGTGCAGCCGGGCAGCGAGATCCTGCGTGGCGAGATCTTCGGCCCGGTGCTCGCGATCAGCACCTTCGCCACCGACGACGAAGCCGTCCGCGCGGCCAACGACACCGAGTACGGTCTCGTGGCGTACGCCTTCACCGAGGACCTGGCCCGTGGGCAGCGTCTGATGGAGCGGCTCGAGACCGGCATGCTCGGCCTCAACACCGGGGTCGTGTCGAACGCCTCGGCACCGTTCGGCGGGGTCAAGCAGTCCGGCGTCGGGCGTGAGGGCGCTGCCGAGGGCATCGCCGAGTACCTCGAGACGATGTACACGCTGACGCCGGACCCGTTCCGGCAGCGCACCACCACGAGCGGACAGGGAGCACAGCGATGACCGAGAGCGACGTCGTCATCATCGGAGCCGGGGTCACCGGGCTGATCGCCGCGACCCGCCTGCGGGCCGAGGGCCGGACCGTCACCGTGCTCGAGGCCCGCGACCGGGTCGGCGGCCGCACGTGGACCGACGACATCCACGGCGTCGCGCTCGAGATCGGCGGTCAGTGGGTCTCCCCGGACCAGACCGCCCTGCTGGAGACCCTCGACGAACTCGGGCTGGACACGTACGACCGGTACCGCGAGGGGTCCAGCGTGTACGTCGACGCGGACGGCACCCGCACCGAGTACACCGGCGACGTCTTCCCGCTGCCGCAGGCCACGGCGGACGAAATCGAGCGGCTGGTGTCCGTCATCGACGGGTACGTCGCCACGGTCGACCCCGCCGAGCCGTGGAACGCCCCCGACGCCAGGCAGCTCGACGAGACGAGCTTCCGCGCGTGGCTGCACGGCCTGAGCGACGACCGGGTCGCGACCGACAACGTCGAGCTGTTCATCGCCGGCGCGATGCTCACCAAGCCCGCCCATGCCTTCTCGGCGCTGCAGGCGCTGCTGATGGCCGCGTCGGCCGGCAGCTTCGCGAACCTGGTCGACGCCGACTTCATCCTCGACAAGCGCGTCGTGGGCGGGCTGCAGCAGGTCTCCGAACGGCTCGCCGAGCAGCTCGGCGACGCCGTGCACCTGAACGCGCCCGTGCGGACGCTCCGCTGGACCGAGGACGGCGTGGTGGCGCTCGCCGACGGAGGCATCGAGGTGCACGCGAAGCAGGCCCTGGTCGCGGTCCCGCCGCCCCTGTACACCCGGATCACGTTCGAGCCGCCGCTGCCCCGCCGCCAGCACCAGCTGCACCAGCACCTGTCGATGGGCTTCGTCATCAAGGTGCAGGCCGTGTACGACCGGCCGTTCTGGCGCGAGGCCGGGCTGTCCGGCACCGCGTTCAGCCCGTACGAGCTCGTCCACGAGGCCTACGACAACACGACGCACGGCTCGGCACAGGGCGCCATCGTCGGCTTCGTGTCCGACGAGCACGCCGACGCGGTGTTCGCGTTGCCGGCGGAAGAGCGCAGGGCCCGCATCCTGGCATCGCTCGTGGACTACTACGGTCCTCAGGCGGCCGACCCCGTCGTCTACCACGAGAGCGACTGGGGGACCGAGGAGTGGACCCGGGGTGCCTACGCCGCGAGCTTCGACCTGGGTGGGCTCGCCCGGTACGGCGCCGACCAGCGCGCTGCCGTCGGTCCGATCCGGTTCGCGTCGAGTGACCTGGCCGGCGCCGGGTACCAGCACGTCGACGGTGCGGTCCGCATCGGCCGGCAGGTCGCCGCCGAGATCGAAGCGGCGCTGCCGCAGCACGCCGCGCTGTAGTCGCGACCACGCCACGGACACCAGGCCCGATGCCAGCTGGCACCGGGCCTGGTGTCCGTCAACCGGCGACGATCTCCGCCTTGAAACCGGCGGAGTTCTCCAGCCACCCGGCGTAGTGGTCCGGGCCGCCGGCTCGCGGGTATCGGTCCTGGTAGAGCGGTTGCCATCCGTGTGCTGGCGCCGCGGCCATGACGTCGTTGACGGCCGTCGGCGAGCCAACAGCGAAGGCGATGTGGTTCACACCGGGTGCTCGCCGATCGTGCGTGCTGCCGGTGAGGTTCGGCGAGGTGGTCACCGTCAGGTACGACCCACCGGCAGTCCAGCTCGCGCCCTCGGGCCAGGACGCGCTCTGGTCGAAGCCGACGTGCTCCAGCAGCCAGCCCCACTCGGTCAGCGCGATCGGAAGGTCCGCGACCCAGACTTCGACGTGATGGAACCCGGACACCGGGCCAGTCTGGCAGCAGTGTCGCCCGGTCGCGCGGCGTGTGGATCGTCCTGGCAGCGGTGATTGCAGCTCAGACCCCACAGGGTCTCGCCTTCGACACGGAACGGCGGGCGATCCTGTTGGTCGCTGACGACAAGACCGGCGACTGGACGGGTGGTACGACAGGAACATCCCCCGTGCCGACGACCTCTTCGACGGACACCTCGAAGCGCTGGCACGGCGCCGGTCGGTCGCTCCGTCGAAGGGCAAGAAGAACAAGAACCCGAAGGGAAGTCGATCACGATGGCCAAGTCACTCAAGGACTTCCTCGCCGAGCACCCGGTCGATCGTGCACGCGTCGAGGCACACAAGGACCAGATGCTCGCCGAGGTGCGCGCACATCACCTCCGTGAACTCCGAGAACTCGCGGGACTCACGCAGGCGCAACTCGCAGACCGGATCGGCGTCGGCCAGCGACAGGTCTCGAAGATCGAACACGGTGATCTGGACAACGCCAAGGTCGGAACGCTCCGCAGTTACCTCGAGGCGGTCGGAGGCGCCCTGGTCCTCGAGTACGTGACCGGAGACTCGCGTATCCAGGTGACCTGACGGCTCCACGAGACGGACAGGAGGCCCGGTGCCAGCTGGCACCGGGCCTCCCGTCCGTCGTGGGTTGCGGTCCGTCAGCCGATGCGGACGAGCTTCTTGTTGACGAACTCGTCGGCCCCCAGGGGGCCGAGCTCGCGACCGAAACCGCTCGCCTTGACACCGCCGAACGGCAGTTCCGGGCTGTCCGCGCCGACGATGTTGACGTAGACCATGCCCGCCTCGATGCGGTCGGCGACGCGGAGTGCTTGGTCGGCGTCGGTCGTGAACAGGTACGAACCGAGGCCGTAGGGCGTGTCGTTGGCCAGTCGCACCGCGTCGTCCTCGTCCGTGACGCGGTACACGGCGGCGACGGGGCCGAAGAACTCCTCGCGGTACGCGTCGTTGTCGGGGGTGACGCCCGTCAGGACGGTCGGGGTGAAGGCGTTGCCGGTGCGCTCGCCGCCGGTCACGACCGTGGCGCCCTGGGCGGTCGCGGCGTCGAGCTGCTGCTGCAGCCGGTCGGCGGCGGCGGGCGACGACAGCGGGCCGAGTTCCGCCCCCGGGGTGGTGGGGTCGGTCGGGGCGACCGCGGCCATGGCGGTGGTGAACTTCGCCAGGAAGTCGTCGTACAGGTGGTCGGCCACCAGGAAGCGCTTGGCGGCGTTGCAGACCTGACCGTTGCCCTCGAGCCGGGTCATGACCGCGGACTCGACGACGGCGTCGAGGTCGTCCGTCGACAGCAGGATGAACGGGTCCGAGCCGCCGAGTTCCAGCACCACCTTGGTCAGGTTCCGGCCGGCGATCTCGGCGACGGCGGCACCCGCGCGGGCGGAACCAGTGAGGGAGACGCCGTGCACGCGGCGGTCGGCGATGACGTCGGCGACCTGGTCGTTCGACGCGAAGACGTTCGTGTAGGCGCCGGTCGGGAAGCCGGCGTCGGTGAAGACCTGCTCGACGGCCAGGGCCGACTCGGGGCACTGCGGGGCGTGCTTCAGCAGGACCGTGTTGCCGATGAGCAGGTTGGGGCCGGCGAACCGGGCGATCTGGTACGCCGGGAAGTTCCACGGCATGATCCCGAGCAGCACGCCGACCGAGGACTTCCGGATGAAGGCGCTGCCCTCGGCCCCGGCCGCCAGGGTGATGGGCTGGTCGGCGAGGAACTCCTCGGCGTGGTCGGCGTAGTAGTCGTAGATGTCGGCGCAGAAGTCGACCTCGCCCAGGGCCTGGTCGATCGGCTTCGCCATCTCGCGCACGATCGTCGCGGCGAGGTCCTCGCGCCGTTCGCGGTACAGCTCGGCGACGCGGTGCAGCAGCGCAGCGCGGTCGGCGACGGTGCTGGTGTCCGCGGCGTGCGCACGGTCTGCGACGGTGATCGCGTCGCGCAGGGCCTCGTCGGTGATCGTGGGGAAGGTGCGCAGCACCTCGCCGCTGGTCGGGTCGGTGACGGCGTAGATGGTGTCGCTCATGGTGCCTCGTCTGCTCAGTGGTCGACGGTCGTGCCCGAACCCTACCGACGGGCGCGTTCGGCGTGGCCTCGCCGCCGAGTACAGCGACGAACGTGGACATGGACGCGGTGGCGATCGCCGGCGCGGTCGCGGTGCTTGCTGTCAACTGGCCCGATGCGCGCTGGGACCGGGCATGACGGACCCTCAGCCGGAGGTGCTTGCCAGAGGGGGTGTTCCCGGCGCCGCTCCCTACGCTCGGCCTTCCCATGCAGCACACATCTCGCTCCAAGGCGGTCGTTGTCGCCGTCGTCGTCCTGACGGCCCTGACCGCGGTCAACATCGGCGTCGCGGCGACCTGGTGGGGCCGATCCGCCGCCGCAACGCCCGGCAGCAGCGCACTCGGGACGGGGTCCCCGTCGTCGACCGCCACGCGCACCGCTTCCGCGCGTCCGTCGACCACCGCCCCGACGCCGTCGGCCAGTGCCGGCATCCCCGCGGCCGAGGCACCGGGGTCGACGACCGCCCCGGCGACCGTCGACCTGGCGACCACCTGGGGGCCGCCCGCCGACATGCCGACGGCGGGTCGCCTGCTGCGCATCGCGATCCCGGCGACCCGGTCGCACTTCACCGCTCGCGACGCGCTGGTGTACCTGCCGCCGGCGGCGCTCACCGCGGACCCGCCGCCCCTGCCCGTCGCCGTGCTGCTGTCCGGGCAGTCCCGGGGTGCCGGCCCCGAGGACCTGCAGACCGGCGGTCACATCGAGGAGACGATGGACGCGCTCGCGACGCTCAACCGTGGGCTGACCCCCATCGTCGTCGTGCCCGATCAGCTCGGCCCGCAGTCGGCCAACCCGATGTGCGTGGACGGACCGCTCGGCAACAGCGCGACGTACCTGGAGGACGACGTCCCCGCGTGGATCACCACGCACCTGCGCGTGCAGACCGGTGCCGCGGCGTGGACGATCGGCGGGTTCTCGCAGGGTGGCACGTGCGCGATCCAGCTCGGTGCCGGGGACCCGGGGCGCTTCGGGAACCTGATCGACGTCGCCGGCGAGGACGGCCCGTCCATCGGACCCGTGGCGAAGACGATCGCCGAGGGGTTCTCCGGCAACGCCGCCGCGTACCGACGAGCACAGCCGGCGGCGCTGCTCGCCGCGCATGCGCCGTACCGGTCGACGAACGCGTTCTTCGCCGCGGGTCGTGACGACCACGCCTACGGCCAGGTGACCCCGGTGCAGTCGCAGCGTGCGCGGGTGGCGGGGATGCACGTCACCACGTGGATCCTGCCGAAGGCATCGCACAGCTGGTCCATGGCCAGACCGGCGCTCGCCGCCGGACTGTCGTGGTTGCAGCCGCTGATCGGCCTGGCGCCCCGGGCCTGATCAGCGCGCAGGCCGCGACCGGTCTGGCGCCCGGGCCTGATCAGCGGACGGGTTGCTGCTGCGTGATGCAGTGCAGCCCGCCGCCGCGCGCGAAGACCTCGCGTGCATCGACCGTGTGCACCTGCCGCCCCGGGTAGACGTCGGCCAGGATGCCCCGCGCGCGGTCGTCCGCCCGCGGCTCGCCGAACCCGCAGGCGATGACGGCGCCGTTCACCACGACGTGGTTGACGTAGTTCCAGTCGACGGGGCCGCCGTCGTCCGCCAGGGTCGCGGGTGCGGGCAGCTCGACGATCGTGGCGCCCGTCTGCTGTTCCAACGCCCGTCGGACCTGCGGCATCACCAGGTGGTCCGGGTGGCCCGGATCCGGTTGCGCGTGCAGCAGGACCACGTCGGGCGACGCGAAGGTCGCCACCATGTCGACGTGACCGCGGGTGCCGAGCGCGCCGTCGTCCCGCGTCAGTCCGCGCGGCAGCCAGACGACGTCCGTGGCACCGATGGTCCGTCCGAGCTCGTCCTCGACCCGTGTCCGGTCAGCGTGCGGGTTCCGTCGTGGGTCGAGCTGCACCGTCTCGGTCACCAGCACGGTGCCGGAGCCGTCGGTGTGCACCGCGCCGCCCTCGTTGACCAGCAGCGACGGGATCCGCTCCACGCCCGCTGCGTCGGCGACGAAGCGCGCGACCTCGGCGTCGCGGGTCCACGTCGCCCAGGCGTTCGCGCCCCAGCCGTTGAACACCCAGTCGACGGCACCGTGTCGGCCGGTCGCGTCGTCCACGACGAACGTCGGTCCGATGTCCCGCATCCAGGCGTCGTCGAGGGGGGCTTCGAGCACGGTCACCCCGCTGGACAACAGCCGGTCGGCGTCGGCCCGTGCGACCGGGTCCACCACGACCGTGACGGGCTGGTGCTCGCTGATGGTGTTCGCCGTCGTCGCCCACGCCACCTGTGCGGCCTCGGCGCTCGCCGCGTCGTCGCCGAGCGTCACGCCCGGTCGGGGGAACGCCATCCAGGTGCGTTCCTGCGGCGCCGTCTCGGCCGGCATCCGCCAGCTCATGATCGGCCGCCGTCCGTCGGTGTCGGTCCGGTCTCCGCGGCGCCGGCCGGTGCGTGGGCCGGCATCGCCAGGGAGGCCCGGATCGCCTCGAGCGCGCCGTGGTCGTCGCGCTCGTGGTCGACCGGGGCCGTCAGCGCGTCGTACAGGTCGGGTCGCCGGGTCAGCGCGAAGGGGAACAGTCGGAGCCACTCGGTGCGGGCCGGCAGATCGAGGTCGGCGACCAGCACCACGTCGGCGTCGCGCGGCGCCTGGACGAGCACGCGGCCGAAGGGGTCGGAGATGAACGAGGACCCGTAGAAGGTGATGGCACCCTCGTCACCCCAGCGGTTCGGGACGACCATGAACTGCCCGGCGGTGATGCCGTTGGCGACGATGACCTGCTGCCAGATCCCGGCGGTGTCGAAGTCGGGGAAGCTCGGTTCGGAGCCGATCGCGGTCGGGTGGACGAGCACCTCGGACCCGGCGAGCTCGTACGATCGGGCGACCTCGGGGAACCACTCGTCCCAGCACGTGGGCAACCCGATGCGGACGGCGTCGGTGCCCGGCAGCTCGTACACCGGGAAGGGGTCGGCGTCGGAGCCCGGCCGGAACCAGGTGTCCTCGTGGTACCCGGCGCTGATCGGGATGTGGGTCTTGCGGGTCCGTCCCACCAGGGTGCCGTCGGGCGCGACCAGCACGGCCGTGTTGTAGCCGCGTGGGTCCTCGGGGTGGTCGTCGTCGGCGGGCCGTTCGAACAGCGAGGCGTGCACCGCGACGCCGTGGTGCACGGCCTGCTCACGCGCGAAGGTGATCGTCGGTCCGTCGTCAAGCGACTCGGCTCGGTCCCGTGGGACGCCGGTCGCCGCGGTGTCGCCGGGGTAGCGCAGCAGGGTCAGCTCGGGCAGGAACACCGCGCTGGCGCCGTTCGCCGCCGCGGTGGCGATGCCGTCTGCCAGCACCCGGCGGTGTTCGACAGGGTCCTCGTGCCACCGCGTCTGCACGAGGGCCACCCGCGCGGTTCGGCGGGGTCGTTCCGTGTCCTGGTGCAGGGGCGACCGGAGCGGGGAAGCGATGACGACGTCCATGCCGCCATTGTTGACCATACGATCAACGATCACAAGGGGATGGTCGGTCGAAGGCTGCGAGGGCGTCCGCCAGCATGCGGTGTCCCTGCGCCTCGAACCGCTCGTCGCCGACCGCGAACGCCCACACCGCCGTGCCGACGGCCTCGCGCAGTTGCAGCCACCGCCAGGCGTCGGGCTCGCGCGGGTCCTGGCCGTAGCCCTCGAAGAAGGCCTGTTCGAGCGCCGGGTCGACCTGCCAGTGCAGGACGGCCAGTCGGGTCAGGTCCGAGGACCGCGGGCGCAGGGAGAACCGGCCGAAGTCGATCATCCGCAGTCGCCCGTCGTCGACGATCCAGTTGCGCGGCTGCCAGTCGCCGTGCGTCGGGACGAGGGTGACCGGCGTGGGTTCGAACCGTGCGAGCAGCCCGCGGACACGGTCGGCGATCGGGGGTTCGATCCGGTGCGGTGTGTCGAGGGTGGCCAGGGTCTTGGCCGTCTCGGCTCGCAGGTACCCGTCGTCGCGAACGGCGTGCTGGTCGTGCAGGCGACGGAGCAGCGCCCCCGACTGCCGGTGCACGTCCGGTGCGTGTTCGTCCGCGGTACCGAGTGCCAGGTGGCCGGGCACGCGGTCGAGCACCAGCACGCGCACAGCCTCGTCGGCGGCGAGCAGGGCGCCGGTGTCCCCAGAGGCGACCAGTGGTGCCGTCCACGCACGGTGGGCCAGGAGCTCGCGCGGGAAGTGCGTGTTCGTCGGCCCGGACGCCTTCACGGTGACGTCGTGGTGGTCACCCACGACGTGCAGGACGACCGTGTCGAGCAGTCCCCACGAGTCGTTCGACACCACCCTGGCGCCCGGGACCGCGCGTCGGACGAAGTCCAGCTGCCGGTCGTCGAGCCCCGTGTCGCCCCACTGCATGCCGTCACGCTACCGATCTGACACGCCCCTGGACATCTTTGGCTATTGGTAGTAGCTTTTGGCTACGGCAATTAGCCGACGTCATCACCGCCAGGAGGCAGTCATGCTCGAACACCTCACCATCGGCCAGGGGACCATCGCGGTCGAGGTCACCGGATCGGGCCCGCTCGTCGTCCTGGCGCACGGCATGGGCGACAGCCGGCATTCCTACCGGTTCGTCGTGCCCCAGCTGGTCGCCGCCGGGTACCGCGTCGCCAACGTCGACCTGCGCGGCTGCGGCGACTCGAGCGCGACCGGATGGTCGGGCTTCGGGCGCACGGACATCGCCGGCGACCTGGTCGCGGTGGTCCGGCACCTGGGCGGCCCGGCCGTGATCGTCGGGCAGTCGATCAGCGGTGGCGCTGCGACCATCGCCGCAGCGACCGCGCCGGACGTCGTGGTCGGTGTCGTCGAGATCGCGCCCTTCACCCGGAAGCAGTCGCTCGACCTGCTCGGGCTGGTTCGCCACGCGCGGGTCCGTCGCGGGATGATGCAGCTGATGCGGGTGTACATGAGCGGCAGTCTGGCCGCGTGGATGCGGTACCTCGACATCGCGGTCCAGGCCAAGCCCGCGGACTGGGCGACCGAAGGCGCGCGCATCGAGACATCGCTGCAGCAGCCGGAACGGATGGCAGTGCTGCGGGCGATGGCGAAGACCACGCCCGCGGACGCCGGTGCCCAGCTCGCCGCGGTCCGGTGTCCGGTCCTGGTGATCGAGGGCAGTGCCGACCCGGACTGGGCCGATCCCCGCGCCGAGGGCGAGCGGATCGTGGCCGACCTGCGCGACGGCCTGGGGCAGGTCGTCGTGATCGACGGTGCCGGGCACTACCCGCACACCGAGACGCCGGACGCCGTGCTCGCCCACGTCACACCGTTCCTGCGCACCGCCTTCCACACCGAGGCCGCCGGTGCCTAGGGCTGGGCTGGTCCCCACGACCGTCGCCACGGCGGCAGCGGAGATCGCGGACGAGTCCGGGCTCGCGCAGCTCAGCATGAACGCCGTGGCCGAGCGCCTGGGCGTCAAGCCACCGTCGCTGTACAAACACGTGCAGGGTCTTGCGGACCTGACACACCGGATCGCCGTGCTGGGTGCCGAAGAGCTCGGGGACGCCATCCGCCACGCGACACAGGGCCGCGCCGGACGCGACGCCCTGGTCGCTGCGGCGCAGGCGGTCCGCGAGTACGTCCGCCAGCACCCCGGCCGCTACGCCGCGACCATCGGTGCCACCCCGACCGGCAGTGACGACCCGCTCGCCGTCGCGATGGACGCGACGCTCGAGTCGTTCGCGGCCGTCGTGCGGGGCTACGACCTGGATCCGGAGCAACAGATCCACGCGATCCGCACGATCCGCAGCGTGCTCCACGGCTTCACGACGCTCGAAGCGTCCAACGGCTTCCAGATGCACACGGACGTCGACGCGAGCTTCGCGTGGATTGTCGACCTCATCGACCGGGGTCTGCGGGCTCCGTGAGTGCGGCCGCGTAGGCGCGGACCGAACGGTGGTAGCGGGGGAGCGTCGGTTCGATCGCTTCGATCGCGACGCGCAGGGCCTCGTCCGAGCGCCCCGCGCTGTGCAAGGCGAGCGCCAGGAAGACCCGCGGCGCAGCTCCCGTGGCGGGGTGTTCGGGTGCGGCATCGAGCATGGCGATCGCCTCGTCGACCCGGCCCAGGTTGCGCAGGGTCGACGCGTGCTGCACGACCATCTGTGCGGCACGGACGGGGTCCGCGGTGTCCAGGCCCTGGGCGGTCGCAGCGGCGTAGTGCACGTCTGCTTCGGCCTCGTGACCACCGGAGTCGCAGGCACCGCCGAGCTCGAACGCGCCGAGTGCCGGATGCGGCGCCTCGCTCGCCAGGTCACGCATCCGGGTGATCCGCTGTTCGTCGTCGACCGTGTCGTCGGCCCACAGGTCAACGACCCGACGTTCCCATTCCGTGGCGTCCATCACCCCAGGCTACGAGGTCCGCGTCCGTGGGCGCGGGGAACCGTCACTGCGCCGCGGTGTGCGCCTCGGCCCATGCGGCGAGCTGCGGGTAGTGCGCGTCGATCGCCGACTCCGGCAGGTGCCTGCCCGACGGATCGTCCTCACCCGGGAGCATGGCGCGGTCGTCGAAGTCGTCCGCTCGGTCATCGCCGAGTCGATGCTCGAGGACGTCGTCGGCGACGTACTCCAGATCCTCGTTGTCGAAGTCGTCCTTCGACGCGTCGGCGGCGGCGAGGTACCGGACCAGGCCGTCCGGGTCTGTCGAGGCCTGTCGCGTGACGACCTCGCCCTTGCCGATCAGCCAGGAGCGGAAGTACTCGAAGCCGTCGTCCGACATCCCGTCGGCCACCGCGAAGCCGGCGTCCCAGATCGACCAGCGGTCCAGTGCTCCCAGTTCGCGCCCGTACCGCAGGTCGAACGACTCGACGTCCTCGGTCGACAGGCGCGTGAGCACGGACCGCAGGTGCGCGGGCGACGCGGACCGGCCGGTCGGGTCGGCACCGCCGCGAGCCTGGTCGAGCAGACTCCAGAACCGCGTCTCGGACATCACGGCAGGAACCGGGGAAGCCCTCGTTGCGTGGTGCGGTGCCGTGCATGAGGCGGTTCCGAGGACCACCAGCAGCGCAACGGGCACGATCAGGCTCCGACGCGATCGGATCATGCTGTCACCAGGCCGAAGTGTTCGACGACTCGCTGCGCGACCTGGGCCGGGGAGTGCTCGTCGGTCGGCAGGACCAGCTCGTCGAGATCCGCGACGGCCTGTCGTTCCTGCAGGTCGGCGGCACGCTCCAGGTGCCACCGGAGTTCCTGCTGTCGTGCGCCGTCGTACCGGCGGCCGAGCCGGGCCTCCAGGGTCTGCGGACTTGCCACGAGCCGGACGGAACGGATCGGCATCTGGACGGCGTCCGCGGAGCGGCGCACGTCGGCGGGCTCCACGAGCACGCCGCTCATCACGAGCTGGCGCGGTCCGGCGGTGCGGTAGTTCGCCCACACGGCGGCGATGTTCTGCGCCTCGATCGCCGTGTTGTCGGGGTCGTGCCCGGCGACGGGCCACGACCGGTGGAACCAGTCCACGTCCATCAGGCTGAACGGCCGGTCGGCGTCAGCCAGCAGGTTGCCGACGTGGTCGAGCACCGAGGTCTTGCCGACGCCGTACGACCCGTTCAGGAACACGGCGAAGGGCGGTGCAGCGGTGAACGCGTCGGACATCAGGTCGTGCAGGTCGTCGGGCCGCCGTCGAAGCTCGTGCACGCCTCGGTCGGGCCGAGGATCGCCACGGCGACGAACGCTGCCTGCAGCACGAGGATGCCGAGGGCGACGATGAACAGCGTGCGGCGACGCCGAGGATGTTCGCGGACGCCGGTCAGCAGAGCCAGGAACGCGACGAGCACCCCGCCGCCTGGCAACAGGAACGACCCGACGACGGTCAGCACCACCAGCATCGCGAACTCGCCGCGGGTCGAGCCGAAGCGGGGCACGGGTTGCGGAGTCGTCACGACGGCAGCGTACGAGGTCGCGGGGCTCGCCGTGGAGCCCAGTCCGGGGGTGGAGTGGCTGCCACCAGGACCTTCAGCGCGAGGGTCAGGCGAACGGACGGGCCAGCGCGGCAGCCGAGACGTCCACCTCGGCGTTCAACGGCCAGCCCGGTTCGAGCGAGCGCGTCTCGCAGGCTCTCGCGGCGCGCGTACTGGCGGGGGCAAGCCGTGGGGACAACGATCGGATCAGTGTCTCCCAGTTGGGCGAGACATCAGTACCGTCGCTACAGCACTCGCTGTCGAAGGAGATGGGCATGACCGCCGTACGCGTCGAACGTATCCCGGTGAGCATCGGGTACCGCACAGTCTGTGCCGCTGTGGGTGTCTTCATTCTCGTTGTCTCCGTCGTCATTGCGTGGAACTCGTCGTACGACTCGCTACCCCGCGTCGGGTTCTTCTGTTCGGCTGTTGTTTCAGTCCTCGTTCTTCTCCGAATACCATTTCTGGGGTTCTGGGTCGATCGCACGTCGGGAAATCTCATCGTGCGGGGATGGTTTTGGACTCGCGTGTTCCCACTCGGCTCTGATCTGAAAGTGGATCGCGTTGCATATCAAGGTGCGTTGAACTACGGGTACTCGAGGGGCTACTTCAGCGTGATCTCCATCTGGACAGGACCCGATGGCGACGAAGATGATGGCGGAGTGCTCTGGACGCTGGGGCCGTCTCGGGGGGTTCGACGTGACATGCTCAGGGTTCGAGCAGAAATTGCAGCAGCGTCTTCATCCGAGAGCGATGGAGTGCGTCGCAATCCTCTGAATTCGAATACGAAAAATCGTCGTGACAAGCAGCCAAGATCTTGAGGCGAGCGAGAAGGCGATGAAAAGACGTGTATGGGGCAGTCGAAGAGGTGCACTCGTATCGGCGGCAGCGATGGTATACCGATTCCGCTCATCGTGCTACTGGCGTCATTGGGAACCGGATTCACGACCTACAATGGTCTACTTTTTCTGCCGGGTATTGCTCTCTTGCTTCGCGCATCGACGATGGGTGTTTTCTTGGCGGAGAACGGCTTCGAGGTCGTGTCTTGGTATCGAAAGCACCTCATATGTAAGTCCAACGTGAGGTCAGTTTCACTCGTGCCATACAGCGGACTCTTGAATCGTAATGCAGAGAGTGGGATCGACCCTGTCTGGTTGTTCTGTCGGATGCTCAGCGTGGAAACGGCTTCGCGGAAGAAGAAAGAGTACCCGAGTACGATCAGCTCTCGCAGTACGGCAGAAAGCATTGCCAATGAGATAGCCGTGTGGGCCGGATTACCCGCAAGAAGTCGATCTGATTCCGCAAAGCATCGTTGATAGCCTCCCTTACGGAGCATCGGTACATCCCCTACTGGGGGCGTGCGGTAGCCGTACAAGGTGGAATAGATGGATTTTGCAACGCTACTCGGGGTACGATCAGCTTACGGATGGTCACCGCGAACCGGGTGCGCCTCTGATTGCAGGTCGCAATCTGTTCGGCACTGATCTCAACAACTGCGTGGGTCCCCAGGCATGGAAGACAGGATCTGAGTATTCTCGGCTACCTATTCCGTGTTCTGGCCTCGTGTGATCGAGGAGGAAACGGCGAATGAACGAGAACTCGAGCGTTGATCCTTCCTCGGTGCCGCTTTGGGGTGCTGTTCCTCGGAAGCGCGCGGTGCACCCTGTAGACCTGCTCGTGAGTGGCGTCATCGAGATCCTCGGCATCCTGATGCTGATCCCCCTAGCTCTGTTGCGCGAACACTGGCGCGGCATGGTTGGCGAGGTTAACCAGAGCGTGCCCGTTTGGCTGATTGCGGGGCAGATATTCCTGGTGATCGCTTCGGGTATTGCGGCGGCACTGATGCTCCGATCTCATTTGCTCGCTTTCTGGGTGCCGGCCGCTGCAGCGATGATCGGATTCATCGGCATTGTGGCGACAGTATTTCTTGTGGCGGCTTCGCTGCCTTGCCCGTCGCTGTGCTGAACGTGCCGAGCACAAGATGCCCCTGTCAAGTGTTCGTGCCGCGGTCATGTGGGATCCGCACCACAATCAAGTGGCGTCGATGGATCTGGGAACTCTCTATAATGTGCAGCGCTGACGCGCTGTTCAACATCCGGAGGTGATGGCGATGTGGATCGATCAGGATGGGACAGTCTGTGTCGAATCGATTGATGCTCCGCTCTCGATACTCTCGAGAGCAGCGCGAAGAAGCTTGCTCGTTGCTCGACGATCAGCAGTCGGCGCGTTGATGGACGACCTGACTGAGATTGAAGGGGAGGTGACCGATGAGTTGCCGAACTTCGCTCCTGATCCAAAAGAGAGCGACTTCTTCGAGCGCGAAATCCCTCGTGAGAAGCTGGAACCGTTGCAGCGCGCTACCTCGTTCGAGGACCTCCGCAACGTGCTTCCCGAGTTCGTGCGGACCATCGAGCCGCGTTGGCGGCTCGACGCATCCGAACTGGCGACGGAGATCTGCGAAGCGGCGTACTACCGCCGACTTCGGCGGGTACTCGCCTACCTGAACATCGCCTGATCAGCTCGGTGGGGAAAGGCGGCTGTCTCAGCAGTCGGTGCGATCGGCGGTGGATACGCGGCGAAGGGCCTGGCACGACTGGGCCAGGGCGTCATTCGCGCACACGTCAGGTACAGTTTCCGAGCAGGGCGTTCCGTGTCTCGACGCTGCATGTCTCGGTCATATCGCAGAGTTCGCTTCGGAGCGAACGCCACGGGTAACGCCGTTGGAAACGGATTTTCAGCTTGGGGAGGGGACCGCCGCTGGGTCAAGAGATGGCGGGCACGCCGATGATCTCGAAAGGTGAACGCATGAAGCGGGTTCCAGGTACGCGTTCCGGCCCTCTCACTGTGGCTTCGGCGTACACACTGCTTCTCGGCGGAGCGACAGGGATCAGTGTTGCACTTGATGGCCTGAGAAGGGAACAGGTGGTCATTTTTGGAATTCTGATCGCGTGGCTCATCAGGGCGGCGACAGTCGGACTCTTCGTGGGGGCACATTCGATGAAGATACGCGGATGGTTCCGGACCGTACTGTTGCCCGTGGAGTCGGTTGAGCGAATGGATGTTCGTGGCTATTCAGGACTGATGAATCGCTTCACAGCAGGAGGCCTTGATCCTTTTCATCTGTTCTTGCGAATGTTCGTGTTCACCATCAAGGACGGGGTGGAACGAGAATTTCCCAGCACCGTGTCGACTTCTCGTCAAACGCAGAAGGCGCTTCGAGCGGTCGTTGATCGCTTCCCGCAGCTCAATACCGATCCCGGCGCTCTTCTGCGGTCATCGTCGCCCGGTCGGCATGCTTCACCCAGATCTCGTCACCAGACGAGTGACCCACCCTCATGAGCAGGCAGAATTCCGCTTCATCACTCCGTAGAGCGCAGGGTCGGCTGTCGTCACACGAGTGGACGTGTCAGCTCGAGCGCGGTGATCGGTCGACCGACGGTCCGGGAGGCCGCCCGCAGCCCCGACCGCAGCGCACCGTGCACGGTGGCCGGGTCCGCACCCCAGGTCGCCTCGCCCGCCAGCTGCACCCGGCCGACGGGGGAGCCGAGCAGGTCGTGGTCCTCGGTCGATGCCCCCACGTGCAGGTACGAGTACGACCCCCGCGCGAACGGGTCCGCCGCCCACCGGGTGATCCGCACGGCATCGGGCGACGGCACCGCGTCACCGAACATCCGTCGCAGCGCGGCCAGCCCCTCCGCGACGATCGCGTCGTCGGTCAGCTGCTCGAGCCGGCGGGCACCAGCACCACCGACCAGCGCCGCAAGCACGGGCTCCCCGGTCACCCGGGACATGTCGTACCAGGAGTGCCAGTCGACCCCGGCGGGCCCCTGCTGCCGGATCACCCAGTCCGAGCCCCAGAACCGCGTCGGGAAGCGCAGGAACACCTTGTCGTAGACGCCGAACCCGAGCCGCTGCATCGCACCGGCGACGGGGTCGGGCAGCGGCGGGTCGAAGACGATGTCGTCCGCCTGCAGCACTCCAAGCGGCACCGTCATGACGGTCGAGGCTGCGCTGAACACCGCACCGTCGGCGGTCGTCACGCGGACGCGCTCGTCGTTCTGCGCCACCTCGGTCACGACGACACCGGTCCGCACGTCCAGCCCGTCGGCCAGCGCGCGGGCGTACTGGCCGTAGCCACCGGGGAACACCACCTCGTCACCGGGCACGTGCTCTTCCTCGAGCCCGTGGGCGTCGAGGTCGGTGACGGGTGCGCCACACAGGTCCTCGGAGCGGTGCGCCAGGTACTCCTTGACCCGCAGTGCACGGTCACCGGACCACCCGAGGGACGCCACCACGGCTTCGACGGCGGCAGCGTACGAGGTCCCGGTCGGCGCTGCAGCCACCGCATCGTCGAGCAGTTCGTCCACGGTGTGCAGGTCGGCCACGAAGCCCGCGGGGTCGGCGACACGAGCGCC
Organism: Curtobacterium sp. VKM Ac-2922; assembly: GCF_022815645.1. Classification (GTDB taxonomy): domain Bacteria; phylum Actinomycetota; class Actinomycetes; order Actinomycetales; family Microbacteriaceae; genus Curtobacterium. The sequence continues at coordinate 37,861 of NZ_JALGRO010000011.1, read as the reverse complement.
CGAGGGGTCGTGCCACGCGATCGGTCGCCCGTCGAACTGGAAGCTGCCCACCGTGAACTCGACGGTGTCGATGCCGAACGCCGACGCCAGCTGCCACAGGGGGTTGCCGTCGATGCCGTGGATCCACGACGCCCCGAGGTCGACCGGCACGCCCAGGGCCGAGTCGGTCCAGGTGCGCCCGCCGATGCGGTCGCGTGCCTCGAGCACGACGACGTCGTGGCCGGCCAGCACCAACGCCCGCGCACAGGCCAGCCCGGCGACACCCGCTCCGACGACGATCACGTCAGCACCCATCACGGAACCGTCCCATCAGTGGTCCTCCATCAGTGGCCGCCCGTCAGCGGCGCCATCAGCCGCGCGGCGATGCTCGCCCGCCCGGTCAGTGCTTCTTCGCGGTCGGCAAGGTCGGTCGCGACCAGTCCGGCGTTCGCCCCGAGGAACCGCAGCGGCTCGCGCTCCCAGTCGGGAGAGTGGTGCCCGACCCACGGCAGCGCGGTCAGGTCCGAGCGGACCCCGCGCACCAGGTCGGCGAGGGTCCGCCCCGCCAGGTTCGTCGTCGAGAGTCCGTCGCCGACGTAGCCGCCGGCCGTGCCCACGGCGCCGTCCCACGTCACCGAGGCGCACCAGTCGCGCGGCACCCCGAGCGGTCCGCCCCAGGTGTGGGTGACGGGTGCGTCGGCCACCGCCGGGAACAGGTCGACCAAGGCGGATCGCAGGTGCGAGAACACCCGCGGCACCCGGTCGTACCCGGGGCGGATCGCCGACCCCCAGTGGTACCGGGCACCGCGTCCGCCGAACGCCAGGCGGTCGTCGGCGGTGCGCTGCCCGTAGACCAGCAGGTGCCGGTAGTCCGAGAACGTCTGTCCGTGCTCGAGCCCGATCCGGTCCCACACGGCGGCGGGCAGCGGTGCGGTCGCGATCATGAGCGAGTACAGCGGCATGATCCGGCGGCGCGTCTGCGGCAGCTGCGCGCCGTAGCCCTCGACCGCGACGACGACCGCGCCGACGGTGACCGTGCCACGGGTGGTGACCACGCGCCCTCGGGCCCACGACGTGGCGGGCGTGTGCTCCGCGATCACGACACCACGGGCCTCCAGGGCGGCGGCCAGTCCGCGCACCAACGCGGCGGGCTGCACCCGCGCGCAGTCCGGGGTCCACGCCACACCGACGGTGCCGGCGGCGTCACCATCGGCTGCCGACCGGTGCACCATGTCGTCACCGAACGCGCCAGACGAGGTGACCTCGTCGCGGGCCGCGCGGTCCTGCACCGCGGAGCGCGCATACAGCACGGTGCCGCCCTTGACGTAGTCGCAGTCGATGCCGGCCTCGGCCGCTGCGCGCCCGACCTCGTCGACGGTGTCGCGCATCGCCCGGCGCATCGCGAGCGCGGCCTGCAGGCCGTCGTGCTCGGCGATCGACGCGGCCGACCGTGGGAACAGGGCCGAGCACCAGCCACCGTTCCGGCCGGACGCGCCGAACCCGGCGATCTCGCGTTCCACGACGACGATCTGGAGGCTCGGATCACCCTGCAGCAGGTACCACGCGGTCCAGAGACCGGTGAGTCCAGCGCCGATGACGCAGACGTCGGCCGTGCGGTCGCCGTCGAGGGGCGGCCGGGGCGTCAGGTCGTCGCGGCCGGTGGCCACGAGCTGGTCCAGCCAGAACGAGACGCCCCGGTAGCCCGTCACGGTCAGATCTTCGACGCGGCCTCGGACAGCACGCTCCGCAGGATCGAGGTGATCTCGCGGAACTCGGGTTGCCCGATGGTGAGCGGCGGCGCGAGCTGCACGACGGGGTCGCCCCGGTCGTCCGCGCGGCAGTACAGTCCGGCGTCGAACAGCGCCTTCGACAGGAACCCGCGCAGCAGCCGCTCGGACTCGTCGGCGTCGAAGGTCGTCTTGGTGGCCTTGTCCTTGACGAGCTCGATGCCGTAGAAGTACCCCGCACCGCGCACGTCACCGACGATCGGCAGGTCGCGCAGCGTGTCGAGCTCCGCCTTGAACAGCGGGGCGTTCTGCTGGACGTTGGCCAGCAGACCCTCTTCCTCGAAGATGTCGAGGTTCTCCATGGCGACCGCGGCCGACACCGGGTGCCCGCCGAACGTGTACCCGTGGTAGAAGGTCGTGTCGCCCTTCGAGAACGGCTCGAACAGCCTGTCGCTGATGATGGTCGCGCCGATCGGGGAGTACCCCGAGGTCATCGCCTTGGCGCACGTGATCATGTCCGGCACGAACCCGTACGTGTCGCACGCGAACATCGTGCCGATCCGGCCGAACGCGCAGATGACCTCGTCGGAGACCAGCAGCACGTCGTACTCGTCGCAGATCTCGCGCACGCGCTGGAAGTACCCGGGCGGCGGGGTGAAGCAGCCGCCGGAGTTCTGCACCGGCTCGAGGAACACCGCGGCGACGGTGTCGGGCCCCTCGAACTCGATCATCTCGCGGATGCGCTCGGCCGCCCAGACGCCGAACTCCTCTTCCGACTGACCCGCGAAGCCCATCTCGTCGGCGCGGTAGTAGTTCGTGTTCGGCACACGCAGGCCACCGGGGGTGAGGGGCTCGAACATCTGCTTCATCGCGGGGATGCCCGTGATCGCGAGGGCTCCCTGCGGGGTGCCGTGGTACGCCACCGCGCGGGAGACCACCTTGTGCTTCATCGGCTTGCCGCGGAGCTTCCAGTAGTGCTTGGCGAGCTTGAACGCGGTCTCGACGGCCTCGCCGCCGCCGGTCGAGAAGAACACCTTGTTCAGGTCACCGGGGGCGTGGTCGGCCAGCCGGTCGGCGAGCTCGATCGCCGCGGGGTGCGCGTACGACCAGATCGGGAAGAACGACAGCGTCTCGGCCTGCTTCGCCGCCATCTCGGCCAGGCGCTTGCGTCCGTGCCCGGCGGCGACGACGAACAGCCCGGACAGGCCGTCGATGTAGCCCTTGCCGTGGCTGTCGTAGACGTGGTGCCCCTCGCCGCGCACCATGATCGGCACGTCGGCGCCGGCCTGGTTGGCACCGTGGCGGGCGAAGTGCATCCACAGGTGGTCGCGGGACTTCTGCTGCAGGGCGGCGTCGTCGACCGGGGCGAACGGGTCGTACGAGCCCAGGCGGGTCGGTCGGTCGGTGATGGTCATCGCGTTCCCCAGTCGTAGAGCTGTTTGCGGAGTTGCAGGTAGACGAAGGTCTCGGTGCCGGTCACGCCCGGGATGGCCCGGATCGTGCCGTTGAGCAGTTCGATCAGGTCGTCGTCGTCCTCGCAGACGACCTCGACCATCAGGTCGAAGCTGCCGGCGGTCATCACGAGGTAGTCGACGGCCGCCAGTTGTTCGAGTGCGTCGGCGACCGAGCGGGTGTCGCCGTTGACGCGGATGCCGATCATCGCCTGCCGGTGGAAGCCGAGCTGCATCGGGTCGGTGACCGCGACGATCTGCATGACGCCGGTCTCGGTCAGCTTCTGTACGCGCTGCCGCACCGCCGCCTCGCTGAGACCGACCGCCTTGCCGATCTCGCCGTACGGACGGCGGCCGTCGGCCTGGAGCTGTTCGATGATGCGCTTGGAGATGTCGTCGATCGGACCCGGACGTCGTGGTGCTGCCGCCATGCCGGACAGCATGACAGTGGGATCGGACACTGTGCAAGGGATTTCGTTGTGAACAACGTGTTTCGCGACGATTTCCGTTGTTACAAGTCTTCCGAACCGCCGTTTTCCGTGTCAGGATCACCGCCATGCCGGACACCACGAGCACCGTCACCCACCCTGTGCGGAACTTCGTCGGGGGCGCGTTCGTCGAGCCCCGTGGGAACGCCGTCATGGACCTGGTCGACCCGACCGACGAGCAGGTCTACGGCGTCTCCCCGGTGTCCACCGCTGCCGACGTGGACGATGCGTTCACGTCGGCGGCGGCCGCATCGGTGCAGTGGCGCCGGACGACCCCGGGCGAACGGCAGCTCGCGCTGTTCCGGATCGCCGACGCGATGCAGGACCGGGCCGAGGAGTTCGCCGACCTGGAGTCCCTGGACACCGGCAAGCCACGCGCCACCCTGGTGCAGGACGAGATCCTGCTGTCGGTCGACCAGCTCCGGTTCTTCGCCGGGGCCGCCCGCAATCTCGAGGGCCGGAGCGCCGGCGAGTACCTGGCCGACCACACGTCCTTCGTCCGCCGCGAACCGATCGGCGTCGTCGCGCAGGTCACCCCGTGGAACTACCCGCTCAACATGGCGGTGTGGAAGATCGCGCCGGCCATCGCCGCGGGCAACACCACCGTGCTGAAGCCGAGTGACACGACACCCCTGTCGACGCTGCTGCTCGCCGAGGTCGCCGCCGAGTTCCTGCCGCCGGGCGTGCTCAACGTCGTGGTGGGGGACCGCAGCACCGGCGCCGCGATGATCGATCACCCGACGCCGCAGCTCGTGTCGATCACCGGGTCCGTCCGCGCGGGCATGGAGGTCGCACGGGCCGCCGCGAACGACCTCAAGCGCACCCACCTGGAACTCGGCGGCAAGGCCCCCGTGATCGTGTTCGACGACGCCGACATCGCGGCCGCGGTCGCTGGCATCGTCGCCGCCGGGTTCTTCAACGCCGGTCAGGACTGCACGGCGGCGACCCGGCTGCTCGTGCAGGAGGGCATCCACGACGAGTTCGTCGCCGCCCTGGTCGCCGAGGCCCGGGTGAACGCGCAGTGCGGCCCGGACGTCGACGCCCCGTTCTTCGGTCCGGTCAACAACGCCGGACAGCTGGCGCAGGTGCGCTCGTTCATCGAGACGCTCCCCGACCACGCCACGATCGAGCTCGGCGGGCACCGGATCGGCGACCGCGGCTTCCACCACCAGGCGACGATCGTGTCCGGCCTGCACCAGGACGACCGGATCGTGCAGCAGGAGGTGTTCGGGCCGGTGCAGACCGTGCAGCGCTTCCACACCGAGGACGACGCCCTGCGTGCAGCGAACGGTGTTGCGTACGGACTGGCGAGCTCCGTCTGGACGACCGACCACGCCCGGGCGATGCGCTTCGCCCGCGACCTGGACTTCGGCTGCGTCTGGATCAACACGCACATCCCGATCGTCGCCGAGATGCCGCACGGGGGCTTCGGGCACTCCGGGTACGGCAAGGACCTGTCCCAGTACGGGTTCGACGACTACACCCGCATCAAGCACGTCATGTCCCACATCGGCTGAGCCCGATCCCACCTGCAGCAGGAGGCACCATGGCAGTGACCGGTACGTTCGCCGAATCGGGAGCCGATCTCCGGCTCGAGCAGATCACCAAGTCGTTCCCCGGGCACACCGCGGTCGACACCCTCGACCTGACGGTCCCGGCGGGGTCGTTCTTCGCCCTGCTCGGTCCGTCCGGCTGCGGCAAGACCACCACGCTCCGACTGGTCGCCGGGCTCGAGGAACCGACGAGCGGCAGCATCCTGCTGGGCGGCAAGGACGTCACCGAGACCAAGCCCTACCAGCGGCCGGTCAACACGGTGTTCCAGAACTACGCGCTGTTCCCGCACATGAGCGTGCTCGACAACGTCGCGTTCGGCCTGAAGCGTCGGCGCATCCCGGACCCGATGACCAAGGCGAAGGAGGCGCTGCGGCTGGTCGAGCTCGAGGCATCGGCGTCGAAGCGGCCCGCGCAGCTGTCCGGCGGCATGCAGCAGCGCGTCGCCCTGGCCCGCGCGATCGTCAACCGACCGGCACTGCTGCTGCTCGACGAACCGCTCGGCGCCCTCGACCTGAAGCTCCGGCACCAGATGCAGCTCGAGCTCAAGACCATCCAGGCCGAGGTCGGACTGACGTTCCTGCACGTCACCCACGACCAGGAAGAGGCGATGACGATGGCCGACACGGTCGCCGTCATGAACGGTGGTCGGATCGAGCAGATGGGCAGCCCGGAGGACCTCTACGAACTGCCACGCACCGCGTTCGTCGCGAACTTCCTGGGGCAGTCGAACCTGCTCGAGGGCGACGTGCAGGGCACCGACGGCCCGCTGCTGGTCGTGCGCACCGCGGCCGGCACGTTGGCAGTGCCGACCGACCGTGCGGTCGCGACCACGGGCCGCATGGTCGTCGGGGTCCGCCCCGAGAAGCTCAAGATCCGCACCGCCGAACCCGCGCGCGAACCCGGCCGCAACATCCTCGGCCCCGGACGCGTCGTCGACGTCTCGTTCTCCGGCGTCAGCACGCAGTACCTGGTCGACGTCCCCGGCGCCGGCCGGGTGTCGGTGTTCGCCCAGAACTCGAAGGGCGGCCCGCGGGTCGCCACCGGCACCGAGGTCTGGCTCACCTGGGGTGTCGACCACGGCTTCGGCCTGGAGGCCCCGCACACGTCCGACGCGACCGTCACCACCCAGCCCGCACCGGGCCTCCAGACCGGCCAGCCCGCCACCGCAGGTGCGGTCGCATGAGCGCCGGACCCGACCTGCTGCGCGGACTGACGTCCGCCCGCGTCAGTCGCCGGGGTCTGCTGGCCGGTGGCGGTGCCGCGGCGCTCGCCGCCGTGCTGACCGGGTGCAGCATCAAGGGCTCGGCCGGATCGCAGGGCGACCCCGTCGACTGGAGCGCCTTCTGGCGGAACGCGAAGCAGACCAAGGACCTGAACTTCGCGAACTGGCCGCTGTACATCGACTCCGACCACGGCAAGTCCGAGTCCCTGCGGCTGTTCGAGCAGGAGACGGGCATCGCGGTGGACTACCAGGCGGTGATCCAGGACAACGCGACGTTCTACGCCACCGTCTCCCCGATCCTGCGGGCCCAGGGATCGACGGGCTACGACCTGGTCGTCATGACGAACGGGTACGAGCTCACCGAGATGATCAAGAACGGCTTCGTGTGCCAGCTCGACCGGTCGCGCATGCCGAACTTCGCCAAGTACGCGTCGGACGCGGTGAAGGACCCGAACTACGATCCGGGCAACAAGCACTCCGTCGTGTGGCAGACCGGGTTCACGGGCCTGGCGTACAACCCGAAGTACACCGGGCGGAAGATCACCTCGTTCCAGGACCTGCTCGATCCGGCGTTCCGCGGGCGCATCGGGCTGATGAGCGACAACACCGAGCTCGGGTCGCTGGCGCTGCTGGCGCTCGGCATCGCGCCGGAGACCTCGACGCCGGCGGACTGGCGGAAGGCCCAGGACTGGCTGCGGACGCTGCGGCCGAGCGTCGCAGGGTTCTACGACCAGAGCTACATCAACCGGTTGGAGAACGGCGACACGTGGATCACGCAGGCGTGGTCGGGTGACGTGTTCCAGGCGCAGCAGTCCGGGTTCCCGCACCTGGAGTTCATCACGCCGGACGAGGGCCAGATGACCTGGCACGACAACATGCTGATCCCCAAGCAGGCCGCCAACCCGCTGTCGGCGCTGACCTGGATGGACTACTACTACACGCCCCGGATCGCCGGCATCGTCGAGGACTACGTCAACTACGTGTGCCCGGTGCCCGCAGCCGAGGACTACGTGCGCGACGAACTCAAGGACGCCACCGTGGCGGACAGCCCGCTGGTGTTCCCCGATGCGTCGGTGCTGGCGAAGTCGCACGAGTTCCGCGTGTTCGCCAACTACGACGAGTACTCGCAGTGGAACGGCATCTTCAACGCGGTGGTGCAGTCGTGAGCGCCGTCGGGGTGGCCCCGGGGCTCGGGCCCGCCGGCACCGCGCCGGTGCGCCGAGGGCGTCGTCGCAGCACGCCGTTCCTGCTCGCGCTGGTCGGGACCGCGTACCTCTGCGTGTTCTTCGTGATCCCGCTGGTGTCCGGGCTGATCGTCTCGCTGATGTCGGGCAACCCGGACGACGGCTACACGTTCACGTGGAACTTCGGCATCTACTCGTCGCTGTTCGTCGACCCGCAGGTGCCGTACCTGACGTTCCTGCTGCGGTCGCTCTGGTACGGCCTGGCAGCCACGGTCGTGACGATCATCGTCGGGTACCCGGTGGCGTACTTCGTCGCGTTCCGGGTGTCGCCGCGGTGGAAGAACCCGCTGCTCATGCTCGTGTTCATCAGCTTCCTGGTGTCGTTCGTCATCCGCACCGACATGTGGGCGTTCGTGCTGGCGTCGCAGGGGCCCGTCGTCACCGTGCTGCAGGGCATCGGGCTGGCGGGCAAGGACTTCCACATCCTGGGTACCGGCGGGGCGGTCATCTTCGGGGACGCCTACAACGACCTGGCGTTCATGGTGCTGCCGATCTACGCCGCGCTCGAGCGCATCGACCCACGACTGGGTGAAGCGGCGAACGACCTGTACGCCGGCAAGGCCCGCGCGTTCTGGCACACGACGCTGCCGCTGTCCCGCTCGGGCATCTTCGCCGGGGTGCTCCTGGTGTTCATCGACTGCGTGGGCGACCCCGTCAACTCGGCGCTGCTGGGCGGGACGAACACGTACACGATCGGGCAGGCGATCCAGGACGCCTACTCCGGCAACCAGCAGTACAACGTCGCCGCGGCGCTGTCGACCGTGCTGATGGTCGTGCTCGGCATCATCCTGTTCATCTACGCCCGCGTCTCCGGCACCGACGACCTCGAGGACCTCGTATGACCACCGTCGCACCGCCCCGTTCGTCCGCAGGGTCGGCATCGCCGGTCTCCGCGCCGGTCGTGCACCGCAACGGCGTGAACCGCCGCGGGCCGTGGTTGGCGATCGTGTACTGGGTCGTCATCGCGATCACCCTGGTGCCGATCGTGTACATGGTCGTGTACTCGTTCAACGACGCCCCCACGAACCGGCTGTCGTTCGCCTGGAACGGCTTCACGACGTACTGGTACGCCAACCTGGTGAACGTGTCCGGGCTCGGCCAGGCCTTCGTCACCTCGGTCGTCGTCGCGTTCCTGGCCGCGATCGTGTCCGTCGCGATCGGCCTGCCGCTCGCCCTGGCGCTCGAGCGGTACCGGTTCCCGGGGCGCGGCGTGGTGAACTCGGTCGTGTTCGCCGACATCGCCGCACCGTCGATCGTCGTCGGATCCGCGTCCCTGTCGTTCTTCCTGTCGATCGGGCTCGGCACCGGGTTCCTGACGGTGCTGCTGACACACGTCGCGTTCGACGTGGCGTACGTGGTCGTCGTGCTGCGGGCGCGGATCGCCGGGACCTCGCGCGCGCTCGAAGAGGCGGCCGGCGACCTCGGTGCGACACCGTTCCAGGCGTTCCGGCTCGTGACGCTGCCGTTGCTCGCGCCGGGCATGCTGGCCGCGGGGCTGCTCGCGCTGGCGATGTCGATCGACGACTACGTGATCACGTCGTTCGTCGCCGGTCCCGCGGTGACGTTCCCGCTGTTCGTGTACGGCGCCGCCAAGGCCGGGATGCCCCCGCAGGTGCTGTGCTTCGGGACGCTGGTGTTCGCGGTCGGGCTGCTCGTCGCGCTGCTCAACGGGGCGCTCAACCGGCGGTTGGCGCGCACGCGCGGGTGAGGTCCCGCTCGCATGGTCCGGTGGTGAGCACGGTGCTCACGTGCGCACCGTGCTCACCTGCGCACCGTGCGAGGTCCGCGGAGTCGTGTACGGGGTTGGCCGCCTGGTGCGAGGAAGGTTCCTTGCACCAGGCGACCAACGACGCACCAGCGGTGACGGATCGCAGACTGGAGGCGCGGTGTCAGCGGGCACCGCGCCTCCCGTCAGCGATGCATCGCGTCAGGCGGCGGTGTGCGCCGCCTGCGCGCGGTCCGCAGGTGCGTCGTCGGCCAGCAGCCGCTCGGCGGTGCGGAGCGACAGCGCCATGATGGTCAGCGCCGGGTTGGCGATGAGCGAGCTCGGGAAGACCGAGTTGTCGACGATCCACATGTTCGGGACGTCCCACGACCGGCCCGCGGCATCGACCACCGAGCGTCCGGGGTCGGTGCCCATGCGCGCGGTGCCCACGGTGTGCGCGGTGCGGTCGAGCACACGGACGTCGGTGCCGCCGGCGGCCTCGACGATCGCGGTCATCGTGGCGATCGCGTGCTCGGCGATCGCCGCCTCGTTGTCGCCGGGGCTGAAGGTGACCCGGGCGACGGGCATGCCGTTCGCGTCGAGCTCGTCGGTCAGCACCAGTCGGTTGTCGTCGTACGGCAGGCACTCGGCGTTGATGCCGACGCCGGCCATGCGGGGGTAGTCCCGCACGGCCTTGACCAGTGCGGCGCCGCGGAGCTCGCCACCCCGGACGAGCGACGTGGCCAGCGTGAGCGGCTGCGCGCCGAGGCTCTGGATCAGGTAGCCGCCCGCGAAGTCCACGCCCTCGGGCCGGATGAAGTCCTCGGTGATGATCGACGACGGGTACCCGCGGTACGAGCGCATGGACTCGTCGAACGTCGCCCAGACCTGGGTGGCGCCGTGGGCCGTGAAGTTCCGCCCGACCTGGCCGCTGCTGTTGGCAAGGCCGGTGTGCAGCAGGAGTCGCGGGGTCTCGATCCCGCCGGCGGCCAGCACGAGGGCTCGGCACCGCTGGCGGTGGTCGCGGCCGCCCTGCCGGTAGACGACGGCCTCGACACGACCGGCGCCGTCGAGCTCGATGCCGTGCACGACGGCCTCGGCCCGGATCTCGGCACCGAAGGCGACGGCGGCGGGCAGGTACGTCGTGTCCATCGACACCTTGGCGCCGTTCCGGCAGCCCTGGTGGCAGGAGCCGCACGCGACACAGGCCTGGCGCAGGCCGTGGTGCTCCTGCATGCGGTCCTCGGTGGTCAGGCCGACCGGGGCGTCCGTCGCGGTGATGCCGAGGGCAGCGGTGCCGCGCATCATCATGTCCGACGAGGCGTTCCGGGCGGGCGGACCCATCCGGTAGCGGCGCGCGGGGTCCCACGGGTAGTGCGCGGGCCCGGCGACACCCACGTCGTGCTCGGCCTGCTCGATCCAGCGCACGAGTTCGTCGTGGTCGATCGGCCAGTCCTCGCCCTGTCCGGAGTCGGTCCGCAGCCGGATGTCGTGCGCGTTCGGGCGGGGCGTGAACGCACCCCAGTGCAGGGTCGAACCGCCGACACCGGTGCCGCTGTTGTTCGGACCGAAGGCGGTCGGAGCGCTGCCGCCGCTGATCCGCTCGTCCATCCAGTTGATGTCGCCGGGGGCCTCGACCTCGTCGGGGGTGTGGTCGCCCGGCTCGGTGTTCGGGCCGGCCTCGAGTGCCACGACCCGCAGGCCACGTCGGGCCAGGGTCGCCAGCAGCGGCGCACCACCCGCTCCGGTGCCGACGACGACCACGTCGACGATCTCGTCCTGGTCGTAGCGGCGCTGGTCGTTCAGCTTCATCGTGTGGCTCCCGCCGGTTCCCATGCTTCGCGCTGGCCCGCTCCGAGGAGCAGGAAGCCCTGCTTGCGGACGCCGTCGCCACCGTTGGCGAAGCCGTCGTAGTCGATCTCCGCCATCGTGGCGGGGTGTGCGACCCACTGCTTGACCAGGTCGACGCTGGCGTCCTCGGCCCAGGCCTGCAGCTGCGCCGCGTCGAGGGATCCGGCGGCGGGTTCGTGCTCGCCCCGGGTGACCGCATCGAGCACGGCCGTCAGGTGGACGTCACCCCGGTCGGCCTCGGGTGCGAGCGCATCGAGTCCGGCGCGGTACGCCTCGACGTCGACGGGCAGCCCGTCCGGTCGCCAGCCGTCACCCGCGCCGGCGGCGAGCTGGGCGTCGACGCGCAGGGCGAGGTCGACCTGCAGGCCGTCCTGCGGCACCACGACCCGGGCGACCGCACGCAGGGTCGTCAGCTGCTGTGCGGAGAGCACCCGGGGCTCGGCGCCGGGGTCGTCCGCCAGCGCGCGGACGGCCAGGATCCCGCGGGTCCGGGCGCTGACACGGGGCGACGCGATCACGCGCACGGTCGTGGGCGGCACGACCGGGCTCGGTGCGACCCGGCGCTCCCAGAAGGCACGGATGCGCTCGGCGACCTGGTCCGGGCGCTCCCACGGCAGCAGGTGCGCGGCGCCCGGCACGACGTCGAACTCGCCGTTCGGCCAGTGCGGCAGGTTCAGGGTGCGCTGCGCCTCGGGTCCGAGGTCACCGTCCGACGCGCCGGCCAGCACCAGTGCGGGCACGGGGTTCGGCGGGAACTCGGCCGACCAGTCCTCGCGGCTGCCACGGACGAGCCAGTCGGTCCAGGCCCGCGGGTCGGCGCGCTGCACGTCGTGCACGGCCATCGCGGACGGCTCCGGCGGCAGGGGGCCGTCGGTGTTCGCGGTGACGAACGTGTCGGCTTCATCGGCCCCGATCTCACCGTCCGCCGCCCAGTCGAGCATCGTCTTGCGGCGTTCGTCGTCCATCGGCTCGGGCGACAGCGGCGACGCGGCGAGCAGCACGACGGCGCGCAGCCCGAACAGCCCGTTCGAGCCGTCGATCGTCCGCGACGCGACGACCGAGGCGACCTTCCCGCCCATCGAGTGGCCGATCAGCACCCACTCGGTCGCGCCACTGCGGCCGACGGCACGCTCGACGCGTTCGACCATCTCCTCGACGCTGGTGCCCGTCGCGGCGGACGAACGACCGAACCCCGGCAGGTCGATGCCGATCAGGTCGAGGGTCCCCGCCAGGCGGGTCCGCATCGTGGCGAACTCCTCGGAGCTGGACCCGAGGGCGTGCAAGCAGAACGCGGTCGCCGTCATCCCTCATTCCTACGGTGCCGCGCGCGCTCGCTCCCAGCGCGCCTGTACCCCGCGACCGCCCACAGCGACGGACTCCGGGGCCACGCACCACCAGATTGTTACGGGCGCGAGACGATCTCGTCCGACGCGGGCGCACCCGGGCGTCCCTTCGGTAGGTTCCAGACATGAGTGCAGAGCTGACGCTCGGCGCCGAGGAAGAGCTGCACCTCATCGACCTCGAGTCCGGCCGACTTTCCGCGAAGGCCCCGCGCCTTCTGCCCAAGCTGCCCGCCGACCGCTTCGGCGCCGAACTGCAGCGGACCACCATCGAGACGAACACCCCGGTGGTGACGACCCTGGACGACCTGCGCCGGGTGATCGTCGACCTGCGGCGTGAGCTCGCGGCAGCGATCGCGCCGTCGGGCGTCACGATCGCGGCCGCCGGCACCGCGCCACGGTCCGAGTACGCCGACTTCGAGCTCACGAGCGGTGGGCGCTTCGGTCGGATGCAGGAGCAGTACCGGATGCTCGTCGACGAACAGCTCATCTGCGGGCTGCAGGTGCACGTCGGGGTGAGCGACCGCGACCTGGCGGTGCAGATCGCCCAGCGCGTGGCACCGACGCTGCCGGCACTGCTCGCGTTGAGCGCGTCGAGTCCGTTCTGGAACGGGCAGGACACCGGGTACGCGTCGTTCCGGAGCATCATCTGGCAGCGCTGGCCGTCCGCCGGCAGCTTCGGTCGGGTCGACAACGCGGCCGAGTACGACAAGGTGCTCGACGACCTGATCGCGTCCGGGGTCATCGCCGACAAGAAGATGGCGTACTTCGACGTGCGACCGTCCTCGCACGCTCCGACGCTCGAGCTGCGGGTCTGCGATGCCACGCCGGTGGTCGACGACGCCGTGCTGATCGCCGGACTGTTCCGCGCCGCCGTCCGTCGGGCCGAGGTGGCCGTCGAGTCCGGCGCCGAGTGGCACCCACGCAGCGAGCCGCTGCACCGTGCGGCGATGTGGCAGGCCGCCCGCAGTGGCCTGAGCGGCGACCTGCTCGGACTCGGGCAGCACCCGGAGCGGCTGCCGGCCGAGGTCGCCGTACGGCAGCTCGTGTCACGGCTGCGGCCGCAGCTCGAAGAACTCGGCGACTGGGGCACCGTGACGGCCCTGCTCGAGGACACCCTGGCCCGGGGCAACTCCACCGACCGGCAGCGCACGGCGTACGCCGAACGCGGCGAGCTCGACGACGTCGTGGCGCAGGTGGTCGAGGACACCGCGGGCACCCCGTCCGGCCGCGACGAGCACCACGTCGCCGCGATCCCGTCGTACCGGGTGCGTGCGGGCGACGAGGCCGTCGGGCCCGGGGCACGCCCCCGACCGGCGTTCCGCGACCTGGCGGCGTACTTCGGCCGGTGGGACGTCGACACCACGATCGAGCACTGCGCCGCACGCGACGTCTGGACCCGCGAGCACGAGGTCGGGTTCGTGGTGGACGGCGGCGTCCAGGCGTTCGGCTGCGACCTGGTGCCGCGCACCGTCAGTGCCTACGAGTGGGCGCAGCTCGAGGCCGGACTGGTGCAGCGGGCTCGTGCGATCGAGCTGTTCCTGCGCGACGCCTACGGGCCGCGGCGCATCGTGACCGACGGCGCCATGGACGACGACGACTTCGTCGGGGCGAACGGCTGGGACCCCGACGCCGCGCGGCTCCCCGCCACCGCCGTTCGGGCGCCCGTGATCGGCTTCGACCTGGTCCGCAACGAGTTCGGCGGCTGGCGGGTGCTCGAGGACAACGTGCGGTCGCCGTCCGGCGTCGCCTACGGGCTGGCGCTGCGCGAGCTGATGGACGCCGTGGTGCCCGAAGCCCCACGGCCACCCCGTCTGCGTGACCCGGCCACGGTGCCGGAGCGGCTCCGCACGACGCTCCGGACGAACGCGACGGCGGTGACCGGAGCCTCCGACCCGGTGCTGGCGCTGTTGACCGACGGTCCCGGCGCGGGTGCCTGGTACGAGCACCGGCGGCTGGCGGACGGTGCCGGCATGCACCTGGTGACCGAGTCGGACCTCGACGTCGTCGACGGCCACGTGGTGCACGCGCCGAGCGGTCAGGTCCTCGACGCGCTCTACCTGCGGATCGACCGTGACGTCCGCGCCCTGACGAACGACCGCCTGCCGGACCTGGGGCCGCGGGTCCTCGACGTCGCCCAGGCTGGCGGCGTGTACCTGGCGAACGCCCCCGGCAACGCCCTGTTGGACGACAAGGCGATGTACGTCAACGTCCCCGACCTGATCTGGTACTACCTCGAGCAGAAGCCGCTGCTCGAGTCCGTTCCGACCTACCGACCCGAGCTCGAGGGCGAGCGGCTGTCGGTGCTCGACCGCGTCGGCGAACTCGTGACCAAGCCCGTCGACGGCGAGGGCGGGCGTGACGTCCTGATCGGCCCGAGCGCCAGCGCTCCCGAGGTCGCCGAACGCCGCCGACGGATCGCCGCGGACCCGTCGGCATGGGTCGGACAGGAAGTGGTGCAGCTGTCCTCGCACCCGACCATCGGGCCGGCCGGACTCGATCCGCGGCACGTCGACCTGCGCGCGTTCGTCTACGTCACGGGGACCGGGCCGGACGACGTCCACCTGGCCGACGTCGCGCTGACACGGGTCGCGCCCGAGGGCAGCATGGTCGTCAACTCCTCGCGCGGCGGCGGCGCCAAGGACACCTGGATCGTCGGACCCGAAGGAGAACGCTGATGTGCGGACTGGCCGGCGAGATCCGCTTCGACGGCACCACCCCGGACGTCGCGGCCGTGGCCCGGATGACCGGGTGCCTGACGCACCGCGGGCCGGACGGCGACGGACTGTGGGCGCGCGGCCCGGTCGCCCTGGGGCACCGGCGGTTGTCGATCGTGGACCTGTCGACCGCCGGCGCACAACCGATGGTGGTGTCACGGCTCGGGTTGACGATCGCCTACAACGGCATGGTCTACAACTACCGGCAGCTGCGCGACGAGCTGCACGGCAAGGGCCACACGTTCGACTCCACCTCGGACACCGAGGTGATCGTCGCGGCGTACGCCGAGTGGGGCACGGCGTTCGTCGACCACCTGGTGGGGATGTTCGCGATCGCGATCTGGGAGCACGCGAGCGGCCGCCTGGTGCTGGCGCGCGACCGCCTCGGCATCAAGCCGCTCTACGTCGCGGCGGTGCCCGGGGGCCTGCGCTTCGCGAGCTCCCTGCCCGCGATCCTGGCGGGGAACGGCGACCGCGGGTCCGTCGACACGTCCATCGACCCCGTCGCCTTCGCGTCGTACATGTCCTTCCACTCGATCGTCCCGGCACCCCGAACGATCCTGTCCGGCGTCGGCAAGCTCCCACCCGCGACCGTCCGCGTGGTCGAGCCCGACGGCTCCACGCACGACACCGTGTACTGGGAGCCCCGGTTCGAGCGCGACCCGGCCCGGTCGGACTGGACCGACCAGGACTGGCAGCAGGCGTTCATCGGGTCGCTGCGCACCGCGGTCGAGCGCCGCATGGTCGCCGACGTCCCCGTCGGGGTGCTGCTGTCCGGCGGCATCGACTCGTCGCTCGTGGTGGCGCTGCTCGCCGAGGCCGGTCAGCAGGACCTCGCGACGTTCAGCATCGGCTTCGAGGCGGCCGGAGGCGAGTCCGGCGACGAGTTCGCGTACTCCGACCTGGTCGCGCGGCAGTTCGGCACGGACCACCACCGCATCCACATCCCGTCGTCGCGGCTGCTCGACGGCATCGACGGTGCGGTCGCCGCGATGAGCGAACCGATGGTCAGCCACGACTGCGTCGCCTTCTACCTGCTGTCGCAAGAGGTCTCGCAGCACGTCAAGGTGGTGCAGTCCGGACAGGGCGCCGACGAGGTCCTGGCCGGGTACAGCTGGTACCCGCCGCTCGCCGACGTGCCCCGCGACCAGGCGGCCGAGGCGTACCGGTCGGTGTTCATGGACCGCCGGTGGCCGGCGCTGCAGGGACTGCTGGGTCCGCGGTGGCGGAGCGACGACGACACCCCGTCGGCGTTCGTCGACGCGGAGTTCGCCCGCCCCGGTGCCGAGACGAGCGTGGACGCCGCACTCCGCAGCGACACGACGATCATGCTCGTCGACGACCCGGTCAAGCGCGTCGACACGATGACGATGGCGTGGGGGCTCGAAGCGCGCGTGCCGTTCCTCGACCACGAGTTCGTCGAGCTCGCC
The DNA here is from genome assembly GCF_022815645.1 of Curtobacterium sp. VKM Ac-2922. GTDB lineage: Bacteria > Actinomycetota > Actinomycetes > Actinomycetales > Microbacteriaceae > Curtobacterium. The sequence continues at coordinate 21,153 of NZ_JALGRO010000011.1, read as the reverse complement.
GGCGCGATCCCGCCCGAGCTCAAGCTGGCCGACGGCGGCAAGGGCGTCATGAAGCGGGCATCGCGCGGGATCGTCCCCGATGCGATCGTCGACCGGTCCAAGGGGTCGTTCCCGGTGCCCGCGATCCGACAGCTCGAGGGGCCGTACCTGGAGCGTGTGCGCCAGGCGCTGCACGCCCCCGAGGCCCGCGAGCGCGGCCTGTTCGATCCCGGTACGGTCGAACGGATGCTCGCCGACCCGAACGCCACCCGGACCGAGATCGGCGCGAACGCGCTGTGGCAGCTCGGGCTGATCGAGATGTGGCTGCAGCGACAGGGCGTCCGGTGACGCACCTGGGCGACGCGCTCACCGCAGCATGGGGGTCGTGGGGACCGACGATGACCCGGAACGCCCGGCGCGTCGCGTTCGTCAGCGACCGGCACGGGGTCCCCGAGGTGTTCGTGCAGGACGTCGTCGTCGACGGCACCCCGTCCGAGCCGATGCGGATCCGGCTGTCCGAGGACCCGGTCATCCGCGTCTCGTGGTCGTCCGACGGTGAGTGGCTCGCGGTGGCCATCGCGACCGACGGCGGTGTGAAGCAGCAGGTCTGGGTGGTTCGCCCCGACGGCACCGACGCCGCACAGATCGCGGGCTCCCGGTACCAGCACGCCGAACTCGGGCCGTGGAGCCGCAGCGGACACCGTGTCGTGATCACGCTGCCGTCCACCGAGCCCGAGCAGCCCACCCGCGCGTACCTGGTCGACCCGGTGTCCGGCGACCGCGACGACCTGGCGGTGGGCGAGCTGATCCACGTGCTCGACCTGTCGGTCGAGGAACGCCTGGTCGTGATCGGCGACGGGCAGCGCGGGCAGGAGTTCGTCGTCGCGGTCGACCGGCTGACCGACGAGAGCCACCCGCTGCTGACCGACCCGGCATCCGGTTCGGCCGAGATCGCGTTCCTGCGGCCGTCGCCCGCCAGCGAGACCAGCCCCCTCGTCGCCTACGTCGCGACCGAGGCCGGGGCACCCCGCCGCCAGCTCGTCGCGCAGCCGGTCGGCCCGCACGGCTGGCGTGGACGGCCCCGACCGATCGTCGCGCGTGACGACGCCGAGCTGGAGTTCCTGGACGCCGACGACGCGGGCCGCACGCTGCTGCTCGGCTGGAACGTCGCCGGGCGCAGCGAGCTCGAGCTGATCAACACGCACGACGCCTCGCGCACACCCGTGCCGGACCTGCCCGGAGCCGTCGTCACCGACCCGGTGCTCAGCCGCGACGGCCGGAGTGTGATCCTGGCCGTCGAGGGCCCGACCCGCCCGCGCGAACTCTGGCGCCTGGACACGAACGCCCTGACGTGGGCCAGGGTCACCGACGTGCCGACGCTGCCCGACGTCGCTCTCGTCGACCCCAGCCTCGAACGCTTCACCGCCCGTGACGGCCTCGAGCTGACCGGCTGGCTGTACCCGGCGGTCGACGGCACCACCCCGTCGACGCAGGCCGAGCCTGCCACCGACACCGGGCCTCCCGTCCGTCGTGCAGCGATGGTGCACCTGCACGGCGGCCCGGAGTCGCAGGAGCGGCCGACCTTCTCGCCGCAGCACCAGGCGCTCGCCGCGGCGGGCATCACCGTGTTCGCCCCGAACATCCGCGGATCGTCCGGGTCGGGTACCGCGTTCGTGCACGCGGACGACCTGGCCCTGCGGTGGAACGCCCTGGCCGACGTCGTCGACTGCGCACGCTGGCTCGTGTCGAACGGGCACGCCGACCAGTCGCGCGTGGCGGTGGAGGGCCGCAGTTACGGCGGGTACGCCACCACCGCGTCGCTCGCGTTCACGCCCGACGTCTTCGCAGCGGGCGTGGCGGTGTGCGGGATGAGCGACTTCGCGACCTTCTACCGCGACACCGAGCCGTGGATCGCAGCAGCCGCGGCGACCAAGTACGGCCATCCGGTGGACGACGCGGCGCTGCTGGCGTCGCTGTCGCCGATGCGGGCGGTCGACGACATCACGGCGCCGATGCTGGTCGTGCACGGCGAGCTCGACACGAACGTGCCCGTCGGCGAGGCCGAGCAGCTCGTCACGGCGCTCCGTGACCGCGCGCACGACGTCGAGTACGTCGAGCTGGCGGGGGAGGGCCACGAGTACCGACGGGCGTCCTCGCGTGCGCTGCTGGTGCGCAGCATGGTGGACTTCCTGTCGGCGCGTCTGGCGTGACTCCGGCCGCGCACCCCGACTCTCTAGGATCGACGGTGTGACGACCACGGTGCCCGGCTTCGGAGCGGAACGGATCACGCAGCGCGGGCTGCGCGACCGGGTCTACGACCGGGTGCTCGACGTGCTGATGGGCCACGACGTCGAACCGGGCATGCGCCTGTCGATCGACGGTCTGGCGCGCACCCTGGGCGTCTCGCCCACCCCGGTGCGCGAAGCGCTCGTGCAGCTCGAACGGACCGGTCTGGTCGTGCGCGAGGCGAACAAGGGCTACCGGGTGGCGCCGCCGCTCGCCGGTGAGCAGCTCGAGGCACTGTTCGACGCGCGCCTGATCGTCGAGACCGGTGCGGTCGACCTGGCGGCTCGCGGTGACGTGGTGGCGCTCCGCGCCCGACTGGAGGCTGCGCTCGCCGAACAGGCCGAGGTCGCCGCCGACATCGCGCGGGTGGGCGCGGGGGCCGCGTCCGAGGAGACGATGGCCCGGTTCTTCCGCAGCGACTGGCAGTTCCACCAGGTGCTGTTCGACGCGACGCGCAACCCGTTCCTGCAGGAGATGTCCGAGGCCATCACCACCCGGGTGCACCGGATGCGGCAGATGGTCGAGGGCGGGGACGACGACACCGACCGTGCCGTGCACGAGCACCAGGCGATCATCGACGCGCTGGCGGTCGATCCAGCTGCGGCGGTCGCGGCGATGCGGGCGCACATCGACGCCGTGCGTGAGCGGTCTCGCGCGGACGCGTCCCACACGTCCTGACGCGCGTCGTCCTGATACGGGGACGGACGCCCGTGCCGAGGTTCGGGTCAGCGGCCCTTGGGGGCGCGACGTCCTGATCCTCTGTGACGGGGACGGACGCCCGTGCCGAAGTTCGGGTCAGCGGCCTGCCGGGGAGTCGTCGTCCTGATACGGGGACGGACGCCCGTGCCGAGGTTCGGGTCAGCGGCCTGCCGGGGAGTCGTCGTCCTGATGCGGGGACGGACGCCCGTGCCGAGGTTCGGGTCAGCGGCACGGGCGTCCTGATCCTCCGAGCCCGGTCTTCTTCGGAGCCCCCCGTCAGAGGGGTTTGGTCCCACTTCGGTACGACCTGTTGCGATCTGCCGTGGTCGGAGTATCTTTCCTACAGGAAAGAGGTTCAGAGACGAACCGCACACCGTAGTCGCAAGGGAGCACTCCGTGAGCACACCGCAGGACTGGGTCCAGCAGGACTGGGACACGACGACCTGGACCGCCGACACGTGGCCGATCGCCGCCTGCCTGCACGGTTTCCCCGCCGTCGGCCGCGACGGCGTGGCCATGCACGACGCGGACCCGGCGGTGTGGGACGACGTCTTCGGCCAGATCGCCGCCGCGGGGTTCTCGCTGGCCGAACTCGCCGACAGCCACATCCGCCCCGCCGACCTCGAGCCCTCGCGCCGCGACGAGCTGTTCGCCGTCGCCCGGTCGCACGGCATCGGGATCCCGTCCGTGCACCTGCAGCGCCGCAGCGTCATCCAGCCCGGACACGAGGCCGAGAACCTGGCGTACGCGCACCGCACGATCGACGCGGCCGCCGAGTGGGGCATGCAGGTGTTCTCGACCGGTCTGCACCAGCCCTTCAACGACGCCCAGAAGCGCGCGCTGTGGTTCTGGACGGCGCAGGGCCCGAAGGATCCGGACGACCCCGAGATGTGGGCGGCAGCGGTGTCCCGACTGCGCGAACTCGGCGAGCACGCCGCGTCCGTCGGGCTGCCGATGGCGCTCGAACTGTACGAGGACACGTACCTGGGCACCGCCGACAGTGCGGTCCGCCTGGTCGACGAGATCGGACTCGACACCGTCGGGCTGAACGCCGACGTCGCCAACCTGATCCGGCTGCACCGCCCGGTCGAGCAGTGGCGCGAGCTGTTCGCGAAGACCATGCCGTACGCCAACTACCTGCACGTCAAGAACTACACGCGCGACGAGTCGGCCGACGGCAGCTGGGCGACGAGCGTCCCGAGCACGATGGAGACCGGGCTCATCAACTACCGCCAGGTCCTGCGTGACGCGGTGGCGGACGGGTTCCGCGGCATCGTCATGACCGAGCAGTACGGCGGGGACAGCCTGGGTGTCTGCGCCACGAACCAGCAGTACATCCGGGGCGTCCTGGCGACCGCGGACTTCAGCGCCACCACCGAAGGAGCAACTCGATGAGCACCCTCGACATCGCCGTCGTCGGATCCGGCTACATGGGCGGCGGCATCGCCCAGGTCCTGGCCCTGGCCGGGCACACCGTCCGGATCGCCGACGTCTCGGGCGACATCGCCCGCGCCAACCTCGACCGACTGCTCGGCGAGACCGCCCAGTTCGTCGCCGACGGCCTGTTCCCCGATGATGCCGTGGAGCGGGTGCGCGAGCACCTCAGTGCCGCGGAGACGATCGAGGACGCCGTCGCGACCGCGGACTTCATCGAGGAAGCGGTGCCCGAGAAGCTCGCGATCAAGCACGAGACCCTCCGCCGCATCAGCGCTGCCGCCCGCCCGGACGCCGTGATCGGGTCGAACACGTCGACGATCCTGATCGCGTCGCTCGCCGAGGCCGTCACGAACCCGGAACGCTTCCTCGGGGTGCACTTCTCGAACCCGGCGCCCTTCATCCCGGGCGTCGAGCTGATCCCGCACCCGACGACGAACGACCACGCGGTCGAGGTCGGCGAGGCCGTGGTGGCCGCCACCGGCAAGCAGTCCGCCAGGGTGAAGGACTCCACCGGGTTCGTGCTGAACCGCCTGCAGTACGCACTGTTCGACGAGGCATCGAAGATCGCCGACGAGGGCATCGCGACCCCGGACGACATCGACACCATCGTCCGCACCACGTTCGGGTTCCGCCTGCCGTTCTTCGGCCCGTTCGCCATCGCGGACATGGCCGGGCTCGACGTCTACGCGTTCTGCTTCGAGTCGCTGCAGACCCGCTGGCCCGAGCGCTTCGCCACACCACCGACGCTGCAGCAGCACGTCGATGCCGGCGAACTCGGCACCAAGTCCGGCTCGGGCTACCTGGACGTGCCGGCCGACCGCACCCCCGAGCTGGTCGCCTACCGCAACCGTGCCTACGTCGCCATGCAGCAGCTGCTGGACGACCTCGGCCCGGCACCGATCCACTGAGGGAGCGCACCATGAGCACCACCAGCAGCAGGACGGTCGTCCTCACCGGGGCGGCATCGCCGCGCGGCATCGGCCGCGCCACCGCACACCACCTGGCCGAGGCGGGGTGGGACGTCGGGATCATCGACCTGGACGACGACGCGTCACGCGCCGTCGCTGCCGAGGTCCACGAGCAGCACGGCGTCCGTGCCGTCGGCGTCGGCGCGGACGTCTCCGACGAAGCAGCGGTCCGCGCAGCGTTCGACACGATCGAGGCCGAGCTCACGCCGCTCGTCGCCCTGGTGAACCTGGCGGGCGTCTCGTCGGCGCACGCCTACCTGGACCTGCCGCCGGGGGAGTGGCACCGCGTGCTGTCGATCAACCTGGACGGTGTGCACTTCGCCAGCCTGCGAGCGGCGGAGTCGATGGTGGCGAACGGGTACGGGCGCATCGTCACCCTGTCCTCGGTCTCCGCTCAGCGCGGCGGCGGCACCTTCAGCAAGACGCCCTACTCGGTCGCCAAGGCCGGCGTCATCGGGCTCACCCGGGGACTCGCCCGCGAGCTCGGGCCGCGCGGCGTGACGGTCAACGCGATCGCCCCCGGCCCGATCGACACCGACATCATGGGCGGCACCCTGACCGAGGAACGCAAGACCGCGATGGCCGCCGACGGGGTCCTGCCCCGCATCGGCACCCCGAGGGACATCGCCGCGGCGGTGGCGTACCTGATCAGCGAGGACGCCGGGTTCGTCACCGGCCAGACCCTGAACGTCGACGGCGGCCTGTACATGCACTAGGCCCGGCCGCCCGCGGAACGTGACCGGTCGTGACCGGCGCGATCCGCGCCTCCAGTCCCGCACCGTGCTCGCAAAGGAGCGAACCCCGTGTCACTGCCCCCTGCCCCCGCGCTCGGATCGACCAACGACCCCGGCCTGCGGTCCGCCATCGGCAAGGCGACCAAGCACCTGATGCCGATGCTCGTCATCCTGTACTTCGTCGCCTTCCTCGACCGCACCAACGTCGGCTTCGCCGAAGAGGCGCTGCGGGTCGACCGCGGCATCTCGGACGCGGCGTTCGCGCTCGGCGCCGGCATCTTCTTCATCGGCTACGCCATCTTCGAGATCCCGTCGAACCTGCTGCTCAAGCGGTTCGGTGCCCGGTTCTGGCTCGCCCGCATCGCGATCACGTGGGGCATCGTCGCCGCGCTGTTCGCCTTCACGACGAACGACACGATGTTCATCGTGCTGCGGTTCATCCTGGGCGTGACCGAGGCGGGACTGTTCCCCGGCGTCATCATGTACCTGTCCGAGTGGTTCCCGAACAAGGTCCGCGTGCGGATGTTCGCGATCTTCTACCTGGCGCAGCCGTTCTCGCAGATGATCGGCGCCCCGCTCTCCGGCGGGCTGATCAGCGTCGGCGACCAGGCCACGCCGTTCCACGGGTGGCAGGTCATGTTCGCGGGCGAGGGGGTGCTGGCGGTGCTCGCGGGTGTCGCCGCGGTGGTGTTCCTGACGAACAGTCCGCAGCAGGCGAAGTGGCTCGAGCCGGGGGAGAAGGCGTCGCTGACGGCGGCGATGGCCCGCGAGGACACCGCCCGCAGCCAGGACGGCCCGACCGGCATCTGGAAGGCGATGGCCAGCGGCCGCGTCTGGTACTTCACGATCATCTACTTCTGCCTGCAGGTCGCCGTGTACGGCACGACCTTCTACTTGCCGCAGCAGGTGTCGTCGCTGCTCGGGCAGGACGTCGGCTGGCAGGTCGGCCTGGTCACCGCGATCCCGTGGCTGGTCGGACTCGTCGCCTGTTACCTGATCGGCTCGCGCGCCGACACGGTCGGTCGGCGTCGACGCTGGGGCGCGATGTTCTACGTCACGACGGGGCTGTCGATCCTGGGCTCGGCGTGGGCCGGTGCGAACGGGCAACCCGTGCTCGGCATCCTGTTCATCACGCTGGCCGTGGCGAGCTTCCTGGCGGTCGGCCCGATCACCTGGGCGTACCCGACGGCGTTCCTGACCGGGGCCGCGGCCGCCGCGGGCATCGGCCTGATCAACTCGCTCGGCAACCTGGGCGGGTTCGTCGCCCCGATCATGCGCACGGCCATCAACGAGGTGGTCCCGACCGACAGTGGTGCGTTCGGCATCGTGTCCCTGGGGGTGCTCGCCTTCGTGGCCGCGGTGATGATCTTCTGCACCAAGTACTTCCGCGGGGCCCGGGCCGACGAGTTGCTCGACACCGCGCACGTGGCGACGAAGGAGACGACACGATGACCCGACTGTTCAACGACCCCGCGGACTTCGCCGACCAGGCGACCGAGGGCTTCGTCGCCGCGAACGACCGCTGGGTGCGTCGGGTGCACGGTGGCGTCGCCCGGTCGACCACGAGCCCGGACGGCACCGTCGCCGTCGTCATCGGCGGTGGCTCCGGCCACTACCCGGCGTTCGGCGGGCTGGTCGGCCCGGGGCTGGCCGCGGGGGCCGCGCTCGGCAACCTGTTCGCCAGCCCGAGCGCCCAGCAGGTCGCCGGGGTGGCCCGCGCGTCCGAGCACGGCGGCGGCGTGCTGCTCAGCTACGGCAACTACGCCGGTGACGTGCTGAACTTCGACGCCGCGGCGCGCACGCTCGAGCAGGACGGGATCCCGGTCCGGACCGTCCGCGTGACGGACGACGTCGTCTCTGCCCCGGCCGACCGGCCGCACGAGCGTCGCGGCATCGCCGGGGACCTCTGCGTGTTCAAGGTCGCGGGTGCCGCAGCCGAGCAAGGGCGTGACCTGGACGCCGTCACGGGCGTCGCCGAGCGGGCGAACGACCGGACCCGCTCGTTCGGCGTCGCGTTCTCCGGGTGTTCGCTGCCCGGCGCAGCAGACCCGCTGTTCACGGTCCCGGCCGGTCGGATGGCGGTCGGCATGGGCATCCACGGCGAACGCGGGATCGACGAGACCGACGTGCCGACTGCCGACGGACTGGCCCAGCTGCTGGTGTCGCGGCTGCTCGACGAGCTCCCCGACGGTGTCGTGGTCGACGGCGCACGGGTGGTGCCGATCCTGAACGGGCTGGGCAGCGTCAAGTACGAGGAGCTCTTCGTCGTCTACCGCTCGGCGCAGCGGCTGCTCGTCGACGCCGGCACCGTGCTGGTCGAACCCGAGGTCGGCGAGCTGGTCACGAGCTTCGACATGGCCGGGGTGTCGCTCACGCTCTTCTGGCTGGACGACGAACTCGAGGCCCTGTGGGCAGCGCCGGCCGACACCCCTGCGTTCCGCAAGGGCGGTGCGCTGCCCCAGCAGCCGGTCGCCGCGGCCGAGGCCGAAGCCGACCTGCAGGCCGTCACCATCGGCCCCGCGTCCGACGACTCCCGCCAGGTCGGCGCATCCGTCGCGCGCGCCCTCGCCGCCGCCCGAGCCGTCGTCGACGAGCACGCCGACGACCTCGGCCGGCTGGATGCGGTTGCCGGGGACGGGGACCACGGCATCGGCATGCAGCGCGGTGCGCACGCGGCCGACACCGCAGCCGCCGATGCGGTCGAGGCCGGTGCCGGTGCGGGGAGCGTGCTGCGGATCGCCGCGGACGCCTGGTCCGACCGGGCCGGTGGCACCTCCGGCGCGATCTGGGGAGCCGGACTGGAGGCCCTGGGTCGCGTCCTCGGCGACGACGAGCGTCCGACGGGTGCGCGCGTCGCGGACGCGGTGCACGCCGCCACCGAAGCGGTGCTGGCCTTCGGCGCGGTCCCCGGTGACAAGACGATGGTCGACGCGCTCGTGCCGTTCGACACGGTCCTGCGTCAGCAGCTCGACGGCGGAGCACCCGTTGCACAGGCCTGGCGCGCGGCGTCCGATGCGGCGCGCTCGGCCGCCGACGCGACCGCCGCGATGCTCCCGCGCAAGGGCCGCGCGCGGACCCACGCCGAGCAGGCCGTCGGCACCGCGGACCCGGGAGCCGTGTCCTTCGCGCTGATCGTCGCCGCGGTGGCGCCGTGACCACGATCGGGATCTCGCTGAAGACCTACTTCTCGCACGCCCGGACCCTGGCGTGGGCGGGTGCCGTCGCGGACATCGCCCGTCGGCACCCGGCCGTGCTGTCCGGCGCGGCGACGCTGTTCGTGGCGCCGACGTTCCCGGCGCTCGTGCCCGTGCGCGACCTGCTCGCAGGGTCGGGGGTGCAGCTGGCCGCGCAGGACCTCGGGTGGGCCGACGACGGTCCCTTCACCGGTGAGGTCTCCGGCGCCGAGCTGCACGAGATCGGGGTCGACCTGGTCGAGATCGGGCACGCCGAGCGCCGCGCGCTGTTCCACGAGACGGACGCGGTCGTCGCCGCCAAGGTGCACGCGGCGTTCCGCAACCACCTGCGGCCGCTGGTCTGCGTCGGTGAGACGACCCGGCCCTCCCGTGCGGACGACGCAGCGACGGACGACGCCGTGTCGGACGTGACCGCGCAGCTCGACCGCGCGCTGTCCGAGTCCGACGCCGCCGGCGTGACCGGACCACTCACGGTGGCCTACGAGCCGGTGTGGGCGATCGGTGCGGCCGAGCCCGCGCCGGACGCGCACGTCGTCACGGTGCTCGACCGTCTGGCGGCGCACCTGGCGACGCGGCCCGAGCTGGCGGGCAGCACCGTCCTGTACGGGGGCAGCGCCGGACCCGGTCTGCTGACGCGTGGCCACGGACGCATCGGCGGACTGTTCCTCGGCCGGTTCGCCCACGACCCCGCCGCCGTCGAACAGGTGCTCGACGAGGTCCTGGCCCTCGGCTGAGCGCAGCAGTACGGTTCCTGCATGAGCGCACCCGTGCCGTACTTCCACTTCTCCGGAACCGCCGCCGACGCCCTCGACACCTGGCAGCAGGTGTTCGGCGGCACGGTCGAGCGGCACACCTTCGCCGAGTTCGGTCGTCAGGACGGGCCGGGCGACGCGATCGCCCACGGCGAGCTGCGCGGACCGGTCGACGTCTTCGCGGCCGACACCGCTGACGGCGAGCACCCGACGGTCGTCGACGGCGTGCTGTTCGCGCTGCTCGGAGCGGCGGACGCGGCGACCTCGGCGCGGTGGTTCGACGCGCTCGCCGAGGGCGGCACGGTGCTCGACCCGCTGACGCTCCGGCCGTGGGGGGACCACGACGGGCAGGTGCGTGACCGCTTCGGGGTCACCTGGCTGATCGGGTTCCAGGGCCCGGCTGCCGGGGCAGCGCCTACTGCCGACCAGGCGCCTGCCGCGGACTAGGCGTCGCGGGCGCCGGCCAGGCCGTGGTCGTGCGCGTAGACGACCAGCTGCACCCGGTCGCGCAGCGCCAGCTTGCCGAGGATGCTCGAGATCTGCGTCTTGACCGTGGACTCGGTGACGAACTCCCGCGCCGCGATCTCCGCGTTCGACAGCCCGCGCGACGCCCACCCGAACACGATGCGCTCGCGGTCGGTCAGCGTCTGGAACTCGGACGGCTGCGGGGCCGGTGCACGTTCGACGTCGGCGCCGAACAGCTGCGACAGGTCGTTCGGCGCGATCACCGAGCTGCCCTCGTGCACCGCCCGGACCGCTGCGAACAGGAACGGCGGCGTGGTGTCCTTGAGCAGGAACCCGCTCGCGCCCAGCCGGATCGCCGTGGCGGCCGCCGGGTCCAGGCCGAACGTCGTCAGGACGACGACGCGGGGCAGCGGGCCCTCGACCGCACCGGAGAACAGCCGGCGGACGGTCTCGACGCCGTCCATGCCCGCCATGCGCATGTCGAGCAGGAGGACGTCCGGCCGGAGATCCGGGACGAGTGCGAGCGCCTCGGCGCCGTCGGAGGCCTCGCCGACGACGACCATGTCGGGCTGGGCGTCGAGGACGACGCGCAGGCCCGCGCGGAACAGGGCCTGGTCGTCGGTGAGCAGGATGCGGATCGGATCGGTCATCGGTTGGTCCCCCCATGGACGTCGAACGGGATGCGGGCGCGTGCACTGAACACGGCGTCGAGGACGGCGGCGTCGAACGACCCGCCGAGGGCGGCCAGGCGGGACTGCATGCCCGTCAGGCCGCGGCCGGACCCCGCGGTGGACGGGCGTGGGTCGATGTCGAGCCCCTCGCCGACGGGCTGCTCGACGACGGGCACCGCGTTCTCCACCTCGAGCACCAGGTCTGCCGACCGCCACGTCTCGCGCACCGCGACGCTGCCACCGGGAGCGCCGTGCCGCAGCGCGTTCGTCAGCATCTCCTGCAGCACCCGACGGGCTGCCGTGCCGGTCTCGTGGCCCAGCGAACCGGCGTCACCGCGGACGGTGTGCTCGACGTCGACTCCGGCTTCGCGGATGCCCTGCACGATCGCCTCGAGCGACGCCGGATCGGTGCCGATGTCCGAGCCGTCGATGTGCCCGAGCACCTGACGGACCTCGACCAGCGAGCTGCGGGCGGTGCTGGCGATCGTCGCGCTGACCTCGCGGATGCGGGCCTCGTCGTCGAGGAACGGCACCGAGTCCGCCTGCGCGATGATGACCGCCAGCGAGTGGCCGACCACGTCGTGCACGTCGCGGGCGATGTCGGCGCGGATGCGCTCGGACTCGGCTTCGTCGACGGCGCGGGTCGCCACGGCCTCGGCGCGGCTGGCCAGCTCTTCGGCCCGGCTGGCCGCTGCTTCGGCATCGGCGCGGCGGACCGACTCGAGGACCTGCGACCGGACCGCCCGCGTCGCCAGGCCGGTCGCCCACACGGACACCAGCGCCAACGCCGGGGCGGCCAGCACGATCGCGGCCTGGTCGCGGGGGCCGTTCAACAGCACCGCGAACCGGTACCCCGTGTGGGCGAGGTACATCGACGCGGTGGCGCCGGCGACGACCGACAGCACACCGGCCAGCACGACCTCGGTCCGCGTCCCGACGATCGCGACGCTGCCGACCACCACGAACAGGGCGAGGTCGACGAGTGACGGGCGTTCACCACCGAGCACCTGGACCACACCGAGGGCGACCGCGACGAGCATCGCGCCGGACGGGGACAGACGACGGACGGCGATCGCGAGCGTCGCGGCGACCACGGCCAGCAGGCTCGCGTGTTCGAGTTCGAGGTCGATCGGGGCCAGGAAGACCACGGCGGCGACCAGTGCCCAGCCCAGGTCGACCACGATCGACCGCAGGGGGAGCGGCCTGATGAACCCGCGCCCGTCCCTCACGGCTCGATCATCGCACGGCGCCCGACACGGTGGTGAGTGGCGCTCATCCCGCTGTGCTGTCGGTGCCGCTGGTCACGGTGACGCCGGAGCTGCCGACGGTCCGGGAGACGGTGCTGCTGCGGTCGCTGCTGTCCGGGGCGTGTGCGCCACCGATCGCCCAGCAGGCCACCCCGATGACGACGGCGATGACGACGAGGGTGGCGGCGGTGGTGCGGGTGGTCGAGGTGGGCATGGACCCAGCCTCGGTGCTCGCGACGGTCCGGACATCGCTCCAGCGGGTGAACGCGCTGGGTCGTCCGGGCGAGATCCGGCTGGACCACGTGCGGACGGGAGGCCCGGTGCCAGCTGGCACCGAGCCTCCCGTCCGGTGGGGTGCCGGCCCTCAGGCCGCCGTGATCAGGCCGCCTTGATCAGGCCGTTCGGGTTCAGGACGTACTTCGTCGCCGCACCCTTGTCGAACTCGGCGTAGCCGCGCGGTGCGTCCTCCAGGCCGATCGCCTTGGCGTTGACGTTCGCCGCGATGCTGGTCCGGTCGTGCAGGATCGCCATCATCAGCTGCCGGTTGTACTTCATGACCGGGCACTGGCCCGTCGTGAACGACAGCGACTTCGCCCAGCCGGTGCCCAGGCTCAGGGACAGCGAGCCCTTCTTGGCGGCGTCGTCGACCCCGCCCGGGTCACCCGTGACGTAGAGCCCGGGGATCCCGAGCGCTCCGCCGGCCGCCGTGACGTCCATCAGCGAGTTGAGGACCGTCGCCGGCGCCTCGGAACCCGATCCGGACCCGTGGCCCTTCGCCTCGAACCCGACGGCGTCGATGCCGCAGTCCACCAGCGGTTCGCCCAGGATCTGGTCGATCTGGTCGGCCGGGTCGCCCTTCGTCAGGTCCACGGTCTCGCAGCCGAAGCTGCGGGCCTGGGCCAGGCGGTCGGCGTTCATGTCGCCGACGATGACGACGCTCGCACCGAGCAACAGCGCGCCCGTCGCCGCGGCGAGTCCGACCGGACCGGCGCCCGCGACGTAGACGGTCGAGCCGACCTCGACACCCGCGGTGACCGCGCCGTGGAACCCGGTGGGGAAGATGTCGGACAGCATCGCCAGGTCCAGGATCTTCTCCATCGCCTGGTCCTTGTCCGGGAACTTCAGCAGGTTCCAGTCGGCGTAGGGCACCAGCACGTACTCGGCCTGTCCACCGACCCAGCCGCCCATGTCGACGTAGCCGTACGCGCTGCCCGGGCGGTCCGGGTTGACGTTGAGACAGATGCCGGTCTTGCGCTCCTTGCAGTTCCGGCAGCGGCCGCAGGCGATGTTGAACGGCACGGACACCAGGTCACCGACCTTGATGAACTCGACGTCCGGGCCGACCTCGACGACCTCGCCGGTGATCTCGTGGCCGAGCACCAGGTCGGTGGGAGCCGTCGTGCGGCCGCGGACCATGTGCTGGTCGCTGCCGCAGATGTTGGTCGCGACCGTGCGCAGGATCGCGCCGTGGTTCACTTTGCGCCCGACGTTGGCGGGGTTGACGCCCGGCCCGTCGTGCAGTTCGAAGGTCGGGTAGTCGACGTCGATGACCTCGACCTGCCCCGGTCCCTTGTACGCGACTGCGTGGTTCGTTGCCATGTGATCCTCCTTGGTCACAGTGCGGCGGCGCCGGATCCGACGCCGTGGTCTGGTGGTCAGAACGTGCGGATCGGGATCTCGGCGGGGGCGGCGAGCAGTTCCTCGACCTCGTCGTCGAGCTTGACCAGCGTGATCGACGCCCCGGCCATGTCGAGCGACGTGCAGTACTCGCCGACGTAGCTGCGCACCGGGGTGATGCCCTGCGCGACGAGCTTCTCGTGCGCGATCCCGTACAGCAGGTACAGCTCGCTGATCGGGGTGCCGCCGAGCCCGTTCACCATGAGCGCGACCCGGTCCCCGCTCGAGAAGGGCAGGTCGGACACGATCGGGTCGAGCAGGATGTCCACGATCTCGTCCGCCGGCACGATCTTCTGCCGTGCCCGCCCGGGTTCGCCGTGGATGCCGACACCGACCTCGATCTCGTCGTCGCCGAGCTCGAACAGCGGGGAGCCCTTGGCCGGGGGCGTGCAGGCCGTCAGCGCGACGCCCATCGTGCGCGTCACCGCGTTCACCTTCTCGCCGACCCGCACCACCTCGTCCAGGTCCGCTCCCGCCTCGGCCGCGGCACCGACGGCCTTGATGACGAAGAAGTTCCCCGCGACACCGCGGCGGCCGATCGTGTACGTGGAGTCCTTGACCGCGACGTCGTCGTCGATGAACAGCGTCTTGACCTTGATGCCCTCGGCCTCGGCGAACTCCTCGGCCATCTCGAACGCCATCTTGTCGCCCGTGTAGTTGTTCACGAGCAGCAGCACGCCCCTGGGGCTGTTCACCCGGCGGGCGGCCGCGATCACGTAGTCCGTCGGCGGTGCGGCGAACACGTCACCGGGGCAGGCGGCGTCGAGCATGCCCTTGCCCACGACCATGACGTGCGCGGGTTCGTGCCCCGAGCCGGACCCCTGCACGATCGAGACCTTGTCGTCGTTCGGGGCGTCGGCCCGGACCACGAGGTTGTACTCGGGGTCGTAGGTCAGGGTGTCGGGGTTCGCGAGTGCGAGCCCCTTGAGCATGTCGGGGACGAACTGCTTCGGGTCGTTGACGAACTTCTTCATTGCGGGTGCCTCACTCCTTCGTGATGGAACGCGGGGGGTCTCGGGTCGGGCTGGGTCGGACCGGCTGGTTCGGGTCGGGATGTCTCGGGTCGGGTCGGGCTGGGTCCGGTCGGGTCGGGCTGGGTCCGGTCGGGTCTCACCAGGTCTCGGCGATGCGTTCGGCCAGCACCGCGACGGCGACGGCGCCCGGGTCCGGCGACCCGATGCTGCGCTCGCCGGTGTACGACGCGCGGCCACGCCGGGCCTGCAGCGCCGAGGTCGCGTCCGCCGCGCTCCGTGCGACCTCGGCGGCGTGGCGGGCGATCGCAGCACCGTCCGAGTCCCCGCCGGCGTCAGCCTCGATCGCGTCCGTCATCGGCACGATCGCATCGAGCAGGGTCTTGTCCCCGAGGTCGGCACCACCGCGCTTCTTGATCCCCTCGACCGCCGCTCGGAGCATCGCGACGACGTCCTCGATGCCCAGGTCCTGCTTGCCCTTGACGACCCCGGCCGCCCGCAGGAAGGCCGTGCCCCAGATCGGACCGGACGTGCCGCCGATCCGGCTGCTCATCGTCATCGCGACCCGTTGCAGGAACGCGCCGGGGTCCTCCTGGTCGTACCCGTCGAACTCGGCGAGCACGATCTCGAACCCGCGGGCCAGCGAGTACCCGAAGTCACCGTCCCCGGCGACGGCGTCCAGGTCCGAGAAGTACGTCTCGTTGTCGACGCAGGTCTGCGCGATGCGCTGCACGACGGTCGCCAGTCGGGTGGTGGCTTCGGTGGTCACGGTCGTCCTCCGGTCAGTCGCAGCAGTTCGGTGAGGGTGTCGAGCGTGACCTGACCGGCCGGCTCGACGTGGTGCGGGTCCTGCAGCACCCGGTCCGGGGTGTCGGGCAGGTCGCCCAGGCTGTCGACGACCAGGGCGGCGCCGGTGAAGTCCTCGTCGGCGGTGTAGCTGCTGACGGTGACGACGGTGCACAACCCGGCGGCGACGGCGGCGCGCAGGCCGTTGGCGCTGTCCTCGACCACGACCGTCTCGTCCGCGGGCACGCCGAGCTCGCGGATCGCCAGCTCGTAGACGTCCGGCGCCGGTTTCTTGCGCGGCACCACGTCACCGGCGAACACCGCGAACCACGCGGCCGCGTCCTGGCCGACGACGTGCTCGAGCACCGCTCGCACCGACGCCTCGGCCGACGTCGAGGCGATCGCCAGTCGCCATCCGGCGTCGTGCGCTGCGTGCACGATGCGTGCGATGCCGGGTCGAGCCGGCAGCGCGCCCGCCCGGACCCGGGCCGTGTACCGGCGCGTCTTCTCGGCGTGCCACTCGGCGACGGCGGCCCGCTGGTCCTGGGGGTCGGACGGGAGGCCCGCTCGGCCCACGAAGTCCGGTGTGAGCAACGACGCCAGGCGTTCCTTGCCGCCGCCGATCCGCAGGACGCTCGCGTAGTCGTCCTCGCTCCACCGGACCGGCAGGCCGAAGTGCTCGAAGGTCTCGTTGAAGGCCGGCAGGTGGCCGTCGCGTTCGGTGTCGGCGAGCACGCCGTCGCAGTCGAACACCAGCGCGTGCGTCATCGGCGCCCGGCCCTGCCGTCCGCGCCGAACCACGTCACGTGTTCGGCGATGACGTCGGTGACGGCGGACTCGATCGCGGTGACGAGCTTGGGCGGGTCCCAGCTGTCGGATGCGCGGGCCTGTTCGAGGTGTGCGAGCGAGGCCCGCATGTAGGCGTGCTTGACCGCGGTGGAGATGTTGATCTTCGACACCCCGGCGTCGATGAACGACCGGAAGTCCGCTGCGCTCAGGCCGGTGCCCCCGTGCAGGACGATCGGCCGGTCGGTCAGCGCCGCGAGTCCGGCCGCGCGCTCGGGCAGCAGCACGGGGTCCGCCTTGTACAGGCCGTGGCTCGTGCCGAGCTGCGGGGCGACCAGGTCGGCGTCGGTCCGTGCGGCGACGTCGGCCAGTTGCTCGACCGAGTACGCGTGCCGGGACGCGTCGCTGCCGACCCCGTCCTCGACGCCCAGGATGTTCTCGATCTCGGACTCCACGTCGACGCCCGCGGCGTGCGCTGCCGCGGTCACCTCGCCGGTCTCACGCACCGCGTCGTCCAGGTCGCGATCGGACGCGTCGAACAGGACGCTGGACCAGCCGGCGGCGATCACGTCGTCGAGCACGGCGCGGTCCGGGCAGTGGTCCAGGTGCAGGGCGACCGGCACGGTGACGTCGCGGGTGAGGGCTCGGAACAGGTCCGTGGTGAACGCGGTCCCCGAGCTCCGGACGGTCTTCACGGAGATCTGCACGATGAGTGGTGCCTGTGTCCGTGTGGCTGCGGCGATCACCGCGCGCATGCTCAGCTCGTCGAAGACGTTCACGGCCGGGACCGCGTACCCGTCGTCGCGGGCCGTCCTGGTCATCGCCCTGGTGGACACGTCCATCGGCACTCCTCACTCCGTCGTGGGATGGTCGTCCGCATCGACGACGTGCTCGGACTGTACCTGTCTAGACAGGGCTCGACAAGTAAACTGACCGATCATCCGATGTGAGTCGGCCGAGCAGCGAGGTGGTCCGTGATCGACGCAGTGGAACGCGACTCCGTCGTGCCCATCTACCAGCAGCTCGAGGACATCTTCACGGCCAAGATCGCCAGCGGTGAGTGGCTGCCGAGTCAGCGGATCCCGTCCGAGAACGAGCTCAACCGGCACTACGGGCTGAGCCGCATGACGGTGCGCGGCGTGCTCAACAAGCTCGCCGCCGACGGCCTGCTGACCCGCGTCCCGGGCAAGGGCACGTTCGTCGCGCCGGACAAGATCAGCGCGGTGTCACCCGCCTACCGCGGCATCCGCGAGCAGCTCGAGGTGCTCGGGTACGACATCACCACCGAGCTCGTCGCGCTCGACCGCGGCCCCGCCCCTGCCCGCGTGCGGGACCGCCTGGGCCTCGGCGCCGACGACGACGTGTTCGCGATCGTGCGACTGCGATCGGTCGACGGCAAGCCCCTGAGCGTGCACCGCTCGTTCGTGCCGGCGGCGATGGCCCCGACCCTCGCCGGGCTCGACGTCGTCGGTGAGCAGCTCTGCGTGGTCCTCGAGGACGCCTTCGGCCTGGCGATGCACGACGTTGCCGAGACGCTCGAGGCCGTCGCCGTCGCCGAGTCCGACGCCACCCTGCTCGACCTGCGCCGCGGGGACCCGGCGCTGCAGCTCACCGACGTCATCTCCGACCGGGCCGGTACCCGGTTCGAGTACTCGACGATCGTGTTCCGCGGGGACCGGATGCGCCTGCAGTTCGACTACACGCGGCCCTGACCCACGGCGTTGCCGGGGTCGGACGCTGCGAGTCGGAGGGTGGAGATCTGCCACCGCGATAAATTTACCGCAGGTGCACGTGTCGATTGATAAGTTTATCGACCTCGACGAGTTGTACAGTCCAGCAATGGCACTTGTGCTGACCTGCGGACTGTCCTTCTCCGGCAAGAGCACCCTCGCAGCGCGCCTCGCCGAGGAGCTCGGTGCCCAGATCACGAGCCTCGACCGCATCAACGACGAGCGCGGCCTGGACGGCGGCCAGGGCATCCCGCTCGAGGAGTGGGCGACGACGAACCGCATCGCCCACGAACGGGTGGCCCGCATGCTCGCGGACGGAAAGCACGTCATCGTCGACGACACCGGGTCTCCGCGATTCGTGCGGGACGCGTGGCGAGCCGATGCGGACCAAGCTGGCGTGCCCTTCGTCCTCGTCTGGGTGCAGATCGACCCGGAGCTGCAGCGGGTCCGGGTCCGGTCGAACCGTCGGTCAGGGCTCCGGGCGGACGTCACCGACGCCGTGTTGGCCGAGCACGCGGCGACCTTCGAGCCGCCGACGGACGAGGGCGCCCTGGTGGTCGACGCTGAACGCAGTGACGACCCGGCGACCTCGGCCGACCTCGCCGCCGCGATCCGGTCATGACCCGTCGGTAGCGGTCCCGAGCCGCGCACCCAGGCCGGCGGCGAGCACATGCGCGTCGCGGAGTGGCAGCCACCAGCACGTCCACGAGACCGCGGGCCCACCGTCCGACCGCGAGGCCTCACCGGCCTGCCACCGCTCGTCGAGGTCCACGTCGGCCATCGACATCAGGAAGAAGTGCCGCACCGCGATCTCGTCGCGCGCCGGACGGAGGTCGTAGCGCTCGACGCCGAGCGGACGGAGCACGGAACCCCGGTGTCCGGTCTCCTCGAACAGCTCACGCTCCGCTGCGTGCTCCGGGGACTCGTCGCGCTCGATGGTGCCGGCAGGGACCTGCACTCCCGTCACCGTCATCGGCAGCCCGTCGTGCGTGAACACGAGGAGGTGTTCCGCGTGCACGACGTAGCAGACGACCTTCGCGACCTCGGGCGGCACGGGTCAGACCGACACGGACCCGAGCATCCGGTGCGCGATCGAGATCGACTCGCCGGACACGACCGACAGTGGCGACGACAGGAACGCGACCAGGTCGGCGATCTGCTGCGGGCTCGACTCGCCGCCGGCGCCGCGCTGCACGCTGCCCGACGGCTCGTCGGTCACGGTACCCGGGTTCACCACGTTCACGGTGACGCCCGACCCGGCGGACTCGTCGGCCAGGTTCTTCGCGATGATGTTCGTGGCCGCATTGCGGAGTGACGCGGTGATGTTGCCCGAGATGTAGGCGTTCTGTCCGCTGATCACGACGACCCGACCGAAGCCGGCGTCGCGCTGTCCGGGCAGCACGGCGTTCGCGACCCGCAGGAACCCGAGCGCCTTGCCGTCGACCGCGCCGGCGACCTGGTCGGGGTCGGACTTGCGGGCCGGGTCGAGCGTTCCCGCGCTCGGGGCTGCGGTGACGACCAGCACGTCGATCCGGCCGTGCTGCTCGAGGACCGCTCGGACGCCCGCGTCGACGGACTCCTGCGACGCCGTGTCGATCGCGACGCCGTCGTCGCCGGCACTTCGAGAGGCCACGACGACCGCGGCCCCTTCTGCACGGAGTCGGTCGGCGACGGCGGCGCCGATGTAGCCCTTCCCTCCGACGACGAGCGCGACACGGTCTGTGAGTTGGAGGTCCATGACTCGACGCTATCCCCGGCCACCCCGCACGTCCGGCCCGCTCCGCGGCGGCGGCCTCGAACGGTTCGGTGCGCGAAACGTACAGAAGACGAACCGTTCATTGCACGAACCGTTCACGTTCTGAAACACTCTCGGCGTCCGACACGGACGCATCGAGATGGCCAGGAAGGTGGAAGCACGCATGCGCAGCACGTACCTCGGAGTCCAGCGGAACACGCGGATCGCCGGTTCCCACCCCCGCGTCGGCCTGACCGCCCCGGACGTCATCGACGCCTGGGTCTCGGCTCGGATCGAGGACCCGTCGCTGCTGTCCCGGCGCACCGAGCCCTCGTACGCCGACTTCTTCTCGGTCCCCCGTTCCTGACCAGGAGCTCCTGACCCCATGCCGTTGACCGTCGTCCGCCGCGAGCACCACCACCTGTACGGCCGTCAGCCGCGGTCCGCAGCAGCCCAGCGCGCCGTCGACGCCCTGCTCCGCCTGCAGCACGCCGAGGAGCAGCAGATCGAGCACGCCCGCACCGAGAGCGGTATGTCGAAGAACGAGTTCCTGGCCGTCCGGTACCTGCTGCAGGCCCACCGCGACGAGCGGGCGATGGGGCCCAAGGACCTGGCGGTGATGCTCGCGGTGTCGAACGCCTCGGTCACCAAGCTGGTGGACGCCCTGGTCGAGCGCGGAGACGTCGTGCGGACGGCGCACCCGTCCGACCGCCGGGCGCAGGTGCTCGAGCCGACGGAGCAGGCCGCCGCCACGATCGAGGCGTCCTACGCCCACTTCCACCAGATCGTGGTCGAGGTCTTCGACGGGCTGTCCGACGGCGACAACCAGGCGGTCGCGCACGCGCTCGGCCAGGTGGTCGGAGCGCTCGCCGAGGCGGTGCCGGAGCCAGCCGACGAGTACACGGTGCGCGAGACGGTCGACGCGACCAGCTGACGGACTGGAGGCCCGGTGCCAGCCCTGAACTGGTCCCCGAAGGTTGGACTGTGAAGTCAGGTTAGGCCGCGAGGGCGTGGGCTCGGTAGTTGACCGGGCTCA
>NZ_JALGRO010000010.1:140443-159113 GCF_022815645.1 Curtobacterium sp. VKM Ac-2922 | reverse complement strand
GCCCACGCCCTCGCGGCCTAACCTGACTTCACAGTCCAACCTTCGGGGACCAGTTCACTGGCACCGCGCCTCCCGTCGTTCTTCCCCACGGCCCACAGGGCGCGTACAGTCCCCCGCAACGAACGTCCGGTGTGCGATCAGGGGACACGATGCGACGGATCATGGGTACGGGACTGGCCGCGGTGCTGGCAGCAGCCGCTCTGGTCGGCGTGGCGACGCCGGCGGCCGCAGCCGGCTCGGGGTCGATCTCCGTGCAGCTCACGACGCCGGACGGCGCCCCGATCAGGCTGCCGGACGTTGAACTTGCCGCGATCGGGACCGACGTCGTCGTCGGGAACGCGACGACGGACGCGGACGGCACCGCGACGTTCACCGGCATCCCGGCGCCGGACACCGTCACGGTGACGACACGGGTGGTCCCGCCGCACGGAGCCTCGACGTACGCACCCGGGCTCCGGTCGGGCATCGCGGTCAGCGGCGGCTCGAGCGTCGCGGTCACCGTGCCGCTCGTGCTCGGTGCCACCGTGCGTGGCGCCGTCGTCGGACCCGCCGGGCCGTCGGCGGGCCGCCTGATGTACGCGTGGAACGAGGACACGTCGCAGGTGTTCCGCACAACCTCCGACCGGGCGGGTCAGTACGAGTTCGTCGGCCTGAGCACCGGTCTCTACCGCATCGAGGCGTACGCCAACGGGCTGGCCTCCCCCGCCGTGTGGAAGACCCGGGTGTACCAGCAGCGTGGAACCGTCCCGGCGTCGCAGGTGACGCTGTCGCGGCACTACGCGCACGACGACTACGACCTGACCGTCGACGCCCACGCGGCATCGCTCCGACCCTCCGCCGAGCTGAGCGGTGCGACCGTCACGGTGACGGAAACCACGAGCGCGGCGTCGTTCTCCACCCGGTTCTCCGGTGTCCTCGACGACGAGCAGACAGCCCAGTTCCAGATCCCGTCGGGGCAGTACGTAGTCGCGCTGCGGACCGTCGCGACGTCGTCGGCACCGGCGCGGGTGCTGTGGCTCGGGCGGCCAGGTGGTGTCGTCGGGTACGTGGCCGACCGGGCGCAGGCGGTGCCGGTGCGCGTCGTGTTCGGGGGATGAACGGGTGGGGTGGCGCGGTGCCGGAGGCTGCGGGGCACTGAGCGCACGCCACAGGCAGACGAGAGGCTCGGTGCCGCCGCACCGGGCCCTCTGCCCGCTGACGGTCAAGTCACGCACCCGGGTCACTCGGTGACCTGACTGCATCGAAGTCGACGGACCCACGGGTTCCGAAACGGTCCGGAAGATCACACTTGCAACAAGCCGTTGCAGTCATCGACCATCCACTTCGGAACGGTGAGGTCGCGATCCCCGATGGGCGCCGCCGCGATGGTCAGATCGATCGGTGCCTCATTGCTCTCGACCAGATCGCACGCTGGGCGATGCGCTCGAGCGATCGTCGCTCGAGCTTCACGGGAGAAGATATCGACGGTGACTTCACGGATGTCGGGGTATGTGGACAGCGGGAATCGGTCGCTCGCGCAGGTCGTGACGTCAATCGAATCGGAAACGAAGACGTTGTACCTGATGTGCCCGCAACGAGCCGATGTCATCGCCTTCAGCACCCACAGGGGTCGCATTTGACTGAAAGACTGAGGCAGACATTACCAAGAAGAACAACGTCGACAACCTGTCGCCGTTCTGGTGCCCTTGAGACACCGCCACGAAATCGTCGCGGCGTCGTGGCGGTGTCCGTCCGAAACGCCGGAGTACATGGTCGCCATGAAGTCGATCTCCTGTCCCGTAGAGTGCGGCCGTCAGCAGGTGTTGTGGTACTGCTCAGGGTGTGCTTGACCCGAAGAACTGAGCGCGACTGTCCTCCATGTTCGCACCACCGACGAACCTCACGCCCGAGAGTGGCGCCTCCGCCTCGACCCGGAAGCAAACGGCGCCGGTGACAAGGTGGGCGACCCGCCGATACCGGCGTCAACGCCCAGAATAGGAGTTGAAGGTGGCTGTGGGCCTCGTCGGCCGGGGCGTACGTTGGGAATCCGTCGGCCGGGGGAGGACGAGCGGGCGTTCATTGCCGACCTTTGAGGTACCGCCTCGCCGCATCCTCTAGCGCTTCGCCGAGCTGATCTGCGTACGGTTCATCCCAACTCGATGCCAAACCGATCAATTCATCGAGATCCTCGGTGCGCACTTCCTCTTGATGTCGCCGAGCAAGGCGCCAAAGAAGTTTGCTGTATTCCTCGGCCTTGTCTGGATAGCGGACAATTGATCGAACGAGATACGACGCTAGAGTGTCGAACTGATTTGAATCGTCCTCCCCGAGGATCTCAAGTTCTTCCAGAACATTGAGAGCGATATCGCGCACTTCCCAATCTGATGCCTTCGCGCTCAGACCAGCGAGCGCAACGATGCCGGGGTTGTCGGCTCCGGCTACGAGCCATTTCGCGGCGGCATGGGCTAGTGAGGCATCAGGAAGTGGCGCCCCGAGCAGATACCTGATGATTGAGAGCGAGGCTTCGTCTCGTTGAATTTCCGTGATCATTTGTCCGGATCCTTGAACTTGAAGTCGTCTACGTCTCCCGTGAATCGGTTCACCACGTAGTGCACCTCAATGCCATTCACGTTCTGCGAATATTTGTCCCAACCGGAGTCGGAGTGCCAGCGCGGGTCCGTCATCTTCAGTCGTAGGAGCTTACCCGCCATAGGGTCGCTTTGCGCTTGTTCCATCGCCAGCTGCTCCTTCAAGCTCGACGCCGCGGTCCTCCCTGTCGAACCTCGCGACCGAGTGACACTCAGTGGGCCGGCGCCCTCTTCATCGCCGCCGAGCGTTCCCGAGTATGTAGCCGCTGTACCTTCGAGTGCCCCTTCGTGCGAGTGCTCCCATTGTGCAACCGAAACTATCCATGCGGGCGCAGCGCTGTACGCCATGCTGTGGTTCCAAAGAGCCTCGTTGATGACCTCCTGTCGGCGTTGTTTCGCAGCCTGAGCTGCGTTGAATCCCGAGTTTTGCGGAGAGGCCGTATGGCCCCGCTGCGCCGGCGGGCAGTACATCGTCCCGCCGTCGTAAGAGCAGCCGCCTCGGTTCTGGGTGGGGGCAGGTCGACTCCAGGTTCGTCCAGGTGCGGAGGGACGCGGAACCCACTTCCGCCCGTTTGCTCCGTGGTTGGTACCGCTGGGGGCGTTCGGGTTGACGTGTTCGACACCGCCGCCGCAGTTTCCGCCTCCACCGATGGCGAGGTAACACTGCCCGGATGGGTCCGCGTTGGTGATGGGGTTGTTCGCGCTGTAGCTGTACCCGTTGTCTTGCTGAGGGTTGCCCGGAGCGAACACCGGGTCGACCGAGAGGAACTTACCGAGGGTCGCGTCGTACGCGCGGGCTCCGAGTTGCGCGAGGCCCGTCAATGCCGACTCGCTTTTGTTCAAGAACCCGTGTGTGGACGACCAGGTCGCGCCGGTCCCGCGTGCGTTCCCGAATGGATCAACCCACCTGCGCGTGATCGTCTGGTCGCTCGCACCGATCTCGACGTCTGCAGTTCCGTCGACGTCGGTGTCCAGGGAGAACACCTTGTTGTCACCGCTCTCGGTGGAGCGCTCGTCGACCGCTGTTCCGTCGAGTGTGTAGGTTCGCGTGGCTGCGATCGTGCCGTCGATGTGCTTGTGGAGCTCGGTGCCACCGAGGTACAGGGTCGTTCCGGCATCCGGGTCGGTCTGGACGAGCAGGCTGCCATCAGCGTCGTACACGTCGGACTGGGTCTTGCCGTCCTTCATGACGGATGAGATCCGTCCGTCAGCGTCGTAGGTCAGGGATTGACCAGGCATGGCGGTGGTGTCACCGTCCTGGTCGTACTCGTATGAATCCCCGGCAGCCGCGTCGCCGTTGCTGATCCTCTGGACGCCGTGCGGATTCGCCGCCCCGGCTGGCGGATACGCGTAGGTACTCGTCTGGTCGTTCGTGTCGCCGACTCCGTGCTGGGTGACGGAGGCCCGGTTGCCGGTCAGCGTGTCGTAGGTGTAGCTGTTCCAGTACGCCGCAGGTCCGCCGAGAGCGGTCTTGGTCGGTTGGGTTGCGCAAGAACTGGTGTTGGGAGTCCAGGCTTCAGTGAGTTCTTGCAGTTGGTCGTACGAGTAGCACTGGGTTTCCACGCCGGCGGCGCCGGTGACTGTCGCTGACGTGATGGTGCCGGCATTGTTCCGGGTGTAGGTGCGGTCCGCTTGCACAGCGGCGGCAGAGCCGGTGCCCGAGATGTCCTTGATCTCGGTGACGGCTCCAGTTGCCGCGTCGTACCCGTACGCGGAGGAGTTGGTGAGGTTACCGCCGCGGTTGATCTGCGCCAGCTGTCCGAGGCTGGTGTAGATCGCGGAGGCGTAGGCAGCTGCACCGGTGACACTGGACATATCGCCGACGCCGTCGTACGCGTAGCCGGTCCGTTCCGCTGCGAGACCGCCGACTGCCGGATCGTTCTCGTTGTTGAGCGACTCGTCCTGGTTGTACGTGTAGGTGACGTTGTAGCTGTACGCACCGAACCCTGGAGTCGATGCAGGGAACGTCGTGGTCGTACCTGTGGGCTGGTTGCCGGCGTCGTATCCCGTGATGGTGCGGGTGTAGGCGTCGCCCGGCGTGCCGGCGACGGAGCCGGTGTAGCTGCTCGAGGAACCCAGCTGCCCCTTCTTGACCGTGTCCCAGGTCCAGCTGTCGAGCAGCGGCCCGGTGGCGGCGGCGGCGGCGTACTCGGCGGTCTTCCGGTCGAGGGCGTCGTACGCGTAGGCGATGGTCTGGCCGCGCGCGTCGGTGGTGGTCAGCTGACGGCCGGCCGGATCGAAGGTGGACGTCGTCGTGCCGGTGTCCGGGTCGGTCGACTTGACCTTGTTGCCGAGGAGATCGTAGGTCCAGGACCACGCGTTCCCGGCAGGGTCCACGGTGGAGATCATGTTGCCGCGGTTGTCGTAGCCGTACGTGGTCGCCTGCTTGGCCGCACTGCTGCTCGGTGTGGCGGCCAGGTACTGGACGAGCTTGGTCTTCTGTCCGAGGCTGTTCGTCCAGGTGCTGGTGGGAGTCCCACCTGCGGGCGGCGTGACGTCGATCTCATCGGCGCCGTTGAACGTGGTTGTTGTTCGGAAGCGCTCACTGCCGAACGAGTTGGTGACGGTTGCGGTCTGCCGCCCAGCGCCGTCGTAGATGTCCTGGCTGCTGGAAGCGATTTGTTGCTGGCTCTCCGGGACGAAGAGCTTCCCGGACGGGTTGACGGAGACCGTCCAGTACGGGTTGTTGGTCTGCGAGACGTTACCGGCGGGGTCGTACTGGGTGTCCGTGACGATCGTGCCGCTGGACGGCGAGGACGACTGGGTCTGCACTGGTCGGCCGAGACCGTCGTACAACGCGTACGTCGTAGCGGTCGTGTGCGCCATGACGGTGGTCGTGGAGACGGACAGCGGCGCCGACTGCGATTCCGCGTACGTGTAAGCAATCGAAGGTGACGTGGCGTTCGATGCTTGCGGACGCTGCGGGAGCCACACGTTCGTGCGCCGGCCGAGACCGTCGTACGCCGCGGTGGTGACGCCGCCGTCCGTCGCGGTCTCGGAGAGCACAGACCCGCGGGTCGGGTCGATGGTGGTGGTCGATGCCCACTTGAACGGCGATGGGTTCGTCGTGACGCTCTTCGTCAGCGGGCCGCCCGACGCGGGGGTGTAGGCGGTGGTCGTCGTCCGGCCGAGCACGTCCGTGTTGGAGGTGACACGGCCGAGCGCGTCGTAGGTCGACGATGCGCTCGTGGCGAAGTGCGGAGCCGAACCGTCGTACTTGTCGACTTCCTGCGTGGTCGTCTCGTCACCCTTGGAGGGGGCGTCGCCGTAGGTGTTGCCGTCGTAGCTCGTACGGACGTCGCTGACCGCGTCAAGCGGAAGTGTGGGGTCCTGGCCGCAGGCGACGGAGACCGTCCGCTGCTCCTGGGGGAGACCGCGGAGCCAGGCTGAGTCGTTGTCGGGGGCGTAAGTGGTGTTCTGACAGGAGCTGCCGGCGTCGGACGTCACGGTGCTGACGGCGCTCGGGTTACCGTCACCGTCGTGGGTGGTGCTGACTCGCTTGGTCCGTGTTCCTCCGCCACTGGTCGGCTGCGTCTCGACGCTGCTGCCGTCGCCCAGCATTCGGGCCGTGTTCAATCCGTCGGTGGCCGTCGCATCCGAAGCCCACGGCGTCGCGATGACGTCGTCCATGACCGAGCCGCCCACGCCGTTGAGGACCTTCGTTTCCCGAACGGTCCCGGCGAACCACAACGAGTCCGTGACGTCGGAACTCCCATTGACCGACACGGACTTCGTACCACCGGTACTCGACGCCCGGTCACCATCCAGGCCCTGGTAGAAGACGTAATCCGTCGTCTTCTCACTGCTGGGTGCAGTGGCGTCGCCCACACGGACTTCGACGGTGTTGTACCCGGCGTAGACAGACCATGTGCGGTTCTTTTCGGGAGTGAACGGGGACGTGTTGTACCGCCAGGCCGGATTTCCGGTGTAAATGTACGACGTCACCTGCGGCCGGTCTGCGCCACCCCCGGTCTTCGGGTCCGCGACGACGCTCGTGACGACGTACTTGTGGAACAGGTCGATCTTCGGCGCAACGGCCGGGGTGACTTGCGGAGTCCACCACTGCGGGAAGCAACGTCGCGTGTTCGTCGCGGCACCCGCCTCGATGGCTGCCGCTTCCGAGGGTTGGCAGTCCTGGGCGGAGTAGTTCACCGATGTGACGGCCCCGGTCGTGTCCAGGATCGATGAGATCCGCCACTTGTCGAGCGGCGCAAGGCCGTCGACGGCCCAGACGCGGTTCTGCATCGTCGTGCCAGTGAACTTCGTCGCGGGTTCGGTGACTGCCGTCTGACCGGCGGAGCCGGTGTGCTGCACCTGTGTCATCCAGAGTGCCGCGTTGGTGCCGTCACCCGGCGATGGGAACGAGTGCGACAAGGTCCATGTGTCGACTGTCGTGTAGGTGGAGGTCGCGGTGCGAGCAGCCGTCGTGACGGTGTCGAGCATCGCGTCGGTCCAGAACGTCGGAACCGGGTTCGCAGTGCAGCTCGATGCGCAGAGCTGATCGAAGGGCACGTCCGGGTATGCACCCGGCGTGGTGGGTTTCGTCGCGGCGCCACTGACGGATTCCTTCGTGCAGTTCGCGTGACTGCCGTCGTTGCATCGGCCGTACGCGTCGTAGCCGAATGCGACCCGGTCTGAGGCGGCGTTCGCCGTGTACACGTTCGAGGAGGTCAGACCGTAGTCGACGTGGTTGAGCTGCCCGCCACGGACGTACGACGTCGCGCCAGAGCCGTTCTGACCGTAGCTGTTGGTCTCCGCGTTGTAGTACAGGGCCTCGGCGTTCTTGTGGATGTCGACGACGTAGTCGAGGTTCCAGCGCCACGCCTGCACGCACGAGGACGCAGCGAAGGTCGCGGCGTGGCACGGCTCGCCGGAGTCGTTGCCGTACACCGGCACGGTCCAGGCGGAGTTCGTGGTGGCGTTCCCAGATGCCCAGCTCGGGAGCCGGTTGAGGCCGAAGTAGTACTGCGTACCGTCGGTCGTCGTCACGCGCCAGCAGTCGGTGTCGTACGTGCCGTTCGACTGACAGCCCTGCGCCGTGCCGACGAGGTGTTCGATGCGGGAGCCGTCGTCGGCGAGGAGCTTCCACGCCCCGGTCGACTTGTCGCGCACGAGCGGTGCGCTGTGACCACCGAGCGACAGGGTTGCGTTGTCTGTCTTCCAGCAGAGGTCACCGGACGACGACACTGCGCCGGATGCTCCGTCGTCCTGCGAGCAGGACACGTACTGCCGTTCGATGAATCCGCCACCGCTGAGCTCCCATCCGTCACCGATCGCCGACGGCTGGTTGTTCGTCGAGCCGGTTTCGCCGTCGACGGACTGCGAATCGTAGTTCAACGCGAGCGACGGGGAAGGGCCCGCAGCAGCCGGCGGAGCGGCGAGCGGGTACTGCCACGAGAAGTCACCGGTCTGTGCGGACACATCCCAGCTGCTCGAAGCCTTGAGGGGAGTCGCGGCGAAGCTGCCAGTACCGCTCGACGAGGTCGCAGTTCCGGCGGCTGTCAGGAGCATGGTGCGGCTGGCGACCTTGGGAGCGAGGACGACACTGTCCGTCGATGAACTCATCGGAACGTCGCTGACCGTCTTCTTCCCAGTTGCGGGCACCTCGACGAAGTGTGCTCGGCTCGCGAAGTCCGCGCCCCAGGTGCGGACGAGCGCTTCCTTCGGGATCTGCACCGCGACCGTCCCGGATTCGTCGCGCGAATCTGCGCGGCGGACGCTGAGCACGAGCCCGCTCAGGTGCTGCTTCCGCACCTCGTCCTTCCCGAGCACGCCGACGGCGACTTCGGCAGGAGCTCGATGGGTCGTTTCGGTGTCAGCGGCCGCGACCTTGATCCGCGAGCCCGCGACTTCCACCCACCGCCCGTGGCGGACGGTCAGCGCGTTGCCGGCCGCGCCGTGAAGACGGAGGACGGCGTCGCCCGCTGCAGTCGGCGTTGAGACGGTGTCCGGAGCGACCGCGGACGGTGCGGTGGTGACCGGAACAGAGGTCGACGACGACCCCGCTCCTGTCGCAGCCGCCGAACCAGCGGAGTGACCGGGTACCGGCTTCCCCAGATCGGCGATGAGCGGGAACGTCGTCGCCTCGCTCGCGATCGGCGACAACAACGAACTCGTCAGCGCGGCGACGATGATCATCGGAACCCCGAAGGACGCGCGGCGAAGCAGCGCTGCGAACAGCTCTTGGTGGCGTCGGCTCTTCGATTTCTTGCACCCGCGACCAGTTCGCACAGCATCCCCTTTTTCATCCGTGCGCAACAACGCGTGTTCAGCGCGATCAGATCGTAGCGAGAGGCTCTCCACAGAGACCCATCCCCCGAAAGGGGGTGAAACAGCGACATTCCGCGGATTTACTGCCGCTACCCGCCGTTTGCTTTGCGAACCCTCACTTCGTCCCTGCGGCCTGATTTCCTGCGGAATGACGGGCGGAATCATGACATCGGCGACGAGTGACCCCTGTACGTGGGTCACTGTCTGGAATGCCGGTGTCGCTACGGTTTCGACGTCCGGTTCTGATCGGATTCGTTTCTCGTCATCAGGTTGGGGTCCTCTTGCTGCGTCGTTCGCTTCCCGTTGCCGCGCTCACCGCGATCGCAGCGATCGCCCTCACGCTGCAGCCACTGGCCGCACATGCCGACACCGCTCCCGCGATGCCCGGTTCGTCGAGCACGGCACAGCCACCCACGGCCGAAGCGGCCGCGTCAACGAAGGCGAAGACTTCGGGTGACGAGGTCGTCGTGGACGGGAGCACGACGCCAACATCACAGGTCGTTGCTGAACCCGACGGCACCCTGCAGCTCACGCAGACGACCGAGCCGACACGCGTCCAGCAGGACGGCGAGTGGGTCGAGATCGACACCGATCTGCAGCAGCACGGTGACTGGCTGGAGCCGGCGGCAGCACTCTCCCCCGTCGAGTTCTCCACTGGCGGCAGCGATGTCCTTGCCCGGGTTCAGACTCCGACCGGTCAATGGGTCTCAGAGGCGTGGCCTGACGGCGGAGCGCTGCCGGCACCAACCATCGACGGTGCGGCAGCAACGTACGGGGATGTCCTTCCCGGGGTCGATCTCCGCCTGCAGGCGTCGGCGACAGGCATGAGCGAAGTGTTCGTGGTTCAGGACGCTCAAGCTGCAGAGAATCCCGATCTGCAATCGCTCGAACTTTCGCTCGGAGGTGCCACAGTCCACGAGTCCGCAGCATCCGCGACAGCTACCGCTGCAGACGGCTCCACCGTGACTTCATCGAAACCGACTTGGTGGGACTCGTCTCACGAGGGCGATGAAAACGGCCCCGGCGGCGCAGCCATCCCGCAACCGCTTCCCCACACGGCCGACGACGACACGATCACCCTCGACGTCGCGCAGGCACCCACCCACAGCGCTACATATCCCCTCTTCATCGACCCCGATTGGTCCGCGGGTCAGCAGCACTTCTGGTTCACCGATCGCGCATACCCGACCCAGTCGTACCTCGACGGATCTCCCGCCGGTTACCAGAGCGTCGGGTACGCGCAACAGGACGGCACCACGTACCTCTCCCGCGCCTTCTGGGAGTTCGGGACCTCCGCACTGGCCGGCAAGCACATCGTCTCCGCGCAGTTCGGCGCCGTCGCGACCTACAGCTGCAGCGCAGTTGCCGTCGAGGCGTGGCGGTACGGCCCCGCCTCCGCCGGGTTCACGTGGAACAGCGACCCGAACCTGTGGCGAGAGAAGCTGGACACTCAGAACTTCACGTCGACCGGCGGCTGCGGGATATCCCCCACCAGCGTGGGCTGGAACGTCACCAGCGGCGTGAGCGACGTCGCCGCGGCGAAGGGCTCGACGATCCAGATCGGGCTGCGATCCACCAACGAGGGGGGCATCTCTCGCAAGCACTTCAACAACAACGCCCGACTCACCGTCAGTTACAACACCCCACCGCGGATGCCGACATCGCTGCAGATGACGTCACCGCAACGGGCCTGCTCGACCAGTGCGAGCGCACCGGCCTACGTCAACAACCACGCTCAGGCACTCGTGTTCCAGCTCGATGCGACCGACCCCGATACACAGAACGTCCAATCGATGTTCGAGATCGCTTCGGCGAGCAACTTGGGCGCTTCGCTCCGCACCTTCAACACGTCCTCGGGAGCCCAAGGTACGCAGAGCGCATCGCTCAAGGCAGGTACCTACGACAGCGACAGCCCGACCGCGCTCGCGTACCGGGCGGTGACGACGGACGGTACTGATTACGGGCCCTGGTCAGGGTGGTGTTACTTCACGGTGAAGAACAAGGGTCCTGCGCTACCACAGGCGACGAGCACCTCGACGAGTTCCTCCACCGTGGGCAAGCAGGTCTCCGTCACGATCTCCTACGCAGCCAGCGACGCAGTCCGGACCGTTGCGTACTGGTGGACTCCCACTGCGCTGACGACCCCTGCTCAGGTTCCCCCGACGACGATCACTCCCGCCTCCGACACTGACTGCGACTTCACGGACGGACCAGTCACCGGGGTGTGCGCCTCCACCTCCACATCGACGACGCTGACGGTCGCCCCTGTTGACAGCACATCGACGCTCTGGGTTGCGACCTATGACAAGGCCGGAAACGTGTCGCTCGACAGCGCTGGGCACAGCGCCTCCGTCGGGCTGGAGTTCGACAACGCCTCGGATGACCCAGCCGTCGCCGTCGGTCCCGGACACGGATGGAACGCCCCTGCCAACACCACCGGTCCTTCCACCGTCAGCGACGGCAACACCGACAGCCCAGCTGTGCTCACAGTCGGGGCGAACACCTCGACCTCCGTGCCCGGTGGTTCCTTCAACGGGCCACCCACAGCGAACGCCTTCGACTTCTCCTCCGGCGTGCCACTCATCAGCATCAACCGGTTCGACGGTGATGACCACTCCGCTGTCATCAACAGCGGGGCCCCGTCCGGATCGCACTTCGAATCCAACCTCGGAGACCTCCTCTCGCCCGGGCAATCAGCAGCAGGGCTCACGAAGCTCTACTCGTGCGCCACGTCTGCCGGAAACATGACCTCGGCATCCAGTTCGTGCGAGGGCACCGGGGGCACAGCAACACCGCTCGGTTCGGCGTGGAAGAGCGCCGCCGACGTCCCCGCGCCGCTGCAGGCCGTGGCCGTGTACCGATGCAAGACCGGTTCGGACTACTTCGACTCCCGCTCCACCACCTGCGAAGGCCGTACGGTCGACAAGCTCCTCGGCTACTTCGTCAAGCAGACCGTGACCAATACCACCGGTCCCGTCGTGGACACCACGAAGAGCTTCACCGCCGCCGCCTGGATCAACCCGTCCGAAGACAGCGCCGAGCATCACGCCTACACCGCGCTCTCCCAGAACGGGGATTCGACGTACGCGTTCCTGATCAAGGTCGACGGACCCCGGATCCAAGGCTGCATCCACTCACAGATCGGCGGCTCTGCGGCGTGCGCGACCTCGTCGTTCGCGCTCGCTGACGGCGCTGACACGAACTGGACCTACGTCGCTCTCCAATGGGACGCGATCAACCACCAACTTCGTCTCTTCATCAACGGATCACTGGCCACCGGCGCAGCGTCGAGCGGCGTCGTTGCGTACGCGCTTCCCTCGGGCGACTCTGCCCCGACCGGGCCGTTCATGGTCGGCTCCGGCATGGTGAACGGAGAGACGGGCGACCTGTTCGCCGGCCAGGTCGTGGACCCCGTCGTCGTTCAAGGCATCGCGTCCAGCACACAGATGACGAACCTCCGCGCCACCGGGCACCTCGGCGGCGGCTTCTGAGCACGAGGTACCCGGCACGATCCCGACCACCGTCAGAGCACGTCAGCACTCTGCGCCAGACGGCGGCCACGCCCTGGGAAATGCTGCGAACGCCAGGAGGGGGCTCTCCGCCCCGCCGTGCGTGTCGTGTCGTGTCGTGCCCATGAACGGGTGAGGAGGCGCGGTGCCGGAGGGCGGTGGCTGAGCGCCCGCCGCTGCCGGACTGGAGGGCACGGTGCGGGCTGGCACCGCGCCTCCAGACCGGATGAGCGGCTGTTCCGTGTCGAATCGGTTGCCGGGGCGACGACCGCCCCCGCCTGCAGCAACGGCTTCCGGCCTCACGGACACCGAGCGCGTCACTGCCCGGAGCCGATGCTCCGGCGAGGAACCCGCAGAAGGACTCGCCCCGCCCGGGTTCGAAGCGGCCCAATGTGTCCTAGAGACCGATTTCCGCTGCCATTTTTACTCGGGTGAGTAATATCGTGATCGTGAAGCGTTGCTCGTGTTGAGCGGGCACCGCCAACCTCTCCGCAGGATGCGAGCACCTCATGTCAGCCGAAGCCCCGCCCACGCCCGCGGCAGTTCGACGTCGCACGCAGATCGTGCACGCCACGATCAACGTCATCGCCGAACTCGGGTACCAGCGATGCTCGTTCGCCGAGATCGCCGCGCACGGTGGCCTCAGCAGCACCCGACTGATCTCGTACCACTTCGCTGATCGCGCAGCACTCATGCGCGAGGTCGCGACCCGCATCGTCGCCGACATGGCAGCCAGCGTCACAGAGGCCATGCAACGGACGACGTCGCCACGGGACGCCGTCCACGCGTACATCCGCGCGAACGTCGCCTTCGCGGACCAGCACCGTGCGGAGGCCGTGACCCTCGTGGCGTTGCTGTTCGCTGGCGCCCTGCCGACGGACGAGCGCGGTGTCGACGCGACTCAGATGACGATCGCGGACCTGATCCGAGCCGGAGTGGGCGCCGGGGAGTTCAGCGGCGTCGACCCGGTGATCGCCGCCGACGTGTTGCAGCGAACCGCCGAGGGAGTCCTGCTCCGCCTGTACCGGACGCCCGGCATGGACCTCACGACGCTCGGTGACGATCTCGTGGCGTTCCTCGACTCCGGACTCGGAACGGCACACCCCGGCACGTCCGATCCGGGGTCCCCGTCGTGACCGCCACACCTCCGCGGCAGCGGGGACACCTGCGCTTCCCCGTCACGGTCGTGGTGCTCGTCGTCACCGCGACGGTGAGCGTCGTCGGCCTGGTGGACCCGCAGCTGGGCGCGATGCTGACCCGCGACGGTGTGCTGGTCCGGGACGGCCAGTGGTGGCGGCTTGTCACGCCGATGCTGGTGCAACCGGACGGCTGGGGCCAGTTCGCGTTCAACCTGCTCGGGATCGTCATCGTGGGGGCAGCGCTCGAGCAGCGGCGGCCCGCTCGCCTGTGGCTCGCGACGTACCTCACAGCGAGCGTCGGGATCGTGGTCCTGCTCACGCTGATCCGCCCAGGCGACCACGACGGAGGCTCGTCCCACGGTGTCGCAGCGCTCATCGGCGCCCTCGCCGTCACCACCGTGCTCGATGGTCGTCGCCACGCTGTCCCGAGCCCGCTCCTGGACGTGGCGTCGATCGCGTACAGCGCGTTCTTCTGCGTCTACCTGGCGATGCTGGACCTCGGCGGCCCTTGGCCCGCGATCGTTGCGGGCGATCTCGCCGTCGCTCTCTCGCTCACCGCATGGCGTCTCGTCGGCACGACCCAGACCTGGAGGGGCGTCCTCGTCGTCCTCGTCCTGGCCGGGATCGCCATGGCCGTCCGTCTCGACGGCCACGGGATCGGACTGCTCGCCGGTGCGGTCGTCGCCACCGTGGGTCGTCCGCGGCGATCCCGCTGACGTGCCTTGGTCTTCCGGCAGCGCTGTGGTGTCATCTCGGCATGTCCGTTTCGATGCGAACACCCGCCGCCGGTTCCGTCGACGAGGTCGTCGCGGCGCTGGGCTCCTGGCAGCGCGACGACGCCCTCGTCCAACTCCATCCCGGTGACCTCGGTTGGGCCTGGCGCCACGGTGAGGCCGCAGTCGCGGAGTCGCTGCGAGTCTGGTGGGACGACGGCGTCATCGTCGCCGTGGGTCTCATCGACGGACCGTCGGTCCTCCGCATGACCGTCGCCCCCGACCGGTGGTCAGACGACGGCCTCGCCCGCCGGGTGCTCAGCGATCTCGACGGAGGAGCCCTCGCGCCCCGTCTCGGTTCCGTGGAGATCCCGACCGGAACAGCAGTCCATGCGGTGCTCCGCTCCGCCGGGTGGACCGCTGGTGAAGCCTGGACACCGCTCGCCCGTGACCTGACGACGACGGCCGTCGAGCCGACTGGGCTGCAGGTCCACGTGGTCGGCCCGGACGAGGTCGAGGACTTCACAGCGGTGCACCGATCAGCGTGGGGCAGCGAGACCTTCACCGACGACGTGTGGGAAGTCATGTCCCACGGGGCGCCGTTCCGCAACGGACGGTGTCTGCTCGGTCGGAACGCAGCCGGGAGGGCCGTTGCCGGGGTGACGATCTGGTCAGCGGGTGACGGACAGCCCGGGCTGCTCGAGCCGATGGGCGTGCACGCCGAGCACCGCGGTCTGGGCCACGGCAGAGCGATCTGTGTCGCTGCGGCCGCTGCCCTGCAGGAGCTCGGCGCATCGACCGCATGGGTGTGCACGCCGAGTTCGTTGCACAGCGCGGTGGCGACCTACCGGTCGGCCGGCTTCATCCCGTTGCCCGAACGGCTCGACTGGGTCCGAGCTCGATGAACTGACCAGCGGCACCGCGCGGCTGAAGTCGAGATCAGTCGATACTTATCCCGGACTTCGACCCCTGAACCGCCTCGCTACGAGCCTCGCGTCTTCGCCCCCCTTGGAACGATCGTCGTCGCGATCAACACCAACAGCCGCAGAGCGACCTGTCCACCATGCGGAACGGTCAGGCCCGGCGTGCCCACCGGAAGAGCAGGAAGAGCGCGATGACCACGGTGACCGCCACGATGGCCGGGAGGGATCCCGCCCCCGCCGCCGAGCCCGCCAGGATCGCGAGGAGCGGGGCATCGAGCGCCCAGAGGATCCGGAGCAACGGCATCGGATCGCCGACCGCGGACGGTGCTGGTGTCATCAAGAAGAGCGGCGAGGGGCCCCGGAGGGCGTTGCTGACCCGTGCCGCGACCACGACCGCCGGGAGCGCGATCGCCGCCCAGATCGGCGAAGCGACGGGACTGGCAGCGCCGACCGCGCCGACCGCGCCGACGACGACCGTGGACGCGAGGGTGATGACGACGCTGAACGCGACGGGGAAGATGCAGTGCAGGAGCAGCAACGATCCGTCACTGAAGCCGTACAACGGCTGGTCGCGCGAGACCTGCGCGACGTGCTGGACGCCGCGCGTCGAGGCACCAGCCCCGACGTACAGCAGGGCGGCGGCGACCG
This sequence comes from Curtobacterium sp. VKM Ac-2922, assembly GCF_022815645.1. Classification (GTDB taxonomy): domain Bacteria; phylum Actinomycetota; class Actinomycetes; order Actinomycetales; family Microbacteriaceae; genus Curtobacterium. The sequence continues at coordinate 143,344 of NZ_JALGRO010000010.1, read as the reverse complement.
CTCCGAGGAGGGGCGCTGCAGCCGCGCTCTGCGCCGCGAGGACGAGTGCCAGACCGGCCGCCGCGATCGTGAGCACTCCGCCGACGAGTCGAGCCGGCGTCCGTACTGCGCCGACGGCGTCGCGGACCGACACCATCACGACGGGCACCGCGCCGTCGAGGATCGCGTGCAAGCGACGTCCCGCCGTCGGGAGCGCCTGGTACGACCCGGACGCTGCGGCAAAGTCGAGGCTGACCGCATGGGCGATCGCGACGTTCCACTGTGCCGACTGCGCGCTGATGGTCACCCCGCGGATCCTGTCGAGCAGCCACGGCATCACCACGGCACCGACGACCGCCACCGCTCCGAGGACGAGGATCCCCGGGACACCGGGCGTCGGGGTGACCCATGCCCAGGCGCTCAGTGCAGCGTGCGGGCCGAGGAACGCGATCGCGACGGCGCCGAGCCCCAGGACCGCGGCGAGGACCGCCGCCGCACGCGGGGCTGCCTGTCCGAAGAGCCAGCACAGGCCGGTCAGCACGCCGATGAGCAACCCGCGCACTCCGAAGCCGAGAGCGCTCCCGACGGCCACAAGTCCGACAGACGCCGAAGCTGCCCCGAGGAACGCCGCTCCGCCGCCACCCACGGCCGCCAGAACAGCGACCCCGGCCAAGGTCTGCCGGCCGAACGTGGTCCGCCCGGGAAGGTCACTCGACGTCAACGCATGGGCGAGGAACGGCGCTGCGACCGCGGGGCCCCGACTCCTGCCCACCATCAGCGCGGTCGCCCAGGCCGCGAGCACCACCGTCGTCGCGGTGGCCGTGCCGACCGGGTCGATCATCGCGGTCGCGGTGGTCCGCACGGTGACCGCCAGCCAGGCGGCTCGCAGCACCGGGGCGCCGACGATGAGCGCGAACAGGACGAGCGAGTACGCGATGTAGGCCCGGTCACCGACCGCTCGTGGCTGTCGCCCGCGCCAGATCGTCGTCGCGGCTCGCAGACGCGGGTTCACGATGCGCGGTCCAGCTCGAGCACGCGGTCGGCCAGGCGCTCCGTCAGTGCCGAACTGTGCGTCGCAACGACGATCGCAGCGCCACTCGACCGCCGGCGGGCGAGCACGTCACCGACCACCCCGACGCGCTCGTCGTCGAGCCGCTGCTCCGGTTCGTCGAGGACGAGGACGTCGAACGGTCGCGCGAGCACGAGCGCAAGCGCGAAGAGCTGCTGCTGTCCCGACGAGAGCTCGTGCGGGAACCGACGGAGCAGGCCGTGCAACCCCAGTTCCGCCAGCACACCGAGCGCCGTCTCCTCGGCAACGTCCCGCTCGCGGAACCACGTCGCCGCGACGAGCCGCACGTGGTCCTCGACGGTCAGGTCCGGCGCGGTCGGTGGCAGCCCGAGCAGTGATGCGACCCGTCGTCGGAAGGTCCGATCCCGGCGGTCGACCGGTTGCCCGCCGATCGCCACCGAACCCGAAGTCGGCGGGCGCACTCCAGCCAGCACCTTGAGCAGCGTGGACTTGCCGGCCCCGTTGTGCCCTCGGACCACCAGCGCTTCCCCCGCAGCGACGGACGCACTCGTCGGCGGCAGCAGGACCATGTCGTCCACGGCGACCACCACTGCGTCGATGTCGATCATCGGTTCCCCCTGAGTGCGCTGCAGATCGGTCACGACGGCGATCCCGCCAGGATGAACAACCCCGAGATGCGACCGTCGTCCCAGAAGCTAATCCGCGCCGTGCACTCGTCTTGCTCGAACCGCAGCGGGGTGGTCGTGATCGTGAACCCGGAAGTTCGTGATACCCGGGTCTCGCCACCGTGGTCGAACGCACCGACAGCAGCCACGACCTGCGACCACGCCGCAGACAGGCCGTCCACCGAGAGGCGGGCACGCATGGCGTCGTCGAACCGATCGACGACGGCCTGCCAGGCACCGCGGGCCAGCTCGTCGACGACGGCCCTCGCGCGCTCGACCGCAGCCCCTTCGACGGCTGCCGGCGGTTCCGCTTCATGCCCCGACACCGGCTCGGGCCGGCCGAACCGTTGGAACGCCGCCTGTCGGCTGACTCCCATGACCTCTCCGACCTGCTGCCAGGTGACTCCGGACCGCCGCGCGGCCACGACCGCGGAGGACAACATCGCCGTGGTCTGGTCGCCGAGCGCCCGAACGGCGGCAAGCCGGTCGAGCGGCTGATCGGCTTCCTGCAGCACAGGGGACGCGATGATCCCGCCGACATCCCGGTACAGCTTGGTGGCGAGTTCGTACAGGTCATCGGACACATGTAAAGCCTACCTTCACACATCGCCGCCCCGTCAAGGAGATCAGGACGACCCCTCGGAACCGACAGCCGGACGCGCGGAGGCACACGCGGCGCGAAACGACCCCCGAGAACCAGAAGAGCCCCCGGCCGAAGCCGGGGGCTCTTCTGTTGGGTCAGACTTGCAATCGACCCTGTGGCGGTACCGGTGGGATTTGAACCCACAAGCAAGTTCTCCAGGAAGAAGGCGAACAAGCGGAATCCACCGCGTTCTCCTCGAAGTTGACAAGTCGGGCCGCCCGGTTAACGTGCCGAACACGGAGTCCGGTCACTGCACCCCAGCGCAGTCCTGTACAGGCGGGGAATCGCACAAGGTCCGGGTACTTGGATGCGACGGCGAGGCGCTCGACCTGCTCGTGAGTGAGGAACGCGCGCCGCCCCTCCGCCTTGGGTGGGAGGGACTGTTGCAGGTTCGGTTGACTCCTGACGGGTAGGGGCCGGGGCGCCTGCTGGAGGAATGTGCGCCATCGTAAACGTGCCGCCGTGATCTGATTGCGGTCGCCAAAGAGGGCGCGCCATACGTCACACGAGGAGCGGCCGGCGCGTGGGCAGGTCCGGATACTTGCCGTGGTCGATGCGCCACGTGCCTCCGGGCTCGTGGCTCC
>NZ_JALGRO010000010.1:88292-140343 GCF_022815645.1 Curtobacterium sp. VKM Ac-2922 | reverse complement strand
AGGCTCCAGGCTCCAGGCTCCAGGCTCCAGGCTCCAGGCTCCAGGCTCCAGGCTCCAGGCTCCAGGCTCCAGGCTCCAGGCTCCGTCGTTGTGCGCCAGAGGTGCGGCAGTTCTGGGACGGGGATGATGGGACGGTCGTCGATGAAGCTGCACGGGTCAAGGACCACCGCCCTGGTGAGCACGCTCGGTCCATATTCGGTGACGCGTATCACGGTGCCGTCACTGACGAAGGCGAGCCAGGACGCTCCCGGCCGTCACGGTGGCGGCACCCCCGCCGCCGGACGCTGGGACGGCGGACCGTCAGATTCCCCACGTCAGCAGACGTGGAAGCCCGCCGAATCAGCTCATGACGAGCTGGGTGCGATCATCGCAGCTTTCGGGTCCAGTATTCGAATGCCGTTGCGCGGAATATGCACACATCAGGAACACGGGCATTTACCGTGAGACCCAGGTGAACGCGGATGAGTCGCGTGACCTTTCGTCTGATGAAAGCATCAAGGGTGAAAAATGCGATTCCGCTCACACCAAACACCACAAGGTAGGCAACCCCTCCAGCATTCGACCATCTGGGGCCGGAGAGAGCGACGCACAAGACGATCACTTGGGCGAATGCCCACACGGTCAACATGAGGTGAGTCAGGACGTACCGCACGCGATACCTCGACGCTTCCGCACCTATGCGTTCAGGCCAGCTGCTCTCAACGTTCACTTCGTAGCACTTCCCCACATCCCAGCGTCATTGACCACAGAAAGCCTCCCGGATTGCCTCAATTCCCCCGTGTATGTCGATCATTCCGGCTGGCAGAGCCAGCGTCGAGGCGCCCAGCAGATTCACGCCCCAGGCCGTGGACTGATCGGAGATCAAGGTTGCGCTTCCGATGTCCGCTCCGAGAGCACCCGCACCGAACAGCGCAGCGACACAGGCTGCCTCGTCGTGGTTCATCGTGCAGGCTGCGCCGTCGAGGACACCTCCCGCTCCGGAGGCAGCTCTTCCGGGCCACTTCGCAGCGCCGGCAACCTGCCGGAGGCGGGATACCTCCGCAGTGGTCGTCTCGTTGCTTGCCGCGCTGTCGATGCTGTCTGCTTCCGCGATGCTGCTCGCTTCGCCGGCGCCTCCTTCGGCCGCACTCGCTGCCTCTGTTCCCGCTTCGGCGGTTCCCGCTTCAGCCGCTCCAGCTTCCGCAGCGCCGTCAGCTGCCACTGCCGCGATGTCCGCGCCTTCCAACGCCCCGAGCGGCCCGTCAGCGACGATCCCGATCCCGGTTGCGGTCAAGCCGACCATGACCAGGCCAATGCCGACCGCTCCGGCGACACCCCACCAGCCGGCTGCGCTGAGCAGGCCGAGAGGGTCGCTGAGGTTGATCGGGTCGTCATTGGCGTATGCGTACGCCTGCCCCGTGTGCTGAACGAGCGGATCGATGGTGAGGAAGTTGGCGGTGCGGGGGTCGTAGTACCGCGCCAGGAGGTAAAGCAATCCGGTCTCAGCGTCGGCGTACGCCCCGGCGAACTGGAAGGGAGTGGATGCGGTCCCGGTGTGTGTCGTCGCGGTGCCCCAGGCGTTGTAGGCGTAGGAGCCGACCACCGCGCCGGTTGCGTCGGTGAGCGCGGCGGTGGAGTTGTGTGCGTCGGTGAAGTAGTACTGCGGCGCGGAGCTGTTCGACGCGGTGTACTGCTCGATTGGCGTACCTGTTGGACCGTAGATGTAGTTCGTGGTCCCGTCGGTGAGGAGCTCGGGAATCGGGGTTGCGGTGTCCCAGGTGAACGCGGTGCTCGTTGCTCCGACGACCTTCTTGGACCGGATCCCGTCTCCGTCGTAGCTGTACTGTGTGGTCGCAGTTGCCTTGACACTCGTCAATTCGTTCGCCGCGTTGTAGCTATAGGTGGTCGCCGCGGAACCACTTGGCGTCATGGTGGCTCGTTGTCCATCGGCCGAGTACGTGTAGGCGGTGGCATTCGAGGGAGTCGTCGCGCAGCTCGGGCCACTGACCGTTGTGGTGGTGCTCCAGCAGAGTTCGTTCGCGGCGTCGTACTGCTGTTGACCGGAGCCGACGTTGGTGAAGTTGCCGTCCGCGTCGTAACCGTAGGTCATGGTGGCAGCCTTGGTGAGTCGCTGCGAAGCGTCGTAGGTGTAGGCCTGCGTCACTCCTGCGGCGCCGTTGCTCGGCGTCTGTGAAGCAACCGTGCCGTCGTCCGCTCGCACGTCGGTGAGCTTGGCGAGAACGGTTGTCCCCTTCGTGAGGGTGCTACCGGTCGCGGAGTCGGACGCCCCGTAGGTCTCGGTGGCGGTTGTGCCGTTCGGCGCTGCCGTACTGAGGAGGTCACCGTCGACGTCATACGTGAATGTAGTCGTCTTCGCCATGGGGTCGGTGACACCGGTGAGCCGTCCTTCGTTGTTGAAGGTGCGTGTGACGGCTTTCGCCGAGCCGGGGTATGTGATGCCGGTGGTGTTCCCGTCTGCGTCGTACACGTACGCGACGGCCTTGCTCGCACCGTTTGTTTCACCGGTCATCTCGTTGAACGCGTCGATCGTGTAGCTGGCAGTCCCGGTGCCGTCGACCATTTTGGTGCGGGTTCCGTTGGCATCGTAGGTGAACGCCACCGGGTGGGTGCTGTCGGAGTAGCTGGTTCCGCCGAGTTGTCCGGTCGGCGTGTAGGTGTTGGTCGTGGTGACACCGGACGGTTTGGTCGTGGTCAGGACTCGCCCGTCGAGGTCGTATTGCAGTGTCGTGACGGCCCCCTTCGGCGTTGCGGTGGTCGCGGGCGCGGCTACCGTGATCTGCTCACCGAGCGAATCGTACGCATACGACGTTTCCGCAGCTGAACCGCTGGTCCATGGCGACGCCGCGCTGCAGGTCGGAGTCGTGCCGACGCTGCCGTTGGGCGCAATGGTCGCGGTGCGGTCGCCGTTCGGGTCGTAACACTGGCGCGTGGTCGCTGCGGCGCTGGTGCCGGCGCCGGTGGTGGTGGATGTCTGGTGTCCGGCAGGGTCGTATGCGTACATTGTGGTGTTTGACGTGGTCGCGGCGACCGCGGACCCGGGGGCGTCCGTTTCTGTCAATCGTCCGGCGGCGTCGTACACCGAGGTGGTTGTGACGGTTCCACCGGTCGTGCTCGAGGGGCTCGGGCTGACGGTACTGACGGGTTTGCCGATGGTGTTGTAGGCCGTCGTCGTCGCGTCCGCGGCAAGGCGCTTCGTGTATCCCTTCGGGTAGCTGGTCGGGCACGAGGCGGCGGTGAGCTTGTTCGCGGCGACGCCGGATGGTGGGACTGTCTGAGACGGGTGGCCGTCACCGTCGTAGCAGGTGAGTGTGGCGTGGCCGTCCGGGTCGGTCAGCAGTTGGAGTTCATCGGCAGCGTCGTATGCGTACTGCGTCGCTTTTCCGCGGGGGTCGGTGGTGGTGATCTTGTTGCCGTCCAGGTCGTACTGGGTTGTGGCTTTCCGCGCGGTCACCGTGGCACCGGAAGCGCCCGCCTTGGTGGTGGACGTGGTCCGGCCATCGGAGTCGTACGTCGTCGTCGTTGTGAAGTTCGCGGCGGTGGCGCCGCTGACGTTCCCGTTCGGCGTGATCGTGCTGGTCTGTTCACCGTCGGCGTCGTAGGCGAAGGTCACGGTCGACATCTGGGTGCCATTGCCGTTGGGGACACTCACGGCGGTGAGGTTGGTCGCCGAGTCGTAGGTCAGCTGCGTGACGACACCGGTCGGATCGATGGTGGCGCAGGGCAACGACGCCATGGGGGCGCTCTTCGTACAGGTTTGCGCTTTGCCCGCGAGGGTCACGGACTGGCTGTTGTACAGCCGGTAGGTGGTCCGGATGGCGGAAGCGTTGGTGGCGCCAGGAGCGTACTGACCGGCCGACTGCCAGATCTGCCGACCCAACGTGTCGTACTGCGTGTACGTCACGTACGCCGGCGGGGCGGAGGCGGGCGGAGTGATGGTTGAAGCGGTGCTGGGGGTTGCTGTGGGCGGGCTGAGACTGCTGCAACCGTTGGCTGCTTCGGGCATCGCAACACACGTGGCTTGACCGAACGAGTTGTACGAATAGCTCGTGACGCTGCCGTTGCCATCGACGGCGGTAGCGGTGTCTCCGGCCGGCGTGTACGTGCTCTGGCTGAGATTCCCGTCGGGGTCGGTCACCGAAGTCAGCGCGTTGGATGCGCTGTCGTAGGTCTCCGTGGTCGTCGCCGCTTCCGAGGTGCCGTATCCGGTCGTGATCGAGGTCAGGTCTCCCGAGGTGTACACGTCGCGCTTGACGTTCCCATCGGGGTCCGTGATGAGTGTGGCGCCAGACAGGCTGGATGCGTCGACACCGTACGACCAGGTGGTGGTCCGTCCGAGCGGATCGGTCTGTGATGTGACTTGGTTCCCCGAATCGTAAGTGTTCGTGGTGGCGCAACCATTGAGTCCGGCGCAGCTGTTCGAGGTCTGCTGAGACCGTTGGTAATTGTTCGGAGTCATCAGCGACGTGATCCGGTGGGCGGAGTCGTAGCCGTAGGTGGTCACACCTCCGTCGGGATGCGTCACGTGGATCAGGTTGCCTGCGGTGTCGTACGCGTATCGCACGGTGCGACCGAGGTTGTCGGCGACTGCCGTGAGCTGATTGCCGGTCCAGGTGAAGGTGAGGGTGCGACCCGCCTGGTTGGTGACGGTGCTGATCCGTCCGGAAGCGTTGTGGGCGACCGTCGTGCTGTCGCCCTGCGGATCCGACTCGGCGGTGAGGGCACCTGATGCGTTGAAGGTGAAGATCTGGTTCTCGTGACGGGTGAGCGCCCAGCTGCCGTCACTGTTGGAACGCAGCGATGCCAGGACTCGTGAGGGGGCACTCCAGCTGCCGTCGGATTGGTGCTGGAACTGCACGACTGAGCCGTTTTCTTGGTAGACGTCCTCGATGCTCGCACTTGTCGGGTCGGCGCTGATCGTCATGTTGAAGCCGTCGGTCCAGCCGTATCCCAGAGGGCCGTTCGGCAGCGCAGTGTTCGTGGCAGATGTGGACGCTTGCGAGCCGTAGGAGCGCGTCAGGCTCAGAGCAGGCCCGGGGCCGAGGAGGGTGAGGTCGGTTTCGTTCTCGGTGAACTCCCCAGTTGCAGAGTTCACGGGGTCGCCGTCGCAGCCTTCGCAGCTCACTTCGGACTTGTTCGTGCCGCCCGAGATCTCACGCCATGCGATCGGGCCGCTGGTTCCTGCGGTCCCGCCAGTGGAGCCGATCCGGATGATCTTCCACGACCAGCAGCCGCCCTGGAGTCCGGACCCGCTGTCCGTGCCGGCGTCCGAGGAGGGGCACGTGTTCGTCGCCGCGTACTTGTTCGCGTTGAAGGTCGCGAGAGCGTTGGCATACGTTCCGACCGAACTGCCGATCAGGTTCGACATCGACGTCATCCCGGGGATAGCGGTTCCCGAAACGGCGGGGATGTGGGAGGCGACCTGCTCGTTGTTCGCGTCGGCACCGGATCCGGAGACGATCATCGAAACGTCGCTGTAGTGCAGGCCAGCCGTACTTCCAACGCTCCCACCGAGGGGGGTCCAGTTCCAGAACAGCACGTCGCCGGCTCTCGTGCTCGCGATGTTCGTGCTGCTGCCGGGGAGGGCTTTGCCGTTCCCGGCGGTCGTGAGGAAGGTGTACAGCGCATCTGCTGATGTCCACGAACGTGCGTGCATCGGCGGTTCCGTTGGACTGTTGCTGGAGTTCCAGCTGTTGCTCCACCAGGTGTTCGCCGCGAGCGGGTTCCCGAGGCTGGGCTGCATGCCGCCGGCCTGGAGGAGTTGGCTGGAAAACGCTGCCGAGTCCTCGCCGTAGGGGTAGTCACCAGGGTTCGGCGAGGCAGCGTAGGAGCAGGCGTACTGGTACGCGGCGCTCAGGTTCAGTGGGCTAGAGCCGAAGCTTCCCGTTGGGCAATCTGAAGCGAGGGCGGGAGACGGGTCAGTGGTCAGTCCCACGGCCACGAGCGAGGTTGCCGCCAGTGCGGCAACGAGCACCCATCGCAGAACGACCGCGCGGAGACCCTGCGTTCGCTGTTTCATCGGGTTCACCACGACACGTCGTCGACGTAGACGCTGTTGCCCTCGCAGGAGGTGTCCCACGTGCTGCTGGTCAGCGATGGCACGTCCACCTCCAACCCGACGGCGTTCACTGCGGTGACCGCCGCCCCCGTGGATGCGTCGACACTGGGCACGGTGATCTGCAATGCCGTCCACGATCCGATGCTTGCCTGCACACTGGTACCGGCGGAGTAGTCCCAGCCGGAGTTGAGTCGGAGGACGGGCTTGAAGCTCAGCCCCTGACAGGTGTTACTGCCCTCGTTGACCCACATCGTGACGGTACTCCCGGGCGTCAACAAGGCGACCGACGCCGACTCGACTTCGATCTCCGAGTACGGGTTGAACTTGGGGGTTCCAGGAGCGACGGTCGTGCTGGTGTCGAGTGTGGGGTTCCCAGCCACGGTGATCTTCAGCGATCCACTCCCGGATCCGGTGTGGGTCTGCGTCGTGTCGGCGGCGACGCCGAGGTCCCCCCAACCCTGGTTCTTCCCCCACCCTTCAGCGGTGCCGTCGATGAATGAGTAGTGGTTGGTGGGACCAGGCACCGGGACGTCCCAATGGGAGCACGCGGAGTTAGCCGCTGGTCCAGGTGATCCCTGGGACCAGCTGCCGGAAGCCGTGAAGTCCTTCACCACACACAGTGCCGGGTCCTGAGAGCCCGCCCCCTGCGCTGTGCCGGAACCGTAGGAACCGTATCCGAGGGCCTGATCGTTGGCGACGTTCCAGGTGCTGGCGGAACTGGCCATGATCTTGTCCCACAGGACGTACCCCGCAACGCCGTCGTTGAAAGCCGCAGCGAGTTTGTCGCTGACGTACTGCGCTCGCTGTTGCAACGAATCGGGGGTCGGGGATGCATCAGCGTTGTGGTGTTGCGTGTCACCTGCGGACACGTTGGCCTCGACGCCGGCTTCAGTGATGACAAGCGGCTTCGTGCCACAGTCGGCGATGCGCTGCTCGAGCGAGTTTTCGGGAATGCCGTACCACTGGTAGCTCGGGTCGCTTTGGTCTTCCGCGTCGTAGTCGTGCACGTCGCAGATGTCGATGCTGTTTGCGCTGTACACCTCACCGAAGTCGTCGACGTTCGCCGCTCCCGTCGGGTCCGCGACAGAACTCGAGACACCGCATTGACCGATACCCATCGAGCCGAAGCTGATCAGTGGGGCGGTGGCTCCCGAGCTGCCGACGTATGCCGACTTGATCGTCGAGCCCATGTCCTGCGCGAATGCATTCAGCACAGCCGCTCCCCCAGGGGCGCAGGCGACAGATCCGTCCTCCTTGGTCATCAACCCCTGGTCCGCGGCGGGTGTCGAAGCCGCAGACGACGGATTGTCCGCCTCCGCCTCATTGACTACCTGATAGAACGCGATCTGCCGCCACAAACCAGCTGCAGCTGCATCGGGTGAATTCGGGCTGAACTCCCGCGCAACCATTGCCGACCACGCCTTCGCGGAGTACTGATACCCGAACTGACTCGACGTGTATCCCGACTTGTAGAAGTTCACCGACAATGCGTTGCCGTCGTTCAGTGAACCATCTTCTCGGTCGCACTGGTTCCATTCGTTGACCAGCACCGGGATGACCCGTAGACCCGCCGCCTTCGCCTGCTGGAGCAGCTGGATGTACGGCATCCAGCCACTTCCGGAGGGATTGTTCGCCAGGTAGTCCTGGTAGTACTTCTGGTAGAACCACACCCGAATGACGTTCGAGCCGGTGGCCGCGATCTGCTGCGTCTCCCACGTCTGGTCTTCGTCATCGACGATCTGCCCGCACCCCTGGTTTTGCGTGCTCGATTGCACGAACGCATTCGGGGCTGCGTAGTCCATGAGCCGATAGTCATTGAACCCCACCGCTCTCCACGGCTGACAGCCCAGCGTCAGACCGCCCTGGCCGTTGCTGTACACGCTCGCTTGGACCGTAGCGGGGCACGCCGATGTACCACTTGCGGCCTGGACGGCAGGATCCACAGTCACCGGGAACACCGCGTGTCTAGGAACTGTGAGATGAGTCGTCACGACCGCCCCGCTCACCGTCAGCCAGCTGGTGAGCGCGTGGCCGGCAGCGTCTCGCGCTGACGGCTTTGCGAAGCGGGCGATCGTCTGCTCCCTGGAAACGTCCTTCCCTTGCGGAATCCGGTCCACGTCTACAGCTCCCCGTTGGAGACGAAGCCGCTCCTCACCATCAAGGAGAACCTTCCAACTCGACGTCGTCGGCGCGGAAACATCTCGGAGAACGTCGGTGGTCTCCAACCCGCCGCTCGCTCGTGCCGTGACCACTGTGGCCGCCGCGCCATCGACGTACGCGATGGCCTGACCGCCGTCCACGACAGTCGCGGAAACCGTCGACGAGCTGTTCATCAGCTTCATTGACAGCGTCGACGACCCGATCTTCACGATCATCGGGCGCGCCGTCGTCGCTGGGATCACGACGTCCTCATTCGCGGAACGATAGGATCCGCCGTCAGAATGCAGTTGTGCGCCGCCTCTGGCGATGACGTCGAACGCCCGCGCGAAGTCCGCCGCCGTCCCATTTTGTGAGAGATAGATTCCACTCACGACACTGCCGCCGATGAGCGCAAACGAAATGAGTGCCGCTCCTAAGCGGAATTTACGAGAATCGTTCAGGATCAAAAAACGATTCGCACGTTTCTGACTTTGATGAGCACGCGCCCCGACGAGCCGTCCGACAATCAACAGTGATGCACGACGCATGTCAACTGGCCCCTCGCCAACCAACCCAGAGACGCCAGTCGACGCTTCAAACACTGAACCTAGGGGCACATGGCAGCTGAGCGCTATATCCCGATCATGCAGGTTCCCACAGCAATTAGTGGCGAGTGAAGAGCGCCTCTGAGGTCTGTCAATTGTGTTTGCGCCTCGCCCTACCGGCCGACTACTGGTCGGCGGAAGTGAGTAATCGCCGCTTGCCACAATCCCGAGGATCGCTCGAGAGAGTTTCATGCACTGCCACTTCCTCTTTCGGGGGTCAGGCGCATGGGCCGAGCCAGAGGGTTGATGTGTTCTCAACTCTTCGCTGGGAGCGATGGCAGCTCGAGATCAAAGAAGAAGAGTAGGTCGGACGCACGTATCAAGAACGTCGAGAAGGTCCGCGAGGGTGACCTCACTTTCGACGATACGGAGACCGGCGTCAGCCGCACGGAGCACGAGTGGCGGTGGTCGGCTCCCGAGTGGCGTTGCGAGTGGCGCCGCCCGCGAAGATACCGCGTCGGCCGCGGCCTCGACAGCATCGCCTCCGGTTGCGGGATACGACGTCAGCATGATCGCTTCGGCCTCGCATCCTAACGCCGCGCCGCAGCGGGCCGCGCGCCCAAACCGCGGAAGCGGCCCGACGAGTACCTCGAGCGTGCACGCGACCGCAACGGCGAAACCCGCTACCTGCGGAACCCACCGCCCCGGAAACTGGTCCCCTGGAAACCGTCAGTGCTACCGCCCGTGCCTGCATAGCGGGCTGACCCCGCACCGGCACCGCCGGTAGAACCGAGCTACACCACCCGCACACCCCAACGCTCAGCCGCGCCCGAAAAAGGGGCACCGAACGTCCGGAGTGCTTCGGCGCGCCCGAGGACGAACAGTACGCCGAGCGAGCGCGTCACCAGCGGCCGCGAATCCCTCAGCGAGCGCCGGATCCGACATCGAAACAGTCCCAGAGAACCAGAAGAGCCCCCGGCCGAAGCCGGGGGCTCTTCTGTTGGATCAAACTTGCAAATGCTGGAGGCCAGACCTGCAAACAACCCTGTGGCGGGTCATTTGCAGGTCTCGATGACCCGCATGGTAGAGCGGATGCAGCGCTGTTGGTCGGGCCCTCTTCGCTGAGTTTCCCCTGGGCCTGCCTCGATTTTCCCCTTTTTCAGTTGAGCCCTAATCAGGAGGGGTGCGAGCTGGGCGCTCCTTCGAAACTGAGGGGGTAGCGGTCCGGCCAGTCGTTCAGAGATCGGTGGCTTCATCTGCCGGACTCCAGAGTCCTCGAGCCGTCGGACGGTGACCGGGTCACCCGTTGCTCCAACTGAGCGCGACGCGCACGAGAAGCTACCGAGTCGATGACGATTCGTGAGCCTGCAAATCAGGACTCGTGATCATCTGCTGCAGCAACTGCAGACGCACCTGGATGACGTCGGTGCGGCGCTGCACGCGGACTTCTCACTCACGTTCACTGGGTTCAGCAACGAGAGTGATGTCGTGGCGGCGCAACGGTTGCTGGAACGCGGCGACACGAAGATCTCCGAGCTCTTCCGCTTGCAGGCCTGAGACCGGGCGGGTCCGTTCACGCCTCCGCGTCGGCAGGGTGGCCGGCGAGCCAGTGGAACCAGCGGCTGCACCGTTCTAGCGTGTGCCAGGCGGTGTGCCCTGCGAGGAGGTCGTCGTACGTGCTTCGCCAGGCGGCGCGAGCGTGACGGGAGTCTTCCGGTTCGTGGAGCTCGGAGGATGGCCGCCAGGTCAGTCCAGCGCTGATGTGAATGACACCGCCTCCGCCCCCGAAGAACGGGGTGTCGTCGTGGGTCATCGAGAAGGGCAGCTGATGCGTGTGCCGGTCACGGGCCCAGAGAAACGCTTCCACGTATTGGCCATCCGATGATGCGCTCCGTGCCGCTTTGTACTGTTTCGCAGCGGACGCGCCCTTGCCGCCGAGCCCTTCACAGATTCGTTCGTCGAGGGCAGCCACCCACCAGGTGCCTTCCGCCAGAGCCGCGAACGCGGGGCGGATGCTCGCGCGATCGAGCGGTCTCAGCCGGTTGATTGCTTCGTCGATAGCTTCGAGTGCGACTGACGCGGGTGTCTCGCCGAGGATGGATTGCGCCTGGAATCGCCACTTCAGGTCGTCATCGGTGTTGCTGTCCGGCATCCGTTGTCTCCAGTCTGTTGGGTAAGGACCCAACTTGGGCTCCGTGCTTCGTGCGGTGCTTGCCGTTCGATGTTGGCTCATCAGAACAGTCGTTCGGCGCTGCGCTCTGGGGCCTCTTCAACCTCGAGGAGCCGATCCTGACAGCACCCACTCGACGCGTCGGTTCTTCCGTTCAAATGCGACCGGACCGTCGGCTCTCAAGCCGGCCGAGCACGCGCGCGTTCGAGGGCGGAGTAGTCAAACTCCCATTCCGGGCGTGCGATGTCGTAGTCAGGGTCAACACCATGGTCTCGCACTGAACGGACAACGCGTGTGTTCCCGCTGCTGCCGCGCTCGACGGGCACGGTGAGGAACACACGGTGGCCGATCAGTGACTGGGCGCGTTCCGCTGCCGCGCGGCCAGCGGCCGTGTCAGTGCGTTCGGTGTGGACGAGCTCTGCCCGTTGACGTGCGTGTGCAGGAGCACAACGGCTCGGGTTGAAGTGACTTCCTTATCGATGCCGATGATCGTCGCCGGGAACTGCTTAATCTGACTGGTGTTCCGGTCCCGAACATCGATGTCGCTGAACACGGTCATCGGCGCGGATCCGTCCTCGACGTATCCGGCTAGCCGTTCGGTGTGGCGTCGCACGTCGTCTTCGCTTGCATCGGCGCCCGCGATGATCGAGCGGCGAGGATGATCTGTGCCCACTCGGTTGGTTCGAACGCCATGGTGCTTCCTCAACTCGGCGGTACTCCTGAGGGGGCCACTACAACGCTGCGGCCTGTCTCTGATGTGAGCAGCAGCCGTGTGAAATCTGGACTGGAAAGTCCAGTTCACGGGTGCGCGAGGCTAGGTCTTCCCCTACGGTGAGCATATGGATGAGGTTCTCGAATTCTTTGACGGCCGCGACAAGTTCAGCGAGCCGTCGGCGGTGTCCTTTTACGATGTCGAACGCGACGGGTGGGGTATCCGCGTCGAGGTGACGGACCGCGGCGCCGCAGCGGACGCGAATCGGTTCTCCGTCGTCGCGTACGTTCCCGACATCCCGGAAGAGGAACGCATCGTGAACCAGTACGCATACACCGTCGGCAATCCGGACAGCACGATCACCGACGCGCTCTTCAACGCGCACTGGATCGTCTTCGAGAACCTCAAGTAACCCGGCTCACCTCCTCGACGGATGGTGACGTGACCATGGCGAACCCTGAGCACGACGACGAGATCGACGCGAAGAACGTCCTGCAGAGCCAGACGGCGTACCGCGTCGAGCATGCCGACCACTTCGGCGGTGTCGACTACCAGTCATCGGACGGCGCGGTCGCGATGGAGGTGACAACCGTCACCAGTGAGGAAGTCAAGGCGTCCACTGCCCGCCGTGGTGCGCTGCTCAACACGAAGACGCCGACGCCGGCCGCCTGTGTGTGCTGGTGGGTCACGATCGATGAGCTGCACCCCCGATTCAAAGGGCTGGAGGCGAGGGTTGTCGACGCGCTCGGCGTCCTCGAAGCCGACGGGGAACCAGAGTTCTGGTCCCACTCTGCACATGCCCTGCTGACTGGAGACCCCGACCGCAAGGTGGCCGTGGCGACGCTGCAACGCGAGCATGTCGAGCATGCTGTGCAGACTCCGGAGATCTGTTCCCGTGAGGGAGAGGAACATGAGCACGGCGTCCTGTGGTCCACCTCCGGCGGCTACGTCGCGTCCGGGAGCGACGCGGCACTGCGCGAAATCGAGGAGACGCTCAACGACAAGCCAGACAACTACCGGAAGCTCGCCGAGTCCGGCGCCGAAACACGGGTGCTCTTCGTTTGGGTGGACCGGGACACCGAGGGTTCCATCACCCGTCCGCTCCGCGACGGCATCAGCGAGAAATGGGACCATTTCGGGCTGCCGTCGCGCGCTCCGGAGCTCGACGAGTCGGTAGACGAGCTGTGGGTGGTGCACCGACAGACGCGTCGGAGCTGGCGATGGACGACTGATGGGTGGACGGCGCTCGAGAACGTGTGAACCGCATTCCGGCTGATCGGCGATTGAGGGCTCGATGTTTGCGGCTCCGTCGTCTACACCGTGCGCCGTGACCGCCGATGAGGCAGCGCCGTCCACCGGCCTTGTCGCCGTCTAGGTCTCGGTGCCCCTTGCTGTTACGCCGATCGAGAGCCCTTCTCTTGCGCTCGTGGCCTGGCGTTCCCCTGGGCTGACCCAGAATTTACTTCTTCCGCATGAACCCCAGTTCAGGGCGGTTATATCCGCAGCTCCCCCCCCCCCCCGATGTCCCATCCCAGCGTGGTGACGCCGCTCCGCGGAAGGCACACTCCGATGTCGTCCGCTGATGGGACGATCCGGGCGTGGACGAAACCTCTGTTCCAACGACTCTCCCCGACGACGAAGCGGCTGGGACAGCAGGTGACGTCAGCAAGACGTCCGACTTCATCGAAGCCTTTCAGTGGCGTGCTGACGACAACATGGTCGCGCTCCGGTTCCGAAGCGGGCTCGTGCGAGGTTTCAGCGGTGACGCCTTGCACGCGGCTCACGCGAAGGACTTCGCGATGGTGGAGGTGCACCCGTGGCGCCGGTCGGTGTTCTTCAAGACAACGCGAGGAGATGGGTTCTCTTCGCGGTTCGGATCGCGCTTCAACTCGTCGCCCCTTCGTGCCCGACCACTTGTGTACCTGGATCAGAATCAGTGGAGCACGCTGAGCAAATCGGTCCACGCTCCCTGGCGCGTGCAATCAGACAACGAGCTGAAGGCGGCTTGGCGTCTCATCGGCCTAGCCTCGTCCGGCAGAGTGATTCTGCCGCTCTCCGCCGCTCACCTCGGCGAAACGGGTAGCTTCGGGAACGACGAGGGACGTTACGAGCTGGCGGTGACGATCATGTCCTGCAGCGGCGGATGGCAAATGCGCGACCCCCTCCAGGTTCGGGCCGCAGAGTTCCGTCAAGTCCTCGCCCGTGCCGCCGGTAGATCGGCTGGGACGGTGCCTGCCGTCTTCACATTGGAGCCTTGGGCGGCTCTCGACCCTGCAACCCGACAAGGGTCCTCTCCGCATGAGGTGCCGCATGAGGTTCCTGCTGAATGGAAGTACGCTAGCCGTCGCTCTCAGCGTCACACTTGTGACGGCACAACCCGCGCACACGGACAGCAGCTACCCGAAGCTGGCTGCTGCGAACGTGCGAAACGCACCATCGACAGCCGCACCGATCGTCACGGTCATCCCGCAGGGCTATCCAGTCGCCATCAGCTGCGTAACCCACGGACGGTCCGTGAACGGTACTGACCTGTGGGATTACGTGCCAGACAGCGGTTGGGTGTCCGACTCGCTCGTGCGGACCGGCACGGACGACGCGGTTGCGCCCCTCTGCGCGAACGCTACGACCTACGATCGGGCCGCGGCGGGCACCACGAAGGCAGCAGCATCCGCTGACTACTTGAAAAACGCGCTCCAAAGCGACGGCTACGGCGTACTCACCGAAGTGGCTGTCGGAGACCCCTCCGCCGGCGGCGCAGCGGTCGGCGATGTGATCTTCTACGACTGGGACGGCGGCCACGCCGACGGGAAGGTCGATCACGCAGCGATTGTGACTGCGATCCGCGACGACGGGACCGTCCTCATCTCGCAACACAGTGAGGACCGGCCCGAACGTGTCTGGAATGAGGAACCAAGCCACACTCGGTTGACCAACCTCCGCGCCTACCTGCTGCACATCACCAGCTGACCGGGGGCCAGGTTGAAGCGACCACGGTCGGGGCGCTTCAACCTGGTTCCGGACTGCTTCAAGTTCGGCTAACGCCACTCGATGCGTTTACCGCCGTCGCTGAATCAGCTACGCCGTGAGGCGGACCATGCCGCGCTACGGTAAGCGGCGATGACTGCCGCAGCCCCCGACTCGCTGTCCGACTTCCCGCTCGGACCGCTCGCCGGGACGACGACAACGTACTTCCGGTCCCCACACGGTTCGACGTTGCACGGTGACCCGCAGTGCCCTCGAGCACGAAACCTCAGCCCTCACCGCACGGTGACGCACCCTACATCGGGCACACTCGCGGATCTCCGGGTCGAGGACGCTCATTGCCAACCAGTGCACGCGTACGTTGGCACAGCAAACCGGCTCCTCGCGAAACGTGCCCGCATCGACGACTCGGCGACGTGGCTACGCGACGGGGACCTTCCGCGCACACTCATCACCCCGCCCCGATACGGGACGACGGATCAGCAGCCGCATCCGAGCTTGCTCGAACAATGGACGGCAGCCGTCGCCGAGGAGGCTGCCCTCGTCGCCCAGGTCGCGGAGCGGTGGACCGGCAGGACCGCTGCAACGATTCTCGTCGCCGCCTGGATCCGACAAGGACGCACTGCTCGGATACACGCTGAGCAGTACGCACGGTTTGAGGACGCCGATGTGACCGGACTTGACCGGAACCAAGGCGGTGCGCCCTGGCGGAACGATCTCCTCGCGCAATGGCTCGACCACATCCTCGCGGGCCGCCTTCCTACGCACGCGTCGAAGCTAATCAGCACCAAGAACGGTCGCAGTCTCGACGGCAATCAGCCGTGGAACCGGTGGGAACGCACCGAAGAGGAGGCCGAAACGGTCCGCCTACTCACCACGCACTGGGAGGGTCAGCTCGCTGAGGAGGTCACCGACGCGGGCACTGAACCAGCGCTGTTCCTCTACGCCGAAGAACGCGTCGCCGACACCCGCGAACTGGCCGACATCTGCACGGTTGCCGCGGGCGGCGCATCCGCGGACGGGCGGCACGGGCTGCTGCGCTCGTTCACCGCCCCGGCCGCGTTCCGACGCCTCATGGAAACCGACCATGGCATCTCCCACGTCGGGCTTCTTGTCGACGACGCAGCATCGGGGACCACACCCCCGGCTGTGCAAGCGGACCTGCTCGCGCGCATCGTCGACGCGGAAGCGGATGATGCTACGGCCTACGCCCCGCTGCAGGCGCTCACCGTCGAACTGCCGATCACGTCGCAACGGCAGACTGACTCGCGCCGTATCGCCTTCGCAGACAAGACGCTGCACCCTCAGATGCGCGGGCCGCTCGGCTTCTGGATTGACCAGCAGTCGCTGCACCGCGCTCGCCACTGACCGATGGCCGAGCGAGGCGAGCATCCACGCGGGGCGCCCACGTGCAGTCGCTACGCGCTGATGTGTGCTCGTCGATCGCAGCGAGCTCGTTGGTGCGAAGTCGTCGTCCCGAGCGTGCGGATCAGCCGCTGTAGTCGGCGGCCGCACAGTCAGTCAATGAGGGTCGGTGACCGGATTGTCGTCGTCGGCTGCGATGAAGCGCAACGCTCCGAGGCGTCGGCGGTCTGATTGCGGACAGTGCAAGGGATCGCCACTTCGCGGTGTCCGTCGACGAAGCGCTCCCCCGTTCTGGGGGATGGGCGGGCACCGAGCCGGCGCCGTCTTCGCCGTAGCGTTCATGCGTACCTTTGAAGGGGGATCGATGGACCAGAGACGTACGGCAATCTCTGACTCGCTCGACCGGGCGCGGGCACTTCTGTCGGAGACGGGCACTCGTGCGGTGCCCTTCGGGTGGGATGACGATGCTGATGAAGCAGCGTTCCTCGAATCTGCCCGCGCTCTGCTCGTTGAACTCGGCGTTCAGCTCGACGCGCGCAGTTTCTCGGGCGCCCGGCGGTTCCATGCGGCAGTTGCCGAGGTCGACGCACAACGCGAGCGCCTCGACTCCCCGAATCCGCCGTGCGAGTGCTCGCATCCGGAGTCGGCGCACACGATGAATGGCTGCTGGGCCGATGAGCCGGATCCGGCCTTTGTCGGCTGCCCATGTGTTCATCGCACGTCGTGGCCAGCGACGCAGATGCGGGTGCGTCCGCGCCCGTGATCGTCAGGTTCGTGTCACGGCGGTGAAGCCCCACCCGATCGGGGTGTCCCGCAGCGTCGGGTAGCCGTCGCTGTCGAGTGCGTCGGCGAGCTGCGCCGCCCAGAGTGCGACGCGGTCGCTTGTGCCGGGTCGGCGGAGTTTGACCGTTCGGAGGAACTCCGCGGGTGCGGTTCCCCAAGGTGAACACCGTGTCTGATCGGAGGGGACTTCGGTCGTCGCTGCGCCTGCGTTGCAGCGGATCTGCCGCTCTCGCTCGTTGCGTGGCACGGCGGACGCCGCGACGGTTTGGGGGTTCATCATGCTCTCGTTCCTGGCGGGGGTTGATACCGCCGCTACCTCTATGCGCGGACGAACGAGGCTGCGGCGACCCTGCCGGCGCCCGAGACGGCTGCCGTCGATCGCTCACATGAGCGAGACAGGCGAATCTCCGCCGCAGGAGGGTCGGGTGCGCTGCCGTCATCCATGCACGCTGTGGCGGCGTGGCAAGGTGTGAGAGCCACCCGGGCCGAGCGAGTGACGAGGGGGCGACCGATGCGGATGAGTGTGGTGGTGGCTGGCGCGATGGGTCTGCGCGTCGTGACTGCTGCAGCGACGATTTCGAGCTGGTGGGCCTTCCGCAACGACGGCGGTACGTCCGCCGCCGCTGATGCCGTCCGGATTCCCTCCGGCTGGACGCTGTCGGAAACCAGGGTCAGTCGAGGGCAGTTGTTCTGCTTCGACGGCCCGCGCTGCCCGTCGTTGCAGCGCAACTATGTCGGCGACTCCCCGTTGCGTTGGACGCAGTTGCAGCAGGCGCTCGACTCCTCCGATGCGGGGTTCTCGAAGCTTCGCTGCTCCCAACCGTCCGCAACGGTGTCGTCGTGCAGCGCTTCCGCGATCCTTGAGGGTGTTCGCCTAACGGTCAGCTATGCGGCCCCTGACACGGGTTCACCGGCGGGTTCGTTCTCGGTGATCGCGTCCCCCGTGCCGATTGCCCGGGGCACCGGCCGTTGACGCGACTCAGACCAGCGCCCGGATCTGGTCTCGCGCTTCCTCTCGCAGCGTCTGACGCCCTGTGTGATGCCATGTCGTATCGCTGCTGTGCGCTGCACGGAGGCGTGGCAGGACTGTGGTCCAGAGGTCGTCGATGAGGCGAGCAGCCTGAGCGGCGCCATTGAGACGAAGTCCGTCGTAGGTGCTGCTCCTGAGCGGCTGGAACCCGCCGTCGGGGTGCACGTAGACGTCGGCGCCGAGGTCGGGGTTGGTCACGTCGAGGTCAAGTTTCGCGGGCCCGAACTTCACCTCTCCAAGCGCGATGAGCGCTGCAAGTTCAACGCGTTGCATCGTTACCGTCTCACTGAAGCGCGTCGGTCGGAGGTGACGGTCTTTCGACGACAGCTCCCCGATACCGCCCAGTCGAAGTTCGGTTGAGAGCTGCTCTCGCCCTTGGAGCCGGTACACGAGCCACAGGAAAAGGTCGTCGTCGATCGCTTCCGGCACGTTGTCGACCGTCATGGTGAAGGACTTGCTCAGTGTCGAAAGAAGGGTCCCAACTGCGCGGGTTACGGTCTGGAAGTCCCCGGTCTCTCTGGCGGTGACGAGTCCGCTGATGCTGCCGTCCACGTTCTCGTAGAGCAGCACGTCCGCAGCTTCCAGGCGGTGGCGGTTCCGCCAATCGGTCGGGTCCACGCCCGGCGCCAGGCGCGCTCGAGGCCGTGGGTGCATCCAGTAGTACCGCACGCGTAGCCGGCGGGGTTGCGCACCCTTCGCCTTGAGTAGCAACGGTCCGCCTACCGAGAAACTGTACTTTGGCGCTAAGCCAATCGCGAACGCATCGTCGGCAACACTTCCCCACCCGTCGGCCGGAGTCGCCGAAGACGGGTTGAATTGCCGCTTCCCCATCGCTGACCGCAGCTGCTGCAGATTTACCCCAGGTTCAATCCGGAATGGTCGGACGCCAATCTGCGGCGAAGAGATGACTGCCAATTCATTTCCTTACAGTGATTCGTTTGAGGCCGACCGTGACCGGCGCCCACCAAAGACCAGAAGAACCATCCGCAGCCCGCAGCTCCGCGCGGACGGTGACGTCGTCACCTGCGCCTGAGATTGTCCCGGGCAGCATGCTGCCGACGAACATCGTCTGCGCGACTTCGTGCGCGTCGTCGATGACGTCGAGCAGAAGTTCAGGAGCGGTGTCCTGCTCCCGCAGTTTGCTGCCGACGCTGTACTGCTGACGTCGAATACGCACGGCGCCGAGCGGGCGGAACTGAATCCAGATGTACATCTGCTGCGACCGGGCATGTCGAAGCAGCAGCTGACCAAGGATGGACTGGAAACCAGCACTCATCTCGACCGTGAATGGGAAGGCTGGGACGCTTTTCCCGCGGACGTCGATGACGGTTTGGTCGGTGACGCCGCGCTCATCAACTGTCCATCGCAGCTGGAACCGCGGTAACCCGAACAGGAAAGCCGGCAGCAGGACTCCGAGGATGAACCCAACGCCAGTACCGAGAGCGCGGGTGACAAGCGGCTCACCTGGTAGCAGCGCCCCGAGCGCACCGCCCGCCCAGATGAGCAGCAGAGCCAGCGCGAGCTCCAACGCCGTCCAGCCTTTCGCGATGAGGTCCGAGCGGGACCGGATCACGTGGCGCTCAACGCCTTCACCAACGCCGTCGGGTCGGACGAACCGAGCGGTTCGACCCGTCCGTACTGCATGAGTCGGAAGCGCGCATGCGCACGTCGGTTCGACATGGTGATGGCGTGGACGAATCCTCTGAAGTACTCGTGGCTGAGCATGTGGAGGACGCGCTCGGCGTCTCCCTCGTTGAGAGCTTCGAGAACCTGGTTCCGAATGCCGTCGTCGAGTTCCTCATCGTGGCTGTCCGTGACAAGGACGTTCGTTGCCCGGTACCCCTGCTCGATGAGCGCGGCGGCAGTGGTAACCAAATCTGTTCCGCCCCAGAGCACCGCGCGGAAGCCCTCGCGCTCGAAGTCCATGAAGGGGCGTTCGTCGGGGTTGTCGCGGTACTGGATGACGCGGCTGTGTTGGCCGTCGTCCCGCTCCACCAACTGGATCGTCCCCATGTCCGTCATCGTATTGCTCCTCGTCCACGGCGCGGCATATCCGGAGCTACTATGCGGCGAACCGCCGAACTGCCGTGCCGTTGGCGGCTGGTGCTGCGGAGCAGGCGCAGCCCGGCCGCCGGCGACGACTCGATGTGGAGCGGTTCGTGCGATCCGTTCCCGTTGGCCGCGCCGTCGGTCTGCGGCCGGCGCACCCGCAACTCTCGTCCGTTCCTTCTGATCAGCTGCGACATGGGCTCATTGAGCGAGTTCGTTCAACGCGAGAATCTCGGAGTGCGTGTAGGTCCCAAGGGGCGCGCCGTCATCACGGATTGTCGTGATCGTGTCGACGGCGGGCCGGATGCGGTTGCCGAGGTCATCGTCGAAAGCTATTGGCGTGGCGGCGAACTTTGCCAGGTTGGGGAACGGGTTGCCGTAATCGAAAACTTCTTGACTGACGCCCGCGGCGGCCGGGCTGAACGTTACCGTCACGACCCGGTCCGAATACGCGACGTTTGTGACAGCTCGACCGAGGACGACTCCGGAGTTGGCGCGCTCTCGAAAGAAGTCGTTGAATGCGGCGAGTACCTCGGCGTCCGTGACCGGGGCAGCGACAACCGCAGCTGATGATGATGGCGCCGAAGGCGAAGGGCTGGTTCGTGCTGGCGGCTCCGAGCGCGTTGGCGCTGCCGCTGAGGTTGTCGTGGACGACGGTGCTGGCGAAGAGGTTCCTTCCGTGATCGAGCCGATGATGATAGCCACGACCGCAGCGGCCGCAGCTGCTCCGCCGGCGACCCAGACCCACCGTGGAACAACTTTGCGCTCACGACGAAACACAAGCCTTGTCCGAAGCACCGACGATTCGCGCCGTTCCACAAGCTCCCAACCGTCCTGCTCCATCTTGGACAGGGTGCGGGACTCGAGACCACGCACTGTGTGCACGGTCTTCGTTTCATAGCGCGGCGTGCTGTCAGCCATGAGGCTCCATCTCCGATCCCCATGGTGGGATGCTCGATCACGATCGTAATCGCACGAGAGCGATGCTCAGGTACCGGATCCGGCGGCAGCGACGCCAGTTGTTTCGACCGACCGACCCGCACGCCCAACGGGGAACACAGCGACGTCTTCGTTCAACGGGCAACTCGATTCGACGCGCGCAAGACGGCACGGCAGAATCTCCCGCTTCACCGCGAACGCCGTCATCTGTCGCCCGCGCTCGGTCGCCGCCTGCGAGCTTGATGCTGCGGGAGAGCTCCTGCGGTGACCGAGCGCGCTTCGTTGATGTCAGCGTCTCGATCTACTCTCAACCCCATGAAACGGCGACGGCGTCAGCGAGGTTCGCGCCAGCAACGGGCGCAGCTTCGCGATGTCTTAGATGCCGCGTCGGCGATGACGGCCGCCGGGCAGGAACCTCGCCGACATCATCTCGTGCCGCGCTTCTACCTCGATCAATGGTCGATCGATGAGCGCGTGCAGGTCACTGACTTGCTGCAGCAGCGACGTACCTTCGAGGTGCGCCCCGAACACGCACTCGTTGAAACGAACTATTACCGCATCAACGAAGGAATGGTCGATGGCGGCTCTCCAGTCGCTTGGGAGACGTGGTTGTCCGCAGTCGAAGGAGCCGCCGCCCCGCTCCTTCCCATCGTTCGAGACGACGGACTACACACGATTGAACCGGAATTGCAGGGGCAGTTTCTCCAGTTTCTTGCCGTCCAAGTCACTCGCTCTCGCATGTGGAGGTATCAGGGCCGATGGCTGCTCGGCGAGGGGTATTACCGGATGTGGCAGCTTGGGAAGCCTGGGGCAATCGCCGCGCATCTCGAACGCAACGGCACGGAACCGACCGCCGAACGTGTCGCGGAGTTGCAGGCCTACTTTGACCGAGTGATCGATGATCCATGGTCCGCTGCGCGGAGCCCAGAGCTCGAGATGAAAGCGTCGATGCGTTCGGCGAACGCCCTGATGCCGAACTTCGTCGAACGGGTGCCCGTCACGTTCCAGTCGGCCGCACCCCTGCTGACGACTGACGAGCCGGTGACACTCCTGACTGAGCATCACGGCGACATGGACTCCCCTCACGCTGGCTTCCACGCTGCACCGGTCATCGCGGTGCCGTTGGGACCGCACCACGTCCTGGCACTGTTCCGTCCTGACCTTCCCGCGGTCGACACCACGCGAAACCTCAGCAGGACGGACACCCTCGAGCTGAACCGAGCACTGCTTGGCAACGCGCACCGCCACGTGGTGTCACAGCCAGGCGAGCGTCTCGCGCAGCGGCTATTCGTGCCCGATTTGAAAGCCCCAATGCGCTTGCGCAACGTGCAGCACGATGGGCGCACGCTCCTGCAAGCCACACCACAGTTCCGCTGGTCAGGGGAACGGGATGCTCCGCAACGGCCGGTGTCCTTCTGGTGGCCGACGACACTTCCGCCTGCTCCACTTCCGCCGGAAACGCCGGCGGAATGGGCCGCGGAACGGCGGCACTACAACGCTCAGTAGCTGCAACCTCGTTGCGTGCGGCACCGTCCGTGAGCGATGGGTGAACTCCGACACCCGAAGGCGACGCCCTGCAGCGACGCCCGTCGGGCGCTCACCTCTGCCTCAAACACCGACCGCGGCCCAGCCCAGCCCTGCCCGGCCCTGCCCTGCCCTGCCCTGCTGACAGCGTTCGGCGCGGATTGAGCGACGACCCCGCCGAGTTCTATCACCCCCGTCGCAGGGTCAACCCGGTGACGGCATCGCCCGGAGGGCGCAATCTACCCCAAACCTCCCTCCCCTCGTCTGCGAATTGACTTCGCGCTGAAAATCGTTCTTCGACTGATGCCAGCGCAAACCTTCTCCCAGGATTCAGCGCAATCCCGGGACTTGTTTCGTCGGAATCGTTCGTTATGCTGCGATCACCACGGGGATGAGGAGCGACAGGGGTGCTGTTGTCGTTCGCCATTCCCCTGACGGGACAAGGGATGACGTCGACAGGTATCGCGAATGATGGGGATGAACTCGAGGCGCATCGCTGATGCGCGCGCAGAGTTTTCGCGCCCACGTGCGTCAGCGGTACGTGCTATACGCATGCCGGAAACAGCTTCGTGCCTGCAACCAGCTCCCCACCGTCATGACCACGCTGCTGATCGAACTCAGCGATCCAACGAACAGAGGGAAGAGATGACAAGCATCACGCATGAAGCACGGGCCAAGGTTGTCGCTGATGCGGCAGCAGCCGCCGCTGCCGCAACAGGCGCGCAACACCAGATCGGAGCAGTGCCCTACAAGGGGAAGCGTCTCACGCTGCCGGTTGCCCAGGTGCCCCTGGATCATGTGTTGCTCAATCCGCGCAGCCACCGCATTCGTGCGCAGCTGCAGTCGAAGCCGAGCGACCAGGCGACGACGGTCGCTACCGACCCATACGGCGAGGAGGCGCAGGACCTGCTGCGCACCCTCCTCCGTGAAACCGACGGGTTCGCCGAGATCCGAACCAGCCTTGAACGGAAGGGGCAAGAGGACGCCGGCGTGATCACTGCTGGCGGTGTCCTCATCAACGCCAACACCCGCGCAGTTGCTCTTGAAGAGCTCGGCGTGCAGTACATCGATGTCATGGTGTTGCCCTCCGACGCCACCGATCGGGAACTCAACGAACTCGAGCTGACGCTGCAGATGGCTCGCGATGTGAAGCAGGACTACTCCTTCACCAGTCAGCTGCTGTTCATTGAGGACCTCATCGAGTCTGGGTGGTCGATCGACGAACTCGGCATGAGCCTGCGGCCGGACCTGCCGAACACGAACACCGGGCGCAAGGAAGCACGCTCGTACGTGCAGGCGGAACTCCGTCTGCTGTCGCTGATCCGCGACGTCATCACGTTGAGCGGGAACACCGCGACGTTTGTCGAGTTCGACGAGCGCCGTCAGGCGTTGATTGAGATCGACTCCGACTACGAGGGGCTGAAGAACAAGCGGCCCGACGATGCGGCCCGGCTGCGTGATGCGCAACTCGCGGGCATGTTGTCCGGTATCGACTACCGCAAGCTGCGCAACGTCGATCTCACCCTCCTGAACCGTTACCTCCCAGAGGCGATGGAGGACGACCCGGTCCTCGGCGCCGCGAGCGCCGCTTTGCTCTCTGGCGATGCCCCGGTCGTGGTGACAGACGACGATGCTTCCCTCGACGGCCTGGACCTCCTCGACGACGATGACGATTCCGCCGACGACTCATCCAAGGAGCTGCCCTCGTTCCGCACCGTGCTGACACTCCTCGCGAAGAACGACGCCGACGGCATCGTCATGTTGCCTGGTGCGGGAGCGGAGATCCCCGTTGATCGTGCCAACTTCAAAGCAGCCATTCAGCAGGTCTTCATCAACGCGTTGCTGGTTGCTGCCGCGAACGACTCGAAGGTAGATGCAGACGCTGCTCCGACGAAGTTCCTGCAGGACGCGGTGCGCGCAATCGACAACGCCCGGACTGCATTCACTGAGGTATTCAATAGCGGCAGCTTCAAGCGTGACAAGTTCGAGGAGGCTCGCGACAAGCTCGACGAGGCAACGGAAGCATTCACTGACGTGGTCAACGAGAAGCTGCAAGGCCGAGACGACGTCACCGACGAGCGGCTTGAAGGCGGCGACGATGCCTGAGAACACGTTGCAACTTGAACTGCACGGAACGATGGTCCGCGCTCTCCGCGGAACTACGCCGTGGGGGTTCTGGCTGCGATTGCTCAACGAATGGGGCGCAGACGGCAGCACCCCGGGCGCCAGCGTGGAGTTCGGAGTTGAGCGTGTCGTCGGTCATCGCGAATGGCTGCGACCTGCCTGCGTGCAGTACAGCGTCCGGATCGAATGGGACGATGCGCTAAGGGCTGTCATCCAGTCGAATCAGGCGCAGCGACGCGCACTCGGGGTCGCGCTGCAAACGCAGCCGGTGCTCTCTGAGGAAGCCGTTCTCGCACGACTTGAAGGCTCCAGGTTCACCCGGCAGCTCCGATCCTTCCAGATCCGCGACCTCGGCAAGGTGCTCGCGCTCGATCATGCAGCGAACTTCTCTGTCCCCGGAGCCGGGAAAACGACCGTCGCCCTCGCAGCATACGAAGCGGAACGCACCGCTGAACGTGTGGAACGGCTCCTCGTTGTTGCCCCCATCTCAGCGTTCGACGCGTGGAAGAGCGGCGTTGGGGAGTGCTTCGCTGGCGAGAAACCAACCATCGCAGTGGTTGGCACGTCGATCCCGGACGGCGCGGAGATCCTTGTCGTGAACTATCACCGGCTGGACTCCAGGTTTGATGAGTTGGCGGCGTGGGTGCAAGAGAAGCCAACGATGGTCGTGCTCGACGAAGCGCATCGAATGAAGCGAGGGTGGGACGGGACGTTCGGCGCAGCGAGCCTGAACATGGGGTTCCTCGCAACACGACGCGACGTGCTCACGGGAACGCCTGCACCGCAGAGCCCGCAGGATCTCGTCGCCCTGCTGGATTTTCTGTGGCCGGGACAGGCGATGCGCGTTCTCCCGCAGGACGCGCTTGCCACGCCCACGCCACCGGACGCCGGCCACCTCATCGCCGACGCCGTCAGACCGCTGTTCGTCCGAACGAAGAAATCTGAACTCGATCTCGAGCCGCCGAATCATTTCGTCATCAAAGTTGAACCGTCGCCGTTGCAAGCGCAAATCTACGACGCACTCCGCAACCAGTACGCAGGGCAGTTCAATGTCCCCTTCAACGACCGTGCCCGGTTTGCGCGGATGGGTCGAACAGTGATGTACCTGCTGGAAGCAGCGACGAATCCGCGGCTCCTCACTGCGGGTTCCGACGAGGCAGACGACTTCCAGTACCCGCCGCTTCATGTCGCCCCTGACACTCGGTTGTGGGACCTCATCAAGCAGTACAACGAGGTGGAACTACCGGCAAAGTTTGAACAGGTCGCAGCGCTCGTTCGTACCAATGCTGAAAACAAGCGCAAAACGCTGATTTGGACCAACTTCGTGCGCAACATGCCTGCCCTGCAGCGGCTCCTCAGGCGCTATAACCCCGCCGCGATCTACGGAGCAATTCCGTCTGAGGTGTCAGATCCGCGAGCGGAAATCACACGCGAGACGGAACTGGCACGGTTCCGCGACGAAACCAGCGACTGCTGGGTGCTGCTTGCGAACCCTGCGGCGATGAGCGAGGGAGTGAGCTTGCATAAGACCGCTCACGATGCGATCTACCTCGACAGGACGTTCAACGCCGGTCAATACCTCCAGTCCGTGGACCGCATCCACCGCCTCGGCCTGGACGAGGGCATCGAGACGAACGTGACGTTTCTGGTCACCGCGGGCACGATCGATGAGGTTGTCAGCGACCGTGTTGCGGAGAAGGCGGCCCGACTTGGGGAGATGCTCGACGACGCAGACATTGCGACGATGACGCTGCCATCGCCGGAGGATCATGCAGCACCGATCGATGTTGCAGACGTTGCCGCGCTGCTGCAACATGTGCGGTCAGCCCCATGACCGTCACTGTGTTCCTGCTGCAGGCAGCGGCGTACGCGGCCACTGCGCTGGGCGACCAGGGCGCTTCACGAGGAGATGCCGACGCCAGTTACAAGGCGACGGCGAGCGGTGGCCTGTATCGTGCCGACGATCTTCGCCTCGGTGAACAGGTGCTCATCGATGCGCACCTCCTCCGTGATGAGGGCGGACAACTGGTGCCGTCTGACCGTCTGCTCCCCATTCGGCGGGCGCCCGTGGATGTTGCAGCGGAGCTCATCCTCCGTGAGCTTCTCCTGGTTGAGCAGCCGTTGTGGTTGTGGGCGGCTGTTCACGGTTCAGACCTGCAGTGGGAGCATGTTCCGGATCGTGATCAGCAGCTCGTTGAGCATCTGATCGACGCCGAACGGCGCGAGGCGTACCTCCTGTCAATCGCCCGCACAGTGGACGCGGAAGCGCTCGGTCGCGCCGGTCGCGTGGGCGAAGAGATCGTCGCTGCTGCGTGCCGGACGTACCTGGAACAGCAGGGGCGCAGTGACCTTGCCACGACCGTCGCTCACGTCAGTGAGGTGAGCGATGACCTTGGCTATGACATCACCAGTCCTGATACCGGTGGGCGTCGGCACCGTATCGAGGTCAAAGCGGTCTCCGCACACCTGACCACGGTCTCCTTTTTCATCTCCCGGAACGAAGCGACGCAGGCCGCACGGGATCCGCTGTGGTCACTGGTCGTTGTCGCAGCGCAGCTGGATCAGCCGATTGTGGGATGGGTTGCCGGCGCTGCATTCCTTCACTGGTTGCCGGTCGATGTGGCAACGGAACACGCTCGATGGTGGAGTGCCCGGGTGACGTTAGACGTCACCGCGTTGACGCCGGGGTTGCCGTTGGACGCGCGCTAACGCTTCTGGTCTTGCAGGAAGGCCTCAGCTTCGAGACGTCGGCGGAACGTGTCTGCCCAGTCGGATTGCAACGCACCGATCAGGAGTACCTGCTCAGCGACCGTCGCGAGGAATCGACCCTCATCCGAGTCCACCACTCGTGGACGATGCTGCGCGATGGGGGTCGATCCTCGCGGTACGAGGTCCAGGATGAGGTCGAGCGTGCACGCACGAACACTGCGTTTGGCGTGGTCAGATTCGTTCTCGCTGTGGACCATCTCCACGCCGATCGCGCGGAGTCCTGCAGTGTCGAGGGCACTGATCAGGTCGATCCACGCACGCACGTCGCGGTTCGCGAAGCTGAAGATCAGATGGCCATCCGGTCGCAACGTGCGACTCGTTTCATGGAATATCCGGGACAGCAGCGCCGCGGAATCGGTGGTTGCGGCGCTCGGGTTCACCGCCGCATCACCGTCCGCTTCATCGAGCGACATTCCTGCCCATGCGCGCAGTGGAAGCGACAGCTCACCGTATTGGACATCGTCGTGGTACGGCGGGTCGGTGAGCGCGAGGTGCACGCTGTTGTCCCGGAGTGCCTGCCGCTCTGAACTGCCTTGCACCACTGTCACGTCAGCATCATGGGTCCGCTTGGCGCGCATCCACTCAGCGATCTGCACAAGTCGCACCAAGCGGCGCAAAACTGTTCCACGGCCGATGTGCGTCGCACCCCAAACGTTGGGCTCAGCAGTGAACGTCGTGAAGTTGAATCGATGGTTCGCCATCGACTCGTAGCTTTTGAGGTAGTACCGGTCCCACCGGGAAACGAAGCCAGCCATCTCTGCCGCGCCGATGATCGCGGTCCGGAGCGCGCCTCGCACGGCAGCGTCGTCGGCGCAGTCGTCAACGAGGTTCAGCAGCATCTCAAGGAACCAACGTTGCCGGTTCGGGTACAGATCCTCCCAGTTCCGGAACCCGTGCCGTAGCAGCACCCGAGTCTCGTGTCCGTCTCGGATCGGACCGAGCGTTCGAGTGGGCGCCCACCGAGCATCGTGTGCTTGCTGCACTTCAACTGGCCGCGGCACGGCAAGCTCTCGCCGCTTCGACGCAGACCGCTCGATTAGGACGATGTCCCACCGGATTCCGGAGCGGGCAATGCGCTGCTCGAGACGCTCACCCGACCCGCAAGCGGTGCAGGTGACGATACGACCACGGGTGTACACCGCCGACGGTGCAACCGTTTCCCCGCAGTCCGGGCAAGCCGAATCACCTACGACGTCGCCCTCGAACAGGTGCCCGTGACGGCACGCAAGGAACGCTGCGGTTTGGCGACTCTCCGCTCGGACTTTCAAGGACACCATCGCGTGCGGGAAAACACGTTGACCGTGCCCGCACACCGAGCACGACGTGTGCGCCACGCGGAACGTCTGCGTAATCAGCCCCGGAGTTCCGTCGTCGAAAACCGTTCCGTACGCTGCTTCAGAGCTGGCAAGCACACGCTGTGATAGCGCGGCGATCGCGTCCTGCAACGCAGCAGGTTCGGGGAGCTCCAACATCGCCTGCAACCCGGACGCGGCCCACTCGTTCAGATCCTGCGCGTAGACACGATGACCGCGGAGCGCCGCGGCGAGCGGGATGACTCCTCCACCGGAGAACGGGTCACTGACGAGCATCTGCTCGGAGTGATCCAGCGCGGCAGCGTCAATGAGGGCACCGTTGACCGCTTCCGTTCGTCGCGCCCACCACCGGTACACACCCGTTGGCGGCAGGTGCTTCTCCCGGTTCCGTGACTCTCGCTTCGCCGCTGCGCTCACCGCTTCGGGGTCGAGGTACCGGAGAGGGCTTCGGATGATGGCAGGTGAGCAGTCGGAGGCCACTTCCGCGTCGAGGTGCGGCACGTCGAGTTGCGTCAACATGTCCGCCTCCTCAGCCAACGCGCCGCCCACCGATCCGCACCTGCTGTGCATCGGAACCCTACCGCCGACGGCCGACCCATTCCGTCGCACTCTGGGGCTGGGCGGCACTGCGCCATCAGGTGTTGACCGAGCTATCTCATCGTGGTGCATCGTCTGTCCCGTCCTTCCTGGTGCTTCTATGCGCGGAGCAGCGACGGAGACGTGCGTTACCGAACGGTGACAGGCGCTTGGGGGTCGGCTCGCGCCATTCGACGGGGTATTGCCTGCTCCACGACGTCCTCAGCGTTCGACGGTGCGCGGGCACTACAGGGGCAAGTTTTGCCGTCTCGTGGTGGGCACCCCGCGCGACAGTGAGGTCCGGCTTCGCTGCAACTGTGCGTTGTCGCGGCATCGCGTGAACATGGATTGCGTGCCACTCACGGGTTATGGAGCGGTCGCGGTCGCCACGGGCATCGAGGCGTTGTGTCACGATGGGTTGGCACTTATCAGCGAATGGAGCACGATATGGCCCAGAAGGTCACTACTCACCTCGTCGATGACCTCACCGGGGATGTGATCGAAGCGGGTACGGGTCGCACCGTCCAGTTCTCGTTCGACGGCAGCAACTACGAGATCGATCTCTCCGATGACAGCGTCGAGAATCTTCGCGAGGCGTTCTCCGACTACGTCGCAGCTGCACGGAAGGTCACCGGTCGCAGTGGTCGAACCGCGTCGGGATCTGCGGCCACGAAGGGTCGCAGCAAGCCTGATGAGCTCGCGAAGATTCGTGAGTGGGCTGCCGCGAATGGGCACGAAGTTGCCGCCCGTGGCCGCATCAGCCAGCAGGTCCGCGACGCGTACGAAGCGGCGAACTGACCGTCGCGCCTCTTTGGTTCGTCGCGGACGAGCCTCTGACCGGGTCCCCGTCTCGCGGCGGCGACCCGGTTTCTTTGTCTTAGGCTGCGAGAAACTCCCCGGTGTCAGCGTCACGGCGCTGGGTGCGTTCGCGGTTCACCCAAGCGGTTCTCAGCGCCGCCGGCCGAGATCGCTCGGCGCAGCGATGGCAGCCGCTCGGACCGTTGGCGTCGAGGTGGTTCGTGGGACGCTGCGCGAACGGGCCGTGCTCGCGGCAGACGATGGTGACGTCGGTGTGCTGGTCGACGAACACAACGGCGGAGTAGTCGTATCGGGTGCCGTGCAGGTCGATGGCTCGCGCTGTGAACCTGGCGCCGCGGACGGACGCCCGCGAGTTCCGTCGTCCCGAGCAGTCCGGGCACCGCTGGCCACGCTTGTGCTCGTTCGGCTCCTGGTCGAAGTCGCCGTGCTCGCTGCAGCCGATGGTGACTTTGGTGTGCGCGTTGACGAACTTCTCTGCAACTCGCGAGTAGTCGTACTTGCCGGCATGCCTCGTTGTCGCCGCTTCGATGAAGGCGTCGAGTCGCTGCTCACGGGTGTGGTTCGGCATGGGTGCTTCCTTTCGGTCGCAGCCTCTATGCGCGGGCAGGTTCCTGTGACGTGCGCTCACGGTCAGCCGGAATGATCGGCGAGCCACGCGAGCACGTCGTCGCGTTCCCGGTACCCGCGTTCGCGCAGTACCCGGATCCCCTCTTCGAGGACGGCGGCGAGGACGACGGCGTCATCGAAATCGAACGTCGTCGATCCGCCCGCGGGCCCGTCGATGGTCGTCAGCCCGGACCGTTCGACGATGACGGTGATGTCGTCCATCACCGTGGCTTCAGCCGAACCATCACCGTTCTCATTGGTGAACCAGAATCGATCCTGCATGCGTATCCCTCCGAGGCCGCACCGTGCGGCGTCGACACCTGCTATGCGCGGACGGGAGCTGGTGACGCGGGCTGGAGCGGGGGGAGGACTCGGCACCTCGCGATCACGACTCCTTCCAATCTCACCTACTCCCGCGAGGGGTACAGCTGTAGGGATAGGGGCATATATGTACCTGCTGGAGCTATATACCTACTACCTACACATAAGAGATAGAAAGATGTAAGTAAGCAAGGAAGACGCCCCCACACCCCGCCGATGGCCCGCCGTTGCACGGATCACGCGGACTTGACGCTGCGCATGACCCGATAAGGGAAATCGCCCGAATGCGCTCGTTTACCCCCTCCTGAAGCGTTTCGCTGACGATCAGAACGTGCGAACTCCGCCGTGCTCCACCCTGCCCTTGGCGACCTCCCTGCATAGGAGTAGCCGCGAGCAGCGAACCAGACCTAGACAGCCACACCGTCGTTCCTTACTATGACCACCATGGCTCTGGTTGAGGTGGAGCTCGGGAAGGGGTTCGGTATGAGCAGCGGCCATGAAGACCCAGTTCCGCATGGGCAGCACGTCGGATCGCCCCGACTGAAGCGCATCGCACTCTCAGACCTGCGTAACGAGAGTCCTCCAGGCCTCGCCGCGCTCTACACGGACGTCCGGGAGGGCCAATCCCTCATCCCCGGCATCAAGATGGGGTTGGGCGCGCTCACCGTCCAGCGCTGGGACCCCACTCGCGCTGCTGCCGGTTGGACGCTCTACGGCGCTGACCTGACCCTCGACATGGGCCACCCCTTCGGGTCGATGTTCTATCGCAATGATGACGATGGCCGTGTCCTCCGCATCGGCGTCAAGTGGCATCCGCCGGTGCAGCAGCTTGAGTTCCCGGCGTTGCACCCGTCGAAGCCGGAACTGACTTCCGACTGCACTGATGACGAGGTCGCGGCGGTAGTCCTCGACGCGCGGAGCCGGATAGGGACGCTTGTCGCGGTCAACGCGCAGATCGGTTCGTTCGTCGCCAGCGAGGAGTCCGAGAACGCGATCCTGGACGCTTCGGGGCTCGGGCTGGAGCGGCTGTCGGAGGATGACCCGCGGTTGACCGGCGATGTCTGATCGTTATGGTCCGCCGCGATTCGAGCCGGTGCCGTTGCGGCTGCTGTCGTTGTCGGCGCAGTTCGACGCCGGGATCTGGCCGACGTTGGCCGGAATGACGTTCACGAACTCCACCGGGCCGAAGATCCTGCAGCGGACCGTCAACGTCCGCACCAGCGAAGACGGGTGGGTGTTCACGCTCCTGAACGGAACACCATTGTCGGATCCTGCGGACCCGCTGCGTGAGGCAGCGACTCAAGTGATGGACGCACTGTCGAAGCTTCGTGCGGTGGGGCGTGGTCCTGAAGCGGCTGGTGCGGCTGATGTCTGACCGGCAGTGGGTGCGGACCATCCGGCATGAGCAGTCGATGCTGTCGCTGCCGTTCGGGCTTGGCTACACGATCGACATCACCGAGACCCTCACCGCCCTCGCTGCGGCCGGGCTGACCGCACGCGTGGAGACGTTCGACCGGCTCCGATTCGACGACGGCCGCACGGCGCTTCTCGCCACCCCGGACCCGACCACCACCGTCACCGACGGCGACGGCGGCGAGGGCCGGGTGGATGATGTGATCCTCCAGCCCGGCGGGTCCGAGGGCGGGGTGCTGTCACTGGTGCGCCGATACCCCGACCTGGTGGTCGTGAACGGGAAACGCGGGCGGGTGTGGGCTGACGGGCGGCAGCTGTCCGGCACGTCGATGCAACGGGAAGCGACCCCAGGGTGGCGGACCGTGTTCGCGATCGCCCGCGCCATCGCCATCCACGGCGGGGGTTCTCAGTCAATCGCGGACCGCATCGGCATTCCACTTGATGTTGTGCGTGCCGCGATGCCTGCTCTCGGGACACACGTGTTCTTCACGCCGATCGGGTGGGAAGCAGCCGATCGCGCCGCCCTGTGCGATTGGGCGCTGGCGGCCTACCCCGGTGTCGGTGGAATCCGGACCTGCTGGCGCCGCGACACCACCATCGACGAGCAGGCGGACCAGCTGATTGCGTTGGGTGGGGTGATGTCGGACCGGTGGGCGGCGCAGCAGTCCGGCGTACTCGTCCCGCCAGACCGATTGACCGCGTTCTTCGCCGAGCATCCCGACATGCAGGCGCTCGGCTACGAGCCCGCCACTACGAATGAGGCGACAGTGTCGGTCGTCATCCCGCAGGACACCACCGTCCTGACCGGCGCTGAGGGGTGCTGCGCGGACGACTTCATCACCGCGCACGTT
The DNA here is from genome assembly GCF_022815645.1 of Curtobacterium sp. VKM Ac-2922. GTDB lineage: Bacteria > Actinomycetota > Actinomycetes > Actinomycetales > Microbacteriaceae > Curtobacterium. The sequence continues at coordinate 107,258 of NZ_JALGRO010000010.1, read as the reverse complement.
CTCTACGAAGACAGCTGGGTGGCCGCGAACACGGATGCGGTGAACGGGCTGCGGCAGCTGCTGCACTTCAAGTCGGACCTTGCCCATGACCTTCGCTGGCACCCCGGCAGCGGTGAGGGCAGGGAGGGCTGATGCTGCAACTGCTGTCACTGACGTTGGCGTACGACGACACCCGATTCTTCGGCTCCGTCATGTTCACCGACCCCACCCACCCGGACGACAATCCCGCCGCGGTCCTGATGGACCACACGGATGAACCGCCCTGGTTCCGGCTCACCAACGTGGACCCGGACGGGCAGGATCGTTCGGTCCCGGCGATGGTCGAGGCGGAACGCATCATGCGGTTCCTCCTCCGCTACACGCCCGAACGCATCGGCCGCACTCCCGCCGACTTCCCCCAGCCCTGATCCGCTCTGCTCACGCCCGTCCCTTTGGAGGTAGTTGCTGATGATGCATCTGGTGTCCCTGCATCTCTCGAACGACCGGATCCTCTCGGGGCATGTCCTCCTCGAGGACACCGAGAACCCGGACGCACACCTGGCGCAGATCCTTGTCCGCGCCGTGGATGTCGAGCCGGGGTATGAGCTCTACGACAGGACCAACACGGTCCTGTCGGACCTGACGGTGCCGGCGGTGCGGGAAGCGAACCGTATCGTGCAGACCCTCCTCATCCCCGCCTCCGAGGTCGCACGAAGGGAGAAAGCCGTCCGGGCGGTGATCCACTCCGGCTACTTGGAAGGGTTCCCGGACGATGTGCCGTGGCAGTCGCAGCTGTGGATGTACGCCCGCGGTGAAGTCACCCGCGAACAACTCTCCGCGTACGCCGATGAAGGCCGCCAGATCCCCCGCCAACCCGACCATTCCGCTGTCGGTCCGGCGGACGTTCCCGAGGACTGGTGGCAGACCACGCAGGCCCGGATCCGCCGGAACCTGCTCAACACCACCCTCACCGAGGCGGAAGTCGCCGCGGCCCTGCAGATCAGCATTGAGGAGGTCGGTGAGTTGTTCGAATCGAATCGGCTGACGAGCTTCGACCTCGATGGCGAAGAACGCATCCCGGACTGGCAACTCGTGAAGCCCGCCCTCCCCGAGTTCGGCGACCCGTCATCGCAGCTGCCAGGCCTTGACGTCCTCTACGCGGCAGCCCCGCAGCCGCTCCTCGACGCTGCCGCGATGACGGAGTTCATGACCACACCCTTGGACTTCCTCGCCGTCGACGACCGGATCCTGACGCCGTTGGACTGGATGCAGGAAGGCCGACCGTTGACGACGATCATCGCCCTGTTCCGCGGACGACGGTGGCGACCATGACCAGCCAGCCGGACCTGTTCCTCCTCAACGTCGCCTACGACGCCACCGGAGTGCACGGGCACGTGTTCTTCCGCGACCCGCCTAGCAGCGAGCTGCGGCAGGTCATCATCCGCAGCACCGACACCGGCAACATCTGCGAACCAGTACACGGGGACACCCGCGACGGGTGGGAACCGTTCCTCGAAGAAACCCGCTGGCTGATCGCCATCACCCGGCCCGACACCCCGGGAGAACAAAGCTGATGGGGCTGAGGCTCGAATGGGTCGCCGCCGCGTACGCCGGTCGGCCGCAGATCACGATGCCGTACGGGCTCGGCGACACCACCGACCTCACCGGCGCTCTCGCCGTCCTGAAGCTCGCTGGGCTCCCCGCGGTCGTGGAGTCGCACGACACGATCCGCCTCGCCGACGGCCGCCGCGCACGCTTCCCGTCACTGACGCAGCAACCGCGCGATGAGCCAGCAGTCGCTCCGGAGTTGCTGCTGCTGGCGCCGCGGACGGTGACGACGACGCAGGTAGCCCTCGCGGAACAAACCGAGACCGTCCTGCTCGTCGACGTGGACCGGCGGAGGGCTTGGGTCGACGGGAAACAGGTTCTCGGTGTGATCGAGCGGTGGAAGGACGCCGCACCCATCTACGTCACCTTCGCCGTCGCACGAATGCTCGCCGTCAACGGCGCCACGTTCGACCGGCTCGTTCGGGCCGGACTCACCGCGGGTCAGGTCGATGACGCTCTCGCACGCCTCGGCAAACGCGTCCACCGCACCGACATCGGATGGGAATCACGGAAGGTCGGCGGGCTCGTTGACTTCGCGATCGCCTGCTACCCCGGACCAGGCGGCGTCAGAACTCAGTGGACGTCCGACCTACCGCTTCCCGAGCAAGCGGAGCGACTCATCGGCGCCGGGTGCCGGATCTCCGGCCGCGCCATCTCCGACCGACCTGGCTACCCCATGATCGGCAAACGCGACCTGCCCTACCGGCTTGCCGCGTTCACGGAGCAGGAAGTCGACATGACGGTGCTCGGATTCGAACCCGACACGGTCGGCTACGCCGGCACCGAACTGATCCGCCCCGCCGACCCCACCATCTTCCTTACCGCAGCCGCCGCCGGATACCGGGACCGGACCGATGACTTCATTACCGCGAGCACGCTCCTCCGCGCTGACTTCCGCGACGACGACGACACCGCCGCTCTCGACGACGTCCGCAACCTGCTGCAGTTCGCCGCCGACACCGGCTACGACCTCCGCCACAATCTCCTCAACTGACCACCCATAACCCTCACCCTCGAACCCGCCGGCACACTCACGCTCCTGCCAGACCCCCGACCAGCCGAGTTCCTCGACGGCGGGGAGCTCTGGCACCGCGACAACAGCACGCACGCGCTCTGGGAACCCCTCGACACCCTCCAGGCAGCCGAGGACATCATCCGGTCTCGGTCCGCCCGGAACCCCTGGGCAGGAGTCGGCCGCTTCTCTCAGATCAGCGCGGACGGTGAAGCGGGCCAGGTGCACATGCTGGAAGTCCTCGGCTGGGACGACCGGGTCTACGTGTGCGGCGACGTCTCCCGCGTCGGCTTCCAATGGCGGTGGAGCAGCTGGCCTGCGCCAGTACCGTCATCGTGCACGCCGGCAGCCGTCGGGCCCGCCTGGTACCGAGCAGACGTGTTCGCGGAACAGCTCGTCACCGTGGATGACGCGATCGCCCAGCTTCGCCCAGCACTACACGCCATCGACAACATCGCAGACCATACGCCCGGCTTCCTCTGGCTCCCACGGGAACTCGATACAGCACCAAATGCGCACTTGCGCACACCGCTCACGTCGGACTAGTCGCCTCAAGCAGGTCCGGGATGCAGCCGCGGTCTGCCCCGCACTCGCCATCCACCTCGACGGTTAGCGCCCCGCCGGAAGGCTCGGGTGCGCCCCGCACACTCCGCGGTGTGCGCGCCGACACCATGACGGCGGCGCGCACCCGGTGAGCGGGAGATCCATCAGGCGCCTCCAGCCGTGTCAGCACGAAGGCCGACGCCGGCGCGGGTGCTGCGAAGTGCCGAGCCGCGGATACATGGGCCCCTGGTAGACGGTGAAGCCAAGGCACGATATGTTCCTACTTATGAACCTTCGGGCGGACCGCGTGCTTCGCTGGATTGCCGCATACCTTCAGCAACACGACGTTCCCCGGGTCGGCTGGCCGGCCTCCGTCGTCCCGCCACCGGGCGTGCACGTTGAGGCAGTTGAACGTGCAAGCGTCGTCACGATCGTCGTCACCGAAGGTCGCAGACACGCAGCTGCTCGACTTGATCTGGACACTCGCGAGGTGGCTGTCTCCACCACGGGCCGTGATGAGCAGACCCGATCGAAGCTGCGCCGAATCGCGCTGCACTTCGTCGCCGACCGGAACGCGTTCGACCGTCGCGCGGGTATTGAGACGCGGAGCGCTCCGCCGTCGTTTGACCCGGGCGACCCGGACACGTGGACGGAGATGCAACTGCTCGCCGACGTCACCGACAGCGACTGGTACCCGCCAGAGCCCGTCGACCGGGGCAGTGACGGCTGGGCTGCGTTCTACGCGACCGCGCACCGGTTCAACGACCGGTTCACCCAACCGGATGCCGCGGCCACAGTGCAGCATCCAGCCCCACCTCGAGGCGGGCGATAGTTTGCAGATCCGGCCACGCCTGCCCCGCGAGGACGCGCTGCAGAGTGACATGCCCGATACCGGCGTCGGCGGCGACGGCACGAAGACTCCGGCCAGCCATCGCGTCGCGAACATTCACGACGAACTGGCGGTCGATTTCACCGAACGGGTCCGGTGACGGTGTTTCCGGCCACGGCGCGCCCGCGAGTTCCACTGGCAGCGCACGTGACGGTCGACCCATACGGCAAGCGTAGAGGCGGCCGCCCCGAGCGATGACGACGCCTCGCGGAACGTACGGCCAGGAGCGGAAACGAAGTTGGGCCCCCTCGGAGATGAGGGGGCCCAATGCGTACGAACGAGCACTCACGGCGCACGGTCAAGGCATCAATGATGCATGTGGCGGAGGCGTCCGACCGGCTAGATCTACGATCCAGGGCTCGTGTTGTGGTCGGGTAGCGTCCCCACGCTTGTACCGCTTGCTTCGGGTCCGGATGATCGATCCGAACCGTCCTTCCGATGCGTAGGCACCGGATCGGGACCTACAGTACCTACCGCGTGCGGCGTTTGTCACGCCGATGAGGTGTCTTCTTCGGGGTGGCGCGGCTCTTTTTCTGGTGCTCCGCGCCGAGTTCGTCCCAGATCTGCACTGCGGAGGACGCTGACGACTGCCCACCCCGCACCACGGCGTTCGGGTACACATTCACGTAGGCGCCTCGCGGGAACGCCCAAACCTCGAGGTGCGTGCTCAATCGGCCCGAACTCCGCTCGCTCTGCACATCCCAGTGGTGGCCAGCACGCAGCTCCACACCTCGCGTATGCAGCACTTCGTTGCCGTGCAGCGCGGTGGGTCGCTTCCAGTCACGGTCCGCGTTGTCGATGAGGTGAGCAGCTCGCCCGTGCGCCCGCTCGAACGACGCGACCCCATCGGGAAGGTGCAGTGCGGGCCAGTCCTCGAGCGAGAACACATGCATCGGCAGCACCCGATGGTCACGCTCGTCGGAGAACCGGTCATCTCCTGGCCACAGCATCACCGCGTCGATGAGATCTTGCGCAGCGTCGACGTCATGGATTGACCGGTACACCGCCTTGTACCGGACAAAGCGTTCCAGCGGCACGGTGCGTCGATGCGTCAGCGGGCCGAACAGGTCGGATCGAACGCGCGCCTTCCCGGTGCCGAGCACCGCGACTGGGCCGCGGTGCAGGGCTTCGTAGATGGTATGCGCGTGCCGGGCACGGAGGAGGTGCATCGGCCGGTTGCTCTCTTCAGGGACGTCTGATGTCAGAGTCGCAGTTCGGATGGTCTGCACCGTGAACCCGGCACCCTCGAACGCGTGCTGCGCGGCCTTCGCTGAGTCGAACGTGTCCTGCGGCTCCTCGGCGGCGAGCACGATGAACATGCGCGGATCAACCATCAGTCACCGCGCCAGACGCAGTGCGACCGTCGGATCGATTTGCAACCTCGCGAGCTCAGCCTCGGAGGCAGTGTCGATGTAACGGTGAAGGTACGCGCGCAGCGGCGACTCAGGGTGAGATGCCCCGCGGTTCGGCGCCGCGGCGTGCACGGGGACCTCCGAGATGTTGTGCAGGTCGAAGAATCGGCGGACGTGCGCCGCGACCTGTTCCGCCTGGTACCTGTTCCACGCGGCACGGTGATGGTTCGGCAGTCCAATGGTGCGTCCGGCGCCGATTTCCGCCCAGTCGTGGGCAGGACCATCCCCGGCTTCCACGGTGTCGGCGAAGGCGGCGCGCCACTGCGCGATGTCACCGCGATGCAGCGTCGGAAACACGATCGTGCCGGCGTCCACGGGCGATGCGGGGCGAGCGCTCTGCGACTCCGGGTCCCAGACATACTGCTGGCCAGAGGCGTAGTCCAAGCTTGCGCGCCAGAGGTCTGATCGAATGCGTTGCTCGGTGCCGCTCGGAGTGGACGCTTCCTCCGCAGAGGTCGGGTCGATGAGCTCGACCATCGGGACACGGTCATCGCCAACGGGTCTGAGCAGCGCCGGGAACAACCGGACGAACGATCGGACATGCGGCACGCCGTAGTCGCTTTCGTGAAACTCTCTGCCGATCGTGCCGATGAGCCGATTCTTGAGCACGGCGATCGTCATCGGCCGGAAGACGTCCTCGACACCTCGCGCCCGTTCAAACGCCTGCACGATCATCGGCTCAAGAGCTCGGAAGCTCTTTCGTGGCGTCACAGCGCCGAGCAGCTGCTGAACAGCCTCGGCCGGCAAGATCGCCGTCAACGGCACCGCCTCGCGCCCGTCGACGAGCAGGCGTTCAACCACTTCAAGTGGCGCTTGACCGAGCACGCGCGCGACTTGGTCAACGCGGGCGGGAACGGCCACTGCTTCCCGCAGAATCCGAGCGTCGTCGCCGTCGCCTCGCTCGCCACCACGTACCCGAATATCACTCATCCAGACACCGTACGGCACGGTTCCGCGCTTGACGACGAGTGAACACGGACCACCGCGCGCACGTCGCACAGTGATGGCCTGCACCGCCCAACCGCACCACCCGCACCACCCGGCGGTTATTGTTACGAACATGGTTGAGGGGTCAGGACAGCGTTCGTACCGACCGCAGCTACCGGCGAAGGACTGGCAGGCGATCTCCGCATATGTCTACGACGTCGTCGACCGTGCAGAACCCCTCGTGGTCTACTCCGCACGGGAGCTCTACCCTGCGGTCACACGGCTTACTCACTTCGCCCGGACGGAGTACGCACCACTCACCGATGACGCAGTGTTCGACCCGTACATGGTGAACCGCTTCATCATCCACCACCTCGCCGGCTACAACCGTGCCAGTCGGAACACCATCCGTGCCCGCCTCCGACGCGTCTCCGAAGCGCTTCTCGGCGACGGCGCCGTCGGAAAGTTCAGGGCACTCGGAAAAGCAGACGCGGTCCGGCCATATACGGAGGCCGAGCAAGCCGCTCTCGAAGGGTGGTCACGGGCGCAGACCTCTGCGGAACGGCGGACGTCCGCAGCGGCGCTGCTCTCGCTCGGGTTCGGCGCCGGTCTCACCGGGGCGGAGATCATCCGGTTGCGACTCGAGAACGTCGCGACGACCGACACAACGTGCGTGGTGCGCATCATCGGCGAAGGCGCACGGGACGTTCCGGTGCTGCACGAGTGGAGCGCAGGACTCCGCAGCAGATACGTGCACCTGAACGGGCAGGGGTGGGCATTCCGTGCCGAACAACGCGGCAGCAACGTCAACCTCATCACCGACTTCGTCTCCCGCACTGCACCGCCGATGGAGATCCAAACCCGGCGGATGCGGGCAACCTGGCTCGTCGGACGCCTTGAAGCGGGCACACCGCTGAAGACGCTGCTGCGCGTCGCCGGACTGCAGTCCGCGGAAGCGCTCGACCGGATACTGCCGTTCGTCTCCGAGTAGCGGAGGATCACGGGTGGCAGTAGTCCGTGGACGCGCTGCCCCATCGCTTCATCGTCGATGCCCGTACATCGCCGACCGATGACGCAGCGCGCGTCTGGGTGACTCTCAACGTGATGCGGGACGCCCTGCGGAGAAGCCGACACGCCCGGGCTGCATCGACGCGGATCACCAATTCCGCAGCGCCCTGGCGCAGCCCGGGCAACACCGAGAAGTGATCCCTGATCGGGGCATTCGTTCCTGCCGCCTGGCGGACTCGGCCACTGATCGAGGAGCGATCTCACACCTGGAATCTCAGCTGCTGAGGTCACCCGCGCATAGCCCCGGCATGACCGAGACCCAACACCAGACCCCTTCCACTTCGCCCGCTCCTGTAGCACACTCTGTTCCTAACACGGAACACGACACACGGGAACTGTGGGAGGCGCTCATGCAATACCGCCCGTTCAACGTCACTCCCGCCGACTGGGACCGAGTGCAGGACTTCGCCCGCCAAGCCGTCGTCGACTACGGGCCGCCGAACATCCCCGTAGGGACCCGGATGCTCTCCGTCGTTACTCACTACGTCATCTGGGCCACGAACAACGAGCACGTCCCACTCGACCGCGCCGAGCTCTTCCACCCCACCCTTCTCGGCCGGTACGTCCGGATGCGTGCACCGAAGAAGCAGTCGAGCCTGCACAAGACGCTGCACTCGCTGCTGTTCCGTGTTGCAAGCGCCGTCGCCGACGTCGACCACAACCGGAAGAAGCGCGGCCGCATCAGCCACGGCGTCATCCCCTACAACGCCCGCGAACTCGCGGAACTCGAAAGCTGGGCCGTCGCCCGGAAGAACGCCGTCCACCGCCGATACGCCAAGACGTTCCTCGCCCTCGCCGGCGGTGCCGGCCTGCAGTCCGTCGAATGCGCACACGTCCGCGGTCGCGACGTCGTCCGGTCCGACGCCGGCTACAGCGTCCACGTCACCGGCCGGTACCCGCGGACCGTCCCCATCCAGACGGAGTGGGCCAGCTACCTCGACGACGTGTTCGACGACTTCGACGCCGACCAGTTCGTGCTGTTCCCCGGGCAGGCCGACGATGCTCGGGTACGGACCCTCAAGTGGTTCTGCGTCGGCGCGCACCCCGCCCCGTTCGCGCAGCGGCTGCGTGACACGTGGGTGCTGAGCCAGCTGCCGGTACTGCCCCTCGGCGCGCTCATGCACGCCGCGGGAATGCCAGACGTGCAAACGCTGCGCCGCTACCTGCCCCGCATCACCGCCACCGACCTCGCCGGCTGGGACACGGAGCTGCGTGAGCCATCCGCGCACCTCCGACCCGCGGCGGCTGACGGAGCGTGGACCGCCGGCTACTGCCAGATGCGCGACGCCACCGAAACACCAAGCCGTCTGCTCACTCTCGAGGCCGCGGCGGAGGGTGCCCGGCGCGCGATGACCGCGTACGTCCGCGACCAGACTGCAGTGCCCGCTGGCAGCGCGCATGCGTCCACGTCCACGTCCACGTCCACAGTCGGGACGGTGTTCCCCACCGTGCACGACCTGGAACCGGACTGGATGCCGGTGCGCTCACGAAGTCAGGTTCCGTCGGACGCGCCGCGCTCCCCTCGAAAGCAGCGGTCGACGGCCGGCCCGGACGCTATGGCAGAGCTGAAGGCGCACCTGCAGGAACGTCGGACCAAGGACGGCGGTGACGCCCGATGAGCATGGAGGCACTCTCCTGGGACGACACCGTCGCCCTCACCCTCGAAGTACTCGCCAGTGCAGCGGAAGGCGGGCTCACCGGACGGGAAGTTGCCGCAGGCGCCGGCGCTATGACCCCCATCGATGCGGACCTCGCACAGACGTGGCTCAACCGCGTCCTGCAGTCGCGGGTCCTCCCAGCGTTGGTCGGCTGGCGGCGGTTCGACCGCGCAGCGTCCGGCAAACGTGCCGGCGGACCGCAGCCCGACATCTCCGACGCAGTCATCCTCACCGTCGCGCTCATCCTCGTGATGGAGGAATCAACCGTTCGCATCCGCGACATGGAACGGGCACTCGAGCACCGGCTGACACCAGAGGCACGGGAAGTACTCGGCATCGCCCACCTGTACGACAACCCGTTCAAGAACTGGTACTTCCTGGCGCATCGTGCCATCCACCGCGTCATCGCGACGTTCGACCCATACGTCGCCAACGACGGGTTCAAGCGGAACAAGTGGAAGGCAATGACGCTGGAGGAGCGGCAGCTGTGGGAAACGAACCTCGACGAGGAGTTCCTCGCACGGATGCGCGCCCGAGGTGAATGGTTCATGAACGCCCTCGTCGAGATGTCGATTCGGCAGCAGGCGCCAGAGTTCCGTCGCAAGAAGACGGCGTTCACCATCGACCAGAGCCAGGTCACCGCCGGCGTCCACCAGGCACGGTGGAAGCGCGACAAGGACGGCAGCGAGGTCCCGATGCGCAACAAGCTCGACACCACGACCGACAAAGCCGAACCACGCCGGGTGCTCGCACTCGAAGCAGACTGGGCGCCGAAGAAGAAGGGGGCGAAGAAGCGCAACGCCGACGATGAGAAGCGCGTCTCCCGCATCAAATGGGAGCTGTCCTACATGGCGAACATCATCATCGACGTCATCGAGGACCCCGACCTCGACAAGAAGCTACAAGCCCCACAGCTCATCCGCGCCATCAGCCTCGGCACCCCGAACAAGCGCATCGGCGACCACGCCATCGACCTGCTCGACTCACTCCAGGCCCGAGGATACGAACTCACCCGATTCTCCTTCGACCGCGGCTACTCGCAGCTCAAAGACGCCTTCCACGAGGAACTGGTCCGCCGGAACATCCCAGTCGTGAAGGACTACGTAGAGCGGCAGAAGGGCATCACCAACGGCGCAATCGGCGGCGCCATCATGGTCAACGGACGCTACGTCTGCCCCTCGACACCGTTCGACCTGCTCGACGTCACCGCACGGTGGGAAGCCGGCAAGCTCACCGACGCCGAGTACTGGAAGGAACTCGAACGCCTTGAGTACTACGAACTCAGCGTCCACGAGAAGAAGGCAGACGGCACGCTCCGGCTCAGCTGCCCAGCATCCGGTATCTCCCCGACCGCATCGTGCCCCCTCCGGAAACTGCACCCGAAGGCCATCCCGGACGACGAAGCAGACCGTGTCCGCATCCAAGCAGCCAACATCACCGACCGGCAGAAGGACTACAAGGTCTGCTGCCAGACAAGCGTCACCGTCAAGCCGACCGAGCATGTGCAGCAGCGGCAGATGCTCCGACACAACGGCCGCGAGTGGTTCAAGGTCTACCGCTCCGACCGAAGCAGCAGCGAATCGACCAACGACCTTCTGCAGCGTGACCACAAGCTCCACGTCACAACCAACCGGCCTATGCGCGGGCTCGCCGCCCAGCAGCTCGCCCTCGCCCTGCTCGCCGTGAAGTCGAACATGACCCGCATCATCAAGTTCGAGAATGCGCTCAGGGAGCAGCAGCTCCGCGAAGCAGCCGGACGAACGCCGGTGCGGAGGAAGCAAGACGGCGAATACCTGCAGCGGTCCCGCGACCGTCGCGGGGAGACGCGCTACCTGCGAAACCCACCGCCCCGGGAACTCGTTCCGTTCGTGGAACCGGAGGTGCCTGCGCCGCCGGTTTAGCGCAGCAGCGACACAGCGCCCACCCGCAGGCCCGCCTCCACACTTTGGACACGACCATGCGATTCGTGTCAGTCCTACAGGGACTCAAGCTCAGGAGGAAGAGCGTTTGAACCTCGAGTCCTTTAACGTGGCAAGCGCCATTCGGCTTGAGCGCCATTGGTCATCGGCACCCCGAATGGCGTCGAGGCGTCCGCGCGTCGCAGCAGCTTTCAGCGCCACGAGATTGAAGTCCTCATCGACGAGGCTCTGCAGCGGCACGTACTCCGCGGGGCCAGCGATGTTGTCGCGGGTTGCCCTAGGTAAGGAAACAAAACAAGTTCCGATCCGCATGCCTGAGCCGATCGAGATCACAAGATGTGGTCAACGGACTTGACGGTCCGTCGATCGGCATGGCTGCGCGCTACAAGAGTCCGCGGGCGACCAGGCTCCCTGAGTGCCCAGCTTGCCCAAACCTGGGCATCAGCTCAACGCCTTCCCGGCTCGGGCTCACGAAGCGGCAACAGGGTCACCGAACCGCGCAAGGCGCTGCCAGCCACCACGAAAAACGAGAGCCCCCCGGCCGAAACCGGGGGGCTCTCGTTCTTGGTCAGACTTGCAAACGCTGGAACCCCAGACTTGCAAATGACCCTGTGGCGGTACCGGTGGGATTTGAACCCACGGTGGAGTTGCCCCCACACATGTTTTCGAGACATGATCCTTCGGCCGCTCGGACACGGTACCGAGAGCGAGTTTACATGATCCGGGAGGCCCCTCGCGACACCGCAGGTCGGCTCGCCCTCCACAGGCGGTCTCCTGCAGGACGTCACCCACACCCCCAGGATCCGCTCTGATCCGACGAGTCCCACGGGCGTACCGTCCACGGCATGAAGTCCCGGACCCTCATCGCACTGCTCTCCTCGATCGGCGGCGGCCTGGTGGTCGCCGGTGGCGCGGCCTTCGGCGCCCGGGCCGGCGTCAAGGGACAGCGCGCCGCCTCACAACGCGTGGTCGAGATGCTCCCGACGCACGCGGAGTGGTGGCGCGAGCGACTGCACCACGAGGGACAGCTCACCTACCTGGCGATCGGCGACTCCGCGGCGCAGGGCGTCGGCGCGAGCGTGCCCTCGCGCGGGTACGTCGGGCTGCTCGCTCGGCGGATCCGGCACCGCTCGCGGATGACGCTCCGGGTCGTGAACCTGAGCGTCTCCGGCGCGACGACCTGGGGTGCCAAGAAGGACCAGCTGCCGAAGCTGCAGGGCTTCACTCCGGACATCTGCACGGTGTCGATCGGAGCGAACGACATCGCCGACTTCCACCCGGACAAGTTCGAGCGGAACCTCCGGGCGATCTACGGCGCCGTGCCGTCGCACGCCGTCGTCGCCGAGTTGCCGTGCATGTTCGCTCCCGACCGTGAGCGCAAGGTCGCCGTCGCGAACGAGATCGTCCACCGCGTCGCCGACGAACTCGGGCTGACCGTCGCCCCCCTGCACGCGATCACCAAGCGGGTCGGGATCCGCCGCACGTTCTTCAACTCGTACGGCGACCTGTTCCACCCGAACGACCGCGGGTACGAGGTCTGGGCGAGTGCATTCGAGCCGGCGATCGATGCCCGCGTGGACACCGTCGCCGCGATCCGGCACTACCTGTCGGCGCGCGAGGCAGAGGACCTGGGGCGCGAAGCCGGTGCCGTGGCCAACGCCCGTTCCGAGCAGGACGTCGCTGGTGCCGAGGAGATGGAGTACGCGCACCGCCCGAACCGGATCGACCGGCTGCGTGAGCGCATGACCGGAGGCATCCCGATCCCCGGTGCGCAGGACCGGAAGCAGAGCGAGCAGCAAAGCGAGCAACAGTCCGAGCACCAGCCCGAGCACCAGCCCGAGGGCCCGCATGACGAGCACTCCGACGACGACTCCGACGGGCCGCAGCAGCGGTCGGGTGATGTCGGCGGCGCGGCCTAACCTCGACTCATGGCCCGCCCCCAGTCCACGTTCCGCTGCTCCGAGTGCGGGTGGACCACGATCAAGTGGGTCGGCCGCTGCGGCGAGTGCCAGTCGTGGGGCACGGTCGAAGACACCTCCGCCGTCACGGCCAGCGCCCGCGGCACCACCGCGGTCGCGGTCACGGGCACCCGGATCGCCCAGCCCATCACGCAGGCCCGCGTCGGTGCGGTCCCCCGGTGGACCAGCGGAATCGGCGAGTTCGACCGCGTGCTCGGCGGCGGGATCGTCCCCGGAGCCGCCGTTCTGCTGAGCGGTGAACCCGGCGTCGGCAAGTCCACGCTGCTGCTCGAGGTCGCCTCGCGCGCGGCTGCGACGGGCAAGCGCGTGCTGTACGTCAGCGCGGAGGAGTCCGTCGACCAGGTCCGGCTGCGTGCCGAGCGCACGGGCGCCATGCACGACGAGCTGTTCCTGGCCAGCGAGGTCGATCTGGGCGTGATCCTCGGGCAGATCGACCAGGTGCAGCCCGACCTGCTGATCGCCGACTCGGTGCAGACGATCTCGTCGGCGACGATCGACGGCATAGCGGGCGGGACGTCCCAGGTGCGCGAGGTCGCTTCGACCCTGATCCGCGAAGCCAAGCAGCGCAATCTGCCCGTGCTGATCGTCGGGCACGTCACGAAGGACGGCTCGATCGCCGGCCCGCGGCTGCTCGAGCACCTGGTCGACGTGGTCTGCCACTTCGAGGGCGACCGGCAGACGGCGCTGCGGTTCGTCCGGGCGCTGAAGAACCGCTTCGGCCCCACGGACGAAGTCGGGTGCTTCGACATGGCCGGTGACGGCATCCACGAGGTGCCCGACCCCAGTGGGCTGTTCATGTCCCGCAACGGCACGCCGGTTTCCGGCACGTGCATCACGGTCGCGATGGAGGGCCGCCGGGCGCTGCCGGTCGAGGTGCAGGCCCTGGTCGTCCCGAGCTCGGCGCCACAGCCACGTCGCGTGGTGAACGGCGTCGACGCGTCACGCGTGGCGATGCTGCTGGCGGTGCTCGAACGTCGCGCGGGCATCAAGCTGTCCGACGCCGACGTGTACGTGTCGACCGTGGGCGGCATGAAGCTCACCGAGCCGGGTGCCGACCTGGCGATCGTGCTCGCCCTGGCCAGTGCCGCACGTGATCGCCCGTACCCGCACACGCTGGCGGCGATCGGCGAGATCAGCCTTGCCGGCGAGATCCGTCAGGCGACGGGAGCCAAGCAGCGCGCGAGCGAGGCGCGACGGCTCGGGTTCACGACCGTTCTCGGCGCGGACGCCGAACACCTCCGCGAAGCCCTGCGGGTCGCGTTCTCGATGACCAGGTCCGTGCGCGAACGCGAACTCGACGCCGCCTTCTGACGCGCCGGCATGGCGACCGCGGGCCGAGCCTCCAGCCCGACCCGCACCTGCGTGGCGGACGCGGGCCGAGCCTGCAGTTCGACGCGTACCGGCGTGGCGGACGTGGGCCGAGCCTCCAGTCTGACCCGCAGGGTCAGCGCACCGGCAGCCGGTCGTCCTCGACACCCAACCGTGCGACGGCCGACGGGAACCCACGACGGTCCTTCGTCACCAGCAGCCCGATCACCGCGGCAACTGCCAGCGCGGACGCGACCAGCCCCGAGAACGGCAACCCGCTCGTCGACAGCAGCGCCCACCCGCCGGAGCCGAGCGCCCAGCGCACCAGTCGCTGCCCCACACCGGGCGTCGGCACGGGCCGCAGGCGCACGACGGCCTCTCCGAGCGTGCGGCCGGTCGCGAGCACGACCACCACCTGCACCAGCGGTGCGACGAACCCGACCAGAGCCTGCGCGGTCAGGGTGGCGGGCGAGCGCAGGTCGACGCCGAACGCGTTGAGCGCGAGCGTCACCCCGACGACCAGCACACCGCTGGTCAGGGACAGCGCCAACACGTCGGCCAGGATCCCGAAGGCCCGACGCCAGAACGTGACCGGGCGAGCGGCATCAGGAGACGGCTGTCGTCGTGATGCCAGGAACACCCCGAGCAGTGGCGCCGCCAGGGTCCCGAGCAGTGCGCCCGTCGTGTTCGCGATGAGGTCGTCGACGTCGAACAGCCGGTATGCGCACGGGTACAGGAACCAGTCGCCCGTGAGCTGGGTGAACTCGATCGCGAGCGAGACGACGAACCCGGCCGCGCCGCCGACCACGAGCCCCCAGAACCAGCGACGTGGCGCCAGCGCGTTCCGGACCAGCGCGCCGAGCGGGAAGAACAGCAGGACGTTGAACACGACCTGCGCGGCAGCCGGGTTGCTGAGCAGGGATCGTGGACCGGACAGCCCGCCCTCGCGGGCGATGTCGTCCAGGAACGTGAACGGGTGCAGCTGCGGCATCGCCGACACCCGGCAGGCTGCGGCTGCGTCGGTGGGCAGCGGCAACAGCGTGTAGGTGACGAGCGCCAGCGCGTAGACCAGGGTGACGAAGGCCAGCACGCTGCGGCGGAACCCAAGTGCACCGTGCCGGCGGTACTGGATCGCGGCCCACGGCACGACCGCGGCAACGGCGAGGAACCCGCCCAGGACGAACGCGATGATCCCTGGCAGCACGGTGGTCCCCATGCGGCGACAGTACCGACAGGACCGGGATCGCGCCGACGGGATCGGGATCGCGGCGACGGGACCGGGATCGCGGCGACTGGTCCGGCGTCGTCAGGCGCGGAGTGCGTCCAACAGGTCGGCGGGCTCGGCCTGCATCGTGTGCGGGCCGGCGATGTCGAAGAAGACCCCCTCGAGCGAGTCGAGGTGCGCGGCGAGGAACTCCTCGAGCCGGGCGGCGTCGTAGACCATGACCTGCCGGACCTTCTCGCCCGGGACCATCGCCGTGTAGGTGTCCGCCGACGAGAACAGCAGCAGGATGCGCTTGTCCGAGCCCTCGCGGCCGAACACTCGCACCTGCATGTCCTTCTTGCCGGTGACCAGCCGCGGCACGATCACGATGTCGTTCCGCAGCGCGTACGCCACCGCCGCCACGTCCTGCTTCGCGAGCGCGTCCTCGAGCTGTTCGCTCCGGAACCGCTGTTCCTTGTCTGCCATCAGGGTCAAGTTCACCAGATTTCCCGAATCGGGGCGACCGCGTCTGGCCCTGGGCCCCAAGACCCGCTACGTTGGTACCACCGCTTCGGCGGCGTCCAACGTCCGGACGAGGTGGTTTCGCCCCTCAACCGGACTCATGGGTCAGTACATCCGGGTCTTCGACCCACCGTCTGATCCCGCACCCGTCCCGCCGGCACCTGCCCGCGTGGCGCATCATCCTCGTCGACATACGTCGAGGCTCCGTCTGCGTGTCATACCGCGATGGAAAGCAAGAACAGTTAAGGAAACGCCATCATGGCAACTGGAACCGTCAAGTGGTTTAACAACGAAAAGGGCTTCGGGTTCATCGCCCCGGACGACAACAGCGCGGACGTCTTCGCGCACTTCTCGGCGATCTCGGGCAGCGGCTACCGCGGTCTCGAAGAGAACCAGAAGGTGGAGTTCGAGATCACTGAGGGCCGCAAGGGCCCGCAGGCGGAGAACATCACCGTCATCGGCTGAACCCCAGGGGAACGCTGACCGTCATCCGGTCGGCTGACCCCGAACACGACCGCGGTCGGACTCGATCGAACCTTCGTCATGACGAAGTTCGATCGGCCGGCCGCGATTGTGTTTGTATGACCATTCGCAGCACCATCACCCGTGCGTCCGCCGCTGTCGTCCTGGGCGCAGCAGCCCTCGCTCTGACGGGTTGCACGCAGATCCACCAGCAGTTCGGCGATGCCTGGTACGTCACCTACGAAGTCAGTGTCGACTCGTCCGACGCCACCACGTTGCACGCCGTCTCGTACCTGGGTGCCGAGTCCCGTGGCGATGCCGCCACGACGCGCACGCTGTCGACGGCCATGACCAAGCCCGGCGCCGGCAGCTCCGACGGCAGCGCGTCATGGACGCACGAGACGATCGTGCTCGCCGAGTCACCAGCCTCGGTCGCGGCGACCCCCGCAAGCGGCCGGACCGCCACCTGCCGCATCCTGCTGGACGGCAAGCGCGTGATCTCCGAAGAGCAGGGGCAGCCCGGCCAGCCGGTGCGCTGCAAGGTCGACACCCCGAAGTTCAGCTGATCCCGCCCGGCCCCGGACTCAGTTCAGGATGAACTGCGCCGAGTCCGTCGAGGTGATGTTGCCGACCGACACGGACAGGTGGTAGCTCGCTCCCCCACCGGTCACCGACGGCCGTGACGAGTCGCACGTGCTGGTCGACGACCGGGTGCGGTCCCACGCGATGGCCGGCGTGGTCAGGGTCTGCCCGGCCTTGATCGTCACGTCCTGGTTCGTCCCGCCGGTCTGGCAGTCCTTCGACGACCAGTACTGCTCTTCGCCCGAGCTGATGGTCAGCACCTGCTGCGCCGACCCCAGGTCCAGGTGGCAGGACTTCGACCCGGTGTTCGCGATCGACATCGCGATCTTCGGGTCCTCGGTGGGGCCGTAGGCGCTCTTGTCGAGCACGGGCTTCAGCGTGATCTGTCCCTTCGCGCACGTGGACCCGTCGGCACCCCCGGCGTCGGCCGTGGCGGACGGTGCCGGCGTCGCATCGCCGGACGTCCCGGACGACGGCGCTGACGACGCGGATGCCGCCGGTGCCGCAGCAGCGGACGAGGTGCGCGCAGATGCAGAGGGCGACGGCGCTGCCGCAGGAGCACCGTTCCCGCGCCCGACGACGATGAGCACGATCACGATCACGACGACCGCGATGATCCCCAGCACGGTCAGGCGACGGCGCCAGTACACGCCCGGCTTCTGCGGGCCCACGGGGTGACGGAACGACGACATGCGCACAGGGTAGACACCGCGCGGCGCTGGGCGAGGGAACCCCGCCGACGGCGACGAGAAAGCGTCAGAGGATCTTCAGCATGCGGGTGTTGCCGAGCGTGTTCGGCTTGACCCGCGCCAGGTCGAGGAACTCCGCCACGCCTTCGTCGGACGAGCGCACGAGCTCGGCGTAGACGGACGGTTCGACGACCTGCTCGCCGATCTCCAGGTACCCGTGCTTGGCGAAGAACTCGACCTCGAACGTCAGGCAGAAGATCCGCGCGACGCCGAGTTCGCGGGCATCGTGCTCGAGCGCTTCGAGCATCCGGTGGCCGACCCGCTTGTGGATCCAGTCCGCGTCGAGCGCGAGCGTGCGGACCTCGGCGATGTCGTCCCAGAACACGGCCAGGGCGCCGCAGCCGATCGGCGTGCCGTCGGGCCCTTCGGCGATCCGGAACTGCTGGATCGAGCCGTACAGGGCGACGTTCTCCTTGCCGAGCAGGATCCGCCGGTCGACGTACGGCGCGATGAGCCGCTGGATGTGCGGCACGTCGGACGCCAGGGCGGGGCGCACCAGGATGCCGTGGTCGTCCCGTTCGTGGAACGCGTGCTTCCCGTGCTGAGTCATCGTCCCAACCCTAGCCCGACCCTGTGCCGCACCCAGCACTCGCCGCCTACCGTCGACGTCATGCCCCAGATCATCGAGACCATCGACGTCAACGTCCCCGTCAGCGCCGCCTACGGCCAGTGGACCCGCTTCGAGGAGTTCCCGCACTTCCTCGACGAGGTGCAACGGATCATCCAGGTCGACGACACCACCACCGACTGGACCGTGAAGGTCGCCGGTCAGGAGCGCGAGTTCCGCGCCGTCATCACCGAGCAGCACCCGGACGAGCGTGTCGCCTGGACGGTGAAGGACGGCGAGACCGACCACGCCGGCGTCGTCACGTTCCACAAGCTCGCCGACAACGAGACGCGCGTGACGGCGCAGATCGACTGGCAGCCCATCGGCTTCCTCGAGAAGCTCGGTTCGGCTGTCGGCGTCGGCAGCCACGCGGTCAAGAAGGACCTGCAGAACTACAAGGAGCGCGTCGAGTCCACGCCCGCCGACGCCGGCTGGCGCGGCGACGTGCAGGCCTGATCCACCGCACCACGAGACGGAACGGGAGGCCCGGGGCCAGCTGGCCCCGGGCCGCCCGGGTATCCGGGGTGCCGCGGTGTTC
>NZ_JALGRO010000010.1:0-88282 GCF_022815645.1 Curtobacterium sp. VKM Ac-2922 | reverse complement strand
CCGCACGGGGCGCCCGGGCCCCCGGGGCCCCGGGGCCTCCCGTGTATCCGTGGTCACGATGTGTACATGACATTTTAGATACGCTGTGAGTTCCCACCTTCGACAGGAGCACACATGCGCACCAAGCACATCACCGCGGTCGCGATCGGGCTGGCCCTGGCCGCCGGCCTCGCCAGCCCCGTTGCCGCGAACGCCGCCACGGCCCACCAGCACATCCAGAGCCGCGGGATGCACACCCCATCGGTCACCTCGGACAAGCCCGACGACGCGGCGTCGCCGATCCGTCTGACAGCCGGCACCACGTTCGTGCCCGGTGCGTCCACGACGCTGACCGGGACGGCAACGCCCGGGCACGAGTTGTTCGTGAGCGTCCCCGGGGCCGACATCGCGACGTCGGTCACCGTGGACGACGACGGCACGTGGTCGGTCCCGCTCGGGACGCTGCGCGGCAGCTCCTACGACGACAACGTCGCCTTCGACCAGGACGACATGGCACAGAACGTCGTCTTCACCCTGACGTCCGCAGGCTGACGCCTGGCGGCCTGGCGGCCGGCACCGCCGACAGCCGGGAGGCCCGGTGCCAGCTGGCACCGGGCCTCCCGTCTGTGCGTCGTCAGTCCTAGGACTCGATCTCGCCCTGCGGAGCCGCGTCCGTTCCGGACTCGACGGCGGCTGCTCCGGCGAGGACCTCTTCGCGACCCGGCTGACGCCCGGTCTCGAACTCGAACTTGCCTTCGCGGAAGTCGACCTTGACGTGGTCGCCCGCCGTCAGCTCACCCTGCAGGATGTGCTCGGACAGCTGGTCCTCGACCTCGTGCTGCATCGCGCGGCGCAGCGGTCGAGCACCCAGGGCGGGGTCGAACCCGACCTTGATGAGCTGCTCCTTGGCCGGCAGCGTCAGCTCGACGGTCATGTCGCGGTCGAGCATGCGGTCGGACAGCCGCTTCACGAACAGGTCCACGATCTGCAGCAGCTCGGGCTGCGACAGCTGCGGGAACACGATCGTGTCGTCGACGCGGTTCAGGAACTCGGGCTTGAAGTGCTTCTTCAGCTCCTCGTTCACCTTCGCGCGCATCCGGTCGTAGCCGACGCCCGAGTCACCCTCGACCTGGAAGCCCACCGGGCCACCGGCGATGCCCTGCGAACCGAGGTTCGTGGTCATGATGATGACAGTGTTCTTGAAGTCGACGACGCGGCCCTGACCATCGGTCAGGCGGCCCTCTTCGAGCACCTGCAGCAGCGAGTTGAAGATGTCCGGGTGGGCCTTCTCGATCTCGTCGAACAGCACCACGGAGAACGGCTTGCGACGCACCTTCTCGGTGAGCTGGCCGCCCTCTTCGAACCCGACGAACCCGGGAGGGGCACCGAACAGTCGGGAGACGGTGTGCTTCTCGCCGAACTCCGACATGTCGAGCGAGATGAGCGCGCCCTCGTCGTCGAACAGGAACTCGGCCAGGGCCTTGGCGAGCTCGGTCTTGCCGACGCCCGTCGGGCCGGCGAAGATGAACGAGCCCGACGGGCGGTTCGGGTCCTTGAGACCGGCGCGGGTGCGGCGGATCGTCTTGGACAGGGCCGAGATCGCCTCTTCTTGACCGATGACCCGCTGGTGCAGCGCCTTCTCCATGAAGACCAGACGCGAGGTCTCCTCTTCGGTGAGCTTGAACACCGGGATGCCCGTGGCCTGCGCCAGGACCTCGGCGATGATGCCCTCGTCGACGGTGCCAGAGGCGGCCACGTCACCGGCACGCCACTGCTTCTCGAGACGGAGACGCTCGCCGAGCAGCTTCTTCTCCTCGTCGCGCAGCGACGCAGCCTTCTCGAAGTCCTGCTCCTCGATGGCGGCTTCCTTCGACCCGCGAACGGTCGAGATCTTCTCGTCGAACTCGCGGAGCTCCGGCGGTGCCGACAGGATCGACAGACGCAGGCGGGCGCCGGCTTCGTCGATCAGGTCGATGGCCTTGTCCGGCAGGAAGCGGTCCTGCACGTAGCGGTCGGCCAGGTTCGCCGCAGAGACGATCGCACCGTCGGTGATGGACACCTTGTGGAACGCCTCGTACTTGTCGCGCAGGCCCTTGAGGATGTTGATGGTGTGCGGCAGCGACGGCTCGTTGACGGTCACCGACTGGAAGCGACGCTCGAGGGCGGCGTCCTTCTCGAAGTGCTTGCGGTACTCGTCGAGCGTGGTGGCACCGATGGTCTGCAGTTCACCGCGAGCCAGCAGCGGCTTGAGGATCGACGCGGCGTCGATCGCACCTTCGGCAGCACCGGCACCGACCAGCGTGTGGATCTCGTCGATGAAGACGATGATGTCGCCGCGGGTGCGGATCTCCTTCGTGACCTTCTTCAGGCGCTCCTCGAAGTCACCGCGGTAGCGGGACCCGGCGATGAGCGAACCGAGGTCGAGCGAGTAGAGCTGCTTGTCCTTGAGCGTCTCGGGGACGTCGCCCTTGACGATCGCCTGGGCGAGGCCCTCGACGACGGCGGTCTTGCCGACGCCCGGCTCACCGATCAGCACGGGGTTGTTCTTGGAGCGGCGGGAGAGGATCTGCATGACCCGCTCCATCTCCTTCTCGCGCCCGATGACGGGGTCGAGCTTGCCGTCGCGCGCGGCCTGGGTGAGGTTCCGACCGAACTGGTCCAGGACCTGCGAACCCTGCTGCGCGTTCTGCTGCTGCTCGCCGCCGACGGCGACCGCTTCCTTGCCCTGGTAGCCGGACAGCAGCTGGATGACCTGCTGGCGGACACGGTTCAGGTCAGCGCCGAGCTTGACGAGGACCTGGGCTGCGACACCCTCGCCCTCGCGGATCAGGCCGAGCAGGATGTGCTCGGTGCCGATGTAGTTGTGGCCGAGCTGGAGCGCTTCGCGCAGGGACAGCTCGAGGACCTTCTTGGCGCGCGGCGTGAACGGGATGTGCCCGGTCGGCTGCTGCTGGCCCTGCCCGATGATGTCCTGCACCTGCTCGCGCACGGCGTCGAGCGAGATGCCCAGCGACTCCAGCGCCTTGGCCGCAACGCCCTCGCCCTCGTGGATGAGGCCGAGGAGGATGTGCTCGGTGCCGATGTAGTTGTGGTTGAGCATCTTCGCTTCTTCTTGAGCGAGGACGACAACACGACGGGCTCGGTCGGTGAATCTCTCGAACATGTGCTCTCCCTTGGCCCTTCGAACCGGGCCGACAGCTGCACCGGTCTCGTGTGAGTCCGGTCACGTACTCCGAGAGTAACCAGCGCTCCCCCCTCCGGCTGCCCCTGTTCGCCGTGGGCGTGACCTCGGTGGCCCTGGCGGGCGGCAGACGGACAGGAGGCCCGGCGCACGTCCGGCACAGCACCTGCTGTCGGCCTGCTGGTCACGCTCTGTCGGCCTGTTGGTCGTGCTCTGTCCGCGTGCTGGTGGCGCTCGACGACGTGCGAGCCAGGTCGGCCCGGTAGCATCCGGCCATGGAGCAGCCCGTCGTCGGCCTCGTCGTCCACCCGACCAAGAACGTGCAGGAGTCCGTCGCGACCCTGCAGCGCTGGAACTCCTCCGGCCGCGGACGCCTGGTCGCCCGGCGGATCGACGCCGCCCGCATCAGCGCCACGATCGACGTCGTCGAGGACGAGGACTTCATCGGCATCGTCGACCTGGTGGTGGCACTCGGTGGCGACGGCACGATGCTCGGCGCGATGCGTCTGGTCGCAGGGCGTCCGGTGCCCGTGCTCGGCGTCAACCACGGGAACGTCGGGTTCCTGGTCGAGATCGAACCGCCGGAACTCGAGGCCGCGCTCGAGCGCCTGTCGGCCGGCGACTACCAGCTCGAGCCGCACCACGCGCTCGAGGCCAAGCTGTCCTGGAGCGGCGCCCGCACCGACTACCTGGCGTTCAACGACCTGACCATCGTCCGCCGCCCGGGTGCCGGACAGGTCTCCGCCGACCTGAGCGTGGGCGGGTTCGGGTACGGGTACTACCGCGCGGACGCCATCGTCGCGGCGACCCCGGCCGGGTCCACCGCCTACAACTACGCGGCCGGCGGCCCGGTGCTCTCCCCCGCGCTGTCCGGGTCCGTCGTCACGCCGGTGGCACCGATGGCCGGCATCGACCGCGCCGTGGTGCTCGCCGCCCGCGAGCGCTACCGCTTCGACATCGCCGAGGGCACCCGGAGCGCCGCGCTCGAGGTCGACGGGCTCGTCGTCGGCGAGGTCGCGATGGGGGCGCAGATCGACATGCGCCTGCGGAAGGACGCCGGCAGCGTGGTGCGGCTCGACGCCGAACGCCACGGGCGCACGGGGCGCGTCAAGCTGAGCCTGCTGGACCTGCCCGTCCGACCGGACCAGCTCATCGAGCTGATCCCGAGCGACCTGCGGCAGAAGCTGCGGCGCGAGGTCGAGGACTGACACCGAGGACACGGCCGCGGGTGCTCGGCCGTCAGTCGAGCAGCCGGTCGCGCAACGCCGTCAGGTCGTCGTCGGACAGGCCGGCCGCCCGCAGGGCGCCGGTCGCCGAACCCCACCGCTCGGTCAGGTGCGCGATGGACGCCTGCATCGCCGTCCGTGGCGACCGGGTCGCGATCTGCTGCACCGCGTCGTCGTCGACGTCCATGCCCTGCTCGTGTGCCGCCCGGACCATCGCCGACGCCGTCGCGCCGAAGGTGTCGGGCAGGAACCGCTCGGTCGCCTGGTAGTCGTCGAGCACGTCGTCGGGGTCGACACCGACCGCCAGCAGCACCAGGGCGATCACCACGCCGGTGCGGTCCTTGCCGGCAGAGCAGTGCACCAGGACGCCGGGTTCGTCGCGGGCGACACGGCGGACCGCTTCGGCCACGGCCGCCGGTTCGTCGTCGAGCAGGTGACGGTACAGCTCGGACAGCGTCGGCACGGTGGTCATCGTCGACGCTGCGCCGGCGAGCATCGGGATCGCCGTCGCCCGGACCGCGGATCCGACCAGGGCGTCCGGCGCCGCGAGCCGCTCGGCGTCGGAGCGCAGGTCGATCACGGACCGCACACCGAGCGCATCGAGCTGGCCACGCCCCTGGGTGTCGAGGCCCGCCAGGCTGCCGGAACGGAAGAGCCGGCCGGTTACGACCGTGCGACCGTCGGTGGTCCGCAGACCGCCGAGGTCACGCAGGTTGAAGGTCCCGGAGACGGCGGCGGATCGCTCGTCGCCGGTACGGCTTGCCAGGGTGTGCGCTGCGTCGGACATGGAGCTCCCGAGTCGTGGTCGATCCAGGACACGATACATCACACATCGCGACGGATACGCCCCGCACATGGATGTGGCCCGCCCGAGCAGTGCTCGAACGGGCCGTCCCATCACCCCACCGGATCGTCTTCCCACAGAACGACCCGGCTCCCCGGTCCGGCGTCGCAGTGGACACCGGCCGAAGTCGTCAGCGCTACTCGGTCAGGTAGAGCTGCATGTCCTGTGAGACCGCCTTGGCGAACAGGCGGAGCTTGGCACGCGACTCGACCCGGCTGACCGCCTGGCGCGTGGTGTGCACGATCTTCGAGATCTCGTCGAGCGTCATCGGCTTGTCGTCGTCCAGGCCGTAGCGCATGCGGATCACGTTCGCCTCGTCGCTCGGCAGTTCGGCGACGATGGACCGGATGTCGCGGTGCAGCAGCGTGGTCTCGGTGAGCTCGTTCGGGGACGCGGCGTCCTCGTCCTCGATGAAGTCACCGAGTTCGCTGTCGTCGGAGTCGCCGACCACGGTGTGGATCGACACGGGCTCGTGCGAACGGCCCTTGAGGTCGACCAGCTCTTCCACCGACATGCTCAGCTCGGCGGCGACCTCGTCGGGCATCGGCGCACGGCCGAGGTCGACGGTCAGGTCACGCTCGGTGCGCGAGATCTTGTTGATCAGCTCGACCGTGTGCACGGGGATGCGGATCGTGCGGGCCTTGTCGGCGAGACCACGCGAGATCGCCTGACGGATCCACCAGGTGGCGTACGTCGAGAACTTGTAGCCCTGCGTGAAGTCGAACTTCTCGACCGCACGGACCAGGCCGAGGTTGCCCTCCTGGATGACGTCCATGAAGGGCAGTCCACGCTGCGAGTAGCGCTTCGCGATGCTGACGACCAGGCGCAGGTTCGACGTGATCATGCGCTCCTTGGCACGTTCGCCGTCGCGGACGAGCCACTTGAGTTCGCGCTGCAGGGCCTTGGGGAGTCCGGCTTCGGTGACCAGCTTCTCGCCGGCGAACAGGCCGACCTCGATGCGGCGGGCGATGTCGGCTTCTTCCTCGGCGGTGAGGAGTGCCAGACGGCCGATGTGGCGCAGGTAGTCACCGACCTGGTCGACCGATGCACCACGGACCCCGGCGAGCTGCTCGTCCGCCTCGACCTCGGCCACGGCGCCGAGCGTCGTGCTCTCGACCTTCGTGGCCTCGGTCGTCGCGGCGGCCTTCTTGGTCCGGCGCGAGGTGGTGCTCGGTGCTGTCGTTGCGATCGTCATGTGACTCTCCCTGCATTGACGGTGACGGCGGTGGGTGAGACCAAGTAGAGCGGTCCGGGGGTGTACCCCACAAACCGATCCGATCGATTCCCAGGCTTCTCCGTGATTCACCATGGGGACCGCCGCCCTCGGGGTACACCGTGCCGCCAGTCTGCCGCGGTCGCATCCCCGAGATCAAGCGGTTCCCGTTGTGAATCCGGTGATGCAGAGGAGTTTGTTGCACGACAGCAAGGTTGTACCCCGGGGTGCAGCGCTTCGTGGACAAGCAAAAGGGGTACGTCGATCCGGATCAGGTCGATCCGGTCGCCGTACCCCGAACAGCAGGTGACGGGTGACTCACCAGGAGGGCTCGAGCCACCCCGCCCGGCGCTTGGAGACCTCGAGGTCGGCATCGCGGTCGTACTCGTCGTACTCGCTCTCGATGTCGCCGACGAGGCTGCGGACACGGAGGCGCTGGATGAGGGACATGGCGACGATGTTCACACCGCATGGCAACGCCCGCGTGAACGCGCGGCGACGCTCAGACGTCGATGTCGTCGTCGTCCTCGTCGTCCCACACGCCGTCGTCACGGGCCGGATCGGGCAGCACGGTGTGGCCGAACGCGTCGGCCGGGTCGAGGTCCGGGTCGACGGCAGCGGCGTCGCCGCTCGGCTCGCGTGTCCACGGGTGCATGCGGCCCACGGTGACACCGCCCGGTGAACGCCCGGTGTCGCGGTTCGGGCTCCGTGCGCGGACCGATGCCCCGCCGAGTCTCGGCCACGCGGACACTTCGCGGCGCACAACAGGCGCGAACTGTCCGCCGAGCCGAGACTCGGCGGGCGAGATGGCCGGCGGCGGCCGGGCTACTCCGCCGAGGCGGGGGCCGGCGCGGGGACGCCGTGCTCGCGTTCGAAGCGGGCGCGCTCCTCGGCCTCGACCTTGGCGTACGCGGCACGCTCGGTCCGGTCAGCCCGCATGATGGCGCGCATGACGAACCAGAACACGAGGCCGACCACGACGGTCGGCGTCAGGGCGAAGATGATCCCGGTCACGACTCCATGCGGCACGCGAGCATTCTAACCCTTTCGTGGTGGACGAACCGGACTCGCAGGCTCCTCCGGGGCTGGCGTCGCGCAGCGCTGGCGCGCTGCCCTAAGCTCCAGCGCCCTTCACGAGCGGGAACAGGATCGTCTCGCGGATGCCCAGGCCGGTGATCGCCATGAGCAGCCGGTCGACGCCCATGCCCATGCCACCCGACGGCGGCATCGCGTGCTCGAGTGCCCGCAGGAACTCCTCGTCGACGCGCATCGCCTCGGGGTCGCCACCGGCCGCCAGCTTGGCCTGCTCGACGAAGCGTTCGCGCTGGACGACGGGGTCCACCAGCTCGGAGTACGCCGTCGCGAGTTCGAAACCGCGCACGTACAGGTCCCACTTCTCGACGATGCCGGGACGGGTGCGGTGCTCGCGGGTCAGGGGCGAGGTGTCGACGGGGAAGTTCATCACGAACGTCGGGCGGTCGAGCGAGTCGATGACGAAGTGCTCCCAGAGCTCTTCGACGTACTTGCCGTGGGTGGCGTGTGCGACCTCGACACCCTCGGCCGCAGCCAGCTCCTGCAGCTCGGACAACGGGGTCTCGGGGGTGATCTCGCGACCGGCCGCCGACGACAGCGAGCCGTACATGTCGATGCGCGGCCACTCGCCGCCCAGGTCGTACGCGGACCCGTCGGGCAGCGTCACCTCGAGCGAGCCGCCCGTCACGGCCTTGGTGGCGTTCTGCACGAGCTCCTGCGTCAGGTCGGCCATCTGCTCGTAGTTGCCGTACGCCTGGTAGGCCTCGACCATCGCGAACTCCGGCGAGTGCGACGAGTCGGCGCCCTCGTTCCGGAAGTTCCGGTTCACCTCGAACACCCGGTCGATCCCGCCGACCACGGCCCGCTTCAGGAACAGCTCGGGCGCGATGCGCAGGTACAGCTCGGTGTCGAACGCGTTGGAGTGCGTGACGAACGGCCGTGCCGAGGCGCCGCCGTGCTGGGTCTGCAGCATCGGGGTCTCGACCTCGAGGTACTCGTGCCCCGTGAAGGTCGCACGGAGCGAGGCCATGACGGCGGCACGGGCACGGACGGTCGCACGGGCCTGGTCGCGCACGATCAGGTCGAGGTACCGCTGGCGGACGCGGGTCTCCTCGCCGAGTTCGTTGTGCAGGTTCGGCAGCGGCAGGATCGCCTTGGCAGCCATCGCCCACGCGTCGACCATGACCGACAGTTCGCCACGGCGCGAGGAGATCACCCGGCCGTGCACGAACACGTGGTCGCCCAGGTCGACGAACTCCTTCCACTGCGCCAGCGCGTCCTCGCCGACCTCGGCCAGCGACACCATCGCCTGGATGCGGGCACCGTCGCCGGACTGCAGCGTCGCGAAGCAGAGCTTGCCGGTGTTGCGCGAGAACACGACGCGGCCGGCGATGCCGACGACGTCGTCGGTCTCCTGACCGGTCTCGAGGTCCTCGTACTGCTCCCGGACCGCGGGGATGGTCGTCGTGATCGGCAGCTCGGCCGGGTAGGCCTGCACACCGGACTCGAGCAGCCGCGCGCGCTTGTCGAGGCGGACCTGCCGCTGCTCGCTGGTCTCCTGCTCGGCGAGCGCGGCAGCGTCGGTGTCGGTGGTGGCGGTCTCGTCGGTCATGCGGGTGCGGCTCCGGAGGTCGTGGGGGGACGCGTCGATGCTACCCGGCCGCGCGCACTCCCCCGGCTGCTCCGGAGACCGGGCACCGAGCACCGGGCACCGGGCACCGGGCACCGCGCACCGGGCACCGGGCACCGGGCACCGGGCACCTACAGCCGCGACTGCCCGTCCGCAGCGGCCAGCGCGTTGTCCACGGCCGACCGCACCAGGGCGCCGAGGACCCGACCGGGGTGCTCCACCCCGATGCCCGACAGGGTGCCGGCGGACTGGTCGACGATCGCGGTCGAGAAGCTGACGGCGGCCCGCACGGCATCGGCGTACGCGGGCCGGTCCTGCTCCGCGACGACGAACGGCTCCGCCCCCATCTCGACCACGAGCGCCTGCGCGATCGGCAGCACGGGCGACGGTGCCGTCACGGCGCAGTAGGCGTCGCGGAGCCGGGCGAGGTCGACACTGGTGCCGGTGAACGCCATCGCCGGGTGGATCGCCAGCGGGATCGCGCCGGCCGCCATGGCGGGAGCGAGGATGCCGACGCCGTGTTCCGGGCTCGTGTGCACGACGAGCTGCCCCGGCTGCCAGATCCCCGCGTCGGCGAGCCCCTGCACGAGCCCGACGAGCTGGTCGTCCGGCACCGCCAGCAGCACGAGTTCGCTCCGCTCGACCAGCGCGGGCGTCTCGAGGACGGGGACCCCGGGCAGCAGGGCCTCGGCGCGGTCGACACTCGACTCGGACACGGCGGTGATGCCCACGACGGCGTGCTCGGCGTTCGCGAGCGCAGCACCGAGCACCGGTCCCACCCGGCCGGCCCCGACGACGCCGACCCCCAGGCGTCCGGCCCTCACCGCACCGCTCCGGTGGGCGGGACGTCGCCCCACCCGGCCGGCGCCGGGGACCAGACGGGAGGCCCGGTGTGCCCTGGTGCCGCCCCCTGCGGTCCCGCAGGTGGTGCGCTCACGTGCCCCCGGGCCTCCTGGCCGGCTGCGTGCCCCGAGGCGGACCGCCAGCGGTGCGACGTGTCGGAGGCCGCGGCCTCGACCGCGCGTTCGGCGGTGTCGGCCCAGAGCTGCTGGGCGTCGCGCGCGTCGAGCGCGCCGATCGCCGCGGTGACGGGACCGTGCACGGTCTGCACGTGCACCGACGCCAGGCGGAGCAGGCGCTCCACGGGCCCCTGCGAGACCTTCACGCTCTGCACCCGTGGCAACGGGACGACGACGAGCGTGCGCCAGACGGCCCCCATCCGCAGCAGCACGGCGCCGGGGACGAAGCGGTACCCGTTGCGGCGCGCGGACAGCGGGCGGAGCCACCGGCCACGGCGGGGCGAGTGCTGGAAGCCACCCCGGTCGCCCGTGGTGGTCAGGCTGTCGTCGACGACGCTGACGGCCTCGGCGGATCCCTCGCGCATCCGGTCCTTCGTCGCGCCCGGGCCCACGACGGCGCTGCCGACGAGCGACGGCAGGATGATCTCGAGGACCTGGCGCACGTCCTCGGCGGTGCCCACCGGCAGCACGATCGACGACACCTGCTGGTTGTTCGACGCGCCGTTGCCTGCGTTCGTCGCCCGGTTGATGCGGATGTCCCACCAGCCGAACGGTCGCCACAGCAGCGGCTGCGCGACGCTGACGGCGTGGATGCGGCCGGGCGGCAGCGTCTCGTTCGACGTCGACACCAGGCCGAAGCCGATGCGGATGCCGTCGCGGGTGTCCGCGATCGTGTACTGCAGCGACTTCGAGAACTTGCGGACGTAGTAGCCGCCGGCGCCGATGACCGCGGGGAACAGCGAGACGAGCAGGAAGTACTCCCCCGTGACGGCGATGCTGACGATGATCGCGGCGAGCACCACGAGCAGGAACACCGTCGTGCCGGACAGCAGCAGCGACGCGATGAGCCGCCCGGGCTGCACCTTCACGATGCGCGTCGCGTGCACGGCACCGGCGTCGAGCTCGGGCGACAGGAACTCGTGCACGCGGTCGGACACGAGCCCCTCGGAGTCGTACCGGGGCTGACCGTCTGCGGCCTCGGCCTCGTCCTCCTGCGCTCCCGACGCCAGCACCAGGATGCGCTGCCGCAGGTCGTCGCCGGCCTTGGCACCCAGGTAGGCGAGCTGGACGTTGGCGTCGTTGCCGGCCTGGGCGATCTCGAGCTTGGCGGTGCCGAACAGCCGCGGGATGAGCGGCCGCGAGACGTTGATGCCCTGGATGCGGTCGAGTCGGGCCTTGCGGTGGTTGCGGAACAGCACGCCGGACCGCACCTCGACCACGTCGCCGGTGACCCGGAACTCGTGCATCCGCCACGACAGGTAGAACAGCCCGATCAACACGATGACGAAGCCGACCAGGCCGAGCAGCACCCAGCCGACGGCGCCGTGCTCGTAGACGTAGCGGACGGGGTCACCGTCCTGTTGCGGGCCGCCGCCGGGGATGACCATCTCGACCAGGGTGTCGCGCAGGTTGTTGAGCAGGATGCCGAGCACGACGATCAGGACGATGCCACCGCGCAGCAGCGGGGTCAGCGGGTGCAGGCGGTGCCACTCGCCGTCGGTCAGGGGTGCTGCCGCGGCGGCGTTCCCCCTGCGCGCCGGGGCGGGCGGTGGTGGGCCGGGTCGGAACGTCACGGTGTCCCCTAGAGCCCGGCTCGGCGGGCCTCGGCGAGTTCGACGAGCCGGTCACGCAGCTCGTCGGCGTGCTCGGCGGGGATGCCCGGGATGCGCACGTTCGTCGACGCGGCCGCGGTCACGAACTTCAGCTCGCTCATGCCGAGCGCCCGGTCGAGCGGGCCGCGGTTGACGTCCACCAGCTGCAGGCGACCGTAGGGCACCGCGGTGAAGCGTTGCCACATCAGGCCCTTGCGCAGCACGAAGTCGTCGTCGCGCAGGGCGTACCCGATCGCGCGGACGCGGCGCGGGGTCAGGATCGCGGTGATCAGCGTGGCGATGCCGATCGCGACGCCGATGAGCGTCCAGACCAGGCCGGCGCCGTCCGACGGACCGCCGCTCGCGACGCCGATCAGCACGCAACCGACGGTGACGACGACGCCGGCCAGGACGGTGGTGATGAGTTCCGTCCACACGAGCTTCGTGGACACCCGCGTCCAGTCGATGCCGGTCAGCCCGAGTCCCTGCTCGTCGAGTCGTTCGCGCGGCATCGGGCCCTCCTGGTGGTCATCGTGCCGTGGTGCCGCCCCGCGGTTCGTCGCGGTCGTCGTCGTCCGGTGGGGCGATGCACATGCGCTCGGCGACGAGGGCGCACACGGTCAGCACGATCCCACCGCCGACCGCCACGGCACTCGGCAGGGTCGAGCCTAGCGAAGGCACCACCGATCGGGTCAGCAGGTACACCAGCAGCCCGAGGGCGAAGCTTCCGAACAGCACGCCGCAGATGCTCGACGCCTTGGCCAGCACCACCACGCGCGTGGCGTAGATCGGGTCCACGCGGCGGCCGGGGTCGCCCCGGGCGTGCCGACGGACCGGCAGTGCGAGCGCGATGAGCACGATGCCGATGAAGGCCAGGGCGAAGCCGAGGGGGCTGACCAGGATGAGCGCGGGGGCCTGGCGCGAGGCCAGCGCGGCGTTCAGGGCGAAACCGGCGATGCCGGCGACGACGGCCAGGCTGACGAGCGTCGAGGCGCGGGTGGTCCTCACGAGGGCGCGTCCGTCCGTGCTCGTTCCGTCAGATCCGTCTGGTCCGTCTGGCCCGTCCGGCCCGTCCGGTCGGTCTCGTCCGGACGGGAGGCCGTGGTCGCGTCGTCGAACAGGCGCGGCTCGTCGACGCGCTCGGTGTCGTCGCCGAGTGCGGCCAGCAGGTCCGCCACCGGTCCGCGCCCGGGCAGCACGGCGTCGGGGTCGGCGTCGAGCCAGGGCGCCAGGACGAACGCCCGCTCGTGCGCGCGGGGGTGCGGCACGTCGAGGGTCTCGGTGGCGATGTGCGCGTCGCCGTAGGTCACCACGTCGAGGTCGAGCGTGCGGTCGCCCCAGCGGACCTGGCGGGTGCGGCCGTGCGCGTCCTCGACCGCGTGCAGCGCGTCGAGCAGCTGCTGGGCGCCGAGCTCGGTGTCCACGACGACGACGGCGTTGCGGTAGCGGGGCTTGCTCGTGTCGAGGCCGTCCAGGGTCAGCGCGACGGACTCGACCTCGTGCGACGACGCGACGGCGTGCACCCCGGGGATCGCGGCGACGGCGGACGCAGCGGCGCGCAGGGTGCTGCCCCGGTCGCCCAGGTTGGCACCGAGGGCGATGACGGCGCGGGTCACGCGGCACCCGGGTCGGCGGTGCGCACGCTGCCGCCCGTCGACGCGGAGCGTTCACGCCGGATCGAGATCGACACGTCGGTGAACGGCACCGTGATGGGGGCCTGCGGCTTGTGCACCGTGACCTCGGTCGCCAGGGCAGCGTCGTGGGTGAGCACCGCGGCGGCGATCCGCTCCGCCAGCGTCTCGATCAGGTCGACCGGGTCACGCTCGATCTCGGCGACGACCTGCTCGGCCAGCACCCCGTAGTGCACGGTCTTGGCCAGGTCGTCGGGACCGGCGGCGGCGTGCGCGTCGATCTCGACGGCGACGTCGACCACGAAGTCCTGCCCGTCGGCGCGTTCATGGTCGAAGACCCCGTGGTGTCCGCGGGCGCGGACCCCCGTCAAGCGGATGGTGTCGTTCACGATCGAGCTGCCCTCCAGGCTTCCCAGACGTCGAGCACGGCGCGGGAGGGGACGGGATCGTGCACGCGCACGCCCCATGCTCCCCGCTCCGCTGCCAACAGGCTGATGGCGGCGGTCGCCAGGTCGCGTTCCGCCGGTGGTGCGCCGGCAGGACTGCCGACGCCGTCGAGGAACCGCTTGCGCGACGCCGCGACCAGGACGGGCAGGCCGATCGAGGCGAACCGCTCGTAGCCGGCTAGGATCTCCCAGTTCTGCACGCCCTGCTTGGCGAAGCCCAGCCCCGGGTCGATGACGACCTGGTCCTGGTGCACGCCGAGCACGATGAGTTCAGCGACGCGCATCTCGACCTCGCGGCGGACCTCGTCGACCGCGTGGGCGTAGACCGCGTCGCGGTACATCCGGTCGCTGTGCCCGCGCCAGTGCATGACGACGAAGCCGCAGCCCGTCGACGCCACGACCCGGGCCATGTCGTCGTCGGCCAGGCCACCCGACACGTCGTTGACGATCGTCGCGCCGAGCTCGACCGCGCGTTCGGCCGTCGCCGCGTTCATGGTGTCGACGCTGACGGCGATGCCCTCGGCGACGAGCTGCTCGACCACGGGCAGCACGCGCTGCTGCTCGACCTCGACCGGCACGCGCTCGGCGCCCGGGCGGGTGGACTCGCCCCCGACGTCGACGATGTCGGCGCCCGTGTCGACCAGGTGGCGGGCATGGGCCACGGCGGCGTCGTACGCCGCGTGCAGTCCACCGTCGGAGAACGAGTCGGGCGTGACGTTGAGGATGCCCATGACCCGGGTGCTCCCCTGCTGGGAGACACCCGGGTCACGGCGACGGCTGGCCGCGGCGAGGCGGCGGTCCCGTCTCGTCGGGAGGTCGGTCATGCCGGCCTAGGCGGGAGCGATGCCGGGGTTGCCGAACGGACGGTGCCGCGGGGTCTTCGACGGCTCGCGGTCGTTCGACTCGGCTGCGGTGTTGGCCGCCTTGCCGGGGACGTCGATCGCGGGCAGGTTGCTCACCGGGCGCTTGTCGCTCGACAGCCACTGCGGGCGCTCGGGCAGCTTGCGGACGTCCTTGAAGATCTCGACCAGCTCGGGCGCGTCGAGCGTCTCCTTCTCGAGGAGCTCACCGGCCAGGCGGTCGAGGACGTCACGGTTGTCGTTGAGCACCTGGTAGGCCTCGTCGTGCGCGGCTTCGAGCAGTGCGCGGGTCTCGGCGTCGACCGTCTCGGCGATGTTCTCCGAGTAGTCGCGACCGGTGCCGCCGCTCATGTCACGGCCGACGAACGGCTCGGTGGACCCGGCGCCGAGCTTGACCGACCCGACAGCGCGGCTCATGCCGTACTCGGTGACCATCTTGCGCGCGGTGCCCGTGGCCTTCTCGATGTCGTTCGAGGCACCCGTGGTCGGGTCGTGGAAGACGATCTCCTCGGCGACGCGGCCACCCATGGCGTAGGTCAGCTGGTCGAGCAGCTCGTTGCGGGTGACGGAGTACTTGTCCTCGAGCGGGAGCACCATCGTGTAGCCCAGGGCACGGCCGCGTGGCAGGATCGTGATCTTCGTCACGGGGTCGGTGTGCCGCATCGCTGCCGCCGCCAGGGCGTGTCCGCCCTCGTGGTAGGCCGTGATCAGGCGTTCCTGGTCGGACATGATGCGCGTGCGGCGCTGCGGTCCGGCCATGACGCGGTCGACGGCCTCGTCCAGGGCACGGTTGTCGATGAGCTGCGCGTTCGAGCGGGCCGTCAGCAGAGCGGCCTCGTTCAGGACGTTCGCCAGGTCGGCGCCGGTGAAGCCCGGCGTCTTGCGTGCCAGGAGCTCGAGGTCGACACTCGCGGCGAGCGGCTTGCCCTTCGCGTGCACCTCGAGGATCTGCTTGCGTCCGGCCATCCCCGGGGCGTCGACACCGATCTGGCGGTCGAAGCGGCCCGGGCGCAGGAGCGCGGGGTCGAGCACGTCGGGGCGGTTGGTCGCGGCGATCAGGATGACGTTCGTCTTGCCGTCGAAGCCGTCCATCTCGACCAGCAGCTGGTTCAGCGTCTGCTCGCGCTCGTCGTTGCCACCACCGATGCCGGCGCCGCGGTGACGGCCGACGGCGTCGATCTCGTCGATGAAGACGATGGCCGGCGAGTTCGCCTTGGCCTGTTCGAAGAGGTCACGGACACGGCTGGCGCCGACGCCGACGAACATCTCGACGAAGTCCGAGCCGGAGATCGAGTAGAAGGGCACGCCCGCTTCGCCGGCGACGGCGCGCGCGAGCAGGGTCTTGCCGGTTCCGGGAGGGCCGTACAGCAGCACGCCCTTGGGGATCTTGGCGCCGACGGCCTGGAACTTCGCCGGCTCCTTCAGGAACTCCTTGATCTCGTGGAGTTCCTCGATCGCCTCGTCCGAACCGGCGACGTCGGCGAAGGAGACCTGCGGGTTCTCCTTGTTGTTCATCTTCGCCTTGGACTTGCCGAACTGCATGACCTTCGAGCCGCCGCCCTGGGCGCTCGAGAGCAGGAACCAGAACAGGCCGAGGATGAGCAGGAACGGCAGGAGCGTCAGGACGAGCGAGACGAACCAGTTCGACTGCTGGACGGTGTCGTTGTAGCCCTTGGGCAGGTCGGCCTGCGCGATGGCGTCCACGACCTCGGCGCCACGCGGCGTCGAGTAGTAGAACTGCTCGGTCGTGCCGCCGTCCCGCAGGGTGAGGTCGACCCGCTGCTCGGTGGAGTTGACCACCACCGACGAGACCTTGCCGTCAGCGAGCTGCTCGAGCCCCTTCTGGGTGTCGATCTGCTGCGTGCCGGACTGGCTGATGAAGGCCCATCCGATCCAGATCCCCACGAGTGCGATGAGCACGTAGAGGTACGGCCCGCGGAGGATGCGCTTGAAGTCCATGTGATCCGGGCGCCGTGGCCCGAGCCTTTCTCTGCCGGAGTTGCGTGCTGATCAGCATACGGCCGCGATTCTGTGGCGAGAATGGATGTCCTCTGCGGGCGAACTCGGAGGTTCGTCTACGAGTAGATGTGCGGGGCCAGGACCCCGATGCCACGCAGGTTGCGGTACCGCTCGTCGTAGTCGAGTCCGAAGCCCACCACGAAGGCGTCGGGGATGTCGTAGCCGACGTACTTGACGTCGACCTGCACCTTGGCTGCCTCGGGCTTGCGCAGCAGCGTGACGATCTCGACGCTTGCGGCCCCGCGGGACTCGAGGTTCTGCTTGAGCCACGACAGGGTCAGGCCGGAGTCGATGATGTCCTCGACGATGATGACGTCGCGGCCGTGCAGGTCGGTGTCGAGGTCCTTGAGGATCCGCACCACGCCGGACGACTTCGTGCCGGAGCCGTAGGACGACACCGCCATCCAGTCCATCTTCGCCTGCAGGGTCAGGTGGCGGGAGAAGTCCGCCATGACCATGACCGCACCCTTCAGGACACCGACCAGCAGGGGGTCCTTGTCGGCGTAGTCCCGGTCCACCGCGGCGGCGAGTTCGGCGATCTTGTCGTCGATCTGCTCGGGGGTGAAGAGCACTTCGGAGAGGTCGTCCTGCACGTCGGAGAGTTCCACCACGCCAGCCTAACGGTCCGGATGTTGCTGTCCGGCGGCGAACGACAGCCGGTCCCCGTCGCGGGACACCCGGACGCCGGGCAGGTCGATCGGCCCCTGCCCGCTCCACTCGGTGACCAGTCGGCAGACCTCGAGCGTCTGCAGTCGGCTGAGCGTCACGCCGAACTCGCTCTCGACCGCCAGCCGCACCAGCCGCTGCCGGAGCGCCGGCGGGTTCGCCTGCAGCTGCCGAACCGACAGCGCGATCCCCGCCTCGGAGTGCTCCGCCAGGTCCTCGGCCATCTCCTCGGCGAAGTGGTCGAGCGCCGCGGCGTCCTCGCGCAGCTGGTCGGCCGTGCGGGCGAGGGCTGCGGCGACGTCGGCACCGAGCTCGCGTTCGAGCACCGGCATCACGGCGTTCCGGACGCGCACGCGGGTGAACGCGGTGTCCTGGTTCTGTGGGTCGTGCCAGGGCGCCAGGCCGGCGGCGGCGCACGCCTGCCGCGTGGTGTGCCGACGGACGCCCAGCAGGGGGCGGCCGTAGGCCGGACCGTCGACCCGACGGGCGAGCGGCGGCATGCCGGACAGACTGTCCGGCCCGCTGCCGCGCAGCAGGCCGAGCAGGACCGTCTCGGCCTGGTCGTCCAGGGTGTGCCCGAACAGCACCAGGGGCGACCCCAGGTCCGACGCGACGTGCGCGATCGCGGTGTGGCGGGCCTCCCGTGCGGCGCCTTCCGGACCACCGTCGGAGCCGACCGTGACGCGGCGGACGGTCACCGGGTCGAGTCCCAGCTCGGACGCCTGCCGGGAGGCCCGGGTCGCCACCGCCTCGGAGCCCGCCTGAAGCGCGTGGTCGACGACCACCGCACCGGCCCGGAGCCCCTGCTTGGGCGCTTCGAACGCGGTGGCCGCGGCCAGTGCCAGCGAGTCGGGCCCGCCGCTGAGCGCGACGAGGACCAGGTCGCCGGGACCGACCACCGACGTCTCGAGCGCCTGCGCCAGGAGCGCACGGACGCCGCGCCGGGTCTCGGCGACGGCGGGATCGAGCCGGGGACGCGGAGAGTTCACCCGGTAACGTTAGCCGCGCTCTCGGAACCACCGACAGCCCCAACGACACACCAGGAGTGCAGACATGGCCGCGTACGACGTCGTCGTCGAGATCCCCAAGGGCAGCCGCAACAAGTACGAGGTGGACCACGAGACCGGTCGCGTGTACCTCGACCGCGTGCTGTTCACCTCGTTCGTCTACCCGACGGACTACGGGTTCTTCGAGAAGACCCTGGCCGACGACGGCGACCCCGTGGACGCGCTGCTGCTGCTCGAGTACCCGACCTTCCCGGGCGTCGGCGTCAAGGTCCGCCCGGTCGGCGTCTTCAAGATGAGCGACGAAGCCGGCGTCGACGCCAAGGTCCTCGTCGTCCCCGCGAAGGACCCGCGCTGGGCGCACATCCAGGACATCTCGGACGTCGACGAGCAGACCAAGGCCGAGATCGCGCACTTCTTCGAGCGCTACAAGGACCTCGAGCCGAACAAGTGGGTCAAGGCCGAGGGCTGGGGCGATGCCGCCGAGGCCGAGGCCATCGTGACGGCCGGCCAGGCCGCGTACGTGCCCGGCTCGCACTGACGCTCGTCGATCGGCGGGCCGGCGTCGCCGTGACCCGCTGATCGCACCGCGTGCTGATCGCCCCGCTGTGATCGCACCCCCGCAACGACATCGCGCCCCGTCTCCACGGGGCGCGATGTTCGTTGTGGAGCGCGATGCGCCGTCGTGTGGGGGACTACATCGAGCCCGACGGACGGGCGACGTACGGCAGCAGGTCGCCCGTGCCCCAGACCGCACGCTCGACGACGCCCACACCGGGTCGCGCGGCCTCGATCATGCGGCCACCGCCCGTGTAGATCGTGTCGTGGTACCCGCCCGACGCGGCACCGTTGTGCGAGAAGAACAGGATGTCGCCGGCCTGCCGTTGCGACAGCGGCACCAGCCGACCGATCGAGCGGAAGTAGTTGTACTGCCAGACGACGTTGTGGCCGCCGGTCGCGATGCCCTGCGAGCTGTAGGCCATCATCACCAGGCCGGAGCAGTCCCAGGTGTTCGGGCCTGCACCACCCAGGACGTAGGCGTCGCCGAGCTGCGCGCGGGCGAAGGCGATCGCGCCTGCGGCCTTGGACGGGGTGCTCGGCGCGGTCGGCGTCGTCGGCGCGGGAGCCGGTGCCGGGGCTGGTGACGGCTTCGACGGGGCAGGAGCCGGCGCGGGCGCGGGAGCTGGCGCTGGGGCCGGGTTGCTGTTGCCGCCGCCGCTGTTGTTGTTGTTGCCGGACTTGCTCGGGGTGCCGCCGGTGCTCGGTGCGGGGTTGTTCGTGGTCGTCGTGCCCGTCGGCGCGCTCGATCCGCTGGCCGCGTCCTTCGCTGCCTGCGCCGCCAGCTGCGTCTCCGCCTGCTTCGCGCGCTGGTCCGAGTAGTAGGCGCTCTCGGTCGCGACCGTCGTGCCCTTGAGGAACGCGAGCTGCTCGAGCACCTCGTTCTGCTGGTTCTGCGCGTCCTGCAGCTTGCCGCTGGCCTGGGCCGCGACAGCGTTGGCGGTGTCGAGCGCTGTCTTGGTGGCGTCGGTCGCCTTCCCGAGGGCCTTCGTCGCCTGGCTCTTCTGGGCGGCGACCGAGTCGAGCGTGTTCTGGTCGGCCTGGGCCTTGGCCAGGACCGTCGCCGAGCGCTCCGACAGGTGCGACATCGTGCCGACCTGGTAGAGCAGGTCCTTGGCGTCCGAGGCGTCGACCAGCATGCTCGTCGTCAGGTCCCCGCCGCCGCTGCGCGAGAGCTCGACCACGAGCGCGGCGACCTGGCCGGCGGATGCGTCGGCGGCCTGCTTCGCGCGCTTGGCCTGGGCGTCCAGGTCGTCGAGCGTGGCCTGCGCCTCCTGCTGTTCCGATGCTGCCAGCGCGTACGTCTGCCCGGCCTGCTGCACCACGACACCGGCCTGGTCGGCGGAGTCCTGCAGTCCGGACAATCGCGAGGCGAGCTCGTCGACCGTCTGCTGCGTGTCGGCCTGGTCGGCCTTGGCTGCCTGCACGTCCGCCCACGACGGGGCCGTCGCGGGGGTCGCCCCTGCCGGTCCGGCGATGCCCACCGACAGCCCGATGCCGAGCAACGAGACGGTGGCGATGCCGCAGGCGAGGGAACGCGCAGGCTTCTTCATGTGGTGTCAGGGCCTCTCGGGCGCGCACACGGTCATACCGAGATCCCCCGCGCAGCCATGAAGGGGACCGGGTCGACGGCAGCGCCACCCACCCGGGTCTCGAAGTGGAGGTGGCAGCCCGTGGACCAGCCGGTCGAACCGACCTGGGCGATCTGCTGCCCGGCGGAGACCTGCTGGCCGTTCGCGACCATGATCCCGCCGTTGACGATGTGGCCGTAGGCGGTGGAGATGCCGCCGCCGTTGTCGAGGATGACCTCGTTGCCGTAGCCGCCGCCGTTGCCGGCGAAGGTGACGGTGCCGGAGTGCGCCGCGTAGATCGGCGAGTAGCAGCCCGGTGCCAGGTCGACGCCGGCGTGCAGCGCGTGTGCGTGCGTGTAGGGGTCGATGCGGTAGCCGTAGGGGCTGGTCTGGTAGCCGGCACTCGGGCGGACCCAGCCGGACGACGTGGGGGCGCCACCGCCGGAGCCGTTCGAACCGCTGCCCGAACTGCTGCCGGCTGCGGGGGTGCGCGCGGCGGCAGCCGCGGCCTCGGCACGCTGCTTGGCGAGCGCGGCCTGACGGGCCTTCTCGACCTGCACGCCCTTGTTGTACTTCGCCTCGACGTCGGTGGCGTTCGAGGTCAGGAGCGTGAGCTGCGCCTCGAGCCGTGCCTGGTTGTCGTTCTGCGCGTCGACCGCGGTCTGTGCGGCGTCTGCGGCGCTCTGCGCGGCCTGCATCTTCTGCTGCGCCGCGTCGGCCAGGGCGCCGAGCGCCTTCTTCGCCGTCTCGGACTTGTCCGACTGCGCCTGGGCGGTGCCGCGGTCCTGGGTCGCCTGCGCGTAGATGCCGTCGGCCTGTTCGCTGAGCTTCGACATCGCGCCGAGCTCGTACAGGTAGTCCTTGGAGTCGGTCGGGTGCGTGAGCAGGTCGGTCGTGACGTCGTTCGCACTCGCCCGCCCGAGCTGCGCCGCGAGCTGACCGGCCTGCGCCTCGGACTGCGATGCCGTCTTCTCCGCGTCGTCGGCCTGCTGCTGGAGCTTCTGCTGCTGCAGGGTCGCCGCGTCGTACTTGGTCTGCGCCGTCTGGTAGGCCGTGCCGGCGTCCTCGGCAGCCTGCTGCTTGGCGGTGGCCTGCGAGGTGAGGTCCGCGATCAGGCCCTTGATCTCGGTGACCTTGTCCTGTTGCGCCGACTGCGAGGCCTTGGCGGCCTGCACGTCGCTCCAGCTGGGGTAGCTCGTCGCCGACGCACTGTCAGTCGGTGCGATGGCGGCAACGGCCCCGGCCGTGAGCACGACGGCGACCGCGGCGGCGATCACGCGGCGGCGGAAGCTGAGGAGGGAGAGGGAGGAGGTCGACATGGTCTCGATTTCGTAACAGCGCGGCATGGCTCACGCACGTAACACTGTCAACAAGCGCAACAGTAACAACAGGTGCCGGCCCGGTGCAGCCCCTCGCACGAGGGACACGGCCGACGACGATGCTCGCACTCGAACACCGACGGCGCAGAATCGCAACCCGCAGATCGGTGGCAGGTCCGTGGCGAGTGAAGCCCGCGGAGCACCCCCGGCCGGGTGCGACACGCCGGGCGACACGGGCGCGACGGGTCCGATTTGTCATCAGCGCGGGGCTTCCGTATGCTTGACCTCCGGTGCAGCGATGTACTGCTTGCGGCCCCATCGTTTAGTGGCCTAGGACACCGCCCTTTCACGGCGGCAGCACGGGTTCGAATCCCGTTGGGGTCACTCCACGTGAGACAGCAAGCAGCACGGACCGACACCACAGCATGATCAGCACCACCAGTAATTCAACATGGCCCTGTAGCGCAGCTGGTTAGCGTGCCGCCCTGTCACGGCGGAGGTCGCGGGTTCAAGTCCCGTCAGGGTCGCCACGGCTGGATAGCTCAGTTGGTAGAGCGTTCGACTGAAAATCGAAAGGTCCACGGATCGATGCCGTGTCCAGCCACGGTGAAAGGCCCCTCACGGAAGTGAGGGGCCTTTTTCCGTGGTGCGGCTTCGGGTGTTCTGCGTGCGCGGTTTGCGCCCGAACAACCGGAAGCACCTCGAACCACGGCGATGCGCGGCGCGAGGTGCTTTCGGTTGTACGACCGAACCCGTCAGGCCTCGCGGGTCTTCGGGCTGCTGTCGTTCGTCTTCGCGGGGTCGCGCTCCACGACACCACCGAGTGCGTCGTCGATGCGCGACAGCAGCTCGGCCGGGATCGTCACACCTGCGGCGCCGGCGTTGTCGTGCACCTGCTCCGGACGCGATGCCCCGATGATCGCCGACGCGACGTTCTCGTTCTGCAGCACCCACGCCACCGCGAGCTGCGCCATCGACAGGTCGAGTTCCTTCGCGATCGGCTCGAGCGCCTGCACCGACGTCAGGACCTCGTCGCGCATGAACCGCTTGATCATGTCCGCGCCGCCCTTGTCGTCCGTGGCGCGCGACCCCTCGGGC
This sequence comes from Curtobacterium sp. VKM Ac-2922, assembly GCF_022815645.1. Lineage (GTDB taxonomy): Bacteria > Actinomycetota > Actinomycetes > Actinomycetales > Microbacteriaceae > Curtobacterium. The sequence goes on along the minus strand of NZ_JALGRO010000010.1, from coordinate 65,394 downwards.
AGCGGCTGACCCGGCTTGTACTTGCCCGTCAGCACCCCCTGGGCGATGGGCGACCAGACGATCTGCGAGATGCCGAGTTCCTTCGACGTCGGCACGACCTCGGCCTCGATGACGCGCCAGAGCGCCGAGTACTGCGGCTGGTTCGAGACGAGCTGGAAGCCGAGCTCCTTCGCCAGTGCCGCACCCGCGCGCAGCTGCTCGGCGGTCCACTCCGAGACACCGACGTACAGGACCTTGCCCTGGCGCACGATGTCAGCGAAGGCCTGCATGGTCTCTTCGAGTGGCGTCTCGTGGTCGAAACGGTGCGCCTGGTACAGGTCGACGTAGTCGGTCTGCAGGCGGCCGAGCGACCCGTCGATCGACTCGAGGATGTGCTTGCGCGACAGTCCGACGTCGTTGTGGCCCTTGGGTCCGGTCGGACCGAAGACCTTCGTGGCGATCTCGAGCGACTGGCGTCGTTCGCCCTTGAGCGCTTCGCCCAGGACGGTCTCGGCGCCGGTGTTGGCGTAGACGTCAGCGGTGTCGAACGTCGAGATGCCGACGTCGAGCGCTGCCCGGACGCAGGCGATGGCCGCGTCGTTCTCGACCTGGGAGGCGTGGGTCAGCCAGTTGCCGTAGGTGATCTCGGAGACCTTGAGGCCCGAGTTGCCGAGGTAGCGGTACTCCATGTGCGTGTCACTCCTGTCGTGGCCGCGTCGATGCGACTCACGGGGTGACGGTAGTCCCCCGAAACTGCGCGGCATCCGACGCCGCACGTGGTTTCGTGGACGCATGACCAGCAACGGAGCGAGTGTCCTGTTCATCGGCGGGAGCGGCGTCATCAGCGCCGCGTGTGTGGCGGAAGCGACCCGACAGGGGATCGACGTCACGGTCCTGAACCGCGGGACCACCGGGGGCAGGCCGCTGCCCCAGGGTGTGGAGCGCCTCCAGGCCGACGTGTCGGACCGTGACGCCCTGGCGGCCGCACTCGGCGACCGCCACTTCGACACGGTGGTGAACTGGATCGCGTTCACGCCCGACCAGGTGCAGGCGGACATCGACTTCTTCGCCGGCCGGACCCGGCAGTACGTGTTCATCAGCTCGGCCTCGGCGTACCAGACACCGGCGACGCACCTGCCGATCACCGAGTCGACGCCGCTGAAGAACCCGTTCTGGCAGTACTCCCGCGACAAGATCGCGTGCGAGGACCTGCTCATGCAGGCGTACCGCGAGCAGGACTTCCCGGTGACGATCGTCCGGCCGTCGCACACCTACGACGAGACGAAGCTGCCCCTGTCGGGCGGGTGGACGGCGGTCGCGCGCATGCGGGCCGGCAAGCCCGTCATCATCACGGGTGACGGGTCGTCGCTGTGGACGCTGACGCACAGCCGGGACTTCGCGGTCGGCTTCGTCGGGCTGCTCGACAACGCGTCGGCGATCGGCGAGGCCTTCACGATCACGAGCGACGAGGCCCCGACGTGGAACCAGATCGCCGCGGAGATCGCGGCGGCGGCCGGCGTGGACGACCTGCGCATCGTGCACGTGCCGGCGGACGCGATCGCCGCCGTGGACGCGGAGTGGGGCGCGGCGCTGCTCGGCGACAAGGCGAACAGCTCGGTGTTCGACAACAGCAAGATCCGCTCGCTCGTGCCCTGGTACCAGCCCCGCACGCCGTACCGGCAGGGTGTGCGCGAGGTCATCGCGTGGTACGAGGCGCACCCCGACGAGCAGGTCGTCGACGAGCGGCTCGACGCCCTGATGGACCAGCTCGCCGAACGCTGGGCGGTCTAGCTGCCGCGCGTCCGTCGAGGGACCAGGAATCGTCGGGTGGTTCGGGCCGACTCGACGATTGCTGCTCCCTCGACGGGGTCCCGCACGGCGCGGACGGGGCGCGGACGGGGCGCGGACGAGCGCGGACGGGAGGCCCGGTGCGGGTCCGCCGCGTCAGCTGCGGTCGTGCAGGACGGCGCGCAGGGCCCCGATCGCGTCCGCGATCTGCTCGTCGGTGACGACGAGCGGCGGCGCGAAGCGGATCGTCGACCCGTGGGTGTCCTTGACCAGGACCCCGCGTGCGGCCATGGCCTTGGCGATCTCCTTGCCGGTCCCGATCGCGGGGTCGATGTCGATGCCCGCCCACAGTCCGGCGACCCGGTGCGTCACGACACCGCGTCCGACCAGGTCGTCGAGCAGCCCGCGCAGCAGCGGTTCGCCGTCGAGGGCGCGCTGCTGGAACGTGCCCTCGGCCAGCATCGCGACGACCTCGGAGCCGACGGCAGCGGCCAGCGGATTGCCGCCGAACGTCGACCCGTGCTCGCCCGGACGCAGGACGCCCAGGACCTCGCGCGAACCGACAACCGCGGACACCGGGACGATGCCGCCGCCCAGGGCCTTGCCGAGCGTGATCAGGTCGGGGCGCACGCCGACGCGCGACACCGCGAGGGTGTGCCCGGTCCGACCCAGGCCGGACTGGATCTCGTCGGCGATGAACAGCGCGCCGAACTCGTCGCAGACCGCACGCACGGCCGGCAGGTAGTCGGCCGGTGGGATGACCACGCCACCCTCGCCCTGGATCGGCTCGAGCAGCACGGCCACGACCGTGTCGTCCATCGCCTCGCGCAGCGCCGACGCGTCGCCGTACGGCACCGTGCGGAACCCCGGCGTGTACGGGCCGAAGTCGTTGCGGGCGTCGGGGTCGTCCGAGAACGAGATGATCGTCGTGGTGCGGCCGTGGAAGTTGCCGCTCGCGACGATGATCGTGGCGCGGTCGGCGGGCACGCCCTTGACCCGGTAGCCCCAGGCACGGGCGACCTTGATGGCGGACTCGACGGCCTCGGCACCGGTGTTCATCGGCAGGACCATGTCGGTGCCGGTGAGCTCGGCGAGCGCCGCCGCGAACGGGCCGAGCCGGTCGCTGACGAACGCACGGCTGGTCAGGGTGACGCGGTCGAGCTGCGCCCGCGCGGCATCGAGCAGCCGGGGGTTGCCGTGGCCGAAGTTCACGGCCGAGTACGCCGCGAGCCCGTCGAGGTACTGCTTGCCGTCGACGTCGGTGACGGTCGCACCCGAGCCGGATGCGATGACGACGGGCAGTGGGCTGTAGTTGTGGGCGAGGGAGCGGTCCTCGACGGCGAGCGCCGCCGCGGTCGCCGGACCCGTCGCGGTGACGTCCGTGGTGCGCATCAGGACCGCGCCACAGAGGTGCCGGTGCCGACCGGGTGCAGGTCGAGCGTGCAGCACTTCACGCCGCCGCCGCCGAGCAGCAGCTCGGACAGGTCGACGCCGATCGGGTTGTAGCCCTTCTCACGCAGCTGGTCGGCGAAGGTGGTGGCGCGTGCGGCGATCACGACGTTGTACCCGTCGGAGTACGAGTTCAGGCCGAGGATCGCGGCGTCTTCCTCGGTGGCGATGATCGCGTCGGGGAAGCGTTCGCGCAGGATCGCCAGCGACGGCTCGTCGAACGCGCTCTCGAGGTACGCGATGTTGCTGGTCCCGTCCGCGGACGGCTCCGGGTCGAGCACGGCGATCGCGGTGTCCAGGTGGTAGAAGCTCGGGTTGATGAGCTTGAGGGTGACGACCTCGCGTCCGTAGACCTCGGCGAGCTCTTCGTGCGAGGTGCTGTCCGATCGGAAGCCGGTCCCCGCGTAGATCGTGTTGCCGATGAGCAGGAAGTCGCCTTCGCCCTCGTTCGTCTCACGCGGCTCGGCGACGGTCAGGCCGGCGCTGCGGAACCAGTCCATGTACGCGGGGCCCTCGGGCTGGCGCTCGGGGTACTGGAACTTGGCGCCGTACGCGACACCGTCGAGCACGAAGCCGCCGTTCGCCGCGTAGACCATGTCCGGCAGGCCGTCGATCGGGTCGATGTACGCGATGTCGAAGCCGAGCTGCTCGTAGACGTCGACGAGCGATTGCCACTGCTGCACCGCCTTGGACGTGTCCGTGGGCTGCTCGGGGTGCATCCACGGGTTGATCCGGTAGCTCACCGTGTAGAAGTCCGGCTTGCACATGAGGATGGTGCGCTTGGTCGCGGTACGGGCGGGGACCGACACGGTCTCGGTTGTGGGATTCGACACTGGAGTCCTCCTGGGGAACTTCGGGCCCGAGCCTGCCAGGAACCACCACTCGAGGAAGAGCTCGGTGAGATGCAGGCTCACTCACCGTGTTCCAAGGCGGACCAGGTCGACGCCTGGGTTCAGTCTAGGGAGACTCGAGCCCACACAGGCTGCGAACGCGCGCACGTTTCGTGCGTCCAGCACGGCGACCTCGCAAGAACTCCGCGTAGGATCCTCAACGATGGATTCGCTCGACCACCGCATCCTGGATCGACTCCGGGACAACGCCCGCGCCGGCTACGGCGACATCGGGGCGGTCGTCGGGCTCTCGGCGTCGGCCGTCAAGCGCCGGGTGGACCGCCTGGTCGCCGACGGGGTGATCCGCGGGTTCACGATCAAGGTCGACCCCGCGGTCGAGGACCGGGGCACCGAGGCCTGGGTCGAGCTGTACTGCCGCGGCACCGTCTCCCCCGACGAACTGCGTGCGCTGCTGGACTCCGTGCCCGAGGTGGTGGATGCCGGCACCGTGACCGGCAGCGCCGACGCGGTCGTGCACATGCGGTCGCGTGATCTGCCCGCACTCGAAGAGGCGCTCGACCGCGTCCGGTTGGCCCCCCAGGTGGACCACACCCGCAGCGCCGTCGTGCTGTCCCGCCTGGTCTCCCGCGAGACCGCCTGATGCCCCAGGTCGACGCTGTGCCCGTCATCGCCCGCAGCGCCGTCGTGCTGTCCCGCCTGGTCTCCCGCGAGACCGCGTAGCGTCCGCTCCATGGCTCGGATCGTGTCGTCCAGGAGGCCCGGCTCGGCTCCCACAGGATCGCGTCACGCCCGCCGACTGGTCACCGCCGCGACCGCTGCGTACGTCGCGAACTGCCTGTGGGGCACCGCCGTGGCCGTCCGGCTCATCCGGACGAAGAAGCTCCGAGTCGTGCACCACGGCCTGTTCGTCGTGACGGCGACCCTGACGGGTGCCGCCGCGACGACCCCGCTGTGGACACACTCGCGCTCGGCGCTGTTCCTGCTCCCCGCTCTGGTCCCGCTGGCCGTCGCGCCGCGCACGAACCCCCGGTCGAGAGCACACTGGAGCGTTGCGATCGCCGCCGCGCCGTCCTACCTGGGGGCGCTGCTCGCGCGGCGTTGACCGGACAGGAAGGAACGCACGTGGAGCTCTTCGAGGCCATCCGGCGACGGCGCACGACGAACGGGCCGTTCCTGCCCGACCCCGTCTCCCAGGAGCACCAGCGGCTGCTGGTCGAGTTGGCCGGGCGGGCACCGTCACAGCTCAACAGCCAGCCGTGGCGGTTCGTCCTGGTCGAGGAGCGCCCGACCATCGAGCGCGTCGCCGAGATCAGCGGCCGCTCGATGACCCGCACGATGGCCGAGGGCACGTTCTTCCAGCGCTACAAGCCGTACTTCCGGTTCAGTCAGGCCGAGATGGACGAGCGACGCGACGGCATGCTGTTCGACAAGCTCCCCGGGCCGCTCAAGCCGTTCACCAAGCAGGTGTTCACCAAGCGCGGGCAGACCCTGATGAACGCCCTGCGCGTGCCGCAGACCCTGGGCGAGGAGAACCGGAAGCTGGTCGCCGGGTCGCCGTTGCTGCTGGGCGTGATGCTCGACCGTCACGAGTACCGGGCAGAGGAGTTGTCGGGCTTCTACTCGGTGTTCAGCATGGGCGCGGCGATGGAGAACGTCTGGCTCGCGACGACGGAGCTCGGACTCGGCATCCAGTTCGTGTCCTTCCCGATGGAGACCCCGGGTGCGTGGGCCGAGATCGAGGGCCTGCTGCGGGTCCCGCCCGAGCTCGAGCTGATGGCCGTGTACCGGATCGGCTACCTGCCACCAGAGCGTCGGCGACCCGCGATCGACTGGACGTCGAGCGAACGGAAACGGCCGTCGCAGTACGTCTTCCGCGGGACCTGCGACACCCCGCAGCAGGGATGGGACGACGCGCCGGTCGCCGGGCACATCGACGAACGGAGTGACTCGTGACCGCCGGCCGGATCGACGGAGGCGGGTCGGGCCTCCAGGCCGTGTCGTCGGCCGCGCCGGCCCTGACCGGCCGTCCGTGGATCTCGCAGGACTGGCTCGACGTGGTGTTCGTGCACTGGCGGGTCGACGTGTCGGCCGTGGCGCCGCTGCTGCCGGCCGGCACCCGTCCGGACACCATGGCACTCGACGGCAGCGACGACGGTGTCACCACGTGGGTCGGGCTGATCGGCTTCCACTTCACCGACACTCGGTTCCCGCCGCTCGGTCGGCTCGGGCGCACCGGCAGCATCGGGGACTTCGTCGAGGTGAACGTGCGCGTCTACACGCGGGACGACCAGGGCCGGCGGGGTGTCGCGTTCCTGTCGCTCGACGCGGGGAAGTTCCTGCCCACGCTCGGCGCACGCGTGGCCACCGGCCTGCCGTACTGGTGGGCGGACGCCGAGACCCGCAAGCGCGACGGACGCGTCGGCTACGCGATGCGGCGGCACGGCACCCACGTGCGCTCGACGTTCGACGTACGGGTCGAGCCGCAGGTCGCGGAGCCGACGGCGCTCGAGACGTTCCTGACGGCGCGGTGGGGCATGCACGTGCACCGCGCCGGGCGCACGCAGTTCTGGCCGAACGAGCACGCGTCGTGGGAGCTGCACCGGGCCTCGGTGGTGTCGCTGCGGGACGACCTGGTCCGTGCGGCGGGGCTGCCCTTCGCGCTGACGACGCTCGCGCCGGACTCGGTGCTGTACTCGCCCGGTGTGACGACGCGGTTCGGCGCTGGTCGGGGCTGACGCGCCGGCGGGGTGCTGGTGCTGGTGCTGGTGCTGGTGCGACAGGATCGATGTCGTACGACACCGTGGATGTCGCGCGGGCCGCGGGCCGCCACCGGAACGACAGCGCCGATGTCGTACGACACCGTGGATGTCGCGCGGGCCGCGGGCCGCCACCGGAACGACAGCGCCGATGTCGTACGACACCGTGGATGTCGCGCGGGCGGCGGCCGAGGCCGAACCCGGACTCGCAGATGGTCAGTCGCGCGGTGCCCGGGCTGCAGCGCGGAACTGCACGACCGCCACGACCGCGGCGATGACGGCCACGAACCATCCGGCGCCCACCCACACGGCGGACCGATCAGCAGTGATCGTCTGGAGCGTCAGCCCGAGCACGACCAGCACCGCCGCGCCGAACGCCAGGACCAGGGCCGTCACAGCGGCGACGAGCCGGTCGAAGCGCGGGACGGACCGGGCGTTCGAGAACGCCACGATGCTCACGCCGAGCACACCCGGGAAGATCCCGAGGAGCGTCCCGACGGTCAGAGCCGCGAGCGCGACGAGCGTCCCCGTGCCGAAGGCCATCAGGACGCCGACCTGGTGGAAGCGCCACGACGCCGCGCGGGACTGCTCGACGAACGCCCGTCGCCCGGCCACGGCCAGCACGACCGCGCCGACCGCCACGGGCCCCCCGGTCACGATGGCGACGATGGCTCCGAACGCACTGCCGACCACGACACCCACGATGACGACCGCAACGGCGAGGGCGACGGTGAACAGCGGCACCGTCCACACCTCGTGCTGCCGGGTCGGCGTCCGCAGCACCCAGCTCGGCGGTGCCGGTTCGACGTCGTCGTGTTCGACGTCGTCCTGGTCGCGGGTCTCCATCGGCCCAGTCTGCCCGCCGACCAGGCCCACGGCGCCCGGACCCTGCTGGTTCTCCGGCCGAGCCGGTACAACGGGGGCATGAGCGCACACGAAGGCCACTCGTCCGCGACCGCCGTCGAGGGAGCCCGCGCCGTCCTCGGCGCCCTGCACCTCATCCGCTCGGGTCGGGACCGGCGGACGGCGACCTTCCACCGGGTGATCGGCGTGCGCCAGGTCGTGCAGGCCGGGGTGCTCGCCCGCGCCGGTTCCGGGAACGCCCACACCATCGGTGCCGCGATCGACGCCGCGCACGCCGTGACGATGCTGCCGCTGCTGGTCGCGCCGGCTCCGTGGCGCCGGGTGGCTCTGCGACAGGTCGTGCTCGCGACGGCGTTCACGATCGCCGAGGTCGCGCTGGTCGGCACGGGTCGTCGACACTAGCCGGTCCTGCGACGGCCGGACGACGGGGCTGTCGCGCTCCGGCTCGAGCACAGGGGACGCTCAAGAGCCGGAGCGTCGACGCTCTGGCGAGCCTCGGTGGGCAGGGGACCCGCCGATCGGGGTGGCTCGCTGACGACGACACTACCCGGTCCGCACTAAGGGGGACAGACAGGTCCGTACCCCACTTCGGGCGTCAAACGGCCAGACCGAGACGCGCTCTCCGGATCGCCGCGTAGCGTCCAGTGCATGAGCAACAACGAGGAACAGACCGAGCCCGTCATGGACGGTGCCACCGACGCCACCAACCACGAGAAGCTGTCGGGCCTGATCGAGCAGGTCAACCACGACCACGGACACGAGGGCGCCGCGTCGATGGCCGACCACCTGCGCGATCGCATGGACGAGACCGGCGTCGAGTCCGAAGAGGCCGGCGACACCGAGGACTGAACCGGCCCCGCGCTCAGGTGACGGGCGCGCGGAAGGTGCGCAGAGCCTCCAGGTGGTCTGCGTCGAGACCGGACCGGGCGGCGAACCGGTCTGCGTCGAAGTCGGCGACGACGGCGCGGAACGCGTCGGCGACGGTGGTGCCGTGCTCCGCGCACAGTGCCTGAATGCGGGCTTCCTGTCCCTGCACGCCCATCGCGGCGAACAGGTCGTTCGACACCTGCAGGGTGCGCAGGTAGTCGTCGACGATCGCCTGCGGCTCGACGTCCGCCAGGGCCAACAGCACCAGCGCGACGATGCCCGTACGGTCCCGGCCGCCGGCGCAGTGGAACATCGCACCTCCCGGTGCGGCCCGCGCCAGCGCTGCCAGGGCCGCGGCCGTGCGCTCCGGCTTCCGGTCCAGGTGCGGACCGTAGTACAGGGGCGTGCCGACCAGGCCGTTCGACCAGTAGCCGGACCAGAACGCGGTGTCCTGCAGGTCGTCGTGGTCGACCGCCACCGTCGTCAGCCACTCGGGCCGATCGTTCGTGTCCTGCGCGCGCTCCTCGGGCGTCCGCAGGTCGACGACCGTGCGGATGCCCGCATCGCGGACCGCGTCCCATCCCCGTTCGGTGAGCCGGTCCACGGACTCGGACCGGAAGTACCGGCCGCGCGGCGTCGTCCCACCCGAGCGTCGTGGCAGTCCGCCGAGGTCGCGCGCGTTGCGCAGGCCGTCGGCGACGAGGGTGCGGTCGTCAGCCATCCGGCCACGAAAGTGCATGATCCTCATGGATTCCTGGGAGAATGAACGGGTGACCGACTGGCGGAACGACCTGCTCGACCGGATGCGCGCGGGTCGGTTCAGACGCGCAGGTCGCTGAACTCGGTGTCCACCTCGCCGAAGCGGTGCGCGGTGATCGAGACGGACTGCTCGCGGAGGTAGGCCAGCATCTCGATCAACCCGGCCTCGACCACCGGCGCCGCGTGGATCGCGACGTCGATGCTCGCCCCCAGGGCTTCCTCGAGCGCCAGCGGATCACCGCCGACCAGACGGATGCGCGCCCCGGGTCCGCCGAACGCGGTGTGACGCGGCCGGTCCTGTCCCTGGGCGAGCACGACGTCGATGGCGTCCTGGGGCTGGTCGTCGGGGTTCGACCAGTCGTCCTGGAACACCGCCCCCGACGCCGCCCGGCGCAGGAACTCGTCGTCCGACTCGACGACGTGGTCGACGACGTCGAGCGGCGCCCGGCGCGCTGCGAACAGCTGCGTGAGCGGCCCGGGCAGCGGGCGGGCGGTGCTCAGCAGCACGTGCGCACGACTGGCCGTGGCGGCGACGAGGGTCCGGACCAGGTCACCGTTCGAAGCGCCCTCGGCCTGCCGCACGATCACCGACTGGGGACGCCACCGCAGCACGTTCCGCTCGACGACCAGGCCGGCGGGGTCACGTGAGACCCCGAACTCGGCCGCCCGGGCCTGCACGTCGCTGAGTGCCCCGGCGCGGACCTGGTCGAACTCCTCGAACGACAGGCCACTGCGCGCTGCCTCGACCACGGCAGTCACGCGGTTCGACAATCCGTGCAGCTGGATGCTCTTGTGGACCGTGCGGGGCGTGGGCTGCCACCGGCCGAGCGTGACGACGGACATCGAGCCACCCGGCCGGGTACCGGTGCCGACGGCGGAGCGCTTCCACCCGCCGAGCGGGTTCCGACCGACGACCGCGCCGGTGGTGGGGCGGTTGACGACGAGGCTGCCTGCCTGGACCCGCTGGACCCACTCACCGACCTCGTCGGCGTCGAGCGAGTGCAGGCCCGCCACCAGCCCGTGGTCGGTGCCGTTCTGGATCGCGATCGCGTCGTCGAGGGTCTCCGCGCGCATGATGCCGAGCACGGGCACCGGCTGCGCGGTCTGGTGGGCGTCGCTGCCCGGCCGGACACCGTCGCGGATGCCCGGCGACCACAGCCGTCCGGAGTCGTCGAGCGGCGCCGGCTGCACCAACCAGGACTCCCCCGGTCCGAGCTCCGTCAGCGCCTGCAGGACCGCACCCGTCGGCTCGGCGACGAGTGGACCCATCTGCGCCGTCGGGTCGTCCGGCCACGCCACCCGGATCGTGCGGGTGGCGTCGACCAGTCCGCGACGGAAGCGTTCACTGTCGGCGAGGGAACCGACCAGCACGACGAGCGACACCGCATCGACTCCCTGCCCTGCCCGACCGAAGGCCGACCGCACAATGTCCTGCACGGCCAGGTCGACGTCCGCCGACGGGGTGACGACCACGACGTTCGTGCCGCCGGTCGCCGCGGTCAGGGGCAGCCCGGCGCGCCACCACGTGAACGACCGGGCGGTGTCGGCAGCACCGGCGAACACGATGCGGTCGACGGCGGCGTGCGCGATGAGCTGCCGTCCGAGGACGTCCTCGTCGAGGTCGACGAGCTGCAGCAGGGAGTGCGGGACTCCGGCGTCCCAGAGCACGTCGGCCACGACCGCGGCGGACCGCTTGGCATGGGGAGCGGGCTTGAGCAGCACCCCGCTGCCCGCGGCGAGCGCCGCCAGCACGCCACTGGCCGGACCGGCGACGGGCTCGGACCACTGCGGGACCACCACGGTCAGGCGGGGCGGGACGAAGGCGGCACCGGTGACGTCCACCAGGTGGCGCGCGCGGTCCGCGAAGTGGTGCGCGAAGTCGACCGCACGGCTGACCTCGGCGTCGGCCTCGGTGAGGGTCAGACCGGTCTCGGCGACGGCGACCTCGACCAGGTCGGCGCGGCGGCCCTCGAGCTCGTGGCCGATCAGCTCGAGCAGCTCGGCGCGGTCGACGGGGTCCTGCCGCCCCCAGTTGACACCGGCCTGGGCGGTGCTGCGGACGATCCGCTCGAGCTTGGTGCGGTCGAGCACCCGCGAACCGCGGATGGTCTGCGCGCCGAGCTGCGACCGGGGCACCCGCCGCAGGACGTCGGCGGCCCACTGCCGGTTTGCCGGGACCGTCGGGTCGGTGACGGGCGCGTTGCGGAAGGCGTCGCGCGGGATGGGGTCGCCCGGGGACAGCCGGCGGTCCTGCGTGCGGTTGGTCGGCGGGACGGGCGCGTCGAGCGCGTCGACGGCAGCCGTCCAGCGGGCGTGCTCGCGGTCGAAGGCGGCGGGGTCGTCGCCGATCGCGAAGGCGGAGGACATGAACCCGTCGGCGCTGGCGTGCTCCTGGAGCCGCCGCGCCAGGTACCCGATCGCGGACCGGAAGTCGTCCGGGTGCACGACGGGGGTCGAGAGCACGACCCGTCCGACGTCGGCGCGGACGGCGTCGGCGTGCGTGGCCGTCATGCCGAGCAGCATCGCGACGTGCACTGCGTCGGTGACACCCCGGCGCTGTGCGAGCGCCCACGCGGTGGCCAGGTCGAACAGGTTGTGCCCCGCGACCCCGATGCGGACGGCGTCGGTGCGCTCTGGCGTCAGCGCCGCGTCGAGCATCCGCAGGTACGCCATGTCGGTCTCGCGCTTGCTGCCCCAGGTGGCCAGGGGCCAGTCGTGCAGGATCGCATCGACGTGTTCGGTCGCCAGGTGCGCGCCCTTGACGAGCCGCACGGTGATCGGTGCACCGCCACGAGCACGTCGCGTGAGCGCCCACTGCGTCAGGGTCTCGAGTGCTGCGGCACTGTCGGGCAGGTACGCCTGCAGCGTGATGCCGGCGTGCAGTGCGTGGAACTCGGGACGCTCGAGCACGGCGCGGAACACGGCGACCGCCAGGTCCGTGTCACCGTGCTCGTCGACGTCGAGGGTGATCGTCGCGGGCTCGGGACGCGCTGCGGCCAGGCGGTACAGGGGCACCAGCCGGTCGACGGCGCGCGCCACGGTCTGGTCGAACGCCCACGGCGCGGGCTGCGGCACGACGGATCCGATGGACACCGACACGCGGTCGACGTCGTCCCGCGCGAGCAGGTCCTGCACGCCCTGCAGCCGACGGTCGCTGTCGGCGCTGCCGAGCACCGGCCCGCCCAGCAGCGAGACGTCGAGTTCGGTGCCGTCGCTGCGGAGCTTGGCGAGCGCCGGTCCGAGCTTGGCGGGCGCGGCGTCGACGACCAGGTGACCGGTCATCCGGCGCAGGATCCGGCGCGCGGTCGGGATGACGGCCCACGGCGCCATCGTCGCGAAACCACCACCGAAGGACACCGCGCCGCGCAGGTACCAGGCGAGCGCGTCGGGCACGCCCTGGCTGAGCTGTTCGAGGTGCCGTGCCGCCACGCGGGGGTCGTCGGGACGGATCACGCGGTCGATGAACCCGAGCGTGAAGTCGAGTCCCTGGTCGTCCTGCAGCACCTCGGCCAGACGGGCTGCACCGGGGTCGGGCTTGACGTCCGCCGATGCCGCGAGCCACCGTCGCACGAGTGCGGTGGCGTCGTCGGTGCAGTCCTTCAGGCGGGCGGTCGGCATGCTCCGATCGTAGGCGGGGGCGCCGACGCCACCTCGGAGCGCGCCGAGTGCTCGCCAAGTGTCAGTGATGTGCCAGCGTCGCGCCGCCTGCGGTCCGCATGGATACGCTGAGGGGATGCCGAAGCAGGGGGCCGACCGTCACGACTGGGCGACGTGGGACGCGTACCACGACGTGTGGCGCCGGTTGGACCGGGCGCTCGACCACGCCGTGCAGCAGGGTGCCGGCATCTCGATCCCGGAGTTCGAGATCCTGATCGGTCTGCACCGACAGCCCGACCACCGGCTGCGGGTCCGCGACGTCGCGGCGGGCATCGGCTGGGAGAAGTCCCGCGTCAGCCACCAGGTCACACGCATGGTCTCGCGCGGACTGGTCGAGCGCGCGGACTGCCCCACCGACGGCCGAGGCAGCTGGGTCGTGATGACCGCGGACGGCCGCCGCGCGGTGCTCGCCGGCATCCGCGCGCACACCGCGGCACTCGAGCACCTGTTCTGGAGGCCCGTGGCCGGTGACGCGGACACGCTGCGGTCCGTCAGTGCACGGATGCAGGACGCGCTCGGCCCCACCGACCCGGGTCTCTGACAAGCCCCGCCCATGCGCGCCGCGCAGGTCCCGCCGCGGACGTCCGTTTCGCACCCTGCTGCGGACATCGCGCCCCGGCAGTACGGGGCGCGATGTCCTCACGCGGGTGCGATGCGAGCCTCTCAGGCTGTGGTGCCCTGCAGGGCGATGGCCTTCCACACATCGAACTCGCGGTCGTTGCCCGTGACCGGCTGCCCCCACGCCTTGATCGCGACCTGCAGTTCTTCCTGGTTCTTGAGGCCGCGGAAGTACCCTGCTCCGACGACGGCGATGCCACGGTTGGTGGACTGGATGAGCTTCATGATGTTCTCCTTGCTGCGTTGATGGGATCGGCCGTCAGGCCTTGGTGCCGCCGATGGCGATCGACTTCCACACGTCGAACTCGCGGTCGTTGCCGATGAGCGGGTCGCCGAGCAGCGCCACGGCGCACGCCTGGAACTCGGCGGTCGGCAGGGCGTTGAAGTAACCGGGGCCCACCACAGCCGCCCCGCGCCCGCTCGACTTGATGATGATCAGCTCGTCATCGAGCTGCTGCGGCGGCGACGACGTGTCGTTGGCGAGCGGCGCATCCTCGATCAGCGGTGCCGGGTCGATGAACGATCCGTCCTTCGTGATGCCGAGGTGCAGGTGCGCACCGGTGGACACCCCCGTGCTCCCGACGAGGCCGATCTTCTGTCCTGCAGAGACCTTCGCCCCGGTGGACACCTGGAAGGCACTCTGGTGTCCGTACCAGCTCACGTACCCGTCGCCGTGATCGATGCGCGTCAGGTTGCCGTACCCGGTGTTCGTGCTGGTCTCGACGACCGTTCCGGACGCGACCGCGTAGATCTGCGTTCCGGTGCCCGCGGCGAAGTCCAACCCCTGGTGGTTGGTACTCCCGATGTCCCCGGGCGACTGACGCGGACCGAACGCCGACGAGATCGTGTGCCGCTCACGGAACGGGTACCGCCAGGCGACCGCGGCGAATGCCGGCGTCGCTCCGAACCCGAGACCGCCGAGCGCCGTTGCACCCGCCGCAATCCCGGCATAGGCGAGGATCTGGCGCCTGGTCGGGCCGTCCTCTCGACGTGATGTGTCCACGTTTCCCCTCTCGGGGGACGACCCCTTCGCCCCCATCCCGACGGTACCGACTTCGGCGAGGAGGTTGCAGTCGGCAACTCGGCCGACCTTTCCTGTACCCTTGTGCAGCCTTTTGTTCAGTGGTGACGGTGGTCCTGGATCGTCATGCGCGGGCCGAACGCGGGCTTGCGGAAGCCGCTCCCGCTGATCAGCCGCACGACACGCTCGCGGTGCCCGCGCCACGGCTCGAGCAGCTCGAGCATGCCGTCGTCGTCGACCGGCCCACCCGTCAGCGCCCACCCGACCAGCGCTGGCACGTGGAAGTCCCCGACGCTCGGCGAGTCCGGGTCGCCGTGCGCGCGCTGCGTGGTCTCGGCAGCGGTCCACCGGCCGATGCCCGGGATCGACTGCAGCCGTGCAGCGACGACCGACCCGCCGCGGCCGAGCGTCAGCGTCCGTTCGAGCGCGGGCGCGACCTTCACCGCCCGCATCACCGTCGCGGAACGCCCGGGTTCGATGCCCGCACGGTGCCATTCCCAGCTCGGGATCCGCGCCCACTCGTCGGCGGCGGGCGGCACGATCATGCCGACCGGCGCAGGGCCGGGCGCGGGCGTGCCGTACCGCCGCAGCAGGTACCGCCACGCGCCCCAGGCCTGGCGCGATGTGACCTTCTGCTCCAGGACGGCCGGCACGAGCATCGCGACGACGGTGTTCGTGCGGCACAGCCGGAGTCCGGGCTGCCGGTGCCGGGCGTCGGCAAGGAACCCGTTCCCCGACACGTCGAGGTCGGACCAGTCGTCGCCGCGGCCGACCAGGTCCGGCCCGTGCTCGATCGCCCACGCGGCGCCGTCTCCCCACGCGGAGATCGCGATCGTGTCCCCGGCGGGCCGGACCGCGACCGACGCGGGACCCTGCGGCGTGCGGAGGGCGAGCCACACGTCGGAGCCGACCACGCGGAAGGCCGGGTCGCCGGAGCCGCGCTGCAGGGGCCGCAGGGTCGCTGCCACGTCCACCGGGCCTCCAGGTCGGTACACCGTGTCGAGCCGGGTGTCCCCCGACGGACGCGGGGCGAGACGGACCTGGGGCATGACAGGGATGGTAAGCGAAACCACCGTCGGCCAAGATGGACCTGTCCCACCTCACCCGACAACGGAGTTACCCATGCGTATCGGCATCCTCACGTCCGGCGGCGACTGCCCCGGGCTCAACGCGGTGATCCGGGCTGCGGTCCTCAAGGGCATCGCGATCCACGGCTACGAGTTCGTCGGGTTCCGTGACGGCTGGCGTGGCGTGGTCGAGGGCGACATCGTCCCGCTCGGCCGCAAGGACATCCAGGGCATCGCCAAGCAGGGCGGCACGATCCTCGGCACCAGCCGCACCAACCCCTTCGAGGGCGAGAAGGGCGGCGTCGAGAACATCCAGCGGGTGCTCGAACGCCACGGCATCGACGCCATCATCGCGATCGGCGGCGAGGGCACCCTGGCCGCGGCGAAGCGCCTGACCGACGCCGGGCTGAAGATCGTCGGCGTCCCGAAGACCGTCGACAACGACCTCGGCGCGACCGACTACACGTTCGGGTTCGACACCGCCGTCGAGATCGCGACCGAGGCGATGGACCGCCTGCGCACGACCGGTGAGTCGCACTCGCGCTGCATGGTCGCCGAGGTGATGGGCCGGCACGTCGGGTGGATCGCCCTGCAGAGCGGCATGGCCGCGGGGGCGCACGCGATCCTGATCCCCGAGCAGAAGACGAGCATGGCGCAGATCGCCGCGTGGGTGCAGTCCGCCTACGACCGCGGACGCGCCCCGCTCGTCGTCGTGGCCGAGGGCTTCGTCCCCGACCACGAGGACAACGCGCACACCGAGCGCGGACTCGACGCCTTCGGGCGCCCGCGCCTGGGCGGCATCGGCGAGCGCCTGGCGCCGCTGATCGAGGAGATGACCGGGATCGAGACCCGAGCAACCACCCTCGGGCACATCCAGCGCGGCGGCACGCCCACCGCGTTCGACCGGGTGCTCTCCACCCGGCTCGGGCTGGCCGCGGTCGACTCCGTGGTCGAGGAACGGTGGGGCCGCATGGTCGCGTTGCGCGGGACCGAGATCGTGCACGTGTCGTTCGAGGACGCGCTGGGCGAGCTGAAGACGGTGCCGCAGTCGCGGTACGACGAGGCCGCGATCCTGTTCGGCTGACCGGTCGCGCCCGCCCCGCCGGTGCGTCCGGTCGCGGCCTGGAGGCCCGGGGTAGCGTTCGGCGCGTGACCCGCGCCGTCCTCGTCTCCAGTTCCACCGCCCCCGTCGTCACCGACGTCGACGTCCCCGACCCGGGTGAGGGCGAGGCCCTGGTCGACGTCGCGTTCTCGAGCGTCAACTACAAGGACGGGCTCGCCCTGGCGCGGGACCCCGGCGTGGCGCGGATCGACCCGCTCGTGCCGGGCATCGACGTCGTCGGCACGGTCGCCGCACTCGGCCCGGGGGTCCACGACGTGCGGATCGGCGACCGGGTGGTGCTGAACGGTGCCGGTGCGGGCGAGAACCGGCACGGCGGCTGGGCCGTACACGCCCTGGTGCCGTCGGCATCGCTCGTCGTCCTGCCCGACGAGGTCGCCGAGGACTTCGTCGCGGCCGTCGGCACCGCCGGGTTCACCGCGGCGCTCAGTGTCGTCGCGCTGGCCCGGTTCGTGGACCCGGCGGACGGTCCCGTCCTGGTGACCGGGGCCTCTGGCGGGGTCGGCTCGGTCGCGATCCCGCTGCTGGCGGGGCGGGGGTACCGGGTGACCGCGTCGACGGGTCGCACGGGGAACGCGGATGCGCTCCGCGCGCTCGGCGCGGCCGACGTCGTCGACCGCGCGACGCTCGGGGACCGCGGCCGGCCGATGCAGAAGGCCGTCTGGGCCGGCGCGGTGGACAGCGTCGGGGGTGCGACGCTCGCGAACCTGCTCGCGTCGACGCGGTGGGGCGGCGCGGTGACGGCGTGCGGCCTGGCGCAGGACGCCGAGCTGCACACCACCGTGCTGCCCTTCATCCTGCGTGGGGTGTCCCTGCTCGGCATCAACTCGGTCGATGCACCCGCGGCGCTGCGCCGTCAGGCGTGGGAGGTGCTCGCAGACGAACTCGATCCGGTGCTGCTGGCCGGGGTGACCCGGACGGTCGGCCTGTCCGAGGCGATCGACGTCGGCCCCGAGGTCGTCGCTGGTCGGGTGCACGGCCGCACGATCGTCGACGTCCGCCGGTGACCGGCGTCCCGCTGGACATAGCAAGCGTTTGCACATCAACACGTTAGGATCGGCATGTCAGACACCCGTTGCTGAGTGGAGTTCGTGATGCCGGTACCCAAGTCCTCGATCGAGACCTCACCGCGCAAGCTCCTGCGTGACGTCGTGTACGAGAAGATGCTCGCCGCCCTGCGCGACGGCACCCTGCAGCACGGCGAGCGCCTGAACGACGACGAACTGGTGCAGTGGCTGGGCGTCAGTCGGACCCCGATCCGCGAGGCCATCGCGAAGCTCGTCGACATCGGCCTGGTCGAGATGGAGGCGAACCGCTACACCCGCGTGGCGACGCCCACCCTGGACGACTGGGTGACCGCGACCCGCGCGATGGTCGGGTTCTTCGAACTCAGCCTGCGGTGGGGCGTGCCGGAGTACGACGACGCGACGGCGGACCGGATGGAGCAGCTGCTCGACCGCGCCGACGGCCTGCGCAAGGTCCGCGACAACGGCTTCAGCGGCGCTGTCACCGACATCGTCGAGTTCGCGATCGCGCACTCGGGCAACCCGCTCGTGCAGACCGCCGCGCAGGGTGCCCTCGAACGGGTGCGCTTCACGCTCAACCCGACCCCGGCGTTCGAGCAGTACGGCTCCGAGGCGTTCTTCTCGATCCTCCGCGAGGCCCTGCCGGAGCGCGACGGCGAGACCGCCGCCGAGGCTGGTCGCGCCCTGACCCGCAACTTCGAGCAGCACATCGAGTCGGTCCGCGCCGCGCGCGCCTGACCATGCTGCCCGTCGGCGAGGACGCGGAGCCCCAGCCGTACGAGCAGGCGTACCGCCGGATGCTCGCCGCGATCCGTGACGGCACCCTGGCGCGCGCGCAGGACCACGACGAACTCGAGCTCGGGCACCGCTTCGGCGCCAGCCCCACCGAGCTGCGCGGTGCCCTCTACCGACTGACCTACCTCGGCCTGGCACGGCGGACGGGTGCGACGACCGTGCGCATCGAGTCCCTCGCACCCGAGCGGTGGGCCGAGGGCAGCTGGGCGGTCCTCGACCTGCTCGAGATCGCCGTCCGGGCCACCGTCCCGGAGATGACCGACGAGCAGGTCGCGCGCCACGGCGAACTCGTCGCCGCAGCCGGACGCGACGCCCGGCTGCGCTCGGACGCCCTGGACACGTCGATGCTCGCGACCGTCGCGTTCTGGGCGGACGAGACCCCGAACCACTTCGTCGGACGGCTGCTGCACCGCGTGTTGGAGCAGTACCGGTACGGCCTCGAGCCGTCGCCCCGGTGGCGCGTGGCCGGGATCGACCGCTGGCTCGCCGCCTCGGCACAGGCGGTGCAGCTCGGCGACCCCGTCAGCGCCCAGCAGGCCGTCCACGTGCTGGCGCGGATCTGGCCCGAGCACCTGCGGGACGTCGCGGTCGCCAGGGGGATGAACGATCCCGATGCGCTCCGAGCGCCCGCACCAGCGACGGACGCGACGATCCTGGTCGACGACGAACCGGACCCCGCCTGGTTCGACCTGCTCGGCGCAGTCCGCGACGGCACGTGGGCGCCCGGTGAGGTCGTCACGACGGCGCGCCTCGCCCGGCAGTTCCGCGTGCCCGTCGCCCGGCTCGTCCCGATGCTCCGGCGACTCGAGCTGACGCGCCTGGTCCGTGCCGTCCCGGGCACCGATGACGCCGTCGTCGTGCACACGCCGGACCTGCGCGACTGGTCGGACTCGGTGCAGCTGGCGACGGGCATGTTCGAGGCCGCGTTCCGGCAGCGCGTCACCGACCTGTCCGACGCGGACGCCGAGGTGGTCCTGGCCTCGCTGCGGCGGATCGGGCAGCTCGGTCGCGCCCGGGACTACGGGTACGTCGTCGCGCTGCTGTCGTTCGCGCGCTCGTGCATCGACGGCCTGCGGAACTCGTTCCTGCGCGACTCGGGCCGGATCGCGATGGACCGGACCGCGTACATCATGGAGCGCCAGACGCCCTTCCGGCAGTGGGAGCTCGACGACTTCCTCGCGATGGCGGCGGACGCCGTCCGGGCACGCGACCCCGGGCTCGCGACCGAGGCCATGCACGCGTACGGCCGGCACATCGACGCGCACGTCGCCGAGGTCCGCGCGCGGTACGGCACGATGGAGCGATGACCGACGTCCTCGTCCATGCCACCGGCGTCCGCGTCACCCGCTCGGGTCGCGACCTGCTGCACGACGTCGACCTGACGGTCCGCGCCGGCGAGCACTGGGCGCTGCTGGGACCGAACGGCGCGGGCAAGTCGACCCTGCTCGCCGTGCTCGGCGCGACCGGGCACCCGTCGGCCGGCACCGTCGAGCTGCTCGGACACCGGCTCGGCCGCGTCGACGTGCGATCGCTCCGCGAACACATCGGCCACGTCGACCCGCGACACCGGATGCTGTCCCCGCTGACCGTGCACGAGACCGTGCTGACCGGCCGGACCGGGACGACCGACCTGATGCCACGGTGGGAGCCGAGCGCCGACGACCTGGCCCGGGCCGAGCAGCACATCGCCGACGTCGGGCTCACCGCGCGTCGGGACGCCCGGTGGCCGGTGCTGTCGCAGGGCGAGCGCGGCCGGGCCCTGATCGCCCGGGCGCTGATGGCCGACCCCCGCCTGCTGCTGCTCGACGAGCCGGCGACCGGGCTCGACGTCGCGGCCCGCGAGCACCTGCTCGACACCGTGGACGCCCTGCGGCACCGGCACCCCGACCTGGGCAGCGTGATGGTGACGCACCACCTCGAGGACCTGCCCACCTCGACGTCGCACGCGATGCTGCTGCGGGACGGCGCGGTGGTTGCCCGGGGAACGGCCGACCAGGTGATCACGTCGTCCGCGGTGTCGCACGCCTTCGACTTCCCGCTGGCGGTCGTCCGCACCGAGGGTCGCTGGCACGCCCGTCGGTCCACGCACGCCGTGTGATGCCGACCGTCGCGCGTCCGGTCGGCACGGGAGCGTGACGCGGGCGGTACCCAGGTGCCACGTGACTGGAATGCGACGTCTCGTATTCTGCATGCGTGACGATCGCCGACACCCAGTCCACCACCACCGCGCACCGGCCCGCAGCGCTCCCGGCACCCACCCGGTCGATCTCGGTCCACACCCGTGCCGTCGCGGTCGTGCTCGCCGGGTACGCTCTCGCGCGGCTGGTGACCGTGAGCCTGCTGGCGGTGGGACACGTGCTCGCGCGGACCGGGTGGTGGCCCTGGACCAACTACGACGCCAGCCGTTCGTTCGGGGGCTTCCTGCAGTGGTGGGACGGCCACGCGTACCAGGTCATCGCGACGACGGGGTACCCGAGCACGCTGCCACGCACCACTGACGGGCTGGTCCAGCAGAACGAGTGGGCGTTCCTGCCCGGTTACCCGGCCGTCACACGCTGGGTGATGGACTGGACGGGGCTGGACTTCCCCGCCGCGGGCGCGTTGGTCAGCATCATCGCCGGTGCCGCCGCGGTGGTCGCGCTCTACGCCGTGGTCGTGCACCAGTTCGGCGTCGACCGGGCCGTCCGTGCCGGAATGCTCTTCGCGTGCAACCCCCTGGCGATCGTCTTCCACGTCACCTACGCCGAGACGCTGTTCCTGGCGCTGTCGTTCACCGCCCTCGCCCTGCTGGTGCGCGGACGGTGGCTCACCCTGGTGCCCCTCGCGGTCGCGGCTGCGGCGGTGCGCCCCGGTGCGCTCTTCATCCCCGCCGCGCTCGGCGCGGTCTTCGTCGACGCCGTCCTGCGTCGCCGCCGGATGCCGTGGACACGATGGGTGGCCCTGGTCGGAGCGGGCCTGGTCACCGCCGCTGCCGGCCTGGCCTGGCCCGTCGTGGTGTCGGCGGTCACCGGGACCCCGGACGCGTACGTCCTGACCGAGCTCGCCTGGTGGCGGGACATCATCGGGGTGGTCGAGTTCGTCCCGCTGACCCCGTCGTTCCTGCTCGGCTGGTCGCTCGGTGGAGTGCTCGGTGTCGCCGTGGTCGCGGTCGCACTCGGCACCGTCACCGTCGTGGCGGTCCGACGCTCACGGGGCGCCGCACTCCCCCTGCGGGCCGCGGTGCTGTCGTACGGGCTGTACGTGGTCGCGGTGTTCCTGCCGCAGCAGAGCCTGTTCCGGCTGCTGCTGCCCGCGGCGCCGGCGCTCGGGTCGTCGACGTTCACCGGCACCCGCAGGCGGTTCGTCGTCACGTGCGGCGTCTTCGTCGCGCTGCAGCCCGTCGCGATCGTGTTCCTCTGGCTGACCTGGCCGCTCTGAGCGACGTCGGCCCGGCCGCTGGACCCGGACCCGCATCGGACGGGAGGCCCGTGGCGGCGTCGCCACGGGCCTCCCGTCCGATGTGGACCGCGGCTAGGGCCGCGCGCTCGCAGCGGCGCGCGCCGCTGCCGGCAGCGCCTGCAGCACCCGGTCGACGGCACGCTCGTCGTGGGCAGCCGTGACGAACCACGCCTCGAACACGCTCGGCGGCAGGGTCACGCCGGCGTCGAGCATCGCGTGGAAGAACGGCGGGTACCGCCAGGTGTCCTGCGCGCGGACGTCGTCGTAGTTGCGCGGCGCCGTCTCGGTGAAGGCGAACGAGAACAGGTTGCCGGCACGCTGCACGGTGTGGGCCACACCCGCTGCGCTCAGCGCCTCGCTGGTCGCGGTCGAGATCACCGACGCCGTGCGGTTCAGCGACTCGTACACGGCCGGGGTCGCTGCCCGCAGGGTCGCGATGCCCGCGGCGACCGCCAGCGGGTTGCCGGAGAGCGTGCCCGCCTGGTAGACGGGACCGAGCGGTGCCAGGAAGTCCATCACCTCGCGCCTGCCGCCGAGCGCGGCGAGCGGCATGCCCCCGCCGATGACCTTGCCGAACGTGATCAGGTCGGGCTTCCACCCGGCCCCGTCCGGCACGGTGCGCGAGGCCTCGAGCCCCCACCAGCCGGCGGACCCGACCCGGAACCCGGTCAGGACCTCGTCGACGATGAGCAGCGCGCCGTGCGACTGCGTGATCTGCGCCAGCGCGCGGTTGAACCCGCGGTCCGGTGCCAGCACGCCCATGTTCGCGGCGGCGGCCTCGACGATGACGGCAGCGATGCGCTCGGAGTGGGTGTCGAACGCGGCGCGGACGGCATCGAGGTCGTTGTACGGCAGCACCAGGGTCTGCGCGGCGGTCTCGGCGGTGATGCCCGCACTGCCCGGCATCGCCAGGGTCGCGACCCCCGAGCCGGCCTCGGCCAACAGGGAGTCGGAGTGGCCGTGGTAGTGGCCGGCGAACTTCACGAGCAGGTCGCGGCCGGTGTAGCCGCGCGCCAGGCGGATCGCGGTCATGGTGGCCTCGGTGCCGGTGGACACCATGCGGATCTTCTCGATCGGCCCGTCACCGTCGACGGACACCCGCTGCTTGACGAGTTCGGCGAGCTCGGTCTCGCCGGGGGTCGATGCCCCGAAGGACAGTCCCCGCGCTGCGGCCTGCTGGACAGCCTGGACCGTCTCGGGGTGCGCGTGCCCGAGGATCGCGGGCCCCCACGACGCGACCAGGTCGACGTACTCGCGCCCTTCGGCATCGGTGACGTAGGGGCCCTTCGCCGACACCAGGAAGCGCGGGGTCCCGCCGACCGAGCCGTACGCGCGCACCGGGGAGTTCACGCCCCCCGGGATGCTGTTCTTCGCGCGCCCGAACAGCTGGTCGTTGGTGGTCGCTGTCGTGGTCATTCGGGGGCCTTCCCAGTCGAGGCGATGCCGGCGACGGCAGCGGTGGTGCCGGCGGTGCGCAGGCCGGCTTCCTGGTTCAGTCTGCGTGCGATGTCCACGGCGAAGTACGTCAGGATCGCATCGGCTCCGGCGCGCTTGATGCCGACGAGCGACTCCATCGCGGCGGCGTCGCGGTCGATCCACCCGTTCTGCGCTGCCGCGGTGATCATCGCGTACTCGCCCGAGATCTGGTAGGCCCAGACCGGCACCGGCGAGGTGGCAGCGGTCTCCGCCAGCACGTCGAGGTAGCTCATCGCCGGCTTCACCATGACGATGTCGGCACCCTCGTCGACGTCGAGTGCGACCTCGCGCAGCCCCTGCCGACCGTTCGCGGCGTCGATCTGGTAGGTCCGCCGGTCCCCCACGAGCGAGGACGACACGGCTTCGCGGAAGGGGCCGTAGAACGCCGACGCGTACTTCGCCGCGTAGGCCAGCAGCGCGGTCCCGGTGTGCCCGGCGGTGTCGAGCGCGTCACGGGCCGCCGCGATCTGACCGTCCATCATGCCGCTCAGGCAGACGAGCTCGGCACCCGCCTCGGCCTGGGCGACGGCCATGTCCCGGTAGCGCAGCAGCGTCGCGTCGTTGTCGACCGAGCCGTCGGCCGCCAGCACACCGCAGTGCCCGTGGTCGGTGAACTCGTCGAGGCACAGGTCGGACTGCACGACGAGCGCGTCACCGACCTCGGCTCGCGCGACGCCGATCGCGACGTTGAGGATGCCGTCCGGGTCGGTCGCCCCCGAGCCGGTCGCGTCCTTGTGCTCGGGCACGCCGAACAGGTTCACGCCCCCGATCCCCTGCTCGGCCGCCTGCACGAGCGCCCGGCGGAACGAGTCGAGCGAGTGCTGCTGCACACCGGGCATGCTCGCGATGTCGATGGCCTGGGTCGCTCCTTCGCGGATGAACATCGGCAGCACGAGTTCGGCGGGGTGCAGGCGGGTCTCGGCGACCAGGCGTCGCATGGCGGGGGTCGCGCGCAGTCGACGCGGGCGGACCTGGGGGAAGCGTCCAGTCACGGGTGGCCTTCCTGATCGGGAGTGGATGGGTCGAGGGCCTCGACGACGGCGTCGAGCAGGGCTTCAGCGGACCGCGACTCCGCGGTCGCGTGCACGGGGAGTCCGGCGGCACGGGCATCGGTCGCGGTGCCGGGACCGATGCACGCCACGACCGTGCGGGGGTCGAGCGGGGCCATCCGGCGGGCGATCTCGCGGGCGACACTGCCGCTCGTCACGAGCACCGCGCGGGGCACTGCGTCGAGGACGACCGGACCGTCGCCGGTCCCCACGGTACGGTACGCCACCGGGTCGTCGACCTCGATGCCGCGGGCACGCAACCCGTCGACGAGCGTCGTCGCGGCGATCTCGGAGCGGGGGAACAGGACGGCGCCGTCGGTGTCCGGCAATGCGTGCACCAGCCCGGCCGCCGACGTGTCGTCCGGTACCAGGTCGACCCGCCAGCCGACAGCACGTGCGGCTCGCGCAGTCGCGTCGCCGACCGCCGCCACCCGCAGGTCGGACGGGAGGCTCGGGGTGCGTCCGGCCAGGACCGTCACGGCCGTCGCGCTGGTCACCACCAGCCAGGCGTACCCGCCCCCGGCGGCTGATCCGTCCGCATCCAGCCGTGCCAGTGCACGGACGAGCGGCGCGTCGTCCAGCGGCGGCTCGGTCCGGATGAGCGGGACGATCCGGGGGTCGAGGCCCCGCGCACGGGCGGCCCCGGCGACGCGCTCGCCCCAGTCGCCATCCCGCGGGATGACGACGACGGGCGGGTGCGTGTCCGTGTCGACCTACTTCGTGGAGTCGGCGAGGTCGGCGAGGTCACCGGCGCCGTTCTCGAGCAGTTCGGCGGCGACACGGGTGCCGACCTCGAGCGCCTCGGCCAGACGGTCTGCCGGCGAGCCGTCGAGCACCGCGGCGTGCGACGCCGTGCGGTACTCGGAGCCGTCGGGACGGTACACCGTCGCCGAGACCAGCAGCATCTCGGCGTCGACGATGGCCGTCGCGCCGATCGGGGCCGAGCACCCGGCTTCGAGCTTCGCGAGCACCTGCCGCTCGGCCGACACGGTCAGCCGCGTGGGCGCGTGCTCGATCTTGCGGAGCGCCGCCACCAGGTTCCGGTCGGACTCGTCCGCACGGGTCTCGATCGCGAGCGCGCCCTGCCCCGGGGCACTCGGCCAGAAGCCCAGGTCGAGCAGCTCGGTCGCCTCGGACAGGCGGTCGATGCGGCTCAGCCCGGCGGCGGCGAGCACCACGGCGTCCAGGTCGTCGTGCACCCGAGCCAGCCGGGTGTCGATGTTGCCGCGGATGTCCACCACGTCGAGGTCGGGACGCTTCGCCTTGAGCTGCGCGGCACGACGGGGCGACCCCGTGCCGACCTTGGCGTGCTCGGGCAGCGTGTCGATCGTCGCGGCGTTCCGGGCGACCAGGACGTCGCGGGCATCGGCGCGCTTGGGGACGGCGGCGATGGTCAGCCCCGGGTACGGCGCCGTCGGCAGGTCCTTCAGCGAGTGCACCAGGACGTCGACATCGCCCGCGACCAGTGCTTCACGCAGGGCGGACGCGAACACGCCCGTCCCGCCCAGGCTGGCGAGACTGGCGCGGTTGGTGTCGCCCTCGCTGGTCACCGTGACGAGCTCGACTGGGCGCCCGGCTGCCTTGGCCAGGCGGTCGGCCACGTCCTGGGACTGGGCGACCGCCAGGCGGCTGGCACGGGTGCCGAGGCGGATGGGACGGACGGGGTCGCTCTGGTGGGCGGCCGCGGTCACGGGGCGACGCCGGCGGCGGCCGGCTTGAAGCCGGCGCGCTCGTTCTCGCAGCACCCGGGACGGCAGACGTCGTACCAGGGCCCGATGTCGGTCAGGTGCGGACGCTCGGCCTTGGACAGACCGTTCACCCGCTCGAGCACCAGGTCCACGAGCCCGGACACGTACGCCGGGTCGACACCGGGCGTCTGGGTGCGCAGCGACCACAGCCCGAGTTCACCAGCGGTCTCGGTGGCTTCTTCGTCGAGGTCCCACATGACCTCCATGTGGTCGCTCACGAAGCCGAGCGGCACGATGAGCACGGCGCGGGTCGGGCCGCCCTTGACGTCGTCGTTGAGGTGGTCGTTGATGTCGGGCTCGAGCCAGGGCTGCGTCGGGGGGCCCGACCGCGACTGGTAGACGAGCTTCCACGCGGGCTTGGTCGTGCCCCGCAGGTGCGCGTGCTCGGGCTGCTCGACGAGCTCGGACCAGGCCTGGTCCAGCACCACCTGCGCCACCGCCTGGTGTTGGGCTGCATAGGCACCACCGTCGCCGAACCCGCGGAAGTCCGGGCCGGACTTGGCAGCGTCGGACGAGGGGATGGAGTGCGTGGAGAACAGGATGCGCAGCTCGGTCGCGACGTCGAGCCCGTCGTTCTCGGCGATCGCGCGGGCCATGCCGTCACGCACGCCGTCGACGAAGGGCCGGACGAAGCCGGGGTGGTCGAAGAACTGCCGGACCTTGTCGATCTGGATGGTGTCGATCAGCCCGGTGGCGTCGAGCACGCGGGCGTAGTCCTCGCGGTACTGGCGGCAGCTCGAGAACGACGAGTAGGCGCTGGTGGCGATGGCGATGAGCTTGGTGTAGCCCTTCTGCCCGGCCTCGGTGAAGGCGTCTTCCAGGTAGGGAGCCCAGTTGCGGTTGCCCCACAGCACCGGCAGGTCGATGCCGCGCGCGGCCAGTTCGGCCTCGAGTGCGGCCTTGAGCGCGCGGTTCTGCGCGTTGATCGGGCTGACCCCGCCGAAGTGCCGGTAGTGGTGCGCGACTTCTTCGAGTCGCTCGTCCGGGATCCCGCGGCCACGGGTGACGTTGCGCAGGAACGGGATGACGTCGTCCTGACCCTCGGGGCCGCCGAAGCCGGCCAGCAGGATCGCGTCGTACGCGGTCGGGGTCTCGACGTGCTCGGGGCCGGACGCCGCCGCGGGGGTGGCTGCCAGGACGGGCTGTCCGTTGGTGATCAGGCTGGTGTCGGTCACGACAGGATCTCCGGGAGTTCGGCGGTCGTCACGCGACGACCGGTGTAGAAGGGCACTTCTTCGCGGACGTGCATGCGGGCCTCGGTGTAGCGGAGGTCACGCATCAGGTCGACGAGGTCCACCAGGTCGGGGCTCTCGAGCGGCAAGATCCACTCGTAGTCGCCGAGGGCGAAGGACGCGATGGTGTTCGTCAGGACCCGACGGTACTTGGCACCGGCGACACCGTGGTCGCGGAGCATCTTCGAGCGCTCGTCCTCGGGCAGCAGGTACCACTCGTAGGACCGGACGAACGGGTAGACCGTGATCCAGGCCTCGGGGTCCTTGCCGCGCAGGAACGCCGGCGTGTGCCGCTTGTTGAACTCGGCCTCGCGGTGCATGGCCATCGCGTGCCACACCGGCTCGGCGTCCTGGAACACCGCGGTGCGGCGGACCTGACGCAGCACCGCCTGGATTGCCTGCGCGTCGTCGCCGTGCAGCCAGATCATGACGTCCGCATCGGCGCGGAAGCCGGAGACGTCGTAGAAACCGCGGATCGTGACGCCTCGCTCGGCACCGGCGGCCACCACGGCGTCCAGCTCGGACACCCCGTCGGCGCCGACGGGGTCGACGTGACCGGTCGGCCGGCGGAACACGGCCCACAGCGCGTACGCCGTCATCAGGTTGGGGTCGATGCCCGAGTCCGGTGCGGTCTCGTGCGGTGCGGTCTCGTGTGCTGGTGTCGTCGGCTCGGTGGAGCTCATCTGGTCCGTGGTCCCATCAGTTGCAGAACGTGGTCCGCCGGTCCCCGACACCGGCGAGCACCCCTGTGACCGCGGCCGACCCCTTCGGATCTACCGCCGTCGGAGCACCGTCACGACGATACCCCCGACGACCACCGCGCCCGCTGCGAGCCCGACCAGGTACGGGGGACGCTTCTCGCTCACACCACGCTTCACCTTCGCGGCGGCGATGCCGAGCTGCTTCGGGACGTTGAGCTTGTCCTCGATCGCGTCGAGCGTGTCGAAGAGCTGCGCGCGCGTCGACGCGACGTCGGCGGCGAGCTTGTCGTGCGGGTGCTGGTCGGTCACTGGTCCTCCGTGGATGGTGCGTGGGTGCTGACGCGGGAGCGTCAGAACCGGCCGCCGACGTCCGGCGTCCGAGACGCGTGCTGGGTCTCGGGGGTCGGCTTCTTGCCCATGCCCCGGACCGCGCGGATGTCGTTCTTGACGCTGTCGATCGTGCGCTCGGGCGTGATCGGCAGGCCCTTCTTGAAACGCTTCCACCCGACCAGGCCGAGGATCGCTGCGACGACGAGCATCACGAAGGCGACCACGAGCGCCGCCAGCCAGGCCGGCATCACGGTCGCCAGGCCCATCACGGCCGCGGTCAGCAGGACGCCGATCGCGTACAGGACGATGACGAGCGCCACGACGAGCAGCGCTGCCGCCAGGGCGAAGACCTTCGCCTTGCCGACGAGCTCGGCCTTCAGGAGCGCGATCTCACCCGTGACGAGGTTCTTGACGAGCTGGGGCACGTCCCCGACGAGACCGAACAGCGATCGCGGCTTCCGGTCACGTGTGTCCGTCATGAGGTCGCGGCGTCCTTCTTCTGGCCGACCTTGCGGACGACCTTCTTCGTCTGCTCGCCGACGAACTCGGCGACGTCCGGCGTCTTGTCGGCGACGAACTTGTCGACGTTGTGCACGCCCTTCTGGACGCCGTTGCTGTTCCAGATCTTGCCGCTGACGGTCTTGATCTGCTCGTACCGCGCCCGTCCGGCTCGCGATCCCAGGACGTACCCGAGTGCTGCGCCGGCGACGAACAGGAGCCTGCCTCGCATGGTTCCTCCGAGAGTTCAGTGTGCGGTGGTCATACGTCGAGCGGAATGTCTCGGCGTGAAGACCAACAGTAGCCCTCGGCCGGTGCGGGGTCCGCTCAGGAACCCAGGAGGTCCCGGATGCGCGACCGCGTGGTGCCGACGATCCCCGCCAAACCGCGCCCGTTCGAGGCTTCGCCGATGCCGACGACGCCCTCGTCGAGCCCGGCCGGCTCGGTGTCCGGCCCGTGCCAGCGGACGCTCGCTGCGCCGAGCACCTGGTCGGCACCGATCGGCACCCCGAGCAGCGTCGCCGCGTCCGCTGCGGCACGCGTGCCGGTGGCGTCCGACGGGTCGACCAGGAGGCTCGTCCCGACGTCCGCCGCGTCCGCTGCGGTCGTGCGGTAGCTGAGTCGCAGGACGTGCCGACCGTCGGCCGCCTCGGCCAACCACGGCCACTTGGCGCTCGCGTGGGTGATCGCCTTGGCCCGCACGCCGGTGGCGTCCGGGTGCACGAGGACTCCGGTGCCACGGGGAGCGGCGTCGAGAGCCGGTTGGTCCACGACGAGCGTGACGAGCTCGATGCCCGTCCGCGTCGGGCTCGCCGGACGGCGGGGGTCCGGCACCGTCGACAGGACGTGGTCGGCGACCAGGCGCTCGGTCGTGCCGTCCGCGCCGGTGACCTCGACCGCGGCCCGTTCGATGCGGGTGGCGCGCGTGTGCAGGCGGACGTCGACGTGCCAGGTCTCGAGGTCGGCGACCAGCTCGTCGACCAGTCGGACGATGCCCCCACGGATGCCCTGCACCGCGGAGCCAGCGGTGGCGCGGGCACGCAGGGCGATGACCGCACGCGCGAGCGAGCCCTCGCGCTGGAGTGCCGCGCGGAGCCCGGGCGCGACCCGGTCCGGGTCGAGGTCGTCCGGGTGCGTGGAGTGCACGCCGGCCACGACGGGGGTCACCAGGTCGTCCAGGACCTTCGCGCCCATCCGCTTCCGGACGAGCTCGCCGAGCGAGGTCGCACGCGCGCCCACCGGCGACGGCAGCAGCGAGTCCATCTGCGCCCGGAGCGCGGCGCCCTGGCCCACGACGGCGATCACGTCGGCGGCCATCGGGGTGCCGGGGATGCCGAGCAGACCGGTCGCGGGCATCTTCGCCGTGCGGCCGTCGCGCGTCGTCAGCCAGGCGCCGCGGGGGTCCGGGTCGACCAGGTCGTTGCCCAGGCCGAGTTCGACCGCCAGCGCGGCGACGGCGTCGGTGCGGGTCGCGAACGAGTCGGCCGCCATGTCGAGGTCGATCCCGGCGACCGTGTGCCGACGGACCATCCCGCCCAGCTCCCCGGACCCCTCGACCAGGACGACGTGCACACCGGCCTTGGCGAGGTCGCGGGCGGCGAGCAGGCCCGCGACCCCACCGCCGACGACGACCGCCTCGGTCATGCGGCCGCTCCGCTGCCCAGGGAGTGGACGAGCTGCACGACGCGGGTCAGGACGTCGGGATCGGTCTCCGGCGGGACCCCGTGCCCGAGGTTCACGACGTGTGCGCGGGCTGCGCCACCCCGGCGGACGACGTCGCGCACGTGCTGCTCGAGCACACCCCACGGTGCGGCGAGCATCGCCGGGTCGATGTTGCCCTGCACGGTGACGTCGTGGCCGACCCGCTCGACGGCGGTGTCGAGCGGCAGCCGCCAGTCCACGCCCACGGCCTCGACGCGGGGACCGGGCGCCTGGTCACCGAGTGTGGTCATGTCGGCCAGGACCTCGCCGCTGCCGACCCCGAAGTGGATGCGGGGCACCCCGAGGTCCGCGACGTGCGACAGCGCCCGGACGGAGTGCGGCGCCACGTGGTCGAGGTAGTCACGTCGGGACAGCGACCCGACCCACGAGTCGAAGAGCTGGGCCGCCGAGGCCCCGGCGACCACCTGCGCGCGGAGGAACTGCCCCGACACGTCGGCCGCCCAGGACAGCAGACGCGACCAGGTCTCCGGCTCGGCGTGCATGAGCGTGCGGGCGCGGATGTGGTCCTTCGACGGGCCACCCTCGACCAGGTAGGCGGCCAGCGTGAACGGTGCGCCCGCGAACCCGATGAGCGGGGTCGACCCGAGTTCGGCGACGGTGCGGGCGACGCCCTCGTGGATCGGTGCGAGCGCGGTCGGGTCGAGTTCGGGCAGCGCGTCGACGTCGGCCGCGGTGCGGACGGGCGAACCGAGCACCGGACCGCGACCGGGGACGATCTCGACGTCGACGCCCGCCAGCTTGATCGGCACGACGATGTCGCTGAAGAAGATGCCCGCGTCGACCCCGTGCCGACGGACCGGCTGCAGGGTGATCTCCGAGGACATGGCCGGATCGAGGCACGCGTCGAGCATGGCTGTGCCGACTCGAAGGTCGCGGTACTCGGGCAGCGAACGCCCGGCCTGGCGCATGAACCAGACCGGCAGCGTCTCCGGGCGATCACCGCGGAGCGCCCGGACCAGCGCGGATCCGGCGGTGCGCCCGTCGGCCAACGGATGCGTGGACGGGAGGGCGGTGGTGGGTGCATCGGTCACCCGCTGATTGTCGCAGCAGCGACTGTCGGACATGCGCGGTACCATCGAGTACGTGCTCATCTGTCTCACGGCGTCGCATCGCAACGCCAGCTTCGACCTCCTGGAGCGACTGAGCATCGGCGCCCCCGCGGCGGCCTCGCATCTGGTCACCGGATCGGACGTCCTCGACGGCGCCGTGGTGCTCGCCACGTGCAACCGGTTCGAGGCCTACCTCGACATCGCGGGCGATGACGGCGACTCCGCGGTCGCGACCACGGTCGACGCGGTGGCCACCGCCAGTGGCCTGGCCCCGTCGGACGTGCTCGACTCCGTGACCGTGCTCGACGGCAAGGACGTCGTGCAGCACCTGTTCGCCGTCTCGAGTGGCCTGGAGTCCGTCGTCATCGGCGAGACCGAGATCTCCGGGCAGGTCCGCCGCTCGCTTGAGGACGCGCGCGCCAACGGGACGACCACGTCGGACCTCGAACGACTCTTCCAAGAAGCGGCGCACACGTCCCGCGGCGTCAAGACCCGCACCCGCATCGGTGCCGCCGGCCGGTCGCTCGTGCGTCTCGGCCTCGAGCTGGCGTCCTCGCGGGTCACGGACTGGGGCCGCGCGCACGTGCTGCTGGTCGGAACCGGCAGCTACGCCGCCACCACCATCGCAGCGCTGCGCGACCGCGGTGCCACGCGCATCCAGGTGTACTCACCGTCCGGGCGCGCAGCGTGGTTCGCCACCAAGCACGACCTGGTCGCCGCACACGACCTGCGCCAGGCCATCGCCTCGAGCGACGTCGTGATCACGTGCACCTCGAGCGAACAGCCGGTCATCAGCGCCGGCGACCTCGACGACGGGATCCGCCGCATCGTCATCGACCTCGGCCTGCCGCGCAACGTCGACCCCGAGGCCACCCACGTGGGTGGCGTCGAGTTGCTCGACCTCGAGACCATCAGCATCCACGCCCCCGTCGCCGAACTGAACGCCGAGTCCGAGGCCCGCGCGATGGTCGACGACGCGGTGTCGCGCTTCCGGGCCCAGGCGCTCGAACAGTCGACCACCCCGGCACTCGTGGCCTTCCGCAAGCACGTGTTCGGCATCCTCGACGACGAGATCGAGCGCTCCATCCGGCGCGGCGACGTCACGCCCGAGGCGGCCGAGCAGACCGAACGGGCGCTGCGGCACCTGGTCGGCGTCCTGCTGCACCGCCCCTCGGTCCGCGCCCGAGAACTCGGTCGTGCCGGGCGGGGCGAGGAGTTCGTGGGTGCGCTCGACGCGCTGTTCGGGGTCCGTCCCGAGCCGCAGGAAGTCGCCGACGTCGCGGTGCCGGTGGTGCCGTTGACCGACCGGTCCACCTGCCCGCGTGACACGCCCGAGGCGGACGCGAGCTGAGCCTCCCGTCCGTCCTGCGGGTCAGCGCGCTGCTGTTGCTGCGTGAGGGCCACGTGCTCATGGTCCGCGCCCGTGGGCGCGACGTGCTGTACCTGCCCGGCGGCAAGGTCGAACCCGGGGAGACCGCGGTGCAGGCGGCGATCCGCGAAGCCCACGAGGAGACCGGGCTGGTGGTGACCGCCGCCGACGTCGACGAGTTCGCCGTGGTCACCGAACCCGCGCACGGACAGGCGCCGGGCACGGTGGTCGCGATGACGCTGTTCCTCGCCCGGTCACCGGGCACGCTGGACGCGGCAACGCCGGTCGCGTCGGCCGAGGTGGACGCCGTCGAATGGGTGACTGCCGACGATGCGGACCGGTGCCCACCCGCCGGCGTGGCGACGCTGCGCCTGCTCGTGGATGCGGGTCTGCTCGACGGACCGTCGCGCGGCTAGCCGTTCTCGGTGTCGTCGGTGCCGGTCCCGGAGTCGACGTAGTGACCGACCTCGTCGGAGAGACGCGGCTCGTTCTCGCCCGGGATGTCCGACTCGACGTACTCGCCGTCGGTGCCGGTGGTCGTGGGGACGTCCTCGCCGGGGATGTCGCTGCCGACGAACTCGCCCACCGGTTCGTCGGAGTGCACCGTCGGCTCGCCGGGGATGTCGCTGTCCGTGAAGGCCCCTGCTCGCGTCTCGACACCGTCCGACCGGTCCGATTCGCCGCGGATCTGCTCGTGCTTGCCTGCCATGGTGGATCCTCCAGGTCTGGGACGGCCACTGCGCCGTCCGCTCGCGAGTGTGCTCGTGGACCCTGAGTGCGCCCTCGGACGTACCGCGGTGGAAGTGGTTTCGTGTGGGACATGCACCGCAGCAGACGACCACTCGTGACCGGACTCCTCGCCCTGGCGGCCGCCGGGGCCCTGGCCGGCTGCTCGTCGGGCGGCAGCACCGGCGGCACGCCCACCGCCACCGCGACGACGACGGTGACCGCGGCCCCGTCGGCGGGGGGATCGCCGACGGGGGGATCGTCGGCGCCGTCCCCGTCGCAGGGCAGCGCGACGAACGGCGGGGACGGGGCGTCCGGCGGTTCGGGAACGTCGGGTGGCTCGGCGTCCGGTCGCTGCGCCACCGGGGACCTGACCGGATCCATCGCGCCGGGCGGCGGTGGCGCGGCCGGCAGCGTGGACGTCCACCTCGTGCTCACCAACACCGGGTCCACGACCTGCACGCTGCAGGGGTGGCCGGGCGTCTCGTTCGTCGGCGGGGGCAACGGCACCCAGATCGGCGCTGCGGCGACCCAGGAGCAGGGGTCTCCGCACCCGACCGTCACCCTGGCCAGCGGTCAGGCGGCCGTCGCCCCGCTGAAGATCGGGCAGGCCGGCAACTACGACGTGGCGGACTGCGGCCAGACGTCGCCGGACGGCTTCCGCGTGTACCCGCCCGGCTCGAAGCAGTCGCTCTTCGTCAAGGAGACCGCGTACACCGCGTGCCGCGGGTCCGGCGCCACGCTGCTGTCCGTCCAGGCACTCGTTCCCGAGGGACAGGCGACATCCTGACGACCGGGATGTGAAGATGTCGGTGTGAGCACGTCGTCCAGCAACGGATTCCGCAAGCAGCGGTTCACGGACGACGACGGCTCGGGCTACGACACGATCTTCACCTCGGAGTACGGCGGGTCGGACTTCGCGTCCGACACGTACGTCGCGCCGGGCACGCACTACGAGTACCTGGTCGTGGGCGACGACGACCTGTCGCTGCGGACGATGCGCGCCACGGGCGGTCGTCGGACGGGCGTGATCGGTCCGCGCGAGGACCACGTCGTCTTCTGGCTCGCACAGGGACACCTCGAGATGCACTTCGCCGACCGGGTCCGTGTCGTGCGGCCGGGATCGCCGTACATCGCCTCGGCGTCCGAGGCGTACCGGTTCGAGTCCGAGGAGACGATCTACAACGGCGTGCACCTGGCGGATGCGTTCCTGCGACGCGTCGGGCGCGAGCTCGGGTACCACCAGCCCGAGGGCCCGATGCTGTTCGAGCAGCAGGACGAGGTGATCGCCCGCCGCGAGCCCCTGCGTCGGCTGATCCGCGAGCTGAGCCCCGCGCTGATGGACGACCGCGTGCAGGGCGCCATGCGGACCGCGTTGAACCGCCGGCTCGCGGTCGTCGTCCTCGACACCTTCCCCCTGCGCGACCGCGGCGACGACGTCCCCGTGGCCAACCGCCTGCGCGACGCGATCCGGTTCATCGAGGAGCACGCGCGCGAGCGGCCGGCCGTCCGCGCGATCGCCGACGCCGCGGGGCTGTCCGAACGCAGTCTGCAGGACGTCTTCGTCCGCACCCTCGGGGTCACCCCGAGCCGCTTCCTGCGCGACCACCGGCTGGACGAGGCGCGCCGGTCCCTGCTGCACGGTGTGGGGGAAGGCGGCGTGGCGGACGTCGCGAGCGCGTGGGGGTTCTCGAACCCGGGACGCTTCGCCACCGCCTACCGCGAGCGGTTCGCCGAGAGCCCCAGCGCGACCATCCGCGCGGCACGAGGCCCCCGGCCGGAGAACGGCACCGTGTCCGCCCGGGTCCGCCGAGCCCTGTCGTTCATCGAGGACCACGCCGACGAGGCACTCACCGTGGAGCGCATCGCCGATGCCGCCGGGGTACGTCCGCGCCGGCTGCAGCAGCTGTTCCAGGCCGAGTGCGGAACCAGCCCGATGGCCCGGGTGCGCCATGTCCGCGCGGAACGTGCAGAGCGCAACGCGGCGGACGAAAAACGCGTCGACCACTGACCCCTCCGGCATCCGGGGGACAAACCAGCGGCGGAACGGCCCGAGTCTGGCAGGTCCCTGGGAAGCGTGACGGCGGCGTGACTTCTCTCTGAGTCAGCCCGTCTCATCCGTGAACAGCAACCGCTGGGAACACCCGGCGGGCACATCGGAAGGAGACCCCATGGCCGACACCACGAACACCACCGCCACGACCGCCACCCCGGCGACGCGTGCGCAGAACACCACCGGCACGACCACCGGCAAGACCGTCATCGACGACACCGTCGTCTCGAAGGTCGCCGGCATCGCCGCCCGTGAGGTCAACGGCGTGCACGGACTCGGCGGCGGCGCAGCCCGCGCCATCGGCGCCATCCGCGACGCCATCGGCCAGCGTGACCTGGGCCAGGGCGTCAAGGTCGAGGTCGGCGAGAAGCAGGTCGCCGCAGACATCGTGATCGTCGCCGAGTACCCGGTGCCGCTGCAGCAGGTCGCCGACGGCGTCCGCTCGTCGGTCGCCCGTGCGCTCGAGCAGATCGTCGGCATGGAGGTCGCCGAGGTCAACGTCACCGTCCAGGACGTCTACATCCCGGGTGACGACGACAACGACGACGACAAGAAGGAGTCGCGAGTCGCATGAGCAACACACTGAGCGGCGCCCTGATCGGCGCCATCCTGGCAGTCGTCGCACTGCAGTTCGGGTTCTGGGGCTTCGTCCTGGTCATCGTCTTCGGTGCGATCGGTGCGCTCGTCGCAGCCCTCGTGTCCGGCAAGATCGACCGCGGCGCCCTGACCGACGTGCTGACCGGACGCCGGAGCTCCCGGTGACCGGCGGCCCGGTCGTCCCGGGCCGCGCCGAGATCGGTGGTTCGGACGTCCCGGGCCGCGTCGAGATCACGGCGCGGGCCCTGACCTCGTGCGCCCGCGCCGTCGCCGCCGAGCGCCTCGGCGCTCCGGCCAAGCAGGTCCGCGTCGCCCTCGGCGACCACCGTGGCCTCCTCGCCCTCGACATCACGGGGCCGATCGCGGCGTCCGACGACATCGTCGGCCGATCGATCGCTGCCGCGTCCGAGGTCAAGGACCGCGTGGGCGCCCTCACCGGCCGTCAGGTCGGCAGTGCCCACATCGAGCTGACCGGGATCGTGCGCGAGCGCGACACCCGAGTCCGGTAGGAGACATCATGAGCAACAACAGCGTCGAGCGTCGCATCCGTCGCCGGAGCATCCACAGCTCCCGGTCGACCGCGGTGTCGATCGCGCTCGTGGTCCTCGTCCTGGTGGCCGCCTGGATCGGCACCGAGTCGGTCCTGCGCGCAGTCGGCTCGGCTCCGCTCCTGGCGGACCCGCAGACCGCCGTGGACGCGGCACTCCGTCCGGATGCCACGTTCGTCACGATCGCCGAGGTGATCGCCGTCGTCCTCGTGGTCCTGGGCATCGTCCTGATCGTCCTGGCCCTCAAGCCCGGCCGTCAGCACCGATCGGTGGTGCCGCACGACCGCGGTGCCGTCGTCATCGACACCCGCATCATCGCAGCCACCGCCGCCAACGCCGCGAGCTCCGCCGCCGGCGTGCCCGAGGGCAACACCTCGGCCAGCTCGCGCGGCACCACCACCGAGGTCCGGGTCGTCCCGGTCTCCGGCATGGCCGTCAACGAGTCCGCGGTGCAGTCCGCCGTGCAGGAACGCCTCTCCCACCTCGACGAGCGCTTCGGTCGCCGCGTCAAGGTCCGGGTCGCAGAACAGGGGACGCTGTCATGACCAAGAGCAACCGCACCATGAACCGCATCATCCTGTTCGTCCTGGGTCTGGTGGCCGTCCTGGTCGGGCTCGCCATGGGCGCCGGCGTGCTGCCGGCGGTCCGCGACGCGACCAAGCAGTACATCACGTTCCCCAAGAGCGTCGACGTCCCGTCGGCATCCCTGTGGATCGTCGCGGTCGTCTGCGCCGTCGTCATCGTCCTGTCGCTGCTCTGGGTCTTCACCCGCGGTGGCGGCGGTACCTCCGTCGCCGTCCGGGAACGCTCCGGCGACGACGCGGTCACCATCAACGTCGCACTCGTCCGTGACGTCGTGGACCACGAACTGCGCGGTGTCGGCGACGTCGTCAACGCGAAGGTCGACGTCTACCAGGTCAAGAAGCAGCGTGCCGCCCGCATCCGCGTCGCGGTCCGCCGCGGCGGCGACGCGGTCGCCGTGCTCGACGCAGTGGACCACGCCCTCAGCGTGCTCGACCGCACCCTCGGCCGCCCCGTTCCGGTGCTCGTGCACCTGACCGGCGGGACCCGCTCCGCGCTGGCGAAGTCGGTCCGCGTCCACTGACACCGGTCATCGGACGCACCCCGGGCCTCCCGGCCCACCCCACCCTCATCTGACACACCGGGCAACCAGCCCGACCGACGGAAGGAACCCACCATGGGTCTCGACGACAAGATCAAGAACGCTGCTCAGGACATCGCCGGCAAGGCCAAGGAGGCCCTGGGCAACGCGACCAACGACGACTCCAAGGTCGCCGAGGGCAAGAAGGACCAGGCCGCCGCGAGCGCCAAGAAGACGGGCGAGGACGTCAAGGACGTCTTCAAGAACTAGGCAGCTGCAGTGACGACGACGGGGCATCCGCCAGCGGGTGCCCCGTCGTCTCCTGTCCGGACCGAGGAGGACATCATGGAGAACGAGACCCACGCCCGCACACACGTCACCGATGTGGCGCTGCCCGCGTCGCTGACCGAACCACTGCCCGAGGACGCCAGCGCCCTCACCGTCGCAGCACGCACCGCAGCAGTCACCGCGATCGGCGTCGACGGCGTGCACCACCTGGGTGGCGTGCTCGAACGCGCGGCCGACCAGGTCCGCTCCCGACTCGGCCGGACCGCCAGCGCCCTGGGCGTCAAGGTGGACGACGCCGACGGCACGCTCGACGTGCAGGTGTCGCTCGTCGTCACCTACCCCGAGCCCGTCACGAAGGTCGCCGACGAGGTCCGCGCACAGGTCGCACACGCCGTCGCGCAGGTGGTCGGCCAGCCGGCGACCGTCGACGTGCGGGTCACCGACGTGCACGGCCCGTTCGACGACGAGCCGTCGAAGGTCTCCGAGGCCCTCGACACCGTGCGCGAGAAGGCCACCGAGGCGACCGACCGGGTCAAGGACGTCGCGTCCGACGCGGCCGACAACGTCAAGGCCGCGGCCTCCGACGCGGCTGCGAAGGCGCAGGAGGTCGGGGCCGACGTCGCCGACCGCATGCGTGACGCCGCCGACCGGACCCGCGAGGCCGCCGCCGAGGCGCTCGACCAGGTGCGCGACACCGCGTCCGAGACCGCCGACCGTGCCCGCACGGCAGCGGCCGAGGTGCGCGATTCTGCGTCCGAGACGGTGGACCGTGCCCGCGAGGCCGGCTCCGACGCGGTGGACCGTGCCCGCGAGGCCGGATCGGACGCGGTCGACCGTGCCCGCGAAGCCGGATCGGACGCGCTCGACCGGGCGTCCGATGCTGCCGGCGAGGCCGCTGACGCCGCCGAGGACGCAGCCGAC
Source organism: Curtobacterium sp. VKM Ac-2922 (assembly GCF_022815645.1). Classification (GTDB taxonomy): domain Bacteria; phylum Actinomycetota; class Actinomycetes; order Actinomycetales; family Microbacteriaceae; genus Curtobacterium. The sequence goes on along the minus strand of NZ_JALGRO010000010.1, from coordinate 25,931 downwards.
TCTGCGAAGCAGGCGGCCCAGCACGCACGCCACGCGGCCGAGGACGCCGCCGAGGTCGTCGCCGACAAGACCGGTGACGCGGTCGACACCGCGACGGCGAAGGCCGACGACGCCGCGGAGGCCGTGGCCGACAAGGCCGACGACGCTCGAGACGCCGTCAGCCCCCAAGCCGAGGACGCCGTCGACGCCACCGAGCGCGCCGCGGACGACCTGGCCGACGCCGCTGCCCACGCCGCGGACGCGACCAAGGCCGCAGCGCACGACGCACACGACGCCGCAGCGACGGCGCACGACACGGACGCACGCGCATGACCGTGTGGTCCGGCCGCCGCGGGATGCGATCCGGCCGGGAACGTCCGCCGCGCGCCCGCGGCGTCTGGATCGCGACGGTCGTCGGCATCCTCGCCGTCCTGCTGCTGTTCGTCGGCGCGTTCCTGCCGCTGACCGGGTTCCTGGCCGGCGTCACCGCCACCACCGCGGGACTCGTGCCGTTCCCGTTCATCCGCGTCACGCTCGTGACGATCCTGGGTGGGGTCATCGTCCTCGCCCTGCTGATCCTCGCCGTGACCCGGCGACGGAGCGTGGCGGCATGGGTACCGGTCGTGTTCGCGATCCTGGTCACCCTCGCCGTGACGGCCTACCCGCTCGTCACCGTCGCGATCGGCTCGGCCGACCGGGCCGGCGACGTGTGGCCGATCATCACCGACCTCGTACGACGGATCACCGGCTGACCGGCCGGGATCCGACACTGAAGGGACTCACCATGCGCAACCGTCTGCTCGTCATCGCCGCCATCGTGCTCATCGGCTTCTGGTTCGGCTCGCGGTCCAACCGGACCGTCGTCAAGCAGTCCAAGGGCGAGACCGCCCGCAAGATGTGGAACGACCCGCACGCCCGCAAGGCGCGCAAGAAGCTCCGCGAGAAGATCGAGAAGGCCGCCAAGAAGCACAGCTGACGGCCTGGAGGCCCAGATCGCCTCCGCCACGAACGCCCCGACCGACATCCGGCCGGGGCGTTCGTGCGTGTGGTCGCGTCCGGTCAGCGCGTCACGGTCACGTGGACCGCGTCGAGCACCTCGGTGCCCATGGTCCGGAGCGCCTCGACGACGGCGAGACGCCGGTCGAGCGTGTCGTCCTCGAACGTCACGGTCACCGCGTAGCTGACGCTCGACCCGGGCCCGCGCAGCACCCCGGCCTCGGACCGGACACCCGGCCCGGTGCCCGTCACGGCGACCGCCTGCAGTCCGTGGTCGAGCGCCCGGTGCGCCAGGGGGTCCAGACCGAACGCCCCGGCGACCAGGGTGAGGTCGGTCGCCAGGGACAGCCACCCGAGGACCCGGTTCGACACGCCTTCGTCGACGACCTCGCCGAGCGCCAGACCCCGCATCACCCAGCTGAGCTCGCCGGCAGCGGCCACGGCGACGTCCGGGGCGTCGTCGGGGCCCCGGCGGTCACGGACCCGGTCGATGAACGCGGACCGCTCGACCCCGAGCGACTCGGCACGTTCGCGCACGGCGTCGATGCCGACCGTCGACAGCAGCGCGTTCGTCGCCCACGCGTCCGCGGTCGCCCCGACCAGCGTCGCCAGGTCGGACACCTGCATCGTCGGCTCCTGCAGGAACTGCCACAGCCCGGGCCCGCCGGCGGTGTCGCGGGCCATGCGCTGCAACCGGTCGCCGTGCAGCCGACCGTCCTCGAGCCGCGCGGCGACCTCGATCAGCAGCAGGATCCGCCCGAGGCCGCCGACGGACTGCACCAACCGGTCGTCGACGGCCAGCAGGGCCTTGCCGCTCGACGTGTCGATGACGGACGCGCTGACACCCGCACCGTCGAACGCGAGCGCGCCGAGGGCCTCGACCGTCGCCGAGAACCGTTCCTCACCGCCGCCGCGATGCCGCCCTCGGGCACGGCTGCCCGCGCCGGCACGGCTGCCCGCTCCCGCGCGGCCGTCCTGGCGTCGCCGCCGCGAGGACGGAGCCGCGTCGGGTTCGACCATCACCAGATGGCGACGCGCTCGGCCGGGTCGAGGTACATCGCGTCCTGCTCCGTCACGCCGAAGGTGTCGTAGAACACGTCGATGTTCTGCACGACCTGGTTGCAGCGGAACTCGTTCGGCGAGTGCGGGTCGATCGTCAGCAGCCGCTCTGCCTCTTCCGGACGGATCGCCATCCGCCAGGCCTGCGCCCAGCTGAGGAAGAACCGCTCGGCGCCGGACAGCCCGTCGATCACCGCGGGCTCCTGCCCGTCGAGCGACAGCAGGTAGGCCTTCCACGCGATGGACAGCCCGCCCAGGTCGCCGATGTTCTCGCCGATCGTCAGCGCACCGTTGACGTACCCGTCGGGGACCTCGGTCGGCACGAGCGCGTCGTACTGGGCGATGAGGGCCTTCGTGCGCTCCTCGAACGCGGTGCGGTCGGCCTCGGTCCACCAGTTCTGCAGGCGTCCGTCGCCGTCGTACTGCGAGCCCTGGTCGTCGAACCCGTGGCCGATCTCGTGCCCGATGACGGCGCCGATCGCCCCGTAGTTGGCCGCGGCGTCGCGGTCGGCCTCGAAGAACGGGAACTGCAGGATGGCCGCCGGGAACACGATCTCGTTGAAGCCCGGGTTGTAGTACGCGTTGATGGTCTGCGGGGTCATGAACCACTCGTCGCGGTCGATGGGCTTGCCGATCTTGCCGAGCTCACGGTCGACCTGGAAGTCCGCGACCGCGCGCACGTTCCCGAGCAGGTCGTCCGCGGTGACCGACAGCGCCGAGTAGTCGCGCCACTGCACCGGGTAGCCGATCTTCGGCGTGAACTTGTCGAGCTTCTCGAGAGCACGGGCGCGGGTCTCGTCGGTCATCCAGTCGAGGTCCGTGATGCTCTGCCGGTACGCCTCGACCAGGTGCGCGACGAGGTCGTCCATCGTCGCCTTCGACGTCTCGTCGAAGTGCTCCTGCACGTAGATCCGGCCGACGGCCTCGCCCATGGCGCCCTCGACCAGCGAGACACCGCGCTTCCAGCGGTCTCGCTGCTTCGGAGCACCCGTGAGCGCCGTGCCGTAGAACGAGAAGCTCGTCGCCGAGAACGCCTTCGTCAGGTAGGGCGCCGAACCGCGGATGACCTGCCACGCCAGCCAGTCCTTCCAGACCTGCAGGTCCTCGGACTGCAGGAGCTCGGCCAGGCCGGTCAGGAACGAGGGCTCGCGGACGACGACGGTCTCGAACGCGCCAGCGGGGGCGTCGATCGCCTGCCACCAGCCCTGCAGGTCGATCCCGGGCGCGAGTGCCGCGACCTCGGACCACGGCAGCTTGTTGTAGGTCTTCTGGCTGTCGCGCGTGGCGACGTTGTCCCAGTGCTTGCCGGCCAGGGCGGTCTCGAGTGCGATGACGTGCTCGGTGCGTTCGGCGCCGTCGTCGAACCCGGCCAGGGGGAACATCGCGGCGACGAACTCGCGGTACTTCTGGCGGATGTCGGCGAAGCGGTCCTCGCGGTAGTACGACTCGTCGGGCAGACCCAGTCCGGACTGCTCGAGGAAGACGACGTAGGACTCGGGGTCGCCCGGGTCGTTGTCGACGAACAGCTGCAGGAAGCTCGGCAGGCCCAGGCGCTCGAACCGGCCGACCAGGCTGATGACGTCGGCGGGACTGGCGACGGCGGCGACCTCGGCGAGCAGGGGCTCGATCGGCGCGGTGCCGAGCGCCTCGAGCGCGGCCTCGTCCATGAAGGACGAGTACAGGTCGCCGACCTTGCGCTCCTCGGTGCCCGGGTCGGCCTGCTGCGAGCGCTCGATGATGTCGCGGACGGCGACCTCGGCCGCCTCGGCCAGCACGGTGAACGAGCCGTACCGGGCCTTGTCGTCGGGGATCGGTGTGGCGTCGATCCACTTCCCGTTGACGTGGCGGTACAGGTCGGTCCCCGGCTGCACCGTCTCGTCGAGTTCGTCGGTCTGGATCCCTGTGGTCGCTCGGACGTCGGTCATGCGATCCACGATAGTCACCGAACGGCACCGGGCATCGGGCTGCCGGTACGGTGCTGCCATGGGACTTCCGTGGAAGCTGCACGGTGACGGCACGACCGTCTCCGCGACGACGATCGTGGCGCCGGACGAGCGCCTGACCTGGCCACGGACGATCGGCCTGGGGGTGCAGCACGTCGTGGCGATGTTCGGCGCGACGTTCCTGGTCCCGCTGCTAACAGGCTTCCCGCCGTCGACGACGCTGCTGTTCAGCGGCATCGGGACGATCCTGTTCCTGCTGATCACAGGGAACCGGCTGCCGAGCTACCTCGGGTCGTCGTTCGCGTTCATCGCGCCGATCGGTGCCGCGACGAAGATCGGCGGCATCCCGCTCGCCCTGTCCGGCATCATCGTGGTCGGTGCGCTGCTGGCGGTGGTCGGTCTGGTCGTGCACCTGGCCGGCGCCGGGTGGATCGACCGTCTCATGCCCCCGGTCGTGTCCGGCGCGATCGTCGCCCTGATCGGGTTCAACCTGGCCCCGGCCGCGCGCGACAACTTCACGAAGTCCCCCGTCGTCGCGCTGATCACCCTGCTGTCGATCATCCTGGTCACGGTCCTGTTCAAGGGGCTGCTCGGACGCTTGTCGATCGTGATCGGCGTCGTCATCGGGTACGTCGCCGCGCTCATCGGCGGCCAGGTGGACTTCAGCGCCGTGTCCGACAAGCCCTGGATCGGCCTGCCGACGTTCACCGCGCCGGCGTTCGACCCGGCACAGCTGCCGATCTACCTGGCGTTCGTGCCCGTCGTCCTCGCACTGGTCGCCGAGAACGTCGGCCACGTCAAGGGCGTCGGGCAGCTCACGGGCCGCGACCTCACCCCGCTGACCGGGCGGGCCCTGATGGCCGACGGCATCTCCACCGTGCTGGCCGGGGTCGGCGGTGGCTCGGCGACCACCACGTACGGCGAGAACATCGGCGTGATGGCCGCCACCCGGGTCTTCTCGACCGCCGCGTACTGGGTCGCCGCGATCGCCGCGGTGCTGCTCGGGCTGTCCCCGAAGATCGGCGCGGTCATCTCGAGCGTGCCGGCGGGCGTGCTCGGCGGTGCCACCACCGCGCTCTACGGCCTGATCGGCGTCATCGGCATCCGCATCTGGGTCGAGAACCGCGTCGACTTCGCCAAGCCCAAGAACCAGCTGACGGCGGGCATCGCGCTCATCATCGGCATCGCGGACTTCACGTTCTCGTTCGGGCAGGCGAGCTTCAGCGGCATCATCGTCGGCACCGTCGCCGCGATCGTCGTCTACCACCTGATGGACCTGATCGGCCGTGCCCGCGGGACCGACCCGGCCGAGCCTGCGGCGTCGGAGACGGCGCACGCCGCCACCGGCGGCGTGCCCGCGGAACCGCGCGCGGATTGACGGTCGGACGGGAGGCCGTGGTCGGTCCGTCTGCGCACCGCACGCTGCGTGGACGGCGCGACCAGGGCCTCCCGTCCGGTCCGGCATGATGTCCTGATGCCCTCGTCACGTCGCGCCGTCGACCGCGACATCGTGCGGTTGGCACTGCCGGCGCTCGGTGCGCTCGTCGTCGAGCCGCTGTTCCTGATGACGGACACCGCCCTGGTCGGGCACCTCGGGGCGACGCCGCTGGCGGCCGTCGGCCTCGCGAGTGCGGTGCTGCAGACCGTGACCGGGCTGCTGGTGTTCCTGGCCTACTCGACCACGCCCGCCGTCGCCCGGGCGCTCGGCGGCGGTGACCGTCGCGCCGCGGTGCACGCGGGCATCGACGGGATGTGGCTCGCGCTCGGGCTCGGCGTGCTGCTCGCGGTGGTGGGCTGGCCGCTCGCCGGGCCGCTCGTGTCGCTGTTCGGTGCCGACGCTGCCGTGTCCGACGCGGCGACGGCGTACCTGAGCGTGTCGCTGATCGGTCTGCCCGGCATCCTGGTCGTCACCGCGTCCACCGGTCTGCTGCGCGGGCTGCAGGACACCCGGACGCCCTTGGTCGTCGCGACGATCGGCTTCGTGGCGAACGGCCTGCTCAACGCGCTGCTCATCTACGGGCTGGGGTGGGGCGTGGAGGGCTCGGCCGCCGGCACCGTCATCGTGCAGTGGGCGATGGCCGCCGTGTACGTCGTGATCGCGGTGCGCGCGGCCCGGGCGGTGGGTGCGCCGTTGCGGCCCGGGACCTCGGGCGTCGCACGGGCACTGCGCTCGGGCGCCTGGCTGTTCCTGCGCACGGCGTCGCTGCGTGTGGCGATGCTCGCGACGATCGGTGTCGCGGCCGGGCTCGGGACGACCGGGCTCGCCACCACCCAGGTCGGGCTGACCGTGTTCAGCACGTTGGCGTTCGCGCTCGACGCCCTGGCGATCGCCGGGCAGGCACTCGTCGGGCATGCGCTCGGCGCACGGGACGCCGACCGGGTGCGGCTCGTGACGACGCGGCTGGTGGTGCTGGGGATCGGCGGCGGTGTCCTGCTCGGAGCGCTGACGCTCGCCGCCAGCGGTGTGCTCGGGCCGGTGTTCTCGGACTCGGGCGCGGTGCGGGGTGCGCTGCCGCTCGTACTCGCGCTGATCGCGGCGGGGATGCCGATCGCGGGCTACGTGTTCGTGCTGGACGGGGTGCTCATCGGCGCCGGGGACGCGCGGTACCTGGCGCTCGCGGGCGGGCTGAACCTGGTCGTGTACCTGCCGCTGCTGTGGGCGTTCGGGGACGGGCTCGCGGCGCTGTGGGCGGTGTTCTCGTTCGGGTACATCGGGGTTCGCGCGGTGACGCTCGGCGTGCGGGCGCACCGGCCGGGGTGGATCGCGGTGGCGCTGGCGCGCTGAAGCGGCGCGCACGGCGGCGTGAGCACGGTGCGAGGTTCGGCGCGCGGTGCGGAGTTCGGCGGCGCACGCACGGTGCGAGGTTCGCTCCCGGTGCGAGGTTGGCGACTCGGTGCGAGGGAACAATCCGGCACCGAGCGGGCAACCCTGCACCGGAGCCCGGGCAACCAGCACGGTGCGAGGTCCGCCGGCCGGGGTCAGGACGCGCGGGGCGGCCCCGTCGTGTCGCCGATGCGGAGCTCGGAGCGGAAGGACGCCGGGCTCGGCGCCGCACCCTCGAGCATGGCCAGGGCAGCGCGGGCGGCCGCCTGCCCCTTCTGCACGAAGGGCTGCACGAGCGTGGTCAGGTGCCGGATCGGCGACCGGTGCAACAGGCTGTCGTCCACGTGGATGCCGTCGAAACCCACGACGCTGACGTCCTCGGGAACGCGCAACCCGGCCTCGAGCGCTGCCGAGATCACCCCGACGGCGAGCAGGTCGCTCTGCGCCACGACGGCGGTCGGTCGGCTGCCACCGGGGCCGAACAGGGCGTCACCGGCGATGCGCCCCTCTTCGACCGAGCTGCCGCCGGCCTCGATCGCGACGGCGTCCGGGAACACGCCCCGCACGCCGCGCAGCCGCTCCATCGTCGTGTGGGCGGCACCGGCGGCGAACCGCTCGTCGGACATCGGGCCGCGGTGCCGCGAGGCGTCGAGCGGCAGCGTGACGACCGTCACCGCCTGGTGCCCGAGGTCACGCAGGAACGCGGCCGCGCGGCGCGAGGCCTCGCGGTTGTCGAGCTGGATGGGGACCGCACCCGCGATGTCGTCGGCCTCGATCGCGACGACGGGGATGCCACGGCGTCGCAGGACCGCGACCGCGGGGTCGACACGGACGTTGCAGCCCACCAGCACCACCGCGTCCATCGGGGCGTCGACCAGCGGACCGGCGCCGCGCTCGTCGTCGAGCGGACTGCGGACGAGCAGCAGGGACACCCCGGCCTCGCCCGCGACCTCGGCGATGCCGTCGAGCGTCAGCACGTTCACCGGGTCGCGGAAGGCGTCGCTCAGCCGTTCGTCCATCACGACGCCGATGACGCCGGAGCGGCCGCGGCGCAGGGACCGGGCGCGGGGGTCCGGTCCGTCGTACCCGAGTTCGGCAGCGGCGGCGAGGACGCGCGCTCGGGTGTCCTCGGACACCGGGCCGGTGCCACTGAAGGCGAGTGATGCCGTGGACGGTGCGACCCCGGCGGCGCGGGCGACGGCGACGAGCGTCGGCCGAGAGCGCCGTGCGCCGACAGCGCCGGCAGCGGCAGGCGCGCCGGAACCAGCAGCGCCGGGCGCGCCAGCGTCGGGAGCGCCCGACGCGCCGGGAGGTGTTGCCGTGTCGTCCATCGCCGGTTAGCGTATCCGACAACCCCACTCGAATCGATTCGACAGGATCAGCACCATGACGACGGCGTCAGCCACCCGGACCACCCCGAGCACCACCGCCTGGCGCAACGCGGTGTTCGTCGTGTTCACCCTGTCCGGCCTGGCGATCGCGACGTGGCTCGGCCGGATCCCCAGCGTGCGCGACGAACTCCACGCCAGCACGTTCGAGATGGGCCTGCTCGTGGTCGGCATGAGCGTCGGCTCGATCGCCGGCCTGACCTTCGCCGGGCACATCGTCGGTCGACTCGGCGCGAAGCGAGGCGTGCAGATCGCCGCCGTCTGCCTGGCACTCGGTCTGGTGATGGCCGGTGTCGCCGTCAGCTCCGGGTGGGGCTTCGCCGCGATCTGGGTCTGCCTGATCGCCTTCGGCTTCGGCAACGGCCTGTGCGACGTGTCGATGAACGTCACCGGGGCCACCGCCGAGCGCCTGGGCGGCCGCACGATCATGCCGCTGTTCCACGCCGCGTTCAGCCTCGGCACGCTCGCCGGCGCCGGCCTCGGAGCCCTGGCCGAGGGGCTCGAGGTCCCCGTCGCGCTGCACTTCATCCTGATCGGCGTCGTCACCTGCGTCGCGCTCGGTACGGCCGTGCGGTGGTTCGGCGACGAGCGGATCACCGAGCCCGAGCCGACCGAGACCAGCCCGGTCCCGCTGCCCATCTCGCGCTGGGCCGTGTGGAAGCAGCCGTCGACGCTGCTGATCGGCGTGATCGTCCTCGGCATGGCGCTGGCCGAGGGGTCCGCCAACGACTGGCTGCCCCTGGCCATGATCGACGGGCACGGGCTCGACAACGCCAGTGGCTCGGCGGTGCTGACCGTGTTCCTGGCCGCGATGACCGTCGGCCGCGTCGCCGGCAGCCCGCTCATCGACCGGTTCGGACGCGTCCCCGTCCTGCGCACCAGCGCGGCCGTCGCCGTGGTGGGGCTGGGCATGCTGATCTTCGTGCCGAGCATCCCGCTGGCGATCGTCGGCGTGGTGCTCTGGGGGCTCGGGGCCAGCCTGGGCTTCCCGATGGGCATGTCCGCTGCGGCCGACGACCCCCGCACCGCGGCCGCGAAGGTCAGCGCCGTGGCCACCATCGGCTACGTCGCGTTCCTGGCCGGCCCGCCGATCATCGGGTTCGTCGGCGAGCAGTTCGGGCTGCTCAACGGTCTGCTCATCGTGTTCGTGTTCATCGTCGCGGCCGGACTGGCATCCGGGGCCGCACGCGAGTCGACGCCGGACGCGACGCGGACGACGGAAGCCGAGCCGGGCCTCCAGGGCCGTTAGGCTTCCCGGGTGCGTCTCGTCATCGCCCGCTGCTCCGTCGACTACGCCGGTCGCCTGTCGGCCCACCTGCCCCTGGCCACCCGGCTGCTCATGCTGAAGGCCGACGGCTCGCTGCTGGTCCACTCGGACGGCGGCAGCTACAAGCCGCTCAACTGGATGAGCCCGCCCTGCTCGATCGAGATCGGCGAGCCGACCGACGACCAGGCCGAGGCCGGCATCGAGCAGGTGTGGACGGTCACGCAGAAGAAGACCCAGGACAAGCTCGTCGTCGCGATCCACGAGGTGATCGCCGACCAGACCCACGACCTGGGCGTCGACCCGGGTCTGGTGAAGGACGGGGTCGAAGCGCACCTGCAGCAGCTGCTGTCCGAACAGATCGAGCTGCTCGGCGACGGCCACACCCTGGTGCGTCGCGAGTACATGACCGCGATCGGGCCGGTCGACATCCTGGCGCGCGACGACGCCGGGGCCAGCGTGGCCGTCGAGATGAAGCGCAACGCCAACATCGACGCGGTCGAGCAGCTCACCCGGTACCTCGAGCTGATGAACCGCGACCCGATGCTGCGCCCGGTGCAGGGCGTGCTGGCCGCGCAGACCGTCGCACCACAGGCCCGCACGCTCGCCGAGGACCGCGGCATCCGCGTGCTGGTGCTCGACTACGACGCCATGCGCGGCATCGAGGGCGGGCACACCCGCCTGTTCTGACCGTCGTTCCGTCCAGGCGGACTGGAGGCTCGGCGTGCCTCCGCCCCGCCCGTCCGGCCCCTGGTCGGCCGGTCCACGGCCCCGGATAGGCTGGGGAGGTCATGACAAGCCCGTTCAGCGCCATCCTCTTCGACCTCGACGGAACCATCAGCGACTCGGCGCCGGGCATCCTCGACAGCCTGACGTACACGTTCGGTCAGGTCGGCGTCCCCGTGCCGGACCACGAGACGCTGCTGTCGTTCGTCGGTCCGCCGATCCTCGACACGTTCCACATCGCGATGGGCATGGACGACTCGCTCGCCGACCGCACCCTGTCGGTGTACCGCGAGCACTACCTGTCGCACGGCGCGCTCGACTCGGCGATGTTCCCGGGGATCGACGTCGTGCTGCGCACCCTGCACCAGGCGGGCCTGCCGATCTCGACCGCGACGAGCAAGCCCGAGACCCCGGCGACGTACATCCTCGACCACTACGGCCTGACCGGGGACATCGACATCATCACGGGTGCCAGCGACGACGAGGTGCGGTCGTCGAAGGCCGACGTGGTCGAAGAAGCGCTGCGACGGCTCGAGGCCCGCGGGTTCGACGTCTCGCGTCCGGTGCTCGTCGGCGACCGGCGGCACGACGTCGAGGGCGCGGCCATGCACGGTGTCCCGACGGTGTTCGCGGCGTGGGGCTACGGCTCCCCCGCCGAGGCCGAGGGCACCATCGCCCAGGCCGCCACCCCGCTCGACCTGCTGCCGATCCTGCTGCCCGGGTCGGTCCCGGACGCCGCTGAGTCGAGCGGGGCCGGGTCGACTGCGACCGGTTCGACCGACGCCGACCTCGCCGGTCAGGCGTGACCGGCGCCACCGCCCTCCGCCGTGCCGGGTGGGTCCTGCCCGTCGCGATCGTCCTGGTCGCGCTCAACTTCCGCGGGCCGATCGTCGCGCCCGCCCCGGTCATCGGTGACATCAGGCTCGACCTCGGCCTGACCACGACCGTCGCCGGGCTGCTGACGACGATCCCCGTGCTCTGCTTCGCGCTGGCGACCCCGCTCGCCAGTTGGGTGATCGCGAAGGCCACCCCCGAGCGCGCGGTGTCGCTGTCGCTGCTGGTCGTGCTGATCGGCACCGTCGTCCGGTCACTGCCGAGCGCCGGCGCGCTGCTGGTCGGCACCGCGGTGATCGGCATCGGCATCACGATCGGCAACGTGGTGATCCCGGTCGTCATCCGCCGCGACACCTCGCCCGAGCGTGTGGGGATCGTCACCGGCGTGTACACGTCGGCGCTCAACGTCGGGTCGATGACCACCTCGCTCGGGACCGCGCCGATCGCCGCGCTGTGGGGCTGGCCCGTCGCGATCGCGCTGTGGGGCGTGCTGGCCGTCATCGCTGCCCTGGCGTGGTCGTACGCCGTCGGCACCCGCGCCGCCTGGCTCGGTCCGCGTCGGGGTTCCTCCGCCGAACCGCTGCCCGTCACCGGGCCGATCGACCAGGTGCTCGACACCGGCTCGATCCGGACCCAGACCCACACCACCGTCACCGCCGCGGGCACGGCGCAGGCTGCTCGTCCGGCGCGGTGGGTCACCATCGGGCTGACGTTCGCCTTCGGCGGCCAGGCGTTCTCGTACTACGCGCTGACCGCCTGGATCCCCACGCTGCTGCACGACGAGATCGGCTTCTCGAAGGCGTCGTCCGGGGCCAGCTCGTCGGTGTTCCAGATCTTGGCGGTCGTCGGTGCGCTCGGTGTCCCGGTGCTGGCATCCCGCTGGCGCCCCCGCGCGATCCTGTCCCTCGTCGCGTTCTTCTGGCTCGCGATGCCGCTCGGCCTGCTGTTCGCGCCGCAGCTCTGGCTGCTGTGGTCGGTCCTGGGCGGAGCGGCCCAGGGCGGCGGCATCACCGTGATCTTCATCATCATCGTGCGGCTGGTCTCGAACGACGTCGACGCCCGCCGGATGTCCGCGTTCGTGCAGGGCGGCGGGTACCTGCTCGGGTCGGCCGGGCCGCTGGTCGCCGGAGCCCTGCACGACGCCACCGGCGGGTGGACGGCCACGCTGCTGACCGTCCTGGTCGCGGTGCTCGTGCTCGGCGTCGTCGGCACGGTGGCCGCCCGCCGGGTGCCCTGACAGCGTCGTCGATCAGCTGACGAGCCGCCACACAGCGCGGGGGTCTTTCGCAGCCTTTCCGACCCAGAGTACGAGGCCTTCTGTCGCGAGCGCGTCCAGACGGGCTTTCGTCGCAGGCTTGCTGAGCCCGATGCGCTCTGCGATCTCGCCGGTCCCGAGGTCGCGCTCTGCGGCGCGCAGGGCATCTAGGACGTCTTGCGCACGGGTCGGCAGTCGCGCGGCGACGTGCGGCTCGATTCGCGGGAGCGCGAGGAGGGTGAGCTTCACTGAGCTCTGCCCTTGCTCGTAGACGGGGTCGGTGAGGCCAACTCGTCGCATCTCGTCGAAGATGCGTTTGATCCCTTCGCCGAGTTCCTGTCCTATTCGGAGATCGGCACAGACCCGCGCTATCCGAGGGTTTCGAGCGAAGCGATCGATGTCGAGGGGTCGCCTCGGATCCGCCAGGCCGGGGAAGCGACCCGGACTCGTGATCTCGACTCGGTCCGGATAGATCTCGACGCGGATGTGGTCACCAGCAAGGCTGTACGAACGGTGTATGACTGCATTGACCATCCCCTCGAGCCAGGCATCTCGTGGAACGATGGGCGCAGGCTCGAACAGGCCAGATCCTCGGAGCGAGCGCCGCTGGGGTACCCAATCCTCGATGACTCGCGCGGCGTTCTGCACGGCGTAGGGGATGGGACCCTCGACACGCACGTCGTGACCTTCCTCGATCGAAAGGCGCGATCCGGTGCCGCGCTCGCGATCGAGGTACTTGATCACTCGGATGTACGCCTGCGGGAACTCGTCCTGAGGATGTTCGCCGAACAGGAGATAAGCGGCGTTCGTGAGCAGGCCCCGCCGAGTCGTCAAGCTCCGAGCCGCGAGTAGGCGAGTGTGCGTCCCGCTCGCATTCGTCGCAGTTCTGAACTGATCGAGGAGCGCCCGGTGCAGATCGTCCACCTGCAGGTCAGCGAGTGGTTGCCCGTCCCACTTGTTCTGGCCTCGGTCGTAGGTGAGTTCCTGACGTTGATCGTGTTTCAGCTTCCTCGACTCGTCGCCGACGCGCAGGTAACAGTCGCCGTTCTTCAATTCGTGCACGACATCACAAGGATCGATCCGCATCACGACGAGGGCATCGACCTCGCCAGCCTCGTTGATGCAGGGAACTTGCTCGGTGCGGGCTCGCACCGGTGGCTCCGTGTGGTCGATCGCCGCTTGTTGGAAGTCGTTGAGGCGGTGAGCTGAACGCTTGAGGCCTTCGACCTGGCCGCTCCGGAGCCCGAGAACGATGACGCCTCCCTCGGCGTTCGCGAACGCGACCAGGTGCTCGGCGAGGTCCTTGGCAGCGATCCGGATCGACTTGCGGTCGAACCACTGGTCTTCGCGGAGCGTACACAGCCGTGGTCCGACTTCTTCGATCGGCGCAGCAAGTGCCTTGTCAACGTCCAGAGCAGTCATCACCGGGAGCCTACGGGCCTTTGTAGTAGCTTTCGAGTACAGCCCCGTTGTTTGTGGATAACTCCGAAAAACCCAGATCAGAGGTCCGTAGCGCCCTTCGGGACGAGCGATGCCCGATGTTGCAGTAGGGGTCGTCAGCCCGCGCGCAGCACGTCCTGCAGGGTCATCGGGGGGCGTCCTGTGACCCGCTCGACGTCGCCAGACACCCGTGCGAGCGCACCCTCGGCGATCGCCGTGTAGGTGCTCACCCACGCGTCGGCCTGCCAGGGCTCCGGGTCCCACTGCGCCCGCGATGCGTAGGCCTCGTCGAGCGTCTCGCGGTGGTACGTCACGGCGCGGCCTCGTTCGGCGCTGACCGTGGCCGCCGCCTGCTCGAGGGTGATCGCCACGGGCCCGGTCAGCTCGTACGTCCGGTCCAGGTGCGCGGTCGGGTTCGCCAACACCGTGGTCGCCACGCGGGCGACGTCGGCGCGTGCGACCGCTGCCATGGCCCCGTCGCCGGCCGGTCCCCGGATCACGCCGTCCTCGCCGACCAGGTCCTCGACGAAGTCCAGGTAGAAGTTGTCCCGCAGGAACGTGTGCGCCATCCCCGTCGCGCGGACGGCTTGCTCGGTGGCCCAGTGGTCGCGCCCGAGGGTGAAGGTCGCGTCAGCGGCCGCGCCGGAGAACGACGTGTAGACGACGTGCCGCACCCCGGCGGTGGCCGCGGCACCCACGAACGTGCGGTGCTGCTGCAACCGGTCCTGGGCCTCCGCTCCGGACACCATGAGCAGGACGTCGACGCCCTCGAGCGCAGCGCGCGACGCCTCGGCGTCGGCGAACGTCGCGGTGCGGACCTCGGTGCCGGGCAGTTCCGGGGCGCGTGCGGCGTCCCGCACGATCATGCGGAACGGCACGCCGTCCGCGGCGAGCGCGCGGGCGACGGCGCCGCCGATGTTGCCGGTGGCTCCGGTGATGGCGATGGTCATGCGGGGGTCCTCTCGCAGGTGGTCAGGTCCGGATCGTCCAGGAGGCGCGGCTCACCGTGGGTGCGACGCGTGCGGCGTTCACGCCGTCGACCTCGACCGCCCAGCTGCGGGCCGCCTCGTGGTCGCGGCCGTGGCGCATGTGCCGACCGACCAGGCGGTCCACGCGCACCCGGTCGTCGACCGCGCAGAACCACGTCTCGGTGAACAGGGTGGGGAGCGCTGCCCAGGGGTCGCTGTCGTCGAGCAGGTAGTTGCCCTCGGAGACCACCAGCCGGGTACTGCGCGGGACGGCGATGCTGCCCGCGACGGGCTCGTCGACCCGGCGGTCGAAGTCGGGTGCCCAGACGACGGGCTCCGTGGCGGCGACCAGGCGCCGGACCAGCGCGACGTAGCCGTCGGCGTCGAACGTGTCGATCGCGCCCTTGCGGTCGTGCCGGCCCAACGCGTCGAGGGCGCTGTTGGCCAGGTGGAAGCCGTCCATCGGGACCTGCACGGCGACCCCGGTACCCAACCGGGCGTCGACCGCGATCACGATGCGCCGTGCGAGCGTCGACTTGCCCGTGCCCGGTGCCCCGGCGATGCCGAGCACGGTGCGCTCGCCCGACGAGGCCAGCTCGACCGCGCGTTCGACGGCCTGGTCGACCGTTCCCTCCGCGCGCACACGGACATCCTGACAGAGGTGTTCACTGTCGGTCATGAGCATCGATGCGACGAAGGCGTTCAGCGGGTTCTCGGTCCGGGACCCCGCCCAGGCGAAGGCGTTCTACACGGACGTCCTGGGCCTCGAGGTGACCGAGGAGCACGGCATGCTCTGGATCCAGCTCGGTGACGGCCACCAGGTGCTGGTCTACCCGAAGGGCCCGTCGCACGAGCCCGCCGCGTTCACCGTCCTGAACTTCCCCGTGCCGGACGTCGACGCCGCGGTGGACGAGCTCGCCGGCAAGGGCGTGACCTTCCTGCAGTACGAGGGCATGACCGACGAGAAGGGCGTGAACCGCAAGGGCGGCCCGCTCATCGCGTGGTTCACCGACCCCTCGGACAACGTGTTCAGCGTCGTCGCGGAGTAGTCAGGGGGTGAGCTCGCCGGCCCATCCGAGCGCGATCGGCACGATCAGGCCGTGGCGGTGGTGCGGCAGGTCGGCGATCGGGATCCACTCGGCGCGCTCGGTCGAGCCGTCGGTCTCGTCACGGAGCTCGCCGCCCGTCACCGTGACCCGGAACACGACCTGCACGGCCTTCATCGGCCTGCCGTTCTCGTGCATGCGGCGCTCGGCGGGCACCAGGTGGTGCCGCACCCCGAGGAGCTTCCCGACAGAGACCTCGTACCCGGTCTCCTCCATGAACTCGCGGACGACGGCGCGCTCGACGCTCTCGTCGTAGTCGACACCCCCGCCGGGCAGCGCCCAGGTTCCGGCCTCGGGGAACCGCTGCATCGCGAGCAGGACGCGCCCGTCGTGCGTGGCGACGCCGTAGGCCGCGAGGCGCGTGTCGTAGTCCGTGTACTCCATCGAGTGACCATCCCAGCAACGGGAGACATCCTCGGGATGCCGCGCCGAGCCTCCAGGCCGTGGTCGGACTACCCTGACGGCCAACCGAGCCGAGGAGGCGGACGTGATGGCGACCACGGTGGACACCGAGGCAGGGGCGGTGTCGTTCAGGCCCGGCAACGATGTGCCCTGGGCGGACCTCGACCTGGTCTTCGGCGAACGGGGCGACCCGGCGAGCTGTCACTGCCAGTGGCTCAAGACCTTCGACCGCACGTTCACGGACATGCCCCGCGAGGAGCGTACCCGGCGTTTCCGAGCCGAGGTCGGGTGCGACGACCCCGACGCGCGCGAGACCACCGGCGTCGTGGCCTACCGGGACGGCGAGCCCGTCGGGTGGGTCGCGGTCGAATCCCGTCCGGCGTTCGTGCGCCTGCGCAAGACGCGTGTCGCTTGGGCCGGACGCGACGAGGACCGGACCGACGAGGGCGTGTGGGCGATCCCGTGCTTCGTGGTGCGGAAGGAGTACCGGCGGCAGGGGATCAGCCACGCACTGGTCGTCGGCGCCGTCGAGCACGCCCGGCAGCACGGAGCCCGCGCGGTCGAGGGGTACCCGATGCAGTTCGCGGCCGGCAAGGAGGACGTGTGGGGCGAGCTGTTCGTCGGACCGCGTTCAGCGTTCGTCGCGGCAGGGTTCCGCCAGGTGACGCACCCGACCGTGCGCCGGTACGTGATGCGCCTCGAGTTGCGCTGAGTCCAGCGGGCCCGGCCGTCGCTCACCGGCTGAGACGGATCAGCCGTCTGAGCCGTCGGAGACCGTCACCGGTGCCCTCGTCGCCGCCGTGCAGCGCATCGTGGAGTGCGACTCGTGCCCGAGCGACGTCGAGGTCGTAGCCGATCGCGACCAGGGCGCGCTGGTCGGTCGCTGATCCGAGCGGTGCCACGTGGGGAACGGTGCCGACCACGTGGACGACGAAGGGCCGCGTCGCAGCCCCCACGCGAACGTCGACGACGCCCTTCACACGACGCACGCCGTCCGGCACCCCGTCGATCAACCGCATCAGGGCAGCAGCGCTCGTGGGTCCGCGCTGGTCGACGGTGACCGCGGTCGCGTGTCGGTGCGGCGGCCCGTCCCCCATCACCGCGGCGAGGTCGAGCACCGTCGGGTCGACCCGGTGCGCGACGTCGAACACCATCACCGGGTCGATCCCTCCGTGGACCGCCGCCACGACGGTTGCGCCACGACTCAGTGCCCTGACCTGCCGCAGGAGGGGACCGACGGCCCGCACGCGGTCGGCCTTGTTGACGACCACGATCGTCGCCGACCGGAGACGACGGTGGTCAGCGCGATCCCCCGGCGACGCATGGACGAACTGCGCGGCGTCGACCACCTCGACGACCCCACCCCACCGTGCCCGCGGCGCCCCGGAGAACCGGATGAGCCGGGACAGCGCCGCCGGGTCAGCCACGCCGCTGGCCTCCACCAGCACGGCGTCGAGTGTCAGACGCGGATCGGTCAGACGCGTCAGCGCGTCGTCGAGCCCACCCGAGTCCGGCAGGCAGCAGATGCACCCACCGGTGATCGAGGCCACCTCGTCGACCTGCCCGATGACCAGGCCGGCATCCACGTTGACGGCACCGAAGTCGTTCACGACGACGCCGATCCGCGCCCCCGGGGCCCGTAGCAGCGCGTTCACGACGCTCGTCTTCCCCGCGCCGAGCGGTCCGGTCACGGCGATCACCGGGACGGTCGTGGCTGCCATCGTGCTCCTCGGGTACTAGTGTGTTGAGAATGATTATCAACAAGGTACGGCACTCGGTCGTGGTGCGGGCATCGGTTCGGGTCGCCGCCGCGGTCCTCCTCACCAGCACGCTCACCACGCTCGGGCTCGCCCAGCCGGACGTCGCCCACGCCGCGCGCACCGACCGACCGGACTGGTTGCTCGTCGCGGACGCACCTGCTGCAGTGCTCTCGGTCGTCGACGAACACACCGGCGCCCGGCGCGACCACCTGGACGGCGTGCGGCTCGGCACCCACGCCGGGGTGATCCAGCTCGGACACGGGCACGTCGCCTTCGTCGACGAAGCCCGACGAGCACTCGACGTCCTCCGGATCACGCAGTCCGGACGCGTGCGGATCGTCCAGTCGTTCGCGATCCCCCAGGTCGCCGGCCCGTGGAACCGTGCCGGGTGGATCTCGACCGACGTGACGCGGCGCTACATCGCGGTCGGGTCCGACGTCGACGACTCGACGCGCCAGCAGGTCACGCTCGTCGACCGGACGCGCAACCAGGCACACACGGCGTCGATCACGACGCACCGGGTGCAGCTGGCGACGACCGGCAAGCCGGGCACCGAGGAGATGGAGACGTTCCTGGTCGGCCACCCGCTCGAGCTGGTCGTGACGGCAGGTGGGGTGTTCGACGCCTACTCCGCACGGTCCGTCCTCGCTGGCGACACGGCACCGGGGGTGATCGCCTCGACACCGCTCGGGCAGTACCCGCACGGACCGATCGTGGACGCATCCGGCACGACGATCGGCTCGACCCTGCACGACGGCATCGAGACCGTCCGGGTCGACCAGCACGGGTTCAGGCCGGCGACCACCGCCCCGTACCCGGTGCCTGCGGCCCAGAGCTTCCGCCCGCGGATGGCTCCGGACGGCACGACAGCGGTCGGCACGCAGGCAGGGAGCTCCCCGACGGCGCCGGCCCTGCTCACGTCGTCGTCGACGGTGCACCCGGGCGTGCGGACCGTGCGGTTGCAACCGGGGACGGTCACGCGGTCCGTGGTGACTGCGACGTGGGCCGCCGCCGTGGTGACCAGTGCGCAGGGTACTGACACGCTGGACGTCGTGGACCGCGCCGCGGACGGGTCGTTCACCGGGCACGTCACCCGGATCGCGGTCGACCGGGCACGGACGCCGACCACGGGAGCACGGTTCCTCGCCGCCTCGGCGGACGGCACCAGGCTCTTCCTCAGCAGAGCCGGGGACACGACCGTCACCGTGGTCCGTGTCCAGGGTCACGCGGCGACGGTGGTCGCGCACCTGTCGGCAGGCTCGGCCATGTCGGACGGCGGCTACCTGGCGACGGTCGACGCCGGGGTCCGCCCCTTCGACCTCATCGGCCGGTGACCGAACGCGCAGACGGTCGTGGGCACGGACAGAGGTGTCCGTCGGCGCAGCGCGGTTTCCTCGCCCGTCGGCGCAGCGCGCTGTCCTCGCCGGTCAGCGCAGCGCGGTGTACTCGTCCGTCAGCGCCGAGCGCCAGCCGACCCGCATCCGGGCGACGGCACGGTCGAAGCCCGGCAGCACGTCGGCGTCGTCGCGGAGCAGCGACTGCATCTGCAGGCCCTCGTACAGCGCCAGGAGCTGCTCGGCCGCGATCCGCGGGGACACCCCTCGGCTCTCCCGCCCGCGCACGACGTCACGGACGAGTGCGAGGGTGAGGTCCTCGTAGGTCAGGGCGTACTGGCGACGGAACCACCCTGCCGCCGCGTGGCCGGGGTTCGACGCCGCGCTCAGCAGCGCCAGGCGCAGACGGACGAGCGCGGGGTCGGCCAGGCCGGTCTCGAGCCGGGCGCGGACGTGGGCGACCGCGCCGTCCTGTTCCGCGATCTGCCGGAAGGCCGTCTGCTGCGCGGTGGACCAGCGGTCGATGACGGCGATGATGAAGAGCTCCCACACCGGGTAGGCGCGGTGGAACTCCTCGACCGTGACGTCGGCGTGCTGGGCGACGGCCCCGACGGTGACCTGGTGGAAGTCGGCGGCACGGTACGCGAAGATCCCCGCCGACACGATGCGGTCGCGGAGGTCGACCTCGGTCGCTGACATGCGTCGATTCTCCTGTCTGGGCTCGCGGCACGCGACCGCCCGTTCGGGGGATCGCGCCGGACGGGTGGTGGCGACGCCCTGGAGGCCCGGTCGAACGTCAGCGTCTCGTCGTCGGCTGCCGTGACCCGACCCGTCCGCGCGAACTCCGCCCAGATCGCCCGGATCCGCGGGCCGCGGCGCTCGACCTCGGGCCAGTCCCGCTCCGGCACGAACCGGCTGCCGGCCCAGGCGTCCCTGCGACCGAGCAGCAGTGGCAGGTCGCTCATGTGCACCGCCCCGGTCGGCTCGACGGTCGCACCGCGGAGCAGCCGGTAGACGATCGCGGTCCCGCCGGCCTGCCGGTGCCGTTCCGCGAAGGCCCGGGCGTCGCGGCCGTAGATCACGGCGGTCAGCGGGCGGACGACCCACCAGCGCACGAGGGACCGGACCAGGCGGTCGTGGACGATGCGCTTGAGCACCGGAGTCACGGGCACGTACATGCCGGCCTCGTCCGACCCGGAGCCGATCAGCACGTCGTACTGCGCAGCCACTCGGCGCCAGGCGTCCTCGCGGTCGCGTTCGGCCGGCAGCGGTGCGTGGCCGTACTGCGGGCCGTACGGCATCCCCGCGCGGAGCCCGTACGGCGCGGCGGCCTTGGTACCGAGTGCCTGTCGCGCGAGCAGTTCCGGCACGGGAGTGTCGTCGGAGAGTTCACCCACTGCCCGCAGCATCGCCGCATTCATCCGGGACCGACCGCGCGACAGCCCGAGCGGCGCGCTCTGGATCACCGCCCGACGGAACAGTCCCTCGACGCCGTCACTGATCATCAGGTTCGCGATGGCGTCGGCGCCGGCGGACTGCCCGAACGCGGTGACCGTGTCCGGGTCACCGCCGAACGAGGCGATGTTCGCGCGGACCCACCGGAACGCCTCGATCAGGTCGAGCAGTCCGAGGTTCGCCGGCACCCGCACGCCGTCGCCCAGGAACCCGAGCACGCCCAGCCGGTACGTCACCGTCACGACGACCACGCGCTGCTCGGTGACCAGGTCGTACGGGTCGTTGATCGGCAGGTCCCCGCCGCCGATCACGTACGAGCCGCCGTGCACGTAGACCATCACGGGCAGGCGCTCGTCGGCGCGGGCGTCTGCCGGGATCGTGATCGAGAGCGCCTGGCAGTGTTCGTCGACCGCGGCGTCGACGACGTGCAGGAGCTGGTCGATCACGTCGACGCTCGGCTGCGGGGCGACCGGGGCGGGGACGTGGGCGTCGAACACGTCGGGGAACGGCGGCACCGGCTGCGGCGGGCGGAACCGGTCCGCCCGCGCGTAGGGCACGCCGAGCACCCGGATCACGGCGCCGTCGCGGATCCCGCGGATCCGGCCGGCTGGGCTGTCGAAGGTCGGGGTCGCGTCGTCGAGCACCCGGCCACGCTAGCCCGGGAGGCTCGGTGCGAGCCCGGCGCGCCGGTGCCGGCGCGGTGCGGGTCCGGTGGGCCGGTGCCGGCTCGGCCGGGTCCGGTCGGGTCCGGTCCGCACCCCGTGACCGACATCGCGCCCCGTGGAGACGGGGCGCGATGTCGGCGAGGGGGTGCGGAGCAGCGAGACCGGCCGGCCGGGTGGGGTGACCTCGCGGCCGCGAGCTCAGCGCACGCGCTTGATCGGCAACACCACGAGGGCGCCCACGATCGCGACGGCTCCGGCCGCCCAGCACATGAGCTGGTAGTTGTCGGCGGTGCCGTCCGATCCGATCTTCAGGAAGAACAGTGCCGCGGCGGGCGCCAGGGACTGCGGCAGCGCGTTCGCGATGTTGATGACGCCGAGGTCCTTGCCCGGACGGTCGGCGTTGGGCAGGACGTCGACGACCAGCGCCGTGTCGATCGCCGAGTAGATGCCGTAGGCGAAGCCCATGATGACCTCGGCGACGTAGAACCCGTTCACGGTGTCGGCGTGGGCCAGGACGACCAGGCCGACGGCGAACAGCGCGGTCGAGCCGGCGACGAAGACCTTGCGGCGCCCCAGGCGGTCCGACAGCCAGCCGGAGATCGCCGCGCTGACCAGCAGCGCGATCGTGTAGAGCAGCACGCCGAACGCGACGGCCGCGGTGGCGTCACCCGCATCGGCGATCCCGATGTGCTCCTGCATGTAGAGCAGGCGGTACGTCGTGAACATGAACGTCGCGAAGATGATCAGGAAGCGCGACCACCACGCGAACGCGAAGTCCGGGTTCTTGATCGGGTTCGTCCAGAACGAGGCGACGAGGTTCAGGAACGTGAACTTCTTGAGCGGGTAGCTCGGCAGTTCGTCGCGGGCCACCAGGGCGTAGACGACGACCAGGACGATGGCCAGGATGCCGGGTGCGATGAACAGCACGGGCAGGTTCGCGACGAAGAACACCGACAGGTAGGTTCCGGCGAGCACGGCGATGTTCTGCGCGAGGGCGATGATGCTCGACGACTTGCCGCGCTGGAACTCGGGGACGTTGTCGGCGAAGCTCGCGGTCAGCGTGGAGAGCACGGTGTTGGCGGCCAGCTGGGCGAGCAGCCACCCGAGGGTCAGCTGGAGGGTGTCCGGCGCGAACGCGATCCACGCCAGGGCGATCGCGAAGACGACCACGCCGGTCAGCATCCACGGGCGACGCCGTCCCCAGCGGGTTCGCGTGCGGTCGGACAGGGCGCCGGCCAGCGGGTTCATGATGAGCGCACCGAACGCACCGATCGGCAGCACCGTGCCGATGACGTTCGCGGCGTCGTCCCCGACCAGGGCCTGCGCCTTGAGCTGCATGCTCACGTACACCGGCGCCATGAGGGCCACGAACAGGCCGAACTGCCCGAGGAACAGGGCGACCTGGTAGCCGATCCCCACCTTCAGCGTGCTGACCGGCTGGGTGATGCCCGCTTCCGGGTGCACCAGGGTCGGGGTCTCCGCGGGTTCAGGTGTGCTCATGACGCCTCCTTGAGTCGATGAAAACCATGCTGTGCAAGGTTTTACCTGCGTGAGCCTACATCGGATCCACGTTCCGCGACACACGTCGTCGAACTTCGGGCGTCAAAAACTACACACCGGGTGGTTTTCCGTGTAGCGTCGTCCTCGATCTCGCCGTGGAGCATCGCTCCTCGACGGGCCGCGACACCCAGTCAGGACCGAAGGAGCCTCTGCAATGCCCACCACCTCTGTGCAGCTGTACTCACTGCGCGACGCGATCGCCGCCGACCTCGACGCGGCCATCGCCCGTGTCGCCGAGATCGGCTACGAGAACGTCGAGCCGTACGCGTTCGTCGAGCGCGCCGCCGACCTCGAGCGCGCGTTCGCCGCCACCGGCCTGAAGGCTCCGTCCGGCCACGTGGCCGTCATCGACGCCACCGACACCGCGCCGATCTGGGACGCCGCGGAGCGCCTCGGCATCCGCACGGTCATCGACCCGTTCATCCCGACCGACCGCTGGCAGACCGCCGACGACGTCGCGAAGATCGCCGAGCGCGTCAACGAGCTCACCGCCGAGGCCACCGCCCGTGGCCTGCAGTTCGGCTACCACAACCACCAGTGGGAGTTCACGAACAAGGTCGACGGCCGCACGGTCTACGACCACTTCGTCTCGCAGATCAGCCCGGAGACCGTCCTCGAGCTCGACACCTTCTGGGCGACCGTCGGCGGCGCGGACGCCCCGGCCGTCCTGAAGGCCCTGGGCGACCGCGTCGTCGCGATCCACGTCAAGGACGGCAAGGTCGACGGTGACATCCGCACCGCGCTGCCCTCGTCCGAGAGTGCCCTCATCGTCCCCGAGGCGCTGCAGCGTGCGTTCGAGAACCAGACGCCGGCCGGCCAGGGCGACGTCGACGTGGCCGCCATCCTCGCCGCCGCGCCGCGGGCGATCCGTGTCGTCGAGTTCGACGCGTACTCCGGCGACGTCTTCGAGGGCATCACCGAGTCCCTCACCTGGCTGCGGGCCAACGACACCGCCGGGACCGCCGCGTGAGTCGCGTCGGGATCGGCATCATCGGTGCCGGCAACATCTCCACGCAGTACCTGACCAACCTGACGCAGTTCGCCGACGTCGAGGTCCGTTTCGTGGCCGACGTGCTGCTCGACCGTGCTGCGGCCCAGGCGGCGGAGTACGGCGTGCCGAACAGCGGGTCGGTCGACGAACTGCTGGCGCGTGACGAGGTGCAGATCGTGATCAACCTGACGATCCCGGCCGCGCACGCCGAGGTCGACCAGCAGATCATCGACGCCGGCAAGCACGTGTGGAGCGAGAAGCCGATCGCCACCGACCACGACTCCGCTGCCGCGGTGCTCGCGTCGGCGGCGGCGAAGGGGCTGCGCGTCGCGACGGCACCCGACACGGTGCTCGGTGCCGGCATCCAGACGGCCCTGCGCGCGATCGCTCGCGGTGACATCGGCGAGCCGCTCACCGCGACGACGATGTTCCACGTGCCCGGACCCGAGGCGTGGCACCCGAACCCGGACTTCCTGTTCGCGACCGGTGCAGGGCCGCTGTTCGACATGGGTCCGTACTACGTGACCACGCTCGTGCACGCCCTCGGTGCAGCCACCCGCGTGCAGGCCGTGTCGTCGAAGTCGTTCGACCGCCGGACCATCGCGTCCGGTGACCGCGCCGGCGAGACGTTCCCGGTCGAGGTCCCGACCCACCACGCCGCGCTCATCGAGTTCGCCGGCGGGCAGTCCGCCCAGTCGACGTTCTCGTTCCAGCACGCACTGCCCCGCATGGGCTTCGTCGAGATCAACGGCACGCTCGGCACGATCTCGCTGCCCGACCCGAACACGTTCGAGGGCGACTCGACGCTGTGGCGCTACGGCCAGGACGAGCCGGAGACGATCGCCGCCGTCGGGTCGACCTGGGGCCGCGGCACCGGTGTCGTCGAGCTCGCCCGCGCCATCGCCGAGGGGCGTCCGGAACGCGCCTCGGGTGCCACCGCGCTGCACGTCCTCGACGTGCTGCTCGGCATCCGCGACGCTGCCGCCAACGGGTCGGCCGTCGACATCACGTCCACCGTCGAGTCGATCCCACCGCTGCCCGAGGACTTCGACCCCTCGGCCGCGGTGCTGACCGCCGGCATCGACGCGTAGTCGGACGCAAGGACAGTCGCGGAGTCGCACGCAAGGACGAACGCGCAGTCGCACGCGTGACATGCGAGAACGGCCGGTCCCCGGGGTGGTGGGGACCGGCCGTTCTGGTGGTGCGGGGTGTTACTTGATCTGTGCGGTGATGGTGGCGGTGCCGACGAGCAGGCCGCCCTTGACGGCGTCGGTCTTGAAGGTGCTGTTGAGCAGCTTCGCGGCGTCGTCGGAGACGTGGACGGTGGTGCCGGTCAGGATCGCGTTGTCGCCCTCGAGCTGCAGCGGCTTCAGGGTGCCACCGTGCAGGGAGAACAGGTACGCGTTCGACGCGGCGACCTGGCCGTTGACCAGGACGTCACCGGAGAGCTTGGACGAGCCCGGGTTCACCACGAAGTTCTCCAGCGTCACCGTGGTGTCGCCGGCCTTCAGCGTCAGGCCGGAACCGTTGTGGTTCAGCAGACCCTGCACGTAGGGACGGTACGACCCATCCGGCGACCAGTACGTGACGGAGCCGGCGGTGATCGGGAACGACACGGCGCCGTTCTCGAGCTTCGCGGTGCCGGAGACACCCGGGGTCAGCTTCAGGCTGGTGAGGGCGTCGGTGAAGCCCTTGTCGAGGGCGACGGAGGTGTTCCCACCGAGCACGTTCGGGACCGAGGCGACGGGGGCGGGGATCTTCGACGAGGACGACGCGACGGTGTGGACCGTGGGGGTCGCAGCGTTCGCGGCGGAGATGCCGAACCCGGCACCGCCCAGGATGATCGCGCCGGCAGCGGCGAGGGAGACCGTGGTCTTGGTGAACTTGCGCATGAGTGAGTCCTTCTGCTGTGAGCACGCCGAACACACCCCCCAAGAGGGTGGAGAACCAGCTACCTGCGGCTGGTGAGCGCTCCGGGTGTT
>NZ_JALGRO010000001.1 GCF_022815645.1 Curtobacterium sp. VKM Ac-2922 | reverse complement strand
CCCCCCCGGGCGGCGGGGGCCCCCCCCCCCCCCCCCCCCACCCCCGCGCCGGCCGTGCCGTTGCCTCCTGATCCGTCGAACGGCACGGTCGGCGCCCACCCGGCACCACCACCCAGCACCCCGCACCACCCCGAAGGGAACCCCATGCGCATCGGCATCGACGTCGGCGGCACGAACACGGACGCCGTCCTGATGGACGGCAGCACGGTCGCCGCCGGCGTCAAGCGATCCACCAGCCAGGACGTCACGAGCGGCATCGTCGCCGCGCTGGCCGGGCTGCGCGAGCAGCGGGCGTTCGCGTCGTCCGACATCGACGGCGTCATGATCGGCACGACCCACTTCATCAACGCCCTGGTGGAGGCACGTGGTTTGGCTCCGACGGCAGCGGTCCGGCTCGGGTTGCCCGCCACCGCGTCGCTGCCGCCGTTCACGGACTGGCCGGACCACCTGGTCACCGCGGTGCGCGGGCGTCCGTTCCTGGCGCACGGCGGCCACGAGTTCGACGGGCGCGTGATCTCCGAGCTCGACCCCGAGGAACTCAAGCGGCACGCTGCGGCGATCGGGGCCGCGGGCATCCGCTCGGTCGCGATCTCGTCGGTGTTCTCGCCGATCAACGACGAGTTCGAGCAGCGCGCGCAGGAGATCCTGGCCGCCGAGCTCGGACCCGACGTCGCCTTCTCGCTGTCGAGCGAGATCGGCCGCATCGGGCTGCTCGAGCGCGAGAACGCCACGATCATCAACGCCGCACTCCGTGAGCTCGCCGACGGCATCGTCGACGGACTCGCCAGCTCGGTCACCTCGAGCGGCATCGACGCACCCCTGTTCCTCAGCCAGAACGACGGCACCCTGATGGACGTCGAGTACGCCCGCCGCTACCCGGTCGCCACCTTCGCCTCCGGCCCCACCAACTCGATGCGCGGTGCCGCGGTGCTGTCCGGGTTCGACACCTGCGCGGTCGTCGACGTCGGCGGCACCACCAGCGACGTCGGCGTCCTGACCGGCGGCTTCCCCCGCGAGGCCACCGGCGAGGTCGCCGTCGCGGGCGTGCGGACGAACTTCCGGATGCCGGACGTGCTGTCGATCGGCATCGGCGGCGGCTCATGCATCCGCGAGGACGGCGCCCTGGTCGGCCCCGACTCGGTCGGCTACCGGCTGACCGACGAGGGCATGGTCTTCGGCGGCGACACCCTGACCGCCACCGACGTCGCGGTGCGCGGCGGCCGCGGGGACATCGGCGACGCCAGCCGTGTCGCCGGCATCCCCGCGCACATCGCCGAGCGGGCCCTCGCCGTGATCGCCGAACGGGTCGCCGACGTCGTCGAACGCATGCGGACCTCGTCGGAGCCCCTGCCCGTGGTCGCCGTCGGCGGTGGGTCCGTCCTGCTGCCCGACACCCTCCCCGGCCTCGGGACGGTCCACCGGCCCGAGCACTACTCCGTCGCGAACGCCATCGGCGCGGCCATCGCGCAGGTGTCCGGCGAGGTCGACAAGGTCTACGCGATCAGCGACGGCAAGCGGTCGTCCGTCGTGGACGAGGCACGCCAAGAGGCGGTCGACCGCGCGGTCGCTGCCGGTGCGGACCCGTCGAGCGTCGCGATCGTCGACTTCGACGAGGTGCCGATCCCCTACCTGCCGGGCAACGCGACCCGGATCCGCGCCAAGGCCGTCGGCGACCTGGCACTCGGAGCGCTGGTCCGATGAGCGCGACCGACACGGCTCCGCACGCAACCGACACGGCCGTCCGCCCGATCACCGAGATCGGCGCCGACTGCTCCGCCCTGGCCCGCGGCGCCGCGATCCTCGGCACCGGCGGCGGCGGCGACCCCTACATCGGCCGCCTGCTCGCCGAGGCCGCCGTCCGCGCGCACGGCCCGGTCAGCATCGTGCAGGTCGAGGACCTGCCGGCCGACGCCGTCGTCCTCAACGTCGCGATGATCGGCGCACCGACCGTCATGGTCGAGAAGCTGCCGTCCGCGACGCAGTTCGCCGAGGCGATCCGCTCCCTCGCCACACACCTGGGCGTCACCCCGACCCACATCGCGTGCATCGAGGTCGGCGGGGTCAACTCGACCAGCCCGATCGTCGCCGCCGCCGAGCTCGGACTCCCCCTGGTCGACGGCGACGGCATGGGCCGGGCGTTCCCGGAGGTGCAGATGGTCCTGCCGACCCTGTCCGGCATCCGGGCGACCCCGATGGCGCTCGCCGACGAGAAGGGCAACACGGTCGTCTTCGACACCGTCGACAACCGGTGGGCCGAACGCCTCGCCCGGACCGCCACGGTCGAGATGGGCTGCTCCGCGATCACCGCGAACTACGCCATGACCGGCGCCCAGGTCCAGCAGTCGTACGTCCGCGGCAGCCTGTCGCTGTGCGTCCGGCTCGGCGAGGCGCTCGCCGACGCACGATCCGCCAACCAGGACCCGGTCGCCGCCGTCACCGCGGTCCTCGGCGGCACCGTGGTGTTCGAGGGCAAGGTCGCCGACGTCGAGCGGAAGACCGTCACGGGGTTCGCGCGCGGGACCGCCCGCATCGCCGGTTCCGGTCCGGACACCGGACTGGAGGCCGTGCTCCGGTTCCAGAACGAGCACCTGCTGGTCGAGGTGGCCGGCCAGGTCCGCACCACCACCCCCGATCTCATCATCACGCTGGACGCCGAGACCGGCGAACCGATCACCACCGAGGGGCTGCGGTTCGGTGCCCGTGTGCGGATCGTCACCGCACCGGCCGACCCGCGCTGGCACACGCCCGCGGGCCTGGCCCTGGCCGGCCCGCGGTACTTCGGCTACGACACCCGGGCCATCCGCCACGACGGCACCGTCAGCGAGGGAGAACGACCGTGAGCTGGACGATCGACGTCGACGACCTGCCCGACCTGGCCCGCGGCGCCGCGCTCCTGGGCACCGGCGGCGGGGGCGACCCGACCATCGGGATGCTGCTCGTCCGCGCGGCGATCCAGCAGCACGGCCCCGTCACGATCCTCGACCCGTCCGAGGTCGACGACGACGCCCTGGTCATCCCGACCGCGCAGATGGGCGCACCGACCGTCGTCCTCGAACGCATCCCCGCCGGCCCCGAACCCCTCGGTGCGCTCCGACGACTCGAGCAGCACCTCGGCCGCACCGCGACCGCGACGATGCCGATCGAGTGCGGCGGCATCAACTCGATGATCCCCCTGCTCGTCGGCGCCACCGGCGGGCTGCCCGTCGTCGACGCCGACGGCATGGGCCGGGCCTTCCCCGAGCTGCAGATGGAGACGTTCTCGGTGTACGGGGTGCCGGGCTCCCCGCTCGCCATCAGCGACGAGAACGGCCACGGCGTCGTCATCGACACCGGCACCGACAACCGGCAGATGGAGTGGCTCGCGCGCGGCGTCACGATCCGCCTGGGTGGGGTCGCCTACATCGCCGAGTACGCGATGACCGGACGCCAGGTCCGCGCGACCGCCGTCCCCCGCACCCTGTCGCTCGCCCTGTCCGTCGGACGCGCGATCCGACACGCCCGCGAGCAGCACCGCGACCCCGTCGAGGCGCTCGCCCAGGCGTTCGGAGAGACGATCTACACGCACCTGCGCGAACTGTTCGACGGCAAGGTCGTCGACGTCGAGCGCCGCACCGTCGACGGCTTCGCCAAGGGTCGGGCAGCGGTGCAGGGTGCCGACGGCTCCACGCTCGAGATCGCGTTCCAGAACGAGAACCTGGTCGCCCGGCGCGACGGACGCCTGGTCGCCGTGGTCCCCGACCTGATCTGCGTGCTCGACGCCGAGACCGCCGAACCGATCACCACCGAGCGACTGCGCTACGGCCAACGGGTCCGGGTCATCGGGGTGTCGACGCCGGACCTCATGCGGACGCCCGAGGCGCTCGCCGTGTTCGGTCCGGCGTGCTTCGGGCTCGACGACGCCTTCGTCCCGGTCGAGGACCTGCACGCGGACGTCCTGGTGCCGGGAGCCTGACCAGGCCGTGCCGGGGTGGCAGCATGGAGCCGTGCACCAGGGCGAGCAGCGCGACGGAGCCGTGACGGGCCTCCAGGCCGACGATGCCGAGCGTCTCGGTCGCGGTGCCGCCCTGCTCGGCTGTGGTGGCGGCGGCCAGGTCGACCACATGGTGCACGCGCTCCGGATCGCACTCGGAACCGACAGCGTGCCCGTCGTCCCCGTCGACGGCGGCGTGCGGTCGGTGATGGCCGTCGGACTGGTGGGTTCGACGACCGTGCTCGAGGAGAAGGTGCCGAGCGGGCGCGAGCTGCCCGATGCCCTGGCCGCCGTCGAGCGGTGGACCGGCCGGCGGGCCGACGCCGTGATCGCGGCGCAGATCGGCGGCGTCACCGCGCCGGCGGCCGCCCTCACGGCGCACGCGGCGGGACTCCCCCTGGTCGACGCCGACCTGGTCGGCCGGGCCACACCCCGCATCGACCAGCTGAGCCTGTTCGTCGACCCGCTCGCTGCCGTCACCGCGGCCGCCGTCACCTCGAGCGGTCTGCGGATCGTGGTGGACGCGCCGGACCCCCGTGACCTGGAGACGGTGTGGCGCGAGGCGGTGTCGCACAGCGGCGGGTGGGCGGCGTTCGCGATCGGCCCCGTCGACGTCGACGTGCTGGCCGAACGGTGCGTCACGGGCAGCGTCAGTCGCGCACTCGACGTCGGACGTGCCGCGGCCCGGACCACCGACGTCGACCACCTCGGGGCAGCGATCGGCGGACGGCTGGTCGCTCGCGGGCGGGTGCTCGACGTGCAGCGCGGTGGGGACGTGCTGTCGTTCGTGCACGGGTCGATGGCGCTGCGCGACCAGGACACCGGGGCGGTCGTCCGGGTCGAGGCCGGCAGCGAGTGGGTGCACTGCCTGGTCGACGGTCAGCCCGTCGCCAGCACGCCGAGCTGCATCGTCGTGGTCGACGCCCGGTCCCTCGCGCCCGTCACGACCGATCGTGCACGCGTCGGCGACGAGCTCGCGGTCCTGGTGCTGCCGGGTGCGGCGTGGTGGTGGCGCGAGCCGCGCCGGCTGGCCCGGGTCGGTCCGCGCGCCTTCGGCATCGACGCCGACCCCGTGCCCGAGGTCGCCGCGTCCCCGCGGCCCGGGGCCGCCGCATCCCCGCTGCACGGGGCCGCCGCGCTCTCCCTGCCCGGGGCCGCCGCATGATCCCGGTCGGCGAACTTGTCCCGCTCCTGCCCGCCGGCACCGCCGTGCTCGCCGGTCCGACGTCCGGCACCGCCGACCACGTGCGCGGGATCGTCGGGCCGCCCGAACAGGTCGGCCGCGCGATCAATCCGGGCGACGGCATCGTCGCGCTGCTGACGCCCGTCGACCGCTTCGACGCCCGGTTCGACGTGCTGCTGCGCCGGGCTGCTGCCGCCGGGGTCCCCGCGCTGCTCGTCGGCGTCGGCGACGTCGGTCGGGCCTCGCCGTCCGTCGGGCCGGGTACCGCCGCGCTCGCCGAGCGGTTGGGCGTCGGCATCATCGTGACACCCGACCCCTGGGCGGCATCGGTGCGCGTGCACGAACTCCTCGGGTCCGGCGATGCCCCCGCCGCCCGAGCCGCACTGGCCGCCGCACGGATCGGACTCGACGCCGGTCCGGCGCTCGACGAGGTCTTCACCCGACTCGCGTCCGAGCTCGGGCACCCGGTGCGGTTCCTCGACGCGTCCGGTCGGCCGCTGCGTGGGGACGGGGTCGCACCGGACACCGCCGCCCTGCTCGCCCGGACCCTCGGCACGAGCGACCCGGTGTGGGCCACGGATGCCGACGGCGAGACCGTGGTCGCGGTCCCCGTCCCGACCGGCATCGGTCCCCGGGCGTGGCTGGCGGTCGGGTTGACCGTGCCCCTGCCTGCCGAACGTGCGACGGTCGCAGCCGCACTGCAGGTCGCCGCCGTGGCCGTCGGACACCGGCTCGTCCTGACCCGGCTCGACGACGAGCGTGACGCCCGCTACCGGATGGCGATGCTCGACGACCTGCGCGCTGCCGACGGCGCACCCGCTCCGCCCCTCGTGCAGCGCACCCTCGCCGCCGGGTGGGAACTCGACGCCTGGCACATCGGGATCCGTCTGGTCGCCCGACAGCCGGTCGACGCCGTCGCCCTGCGGCGCGAGGTCGAGACGGCGTTCGGCGCGCACGACCTGCCGGTCGTCGTCGTCGAGCAAGCCGACGGCTGGGCGCTGTGGACCTCGGTGGTGGACGAGCCGGACCGCGTCACCGTCGCAGGGGTCGCTGCTGCGGTCCGCTCGGCGCAGAACACCCTGCGCAGCGCCGTCGACACGAACGCCGGGGTCGGGAGCGTGCACGCCGGACCCGCCGGGCTCGTCCGGACCCTGGGCGAGGCCGGCGACGCCGCACGTCTGGCCGCCGGCCGGCCCGAGTCGGGCTGGTTCGTGCACGTCGACCGGCTCGGCCTGGCGCAGCTGCTGCTCGCATGGACGCAGACGGACACGTTCCTGCCCGCGGCCGAGCAGCTGCTGGCGCCGCTCGAGCGCGGCGGGGGTGTCCTCCGGGCGACGCTCGCGGCGTACCTGGACGCGGAGTCCTCGGTCGCCGAGACGGCCGCCGTGCTCGGCGTGCACCGCAACACGGTGTGGGACCGCATCGCGCGGATCGAGCGGCTGATCGGGGTGGACCTGAAGGATCCGGAGACACGGCTCGCGCTGCACCTGGCGACGCGGGCGCTCGGGGCGGCGGACTGACGGCGACCTTGCTGCTGGTGGGCCCTGCCGGGATCGAACCGACGACATCCACGGTGTCAACGTCCTTATCCCTGGGCGCAGCCGGACCGGTAGGCAAGTAACCGCAAACATCGCAGCTGTTTAAAGTCCGGTTCTCTGCCGCTAGTTGCTCGCGTCCGAGTCTTCACCAACACCACACCGACACGCAGAAGCACCCGAGCACACACGAGGACTCGCGACGCCGGCACTGTAGGCGGCGAAGGTCCGCGCGACGAATTGGCTGCGCCAGGTTGGTCACAGCACGACACAGCAGACCGTCAAACGCCACTCCCACTGGATGGACGACGACGGAGACATGGCCGCCATCGCGGATGATGCGAGCTCGACGCGAGCGCTCGGAGGAGCGAGACCTGTCATGCGACTGAGGAAGCAAAGACGAACCGGCGTGGCCCGACCGCTCCGTCTCAGCTGTCCTCGACGAGCACCGAGGAGAACGCCTCGCTCGAGAGTGTTGGCACGCCGAGGTCACCAGCCAGCGTCACCACGGCGCGGTCGTTCGACACCACCACCCACTCCGCACCGAACAGACCCAGCTCGGCCTCGGCCAGCGCGTCGAGCGCGCACGCGAGCAACAATGGGTCGGCATTCCCGAGATTTGCATAGAGGTCGATGAGGGTCGTGTCCTCAGCTGGAACACGTTGGAGCACGGCCGCGAGGTACAGGAGGACGCCCTCGTTAGTGATGTATTCGAGCGCGCGCAGCGAATCGACGTCCGGAAGGAATCGTGCTTCGTGAAGCACTTCGGACGGCAGCCGACACTGCTCGTGCACAAACGCCGAGGAGCGCTGCTCCGGCGTCAGCCGAGTCAACACGTTGTTGTCGAGGAGGTAGAACGTCCCCATCATCCGAGCGCCTCCCGGAAGTCTCGGATCTCTCGCGGCCGGATCTTGTTCGCGCAGACCGCTCGGCAGAACTCACCTTCGGTAATCCTGCCGGCATCCAGCGCGCCGAGCATGCGGACGGAGAGCTCTCGACCGTTGTATGTCCGGACCCCGTTCACAGGTTTCGGCTGGCGGCCCTGCGACTTCGGCCGGTTGGCGAAATTGACGCGAAGTTCCTCGAGGTGTCGCTGAGCCGCGGAACGGCTGAGGAGCCCGAGTCGCTGGAGGCGCACCACCATCGCGCTCGGAGTCACTTTGAAGGAGTCGGCGGTACTCCTGATCTCCCCGAGATTGTCGGACGAAACCGCTCTCATCTGCGTCACCGGCATCAGGATCTCGCCAACGATGTCGTACTCGCGGCCCGGGTTCGACGCGAGGTTCCGTCCGTCGTAGGTGACAGGCGCAAAGATACCGCGCGCGACCAAAACCGTGAGCAGGGTCAGCGTGAAGAGCTGACGCCCCTCTGGCTCCTCGTCGTCGCCGTGACTCCCCCGCGAGAGAAAGATGTACGGGACTTTCTTGTC
Organism: Curtobacterium sp. VKM Ac-2922; assembly: GCF_022815645.1. GTDB lineage: Bacteria > Actinomycetota > Actinomycetes > Actinomycetales > Microbacteriaceae > Curtobacterium. Next base: position 397,170 of record NZ_JALGRO010000001.1, on the reverse strand, counting down.
CTTGATGGTCAGCCCACTGAACTTGACCTCGATGAGCTGCGGCATGAAGCCGCGGACGCTGCGCGAGACGAGGATCTGGTGGGCCTCCAGCGTCTCGATGAGCAACGACAAGGCGGCACCTTTCGATCGCGCCGAGCGGAGTACGGCCACATCCAAGTCGAGGGCTGTGAGCAGTGCGGCGACGTCCTCTTCGATCGTCGCCCGAGGCTTCCGGAGGACTCCAACGATCTTGTTCTCGGCGAGCGACTCGTCGTGAGTGCGCAGCATCATCTGCTTCCGCACAAGATCCTTCACGATGAGCTCGACGTCGCTCAGCTCGATCGTCGTACGCGAGTTGACGGCGAAAGTGTCCTTACTCAGCCCTTGCAGCAGCTTCTGCGTTTTCGTTTCGACCTGCGCCCGAACCAGCGCGCGCGGCGCGAAGCAGAGTGCGTACGGCACCTGTGCAGTGCGCGCCAGATCGACGAGTTCGGAGAAGCTGATCATCGACCGTTCGAGGGCGTGGCGATAGGGAACACGTGCACTCACGACAGAGTTCTCAAACAGTTCGACGAAGACGACGCGGTCGATCATCACGCGGCTCCCGTGCAGAGTGACCGCGATCTTCCCTGACTGGTCGGGGCTCACGGCATCACCTCGTGCTGGCTCAACGATCCCGACCCGGTGGCTGCCGCGCTTCCCATTCGACCGACGATCCCTCATGTCGGCAGATAGTGCCACCCCGAGTTCAGGTGTCGAGCACGTTCCTCGATCGGGGTCATCAGGAGGTTGGCCCTCCCTCGGGCAGCGCTTGAGAGCACGTACGCTCGGAGCGTGAGTGTTCTCACGGTGACCATTCGCCCCGGCCGGCGCACCGAGATTCAGAACATGCCGTTCGAGGGCAACAGACGCGGATACACCATCCTCGGAGACATGTTCTGCGCTTCACGGCGGGGTCAGGTTGGCTACTCCCCCAGCTCCCGATCGTGGTAGGTCTCGCGGCCGCACACGAACGCGGTCATCCTTGGACTCGCTGCACGATACGGCCGGGTGAAGATCATCCAGCACGGCGGGGTCGAGAAATGCGTGGAAGCGTGCTGGAAGACGGGACTCCCGGAAAACGCATGGCTGTGTGAATGCGCGTGCGCTGGACGGAATCACGGCTCGGGGCAGCCGTTCAGAGTCACCGTGGGGGGCGACGGTCCCGGCGGACAGCTCTCGGTGCAGGCCCGTGCGCCCCACGAGCTCTAAGTCGGCTGATCAATAATCGATTCGGTCGAGCTGACCCTTAGCACGAGCCGGAACCATTGCGAAGGTCCGGTGGGCTCTGGCGGGCTCGAACCGCCGACCACTTCGGTGTAAGCGAAGTGCTCTACCAACTGAGCTAAGAGCCCTCAGGGCTTATCCTACTTGCCGATGAGCCGGCATCGTGACGACGAGCGGCGCGACTCGCCGTCGCCGACGACGGTGGCCGACTCCCGCGTGCAAGATACTTGACCTCGGCGCCGCGGCGCTCGTTCGACCCCACCGGGTCCACTCGAAGGGCCGGGGGTCCCGTGATCAAGCGCATCGTCCGTATCGACGGCATTGGCCTTTTCCAGCGTTGGCAACCCGGCAGCGATCCCGCAGACTTTGAGCGGATCAACGTGGTCTACGGCGGCAACGGCACCGGAAAGTCCTCTATCGCACGAGCCTTTGGCGAGGCGACCGCGGAGTCCGCGACCCCGACCATTCATGTCTCAGTCGAGGATGGCGACAGGCTTCGTCATGTCACGTCGAGCGAGGATCCCTTCTGGACACGCGTCCGCGTGTTCAACCACGACTACATCGAGAACAACCTTAGCTTCGGCGCGGATCGCAGCGAGGCAGCACCGCTTCTCGTCCTCGGTCAGGAGAGCGTTGGTCGCGAGGCACGGCTCGCGCAGATCGCGGAACGCCTCGATGTCATCGAAAGCGAGGAGCGTCTTGCGATCGCGGATGCCGGCCGCGCACGACATGCCGCCGACCGTCTCGCAACGGCGACCGCTGCGACGATCCACAGCGAGCTGCAGCACGTGAGCGCACGGTACGGCCGGGCCTACAACCGTCGTCAAGTGAAAGCCTTGCTCGACTCCTTCCCGACCAGGTTCGACGGATCTCTCGACGACGTCATATCGACGCATCTCGAAACTGTTCGTCCGCAGAAGATGGAGCCTGTCCCCCTCCTCACATGCACGGGTGAAAGTGTCATTTCGTTGGTCGCTGAGGTGCGTCAGGCGCTTGCGACCTCGGTTTCGAACGCAGTACTCGATGACGTGGCGGAGCATCCAGAGGACAGCACCTGGGTGAGTGAAGGCGTGTCGAGGCATGAGCAACTCGACCGGTGCCTGTTCTGTGGCGGTGTGGTGACCGACGAGCGCCGAGGTGCTCTGGCCGCGCACTTCGACGGCCGCTTTCGGGAGCTGGAGCGCACGCTCGACGCACTGAACGGACGCGTCGCTTCGGTCATCGCGGCTCAGCAGGCCATGATCTCCCGGGCGCCGGCAGCAAATCTCTTGTATCCGCCGCTCCGGGACACGTACGGTGAGCTGCTCGCCGGGGTGCGAGAGGCCATCACATCTCGAAGCGAGGCGCTGGACGCGGTTCGCCGTGCGATCGCGACCAAGCGCTCCGCGATGTTCGACGTGGTTGCGTTCGATGCCGGTGCAGTCGACGGCCAATCGGACGATTTAGCCGCCCTCAACCTCGTGCTGCGCGACCACAACGAGCGTTCGGCGGCGTTTGAGTCGATCCGCGCGGACGCCGCCGATCGTGTCGAGCGCGCTCGTGTCGAGTTGATCCGCTCGGAGTACGTGTCATTGTCCGAGCGAGCGATCCGCGCCGAGCAACGAGCGGCAGACCATGCCGCCGAGCGCGAGCAGTTGACCCGCGAACGTGAGCGGCTGAACTCTGCCGGGCTCGACGCGGGACCACTTGCTAGCGAGCTCACCCGAGACGTTGCCGTCCTCCTCGGTCGCGATGAGCTCCGCTTCACCGCCGTCGACGGGCGTTACGCCATCGAACGGGACGGGCGCCCGGCCGTCGGTCTGAGCGAGGGCGAACGGACGGCGATCTCCCTGCTCCACTTCCTGTGCAGCCTCCGCGACGAGACGATGCGTGGCGCCGACCTGACCGTCATCATCGACGATCCGGTGTCGAGTCTCGACCAGGAAATCATGGTCGGCGTCTCCGGGCACCTCTGGAACACCTTTGTCGGAGCGGGTATCCGCCACCAGTTAATCCTGCTCACGCACAGCTTCGAGCTCTTCCGGATGTGGGTGAACCAACTGGACCGGCTGAATTCGCGGATCCGTCGGGACAACTCGTACTCATTGCACGAGCTGCGCTCAAGGGTGAGTCGCGACGCTGAGGGCGTCCCCCGTCGCGTGCCGGTCCTGCGGAGCTGGAGCGACCCTCAACTCCGCAAGAAGCTGCGCTCCCAGTACCACTACCTGTTCTGGCGGGTCGGCAGTGCCGTCCTCGAGCGGAACGCCGGTACGCAGTTCGAGGCTGAGCTTGAGGCTGCTGCGCTCCTACCGAACGGCGCGAGGCGGCTCTTGGAGTCGTTCCTCGCCTTCCGGTTGCCAATGCACATGGGCGACTTCGATGGGAGTATGCGGACAGCGTTCGACGAACACCGAATCGAGCAACCCGTTCGCCAGCGTCTGGTGCGCTTCCTTCACCAGTCGTCGCACAGCGAAGAAGCGGACATCTCTCGTCCCGTGGACATGCACGAAGCAGTGGTCGTCCTCGAGTCGGTGTTCCGCTTCATCGCGGCAGTGGATCGGCCGCACTTCGAGCAGATGTGCGCCGCCGTTATCCCGGACCTGTCGTACATCGATACGTCCTCGGTCACGGTGGAACCGGTCGCTGCCGCCTAGCACTTCCCCATTCCCACACCGACACCGACACCGACCTACACGGACACGAGCGCAACGCTCGGACCGGCCGGAGTGAATGGGACGATCACCGTCGTGACCTGGGCTTTCGACAACCACCGGAGCGCGAGCGACGGGACTCACATCCACGGTGTAGACGTGGCGCTCTACGAGCTGAGCTAAAGGCCCTCCACCGTCATCCGACGGGCTGCGGTCACGCCGATCGCGGACGCGACGTCACGCCGTGGCGCACGGGAGGCGCGTGGCCGGCTGGCACCGTGCCTCCCGTCCGACGGTGGGCCGGACCACGACACCGGCGCGGCGACGCCGAACGGTACGGTCAGCCCTTCCAGACGGACGCAGCGCCGGCGTGGCCGATGACGACCACCTCGATGAGCGACCCGACCGCGACGGCGATCAGGAGCACCGGGCCGATGATCCCGACAGCGCGGAGCGCACCGCTGCTCGTCACGCGCGCGACCCCGAAGCGGTACCACCCCCACCACAGGACCAGGAGCACGAACACGGCGATCGACCACGGGAGCAGGCCGTCAGCGAGCTCGGTGTGGCGCTCGAGCAGCGCCGTCTCCTTCTCGCGGTGCTCCAACCACTCCCCCGACGACGTCGCCAGCGGCACGGACACCAGCGCGACCAGCGCGATGATCGGCGCACCCACGGAGAGCCACCGCCGGGCAGCGGGCCACGCCGCGACGGCGATCGCGGCGAGGGCTGCCACCGGGACCGCGACCGAGGTCAGGTGGACGAAGAGGGGGTGGAGCGGGATCCCGCCGAACTGCCAGTTCATGTCGACCTTCCACATCGTGCGCCGACCACTGCCGCCGCTGTTCGTCAACACAACAGGACCGCACGGCCCAGGTCACCGCCCTCGTCCGCGAGCCGCACTCCCCGATCACTCGAACTCCCACACGAACACGCGCCCCGCGACCTGGTTCGCTGGCGTGATGACCACCACGGAACCCCACTCCGGCGAAGCCCACACCGGAGACCTGGCGTCGCGGCTGAACTGGCTCCGAGCGGGGGTGCTCGGCGCGAACGACGGCATCGTGTCGACCGCATCGATCGTCGTCGGTGTCGCCGGAGCGTCCACCTCGGTCCCCGCGATCGCGACGGCGGGCATCGCGGCGCTGGTGGGCGGAGCGATCTCGATGGCACTCGGCGAGTACGTGTCGGTGAGCAGCCAGAAGGACAGCCAGCAGTCGCTCATCGACAAGGAACGCCGCGAGCTCGCCGACGACCCGGACGCGGAACTCGAGGAGCTCACCCAGCTCTGGCAGGCCCGCGGTCTGCAGCGCGCGACTGCCGAGGCCGTCGCGGGCGAGCTGACGCAGCAGGACGCACTCGCTGCCCACCTGAGCACCGAACTCGGCATCGACGAAGACCAGGTGGTCAGCCCCTGGCACGCCGCGTTCGCCTCTGCCGCAGCGTTCTCCATCGGTGCCGTCCTGCCGCTGCTCGCGATCCTGCTGCCGCCCGAGTCGATCCGCGTCCCCGTGACCTTCGTCGTCGTGCTCATCGCGCTCGCGCTCACCGGCGCGACCGGTGCCAGGATCGGTGGCGGTTCGATCCGCCGTGCCACCGTCCGCGTCGTCATCGGTGGTGCACTCGCCCTGGCCGCGACCTTCGTCATCGGGTCCCTGCTCGGCACCAGCGGCGTCGTCTGAGGCACGAGCGGCATCACCTGGTCTGCCCGCCCGGTCACCCGACGAGCGCTCGTCGGCTCCGGTCGCCTACGAGGTGATGAACCCTGTCGCCCAGGCGATGACCACACCACCGCCGACGATGACGGCAACCATCCCCCCGATGACGGCGGTACGTCGCTGCTCCTTGTTCATCCCCATGCCCGAAGCCTACGAGTGCCGGATGCTCGGATGCCAGCGGACGAGGTGCCCGGCAGCCGATCCGTGACTGGGACAAGATCGACTCACGTCAGCAGAGTCGGCAGAACGACGGTGAGCGGTCCGACGCATGAGGCCACAGCACGAGGAGGACTCCGGCGGCGACGACGACCCCGATTGCAGACCAGTCCACGTCCACGCCCACGTGATCGACCTCGCCGTCGACCCCCTGGGGCGCGTAACGTCCCGGTTGTGACGCAGCGCGGTGACCCAGGGTGGTCTTTCCTCATCTGGTCCCGATCGGCCATCGCGGCTGCCGCTGCCGTCGGCGGCATCGTGGTCCTCGTGTCGAACCCATCTGCGGCAGGGGTAGGAGTGGCGCTTCTCGTCCTGGGCGTCGGCATGCTGGCGCTGCTGTACGTCGTCCATCGCCGGGGCAGGTACTGACCTGCGGAACGTGTCCAGCGTCCGAACAGGTAGCCGCTGGAGAAACGTCACCGCTCACTCGGGCAGGAGAACGCTGCCCTCAACCGTGTCGACAGCGGTTGCTGCAACGAGACAGCGTCCGGAGGAGCCTGTGAGCAGCCGGTCGCTCAGCGGTTGCCCCTGAACAGTCGGGGAAACAGCGCCACGACGACAGCGACGGCTCCCACGCCGATCAGTGGGCCGCTGAACCATGTGCCGCCCACGTCCGACACCGCTGCCACCACGATCCCAGCGACGATCAGCAGAGTCCCTGTCACGCCGAAACCGAGCCGGAGCTGCAAGCGGGTCATGGGCCGAGGGTAGCCACGAAGTCGGTTCGAAGGTCACCCGGTCCCGTCGCGAGAGCCGATCGCTGCACGGCACGTAGCGTGGCCGCATGCGCAGACGCTACGACCCGTCCGTCGACCGATGGGCCCCGCTCACCGTCGCGGACGTGCGCGACCTCATCGACGACAGCCCCGCCTGGCTCTCCGGCGGGTACGGACTCGACACGCTGCTCGGGTACGCATCCCGCGACCACGGCGACATCGACGTCAGCATCACTGAAGACGACTTCCCCGGCTTCGCCGCGACGCTCCCCAGTTGGATGCAGCTCCATGCCGCGCAGTCCGGACAGCTTGCGCCGATCGACGACGCTGACGAGACGGAGCCCCTGGACAACGTCTGGTGTCTCGACACACGGTCGGGGTCCTGGTGCCTGCAGATCAATCGAGAGGCTGGCGACAGCGACGGATGGCGCTACCGTCGGGTGCCGTCGATCCGGCGCGCCTGGCCCCTGGCCGTCCGTGAAGTCGAAGGGATGCGCGTGGTCGGCCCCGAGGTCCAACTCCTCTGGAAAGCTGCTGACCCAGCGGCGAAGGACGAGGCTGACAGGGCGGCAGTGACACCGCTGCTGGACGACGAAGCCCGGCGGTGGCTCCACGACTCGATCCTTCGAGCCCATCCCAGATCGCCGTGGAGCGACGAGTTCGCCTGACGATTCGACAGTCGATCGGTCGTCGAGACGCAAATCAGTCGACGCGGGCGCCAGGCGCTGTCTGGGTCCGTCGCGCCTCACCGAGCTCCTCCGATGACCTCGGCCGATCGTCTGCCCGAACACCGCCGACCACGGTCGGACCGGTTCCTGAGACCGCCGGCATCTCGGGCTCTCCACTCGCGGAGGGACGGCGGCCATGACGTCCGGAATCCGCCAGCCGCCGCGTCCGTGCACCGCGAGACTCAGCTGGGCACGCGACCCACGCGGCCCCGACAGAGAGCAGCCCGTGCACCACACCCGCATCGATCCCGCGATCCTCTACTTCGGCACGCCGGTCGTGCTCCTGAGCACCATCGACGAGGACGGCGTGACGAACACAGCCCCGATGTCGTCGGTGTTCTGGCTCGGACACACCGCCGTACTCGGGATGGGCGGCCGGTCCCAGACCGCCAAGAACCTGCTGGCCACCGGAGAGTGCGTCATCAACCTGCCCTCTGCCCCGCTCGTCTCCGCCGTGGACGCCCTCGCACTCACCACCGGACGCGATCCAGTCCCTGCCGGAAAGGAAGGGGTCGGCTACCGCCACGTGTCGGACAAGCTCGCGGCAAGCGGCCTGCACGGGCAACCTGGGGACACCGTCCGCGCTGAGCGGATCGAGGAGTGCCCTGTGAACCTCGAAGCAGTCGTCGCCAGCGCGCGCACGCTCGCGGGCCAGGAGCCGGGCGACGACGCGATGTTCCTGTTCGAAGCCGAGGTCTCCCGCGTCCACGTGCACGAGGACATCCGGGCTGCGGGGACGGCGAACCGTATCGACCCGGACCGATGGCGCCCGCTCATCATGTCGTTCCAGCGCTTCTACGGCCTGGCCGGGGAGCTGCGACCGTCGAGACTCGCCACGATCGACGAGGGTTGGTATCGGTGAGACCGTGCACGGCGGACGGGCGGCGCGGCGCCCGCGGGCCCCGCCCCCCCCCCCCGGCGGGGGGGCGGGCCCCCCCCCCCCCCCCGCCTCCTGTCGGTCGCGTCAGTTCGACCGTGAGGTCTTCGTGAACAGGTCGTCGAAGACCGTCTGGTCCTCGGTCGGCTGCTCGCCGAACTTCCACTTGCGGCGCAAGCGCCGGAACGTCGTGATGCGGACCGGTTCGATGCCCGGTTCGGTGTCGTAGTTGCTCATGGCGGCTCTCCGTCCTGTTGTCGCCCCAGATGTCCCCACCGGGTTCGACGGTACGGCGGCGGGCGGCGGCGCGGGCAGATTTAGGTAGAAGAATTACCCGGTTGCGCTCCGTGGACAATAGTGAGAAGCGGTCGCCGCGGCACAATAATCTGCCTCAGAGGCCGGGGGCTCCGCCGTCGAGTGCCTCGATCACGCGGTCGATGATCCGGACGAACCGGGCCTTGTCGCGATCCGAGAAGGAGGACATCAGCTCGTGCAGGTGCTCGTTCGTGCTGTCCATCGCAGCGTGGTACTTCGCGCGGCTGGCATCCGTCAGCTCGATGAGTCGGCTGCGTCCGTCGTCGGGGTTCGGCTTGCGGTGCAGGTGGCCGGCGCGTTCCAGGCGGTCGACGGCGTTCGTCACGGCCGGGCCGGTGATGCCGAGGTGCGAGGACAGGTCCTTCACGCGGACGGAGCGGCCGCCGGACTCGGCGCGCGAGACGAACTGCACGACGCTCAGCTCGATGCCGGCGATGCCCATGTGGTCACGCAGACGGGTCCGGAGCGACGCCATCGCGGCATCCAGACGGGTGATCGCTGCGTCGAGGTCGAGTTCGGCGTCACTGACGGGCACACGATCACCTCCTCCGGGTCGAGCGACCGGACGCCACGATACGCCGGGCTCGTCCGACCAGCGTATCCAGATAGCGAGGACCCACGCGCACATCGGATGTCGGTGCGGCGGGGAGCGGCATGAGCGAGCGTGACGTCGATGCGGCGGGCGTGCCGGACCTGATCCGGTTCGAGGTCGCCGGACGCGATCCCGAGGCAGCGGCACGCGAGCTGGCCGCCGTCGGCGCAGGCCAGCAGTGGGTCGCCCGGCGGACCGCCGAGGCGTTCTCGTACCGCTACACCGCGGTCGGTGACAGCGAGGTGACGGTCCGGCGGTCCCGCACCACCGGGTTCCTGCGCGGCGTGATCCGGCCCGTCGAGCACTACGTCGTGCAGTGGATCACGAGCGGGTCGGCCGCGGTCGAGGTCGACGGGGAACGGGTCGACCTGCGCCCGGACGAACCGACGCTGTACCCGACCGAGCAGGAGTTCGTCTTCGTGGCCGCCGACCACGACCAGCGGCTGGTGCACCTGCACCGGGACCTGGTGCGCCGGGTGGCCGGGGAACGCTACGAGATCGGTGCCGGCCCACTGCGGTTCGAGCAGCCCCGCAGCAGCGACGAGCTGGCCCTCGGCCGATGGAACGACGCCCTCGGGGCGCTCTCCCGCGCGCTCCGCGACGGCGTCGAGTCGTCGAGCTGGGCGGACGCGAAGCGCGGCGCGGTCGACGCCTTCCTGCTGCTCTTCCCCCCGCACGTCGACGCCCTGCCCGCGGCGCTGTCGCTGCCGAAGAACGCGCGGGTCAGGGCCATGGTCGAGCACGTGCACGCCCACGTCCGCGAGCCCGTGTCGGTCGCCGAGCTGTCCGCGGTGTCCGGGCTGAGCGTCCGGAGCGTGCAGGAGAGCTTCGCGCGGGTGCTCGGTGTCTCGCCGCTGACCTACGTGCGCGAGGTCCGGCTCGACCGCGTGCGCCAGGAGCTGCTCGAGCTCGACCCGCGGGACGTCACCGTGGGGGACGTCGCCCGACGCTGGGGGTTCGCGCACCTGGGGCGGTTCTCGGCCGTGTACCTCGACCGGTTCGGCGAGTACCCGAAGCAGACGCTGCGCCGCTGACGCGTGCGGCGCCGGCGCATCGCGCGCCACTGGCGCGTGCCGCGTGCCGGCCCGGGGCTCAGGCTGGCCCGAGGCTCAGGCCGGAGCGGGGCCGGTGCTCCGTCGGACGCGCAGCTCGGTGGTCATCCGCACGTGGTCCGGACCGGGCTCGCCACGGAGCATCGCGAGCAGCATGTCGACCGCTGCGGCGCCGAGTTCGGCGAGCGGCTGGGCCACGGTGGTCAGGGGCGGCGTGGTGGTCGACGCCTGCGGGACGTCGTCGAAGCCGATGACGGACAGGTCCTCGGGGACCCGCAGACCCAGCAGCGCCGCGGCGTGCAGCACGCCGAACGCCGACGAGTCGTTCGCGGCGAACACCGCGGTCGGCCGGTCCGGGATCGTCAGCAGCTGGCGCGCGACCGCGGTGGCCTGGTCCTCCTGGTAGTCGCCGGCCCGCACCAGGTCCTCGTCCACGGGGATGCCGGCGGCGGCCAGGGCCTGCCGGTACCCGGCCTCGCGCAGCTGGGCGCTCGCCAGGTCGGCGCGGCCGTGGATGTGGGCGATCCGGCGGTGTCCCAGCGCGACCAGGTGCTCGACGGCGTCCCGGGCACCGCCGGCGTTGTCGGTGTCGACCGTGGCGTGTCCTTCGGGGCCGGTGTGCGGGTCGATCGCGACGACGGGGATCGACGAACTCGACAGCGCGGTGGTCGGTGTGACGACGATGGCGCCGTCGATGAGCGTGCCGGACAGGCGGGAGAGCGACCGGCGCTCCCACCCGGGTTGGCTGGCACCCGTGACGAGTCCGGCGTACGCCAGCAGCTCGTAGCCGGTGCCGGTCGCTGCCGTCGAGACGCCGCGCAGCAGCTCGGTCGAGAAGGGCTCGAACTCGGGGACCAGGATCCCGATCACGTTCGTCCGGGTGCTCCGCAGGCTGCGTGCGACGAGCGACGTCTCGTAGCCCAGGCGTTCCACGACCTCCTGCACCCGCAGCATGGTGGCCGAGGCGACCCCGTCGCGGTTGTTGATCACCTTGGACACGGTCGGGATCGAGACCCCGGCCGCCCGCGCGACGTCGCCGATCGTGACCCGTCCGGGCCCCGGCTGCGCGCCCGCGGCGGTCTCCATGTGCTCACCGTACCGCCGGATCAGCCAGATCACGATGTCACGACGCCGTTTAGATATCGTTATCGATATCGATTGACAAGCGGCCCGAGCACCTGGCACGCTCTCCGCAGCGGCACTCGATGTCGCGCTTGTCAACGACGACGACACCGAGGAGTTCCACGATGACGAGGAAGATCCGGGCCGCTGCAGCCATCGCGCTGATCGGGGCCACCGCACTCACCGCAGCGGGCTGTTCCGCCGGCGGCAACGCTGCGGACAGCAACGGGAAGGTCACGATGACCTTCTGGCACAACTCGACCACCGGGCCCGGCAAGGCCTTCTGGGCATCGACGGTCAAGGCGTTCGAGAAGGACAACCCGAACGTCACGATCAAGATCCAGGCCATCCAGAACGAGGACCTGGACGGCAAGCTGCAGACCGCGCTCAACTCCGGCTCCGCTCCCGACGTGTTCCTGCAGCGCGGCGGCGGCAAGATGGCCGCGATGGCCCAGGCCGGACAGCTCATGGACATCACCAGCTCGATCGGCACGAACGCCAAGTCCGAGGTCAGCGCCGGTGCCTTCAAGGGCTACGAGCTCGACGGCAAGACCTACGCGATGCCGGTCGACGTCAACCCCGAAGGCATCTGGTACAGCCAGGACCTGTTCAAGCAGGCCGGCATCCAGGGCACGCCCACCACGATGGACGAGCTGAACGCCGACATCGACAAGCTCAAGGCCGCGAACATCCAGCCGGTCGCCGTCGGCGCCAAGGACGCCTGGCCCGCGGCGCACTGGTACTACAACTTCGCACTGCGTGCCTGCAGCGAGAAGGTGCTCAACGGTGCCGCGAAGGACCTGAAGTTCACCGACAGCTGCTGGAAGACCGCGGGCGAGAACACCAAGGACTTCTTCGCCACGAAGCCCTTCAACGACGGCTACCTGACCACCGCTGCCCAGCAGGGTGCCGGCAGCTCGGCGGGCCTGGTCGCGAACCACAAGGCCGCGATGGAGCTCATGGGGGCGTGGGACCCGGGCGTGATCTCGTCGCTGACCCCGGACGGCAAGCCGCTGTCCGACCTCGGCTTCTTCCCCTTCCCGGAGGTCTCCGGCGGCAAGGGCGCCCCTGGTTCGATGATGGGCGCGGTCGACGGGTACTCGTGCTCGGCGAAGGCCCCGAAGAAGGAGTGCACGGCGTTCCTCAACTACATGACCGAGAAGCCCGTGCAAGAGGCGTACTACAAGGCGTTCAACGCGATCCCGGCCAACCAGTCCGCGCAGTCCGTCGTGACCGAGCCCTACCTGAAGACCGTGCTCGAGTCCTACAACAAGGCGCCGTTCGTGTCGAACTACCTCGACACCCTGTACGGGCAGAACGTCGGCAACGCGCTGAACACCAGCGTCGTGAACCTGCTCGCCGGCAAGGGTGACGTGTCGGACATCGTCAAGACGGTCAACCAGGCCGCGGCGAAGGGCTGACCCGACCGATGGCCACCTCAGTCGCCCCCCGTCCGTCCCGCTCCGGTGAGCGGGACGGCGCGGGGAAGGACCTGACCGGGGCCGACGGCGCATCGCCGTCGGCCCCGGCCGGCCAGCCCCGCAGGAAGCCGGTCGCCGACGTGCGCAAGCGGGTCGAGATCGCCCTGCTCGCCGGACCCGCGACGATCATGTTCGTCGGGTTCGTCATCCTGCCCGTGGTGCTCGCCGCCTACTACGGCTTCTACAAGTGGCAGGGCTACGGCACCCCCACCGACTTCGTCGGGTTCGACAACTACAAGATCATCTTCACCGACCCCGACTTCCGGGGGGTGCTGGGACACAACGCCTTCATCGTCATCGGGTCGCTGCTGGTGCAGGGGCCGATCGCCATCATCCTGGCGCTGCTGCTCAACCAGCGGATCAAGGGCCGTGGCCTGATCCGCGTGCTCATCTTCGTGCCGTACGTCATCTCCGAGGTGATCGTCGGCACCGGGTGGAGCCTGATGCTGTCGACCAGCGGCGCGGTCAACGACCTGCTGCAGGCCGTCGGGCTCGGCGCGTTCCGCAGCGACTGGCTGTCGAACCCCGACATCGCGATCTGGACGCTGCTGGCGATCATCTCGTGGAAGTACATCGGCTTCGCGGTCATCCTGTTCCTGGCCGGGCTGCAGAGCATCCCCGAGGAACTGTTCGAGGCCGCGCAACTCGACGGTGCCGGCTACTGGCAGATCCAGCGGCGCATCACCCTGCCGCTGCTCGGCCCGACGATCCGCATCTGGGCGTTCCTGTCGATCATCGGCTCGCTGCAGCTGTTCGACCTCGTCTACATCATCTGGGGCCAGTACATCGCCTCGACCGCCGGGACCTCGACGATGGCGACCTACATGGTCGCCAACGGCCGCAACTCCGGCAACTACGGGTACGGCAACGCCGTCGCCGTGGTGATCTTCCTCATCTCGCTGGTGATCGCACTCGTCTACCAGCGGTTCGTCCTGCGTCGCGACACCGCCGGCGCCCTCACGGAGAAGGCCACACGATGACCGCCACCGCATCGATCGTCGCCCCACGGCGCGGCCGGAACCGGCCGACCGACGGACCGGTCCGTCGCGAGCGGAACCTGGGCACGTACTTCATCGCGCTGCTGTTCATCGCGGTCTGTGTCGGCCCCGTCGCCTACATCGTCCTGGGCGGGTTCCGCACGAACGCGCAGATCACCGCGAGCCCCGCGGGACTGCCGGCACCGTGGAACTTCCAGAACTACGCCGAGGTCCTGTCGAGCGGCGTGTTCTGGCAGGAGCTCGGCAACTCGCTGATCGCCGGCGTGACCACCACCGTCGGTGTCGTCGTGCTCGGGCTGATGGTGAGCTTCGTGCTCGCCCGCTACCGGTTCCGTGGCAGCGGTGCGCTGTACGCCCTGTTCGCCGCCGGCCTGATGTTCCCGATCACGGTCGCGATCACCCCGCTGTACCTGCTCGTCAAGGACCTCGGTCTGACGAACAGCCTGGCGGGCGTGATCCTGCCGCAGATCGCGTTCGGCCTGCCGACGACGGTCATCATCCTGGTGCCGTTCCTCAAGGCGATCCCCGACGAGCTCGAGGAAGCGGCGTCGATCGACGGCGCGAGCCGACTCGGGTTCTTCTTCCGGATGGTCGTGCCGCTGTCGCTCCCCGGCGTGGTCACGACGGGCATCCTGGCGTTCATCGGCAGCTGGAACAGCTACATCCTGCCGCTGTTCATCCTCAACGACGCGTCCGCCTACACGCTGCCGCTCGGGGTGCAGGCGTTCTCGTCGCAGTACTCGGTCGACACGGCCCGGGTGCTCGCGTTCACGTCGCTGTCGATGATCCCGGCGCTGGCGTTCTTCGCCGTGTTCCAGCGTCGCATCGTCGGTGGTCTGACCGGGGCGGTGAAGGGGTGAGCACGCTCGACCGCGACCTGGCCCGCCCCGCGTCCGCCACGTCGGTCGCCGTGACCGACGCCGGACCGCAGGCGCCTGGCGGGGCCGAGACGGGCCTCCCGTCCGACACGGACACCGCACCGGACCGCGCCGGGGCGCTGCTGGCGGACATGACGCTCGAGGAGAAGACCGCGCAGCTGGTCGGCTACTGGCTCGACCAGAACGGTGTCGTCGCGCCGATGCAAGGCGAGATGGCGGCGGCGCAGGACGGCGCGACCCTGGCCGACATCACCCGGCACGGCATCGGCCAGTTCACCCGCGTGTACGGCACGCGCCCCGTCGAACCCGACGAGCGCGCGGCCTGGCTGTGGGCCGAGCAGCGCCGACTCAAGCGCGAGACCCGGCTGGGGATCCCCGCGCTCGTGCACGAGGAGTGCCTGACCGGCCTGGCCGCGTGGAAGGCCGCCACGTTCCCCACGCCGCTCGCCTGGGGGGCCTCATTCGATCCCGAGCTGGTCGAACAGGTCGGGGCCGTCATCGGCCGGTCGATGCGCCAGCTCGGCGTCCACCAGGGTCTGGCGCCCGTGCTCGATGTGGTCCGCGACCCGCGTTGGGGGCGGGTCGACGAGTGCATCGGCGAGGATCCCTACCTGGTGGGCACCGTCGGCACCGCGTACGTCCGCGGCCTGCAGGGCTCCGGGGTCGACGCGACGCTGAAGCACTTCCTGGGGTACTCGGCGTCGCAGGCGGGGCGCAACCACGCACCCGTCCACGCCGGACCGCGCGAGATCGCCGACGTGTTCCTGCCGCCGTTCGAGATGGCCCTGGCCGACGGCGGCGCCCGGAGCGTCATGAACTCGTACGCCGAGATCGACGGCGTGCCCGTCGCGGCGAACGCCGACCTGCTGACCGGGGTGCTGCGCGACCGGCTCGGCTTCGACGGCACCGTCGTCGCCGACTACTTCTCGGTGGCGTTCCTCGAGGTCATGCACGGCATCGCGGCCGACCGGGGCCAGGCCGCCGCGATGGCGCTCGAGGCCGGCATCGACGTCGAGCTGCCGACCGGGGACGCCTACCTCGCGCCGCTGATCGAGCTCGTGCGTACCGGGGCCGTCGACGAGACGCTCGTCAACCGCGCCGTACTGCGGGTCCTGCAGCAGAAGGAACGCCTGGGCCTGCTCGACCCCGACGTGTTCGCGGACGACGCCCCGACCGGCATCGACCTGGACACCCCGGAGCACCAGGACCTGGCGCGCCGACTGGCGGCCGAGTCGCTCGTGCTGCTGTCGAACGACGGCACGCTGCCCCTGACGGGCGCCGGCCCCGCAGACGGACAAGGTCCGGGCGCCGGCCCAGCTGACGGACACCGTGCGGGCGCGGGAACGGTGCGCCCTGCTGGCTCGGTCGCGGTGATCGGCCCGAACGCCCACCGCGCCGAGGCCCTGCAGGGCTGCTACTCGTTCGCGAACCACGTGCTCGCGACCCACCCCGACCTGCCCCTCGGGTTCGCGATCCCGACCGTGCTCGACGCGCTGCGCGACGCGCTCGGCGACGCCGTCTCCTCGGCGCTCGGCTGCACCGTCGAGGGCGATGACCGGTCCGGGTTCGCCGAGGCCGTCCAGCTCGCCGAGTCCGCCGAGGTCGCCGTCGTCGTGGTGGGGGACCAGGCCGGGCTGTTCGGCCGCGGCACCGTCGGCGAGGGCAACGACACCGAGTCGCTCGAACTGCCGGGCGTGCAGCGCGAGCTGGTCGAGGCCGTCGTCGCCACCGGCACCCCGACCGTGGTGGTGCTGCTGACCGGCCGCCCCTACGTGCTCGGGTGGGCACTCGACGCGCCGACCCGTCCCGCTGCCGTCGTGCAGGCGTTCTTCCCCGGCGAGGGCGGAGGGCTGGCGATCGCCGACCTGCTCACCGGTGCGGCGTCGCCGTCCGGCCGCCTGCCCGTCTCGCTGCCCCGGTCAGCCGGTGCGCAGCCGTACACGTACCTGCACCCGCGGCTCGGTGGCCCGTCGGACGTCACCGCGACCGACTCCACCCCGGTGCGGCCGTTCGGTTTCGGCCTGAGCTACACCTCGTTCGCGTACGAGGACCTGACCGTCGACGACACCGTCGCCTCGGACGGCACGTTCAGCGCCGTCGTCACCGTCCGCAACACCGGTGCGCGGGACGGGGCGGACATCGTGCAGCTGTACGGGCACGACGTCGCGGCGAGCGTCACCCGTCCGGTCGCGCAGCTGCTCGGGTACGCCCGGGTCGCGGTGGCCGCGGGGGAGTCCGTCCGGGTGCGGTTCCGCGTGCCGGTGCAGCGCTTCGCGTTCACCGACCGGCGGATGCGCAGGGTCGTCGAGCCCGGAGACGTGCAGGTGTGGGTCGCGTCCCACGCGGCGGCGTCGCGGCCGCAAGGCCCGGTCGAGTCCGGCGGCATCGTCGCGGTCCCCGGTGGCGCGGCTGCCGAGCCCGTCCCCGGCTCCGCCACGGAGCGTGCGACCGTGCGGGTGACCGGCCCTGTGCACGAGGTCGGCGTCGCCGACCCCCGCCTGGTCACCTGGACGGTGGACTGAGCCACGCTGTGGACGGGAGGCCCGGTGCCAGCTGGCACCGGGCCTGGCGTCCGTTTGGCGGTCCGATCTGGTCAGCACGTCCGCGGTGCCGTATCCTGGGTGTGGTTAATCGATTAAGCAGTGTCGTTCGACGACACGGCGAACCCGACGATCGACCACGTCCCCCAGCAACGACGCTCGGAAGGAACAGCTCATGCACATCGGGTCCATCTCGAGGCCACGGCGGATCGTCGCCACGGCACTCGGGGCTCTCGCTCTCGTCACCGGGAGCCTCTTCGCCACGACGGTCGGGGTGGGCAGCGCCGCTGCCGCCACCACCGGCCCCTGCGACACCTACGGCAGCGCCGGCACCTCGTGTGTCGCCGCGTACAGCTCCACGCGGGCGCTGTACGCCACCTACAACGGACCGCTCTACCAGGTGCAGCGCGCCTCGGACGGTGCGACCACCAACGTCGGCCTGCTCGCCGCCGGCGGGTACGCCAACGCCCAGACGCAGGACACGTTCTGCGCGGGCACCACGTGCACGATCCCGAAGATCTACGACCAGTCGTCGAACCACAACGACCTGACGGTCGCGGGTGCCGGGGACGCGGGGCCGGCGAACCACGCCGCCGACGCCGGTGCGCTGCCGGTCACCGTCGCCGGACACAAGGCGTACGGCATCTCCATGCCGCAGCAGGTGGCCTACCGGATCTCGAGCACCGTCGCCAAGGGCACGGCCCGCGGCGCCAGCCCGGAGTCGATGTACGAGGTCGCCAGCGGCACGAACGTGAACCACGGCTGCTGTTCGGACTTCGGCAACGTCGAGACGCAGTCGAAGGACACCGGCAAGGGGCACATGGACGCCTTGAACCTGTCGATGCTCAACGGCACGGGCAGCGCCGGTCGCGGCCCGTGGGTGCAGGCGGACCTGGAGAACGGCGTCTACGAGGGCAAGACCGCCATCAACACCGCCAACACCGGCAACACCTCGAAGTTCGTCACCGCGCTGCTGAAGAACGACGGCGTCGCGAACTTCGCACTGAAGGGCGGCAACGCGCAGTCCGGCTCGCTGTCGAAGTGGTACGAGGGGGCGCTGCCGACCGACAAGGACGGCGACGGCCAGGGCTACACACCGATGAAGCTCGAGGGCTCGATCGTGCTCGGCGCCGGCGGGGACAACTCGAACCGCGGCACCCAGTCGTTCTTCGAGGGCGTCATGACCGCCGGGTACTCCACCGACGCTGCCGACAACGCCGTGCAGGCGAACGTCGTCGCACAGAACTACCAAGGCGTCTCGACCGGCGGTGGCCCGGGCGCCGCGATCACCGGCCCCGGCGGCAAGTGCGTCGACGTCGCCGGTGACGACACCGGCGGTAACACCGCGGTCGTGCAGCTGTACGACTGCAAGGCGCTGGCCGCCGACCAGCACTGGCTCGGCAACGTGTACGGTACGCACACCCTCAGCACGCTCGGTCGCTGCCTGGACGTCAACGGCAACGGCACCGCGAACGGCACGCACGTCGAGCTCTACGACTGCAACGGTGCCGGCGGGCAGCAGTGGATCGTGCAGCCGGACGGGTCGATCAAGAACCCGCAGTCCGGCCGCTGCCTGGACGACCCGTCGGGCAACACCGCGAACGGCACGGCGCTGCAGCTCTACGACTGCAACGGCAACCAGGCCCAGAAGTTCGTGGCCGCCGTCCCGATCAAGACGATCGGAGCGAAGTGCGTCGACGTCGCCGGCAACGACCTGCAGCAGAACGGCCAGCAGGTCCAGGTGTACGACTGCCAGACGCTGCTGACCGACGAGCAGACGACCGACCAGCAGTGGGCCTACAACGCCGCCGACCACACGATCCGGACGCTCGGCCGCTGCCTGGACATCGACGGCAACGCCACCGCGAACGGCTCGCACCTGGAGCTGTACACGTGCAACGGGATCGGCGGCCAGCAGTGGGTCCCGCAGGCGAACGGCTCCGTGCTGAACCCGCAGTCCGGCCGGTGCCTCGACGTGCCGTCGGGCAACACCGCCAACACGACGCCGCTGCAGCTCTACGACTGCAACGGGCAGGCGCCGCAGGTGTTCAGCTTCAACTGAGCCACGCTGCGGACAGGAGGCCCGGTGCCAGCTGGTGCCGGGCCTCCTGTCCGTCCGTGGGCGCGTCTCGCGCCGTCGGGTCCGGTCGTCGGCGCGTCTGCCGGTCGGTTCCGGCGGAAGCCGCTGCTGGTGCGGGGGAGTGCCGCTGGCATACTGAGACGATGACGATGGCTCAGCACGTCATCGGGCGTGCGCGGGAGATCGCGATCCTGCGGGGTGCCGTCCACGACGCGGCGGGCAGCGGTTCTGCGTTCGTGATCGACGGCGAAGCGGGCATCGGCAAGTCGTCGCTGGTCGCCGACGTGCTCGAGTACGCGGACAGCCGTGGCCTGCGGACACTCACGACCACCGGCACCCTGGCGGAGTCAGCGGAACCGTACGCCGCGCTCCACATGCTGTTGTACCCGTTGCGCGGTGGCATCGCGAACCTGCCGTCCCCGCAGCGACGCGCGCTGGACGTCGCGTTCGGGGTCGCCGTGGGGGTCCAGCCCTCGCCGCTCCTGGCCGGTCTCGCCGCGCTGACCCTGCTGTCGGACGCCGCGGTCGAACGGCCGGTCCTGGTCGTCGCCGAGGACCTGCACTGGATGGATGCACCGTCCGAGTGGGCGCTCCGCATGATGGCCCGTCGTGTCGGTGAGGACCCGGTCGTCATCGTCATGACCACGCGGAACACCGACGTGGTGGACACCCCGGGGATCCGGCGCCTACACCTCGATCCGCTCGACCAGTTCGCTGCCGACGACCTGCTCGACGGCGTCCCCGGTGCGCCCACGGGTCAGGCGCGACACGACCTCGTGCACCGCGCCGAGGGCAACCCGCTGGCGCTGCACGAGCTGGGGCGGTCGGCAGCAGCAGCGGCGGACCGGACACGGGAACGACCCGTGGTCGGACGGGTCGAGCAGGAGTTCGCGGACCGGTACGCGGAGCTGGACCAACCGACCCGGTTGGCGATCCTGGCCGTGGCGCTGTCCGGCGGCACCAGCGCCGAGGAGGCCGCCAGGGTCGCCGCCCGCGCCGTCGGCAAGTTCCCGACGCCGACCTGGACCGAGCAGGCCTCGGCGGCTTCGCTGTTGGAGTGGGTCCTCCCGCGTGCGATCCGGTTCCGGCACCCGCTGGTGCAGTCGGCGGTCCTGATGGTGGCGTCGCCGCCGGAGCGCACCGCGGTCCTCCGGTCGCTCGTCCTCGAGCACCGGGACGATCCGGCCCGGACCATCTGGTGGCGTGCGGAGCTCGCCAGCGGTCACGACGACGGCCTGGCCGACGAGATCGCCGCGCTCGGCGACGAACGGACCGCGATGTCCGACACCTTCGTCGCCAGCAGGGCGTACGAGCGGGCCGCCGAGCTGACGTCGGACGTGGCCCGACGCGTCGAGCGGCGCATCGTCGCTGCGGAACTCGCAGGTCTGTCGGGGAGGACCTCCGAAGCGGCACTGGTGGTGCAGCAGGCGCGCGACGAAGCGCCCGCCGGACTGCTCGCAGCCCGCGCTGCATGGGTCGCCGAGACCCTGCCCACCGGGCGGACCGGCCTGGCCGTGGGTGACCTCGGGCCAGCGCTCCATGCGGTCGCCGAGATGCAGGCGGCGGGCGGGGTCGAACACGCCACCGCTGCCCTGCTGCACCTGGCCGCGATCGCCTGGGACCACACCGCCGAGGCGGATCCGGGCGACCCGATGCTCGTCGTCGTCGAAGCCCTCGCGCTGCCCGAGGACGATCCACGGTCGATCCTGCTGGCGGCCCGGACCGAGCCGGTTGTCCGCGGCGACGAGATCCTGGACCGCGCGCTGGCCGCGGCTCCCGCAGCGCAGGACGAAGCGTCGGCGTGGCTCATCGGGTACGCGCTCAACCTGGTCGGCGAGATCGACACGGCACGCGTCCTGCTCGACCGGGCTCTGGCGAGCATGGCGGCGCGGGGTGAGCTTCGGACCTTCCCGCAGGCGCTCATGGGGACGTCCATGACCACGTACCTGGCCGGGGACGTCGCCCGGGCGCGCGTGCTTGCGGAACAGGCGGCATCGCTCGGACGCGACCTCGGCGACGCCGGGTTCTCCGCCGCGGCACGGTGCGCACTCGCGTGGTTCGATGCCCTCGAAGGGGTACTGCCGGACCCCGAGCGGATCGCCGGCGGGACCGAGGTGGGCGCGCAGGTGCTCCGCTCGAGCGCCATGCGCGCAACGCTCCTGGGCGCGACCGGATTGGCGCACCTGGTCTCCGGCCGCGCAGCGGACGCCCTCGAACCCCTGCGACGCCTCTTCGACCCCGACGACGATGCGTTCAACCCGACCTTCGCCGTGCTGACCTCCCACGACCACGTCGACGCAGCGTTGGAGTCCGGCAACCGAGCGGACGCCGAGCGGCGGTTGGCGGAACTGGAGCGCCTGCACGACCGGTGGCACGCCCCCTTGGTCCACACGGCCCTCCAGTACGCCCGGACCGCGCTCCTGCCGGACGACGATCTGGAGTCGGCGTGGGCGGACCTGCAGCACACTCGTTGGCCGGTCCCGTACCTGCAGGCCCGCGCGCTCCTCCGACTCGGACGCCGTCTGCGGCGTGCGGGGCGGAACGCCACCGCCCGAGCCGCCCTGCATGCAGCCCTCGACCTGTTCGAGGCGATGCCCGCACCGGCCTGGGAGGAGCGCACGCGGGACGCGATCCGTGCCACGGGTGAACGCTTGCCCCTGACGGGTCAACGCAGCATCGAGCTGCTCACCCCGCAGGAGCTCAGGGTCTGCACGCTCGCCGCGCAGGGCATGACCAACCGGGCGATCGGTGAGCACCTCTTCGTGTCACCCCGGACGGTGGGCGCGCACCTGTACGCGGCGTTCCAGAAGCTCGGGATCTCGACCCGGCAGCAGCTGCCGGCGGTCCTCGCGACGACGCCGGCCGATGCGCCGTCCTCCCGTGACTAAGTCACCCAACGACCGATCTCGGTCATCGCGACCGATGTGCACCGCCCGGGCCCGCCCCTAACGTCACGGACGGAAGCAGACGCTCCCACACCGACGCAGGTCCACGCCACCGGCTGCGGACCAGGAAGGGCCGCACCGTGACCGGATCGCCCACCATCGTCCTCATCCACGGAGCCTTCGCCGACGCCGCCAGCTGGGCGCCCGTCACCAGGCTCCTGCTCGACCAGGGACACGCAGTCCTGGTCCCGCCCGTGTTCAACCGCAGCCTGGCCGGCGACGCCGCCTACATCAGGTCGTTCGTCGAGCAGATCGACGGCCCGGTCCTGCTCGCCGGGCACTCCTACGGCGGTGCCATCATCACCGTCGCGGGGGTCGCGGACAACGTCGTGGGCCTGGTCTTCGTCGCCGCCTACGCACTCGAGGAAGGCGAGAGCCTCGGCGCTCTGCAGGGCGGGTTCCCCGACAGCGACCTCGCCGCGAACCTGGTCTACGCGCCGTACCCCGTCGAGGGTGCCGAGCCCGGTACCGACGTCTCCGTGGCCATCGACGCGTTCCCCGCCGTCTTCGCCGGTGGCCTCGATCTCGACACGGCAACGGTCCTCGCCGTCTCGCAACGTCCGCTGTCCGCCGTCGCGTTCGGCGAACCCGCGTCCGTCGCCGCGTGGAAGACCAAGCCGTCCTGGGGCATCGTCTCCAGCGCCGACCACACCATCAACCCCGACGTCGAGCGCTTCGGATACCAGCGCGCCGGTGTTCGCACGGTGCTCGAGATCGACGGACCGCACCTGGTCATGCAGACGCACCCCACCGAGGTCGCGGCGTTCATCACCGACGCCGTCGCCGAACTCGGCTGACCTCCCACCGCCCCCACACCCGACGAAGAACGACAACAGGAGAACGACATGGGTTACGTGACCACCGACGACGGTGCAGAGATCTACTTCAAGGACTGGGGCAACCCCGACGCGCAGCCGATCGTGTTCCACCACGGTTGGCCGCTGTCCTCGGACGACTGGGACGCGCAGATGCTGTACTTCCTGGCCGAGGGCTTCCGTGTGATCGCGAGTGACCGACGGGGCCACGGGCGTTCGTCGCAGATCGGCACCGGTCACGACATGGACCACTACGCCAGCGACGTGTCCGCCGTCGTCGAGCACCTCGACCTGCACGACGCGATCCACATCGGCCACTCCACCGGTGGCGGCCAGGTCGCTCGCTACGTCGCGCAGTACGGCCAGCCGCAGGGCCGGGTCGCGAAGGCGGTCCTGGTGGCAGCAGTTCCGCCGCTGATGGTGAAGACCGACGCGAACCCCGAGGGCACCGACATCGCGGTCTTCGACGGGTTCCGTCAGGCGCTCGTCGCCAACCGTGCCGAGTTCTTCCAGGCGGTTGCGTCCGGCCCGTTCTACGGCTTCAACCGCGACGGTGTGACGCCGTCCGAGCCGGTCGTCGCCAACTGGTGGCGTCAGGGGATGACGGGCAGCGCCCTCGCGCACCTCGAGGGCATCAAGGCCTTCTCCGAGACGGACCAGACCGAGGACCTGCAGGCCATCACCGTGCCGGTCCTGGTGCTGCAGGGCGACGACGACCAGGTCGTGCCCTACGAGGATGCGTCCCTGAAGCAGGACGAACTCCTCAGCGACTCGACGCTCAAGATCTACGAGGGTTACCCGCACGGCATGCTGACCACGCACGCCGACGTTCTCAACCCCGACATCCTGGCGTTCATCCGGGGCTGAGGTGACGACGGACTGGAGGAGCGGGGCGGGGTCCGCCCGTTCCTCCCGTCCGCAGGACCACAGGTCGAATGCCCGCTGTCGCACCGTTCCAGGGAGCGCGGCCGGCCGACTCCCTCGTCGCTCAGGGGGTGGCAACCTGACTGATGCGCGCACCCATGTGCAAGCGGAATGCCTCGGGGCCCGACACGCCGTGATCGAGGACTGCCCTGTAGACCTCGACACTCGGCATCCGCGAGCCGTCCGGCAGAGTCCAGTCCTGCGCTCGTTTGATCTCGAGGATCCTCGACTGGGTCGACGGGTCGATGCGCGGGGCGAGTGTTTCGAGGTGGAGCAGGTCGGGCTGTCGATCGGGCTCGTCGACGAACCAGACGTCGACACTCCACAGTTGTCCATCGGATCCTGCTGCCTGGATGCCCAGGTACAAGCCGTCCGGGTAACGAGGATCGATGTTCCACCGACCCGTGTCGTTGCGGATGAGGACCTCACGGACGCGGTCGTCCTCGCTCAACCGACCTGCCAGTCGTCCCACGGCCTGGACGACGCCGTCAGGCAGCGCTGCAACCACCACTGTGAGGTCGATGTCGCGCGCGACCATCACCCTGAGCGCTCCCGCGCCGACGAGGTGCACACTCCCGATCTCGGTGAGGCTGCGATCCAGGTCGAGGTGGCTCCGCAGTTCTCCAGCCATGTCGCGCAGCTCGGCTTCGTCTCCGTCCCACGCAGGTTCCATCGGTGACCGTCCCTTCGCCTGTCGTCAGGGCGATGCCACCGGTGTCTCGCCCTGGAAGATCCAGTATCGGTGCCGCGACCTCGCTCGATCGGGCGTCCCCATCTTCGGGCAGCCCGAAGACCGGCGACATCGCACGGTCACCTGCGCCTCCCCGGCCGTCAGCTCGACGCGGGCGTGCTTCAGGCCAGGATCGTCAGCAGCCGGTGTCCGAAGAGCGCCGCGTATCGTCCTTGCTTCCGGAGGATGTCCTGAAGGTGAGCGGCAGGCCGTGGGATCTGTTCGGACATGCGGTCGAAGCCGTGGAGGACCAGGACGAGCCCCGTCTCGGAAGGGTCCCACCCGTATGCGGCTTCCGCTACGTCGGACATGCAGTCGTCGAGCGCGTCCAGGTTCATCCCGAAGGAGCCGGGGAACGACAGCGCTGATGCGAAGGTCGAGAGCATCTGCCGGTCGTTCTGCCAGCGTCCGGCGTCCATGTCGATGACCCGGTAGCCCTCACGTCGAAGCCATGTCTCGGCATCGCGCACGGCGGCGTCTCGGAACCGGCGGACGAAGTCGTCGCGGGCGATCTCGAAGTCCAGCCGGTTGCCCAGGACGTCGTCGGTGGAGAACGCGGTCATGACGGAACCGTATGCCGAGGCGACGTCAGAGCAGCTCGCGCACGGCGAGTGTCCGAACGAGTGATCATTCGAAGTGTCCCGGACCGTTCACGGCGACGGGGCACCGTCCGGGCTGAGGTACTGCTCGATCAGCTCGGCTGTCTCGTCCTTGCTCAGATTGCTGGTGTCCAACCACCGACCGCGACCGCCGAATCCGGCCCGCATGGACTCATCGAGTTGCTCGTACCCGTCGAAGTCGAACTTCTCGCTCGCCTCTCTCGCCGCGTTTCGTTCTCGGCACGTCACCGCACCCGGTGCGAGGACGACGAGTTCTGGCGATCGCGGCGACATGAGCTCGAGGAGTCGCTGGAGATGCGCGCCGTCCGGGATCACGCAGTCGATGACCACGTTGAAATCCGCGTCCGCGAAGTTCTCGGCGAGTGCGGACAGGTTCCGGTACACGAGGTCGACCTGCCGATCGGCTTCGTCCGCGGGTAGTCCGAGCGGCCAGACGGCCCCGGAGACGATCATCGAGTGGAGATCGTCGGCCGAGATCCTCGCTGCCCTCGAGCGCCTCGCCGCGAGCAGGCGACTCACGGTGGACTTGCCGGCCCCGGGCATCCCGGTGAGGATCACGATGGTCACGGGTCCATCCAACCGGTGGAACGTGAGGAGAGGCGTCTTCGCTCTCCGCGGTTCACCGGCACCGGGGGAGTTGTGTGCGTGCTTGCTCGTGGGGCTGCGGTCTGCGAGCGTTCTGTCATGGGCGACGACGTGACCACGCTGCGTCGTGTGCCCGGGTTCCGCCCGTACTGGTCCGCCGCGACCGTGTCGTCGTTCGGATCAGCGATCAGCGCGGTGGCCGTCCCCGTCCTCGTGGTGACGGTGCTCCACGCCAGTCCGTTCGAGGTCGGGCTGGTGAACGCAGCCCAGTTCCTGCCGTACGCACTGTTCGGTCTGATCGTCGGCGCCTACGTCGACCGGTTCCGGCGGAAGCCGCTGCTGGTCTGGGCGAGTGTCGGCCGCGGCCTGTGTCTCGCGACGATCCCGCTCCTGTGGCTGACGGGACATCTGGACCTCTGGGTGACGGCTTCGGCGCTGTTCGTGTTCGGGATCCTGTCCGTCGTGGGCTTCGCTGCCACGCAGTCGCTCCTGCCGCGGATCGTGCCCCGCTCGCTGCTGCTGGCAGCGAACGCGCGGGTGGACCAGAGTGACGCGGCAGCGCAGACGATCGGCCCCGGCTTCGGAGGCATCCTGGTCAGCATCGTGACAGCACCGATCGCGATCGCGCTCGACGCCGTGAGCTACTTCGTCGACGCCGTCCTCGTCTCCCGGGTGCGCGTCGTCGAGCCCACGCCCGAACGCCGAGCCGGTGTGCGGCTGCGGGGCGACATCGCTGACGGCCTGCGGTGGACGTACGGGCACGCGACGTTGGCGCCACTGGCGCTGTCCACGCACCTCTGGTTCCTCGCCAACGCGGCCGCACTTACCGTCTTCGCGACCCTCGCGCTCCGCACGCTCGGACTGCCCGCAGTCGTGTACGGAGCGATCCTCGCCGTCAACGGCGTCGCGATGCTCCTCGGCGCGACCGCGGCTCCCCACCTCGGCACACGTTTCGGCGCGGGCCGCACGATCATCGCCGCACGAGCCTCCTACCCGATCGCTTGGGCGGCGATCGCCCTGGCGATCGTCAGCACCGGTGGTGCGGCGCCGACGAGCACGGTCGTGGTCCTGTTCGTCGCGTTCGCCGTGAGCGGCGCTGCCGCGGGGTGCGAGAACGCGAACGAGATGAGCCTCCGCCAGACCGCCACACCCGATGCGCTCCTGGGCCGGATGAACGGGACGATGCGCAGCGCCAACAGGACGCTCGCGGCCGCCGGAGCGGTGGCTGGCGGCGCACTCATGACCGTCGCCGGCGATGGGGTCGCGCTGCTTGCGGTGACGCTCGTCTTCGCCGGCGCCTTCCTCGTCGCGGCGTGCTCTCCACTGCGGACGAACACCGTCCGGTAGGGACGGACAACTCGGAGCACCGGAGCACCTCATCCGCCGATGTGGCGCAGGCGGCGCCACGGCACGACCGTGGAGCTGAGGACGGCGAGGAGCCCGACGAGTGCCAGGGGCAGGAGCGCGGTCGTCTGGTCGATGAGCACGCCGGCGACGGCCGACGCCATCGCTGCGCCGAGGTTCACCGCTGTGTTGACCCAGGTCGAGGCCTCGGTCCGGCTCCGCTCGGGCACGATGGCGTCCCCGACGAGGTAGCCGGTGACGAGCGACGGCGCGAGGAAGACCCCCAGGATCGCCAACCCGACGGCGAACGGCACGAGCGAACGGGCCTGCGACACAGCGACCGCGACGGCGCCCATCCCGATGCCCAGCAGCAGCATCTTGGTCCCGAGGGACGCACGCCAGCGCACGTGACCGTAGGCAAGTCCGCCGAGCGCCCTGCCCCCGGCGAACGCAGCCATCAACCAACCCCGACGCCGCGACCGCACCGTTCTCGTCAGCGACAGCCGGTGCGACGATCTCCGCGACGCCGAGGATGCAGCCGACGCCGGTCAGCACCACGAGTACCCGCAGGAACCCGGGTTGACGCAGGGGACGCTCACGCGCGGGGGTGGGGAGCGCGCTTCCGGTCCGTGCCCGGGATGCAGCGCTGCTCGTCAGACCAAGTGTGCCGACGAGGACCACGACCCCGGTGACCAGGAGTCCGACCGCCGCGGACGTCGTGGTGACGAGTGCCGCGATGGCGACGGGACCGCCGACGAACAGCAGTTCCTCGGCGACCGCGTCGAGACTGAACGCCTGCTTCCGCTGGTCACCGGCGTCGGTGATCCCTCCCCAGATGACGCGCATCGCAGCGCCGAGCGGCGGTGCCGTCGCACCGACGACCACGGAGAGCGACACGAAGGCCACGAACGGTGCGTCGACGGCCGCCGCGATCGCGAGCCCCGCAAAGCCGAATGCCTGCGAGATGCCCAACAGGCTCAGCACGAGACGTTGGCCCCACCGGTCCACCGCTCCTGCCCGCCAGGGCGCGGCGACCACGTTCGCCAGTCCGAACACCGCGGAGGCCACACCGGCGGAGGTGAAGGAGCCGGTACTGGCTCGGACGGCCAGGATCGATCCGAGGCCGGCCATCGCGAGCGCTGAGCGGCCGAGCAAGGCCGGGACGAAGGCGCGGAGCGCGCCAGGGAGCAGGAGAACGGTGAGCACGGGAGGAGTCCTTGTGATGTGGCCGCGGGCACGAGGTCCGTGAACGCCCGTGCTCTGCGGGCGCTCAGGACCGCAGGCACCGGGCAAGGTCAGCGCACGGGAGCGGGTCCCGACCCGCCGTCGGGCACGATGCTGGTATCGAGGGGGTCGCTTTCACCCGCTTCGACCGCACCCTCCGCCCCCCCCGTTCGCACCCGAAAGGAACCACGAACCATGCCTGCCAACCCCCTCGGACTGCTCCTCCGCAACAGGCGCGCCGGCCAGCACACCCTCGCCTGGGCCAACCCCGCCCTCCAGGCACCAGAGACCTTCACGCTCACCAGCCCCGCGTTCACCCACGGGGCACCCATTCCCGAGAAGCACCGCGGCAGGATGCGCGGCCCGAACATCTCGCCGGCTCTGGAATGGACGACTCCATCGGCCGGTACCCAGGAACTCGTCCTCATCGCCCAAGACCCCGACGTCCCGTTCGGTCGACCTGCCACCCACGCACTCACGATCGGTATCGACCCAGCACTCGGCAGCATCCCGGAGAACGCTCTCACCCACCCCAGCCCCCTCCGCGGGCTCACCCACGGCAAGGGCGGCCTCGGCCGCCGCGGCTACTTCGGCCCCCTCCCGATCCGCTCCCACGGACCCCACTCCTACGTCTTCCAGCTCTTCGCCCTCGACCAACACCTGACTCTGCCCGACACCTTCACCCTCGAGGACGCCATCCACGCGATCACCGGCCACGTCATCGCCCGCGCCCGGCTCGACGGCACCTACGAGATCCGGTAGCACCACGCAACAAGCGTCATCACCGAGGCTGCACGAGGTCGCAGGGACGAGAGCGCCGGGACCTGCCACACTCCTCGTGTGGGCCCCGATCTCAGCGACGAGTGGACACGCCGCGTCGGTGCCGAAGCCGCCCACACCCGCCGCACCGTGATCGTGACCCAGAACGCGGCTCGCGGGCTGCTCGTCGCCTACGTCGCGACACTGCTCATCGTGTTCGGCGCCCAGGGGTTCAAGTCGACCGGTGAGCGAATGTGGCCGAACGTCCTCCTGTTCGGGAGCATGCTCCTCGTCATCTGCGGCGAGATCACGCTGACCGCGTGGCAGCAGCTTGCAACGAGGCGTCTCCGAAAGCAGGTCAGCGCCGTGTTGGCGCGCGGCACCGGAGAGACCCGTCCAGTGATCAGGGAAGACGCGCTCCTGGACATGAAGCGTTTCGACGAGTGGACCGCCCGCTACCGCCTGCCGTGGTTCGACGGCACCGTCCACGTACCCGAGCACTGAACCGTCGCACCCCGACTCCTCGGTCGGCGATTCCAGTGGCTGATCACCGGCCGAAGAGCAGGCGCACCCTCCAGCTTCGCGCGGGTGGGACCTACGCTCGGTCCATGCACC
Organism: Curtobacterium sp. VKM Ac-2922; assembly: GCF_022815645.1. Classification (GTDB taxonomy): domain Bacteria; phylum Actinomycetota; class Actinomycetes; order Actinomycetales; family Microbacteriaceae; genus Curtobacterium. The sequence continues at coordinate 367,421 of NZ_JALGRO010000001.1, read as the reverse complement.
AGAACGTCACCGAGGCGTGGTTCGGAGTCCGTTGCGTGTTCCGCCACGTCGAGAGCATCTACGAGGAGCGTGTCGTGATCGTCCTGGCCGCTGACTTCGCACACGCGATCGCGAAAGCCGAGGCCGAAGCCGCTGAGTACGCCGAGAACGTGGACGCCGAGTACGTCGGGCTCGCTCAGGCGTACGCCGTCGCCGACGACCTCGGCGACGGAGCCGAGGTCTTCTCGCTCATGCGCGACTCCGACCTCGCTCCTGACGAGTACCTCGATGCGTTCTTCTCGACGGGAGACGAGCGGCAGGGCGACGTGGACTCGTCCCACGACTCCACCGAGCCGTCCCCGTGACCGATCACCTCCTGGAACACCTCGGGCAGCGCGGCGACGAACTCGTCGAAGTGGCTGTACCAGACTGAGTGGGCGGCACCGGGAACGTCACGGACGATCACACCCCGCCCACGGTGCAGTGCCGCCGTCTCATCGTCGACGTACGCGCTCGGCTCCGCTCGGACGCTGATGCCAGCGCGGCGCGCGAGTTCCTGGACGCACTCCACGATCGCGATCTCCTATCAGCTGCGTTGTGTTCCCAGACCCAACTGTGGCAGCGCGACCGCGAGGATCTCGGATGCCGGGGTCGTGACGTTGGCAGCCGCGTCCTGCCCCGTGACGTCCAGGTAGGCCTGGACGATGCGCGCTCCGGCCGCGTACCCGGCGCCCGTGGGCAGACCCACCGGTGTCGACCCGAACAGACGTGCGCTGGAGTCACCCAGGACCCACGCCGCGAAGTCCTGCATGCCGGTCACGCCCAGTCCCTCGACGACCCGGCGGAGCACGTCGTCGCTGTTCCGGGTCGCTTCGCTGACGAAGTGCGTCAGGCCTCGCTGCCCCTGGGACTCGACGGCGAACAGGTCGGCGAGCCCCTCGGCGACGACGTGCTCACCAACGGTGACGGTCTGCGGGTTCCACACCACACCGCCCGGTGAGTAGCGCACGTTGTGGTGCAGCTCGTGCAATGCGATGCCTTCGAGACGACCCAGGACCTCCTCGGTCGGCCAGACCGTGATGGCGATGAAGCCGCTGATGCCACCGAATGCCGACAGTCCGCGGATCTCGTCCATGAAGTGCGTGTTCGCGGGGTCCCCCAACACGAGCAGGACGGTGAGGTCGGGGACCGTCACGTGCGGATTCGCGGCAGCGAGGTCGCCCAGCCCGTCCGCCAAGGCCCGCTCGATCCGGCCCCAGGCGTCTGCCTGCTCCAAGGACTCGACGGCCGCGCGCAGCTGGCCCCGAGGCGCGGACACACCGACCCCGAAGTTCTGGGCGTGGACCACGGCCAGGTCCGGTCCGCCGGGGACGAAGGAGTACATCCCACCCATCGGTTCCCACAGCCGACGGACGGCGGCAGGCCACTGGTCAGGTGCGGTGTCCACCAGAGCCCGCATGCTGGCTGCGCTGTCGATCATCGTGACGGTCATGGGACCCAACCGTAGACATCGACGCTGCGGGCGAGTGCCGTCAGAACGGCCAGCGGCCTGCTTGCGGTGGCGGATCCGGCACTGGACGGGGTTCACGACGGACTGGAGGAGCGGGGCGGGGTCCCCCCCGCGCCTCCCGTCCGCAGGATCACGGGTCCAAGGCCAGCTGTCGCGCCGTTCCGGACGGCGCGGCCGGCCTAGGGTGGGCGCATGGGCGAGGCGGAGGTCTTCGAGCACGAGCGTCGACGACTCGTGAACATCGCGAGCAGGATCCTCGACGACCGTGGGGACGCCGAGGACGTCGTCCAGCTCGCGTGGTTCCGCTTCCACGCCACCACTGACGCGATCACGAACGTGCCCGCCTGGTTGACCACGGTCACGACGCGGTTGTGCCTCGATCGGCTCCGAGCGCGGGTGCCGGTGCCCATGGAGCTGCACGACGACCTGGTCGAGTCCGATCGGGGTGCTGGTGGTGCGGACGCGGCAGACCCCGCCCAACGCACGGAGCACCGCGAAGCGGTCGGGCAGGCGTTGGGCGTCGTCCTCGACGAGCTGACCCCGACCGAGCGTGTTGCGTGGGTGCTCCATGAGGTGTTCGCATTCGACTTCACCACGATCGGCACGATCCTCGATCGCACGCCCGAGGCGGCGCGGAAACTCGCTTCACGGGCCCGCGCGCGTCTGGCGGACGCGGAGCGTGACGGCGTCATGGGCGATGCCGAGGTGGTCGATGCGTTCATGTCAGCGGCACGGGGCGGGGACCTCGGGCGGTTGCTGTCCCTGCTCGCGCCGGGCGCGACCGTCGGGGCGGACCCCGCCGCGATCGCAGCGGGCACGCCTCGCGCCATCGACGGCCGAGAAGCGGTCGCGGCCTTCTTCGACGGCAGTGCCCGGGCGGCGGTGCCCGCACTCGTGGGCGGTCGACCCGGCGCGGCGTGGTTCCACCGTGGGCGGCCGATGGTCGCCTTCGACTTCACGGTGGTCGACGGCCTGGTCGAGGCCATCACGTTCCGCGCGGACCCGGCGGTCCTGACCGAGGTCGTCCATCGTCGCCGCTCGACCCGAGGCGCGCCGGTCACGTTCGTGGCCGACGATCCGTCGAACGAGTGAGGGCAGCGGACCACGCGGCCCGAGGAGCGGAGACGACGATGAAGACCATGACCTGCCACGACCTCGGCGGACCCTGCATGCTCGAGCACCAGGGCTCCACGGCCGATGCGGTCATCAAGGCGCAGGACCGGCACCTCCGGGACGCGGTCAGAGCGGGTGACCAGACGCACGTCGCGGCGCGCGAGGCGATGAAGGGACGATGGAGGCACCCGAAGAAATCGATGGACTGGTACAACCGTGTCAAGCGGGACTTCGCGGCGCTTCCGTGATCGCCGGACGGTCCAGCCGTCTGCCGTCCAATCGTCTGCAGTGAGACCAGTCGACGAGAACGGACACGAAGTTGCGGGGAAGGGGAACCAGTGTCGGTCACGCCGAATCCGGACGAGTGGGCGGTCCACCGGTCGCCGGCATGGGGAGATCGGGTCGACTTCGTCGCGAACGCGAAGTTCGATGGCAGCGGGCCGGGCACGCTCGGTTGCGAGCAGCTGCTCTTCCAACGGGCCGGTGATGGACGGTACCGGCTCTGTTGCATCCCGTTCTTCACGTACGGGTACAGCCTCGGCGACGTCGTCACACTCGAGGACCACGGTGAAGTCGGCCTCGCTCCTGGGGAGGTCGTCGAGCGGAGCGACCACTGGTCCATCCGGGTCCTCGTGACGCAGGACGCAGATGTCACCGCCTTCCGGACGCTGCTCCGCACTCACGAAGCAGAGGTGGAGATGCTCGGGCGCCTCGTCGCCTGCTCCGTGGTCGGTGAGGAGCGCATGCTGGATCTCCGCCGCGAGCTCGACCAGCTGGAGCGAGAAGGTGTGCTGGAGTACGAGACCGTCTGGACGTGACTTCACCCACGGGCCGTGCTTGGATTCCCAGACGTGGCACGTCGACACCCCGTCTCCGCGGTCGAGCTCAACGACCGGCTCGAAGCCGACCCTGAGTTCATGGCTGCTCGGGCAGCCATCGAGCATGCGAGGGCCGAACGCCTCGCCGCCGAATGCAGGGCCCACCGACCCCTGCTCGAGGAACTGGCCACCGTGGGCCTCGAAGTGGAGTCGGTGTGGGATCTCCTGAGCCTCTCCGAGCCCTGTCCGGCGGCTCTTCCCATCCTGATCGAGCACCTCGAGCACGCGACGTACCCCTCGCGCGTGATGGAGGGGATCGGCCGATCGCTCGCGGTCAAACCCGCCGTGCAGTACTGGGACCGGCTCATCGCCTGCTACCGGCACGCAACCGATGACGGCGCACGCGAAGGAGCCGCGGTCGCTCTCGACGCGTGCGTCACGAAGCAGCAGATCGGTGACCTCATCACGCTGACGCGTGACCGCCACCCGTCGGACGAACTGCCGATCTACTTCCTCCAGCGAATCATGCGGCTCGGCGGGGACGAAGGTCGGTCCTTCGTCGCTTCCCTGGTCGACGACCCCGTGCTCGGAGGGGAAGCAACCGCGTTGACCAGACGGGCGACGAAGAAGGCCGGTGGGCAGCGACACCAAGAAGCGGCTTTCGACCCACAGCGGCCGTGAACGCAGCTTCCCGCTGGATCCACGCCGGTCGTCGAACCAAAGGCTGTTCGGTCACTCCAACCCAACGCACGTCACCGGGAGCATCACACAAGCCATCAGCCCAATCCACTTCGCGGACCGCACCCGGGCCAGATGGATCGGCAACGTCAGCGTTCCATGCCTCCGTCGCCAGGGCTGCGGGGCCGTTGTCGGTGAACAGCGCACGATCCTGCGCCAGGTGGTAGCGACGACCGAGAACTGGACCCTCGGGTCGGTCCCGGTAGAGCACGACGGCAACGTCATCAGTCTGGGCGCGAGCGCCGACCCACTCCATGTCCTTGTTCCAGTCGGCGTCGGTCTTGAACAGATGGTGGAGCTGAGCAATGAATGCCTTCGAGTACGCGCGGTGTTCGTCTGCGGCCACGTCGTCCATGGTCACGATGCAAGCATGCTCAGTCGTCGGCGTCGAGTCCGGACTCTCCGGTCGGCGGCGCGCTTGCCCGCGTCGCCGTGGACGGGGTTCTGGAACGACGAGTCCACTCAGCTCGGGCAGTCGTGCGCCTTGTCCTCGTTTGTGCAGTACGCGGTGGCCATCCCAAGTGTCGTCCTGTGCACATCGACGCCGTTGTAGACGCCGACCCTGCGGTGGTCCCCGGTGGCGGCCCATCGGAATGAGTCAATCGACCCCGCAGCAGTCCCGGACGATGGCCCGCTCTGGGCTGAGTTGCTATGCAACGACGGGAGTTCGTTCGCTGCGCTCTTCGATCGCCACCATGCGCGGGTGTACCGACGATCGGTCAGCTTGACGAATGACGTCCATGACGCCGAGGACGTCACGGCCGCTGCGTTCTACGAGCATCGGCGCCCGCACCTACAGCGCGGATTCGTTCAACGACGCATCGGCAGAAGCCGCCGCCGACGGCATCCGTGTCATCGGCCAGTACAGCGGCACCCCCGACTGGATCCAGAACGACGAGACTCCCGCGGAGGCACCAACGTTCGTTGCGGCACTCGACGAGTACCCGACAGGCTTCAACTTCGGCGGCGGAACGGCGTACATCTTCACCGGGGGTGCCGGTGTCGCGAAGATGCTGAGCCAGTCGTAACAGTCCTGTCACGGTGCTGACCTGAATGAGGGTCGCTCGGACACGGTCGACGCACCGCGTTGTCCGGACCAGGGGTCGCGCGGGTCTGGAACGTCAACGGCGACCAACCAGGCAGGGCATCGCGGGGCGCTTTCGGGCTACGCCGAGATCATCACCGTCTGCCCCGCCCACGGAACCGATGTGCGACGCGTATCGGGCCACCTGGTCGATTCTCGGCTGGGCCTCGGCGGCGGACTGGCCGTCACCGGGCTCGTACTCGTCGCCCGGCACCCTCGATTCGCAACCACGGAGTTCGGGGTGGCCGCAAAACTGTCACTTCCCCCAAAGTCGTCTCAAACTCCGCTGACGTTGTACACGGTGGGGGAGGGCACGAACGTGAACCACGACATGTTCTCCCGCAGCCAGAACGTGCCACCGCCGACGGTGAACACGTGCGAGCCCTTCGAGTGGTTCAACGACTGTGCGATGTCGTCACGGTTGTCGTCGTAGACGCCGCGGGTCAGGGTCAGCCGTCCGCAATTCGACGTTTCGATGCCGACGCCCGGCCGGGACGAACCGATGCCCTTCGAGGATGTGCTCGACACTGTGATCGCTTCCGCCGCGGTGACAGAGCACGTCACCTGCTCCTCATGCGCGTCGTCGTACGCGCTGATGACCCATAGGCCGGGGAGCATCAGCAACGTGATGATGAAGAAGCCGACGGCCAGCAGCGTCGTGAACACGTCCTTGACCGGTTGCGGGCCCTTCCGGACGGTGAGCTTGCCGAAGAACTCCTTGAACTCCACCCACGGCGCACCGGCGTTCAGGTCCAGCCACTCCTCCAGGGCGGCGTAGTTGCGGTGGAACCGGTTCGATGTGAACCCGCGGCCGCGGAACGTGGAGCCGCTGATGACGTCGTTGCCCTTCCCGGATGCTCGGAACCGGGCGAGCTCACCGGGGCCGATGACCCGTTTCCGGCCGATGCCATTGACTGCTTCCAACCGGTCGGGGAACACCGTCACGCGGCTGCGGAGCGCCGCAACAGAGAACAGCAACGCAAGCCCTCCAAGGATGAGGGCGAGGCCGCTGGTCCATACGCGGGTGAACACCGCATCGCCGAACACCGCACCTGTCGACGCCAACCAGAACCCGAACGCGACAACGCCGGCGGACAGCATCGTCCACGCGATCGGAGCGACCCGGCTGCTCCGCACTGTCACTGGACGTGCGTCGGTACCGGCTGCGACTACTTCCCCCATCACACTCCGACCGTATCGAACAGCGCTGCCAGCCGACGCGAAGGCACGATGGTCTGATGGCGGACCCGAAGTGCACGTGGAGCCCGCCGGAGCATCCGAAGCGGACCCTTGCCGTCCTCGACACGCTTCCGGGGGACCTGAGGGGCGACCACGAGCCTCTGGCGGAACCAACACCGGTGTGGGCAACCCTGCACTCCCCGGGGCTCGGCGACCTGCGCCTGCCGGTGTTCGCCATCCGTCGGTACGACGTAGCCGAGCTCGTCCAGACCGGTTGGCAGGTCGCCCGCCAGGAAGCGTGGGTTCCCCGCGACGGCGTCACCACCAGGGTGCTGCGAGAACGAGCCCCGGAGCGAGTCCGCCCACGCCTTGGCCTGGTCGAGCGACGGGCCTGAAGCGGTCCGGCCGCGGAAGCGCTTGTTCCGGTCGAGCGGGTAGGCACTGTCCGGGTCGGTGCGGTAGCCGGATCGGAGGACCTGGTGGCCGGTGAAGTCCCACGTCCCGCCCTTGCTGAACACGATGTGCGGAAGGGCGTCGCTGATCGCTGCGGCGTGCGCCTTCGCGAGGTCGTGCACATTGATGATGCGGTGCTGACGGAGCGCGTCCTGCAGCTCTGCCCGACAGGTCAAGGCTGGTTCGTGGGGCGCTTGTTGCGGCCGGCCAGCCAGACCCAGAAGCCGGTACCGACGGCGGAGAGTGCGACGCCGACGACGAGGATCTGCACGTCAACGCCGAGGTTGTGCCGGTTCACGTCCGGTGCGTTCTGGTCGGTGAGCACCACACGGTCGAGGTCCTGCGGGTCGTACCTGACCTGCACGTGCTGGCCGGCCGCGAAGAAGTCGCCACAGTCGGCGTGTCGTACGAGGTCCCACGTGTGCTGTTTCCCGTTCGCGGTCCCGGTGACAATCGGCACGCATTCGGTGCGGGTTCGTCCCCAGTTCTCCGTGAACCGTCGGACGTCGACGTCGACGACGGTGACTGTGGCCGCCGTACCGGTCGCACGAAGGACGTCGTCTTGGTGCAGCCGGTACCCGTCGGCGATGAAGCCGGCGATTGAGCCAATGATGAACACCCCGCCGAACAGCGGTGCGAGGATGAACGCGGCGACGAATCCGGCACCACCGAGGAGCGCCTTCCATGTGCCGATCTTCCGCGGGGAAGTGCGCTTCTCGTCGGTCATCGGCTGCCCTTCCTTTTGGTACTGCGTCGAAGGTTCACGACGAGGTGGGGACTCCCGACGAGGACCATGACCGTGCCGATGCTGCCAGACAGTGTCATACGGCATCTCAGCGGTGTTCGGGTCCACGACGGGTCCTCCCCAGGGTCCCGCACTGACGGTAAGGCGCACAGCGCCGTCCTCGGCCCCACCAATGCGGCGGGTCACCGGGTCCATGCGCGGACCGGCCCCGAGTTGCCGGCCGACGTAGCGTCGATGAGCTGAAGGTGGGTCCGACCGATGGCGTCAGCCTCAACCCAGGGCGGAAGCTGACCTTCGAAGGCGCCGAGGTCGTCCTCATCGACCGGATGAGCGGTTCCGGGTAGTCCGCACGCATCCCGGGCACGCTGACCACCACCATCACCCCCGACTGGCCAGCGTTCGTCGACAGCCCGTCCAAGAGCGACCGCGGGTACGGCTGGGACGACGTCGCTGGCGTCGACAAGCCGGCGTTCCGTCCGGACCGTCTCACAGCGGAGGGGCTGCCCGAACCGGACCGTAGCCCGGCAGCGGCGTATTGGTAACGCCGCATAGGCTGCCGTCGTGGGGATCCTCTTCTGGCGGCGGCAGCCGAAACCGGTCATCAACCAGTCGCAGTACGACGTTCTCGACGACGTCGTACCCGACGACGAAGACCTCTACGGCATCGTCAGCGAACGGCTCCTGCCCGGCTACAGCCGCCTCGAAGACGTCGTCCAGGATCTGGTCGAGGAGTACCAGGAAGCGCTTGAGACCGAGACGGAACGCACCGAGGAGACGTTCCGGCACGATGTCACCTGGATGGCTCGGACGCTTTGGCACGGCCGTCGCCTCGACGAAGCCGATTACGAAGCGATGGCAGCGTCGGAGCATCATCGGGTCGCTGCCGCATTCAAGCATCTGAGCGGCGCCGGCTTCGTCACCGGCGAATGTCTCGGCGACGACCAGTCGTCCGCGTTCGCGCTGGCGAGGGCAGCCCGCCATCCAACGGCCGACGGCGGTCACGATGAGTGGGCGTACGCGTACTTCCATGAGCAGGACGCCGCAGTGCTCTCGGAGATGCCAGCGAAGCTGTTCATCGCATTCGGTGCGTTCACCACATCCCCGAGCTTCGACGATGAGACCGTGAACCGGGCGATGCTGACCGACCGAGGCCGAGCCGCCATCGAGGACCAGTCGCGGCTCGACGCGGGACAGAAGGTTGCCGCGGCGCTCATCGACGCCGGCCTCATCGTTGAATGGGACGGGACGACGGGGAGACGCATCGTCGTCCACGTAGAACGGTGGCTGCATCCGCTTCCGGTGATCGATTTCGACGACGCCCGTGACATGGCCGATCGGGAGCGCCTGCTCATTCGTTGGCCTGAGGATGGGGCGATGCCCGACGCTCTCGCCATCGCCCCGGACGACGGATGGTGGCGCGTGTGGGCAACAGACGAACGCGGGGGAGCGTGGTCAGAGGGCCGCCGGTTCTCCTTCCTGCCGGACGCGCTCGATCACCTCATCGACCTTGCGCGCGACGTCCAGTCAGGCCTTCGCCGCGTCCCGCCGCACCGCTGAAACCCACCAGGTGACGATGCCTACGAGGGCTGCCCCGCCAACGATGACGGCCCACACGATCGACTGGGTGGACATCCCGATGATGAGCCACAGCACCACACCGAACACCACCGCGATGCTCACCGCCCAGTACCAGGGCAGGTGGTCACCGCCGGCGGCGCGAACCAGCGCTTGATACTCGGCGGCTTCCCACAGGTCTTCGCCGTGCGGCCCGTACCCGCTCTGCCACTGCTGCGCGGGCACTCCGGCTGGTTTCGGCACCTTCGGTCGTTCGACCGGTACCGGCAGCTCCGGTGGTGTTGACCTCTGCTCCGGTGTCCCACCGTACGTCCACTCCCCACCGAGCAGGAAGGACCGTTCCGGTTCTGCGGCTGCCACCGCGCGGTGCACCTCGGTGATCTTGCCTTGCAGGAGCCGATTCGGTTCGGACCAGAGACCGGCGTCGCTCATGACGTCGGAAACGTACTGCTCGAAGTCGGATTCATCGCCCCAGGACATCTCGACGAGCTCGGTGAGCTGCAGCCGGACCGCTGCCCCGTCGGTGCGGGCCGCGACCGAAGCGACGTCTGCCAGCAACCGCCGTGCGGGTTCCTCGACCTCGGGCCACACTGCGGCGACCTGCGGCAGACGAGTCTGGAACTGCTGCTCTGCCGTGGGCCAGGGAATGGACACGTCACACGCGTCCGCCTCAGGCGACGCCCCGGACTCCAGCACGTCGTGCAGTCGGGATGCGTGCCGTTCCCACTCAGCATTGGGGACAAACCCCATCCATAGAAACGGAAGGATGTACTGTGTCGTCCACTCGCCAGCCACCGACTCCATGTCCACCTCAGCGGACACTTCGGCGGACGGACCGGAAAGCACCAACAGCGAGACTGAGTTCCCCACGACGACGACCCTACCGACCGGTCACACGAACTCGAGCTCGTCGGCAGGAACCGGCACCCATGCTGCGGCGCTCACCTGAGTTGGCGGCGCAGCGAGCGGGGGTTCGACCAGCACCGACTGCCGTTGCAGCGGCAGCTGGCTCGGCTGGCTCGGCAGTATCCGGCCTTGGCAGGGTGGAGGCAGTGGGCTGCTTCATCGTGGTGGGCCGGTGACTGGGGTGCGGACGATGGGCGCCTGGTCGTGCAGTCACCTCGTGCGCGACATGCTGGACCGCTGATCCGTCCGGCAGCCGATCCCTCATCGGGCAAACCGCCCCGGCGGCGCCCTCATCCAGTGTCGTGATCACATGTTGAATTCGGGTACGGCGCGCCACCGTGGCGGCCTCTCTCCCAGTAGCAGCGCGGCCTGCTCTGACAAAGCTTCTGCGCCATGACGAAAGACTCGTGCGCAGCTGATAGCGCCGTGAAAGGTCAGGGAATGCCTACCGCCCGATTGCGGCCGAAGTACGTCACTCGCCGCAACGCCCGTCTTCATTGGACCCGGCCAGACTTCAGGAAGGTAGCCGCGGGTTAGCCCATGCGAGAGCAGATGACGTACTTGCAGCCAACCTTCCGCAGCATCAAGGGCCTCGCCCCAGGTAAGCGTCTTGCTACCCCACCAAGTTGACCGGCTACCAAGAGTGGGTGGATCATTCACCGCGAGGGACCACGTTGGCCTCCAATCGGGTGAACGCCAGCTGCCCAGCTGACTAACCAGGGACTGCTCAAATTCCTTCAACGAAGGAGAGTTGTAATGCGCGAGCTTTGCGATCTGGGCGAAACTCAGCCCACGCTTCGCGCCCACCACGGCCACGAACTCTTCGACGAATCCTTCAAAGGCGGATATCGACGTCATCACCACTGCCGGCGCCAAAGCCATATGACCTGCTGACGGTCGACCGGGCGTTCGAGCATGGAGCTGCTGAAGCGCATTCGGCACCGCGAGCGCCTTCGCGTATCGGGCGACCGTTGACTGCAAAGTGGGAGCATCAGGCACAAACGTGACCTTACTTCATCTCGCGCCGCAGCGGCGTCGGCCCGCAGCAGCGGCGGTCCCCAGGAGCGGACGAACCATCTAGTCCGTGATAGGTGTCCGCTTGCCGGTCGCCCTACGGACGCGGTCACCGGTGGATGTGAGCAGCCTCGCTCTGTGTCGTCGTTTTCGCTGCGATCGGTGTCGGGTCAGGTGGTGCCGATGACGAGGGTGCTGCGGGCGGCCTCGACGACGTCGTTGGTGATGACGTCGAGTTCGTTGATCTTCAGGACGCGTTGGATCTGAGGGAGGAGGCGCTCAAGGAGGCGGAAGTTGCCGCGGGTGATGCGTTCGACGGCGGCGATGGCTTGCGCGTCGGTGAAGTCGTCGGGGTCGAGCGTCTTGCCGAGCTTGCGCCATTGACGTTCGAGGACGAAGAGCAGCTCGTCGTGGCCGAGCGGACGGTACTGGTGGGCGAAACCGAGGCGGCTGTAGAGCTGCGGGTAGTGGCTGAACTGCTTCTCGATGCCGGGCATGCCGATGAGGATCATCGCTATGCCGGTGCGGTCGTACTGGTCGCGGAGCCACTCGATGGCGTTGCCGGTGAGGCGTTCGGACTCGTCGATGATGATCAGCTCGAGCAGGGACGGGTTGGGGCCGTGTGCGTGGTCGAAGTGGCGACCCTGGAGCAGGAGGTGTTCCTCGATGCAGCGTTCGGTGCGGAGCATGTCGTGCCGGAGGTCGTCCTGCAGGGCGCGCATCGTGGCGGAGACCTCGGGCGTGTAGAAGACGGTGCGGGCTCGGTGGGCGGCGGCGTAGATCTTCGTGTCGTCTTCGCTGCGTGCGGCCCATCTGGCGATGAACGGGCCGATGCTGTCCCAGTGGGCGTAGCGGCGTGCGGAGAGGGTCTTGCCGACGCCAGCGGGGCCGAAGCAGACGCCGATGGTGTTCTGCTTCCGGACGGCGTCGGCGAACTCCGCGAACCGACGGTGTTCCTTCGTGATGATGAACTGGCTCGTCATGACCGGTCCTCCTCGTAGGTCATCAGTCGCGGTTGATCCGGTGCCGGTGCGGGTGCTGGTGGGGTGTGATCATCGGGTGTGGGGCGGATGATCGCGATGCGTTCGCGGATCTGCCCGCGCAGGGCTCTTCGTTGCGCGTTCCGGGCGGCCTGGATCTGCTTGAGACTGATGGTCTCGGTCTGATGCGCGGTACTGATCGCGGTGCACAGGAACGCGTCGCGGTGAAAGACACGGATCTCGGTGACGTCGCGGGGGTCGTACCGGACGCTGACGGTGCTGCCCACGAAGGGTGCGAGAGTGGTTGCGGTGTAGCGGAGCCCTTCGAAGTGGATGCCGTCTCGTTGCACGACACGCGTGGTCGGGACGGTGAGCAGGAACCCGTCGAGCTGTTCGAGGGAGTCCGGCATTCGTGGCAGCCACCCGTCTGCGATCCACGCTTCCAGTGGGCTCTTCCGGAGCTCGCGGTGGATGCGGGCGTTGTAGCGGCGGATGAACGTGTTGATGGCACTGTCGACACCGGCGAGATCCAGCGCCGGCGTCGGCGCCGGCGCCGAGGATCCGGGTGCGAGGTGGCCGGGGAGCGTTGGGAGCAGCTCGGTGTTGATGGTGCCGAAGAACCGCTCGATCTTCCCGCGGCCCTGGGGGCGAGCGACCTGCGAGTGGATGATGCGGAGGTGCAGCACGGCGGCGGTGTCGCCGATTCGGTGGCTGGTGAAGTCGGACCCGTGGTCTGTGTAGAGCACGTCTGGGATCCCGCAGACAGGCCAGTCCGGTTCCGGCTTGTGCCAGATCGCTTGCCGGAGCGCGAGCGCGGTGTTCGCGGCGGATGGGGCGCCGAGGAACACCATGTACCCGCAGACCGCGCGGGAGTAGTCGTCGAGGATCACCGTCAACCACGGCCGTTCGGGCTTGCCGTCGGGTCCGACGATGAGCAGATCGAGCATCGTGTGGTCCGCCTGCCAGATCGCGTTGGGGCGATCCGCACGACGTCGGAGCAGCAGTTCGTGCTTGTCCCGATATGACGCGGGCCCCTCAAGCGCGAGCGTCACCATCCCGGGATCAAGCCCGTTCACGATCGACCGCACAACGGAGTACGACGGCGCTGAGAGACCTCGTTTGGTGCAGTAATTGTCGACCTGGCGGTGAATCGTGGCGATCGAAGGTCGTGGCTTGGTGAGTGCGAGCCCCTCAATCAGGCGCACCAGTTCCGGTGCCGTCCGTCGGGCGCCGTGATCGGTGCGGGTGCCGTCGGCGAGAGCCGGGTATCCGCCGGTTCGGTAGCGGGCCAACCAGCGTTGCAGGGTGCGCTCAGCGACGCCCGTGGTGCGGGCCAGGGTGGCGAGCGGGATGGCGTCCTCGACGTGCAGTCGAAGGATGCCCCACCGCTCGCTCGCGTCCATAGCCAGCTACATCGTTGGGGAAGGCTTGGTTCGTCGCGCCGCGACGGGCTCGGCGTGCTTCGCGAGTGCACGGTAGATGGTGGTGCGGCTAACGCCGAGCACGTCGCCGATCTGCGCGACGGTCATGTCCTGCTGTTCGTAGAGCCGGCGTGCGGTGCGCACCTGGTCCGCGGAGAGCCGAGATGGTCGGCCGCCGGTGCGGCCGCGGGCTCGAGCGGCGGCGAGGCCGGCGTTGGTGCGTTCCTTGATGAGGTCCCGTTCGAACTCCGCCAACGCGGCGAAGACGTGGAACACGAGCCGGCCGCCGGGCGAGGTGGTGTCGATGGTCTCCTGCAGGGACCGGAACCCGATGCCGCGCTCGGCGAGAGCGTGCAGCTGATCGATGAGGTGCCGGATGGACCGGCCGAGCCGGTCGAGTCGCCAGACGACGAGAGTGTCGCCGGGGCGGAGCTGGTCGAGGAGCTTGTCGAGCTCGGGCCGGTGTTGGAGCGACCCGGACATGGTGTCGACGAACACGCGGTAGCAGCCAGCGGCGTTGAGCGCGTCGATCTGCAGCGACGCGTCCTGGTCTGTGGTGGACACGCGCGCATACCCGAGAAGGTGACCCATGAAGAGAACGTAGCGAAACTCGACCAGGAGGGGTAGTGGCGGCACGTAGATTCTGGGACTGGGTTCCGCTACAAGACACGGCGCCTCGCACCCGGACTGAGCGCCGGTACGGATAGTTGTAGCGGAATCGTTCGTATTTGTTACGTCTGCCGCGCTCGCGCGGCGAGCCGGAGTGCTTGCACGGAACGGAGGTGTTGTTCCGATCGGTGGCGGCCGTTGGCGGGAGACGGATGTGGTGCTGCGATGACCGGAAGGAGTCGGGGGTGCTCGTCCAGGGTGAAGTGTCGCATGACGCCGTCGAGGGCAACGGCCCCGTACGTGACGATCGCAGTGAGAGCGGGGAGGGCCGCGAGCAGTGTGGCGAGGGCATGCCGCCCCTCGTCGATGTCCTCGAGTCGCACGCGGTCGGGCAGTTCCCATGGGACAAGGTTCCAGCGGACGTACTCGCCGCGTGCGAGTCCGGACTCGATACGGGCTGCTCGGAACGCGGCCGCGGTCGGGCCCGGGTTGTCCTCGCTGCAGATCGCTGCGTGCGCTGCGGCGATGGTCTGGGGGCCAGGCGACTGCATCAGGACCAGGACACGGCTGAATCTGCCGCCGGATCGTGGGTCGAAGCTCGGGACGAACCGTTGGCTGCCGTCGGGCGCGGTCCGCCACGTCTCCGCGAGACCGTTCAGCGATCGAACGTCAGCGAGTTCCTCGGGGGTACTCATGCCGGCTGTGGCGGTGCCAGCAGGGTGCCACGGATGACGGATCCGTGAAAGGTGCGAAGGGCAACGGTGATCCATGCGGCGACGAGGCCGGCGTAGTAGATGACGGCGAGGACGGCAACGACGGTCAGGCCTGAGTGCAGGGCGAGCCCGTTCAGGCCGGTGACGCAGGTCCCGACGGGGAACGTGAAGGACCACCAAGTCAGGCTGAACGGCAAGTGTTCGCGGGCAGTGCGGATGGTGATCGCGAGGGCGATGACGGTCCACAGCAGCGCGAAGCCGAGCATCGCGAACCCGTACACCAGCGCCACGACCAGCAGGGCATGCGCGGTACTCGCATCGACAACGGTGGGGGCGTTCGATGCGAGGAGGTTCACCGCGGTGATCGACTGTCCGACCGGCCCGAGGACGATCCACAGAGTCGGGACCATGCCGGCGGCCCCGACCTTGTGCTGCGCGAGACGGTTCCAGATCAGCGTGATCACGACCAGCGACGTGATGAGGCTGAGGCCGAAGAAGCCGTAGCAGGACCACAGCAGCGTCTCCCGCGCCTGCCCGGCGGGGGCGTACGGCAGCAGGAGCGCACCGGTGGAGGCGGACACCATCGGCGGGACGATCGGCATCAGCCAGCCGCCGAACGCGGAGTCGGGCTTGTTCTCGTGGCGGGTGAACGCCAGGTACGGCACGAGCACTGCCGTGAGCAGTCCTCCGATGGTGCCGATGGTCCACAGGACCCAGTCGATGGTGACGGCGGCGGGCAGGCCGACCCAGTCCTTGCCGAGCAGGAGTGTCCCGGCGCCGACGGTGAGGAACGCCATCGGTGGTGCGCCGTAGAAGTGCGAGATCACCGGGTTGAGCTGGTGCCCGGCTGCAGTGCTCCGGTAGCGGATCCAGTGCAGCACCGTCGCGGTCGTGAGGGCGACGAGGAGCACCGCGGCGATCGCCCACACGACCGTCGCCGCGAGGCGCAGCCCGGGGAACTGCAGCGGCAGTGACGCAGCTGCGACAGCGACGATCCCCGTGCCCATGATCGACGCGAACCAGTTCGGTGTGAGATTCGACACGATCAGGCCTGGCCGCTCCAGGTCACGGAACAACGCCGTCTGCGGCCGTTGGGGCAGCTGGCTACCGTTCGCGGGTGCAGGGTCCGTGCGGAGCGTTGTCATGGGCCAAGCCTGCGCGAATCCTGCCTCTGGCGGTACCCGGAACCTCTTGGCAGGGCACAATCAATGATTGTGGCACTACGGCGACTCACGGACCGAACCCTCGACCTCGACACACTCGACGTGCTCGCACGCGTCGCCGAGACCGGCTCCCTCTCCGCTGCCGCTGGAGCGCTCGGCGTCACGCAACAGGCAGTGTCTGCTCGGATCCGGGTCGCCGAGCGCATGGTCGGTCACTTGTTGGTGCACCGCTCGACCACGGGGTCGGTGCTGACCGAGACCGGCAGGCTCGTCGTCGGGCTGGCCGGACCGGTCCTCGACGCGTCTCGCCACCTCGAAGCAGGAGTGGCTGCGCTGCGGACTCCCACGGGTTCGCTCGTCGTCGCAGCGTCACAGACGATCGCGGAGCTGCTGCTGCCGGGCTGGCTGCTCGAATTCCGCCGCCGCGAACCCGACGTGCGGGTGCGCCTGATCGCGGGCAACTCCGCCGCGGTGACGGACCTCGTGCAGTCGGGTGGCGCGAACCTCGGGTTCACGGAGACCCCGGTGACGGCGGCAGGTGTGTCCGCGCAGGTGATCGCGGACGATGAGCTCGCGGTCGTCGTTGCGCCGGAACATCCCTGGGCTCGGTCGACCGGGATCACTGCGGAGGTCCTGGCGGCGACGGCTCTGCTCCTGCGGGAAGAAGGTTCCGGAACTCGCGCGACCCTCGCCGCATGGCTCAGGGAGGCCGGTTTGAGCATGTCGGTTCCGGCCGCGGTGCTGGAGACCACGAGCATCATCCGGGCGAACGCGCAGGCTGGAATTGCACCGGCGGTGATGAGCCTTCGCACGGTCGCCGCCGACATCAACGACGGGTCGCTGGTGCGGGTCCCGCTCGCTGGGCCGCCACTTGCCCGGCCGTTGCGGGCGATCTGGTCGGGAGAGCCTCAGCCAGCTGGTTCTGCTTTCCTGCGCGTCGCCCACGAGGTGACCGGTCGGGGTCAGCGCAGCCCGTAGGGCAGCTCCGGATTGTTCTCCGCGATCTCGGTGAGCCGGTTGTACTTGGCGACGCGTTCTCCGCGGGCGGGTGCGCCGGACTTGATCTGTCCGGTTCCGGTGCCGACGACGAGGTCCGCGATGAACGTGTCGGTGGTCTCGCCGGACCGGTGCGACACCATGCTCCGCATCCCGAGCGAGCGTGCGACGCCGATCGCGTCGAGGGTCTGGGAGACGGTGCCGATCTGGTTCGGCTTGATGAGCGCCGCGTTCGAGAGCCCGTCCTTCCCACCGTCGCGGATGCGCTGCGGATCGGTGACGTAGAGATCATCGCCGACGATCTGGAGCATGTCGCCGAGCGCGAACGACATCGCCTTCCAGCCGCCGTGGTCATCTTCGGAGAAGCCGTCTTCGATGCTCCGGATCGGATACCGGCTGATGAGGTCGCGGTAGTAGTCGACCATGCCTGCGCGGTCGAGCCGGCGGTCCACGACCCGGTAGCTACCGTCACCGAGCGCGAACTCGTTCGCCGCCGGGTCGAGTGCGATCGCGACGGTGTCCACGCCGGGCTCGTAACCGGCGGCACTGATCGCGGCGACGAGGAGGTCGAGGGCCTCCTCGGGCGCGGCGATCGACGGGGCGAAGCCGCCTTCGTCCCCGAGACCGAGACTGCCGAACCGTTCCCGGACCAGTGCCGCCAGCGCGTGGTAGACGTCCGATCCGATCCGAACCGCGTCGGTCATGGTCTCGGCGTTCACCGGGGCGATCATGAACTCCTGGAAGTCGAGCGCGTTCGCTGCGTGCGCTCCGCCGTTGAGCACGTTGAAGTGCGGGACGGGCAGGCGGGGCGTGCTGCCGGTGACGTCTGCGATCCAACGCCAGAGCGGCAGCTCCGCTGCGGCGGCGAGAGCGCGTGCCATCGCGATCGAGGTCGCGACGACACTGTTCGCGCCGAGCCGGCGGTGGTTCGGGGTGCCGTCGAGGGCAGCGAGGGCGGCGTCGGCCTGCCCGATCGAGGTCCACGACTGGCCGGTGATCATCGGTGCGACGTCCGTCGTGATGAGGTGCAGTGCCTGGCTCACGTCGCGGCCGCCGTAGCTGCTGCCGCCGTCGCGAAGCTCGACAGCCTCATGCGCGCCAGTGGATGCGCCTGCGGGGGCGTCACCGGTGACGACGGTGCCGTCCTCGAGCTCGAGACGCACCTGGATCGTCGGGTAGCCGCGGGAGTCGAGGATCCGGGAGCCGTGCAGGCTGCTGATGGTGACGGGGCGGCTGGTGTGGGTCACGTACTCGCCCTGATGGTGGGTGGTGTGGTGGACGTTGCTGATGTAGTCGTTCACGGCGGTTGTCGCCTTTCGGGTTGGTCGTGCGGGTGTGGGCCGCGGGGAGGCGGAGGGACGACCTCCTGGCGATCACTGGGCGCCAGTTGCCTCCCCACGGCGGTTCAGGGCGCGCACTGGATGGTGTCGGGTGCGCGGGTGCCGGTCAGGGGTGCGGGGTGAACCGTTCCTGTGCGGCGCGGATGATGGCTTCGGCGTCGACACGGTTCGCCCACCCGTTGGTGGTGACGTGCTTGCCGTGCTCGATCTCCTTGTAGTGGGCGAAGAAGTGCTCGATCTCCGCCAGGACCGGCTCGGCGACGTCGGAGATGTCCTGGACGTGGTCGAAGCGGACGTCTCCGGCGGGGACGGTGAGGATCTTGTCATCGCCGCCGTTCTCGTCGACCATGCGGAGCATCCCGACCGGGCGGACGTCGATGACGACGCCGGGGAACGTGGGCCGGGGCAGCAGCACGAGCGCGTCGAGGGGGTCGCCGTCATCGCCGAGAGTGTCGTCGATCGAGCCGTAGTCCTGCGGGAACACCATGCTGGTGAACACCGCCCGGTCCAGGCGGATCCGTCCGGTGGCGTGGTCGACCTCGTACTTGTTGCCGCTGCCGCGGGGGATCTCGATCGTGATGTCGAAGTGCATGAGCTGTTCGTCTCCCAGTCGGATGGTCAAGTGAGGGTGCCGAGGGTGACGCCCCCGGCGGCTGCGGCGACGGAGACGACGAGCATCCCGAGCCCGTTCACGGCAGCCGCGGTGGTGCGGCCAGTGCGTGCGAGGCGGACGGTCTCGAAGCTGGCGGTGCTGAACGTGGTGTAGCCACCCATGAGCCCTGTTCCGAGCACCGCGACGGGGGTGGCGCCGAGGTGACCGGCGGCGCCGGTGATCAAGCCCAGCAGGAACGAGCCGGTGATGTTGATCGTCAGCGTCCCGACCGGGAGCCGGAACTGCCGACCCCGGTTGATCGCACCATCCACGAAGAACCGTGCGGCCGCGCCGACACCGCCAGCGACCGCGACGCTGAGGAAGGCCAGGGCGCTCATGATGTGGCCCCGTTCGGTCGGACCAAACCCGCGATCGCGAGGCCGCTACCGGTGGCGATCGCGCCGGCGAGGACCGTCAGGAGCGCGTACCCGGTGCCGGCCAACCCGCGGCCAGCGAGGAACAACACCCCGGTGCTGGTCGCGAGGGTGCTGTAGGTGGTGAACCCGCCGAGGACACCGGTTCCCAGAAGCAGGCGCAGTGTCCGGCGGCGACCCTCGTCAGGTCCGCGATGCGCGAGGTGTTCCAGCAGCACACCCAGTAGGAGCGCGCCGGCGATGTTGATCCAGAAGATCGCCCAGGACACCTCCTGCTGAGCGGGGAACGCGGTGCTGAGTCCGTCGCGTGCGGCGGTACCGATGGCGCCGCCGAGTGCGACGACACCGAGGTACCGCCACCGCAGATGCACTGGCCGGTCGATACGTTCCGGGTCGTTGGCGTCGATGTCTGGGTCGGGCGGGAGCTGCCCATCGGGCAGGTGCGTGTCCGTTCGGGAGGTCATGTTCCACCTTCCGCAGTGACCGCTGCCGCTGCTGCTCGTGCTGCCGGATGCAGGTACTCCCCACCCCGCGGACAGAACCCACCGTCGCCGTCGAACCGGTAGATCAGGGGTTCGCCCGTGGGGAGGTTCAGGTCCGCGAGCTCACCGTCAGTTAGGCCGTCCATGCAGGCACACAGTGCCCGCAGTGAGTTGCCGTGCGCGACGACGAGCACTGTCTGCCCGTCGCGGAGTGCCGGGGTGATGCTGTGCGACAGGACGGGTTGGACCCGGCGGATGACGTCGGAGAGTGT
Organism: Curtobacterium sp. VKM Ac-2922; assembly: GCF_022815645.1. Taxonomy (GTDB): domain Bacteria; phylum Actinomycetota; class Actinomycetes; order Actinomycetales; family Microbacteriaceae; genus Curtobacterium. Next base: position 347,305 of record NZ_JALGRO010000001.1, on the reverse strand, counting down.
TTCGGTTCGACGAAGTGCCGCCCACGGCAGTCCACGAAGCGCCGGCGTCCGCCGGAGCGCCAGCCACGCGCGGATCGACATGCGTGGTGGCCGTCCCGTGCGGGTCCGACGAACAGCGAAGAACTGCTCCGCCCCCAACGCCGCTTGCGCATTCTGCTTGGACATGCCGGTGAGGGCGCCGTAGTTCCGCTCGTTCAACCGCCACGTCGACTCGATCGGCGCATCACGTCCGAGGACGTCGGTGACGAGCTCCGCCGTGTGGAGCGCCCGCTCGAGCGTCGACGTGAGCACGAGGTCCGGTCGGATGCCGGCATGCAGAAGTAGCAACCCAGCCCGATTCGCTTCGGCGCTGCCCTGTTCGGTCAGCGCGACGTCTCGCAAGCCGGTGAAGGTACCGGCAGCGTTCGCAGTGCTCTGTCCGTGGCGGAGCAGAACAAGCTGGCCGGTCACGGGGTGTCCCACGGCAGTGGGGCATCGAACCCGACCGGATCAACGGGCACTACGAGCACTGAACGGTGCTGCTGATGGGTCAGCCGTACCGCGACCGACCCCGTGAAGAACTCCGCGATTCGACCCGCTCCCGTCCTGGCCCCGACGACCAGCATCGCCGCGTCGCGGTCTTCGGCCACTTGCGACAGTGCCCGGCTCGGATCCCCGACACCCGGGACGAACGTGACGTCGACGCCGTAGGTCGTTGCGGCAGCACGTACTGCCGCCTTGTCACTGTCCGACAAGCCCTGCGGTGTCGTGTCAGCGGTGTCAGGGTCGATCGGTTCCACCATCACCGACCCGTCCGAGCGCGTACCGGCATCGAAGAGCAATGCATCCACGCTGACGCACACCAGCGTCGTACCGAAGCGCCGCGCGATAGACGACGCAACCTCGATGACCCCCGGAGCGAGGCCGGGCAGGACGCCGACGACGACCGGTCCGGAACCGATTGGTGCTGTCATGACACTCCCTACCTCAGGCGCGCAGAAGCGCGACCAGCTGAGATAGGGACTGTTGTCGACAACTGTCGAGGTTGGGTCCGGCAAGCCCCACTACCGGGTCCGAAGACACCACCATTATGCACCCGAACCCCAAGTCACGCGGGCCGTCTCGCGCACCCGCGACGTCCCGACACCGAAGGAAGCGATTCCGACGACACGGAGCGAAGCTGCCCACACTCAGGGAGTTGCTGGGTTCCGTCTCTCAGCCCGGGGCCTCCGAGCCTGTACCGGTGAACGACCGACTATCGGACGGTCGTTTGCGCATTCCGCGGCAGTATCCGTTTGCGTGACGAGCACGGCGAGACGAGCGATGTTGTGCGCGTTCGTCGACGAGGAGTGGAACGATCCGTCCCCCGAATGACGACGCGAGGACATCGGACCGACAAGATGGTTCGATGGCCTCGCAGTCGAACACGTCAACCGTCGGGCAACGTCTCGGCGCGCTGGCAGTATTCGTTGCGGTCATCCTCGTCCTCGCAGGTGTCGCGGCCGGTGGCGCGTACTGGGGTGTGTCGGCGCTGACCAACGGGCTCAAGGAAGCAGCCACGCCAGCGCAAGCCGGCGCGTACGGAGCGTGCGACGAACACTCCCCGTGGTCCTGCCGAGCGGTGCCACAACGCACCGTCGAGAACCGGTTCGGGCAGACCGTGCCCGACGACTGGACAGTCCTCACCGCGGAAGCAGAGCCCATAGCAGCCGTGAGCGGCACCCCACAGATCCAAGTGTTGCTGGAAGCGCCTGCCGGCTCTGACGTCAGCTCCTGGCTGGCACTCGTCGATGACGTTCACACCACTGCCACCACTTCAGAGGCACCACCTCTGAAGGACCTTGGCATGACTTCCGTCCGCGGTGGGACGAGGGACTTCACGAAGGTGTACTCCGGCGACTACGACGACCACATCTACGTCTGGGCATACAAGCACCTGTAGTGCGGCTCCGCCGCATACCCTGCCGGCATGTCCCCGCTTCTCGAGTCGAGGCTGCAGGGCTGCCAATCCCGCTCGGAGAACTCTGGCGCGCTGGATGTCACGCCGAGCGCGGAAGTCCTTCGTTGTGTCGATAGCCGATCGGCTACCGGGCGGTCCTCGTCTGGACGAACAGGGAGAGGCCGAACACAAGCACTCCCAGCCCGAGCGGGGCAAGGATGACCAGGAACGGCGCCCCCGCTCCTTCGGCAGCGAGCATCATCGCGACCCAGAAGAACGCGATGATGCCCGTTCCCGCGCTCACCGCCCCGAAAGTGATCGCAGTGCCCCATCGCGACGCGTCCGAAGACAACGGGACGACCAGCAGACTGCAGACGAGTGCTCCGACGATGCCCGGCACGATGCAGGACCAGAACGCAGCGTCCGCCGAAGCCCACTGGTCAGGGCCTGCTCCCGTCCAATGCACGGGCACGCGAGAAGGAGGGTCTGTCCATGCCAGGCGGAGAGCGATCACTGACGCTGGAGCAAGCCAGGCCAGCAGCGCAGCCATGACAAGCGCAGCACTCACGCGCGACCGTGGCTTGATGACGCCAGAACTCGACACTCCTGCACGGTATCGCTGCCAGACGTGCCCGGTAGCCGATCGTCAAGCGGACGGGCCGGCCTGAGGGACGAGACCTCTTCTCTGCGGTCGCGAGATCGCATGAGCACCTCGTTGCCGTCGTGCGGGTCGCGCGGATCACCGACGGGCATGAGCTGTCCGTCCGGAGCACGCAGAGCCTCCGCTGGGCGCAGGCATTAGCTTCGAGTGGTGGACGAGATCCTCAAGGTGTCAGAAGTCATCGCCCTGCTGCGGCCGATGTTCCAGGTCATGCTCACGACCCCTGAACTCGCGACGCTCACGCTGGAGATCGTGCCGATCGACGACGTCACCGGCTCAGCGCTGGACGGGGACGATCTCGTCGAGCAGAACAGTGCCGTGGTCCGCTGGCGCATCATGCGCGAACGCGGTTGGTCCGGCGGTTTGTGGGTCGAGGACGGTCTCGACGCCCTCGTTCGCAATGTGCAGAGTGATCTCCAGGACTTCATCGCGGAGAGCCGATTCGGATGGGGTCAGCTCAGAGGGCCTCACGACCTCCCGTGATGTCGACCTGGTCGACGAAGTAGCCCAGTCAGGACGCCCGGTGTTCGACCGGTTATCGCTGCTGCTGCCCCCGAGTGAGAGCGATCCGTGAGCGCACGGCCTCGACGCACTGCTCCAGCGAGTCTCGGTCGGTGTGCAGCGTCAGGTCAGCTTCGATTCGAGGCAGCTCATCCCCCCAGCGGTCGTAGACCGCGCGCAAGTGATCCTCTTGACGCGAAACTCCGCGGCTCGGATCGGCCAATGCTCGCTTGAAGGCGACTTCGAACGGTGTGGTCGTCGCGATCGTCAGCGATGGCACTCCGTCTGGTGCTTGCCGGAGCAGTTTCCGCACCTTCTCGCTCGTTCCGACGCCTTCGACGATGACGCAGCTCATCCCCGCGCGGAGCCACAGCCCCACGACTGTCTCAGTAATGCGATGGGCAACTTCCCAATCCGCGAGCGTAGGTAGCGCCATCGACGCGATCAGGTCCAGCTCAACCGCGGCAACTTGCTCGCCCTGCGCGCGAAGCGCATCGCTGAGAGCGGAGCTGAGAGCGCTCTTCCCTGACGCTTGTGGCCCCGCGATCACCACGTAAACAAGGGGTCGAGTACATGTCGTCATCCCGGCAGCGTGCTCGACAGACGCCAGGCCCGCAAGAGTCTCGACAACCGATCGGCTATCGGACACCGAATCGGGCCCAGGAGTCGGCGGGTAGCTCCGGCTGGCCTGGGACGGCGTGGTGCTCGAACGTGCACGTCGGGTCGATTTCGGTCGCGACCGTGCGCCAGAACTTCGCTGCTACTTCGTTGCGGTCCTGGTAGGCCACCGCCCATCTCCCCGGGTGCACCGCGGTCAGTTCCGTCACGGCGGCACGTCCGATGCGAGAGCGTCGTGCTCCGTGCGCGATGAAGAAGCTACTGATGATGTGTTCCTCTTCGTCGAGTCCGCGGAGGACCGCGAGTCCGACCGGGTGCGGTCCGAGGTGGAATACGTGTGCCGACCAGCCCGGCTCCGCAAGGCCGGCGTCGAGTCGTTCTTGGCGGAAGCGGCCGCGCTCATCGGGGAGCGTGCCGGTGAACGCGGACATCTCGTGCCGGAACATGGTCCAGAGCTGTTCGAGCTGATGGCGGTGTCGTTCGTCGGCGGTGGTGATGGTCAGGGGCGTTGGGGTGCTCATACAAGAAAACCTCCGCCGTGGTCGGCGGAGGTTTCGTCGCTGACAGTATATCGCCCCGTCCGGCACCCGATCGGCTACCGGGACGCGATCACGACACAGAGCGAAGCGAGAAGGACGACACAGAGCGAAGCTGCTCACACCGGTGGATCAGGTTCCTACCCGTCGATGTCGCACATGGGTGGTCCGATGGTCGTCTCGATGAGGGGGCGCCAAACAGCACACCTGACTCGCGCGGTGGGCAGGTACTCGGGCAGCCGCGGCGGGGAGGAACGACCGCACGATGGGACCTGGTGCAGTCCGAGCTGGTCTGAAGGGCGATTTCGGTGCCCGAGATGCGCCTGAGGCTCGGTGAACCGACCGGCGGTGCACGCGACCCCTCCGGTGGTACGTCGCCTCGCCCACCGCGACGTCGCAACGTGTCCGATTCCGGCCATCGAGCGCCGAGTGCGGACACGCCCCTTGCTTCATCGATTAAGCACGTGCATGATGTGACGAGTTAATCGATAAAGCACCGCTCCCCGAAGAAGGCGATCCCCATGCCGAAGTCCGTCACCCTGAAGGACGTTGCCGCCAAGGTCGGCGTCACGTCCGCCGCCGCCAGCATGGCGCTCTCCGGGCACGAGCGCATCAGCGAGAAGACCCGCGCCGCCGTCAAGCGGGCCGCCGACGAACTCGGCTACGTCCCCAGCTCCGCCGGCCGCGCGCTCCGCAGCCAGCGCGCCGACGCGGTTGCCCTGATCGTCCCGAACTCGTCCGCGCACGTCTTCGGGCACCTGTACTTCATGCACGTCCTGACCGGCATGTCGTCCGCGGCGAACGCCCACGACGCGCAGGTGATCGTGTCGACGAACGCCGACACCAGCTCCGGCGATGTGGCGTACGAGCGGGTCATGCGATCGCGGACGGCGGACGGCGCCATCGTCACCAGTGCCGCGGTCGACGACGACCACGTGCAGGGGCTCGTCGCGAGTGGCCTGCCCGCCGTGCTCATCGGCAACTACCCGCACCTGGCCGACGCGGTCACGGTGGGGATCGACGACGTCTCCGCGACCGAACGCCTGGTCGACCACCTGGTCGAGGTGCACGGTCGCCGCCGTCTGCTGCACGTCACCGGCACGCTCGACCACCAGACCGGGCTCGACCGCCGCCAGGGCTTCCTGCGCGCGGCGGAACGGCACGGCCTGACCGACGTCACGGTGATCGAGGGCGACCTGTCCGAGACCTCGGGTGCTGCGGCCATGGAGCAGATGCTGGCGTCGGACCCGGGCAGCAGGCCGGACGGCGTCGTGTTCGCGAACGACGACATGGCGGTGGGCGGCCTGCACACCCTGCGCCGCGCGGGCCTCGACGTCCCGGGTGACGTCGCCGTCGTCGGGTTCGACGACTTCGGGCTCGCCCGCGTCACGACCCCCGGCATCACCACCATCCGTGTCCCCGCCGAGGAGATGGGCCGCATCGCGACCGAGCGCCTCTTCGACCTGGTCGACCACCGCGGCGGCCAGCCCGCCCGTACCGAGCTCCCCGTCGAGCTCGTCGTCCGCGCCTCGTGCGGATGCGACCCCGACGCGGAACGCGTCCGCACCTGACCGACGCACCACCGAACAGCACCACGCACCAAGACCCGACACCGAACAGCACCAAGCACCAAGACCCGACACCGAACGACGTACCGAGCACCCACCCGCACCACCTCCGCGAGCACAGCAACGCAAAGGAGCGTTCCCCGATGAAGCACGCACGCACCACCCTGGCGATCGGCGCCGTCGCCGCCGTGGCAGCCCTCACCCTGAGCGGCTGCTCGGCCGGCAGCACCGCCAGCAGCGACGGCCCCGCGACCCTCAAGGTCTGGACCGGGTTCACCGGCGGCGACCGCCCCGGCTACGCCACGATCGTCAAGGACTTCGAGCAGTCGCACCCGGACATCAAGGTCGACATGACCGTCCAGCCGTGGGACACCATCCAGCAGAAGCTGCCGTCCGCCTGGCTCACCGGCCAGGGCCCCGACGTCGCGGCGGTCAGCTCCGACCCCAACGCCGTCGCGCAGTACGTCAAGACGAACTCCGTGCTGCCGATCACGATGACCGGCAGCGGCGACAGCAAGATCAACACCTCGTCGTTCGCACCCGGCACGGTCAAGGAGTTCACCTACGACGGCAAGCTCTACGGCGTCCCGGCGAACTTCGCCACGCTCAGCCTGTACTACAACAAGAAGCTGTTCCAGGACGCCGGCATCGCGAACCCGCCGTCGACGGTCGCCGAGTTGGCCACGGATGCCCAGAAGCTCACGACCGGCGGCAAGTACGGCATCGCGCTCGCCGACAACCAGACGATCCAGATGTGGCCGGTGCTGCAGTGGCTCGAGGGCGGCGACATCGTCAACAGCAAGAACTGCAGCGTCGTGCAGTCGAGCAGCGGCAAGCAGAGCCTGAAGACCTGGGCCGACCTGGTCGCGAAGGACAAGGTCAGCCCGGTCGGCCTCACCGGCGCCGAGGCCGACTCGCTGTTCTCCGCCGGCAAGGCCGCGATGGAGATCAACGGCCCGTGGGCTGCCTCCGGCTACAAGTCGGCCGGCATCGACCTGGGCATCGTGAAGGTCCCGGTCGGCGTCGACGGCAAGTCCTCGACGCTCGGCTCGATCGCTCCGCTGTCGATCTCGGCGAAGACGAAGTACCCGAAGCAGGCGCAGGAGTTCCTGGCCTACTGGACGTCGAAGACCGCGCAGCAGAAGTTCTCGCTGCAGACCGGGTTCCCGCCCCTGCGCTCCGACCTGTCCGACGACGCGAAGCTGAAGGCCGACCCGACCGTGTCGGTCTTCGCCAGCCAGGTGCCCGACGCGCGGCTGTACCTGCCGCACGTGCCGAACGCCACCAAGGTCGACTCCGACGGCTACGTCCCGCTGATCGGCGAGATCACCCGCGGCAAGTCGATCGACGACGCCACGAAGAGCGCCGGTCAGACGATCGACGGCCTCACCGGCTGCAGCCAGTGACCGACCAGCTCACCGGGTCGGCCCCGCCACGCACACCGCGTGGCGGGGCCCCGACCTCCGGTCGGAACACCGGACAGGAGGCCCGTCCCACCCGCCGCCGAGCGCGCCGGTTCCAGCCGGCCTGGCTCTTCATGGCCCCGTCGCTGCTGATCCTGGGCGCGTTCGTCGTCTTCCCGATCCTTCGGTCGCTGTACTACTCGTTCTTCGACTGGACGGTCGGCGCCACGTCGCAGCCGTTCGTCGGGTTCGGCAACTACAAAAAGCTGTTCCACGACCAGCAGTTCTGGAACGCGCTGTGGATCACGCTCGAGTACACGATCGTGTCGGTCGTCCTGCTGGTCGTCCTGGGGTTCGTCGCGGCACTGCTGCTGCAGCGTGACACCCTGGCGAACCGGATCGTCCGGTCGGTGTTCTTCTTCCCGACGATCGTGTCGCTCGTCACGATCGGCCTGGTGTGGAAGTTCCTGCTCGACCCGGACATCGGCCTGGTCGGCGGCATCACCGCGGCCCTGGGGCTGCCGAGCGTGGCCTGGCTGCAGTCGACCGCGCTGGCGCTGCCGACGATCATCTTCGTCTCGGTCTGGAAGAGCATCGGCTTCGCGATGATCCTGTTCATCGCCGGGCTCAAGGGCGTGCCGGCCGAACGGTACGAGGCCGCCGAGCTCGACGGCGCGAACCGCTGGCAGACCGTCTGGCGGATCACCCTGCCCAGCATCCGCCCGACCATGCTCTTCACGTCGATGATCCTGACGATCCAGTCGTTCCAGGTGTTCGACCTGGTGTACGTGATGACCGGCGGCGGTCCGGTCTTCCACACCGACACGCTCGTGAACCTGCTGTACCGCGACGGGTTCGTCAACTACCAGACCGGCTACGCGTCGGCGATCTCCTGGGTCCTCTTCGTCATCATCATGCTCATCTCCCTGCTGCAGCTGAAGCTCTTCCGGTACGACGATGTCGACTGAGGCGCGCACCCGGCGACCGTCCGTGACCAGGCCGGCCCGGGCCTCCAGGCCGTCCACCGCCCGCACCCGGCGACCCGGTCGTCCGAGCGGGACGTGGCGCACCGGCTCCGTCCTGAAGTGGGTGTACCTGGGGATCGGCCTCGTGGTCGCGCTCGTGCCGTTCATCTGGATGGTGAGCGGGTCGTTCCGGTCCGAGTCCGACCTGTTCGGCCACCCCGCCAGCCTGTTCCCGACCAGCGTCACCCTGCACGGCTACATCGGGGTCTGGCAACAGCTGCCGTTCCTGCGGCTGCTGCTCAACTCGTTCCTGTTCACGGTCGTGACGACCGTGCTGACGCTGTTCTTCGACTCGATGTGCGCCTACGCCCTGGCGCGGATGCGGTTCGTCGGGCGGAACGTCGCGTTCGTGCTCGTCATCGCGACGCTGATGGTGCCGTTCCAGGTGACGCTGATCCCGGTCTTCGTGGAGCTGTTCCACCTGGGCTGGCTGAACACCTACCAGGGCTTGATCATCCCGCGGGCGACCAGCGCGTTCGGCATCTTCCTGTTCCGGCAGTTCTTCATCGACATCCCCGTCGAGCTGGACGAGGCCGCCCGCATCGACGGCGCCGGACACTGGCGGATCTACTGGCAGGTCATCCTGCCGCTCGCCAAGCCCGCGATCGCCACGGTCGCCGTGCTGAACGGGATGGCGCTGTGGAACGACCTGCTCTGGCCGCTCGTCGTGACGACCTCGAACGACATGCTGACGCTGCCGGCCGGGCTGACGCTGTTCGGGGGAGCGCACGTCACCGACCACGCGGTCCTGCTCGCCGGCGCGGTGATCTCGCTGCTGCCGATCGCCGTCGGGTTCTTCTTCGCGCAGAAGTACTTCGTCGCGGGCGTCGCGACCACGGGGTTGAAGTGAGCGCGTCGGGCCCGCGCGGTGCCTTCGCGCCGGGGACCTTCACCTTCGTCGCCGGGATCGAGGACACCTGTGTGTACCCGCCGCTGCACTTCGCGATGGCGCCCCTGGACGAGCACGAGCTGACCGGGCACGACCTGGCCTGGCGCGACGACCTGGACACCGTGGCCGCGCTCGGTGCGACCGCCCTGCGCTACGGGGTCGACTGGCCCCGCGTGCACGTCGCCCCGGGGGTGTTCGACTGGGCGGTCCTCGACGAACGGCTGGCGTACGCGGCGTCGCTCGGCATCACCGTCATCGCGGACCTGGTGCACTACGGCACGCCCACCTGGCTCGAGGACTCCTTCGCCGACCCGGGGTACCCGGCGGCGGTGGCCTCGTTCGCGGGGGCGTTCGCCGGACGGTACGCGGGCGTGGTCGACCACGTGACCCCGCTCAACGAGCCGATCACCACGGCGTCGTTCGCCGGGCTGCGCGGGGTGTGGCCGCCGGCACTGACCGGGTGGCGCGGGTGGACCCGCGTGGTGCTCGGCATCGCCGCGGGCCTGCAGCACACGGTGGCGGCGGTGCGGTCGGCGAACCCGGACGCGGTGATCGTGCACGTCGAGGCCTCGTCGTTGGTGACGGCGTCACCCGCGGTGACGGCGTCGCCCTCGGCTTCCTCGTCGGCGTCGTCCGCGTCACCGCCGTCGTCGGCTCTCGTCACCGAAGCCGCGCTGCTCGAGGGACTCGGCTTCCTGCCGACCGACCTGGTGCTCGGCCGCGTCGACCCGACGCACGCGTTCCACGACTGGCTGCTGTCGCACGGGGCGTCCGCCGCCGCACTGGCCGAGCTGGTCGACGGAGCCGTGACGATCGACCTGCTCGGCGTCAACTACTACCCGGACCTGTCACCCCGCCGGCTCGAGCACGGGCCGGACGGCACCGTGCAGCACGCCTACGACCGCTGGACCGAGGGGCTCGTCGCGTCCCTGACCCGGTTCGACACACGCTACGGGCTGCCGATGGTCGTGACGGAGACGTCCATCGAGGGCGACGACACCGTCCGGTCCGCCTGGGTGCGGGACTCCGTCGCCGCGGTCCGCTCGCTCGTGGACGCCGGCGTCGACGTCCGCGGGTGGACGTGGTGGCCGGTCTTCGACTTCGTGGACTGGTCGTACGCGTCCGGCGGCCGCAACGTCGAGGAGTTCGCGGTCGCGCCCGACGTCGTCGCCGAGCGCGCCGGCTCCGGCCGGAAGACGCCGTACCTGCGGCGGATGGGGTTGGTCCGGCTCGAGGAGCAGTCGGACGGCACGCTGGCCAGACAGCTGACGGGTGCCGCCGAGGCCTACCGAGCCGTCGCCGGCCAGGCGGGCGACACCGTGTCACGCGATCGGGCTGCGTCGGGCTGAGTCGCCTGCGGTCAGTGCCCCCGGTGCGTGCGGAGCGCGACGACCACCTGGTCGAGGAAGTCGTCCACCTGCCCCTGGTCGTAGCCCGCGCGGAACCGCGTCGGCGTGAAGCGCGCAGCCACCACGTCTTCGGGCTCGAGCGGGTCGACCGGCCGCCGCAGCTCGTACCCGGCGAGCGTGCGCTGCACCCGGTCCAGGAACGCATCCACGTCGTCCTGCTCGTAGCCCTCCCGCCACTTGGTCGTGCCGAACCGCTTGGCCCGTACATCCTCCGCGCGCATCGCGCCCCCCTCGTCGTGCCCCGATCCTGCCATGCCGGGCGTGCCAGCAGCAGTCAGGAGCAGCCACCTGTGGACAGGTGGTTGCCTGCGGGCGCGCTCCGAGCCTCCTGGCCGTCGTCCTGAACGAACTGCAGGCCAGCAGGCCGCCACTGGCGGCCGGTTCATCGAGTCCGGCGGCACAGTTCCCACCATGAACCGGATCGACGGCTTCCGCGCACGCACCCCGCGCTGGACGCACCAGCCCCCGCGCGAGCGTCTGACGCTCGCCGCGATCATCGTCCTCGGCGCCGTGCTGACGAGCTGGAACCTGGCGCGCGGCGGCGACTCGGAGTTCTACGCGGCCGCCGCCCGGTCGATGTCGGAGTCGTGGCCCGCGTTCTTCAGCGGCGCGTTCGACCCGGGCGCCACCGTCACGCTCGACAAGCTCGCCGGGTTCGCCGTGCCCCAGGCACTCAGCATCCGGCTGTTCGGCATGTCGACGGCCGCGCTCGCCCTGCCGCAGGTGCTCGAGGGCATCGTCACCGTCTGGGCCGTCTCACTCGTCGGCCTGCGCTGGGCCGGGTCCCGCGTCGGACTCGTGGCCGCAGCGCTCGCCGCGAGCACGCCGATCTTCGTGTCGATGTTCGGCCACCCGATGGAGGACGGGCTGCTCACGATGGCGCTCGCCGTCGCGCTCGTCTGGTGGCAGCGGGCGGCGATCGCGGGGACCTGGTGGCCGCTGCTGGTGTCGGGCCTGTTCGTCGGGATCGGGTTCCAGGCGAAGATGCTGCAGGCCTGGCTGGTCCTGCCGGCGCTGGTGATCGGGACGCTCGTGGCGGCGGGAGCGGGGCGGCGCTGGCGGCGCGGACTCGCACACGCGGGGATCCTGGTCGGCGCTGCGGTCGTGGCCTCGCTCGCGTGGATGGTCGTCGTCGCACTCCTGCCGACCGGCGCGCACCCCTACGTCGACGGGTCCACCGACGACGACGTGTTCGCGATGGTCTTCGGCTACAACGGGGTGGACCGGTTCCTGCCCGGACTGTGGCCCGGGGCGGTCGGCGCGCTCGGCGCCGTCGGGCACGCGGTCGGCGCCGCGGCGCAGCGCTTCGGCGCCGGCGGCGCGCACCGCGACCTGCTGCAGCTGTTCTCGGCGCGCTACGCCTCGCAGGTGGGCTGGTCGTGGCCCGCGGCACTGACCGGCATCGGGATCGGCGCGGTCCGCTCGTGGCAGCGACGCGCCGACCGGGAGGCCCGGGTCGCCGCCGCCACGCTGCTCACGGTGGTCGTGTGGCTGGCGACCGCCGTCGTGGTGCTGTCGGTCTTGCGGCTCCCGCACACGGCGTACGTGGCCGCGGTCGGCGTGCAGCTCGCCGTGCTCGCGGCCGTCGGGTGGTGGGGTGCCGTGCGTTGTGTGACCGCTGCCGATCGGCGACTGCTGGCGGTTCCCGTCGCGCTGCTGGTGGTGCAGGGGGCATGGTGGTCGTGGCTGGCGTCGGCGAGCTCGGAACCGCTGCTGCTGGGGTCGGTGGCGGTCGGGCTGACGGTCGTCGCGCTCGTGGCGGTGCTGGTCATCGGTCTCCGGTCGGGCGACGGTGTCGTCTCCGGCATGCGCGGAATGCGCGGTCGTCGGGTCGTCGTCGGGGTGCTCGTCGCCGCGGTCGTCGCGGGCCCGGCGTGCTTCTCGCTGCAGGCGCTCGACGCCGCGCGGGACGGCAGCGGCGGGGACGCCTCGGTGGGAGCGGTCGCCGAGCAGTTCGGCGGGGGCGGCTTCGGGGCGGGTGCGGGGCGCCCGGCGTTCGGTTCGGGTGCCGGTCGGTCCGCGTTCGGCGGAAGCGCGGGTGCGAGCCGGACGGGAACCGGTGGCGGCGCGGGTGCGGGCCGGGCGGCGTTCGGCGGGCAGGTCCTGCCGGGCGGACGTTCGTCGCTCGGCTTCGGGTCGTCGGCGGCGTTCACGGTGTCGGCGCCCGACGTGATCGGCGGCCACACGCGGCTGTCGGCGGACGAGGCGTCCCTCGTGGCGACCGCCGAGCGCGAGGGCGGTGGGAAGGACGGCTCCCCGCTGTTCCTCGACGACTCGTGGCGCATCTCCGCCGACGTCATCGAGACCACCGGGGACCAGGTACTGACGGACGGCGGGTTCTCCGGGCAGGTGCCCGTGTTCACGACGGCGCAGATCGAGTCCATGGTGCACAGCGGCGACACCCGACTGCTGGTCGTCTCCTCGAGCTCCCGCGCGCAGGACCCGGTGCGGCAGGCGGGCGCTGCCCTCGGCTGCACGGTGGTGCACCGGTGGGGGAGTGCGACGTCGGGGTTCGGCGGGCGGGGCGGCTTCGGCGGGACCGGGTCGTTCGCGCTCGAGCGCTGCGACTGACGTCGGGGGTGCGCCCGCGCCGTCACTCGACGGGGTGGTCGACCTCGTGTCGGAAGATCCGCTGCAGTTCCTGCATGGTGATGGGGTCCCCGGGCAGCGGGTGCCGGCTGCCGTCGGCGCGGAGTCCGTCGAGGACGATGCCGACCTGCCGACCGATGATCCGCCCGGCGTCGTCCGGGGGCAGGTTCGCGTAGCTGCCGATCCGGAACGCGGCGAACGTCACGTCGTTCGCGGTGACGTCGGACCGGAGCGTGCCCTCGGTCTGGGCCGCGCGGATCAGTGCGTCGAGCTGGTCGTTCCACGTCGAGGTGAAGCGGTCGTTGTTCTCCAGCGCCACCATCTTCCGGTTGAGCTGCGGGATCGCGGGGTGCTCCTGCAGGACGTCGATGATGCCCGTCACCAACGCGACCACGGCCTCCCAGGCGGTCGGTCGTGCAGCGACCAGCGTTTCCACGCGCGTGAAGTGGCCGAGGAGCCGGGCGTGGAGTTCCCGGATGACGTCGTCGACGCTGGCGTACCGGCGGTAGAGCGTGGCGACGCCCACACCGGCCAGTTGTGCCAGCTGGACCATCGACGGGTCGGTGTCCTTGACGGCGTAGTGCGCTTCCGCCGCCGCGAGGATCGCCTCGCGGCTGCGCCGCACTTCGACACGTTCCGCTCGCGTGCGAGGGATCTCGGACATGGGAGCAATGTAGCCGGATTTCAAGTGGAGACAAGTCTCCACTTAGGAGTATCGTTGCGGAGCGGCTCAGCCCACCCTGGCTGCCGTCACCCGGCTTCGCGACGGGACGACCTCGACCGATGGGCGTCCCCACGTGGCCGGATCACGAGGGCGCCTGCTTCCAGACCCGAACTCGAAGCAGGCGCCCTCACCCTGCGTCAGCGGGCGTGGACTCAGAGGGCGTGCGCGCCGAGCAGGGTGCCGGCCAACCACGTCGCCGCCAGGGCCGCCGCGCCGCCGATCACCACGCGCAACGCCGCGCGACCACGGGGAGCCCCGCCCAGCACGGCGCCCGTGGTGCCCGTCGCCGCCAGGGCCAGCAGCACCGCCACCACGATGACGGCCAGGCGCACGGACTCGGGCACCAGCAGCGTCGCCAGGAAGGGCAGCAGCCCACCCACGGTGAAGGTCGCCGCGGACACCCAGGCCGCGCGCCAGGGGCTGACCACGTCGTCCTGCTCGGCCTGCTGCTCGGCGGCGACCCAGCGGTCGCGGACCTCGGGGCGACCGAGCTCGTCGGCGATCGTGCGCGCCGCGTCCTCGGAGACGCCGATCGAGCGGTAGGCGGCGGCGATGTCGGTGGATTCCACCGCCTCGGTCGCACGACGTGCGGCGCGGGCGGCCTGCCCGGTCTCCTGCGCGTCGCGGGCACCGCTCACCGAGACGTACTCGCCGAGCGCCATCGACACGGCCCCACCGACCAGGGCTGCCGCACCGGACGCCAGGACCGGGCCGACGGGTGCACCGGCACCGGCGACGCCGACGATCACCGCGGCGACGGACACGATGCCGTCGTTCGCACCGAGCAGTCCGGCGCGCAACCAGTTGAGCCGGGCGGCGCTGGTCGACTCGACCGGGTCGATGGTCGGCAGTGCGGGGACGGAGATGATGGCCATGACGACCAGGAAAGCACTCCCGAGCGCGCTTCGCTAGCCAGGAAAGGCTGCCCTGACCTGGGGTTTGTCAGGCCAGGCTTACCTCAGTCGGAGCAGGTCTGGGTGGTCCGCCACCCTCGATCACGCGGATCGCGACGCTGATCAGGTCGGGCTGCTCGCCGTCGGCAGCGAGCTGGTCGCGGATGCGTTCGCCGACCTCGCGCACGGTGTCCCCGGCGGGGCGGGCGTCGCTCGCCGCGATGCCGGCGGTGATCCTGACCGCGCCGCCCGAGCGGTCGATGTCGACGAGCACGTCGGGCTGCCGGAGCGCGAGCTGCACGGCGATCGCGTCCGCTGCGGCCTCGAGGATCGGCTGGGCGGGGAAGACGTCGTCCACACCGTCGATCGTGCGGAGCAGCCCGGTCAGGCGGCGTGACAGGTCTTGGTCGTCGGACACCGTGCTCCTCAGGGGACGTGGACGTCGTCGAACACGACGTCGATGCGGTCGATGACCAGGTCCGTGTGGCGCGCGAGGGCGTCCTCGATGCGCGCGCGGAGCTGGTCGGCGGTGGTCTCCGCGACGAGGCCGTAAGCGATGCTCGCGGTGACCTCGACCCGGATCGGAGCGCCGGGGACACCGACGTCGCCGTCCAGGGTGCACCTGCCCATGACCAGCCCACCCATCGTGTCGCCGGTGCGGCGGACCAGGCCGCGCACGGCGGCCTCGGTGATGGTCAGGCGGAGTCGGGGGTCCGGGTGCTCCACGGGGACGTCGCGGCCCGAGCGGACCTCGGACCGGATCGTGTCGAGCAGGCCGGAGATCCAGACGGAGTCGCGGTCGGGCTCCTCGTCGGCACGGCGCTGCATCGCATCCCACGACAGCTCACGCAGTCGCTGCATGCCGGACAGCGCCAGACGGCAGGCGGGCGAGCTCTCGATCGCGGCATCGCGCGGGGTGCGACCACGGTCCAGGTAGGCGCCGAGTTCCTCCATGGTGTGGCCGTCGAGGTCGTCCTCGGGCACAGCGGCATCGTCGATCGTCATCGCCATGCCTCCATCTCCTGGAGCAGGAACCGCCTGGCCCGGGCGAGCAACCCCCGCACGGTCGAGGTGGGCAGCTCGAGGGCCTCACCGATCTCCTGGTAGCTGTACCCGGCCGTCTCACGGAGCAGCCAGCACCGGCGTTGGTCTTCGGGGAGCTTGTCGAGCGCTTCCCACACCGCGTCGAGCTGCAGCCGTGCTTCAACGATACGCTCCGGCGAATGCACGGCATCAGCCGGCGGATCGACCTGGGCGACGTCGTCGTGGTGCCGGCGGGAGCGGATGCGGTCGAGGGCCTTGCGCGTGATGATCTGCGTCACCCAGGCCCGGAACCGCGCGGGGGACTCGAGCTCGGACAGCCGCCGCCATGCGGTCAGGAAGGACTCCTGCACGACGTCGTCGGACTCCAGGTTCGAGCCGAGCATCTTCGCCGCGAACACCCGCAACAGTGGTCCGTGTCGCCGTGCCAGGACCTCGAACGCCTGCACGTCGCCGTCCGCAGCACGGACGACCAGCGTGGCGTCTTCGGCACCGGAGAGCGACTGCTGGTCCATCCTCGCCTTCCGGTCGGGTCTCGACCGCGGTGCGCTCGAACGGGTCCCCTCGAACGAGCATGCACCACGGGCCCTGACGATGTCCGATCGACGGCAGCGTCGGACCGCGTTCAGGCCGCCGGTGCGTAGTGACTCGGGTCGCAGGTGTGCACCGCGCTTGCGTCCGTGACCGTGCGGAGCGTGTAGTCCGCGCAGTCCCGGAACGTGCCGATGCTGATCGCGCTGCTCGAGCGCTGCAGGACACCCTTCGACGGGCCGTCCGAGCCGATGCCCGCGCGGTGCACCATCCACTCGAGGTCCGCTGCCTCGTCGGTCAGGTACCGCATCACCGCCTCGTTGTCGCGGTGCTGTCCGATGTACCCGCGTGCGATCGTCGCCCTGACGGCTCGAAGCGCCACGGGGAGTGGCTTGCCGGGTGCCGCACTGAGACCGCCCGCCTGGTACAGGAACCGCGAGACGCCGTGGCGACGCATGGCCGGCACGAGCTCGCGGACGAACGCGGTGTTCACCAGACGGTGCTGCTGGGCACCCGCGTCGCCGAGCATCGCCACGACGGCGTCGACACCCGGCAGCAGGGCATCCAGGTCCGGGTGGTCGGTGATCGACCCCCGGGTCACCGCCAGGTCCGGGTGGTGCGTCGTGAACTTGCCGGGTGTACGGGCGAGTGCCCGGACGCGGTGGCCCTGCTCGAGCGCCATCCGGACGAAGTGCTGGCCGGTCTGGCCGGTGCCGCCGAACACCAGGAAGGTCCATGAAGAGGTCATGCGTTGCAATCTAGGCGGTGACTACTATCTAGTCAATGCCTAGCAAGGTTCTAGGATGAGGAGATGTCCACGCGCCCGTTCCACCACGGCAACCTGCGCGCCGTGCTGCTCGACGAGGCCGAGGAGGTCCTGCGTCAGGACGGTGTCGACGGGATCTCGCTGCGTGACCTCGCCCGCCGTGCCGGTGTGAGCCACGGAGCGCCTCGCAGCCACTTCCCCGACCGACAGGCGCTGCTCGATGCCCTCGCCGAACGCGGGTTCGTCCGGCTGACCGCTCTGGTCGAGCGCGCGCTCGGCGTCGAGGACCCGGTCCGCGGGCAGTTCGTGCGGGTCGCCCGCGTCTACGTCGACTTCGCGATCGACGACGCCGCGCTCATGGAGCTGATGTTCTCGAGCAAGGGCAGCGCGGCACCGGAGCCCGTCCGCGCCGCGGCCGGGCGACTGTTCCACGTGCTCGACGCCGCGATGGGTGACGCGGACCAGACCGACGACAGCGGTGCCCGCGAGCGGTTCACGCTGCTGTTCGCGGCGACCATGCAGGGCATTGCCGCCCTCGTCGCGAGCGGACGGGTACCGCGATCGCAAGGCAGTGTCCTGGTCGACGACGCGATGGCGGCCCTGCTGACGTCCGAGCTCGGGGTCCGAGCCGTCACCAGGCCGGGAGTCTGACGGGGGTCCTGCCCGGATGTGTGACGAATCCCGTCCTCAGTGCGTCTGTATGAGAGAGGCAGACGACCGAGGGATGCATGGACCACGAGTACGACACCGCCGCGTTGCCGGTCATCGGCGACCTGGTCGCGGCCGATCCGGCCGCGGGCGAGCGGACCCCCGGCGGCGGCGACCCGTCCTACGATCGGAACGGGCGCTGCAGCAGCACCTTCGACCGCTGGTGCTGTGAGCTGCCGGCTGGACACGACGGGCAGCACCGCGTCGCCACCGAGCGGCAGCGGGTGGAGTGGAACGACCGGGCGGCCGGCCACCGACTGGATGGGCTCGCGCGTCCTGCCGAGCACGTCGCGCGCGAGGCCCGGGCAGCGGAGCTCGACTGAGCCTCAGTCCTCGTCGCGCGACCGCGTCCTGCGGAACCGCTTGCCGGTCTCCTCGTCGACCGCGATGCTGCCCGTCGGCAGGTTCGAGAAGTCCGGCGCGATCAGGGTCGGCTGCTGCCCGGCACCGGGGAGCCCCATCGGGTCCGGAGTGTCGTCGAGCACCAGGATCGGGGTCTGCGCAGTCAGGGTGCGCCCGGCGAAGAAGTCCGGTGAGCGGTACCACCAGATCGCCATGAGCACGACACCGATCAGGATCGAACCGACCCCCACCACGGCGACAGCTCCGATCCCCAGGATGGTCACGTCCTTGCCGTCGTCGCCCTGCAGCCAGTCGGGCTGCGCGAACTGCACCAGGCCGTACACGAACGTCACCGCCAGCGTCAGACCGCCGAGCAGGGGGACCAGGCCGCGCATGACGAAGTTGCGCACGGTCGTGAACAGCGTGCGCCGGTAGACCCACACGCACGCGAAGCCGGTCAGCCCGTAGTAGAAGGCGATCATCAGCCCGACCGAGCCGATCAGCGCGGTCAGCAGGTTGGTCGAGATGACGGTGAACAGCACGTAGAACGCGATGGACGCGATCCCCATCCCGAGCGTCGACCAGGTCGGCGTCAGGAAGCGCTTGTGGATGCGGGCGAAGTGGGGCGGCAGCGCCTTGTAGACGGCCATCGACAGCGCGGTGCGGGCCGTGGGCATGATCGTCGTCTGGGTGGATGCCGACGCCGAGGTCAGGATCGAGAACGACAGCAGGGCCATCGCGGCGTGCCCGATGAACGACGTGCCGAACAGCGCCGGCCCGATCGCCGAGAACACGTCGTCCGCGTTGCCCTGCGCGCCGAGGCCGATGCCCTTGGTGCCCACGCCCGCGAACGCGATCGCGGCGATCGAGACGAGCGCGTAGATGACGAGCAGCAGCACGGTGCTGATGACCGCTGCGCGCCCGGGGGTCTTCTCCGGGTCCTTCGTCTCCTCGTTCAGCGACACCGCCGTGTCCCAGCCCCAGTAGATGAAGATCGCGGTGAGCATCGCCGGGGCGATCACCGACCCGAAGTCCATGCCGCTCGGCCACAGCCACGACAGCGACGGGGTGAGGGAGCCCTCGACGCCCGTGCCCGTGCCCACCCGGACGAGTGCGACGACCGCGAACATCACGAGCACGAGCACCTCGATCCCCAGAAGCACGTACTGCAGGCGGGCCGACACCTCGACGCCGACGTAGCAGATGAAGGTCATCACGGCGATCCAGGCCACCCCGGCCACGGTCGACCAGAGCGTGCTGTTCCCGAGTGCGCTGACGGCGGGGTCGTTCGTGACGACACCGACGAACGAGAACCCGTAGGACCCGGCGATCTGCGCCAGGTTCGCCATCACGATCACGTCGGCGGCGATGATGCCCCACCCACCGAGCCAGCCCGTGACCGCACCGAACGCCCGGGTCGCCCACGTGAAGGTCGTGCCGCAGTCCGGGTCCTCGCGGTTGAGTTCCTGGTAGGCCACCGCGATCATCCACATCGGGATGAAGGCCAGCAGCATGATCGCGGGGGCCTTGACGCCCGCCAGCAGTGCTCCGCCGCTGGCCACGACCAGGCCCAGACTCGCCGCCAGGCTGTAGGCCGGTGCGGTGGACGAGATCCCCATCACGACGCTGCCCATCAGCCCGATGGCACCGGGTCGCAGGCCCTTCTCGGTACTGACCGTCGCTGTCGACGCCGTCACGACACGTTCGTCTCGCATGGCCCACCACACCTCTCTCGACCGAGGCGGCAACGGATTCCGTCGCCGGAGTTCCACGACACCGTGGACATGAGCACTGAAACTAGTGGTTCACGACGGTTTCCGCACCTGTCTGAGCGGATCTGGAGATCAGGAGCGTGCGCGCAGGAACGCGACCTGCCGCTCCCAGTGGCGGAACCCACCGCCCTCGTGCCCGTTGTACGGGTACACCTCGATCTGCTTGTCGGCCGAGCCCAGGGCGTTGTAGGCGGCGAAGGTGGTCCGCGGCGGCACCACCTCGTCCATGAGCGCGACCGAGAACAATGCGGGCGCCGTGATCCGGGCGGCGAAGTTCACGCCGTCCAGGTACGACGCCGTCGTCCACACCGTCTCGGCGGCGTCCCGGTGTACGGCCAGGTACCGGACCAGCTCCTGGTACGGGTCGCTCACCGCGACGTCGGCACCGTGCTCCCAGTCGCACAGGAACGCCACGTCCGGCAGCACCGCGACGATCGGCCCGACGTGCGCCTGCACCAGCGCGGCCGCGGCGATCGCGATCCCACCGCCCTGGCTGCCCCCGGTCAGTGCGATGCGCTCCGGGTCGACACCCGGCAGCGTCCGCACGGCGTCGACGAGCCGGACGGCGTCCGTGTACACGCGGCGGTAGAAGTGGTCCTGGGGGCGCTCGATGCCGCTCGTCATCCACCCGCCGATGTGCGGCCCGGCACCGTGCGGGTCCGGGGTGTCGCCCCCGCCCCATCCGCTGCCCTGGCCGCGGGTGTCCATGACGACGTGCACGTACCCGGCCAGTGCCCACGCGATCCGCTCGCCGGGTCGGCTGCGCCCGCCGTTGTACCCGAGGTACTCGACGACGACGGGCAACGGTTCTGACCCGGATCCGGCGGGGCGGGTGATCCAGGCGCGCACGGGGTCGGCGGCGAAACCCGGGAACGTCAGGTCCTCGATCACCAGTCCGGTGACCGGGGTGTCGGCCGGGGTGGTCTCGGGCCGGGCGCCGGTGCGGTCGGCATCGGCGCGTGCCTGGGCGATCGTGTCGGCCCAGAACGCGTCGAAGTCGTCCGGCACGCGGACGGTCGGTCGGTGGGTGCGGAGCTCTACGAGGGGCAGGTCGGTCAGCGGCATCGGTGTCCTCCGGGGACGATCATGCCCCCGGTGCCCGTGTGACGGGTACCGGGGGCACGGTGATCGGATGGGTCAGGACGCCGCGACGGCGTCCCGGTAGTGGGCCAGCACCTCGGGGTGCGGGTCCGCGGCGACGGTCGTCGTCTGCAGCAACCACGTCGGCAGGGTGCCGGTGAGTGCCCACGCTGCCTGTCGGGCAGCGCCGGCGGCGACGTACTCGCCCGGTTCGGGCAGGTGCACGTCGCGACCGAACACCTGCGCGGCGATCGTCCGCACGGCCTGGTTGCGTGCGGCACCGCCGATCAGCAGCAGGCGCTCCACGGTGACGCCGGCGTCCTCGACGGCAGCGAGTCCGTCGGCCAGTGCACAGAGCATGCCCTCGAACGCCGCTCGGGCCAGGTGGGCCCGGTCGGTCGTCGTCGGGGTCATCCCCAGCAGGGACGCGGTGGCGTCCGGGCGGTTCGGCGTGCGTTCCCCGACGAAGTACGGCACCAGGACGAGTCCGTCGGCACCGGCCGGCGCGCCCAGTGCGAGCTCGCCGAGCTCGCCGTGGTCGACGCCGAGCAGGCCACCGATCACCTCGAGCACGCGGGCCGCGTTGAGCGTCGTGACGATCGGGAGGCGCGCCCCCGTCGCGTCGGCGAAGCCCGCCACGGTCCCGCTCGGGTCCGCGAGCGCGGCGTCGGTCACGCCGAAGACCGTCCCGCTGGTCCCGAGGGACACCGCGACGTCGCCCGGGCCGAGGCCCAGGCCGAGCGCCGCGCCGGCGTTGTCGCCGGTGCCGGCGCCGACGACCAGGCCGTGGTGTGCGACCCCGCCCCCGGCGAGCGGCACGTCGGTGTCGAGCGTGGCCATCGGCTGGTCGGCGGCGACGACCCGGGGGACGACGACGCCGTCCGTGGCACCGTCACCCGCGACGCGCATCGGGCGACCGAGTGCCAGCGTGAACAGCTCCGGGTCGTACTCCCGACGAGCGGGGTCCCAGTACGCGGTGCCGCTGGCGTCCGACGCATCGGTCGCCAGGGCGTCGAGATCGGGGCCGAGCGGGCTGACGTCCGCGGGCCCGTGGCCGCGCAGCCGCCACGACAGCCAGTCGTGGGGGAGTGCGACCGCGGCCACGCGGTCGGCGTTCGCCGGCTCGGCGTCGCGGAGCCACCGCAGCTTGGTACCGGTGAACGAGGCCACCGGGACCAGTCCCGTGCGGGCGACCCATGCCTCCCGGCCGAGTTCGTCGACCATCTGCGCTGCCGCGTCGGCGCTGCGGACGTCGTTCCACAGCAGCGCGTCGCGGACCACGCGGCCCTCGGCGTCCAGGGCGACCATGCCGTGCTGCTGTCCGGCGATCGCCACGGCGGCGACGTCGTCCAGCCCGCCGGCGTCCGCGATCGCGGCGCCGAGCGCGGTCCACCAGTGCTCCGGGTCGACCGAGGTGCCGTCCGGGTGCGACGCGCGGCCCTCGCGGACGACGGCACCGGTGCGGGCGTCACGGATGGTGACCTTGCAGGACTGGGTCGAGGAGTCGACCCCGGCGACGAGCGTGCCGTCGCCTGGGTCGACCGCGCCCGGTCGGATGTCCGACATCAGTTCCGCGCGCCCATGAGGTGCTCGACGGCCAGCTGCTGCAGGCGGACGAAGCCGAAGCCCTTGGCGCCGAAGTAGGCGTCGGCGTCGAAGTCCTCGAACGCGCTGCGGTCGGCGAGCACGTCGTCGTAGGTCTCACCCGGGTTGAGCGTCGGGGTGCTCAGCTCGTCGACCTTGGACGCGGCGAGTGCGGCCTGCACCTCGGGGTCGGCGCGGAAGGCCTGCGCACGCTCCTTGAGCAGCAGGTACATGCGCATGTTCGCCGCGGCGGAGTCCCAGACGCCGGAGATGTCCTCGGTGCGGCTCGGCTTGTAGTCGAAGTGGCGGGGGCCGTCGTACGCGACACCGCCCTGGGGAGCACCGTGCTCGAGCAGGTCGACGAGCGAGAACGCGTTCTGCAGGTCGCCGTGACCGAACACCAGGTCCTGGTCGTACTTGATGCCGCGCTGGCCGTTCAGGTCGATGTGGAAGAGCTTGCCCTGGTACAGCGCCTGGGCGATGCCGGCCGTGAAGTTCAGGCCCGCCATCTGCTCGTGGCCGACCTCGGGGTTCACGCCGAACAGCTCCGGACGCTCGAGCGTGTCGATGAACGCGATCGCGTGGCCGAGGGTCGGCAGCAGGATGTCGCCGCGGGGCTCGTTCGGCTTCGGCTCGATCGCGAACCGGATGTCGTAGCCCTTGTCGGTGACGTACTGCGCGAGCAGGTCGACGGACTCCTTGTAGCGGGAGAGCGCGGCCTGCACGTCCTTGGCGGAGTCGTACTCGGCGCCCTCGCGGCCACCCCACATCACGAAGGTCTTCGCGCCGAGCTCGGCGGCCAGGTCGACGTTGCGCAGCACCTTGCGGAGCGCGAAGCGGCGGACCTGGCGGTCGTTCGAGGTGAAGCCGCCGTCCTTGAAGACCGGGGCGGAGAACAGGTTCGTCGTGACCATCGGCACGATGATGCCGGTCGACTCGAGCGCGCCCTTGAGGCGGTCGATCTGGGTCTGGCGCTCGGCGTCGGTCGAGCCGAACGCGAACAGGTCGTCGTCGTGGAAGGTCAGGCCGTAGGCGCCGAGCTCGTCGAGCTTCTCGACTGCCTCGACCACGTCGAGCTGGGGGCGGGTGGGTCCGCCGAAGGGGTCCGAGCCGTTGTAACCGATGGTCCAGAGACCGAAGGAGAACTTGTCTGCACGGGTGGGCGTCGCTGCCATGGTGGTCACCGTTCGTCGTCGAAACAAAATGTTGCCGCGCCCAACATAAGCGGTAGTGTTGACTCTGGCAAGGACGTGATCGCAAGGGAGCGAACGGATGGCACGCAGACCCCTCCGGGTGGCGATGATCGGGCACGGCTTCATGGGAGCCGCGCACTCACAGGCATGGCGGACGGCGCCCAGGTTCTTCGACCTCGACGCCGAACCCGAGATGACCGTGGTCGTCGGACGTGATCCCGACCGGACCGAAGCGGCTCGTGTGCAGTACGGCTGGCAGCGGGCATCGACCGACTGGCGGGCCGTCGTGGCCGACCCGGACATCGACGTCGTCGACGTGGTGTCGCCCGGGTCCTCGCACGTCGAGGTCGCCGTCGCCGCACTGCAGGCCGGCAAGCACGTGCTGTGCGAGAAGCCGCTCGCCAACACCGTGGCCGAGGCCGAGGCGATGGTCGACGCCGCCCGCGCAGCACGCGAACACGGTGTCCGCGCCATGGTCGGGTTCAGCTACCGTCGCGTGCCCGCCATCGCGTTCGCGCGCCAGCTGGTGCAGGACGGCAGGATCGGGACCGTCCGCCAGGTCCGCGCGCTGTACCTGCAGGACTGGCTGACCGACGAGGAGGGCCCGATGACGTGGCGCCTCGACAAGTCGCTCGCCGGCTCCGGATCGCTCGGCGACATCGGCGCGCACGCGATCGACATGGCCGAGTTCGTCACCGGCGCACAGCTCGCCAGCGTCTCCGGCACGCTCGAGACCTTCGTGCACGAACGCCCGCTGCTGGGCGAGGGCGTCGGGCTGTCCGGCACCGCGTCGAGCGAACGGGGCCAGGTCACGGTCGACGACGCCGCGTTCTTCCTCGGCCGGCTCAGCGGCGGCGCTGCCGACGGCGCGATCGGCACCTTCGAAGCCACCCGCTACGCCACCGGCCGGAAGAACGGGCTGACGCTCGAGGTCTCCGGCTCGACGGGCGCGATCCAGTTCGACCTCGAGTCGATGAACGAACTCCGCCTGTACGAGTCCGCCGCCCCCGCCGGCGAGCAGGGCTTCCGCCGCATCCTGGTCACCGAGCCCGAGCACCCCTACATGGCCGCGTGGTGGCCGACCGGGCACCTGATCGGGTACGAGCACACCTTCAGCCACCAGGTGAAGGACTTCGTCGACGCGATCACCGCCGGCACCGACCCGTCGCCGTCGTTCGAGGACGGCCTGCACGTGCAGCGCGTGCTCGACGCCGTCGAACGCAGCGCCGCCGACGGCAGCAGCTGGACGCCCACCACCACCGGATCGGATGCCGCATGAGCCCCCGGCGCCAAGCCCTCGTCGTCCGCGGCGGCTGGGACGGCCACCAGCCCGTCGAGACCACCGACGCGTTCCTGCCGTTCCTGCGGGACAACGGCTTCGACGTCCACGTGTCGGACTCCACCGCGGTCTACGCCGACGCGACCGTCATGGACTCCGTCGACCTGATCGTGCAGGTCGTCACGATGTCGACGATCGCCGACGACGAGTTCGCCGGACTGCAGCGTGCCGTGCTCGGCGGTGCCGGGCTGGCCGGCTGGCACGGCGGGATCGCGGACGCCTTCCGGAACACCGCCGACTACCTGCACATGGTCGGCGGACAGTTCGCCCACCACGCCGCCAGGCCGCCGGCAGAACGCACCGGCGAGCAGTCCGACAACTACATCCCGTACACGGTGCACATCACCGACCTCGGCCGGTCGCACCCGATCACCCAGGGGATCGAGGACTTCGACCTGCTCACCGAGCAGTACTGGGTGCTCAGCGACGAGTACAACGACGTGCTGGCCACCACCACGCAGGATGCCCGCGACTTCGACGCCTGGAACCGCCCGGTCACCGCACCCGCGATCTGGACCCGGCAGTGGGGACAGGGTCGCGTGTTCGTCTCGGCACCCGGGCACCGGCTCGAGGTCGTCGAGTCGCAACCGCTCCGCACCGTCATCGAACGGGGGCTCCTGTGGGCAGCCCGATGAGGGTCGGCATGGTCGGCGTCGGGAACATCAGTCGCCAGTACCTCGAGCACCTGCCGTCCCTGCCGAACCTGCGCCTGACCGCGGTCGCCGACCTGGACACCGAGCGCGCCGCAGCCGTGGCGACCGAGCAGGGCGTGCTGGCCCTCAGCGTCGACGCGCTGCTCGCGCACGACGAGGTCGACGTCGTCCTCAACCTGACGATCCCCGCAGCGCACGCCGACGTCGCCACCCGGGCGCTCGCCGCGGGCAAGCACGTCTACGGCGAGAAGCCCCTGGCGACCAGCACCGCCGAGGCCGCTCCCGTGCTCGAACACGCCCGTGCCGCCGGCCTGCGGGTCGGCAGCGCACCCGACACCGTGCTCGGCACCGGCATCCAGACCGCCCGAGCAGCGCTCGACGACGGCGCGATCGGCCAGCCCGTCGGTGCAGCGGTGTCCTGGAGTGCGCCCGGGCACGAGCTCTGGCACCCGGCGCCGGCGTTCTACTACCAGCCGGGCGGCGGACCGCTGCTGGACATGGGGCCGTACTACCTGACCAGCCTGGTGTCGTTCTTCGGTCCCGTCGTGCGGGTCAGCGGCAGTGCCACCCGGTCCGCCCGCCAGCGCACCGTCGTGACCGGCCCCGCTGCCGGCACCCCGATCCCGGTGGACATCGACACCCACGTGGTCGCGATCCTCGAACACCAGGACGGCGTCGTCTCGACGGTCACCGTGTCGTTCGAGGTCTGGGCCACCCGGTCGCCGCTGTTCGAGGTGTACGGCACCGCCGGCACCCTGGCCGTGCCCGACCCGAACACGTTCTCGGAGACCGCGGCCATCGCGACCGCCGACGACCGCACGTGGCACGACCTGCCGGTCCGCGCGGGGTACGCCGATGCGGGCCGCGGGTACGGGCTCGCCGACATGGCGCACGCCATCGACACCGACCGTCCCCACCGGGCGTCCGGGGAACTGGCGTACCACGTGCTCGAGGTGATGGAAGCGGTCGGCACCGCCGCTCGCGAGCACACGGTCGTGCCCGTGACCTCGCGGGTCGAGCGACCCGCGACGGTCCCGTTCGACGCACGACCCGACACCTGGTGACCCACGCGACGGAAGGAAGCACCATGACGGACGCACCACGAGCCTCCGGTCCGGCGACGACGCCGACCAGGCCCGTCACCCTGTTCACCGGCCAGTGGGCCGACCTGCCCTTCACCGAGGTGGCCCGACTCGCCGGCGAGTGGGGCTACGACGGGCTGGAGATCGCGTGCTGGGGTGACCACCTGGACGTCCGTCGTGCCGCGACGGACCCGGAGTACGTCGCCGACCGCAAGCGGATCCTGGCCGACAACGGCCTGCAGGTCTGGACCATCGCGAACCACCTGGTCGGACAGGCGGTGTGCGACGACCCGATCGACCAGCGGCACGAGGACATCGTCCCGCCGCACGTGTGGGGCGACGGCGACCCCGAGGGCGTCCGCCAGCGCGCCGCCGAAGAACTGCAGTGGACCGCCCGGGCTGCTGCCGCGATGGGGGTCGACACCGTGACCGGGTTCTCGGGCTCGTCGATCTGGAAGACCGTCGCGGGGTTCCCGCCGGTGCCGCCGTCGATGATCGACGCCGGGTACCAGGACTTCCACGACCGCTGGTCACCGATCCTCGACGTGTTCGAAGAGGTCGGGGTGCGCTTCGCGCTCGAGGTGCACCCGTCCGAGATCGCGTACGACTACTGGACCGCCAAGCGCACGCTCGAGGTCTTCGCCGACCGGCCGGCGTTCGGGTTCAACTTCGACCCGTCGCACTTCGTCTGGCAGGACCTCGACCCCGCCGCGTTCCTGCTCGACTTCGCCGACCGGGTGTACCACGTGCACTGCAAGGAGTCGGTCAAGCAGCTCGACGGCCGCAACGGACGACTGTCCTCGCACCTGCCGTGGGGCGACCCCCGGCGCGGGTGGGACTTCGTGACCGCCGGCCACGGCGACGTGCCGTGGGAGCGGGTGTTCCGCGTGCTGAACCACATCGGGTACGCCGGCCCGACCAGCGTCGAGTGGGAGGACGCCGGCATGGACCGGTTGGTCGGCGGGCCCGAGGCGCTGGCGTTCGTCCGGCGGCTCGGCACCATCGCGCCGCCCGAGGCCTCGTTCGACGCCGCGTTCTCGCGGTCGCGCTGAGCGGGATGGCGACGGCGACGGGTGGCGCAGGCGGCGCGCGCGGCGTGGGCGGCGCGGTTCCGCGCCGGAACACCGCGCGCGTACTCCGGCTCGTCCACCAGGAGGGCCCCGTCACCCGCGCCGAGGTCACCCGACGCACCGGCCTGAACCGCTCGACGACCCTGGCGCTCGTCGGCGAACTCGTGGCGCTCGGTCTGGTGCACGAGTCCGACGGCGGCGCACCCGGTGCGGCGGCTGCCACCGCGGCCGGGGGCCGTGTCGCCGTCGGCGCAACCGCGTCCAGCGCCAGCGCCGGTGCCGGTGTCGGCGTCGGTGTCGGGCGGCCGAGCCCCGTCGTCCGTGCGTCGTCCGACGTGGTCGCCGTCGCCGTCACGGTCGAGATCGACGCGGTCACGGTCGCACTCGTCGGACTCGACGGCACCATCCGGCACCGTGTGACGTCCCCGACGACATCGCGCCCCACAGCACCCCAGGCCGTGGCCGCCGTCGCCACGATGCTCGACGACCTGGCCGACGCCATGCGACCCTTCCGCACGGTCGGCATCGGTGTCGCGATCCCCGGCACGGTCCGCGTCGAGGACGGCCTGGTGCGCTATGCCCCGCACCTCGGCTGGCGCGACGAGCCATTCGCCGAGCCGCTCGCCGCCGCGACCGGCCGCCCGGTGCGCGTGGCGAACGACGCGAACCTCGGCGCCTTCGCCGAGCACCTGTACGGCAGCGGCCGAGGAGTCCGCGACCTCATCTACCTGAACGGTGGCGCATCCGGCATCGGTGGCGGCGTCATCAGCGCCGGCCGACCCCTGAGCGGCGCCGACGGGTACGCCGGCGAGCTCGGGCACACCTTCGTCGCTGACAACGGCATCCGGTGTCACTGCGGTGCCTTCGGGTGCCTGGAGACCGAGGCCTCGCGTGCCGACCTGGTCGCGGTCACCGGAGTTGCCGCGGACGACCTCCCCGCGTTGGGCCGGGCACTCGCCGCCGGCGGGCCCGAGGTGCAGGCGGTCGTCGACCGGCAGGTCGCGGCGCTCGCCACCGGACTGCGCAACGCGATCCACACCGTCAACCCCGAGGTCGTCGCGCTCGGCGGCTTCCTCGGCACCCTGCTCGGCCACGTCGGCGACCGGATCGTGGACGCCGTCCGCGCGCAGTCGATGGCCGCGATGGCCGACCGCGTCCGGATCGTCCCCACCGCGCTCGGCGCCGACGTGCTGCTGCGCGGCGCGGCCGAGATCGGCTTCCGCGACCTGCTCGACGACCCCACCCGATCCGTACTGCACCAGGAAGCGACCACACCATGAGCACCACCGCACCCGACTCCCAGCACGTCAGCACCCAGCGCGTCAGCGTCCTGCTCGGACAGGACGACCTGACCATCGAGGACCGCCCCGTCCCCGCCGTCGACCCGGGCGACGTGCTCGTGCAGGTCGCCGCCGTCGGCGTGTGCGGTTCGGACGTGCACTACTTCCGGCACGGCCGCATCGGGGACTTCGTCGTCGAGCAGCCGCTCGTCCTGGGGCACGAGCTGTCCGGCACCGTCGTGGCCGTCGGCGACGGCGTCGACCCGTCCCGCGTGGGGGAGCGCGTCGCCATCGAGCCGCAGCGCCCCTGCCACCGCTGCGCCCAGTGCCTGGCCGGCCGCTACAACCTCTGCCCGCACATGCGCTTCTACGCGACGCCGCCCGTCGACGGCGCGTTCGCCGAGTACGTCACGATCGAGGCCGAGTTCGCGCACACGCTGCCCGATGCGGTGTCGTTCGAGGCCGGTGCGCTGCTCGAACCGCTGTCGGTCGGCATCGCCGCGGTCCGCAAGGCCGGCATCGTCCCCGGCTCGTCGGTGCTCATCGCCGGGGCTGGCCCGATCGGCATCATCTGCGCGCAGGCAGCGCGGGCGTTCGGCGCGACCCGCATCGTCATCAGCGACCTGGTCGCCGAACGCCGCGAGCGTGCCCTGTCCTTCGGTGCGACCGAGGTCGTCGACCCCACCGTCGTCGACGTCACCGCGGACATCACCCCCGTCGACGCGTTCATCGACGCCAGCGGAGCACCCCGCGCGGTGTCGGACGGCATCAAGGCGGTCGGCCCCGCCGGCGCAGCGGTCCTGGTCGGGCTCGGCAACTCCGAGATGACCCTGCCGGTCGAGCACATCCAGAACCTCGAGGTCACCGTCACCGGCATCTTCCGGTACACGAACACGTGGCCGGTCGCGATCGAGCTCGTCGCGTCGGGGCAGGTCGACCTGGACTCGCTGGTCACCGGCCGCTTCGGACTGGACGACGTGCGGCAGGCGCTCGAGAGCGACACCGACCCCGAGTCGCTGAAGTCCGTCGTGTACCCGGGCGGCGTCCCCGCCTGACCCGCGCGCCGCGCGGCATCGCACCCCGCTGCACACATCGCGCCCCGTTCCGGCGGGGCGCGATGTGCGTGCAGGGGTGCGATGCGGCGGTCAGCGTGCCCCGGGGCGGACGGGAGGCTCGGTGCGGGTCCGGCACCGTGCCTGCCGTCCGGTGCGTGCCCCGGAACGGGGCCACCCCCGCGTCACCGGGACGCGCTACGGTTCGCGCATGACCGTCGCTCCGCCGCCGCAGCGCACCGATCGCCGCGCCCTCGTGTCCTGGGCGCTGTGGGACTGGGGCTCCGCGGCCTTCAACGCGGTCGTGACCACCTTCGTCTTCAGCACCTACCTGGCCAGCCGCGCCTTCGTCGACCCCGCGCTCGTCGCAGCCGAGGACACCTCCGCGGCCGCGAAGCAGGCCGTCGAACGGGAACTCGCGCACAACGCCGGGGTCGTCTCGACGGCACTGACCATCGCCGGCATCGTCGTCGCGCTGGTCGCCCCCGCGGTGGGTCGGCTCGCGGACTCGTCCGGACACCGTCGCCGCTCGGTGCTCGTCGCCACGATCGGCGTCGCCCTGTCGATCGGCGCGATGGTGTTCGTCGCCCCGAGCCAGCCGTTCCTGGTGCTGGGGGCAGCTCTGATCGGCATCGGGACCGTCGCGTACGAGATCGCCTGCGTCGGCTACAACGCGATGCTCGGGCAGGTGGCGGTCGGGCAGAAGACCGGCCGCGTGTCCGCGATCGGGTGGGCGGCGGGGTACTTCGGCGGCATCGTGCTGCTGGTCGTGCTGCTGGTGCTGTGCATCCAGGACTTCGGCGCCGGCGACACCGCGGGGTTGCTGAACCTGCCGGCCACCGTGGCGTCCGGGCAGTGGGACGTGCGGGTCGCGATCGGCATCGCCGCGATCTGGCTCGCCGTCAGCTCGATCCCGCTGTTCCTGGTCGTCCCCGAGGCACCGGCGGACCCCACGCGTCGCGGGTCCCTGTGGTCGGCCTACCGCGACCTCGGGCGGGACATCGCCCGGCTGTGGCGCGAGCGCCGGAACGTGCTGTCGTTCCTGGTCGCCAGTGCCGTGTTCCGCGACGGCGTCGGGGGCGTGTTCACGTTCGGCGGGATCATCGCCGCACAGGTCTTCGGCTTCAGCGCGTCCCAGGTCATCCTGTTCGCCATCGCCGCCAACATCGTCGCGGGCGTCGCGACCTTCGCCTCGGGCCGGCTCGACGACCGGTTCGGGTCCCGCGTGCTCATCATGGTCTCGCTCGTCGGACTGGCCGTGTGCGGTGCTGCGGTGTTCTTCGTCGGGTCGGCGCCGATCGGCTTCTGGGTGCTCGGGTTGGCGCTGTGCGCCTTCGTCGGGCCCGTGCAGTCGTCCTCGCGGGCGTACCTGAGCCGGCTGGCGACCCCGGGTCGCGAGGGTGAGCTGTTCGGCCTGTACGCCACGACCGGTCGCGCGGCGTCGTTCATCGCTCCCGCCATGTTCGGCATCGCGGTCACCCTCGGCGGGTCCACGCGCTTCGGCATCATCGGTGTCGTGGTGGTGCTCGTCGCGGGGCTGGTGCTGATGGCGTTCGTGCGGGACGAGGGCCGCGCGGCGCGCTGAGGTCCGGGCGGGCGGGTCTGCCGACCTGGAACGACACGTCCGCTGTCGTACGACGTCGCAGGTGTCGCGCGGCCGGTCGAGTGCCGCAGGTGCGACATGTGCGTTGTCGTACGACATCGGTGGTGTCGCGCGGGTGGTCGCCCGCCGTGGTTGCGGGGGTCCGCCGCGGCACCGCACGAGTCCGGCGTGCGTTGGTGCGCCGCTGTCGGGTGCGCCAGGATGGGGACATGACCGACCAGCGGATCGCCGTCGTCGTCCTCGCCGCCGGGCAGGGCACGCGCATGAAGTCCTCGACCCCGAAGGTGCTGCACCGGCTCGCCGGCCTGCCGCTCATCGCGCACGTGCTGCGGACGGCCGAGTCCCTCGAGCCCGCGCACATCGCCGTGGTGGTCCGCCACGAACGTGAGCGCGTCGCCGCCGAGGTCACCGAGCGGATGCCCGACGCCGTCGTCGTCGACCAGGACGAGGTCCCGGGCACCGGCCGCGCGGTCGAGGTCGCCGTCCAGGCCCTGCCCGCGGACTTCGACGGATCGGTCGTCGTGCTCTCCGGTGACGTCCCGCTCGTGGACCCGGCGTCCCTCCGTCGCCTGGTCCAGGCCCACACCACGGCGACGAACGCGGTCACCTTCCTCAGCGCGATCGCACCCGACCCGACCGGACTGGGCCGCATCCTGCGTGACGAGCACGGTGCGTTCGTGGGGGTCGTCGAGCACAAGGACGCCACCGACGAGCAGCGGACCATCACCGAGGCGAACGCGGGCATCTACGCCTTCGACGTGACCCACCTGCGTGCCGTGCTGCCGCAGCTGACGACCGCGAACGTGCAGGGCGAGAAGTACATCACCGACGCGCCGTCCCTCATCGCCGCACGCGGCGGGCGCATCGACGTGCTGCGCTTCGACGACCCGTGGCTGCTCGCCGGCATCAACGACCGCGCACAGCTCGCCGACGCCGCACGGGTGCTCAACGACCGCATCGTCCGGGCGCACCAGCTGGCGGGCGTGTCCGTGCAGGACCCGCGGTCGACGTGGATCGACCTCGACGTGACGATCGAGCCGGACGCCGAGATCCTCCCCGACACGCAGCTCATCGGGGCCACCGCCATCGCTGCGGGTGCCGTCGTCGGACCGGGGACGACCCTGCGCGACACCGAGGTCGGTGCCCGCGCCACGGTGAACCGCGTCGACGCCACGCTGGCGGTCATCGGCGACGACGCCTCGGTCGGGCCGTTCGCGTACCTGCGTCCGGGGACGGCGCTGGGCGACCACGGCAAGATCGGCACCTTCGTCGAGACCAAGAACGCCACGATCGGCCGCGGCAGCAAGGTGCCGCACCTGTCCTACATCGGCGACGCCGAGGTGGGCGAGGACTCGAACATCGGGGCGAACACCATCACCGCGAACTACGACGGTGTGCACAAGCACCGCACCGAGGTCGGCTCGCACGTCCGTACAGGCTCGCACAACGTCTTCGTCGCCCCCGTTAGGATTGGTGACGGGGCGTACACCGGTGCAGGCACGACGGTCCGCAAGGACGTGCCGGCCGGGTCGCTCGCGATCAGCTACGCCCCACAGCGCAACACCGACGACTGGGTCTCCGAACACCGACCCGGCACGCCGGCGGCCGAGGCGGCTCGGCGCGCGCACGGAGCATGACACCTTCTCGACGGCCACCGGTCGTCACACGGGGGCCCGGATCCGGGTCCCCGGCCACACGGCCCAGCTGGGCCAGGGAGTGAGTACGGCACTTGTCCGGAATCAAGATCACCGGCCAGAAACGACTCGTCCTCGTCTCCGGGCGAGCACACCCCGAGCTGTCGGAGCAGATCGCCGAGGAACTCGGCGTCGACCTCGTCCCGACGGATGCCCGAACGTTCGCGAACGGTGAGCTCTACGTCCGCTTCGACGAGTCGGTCCGCGGCTGCGACGCGTTCGTCATCCAGTCGCACACGTCGCCCATCAACGAGTGGCTGATGGAGCAGCTCATCATCGTCGACGCGCTCAAGCGTGCGTCGGCCAAGCGCATCACGGTCGTCGCGCCGTTCTACCCGTACGCGCGTCAGGACAAGAAGGGCCGTGGCCGCGAACCGATCTCGGCGCGTCTGGTCGCGGACCTGTTCAAGGCCGCCGGCGCCCACCGCATCATGAGCGTCGACCTGCACGCCGCGCAGATCCAGGGGTTCTTCGACGGGCCCGTCGATCACCTGTTCGCGATGCCGGTGCTGCTCGAGCACTTCAAGGCGATCCTCGACCCGTCGATGCTGACGGTCGTGTCGCCCGACATGGGCCGTGTCCGTGTGGCCGACATCTGGTCGGAGAAGCTGGGCGCACCGCTCGCCATCATCCACAAGCGTCGTGACCCCCTGGTCCCGAACCAGGTCACGGTGCACGAGATCGTCGGCGACGTCTCCGGGCGCTGGTGCCTGCTGGTCGACGACCTCATCGACACCGGCCGCACGATCGCCAAGGCGGCCGAAGCCCTCAAGGCCGCCGGGGCGATCGGTGTCGTCGTGGCCGCCACGCACGCGGTCTTCTCCGACCCCGCGACGGAACTGCTGCAGAGCGAGTTCATCGACCGCGTCGTCGTCACGGACACGCTGCCCGTGCCGCACGACAAGCGCTGGGAACGACTCGAGGTCCTGCCGATCGCCCCGCTGCTGGCCCGCGCGATCCACGAGGTCTTCGACGACGGCTCCGTGACCTCGATGTTCGACGGTGCAGCCTGACGCACCCCGCTCGCGCCGCCCTCGCCGCCCGACTCCGGGCGGCGGGCAGCGTGTTCGCCGAAGACGAGGCCGACCTGCTGCTCGATGCCGGTGACGGTGACCCGGTACGCCTGCGGTCCCTGGTGCAGCGGCGGCTGCGCGGCGAACCGCTCGAGGTCGTGCTCGGCTGGGCGGCGTTCGACGGGCACCGCATCCGGGTGACACCGGGGGTCTTCGTGCCGCGCACGCGGACCACCGTCGTGGTCGACCAGGCAGCGCGACTGCTGCACCGCTACGACCGGGTGGTGGACCTGTGCTGTGGTGCCGGGGCGATCGCGGTGGCACTGCTCGAGCGGGTGGGCGCACTCGACCTGGTCGCCAGCGACATCGACCCGGACGCCGTCGCCGTGGCGGCCGAGAACGTCGGTGATCGCGGGATCGTCGTCGCCGGCGACTTGTTCGCCCCACTGCCGGCACGGTTCCGCGGCGCGGTGGACGTCATCGCGGTGAACGCCCCGTACGTCCCGACCGATGCCGTCGCGACGATGCCGTCCGAGGCGCGCGACCACGAGCACCGGGTGGCGCTCGACGGCGGCGACGACGGGCTCGACCTGCACCGGCGCATCGCGCTCGGGGCGGAGGAGTGGCTGCGTCCGGGTGGTTCGGTCGTCATCGAGGTCTCCGCGGTGCAGGCCGACGCGTCAGCGGCGGCGTTCCGTGCTGCCGGGTTCCGGACACGCACCGAGCACGACGACGCCGTGGACGGCACGTGCGTGGTGGCGAGCCTGCCCGCCTGACCCGCACCGCGCCTCCCGACCGGACCTGCCGGACCCGCCGGCGTCAGCCCGCGCTGATCGTGATCGTGTCCCAGCCCGTCGCACCGTTGGGCGCGGGCGGGCGTTCGACGCTCGTCTGCACCTGACCGTCGGTGCTGACGGCGCGGACGCGGACCTCGTGGTTGCCGGACGTCGCGGTCCAGCGGTACACCCACTGGCGCCACGTGTCGGCCGACACCGAGTCGGCGAGTTCCGCGTCCTGCCAGTCCGCGCCGCCGACCTTGACCTGCACGGCCTTGACCCCGACGTGCGGCTGCCAGGCGACGCCCGCGATCGCGACCCGGTCGCCGGCCGTGACGCTCGTGCCGTTGGCGGGGGTGTCGATCCGCGACTCGAGCTTGACCGGTCCGCGCTCCGACCAGCCGCGCGGCGTCCAGTAGCCCTGAGCGTCGGCGAAGCGGGTGACCTCCATCTCGGTGACCCACTTCGTCGCGGACACGTACCCGAACAGGCCCGGGACGACCATGCGGACCGGAAACCCGTGCTCTGCGGGCAGCGGGTCGCCGTTCATGCCGACGGCCAGCAGTGCCTGGGTGCCGGTGTCCTGCAGGACGTCGAGGGGTGTGCCGGCGGTGAACCCGTCGATGCTGCGGGACAGCACCATGTCGGCGTTCCCGGTCGGCTTCGCGCGGGCCAGCAGGTCGCGGATCGGGTACCCGAGCCACAGGGCATTGCCGATCAGGTCACCGCCGACCTCGTTCGACACGCAGCTCAGTGTTGCCATGTGCTCGGTCATCGGGAGCGCCAGCAGCTCGTCCCAGGTCAGCGTGATCTCGTGCTCGACGGCGCCGTGGATGCGCAGGCTCCAATCGGCCGGGTCGATCGACGGCACACGCAGTGCCGTGTCGATCCGGTAGAAGTCGGCGTTCGGCGTGACGTACGGGGTGATCCCGCTGACGTCGAGGGACGATCCCGCCGGCACGGCCGGTGCCGCTGTCGCGGGGGACGGGAGGCGCACCGCACGTCGGATGGCGGCCGTGCGTTGCATCGCGGCCGAGCCGAGCCGCGCGCCGGTCCCGACGACCAGGGCCAGCGCTCCGGCGGTCACCGACCACGCCAGGAACGCCCGGCGTTCCGGGCGCGCGGCGTCCTGCCGGGTGGGGGTCTCGGCGACCGCCTCCCAGCGGCGCAGACGGGTGATGAGTGGACGGAGCACACCGATCGCCGCACCGACGCCGACGACCGAGGGCAGGCCGTCCCACATCCCCGATCCGGAGCGCGTCGTGACGGCGAGCAACGACAGCGCACCGCCGAGCGCGAAGACCATCGCACCGAACGGGGGACGGCGTCGTTCGAGGATCCCGGCGGCAGCCGAGATCGCGACCATCAGGACGCCCATCAGCACGAAGAGCGCGACCTTGTCGCCCGTACCGAACAGGGAGACCATCAGGTCCTTCGCCCCCGCCGGAGCCAGGTCGATGACCGCACCGCCGACCGCCACGAGCGGGCTGCCGGCACCGCCGAGGAACAGGGCGGCGAGCTCGGCGACCGCCAGGAACGCGAGCGCGGCGACGACACCCGACACCGCGGCCAGCAGGCGCGGCCGCATCGACGTTCCAGGGGCAGGCACGGGACGATCGTACGTCCGGCGGACTGGGACCCAGCCGCGTCCCGGCCATGGGTCCTGTTCGTGTTCATCCGGGGTGCGGTGCCCCTGGCCGGGCTGGCGTGCGAGGATCAGGGTGTGCTGAGGCGTCGCGGTCGTGTCCCCGGGGACCCGCGCGCCCGCCGCCCGATGTCACCCGACCGGCGACTGCTGACCGTGCGCTGGGTCATCGTCGCCGTGTGGGGAGCGCTGCTGGTGGCGCGGGTCGTCGTCGTCGCGCAGCGCCCCGACGCCGACATGACCGCGTTCGGTGTCGCCGAGGTCGTCGTGATCGCCTTCGGGGTGGGGGTCATCCTGGCCGGGGTCATCCGCATGCAGGGGATGCGTCGTCGCCGCGAGGACGAGTCACTGGCGTTCGCGATCCGTCGCATCGACCCCACCGTGTGGCTCGTGCCCGCGGCGCCGACGGCCGAGCTGCGCGCCGCGGTCGAGGAGCAGCGTTCCGACGTGACGCTCGGACCGCGGGTCACGTGGGCGTTCGGCGCGACCGAGGCCTCGCTGTGGGAACTCGACGAGCGGCGGGCCACCCGGCTGCTCGTGATCCGCTGGAGTCGGGTGATGCACATCGGACTCGAGGACGTGCCGGCACCGGGTCACCGGGACGCCTGCGCGATCGCCGTCCACTACGTGCGGCCGGATGACTCGATGGCGGTCGCCACGTTCCATGTCCGGACGGCGCCGGGCTCGCGGCGGTTGCTGGGGCGAGGTCCGAAGCTCGAACGGCTGCTGGCGGAGCTGGCACGGGAGCGCATCGTCGCCTGACGCGTCGTCGCCAGACGCGTCGGCGTCCGCCGCGTCGGTGCCCCACGCGTCGGTGCCGCAAGCGTCGGTGCCCCACGCGTCGGTGCCGCACGCGTCGTGGTCTGACGCAGGACGGGTCCCGCCGTGTGGCGAGACCCGTCCCGAGCGCGGCGCCGCTGACAGCTAGTGCGTCGACGGCTCCTGCTCGACCTCGCGACGGTCGTCGTCGGACCACAGCGTGTGGAAGGTGCCGTCCTTGTCGACGCGCTGGTAGGTGTGTGCGCCGAAGAAGTCGCGCTGCCCCTGGATCAGCGACGCGGGCAGGCGGTCGGACGCCAGCGAGTCGTAGTAGGACAGCGCGGACGAGAACCCCGGCGCCGGGATGCCGGAGGCGGCCGCGATGCCGACGATGCGGCGCCACGCGGCTTCGCCCTCGGCGACGGCGTTCGCGAAGTACGGGTCCACCAGCAGCGACTCGAGCTCGGGGTTCTTGTCGTAGGCCTCGACGATGCGGTTGAGGAACTGCGCACGGATGATGCAGCCGCCACGCCAGATCTTGGCGATGTTGCCGAGGTTGATGTCCCAGTCGTACTCCTTGGCCCCGGCGATGATGAGGTCGAAGCCCTGCGCGTACGCGACGACCTTCGACGCGTAGAGCGCGGCACGGACGTCGTCCTCGAAGGTGTCGGGGACCTGCGCGATGTCGGGTCGGCTCTGCACCGACCGCTGGACCGCGGCACGCTGTGACGGCTTGGATGACACCGCACGGGCGAAGACGGCTTCGCCGATGCCCGAGACGGGGATGCCGAGACCGACGGCGTTCTGCACCGTCCACACGCCGGTGCCCTTGGAGCCGGCTTCGTCGCGGATGACGTCGACCAGGGGCTTGCCGGTGTCGGCGTCCTGCTGCTTGAGGACCTGGCCGGTGATCTCGATCAGGTAGGACTCGAGGTCGCCCTCGTTCCACTTGCTGTAGATCTGGACGAGCTCGTCGACGCTGTGCCCACCGGCGCGGCGGAGCAGGTCGTAGGACTCGGCGATGAGCTGCATGTCGGCGTACTCGATGCCGTTGTGCACCATCTTGACGAAGTGGCCGGCGCCGTCGGTGCCGATGTGGGTCACGCACGGCTCGCCCTCGGCGACCGCGGCGATCGACTTCAGGATCGGGCCGAGGGTCTCCCAGGCCTCTTTCGAGCCACCGGGCATGATCGACGGGCCGTTGAGCGCGCCTTCCTCGCCGCCGGAGATGCCGGTACCGACGAAGTTCAGGCCCTTGTCGCGCAGGTCGTGCTCGCGGCGGATGGTGTCGTGGAAGTTGGCGTTGCCGCCGTCGACGATGATGTCGCCCTCTTCGAACCGCTCCGCGAGCTGCTCGATGACGGCGTCGGTGCCCTTGCCGGCCTGCACCATGATGATCGCGGTGCGGGGCTTGGAGAGCGATGCGACGAAGTCGTCGATCGACTCGGACGCGATGAAGCCGGCGTCGCCGTGCTCCTGCATGAGTTCTTCGGTGCGCGCGTACGTGCGGTTGTAGACCGCGACCGTGTTGCCCTCGCGCGACGCGAGGTTGCGGGCGAGGTTCGACCCCATCACCGCGAGCCCCACCACGCCGATGTTCGCCTGTCCGTTGCTGTCTGCCACCATGGTCTCCTTCGTCCTGACGTCGCGACGCCCGCACACACTGCAGCAGCGCGATGCCACGTTGCACCAGCGCAGTGCCGATGTCCTGCGGCCAACCTACGGATCGACGCTTGGGACCGCACGGGTGTTGCCGCAACCTGTGGATGGTGTTCACCCGTCTCCCTACGGTGGAGGGATGAGCGACCGATCCGTCCGCCCGCCCGTCCTGGTGATGGGGGTCTCCGGCTCCGGCAAGTCGACGGTGGGCGAGGCACTCACCCGCGCACTCGTCGCCCGCGGCGAGCCGGCCGAGTTCATCGACGCCGACGACCTGCACCCCGCCGCCAACAAGGAGAAGATGCGGCAGGGCACCCCGCTGACCGACCAGGACCGCTGGCCGTGGCTCGACGCCTGCGCTGCACGCATCGCGGCGGTTCAGGCAGGCGGGAAGCGCTGCGTGATGGCGAACTCCGCGCTGAAGCGTGCCTATCGCGACCGGCTGCGGACGAGCGCGCCGGGCCTGGTGATCGCGTTCCTGGACGGGTCGCAGGACCTCATCGCCGAGCGCCAGTCGCACCGGCACCACGAGTACATGCCGAACTCCCTGCTCGACTCGCAGTTCGCCACACTCGAGCGCCCGCAGGCCGACGAGGCCGCGGCGTCGATCCCGATCCACGGTTCCGTGGACGACACCGTCGCCGCGATCCTCGACGCACTGCCGTCCGTCACTTCCGACTGAGCTCGGACAGCCGCGAGCGGTACTCCTCGGCGCTGATCTCGCCGCGGGCGAAGCGGTCTGCCAGCACCGACCGGGCATCGGCGCGTGCCCGCCAGCTCCCACGGCGCAGGACGCCGACCACCAGGAACAGGACCAGGAACACGACGAAGAAGAACACGGGGAAGACGGGGAACGGGAATCCGCCGCCGTGCCAGTACGGAGCGGTGGCGGCGAGGGTGGTGAGCATGGTGACCTCCTGGGTCGGATCCGGTGCCGCAGATGCGACCCTCCAAGACTCCGGTCGGGAGGCCCGTGGCGCGTCCGTCGCCGAGGCCCACTTCCGCCTGCTCCCGGGGTCGTACGGCGGCGCCTCCTCCACATGCCGGTACTCCCCGGGGAGTAGTCCACAGGTCCCCCCGCGGCCCGATGCCGCGGAGGAGGCTCGACCCTAGAGTCGGAGCATGACCACCGACACGCAGGCCGCCGAGCCGCACCGGCCGTTCACCGGCCGCACGGGTCGGCTGCGGTTCGCGCGCATCGGCCGGGTCGTCCCGGTGGCGGTCGTCCAGATCGTGGTGACCCTGGCCGCGTCGCGGTGGTCGGGCGCCGGGGACGGTTCCGGTCCGCCGTGGGCAGGCGGTGGCCGGCCGGGGCTCGAGCCGGTCGACGTCGGGCCGCTTGCCGTCGTCCTGCTCGTCGCGGGCGTCGTCGCGCTGCCGTTCCGCTGGCGGTGGCCCGTCGCAGTCCTCGCGGTGAGCCTCGGTACGACGATCGGCTACGCGCTCGTCGTCAGCCCGCGCGGCCCGTTCGTCGCGGCCCTCACGATGGCCCTGGCGAACGCCTGGTTCCGCGGTCACCGTGTCGCCGTCTGGGTTGCTGCGGGCATCGCGGTGGTCGTGTTGCCGTGGGCGGACACGCTCACCGGACGTGCCCCGTTCGCCTCGACCACCACCGTGACGCTCTGCCTCGCCTGGCTGACCGCGACCGTCGCGATCACCGAAGTCGTCCGGGTGCGGGTGCAGCGTGCCACCGAAGCACGTCGTGCCCGCGCTGCGGCGGAACGCGCGCGAGCCGACGACGAACGCGTGCGGATCGCGCGGGAGCTCCACGACTCGGTCGCACACAGCATGTCCCTGATCAACCTGCAGGCCGGCGTCGCGCTGCACCTCGGCGGGGAACTGCCCGAGCCGACCCAGCAGGCCCTGACGAGCATCCGCGACACGAGCAAGCAGGCCCTGGTCGAGCTCCGGAGGGTGCTGGGTGTCCTGCGAGCAGTCGACGCCGACCGAGCCGAGCGCACCCCGACGCCCGGACTCGCCCGCGTGGCCGACCTGGTCGAGCGCGCTCGTGCTGCCGGGCTCGACGTCACGGCCGAGGTCCACGGCGACCCGTCAGCGATCGACGGGGTCGTCGACCGCAGCGCGTTCCGCATCGCACAAGAGTCGATCACGAACGTCATGAAGCACGCGCCCGACCACCGCGCGACCCTGACGCTCGACATCGGGACGGACGTGGTCGACCTGGTCGTCGAGGACGAGCCGACCGCGGCGTCCGACTCCGCACGCCGTGCCGCGGGGGTGCCGCCCGCGCTGTTCGGCGAGTCCGGCAACGGGATCATCGGCATGCGCGAACGAGCCATCGCGGTCGGCGGCGAACTCCGCGCCGGACCCCGGCCGGACGGCGGATGGACGGTCGTTGCGCGCCTGCCGTCCGGGACACCGGAGCGGGACGCATGACCGACCGCCTCGCCGACCCCGTCACCACCCCGGCGACGCCGATCCGTGTGGTGCTGGCCGACGACCAGGTCCTCATCCGCGCTGGGCTGCGGGCACTCGTCGACGCCGAGCCCGGCATGACCGTCGTGGGCGAGGCCGGCGACGGTGACGCCGCCGTGCAGATCGCCACGCGTGAGCGCCCGGACGTCGTGCTCATGGACATCCGGATGCCCGGCACCGACGGGCTCGCGGCGACCCGGCGCATCTCGGCCGACCCGGCCCTGGCAGACGTCCACGTCGTGGTCCTCACCACCTTCGAAGAGGACGACTACGTGTTCGAGGCGATCCGTGGTGGCGCCGCCGGGTTCCTGGTCAAGGACACCGAGCCTGCCGAGCTCCTCCGCGCGATCCGTACCGTGGTGGCGGGTGAGTCCCTGCTGTCGCCCGGCGCGACGCGTTCCCTGGTCGAGGCCTTCGCGACCCACGCCAAGCCGGCCGCACTCGCTCCCGGGCTCGACGTCCTGACCGACCGCGAACGCCAGGTGATGCGGCTCGTCGCGGCCGGGCTCACCAACACCGAGATCGCCGAGCGGTTGTTCGTCAGTCCGACCACCGCGAAGACCCACGTGTCCCGCGCGATGATCAAGCTCGGTGCGCGGGACCGTGCCCAGCTCGTGGTGTTCGCCTACGAGACGGGGCTGGCGACGCCCGGGTGGCAGGCATGACCGACCTGCTGCCGCGGTACGCCGAGGCACTCGACCGCCTCGCGCATTGAGTCCTGTCGCATCGTGATCCACCTGACCCTCGACGAAGCGCTCCACGTCGTCCGACGGACCGTGGGGTCCGATGCCCTGGTCCGAGATCCGGGGCTGCTGCAGGCTGCCGTCGCCCGACCCGCCGCGACGGTCGGCAGGCAGGATGTCTCCCCGACGCTCGTCGACAAAGCCGCGGCACTCGTCCACTCGACCGTCCGCAACCGCGCGCTGGTGGACGGCGACGAGC
Organism: Curtobacterium sp. VKM Ac-2922; assembly: GCF_022815645.1. Classification (GTDB taxonomy): domain Bacteria; phylum Actinomycetota; class Actinomycetes; order Actinomycetales; family Microbacteriaceae; genus Curtobacterium. The sequence continues at coordinate 304,551 of NZ_JALGRO010000001.1, read as the reverse complement.
GGCTCGGGCGGATGCTGCTGGTCGTGTTCCTCGGGGTGAACGGCCGGACGCTCACCATGTCGAACGACCAGGAGTGCGCGTTCATCGTCGCGATCGCCGACGGACGACTCGACGACGTCGAGGCGATCGCTGCACAGTTCCGCGGTGCGGCGACCCCGAGCTGAACGCGTGCGTCCGCCAGCGCGCCGACCGTCCCGGACAAGGGGCAGACCGGATGTCAGGATCGTGCCATGGGCATCGTGGTGCGCGCAGCGACCTCGTTCGACGACGTCCGGACGATGGTCGGGCCGAAGCGTCCCGACGCCAACGTCTGCTGGTGTCTGAGCTACCGGATCCCCTCGCGCGAGAACCAGCAGCTGAGCGGGACGGCCCGTGGCGACCGGGTCCGCGAGCTCGTGCGGCAGGACCCGCCGCCCGGGGTGCTGGCGTACGACGGCGACGCGGTCGTGGGGTGGGCGGGCGTCCATCCACGGCCCGACACGACCTTCGCCCGGAACCGGCGGATCCCGCACCTCGACGACCCCGGGGACACCGGCGTGTGGAGCGTCTGGTGCATCCGTGTCCGCCCCGGGCACCGCGGGCAGGGCATCTCGCACGCGCTGCTGGACGGCGCGGTGCGGTTCGCGGACGAGCACGGTGCGCGGGTGATCGAGGGCTACCCGGTCGACAACGGGTCGGCGAAGGTGGACCTGACGATGGCCTACGTCGGGACACGTCGGCTGTTCGAGCGAGCGGGCTTCGAGCACAGGGCGGACACCACGTCGGTGCTCAACGGCTTTGCGCGCGTCCTGATGCGCCGGACCCTCCGGTGAGCGTCACGACACACGACAACGCATGGCAACGCCGCACTGTTCTGCGGTCGGGGAGCAGCATGGACGCATGGCCTTCAGCGGGATCGGCATCGTCGCCGGCGCAGCACTGACCCACATCGTCCGCCGAGCGGGCGCCGACCACGTCGAACCCGGCATCGCGGGCAACCTGGTCCACCGCGACGGCGACGGGTGGCGGCTCGACCCCGCCTACGACGACGAACGGTTCGGGTCGTTCGCCCTGTTCGTCCCGCCCGACCTGTCGCTCCTGACCGAGGATCCTGACGTGGTGGACGGGTACCTCCGTGCGGTGCTGCCGATCGTCGCGTTGGTCGCCACGTCGGGCGCGAGGATCGTGTTCGGGTCGGGGACCGCCCGGACGGCACCGCCGGACATGCCCATGGCACAAGCACACGAGCGCTTCGCCCGGGTCGTCCGCGTCGCCCGCGACCTCGCGGCCACGCACGACCTGCGCATCGTGCTCGAACCGCTGAACCGCGACGAGACGAACGTCGTCCACACGATCGAGCAGGCCGTGGCGTTCCTCGACGCGTTCGACCTGCAGGGTGTCAGCGTGGTCGCGGACCTGTTCCACGTGCAGGCCGAGCACGAGTCGTTCGACGTCGTCCGGTCTCTGGCCGACCGGATCGGGCACGTGCACGTGTCCGATCGCGACCGCCTGCCGCCGGGCGAGGGGGACTGGCCGTGGCCGGAGTTCCTGGCCGCGGTGCACCAGGGCGGGTACCGCGGCCCGGTGTCGCTGGAGTGCCGGTGGTCGGACGACCCTGAGCCGCAGATGGACGCAGCACTCCGCGCCGTCCGCGCCGCGGCCCCGCACTGACCGCACGACGTGTCACTCCCGCCTCGTGCGAGGACGATCGCCCCGTGCAGCGGATCAGCGCTGCACGGGGCCACCAAACCCGCACCCGGCGAGACGGCACCGGCGCTGGCGCAGCGTCAGAGCTTGAACGTCGCCCTCGGGATGTCCGACACGATGCGCCGGGCAGTGCGGACGGCGTCCTCTTCCGACACCTGGTGCGTCACGACGAGCGACGCCAGGTACGCGGCATCGGCGCGCCGGGCCATGTCGTGCCGCGCGGGGATGGAGCAGTACGCCCGGGTGTCGTCGATGAACCCCGAGGTCTTCGTGAACCCCGCCGAGTCGGTGATCGCGCCGCGGTACCGCCCGATCGCCGCCGGGGTGTCGATGAACCACCACGGGGCCCCGGCGTACACGGCGGGGTAGAAGCCGGCCAGGGGCCCGATCTCGCGCGAGAACACCGTCTCGTCCACCGTGAACAGCACCAGGTGGAACCCCGGCGCGGTGCCGAAGGCCTCGAGCAGCGGACGGAGCGGCTCCGTGAACGCGCCGACGGCGGGCAGGTCGTGCCCGGTGTCCGGCCCGAAGCGCTCGAGCGTCGGTGTGTGGTGGTTGCGGATGACCCCCGGGTGCAGCTGCATCACGAGTCCGTCGTCGACGCTCATCTCGGCCCAGCGGAACAGCATGTCGTGTCGGTAGGCCACGGCGTCGGCGGGGGAGACGTCCCCGCGGAGCGCCTCGGCGTGGATGCGCTCCCGGTCGGCTGCAGGAAGCGGAGCCGACCCGGCGTCGATGACCCCGGTGTCGGTGGCCGTCGCCCCGTGGTCGATGAAGTGGCGGCGACGGGCGCGCAGTGCTGCCAGCAGCCCGTCGTGGGTGCCCGTGTCGATGCCCGCAGCCTGTCCGATGGCCGCGACCACGGTCCTCCAGTCCGGTCGGGCTGGATCGAAGACCGCGTCCGCACGGAACGTCGGGACCACGCGACCGGTGAAGGTGGGGTCGGCTCGGAGCTGCGCGTGCGCGGCCAGGTCGGCCGTCGGGTCGTCGGTGGTCGCGAGCACCTCGATGCCGAAGGCGTCGAAGAGTGCGCGGGGTCGGAACGACGGCTCGAGCAGCGCCGAGGCGATGTGGTCGTACTGCGCGTCGGCGTTCGCGGCGGAAGGCTGCTGGTCGAGCCCGAACACGTCGTGCAGCTCGGTCTCGAACCAGTACCGCACCGGGGTGCCGAGGAAGTCGTCCCAGTGCTCGGCCAGGCGGCGCCAGATCGCCCGGCCGTCCGCCGGGCCGGGTCCGCGGCCGAGGTCTGAGAGCGGCACGCCGTTCGCGTGGAGCAGCCGCAGCACGTAGTGGTCGGGCGTGACGAGCAGCGCCGCCGGGTCCGGGAACGGGACGTCCGCGGCGATCATCGCCGCGTCGACGTGTCCGTGCGGGGAGATCACCGGGGCGTCGGCGACCGCCTGGTACACGGTGCGCGCGATCCGGCGGGCGGCCGGATCGGCGGGGAACAACCGGTCGGGGTGCGGTGCGAGCACGGTGGACGTCGTGGTGGTCGGCTGGGACATCATCGACCCTTTCGTCGGGAGGCCGGGGACGGCGGGGAGGCCGGGGAGGGCGCGGGACCGGTGGACTCGCGCACGGTCAGGTGGGTGGGGAGCACGACGGCGCCCTGCATGCGCTCGCCGGGCAGCTGTTCGGCGGGGATCGCGCCGAGCCGCCCGAGCAGCATCGTGATCGCGACCCGACCGGCGCGCTCGATCGGCGAGGTCATCGTGGTCAGCGGCGGGTTGCAGAAGTCGGCACCGAAGATGTCGTCGCAGCCGACGATGCTCATGTCCTGGGGCACGCGCACGCCACGCTCGCGCAGTCGTCCGAGCATGCCGATCGCGATCAGGTCGTTGAAGGCGATGCATGCGGTGGCTCCGGCGTTCACCGCGGCATCGGCAGCGGCGGCACCCGAGTCGACGAACGGCGCGTGCGGGCCGATCCGGGCGACCCGGACGTCCAGGCGCTTGGCGACCTGCACCAGGGCCTTCCACCGGCGTTCGTTCGACCACGAGCTGTCCGGCCCGGCGACGTACAGCACGTCGCGGTGTCCGAGTGACACCAGGTGCTGCACGGCCTGCTCGACCCCGCCCGGGGTGTCGATGAGCACCGAGGGGACCCCGGCCGGCCGCCGGTTCACGACGACCAGCGGGGTGCGCTCGGCGTACCGGGCGATCTGCGCGTCGGACAGGCGGGACGCCGTGAGCACGACGCCGTCGGCCTTGGCGGAGATCGCGCTGAGGGCGGCCATCTCGGCGTCGGCGGACTCCTCGGTGTCGACCAGCAGTTGCGTCCAGCCGGCCGCGGCGAGCTGGTGCTGCGTCCCGCGGATGACGTCGAAGTAGAACGGGTTGGTGATGTCCGAGACCAGGACGGCGACGGCGCGGGTGCGACCGGACGTGAGCGCGCGTGCCTGCGAGTTCGCCACGTACCCGAGTTCGCGGGCGGCGTCCTGGATCCGCTGCTGGGTCACGCGGTTCACACGGTCGGGCATGGACAGGGCGCGCGAGACCGTCGACGGTGCGACCCCGGTGGCGTCGGCCACGTCACGGATGGTGACCCGACGGGACGTCGCGGACGCGCGATCCGACGCCGGACGGGACGTGTCGGTCTCGGTCATCGGGCCTCCGATCGTCCGACGGTGGTGGCGCCTGGACGGTGCCCCGGTGACCCGAACCTAGGCCGTTCTGGCAACAAGTGGCAACCGGTTGCCGGATGTTGCCACCAGCGGGACAGTGGAGGCACCACCGGCAGCGTTGCCCGTGGATGCTCCGAGGAGGAACCCCCATGAAGACACGGACCCTGATCGGTTCCGTGGTCGTGGTCGCCCTCGCCGCGCTGTCCCTGCAGGGATGCGCGATCGTGAACGGCAGTGGCGACGACCCGAACACCCTCCGCGTCATGATGGGCGCGGACACGACCTACCCCAAGGAACGCAAGCAGTGGCAGCAGGACACCGCTGCCGAGTTCAAGCGCACCACCGGCGCGGACATCCAGTGGGAGACGTACTCGTCCGCGCAAGAGGAGTTGACCGCCATCCAGACGAGCGTCATCTCCGGACAGGGCCCCGACGTCTACGCCATCGGCACCACGTTCACCCCCACCGCGTACGCCACCGGCGCGTTCGTCGAGATGGGCGAGAAGCAGTGGGCCGCGGTCGGCGGCAAGGACCAGTTCGACCCGGCATCGTTCGGCATCTCGGGCCCCAGCGCGTCGAAGCAGATCGGCATCCCGTTCGCCAGCCGTCCGTTCGTGATGGCCGTCAACAAGGACCTGCTGGCCAAGGCCGGCATCACCGAGATGCCCACCACCTGGGACCAGTTGACCGCCGACGCGAAGGCCACCACCAGCGGCGACGTGCACGGCATGGCGATCGCCTACGCCGACGGCTTCGACCCGTGGAAGTTCGTCTGGGGCATGTCGGAGAACGCCGGCAACACCCTGGTCGACGGTTCGGAGGCCGAGCTGGACGCTCCCGCGGTGCAGAACGCCTACCGCACCTACTTCGACTGGGTGACGAAGGACGGCGTGGTCGACAAGTCGGCGATCGGGTGGAACAACGCCCAGGCGCTCGCGCAGTTCACCGAGGGCAAGGCCGCCTTCTTCCCGATGACCACGACGACGGCCATCAACTCCTTCACGGGCACCGAGATCGACGGCAAGTACGAGTTCGCACTGCTGCCGACCGTCCCCCCGGGCGCCACCGAGCGTCCCGCCGACGGCATCCAGGCGGCGAGCATCCTGTCCGGCGACAACTTCGTCGTGGCCGACTACGGCACCAAGCAGGACCTGTCGTTCGACTTCATCAAGCAGGTCAGCAGCAAGAAGGCCCAGCTGCAGTACTACGACCTGTTCGGCAACCTGCCGACCAACACCGCGGCGGCCAAGCAGTTGGCCGACGACAACCCCCAGCTGAAGCCGATCATCGACGCCGGCAAGCTCTCCAAGCCGACCGCGTTCACGGGAGCCTGGTCCGACATCCAGCTCGCCCTCGTCGACGTCGTCGTGCAGTCGATCCCCTCGCTGAAGAGCGGCGAGGTCACCGACGACCAGCTCCGGAAGCGTCTGCAGGACGCCCAGAAGGACGCCCAGGCCACGCTCGACCGGCAGAAGAACGGAGGCCTGTGATGACCGCCACACAGACCGACCACAGCACGACCCGCACCCCGGTGCACAACCCCGACCGGACGGTCCGCCCGCACGGGAAGACCCCGCTGTACAAGAAGGAACGCCCGCTCTGGATGCTCCTGCCCGGCGGGGTGCTGATGGCCGCGATCATCGTGGTGCCGCTGCTCGTCGGCCTGTTCATCGCGATGCTCGACCTGGACCAGTACACGCTCCGGCAGTGGTTCAGCGCACCCTTCGTCGGGTTCGCGAACTTCGCCGAGGCGATCACGAACTCGCCGCTGCTGCACTCCGTCTGGATCTCGTCGTCGCTCGCGGTGCTCGTCACCGCGGTCACCGTGCCGATCGGCGTCGCCGCCGCGATCTCGACGCAGAACCGGTTCCCGGGCCGGGGACTGGTGCGGTCCATCTACCTGATCCCGTACGTGCTGCCCGCATTCGTCGTGGGGACCTTCTTCCGCACCATGCTGCAGCCGCAGGGCGTCGTGAACGCGGTGTTCCACACCGACGTGCTCTGGCTGAACGGTGCGGCGTCCTACTGGGCGCTCGCCGCGGTGATGGTGTGGACGTCGTGGCCGTTCGTCTACCTGCTCAGCCTGGCGGGCCTCCAGGCCGTGGACCTCGAGGTCCACGAAGCCGCGTCGCTCGACGGCGCGACCTGGTGGATCAAACTGCGGTACGTGGTCTTCCCCTACCTGCGGGGGCCGCTCAGCCTGGCCGTGATCATCGCGATCCTGCACAACATCAACAACTTCACGCTGCCGTTCGTGCTGTTCGGCATCCCGCTGCCGTCGAGCGTCGAGGTGATGCCGGTCCTGACCTACATCGCCAGCTTCCAGTCGTTCCGCTTCGGGCTGTCCGCCGCCATGGCGATCTGCTCGCTCGTGATCGTCGCCATCCCGCTGTTCGTCTACCTGCGAGCCGTGCAGCTGGACACCGGTGACGACGCCGGGCCGAACCGCAAGCAGCGCCGCGCCGACCAGGTGACGCTCGACACCGCCGCGGTCGCCGCCCCGGCCGCCGCCGACATCGAGGGAGCCCGCGCATGAGCGGCTACAGCGCCACCCGGACCCGTCCGACGGCGACCCTGACGGAGAGCATCACCTCGCAGGGACAGCGCCGTCGCGGCAAGCGCCCGTACGACACCGACGTCACCCGGCTGCTGCCGAAGTGGCTGCTCATCACGGTGATCGCCGTCATCATCGCCTTCATCGCCGTGCCGGTGCTCTACATCGTCTTCGGCTCGGTGAACTCCGACGTCGCGGTCGCCCGTGGCGAGTACTTCCCGTCCGAGTTCACGCTGTCCAACTACGTCGACATCTGGTCGACGGTCGCGCTCGGCCAGGGGCTCGTCAACAGCATCCTGACCGCCGGAGCGGTCGCCGTGGCCAGCGCCGCGCTCGCCGTGTCGACCGCCTACGTGCTCGTCCGCTTCCGGTTCCTCGGCCGCCTGACGTTCCTGCGCGGCCTGCTCGCGCTGCAGTCGATCCCCGGCACGCTCCTGCTGCTGCCCGTGTTCGTGGTGTTCTCGAACATCGCGAGCGCAACCGGTGTGCAGATCATCGGGACCCGGTGGGGGCTGTTCGTGACCTACCTGACGTTCGCTCTGCCGTTCTCGACCTGGGTGATGGTCACGTACCTGCGCGGTCTGCCCAAGGAGCTGGAAGAGGCCGCGCGCATCGACGGGGCGTCGTCCACGAAGATCCTGACCAAGATCGTCCTGCCGCTGTCGTGGCCGGGCATCGTCGTCTCGGCGATCTTCGCGTTCCTGCTCGGCTGGAACGACGTGCTGTTCTCGACGATCATGACGACCCCGAACACGCGGACCGTCGCCGTCGTCCTGCAGGTCCTCGGCACCACGCAAGAGGGCGGCGCGGTCCCGATCTACGGCCAGATGATGGCCGCCTCGATCGTGTGCGCGGTCCCGGTGGTCGCCCTGTACCTCATCTTCCAGCGCTACCTGGTCGGCGGTCTGACGGCCGGCAGTGTGAAGTAGCGAGTTGTCCACAGATCGGACTGGAGGCCCGGCGCGCGTCCGCCCCGTCGGTCACCCTGGTCCTCATGAAGGGAACGCAATGACCCAGCCCACGAGCGATCACATCAGTTGGGAACTCTCCGGCTTCGGCGACGAGATCGACGCCGACCCCGCGGTGCAGGTCGCGGTGCTGCAGGCACTCGGTGCCAGCGCGATCGAGGTCCGCAGCGCCTGGGGCGTCAACGTCGTCGACCTCGACGACGACCAGCTCGCCGGCCTGCACCGCCTGCTCGACGAACGCGGGCAGAGCGTGTCCGCCATCGCATCGCCGATCGGCAAGGTCTCGGTCGACGAACCCGTCGAGCACGAGCTCGGTCGCCTGGGCCGGGCGATCGCCGCCGCTCACGCCCTCGGTACCACGAACATCCGGATCTTCTCGTTCTACTTCGACGGGCGCACCCCCGAGTCCGTCCGCGACGACGTGCTCGTCCGGATGCGGGCCCTCGCCGACCTCGCGCAGCGCGAGGGGGTCACGCTCCTGCACGAGAACGAGAAGGCGATCTACGGCGACGTGCCCGACCGGGTGCTCGACATCGTCGAGAGCGTGGGGTCGTCGTCGCTCCGCCTGGCCTGGGACAACGCCAACTACGTGCAGTGCGGCGTCCGGCCCTTCACCGACGGCTGGGCGCAGCTCGCGCCGTACGTCGACTACCTGCAGGTCAAGGACGCCCTGGCCGCCGACGACTCCGTGGTCCCCGCGGGTGACGGCGACGGCGAGCTCCTGCTCACGCTCACCGCGCTCCGCGACGCCGGGTACTCCGGGTACGCCTCACTCGAGCCGCACCTCAGCAACGTCACCTCCCTCGGCGGGTTCTCCGGTCCCGCCGCGTTCGGCCGCGCCGGGCGAGCCTTCCGGACCCTCACCGACCAGATCGGAGTGACCCTGCGATGACCGCAGCCACCACGTCCCCCCTCAAGCTCGCCGTCGTCGGCGCCGGTGTCATCGGCCGCCACCACGCCCGGGTCGCCCTGGCCAACGCCGGCCTGCAGGTCGTCGCGCTGGTCGACGCGATCCCCGCCGCTGCCACCAGTGCGGCCGACGAGATCGAGGCATCGGGCGCTCCCCGTCCGCTCACGACCGCCACCATCGAAGACGCCATCGCGCAGACCGACATCGACGTCGTCGCGATCTGCTCGCCGTCGGGCATGCACGTCGCCCTGGCCGAAGCGGCGCTGGCGGCCGGCAAGCACGTCGTGATCGAGAAGCCGCTCGACACCACCATGCCCCGTGCCCGGCAGATCGCCGCACTCGCCGACGCCGCACGTCAGCGCGGACTCGTCGTCAGCGTGATCAGCCAGCACCGGTTCGACCCCGCATCGGTCGCCGTCGCCGAAGCCGCGCACGGGGGCGGCTTCGGCCGCGTCACCTCGGGTGTCGCGAGCGTGGCATGGTACCGCTCGCAGGGCTACTACGACTCCGGCGACTGGCGCGGCACCTGGGAGCTCGACGGCGGTGGCGCGGTGATGAACCAGGGCGTGCACACCGTCGACCTGCTCGTGTGGACGCTCGGTCGTCCGGTGGAGATCTCCGCCCAGGTCGGGCTGCTCGCGCACGACCGCATCGAGGTCGAGGACACGGCGGTCGCCACCGTGCGCTTCGACAACGGTGCCCTCGGGGTCATCCACTGCACCACGGCCGCCTACCCCGGTCTCAGTGCGCGGTACGCGATCTACGGCACGCAGGGCTCCGCGGTCGTCGACGACGACAAGCTCGGCTACTTCCACGTCGCCCCCGACGCCGCCACCCTGGCGTCGGCCGCCGCCAGCGCGAACACCACGGCCGTGGCCGACCCGGTCGACCAGAAGGCCGATGTCGTCCCCGCCGAGCACGTGGTCGGCGGGCCGCCCGAGCCCGACCACTTCCTGGCCGGGCACGGTCGCCAGTACGACGACATCGTCGACGCGATCCGCACCGGGCGCGAAGCCGGGGTGACCGTCGACGACGCCCTGGTGTCCCTGGCGACCGTGCGCGGGCTGTACGTCAGCGCGACGCTCGGGCAGCCCGTCCGGATCGACGACGTGATCAGCGGCAAGTACGACGACGTCGTACCGGTCGTCCCCGCAGCAGAAGGAGCAGTCCGATGAAGTTCTCCGTGTTCACCGCATCGACCCCCGACTGGACCCCGTCGCAGGCCGCCGACACGCTCGCCGCGCAGGGCTGGGACGGCATCGAGTGGCGCGTGGTCGACGACATCCCCGAGCCCGGCACCGTCGTCCCTGCTGAGCGCTCGTTCTGGGCCGGCAACCGGTCCACGTGGCAGTACACGGGCATCACCGAGCAGGTGCCGGAGATCGCCCGCATCACCGAGCAGGCCGGATTGGCCTACTCGGGCATCGGTGGCTACCGGCAGGCGTCCGACCGAGACGGCGTCGAGACCATGCTGCGCGTGACCAGCGAGCTCGGCGCCCGGCAGGTCCGCGTGTCCATGCCCGTCTACCGGCACGAGAAGGAACGCACCGGCGAGACCTACCCGCAGGTGTTCGACCGCACCCGAGCCGATCTCGAGTGGGCGGTGTCCCGCGCGTCCGAGCTCGGCGTCAAGGCACTCGTCGAGCTGCACCACATGACGATCACGCCGTCCGCTTCGGCCGCGCTGCGCCTGATCGACGGACTCGATCCCGAGCACGTCGGGGTCATCCACGACCTGGGCAACCTGGTGATCGAGGGGCACGAGGACCACCTGGCCGCGTTCGAGCTCCTCGGCCCGTACCTGGCGCACGTGCACGTGAAGAACGCCCGCTGGGTCGACACCGGGGACACCCGCGCCGACGGCAGCAGCGTCTGGCAGCACGAGTGGGCACCGCTGCGGTCGGGCCAGGCCTCGGTCGCCGACTACTTCGCCGACCTGCGGGCCTTCGGGTACGACGGCTGGGTCACCATCGAGGACTTCTCCACGGACCTGCCGCTCGAAGCCCGCACCGCCGACAACCTGGCGTTCCTGCGGTCGCTCGTGTCGGTGCCGGCATGACCGATCGCCATCCGAGCATCGTGCACCTGGGGGTGGGAGCGTTCGCGCGCGCCCACCTGGCCTGGTACACCCAGCACGCCACGGGCACCCCGTGGGGGATCACCGCGTTCACCGGGCGCTCCCCGGACGCGGCCGACGCCCTGACGGCGCAGGACTGCCGGTACACGCTGGTCACCCGCGCTGCCGACGGCGACTCGGCCGAGGTCATCGATGCGATCGTCGCCGCGCGCCCCGGCAGTGACACCGACGCGTTCGCCCGGGCGCTGGCGTCGGCGGACACCACGATCGTCACCCTGACGGTGACGGAGCAGGGCTACCGTCCCGACTCCGACGTCCCCGCGCGGCTGGTCGCCGGACTCGATGCCCGCCGTACTGCCGGCGGAGGGCCGCTCGCGCTGGTCAGTCTCGACAACCTCACGCACAACGGCCAGGTCCTGCGCCAGGCCGTGCTCGACGCCGCGTCCGACCCCGAGCTGCGGTCGTGGATCGCGTCGACCGTCACGTTCCCGAGCTCGATGGTCGACCGGATCACCCCCGCGACCACCACGGACGACGTGCAGGGGCTGCCCGATCTCACCGGCGCGCTGCCCGGGGACCGTGTCCCCGTCGTCACTGAGCCCTTCACCGAGTGGGTGCTGCAGGACCGGTTCGACGGCATCGACCGCCCCGCATGGGAGTCCGCCGGCGCCCGCATCGTGGACGACGTCACCCCGTACGAGCAGCGCAAGCTCTGGCTGCTCAACGGGTCGCACTCGCTGCTGGCGTACCTCGGCCTGCTGCTCGGCCACCAGACCGTCGCCCAGGCCGTTGCCGACCCGGTGTGCCGTAGCGCGGTCGAGCACCTGTGGGACGAGGCGGCCCTCGAGCTGCCGCTGCCCGACGACCAGGTCGCAGCGGCTCGGGCGGCCCTGGTCGACCGGTTCCAGAACCCGCGCATCCGGCACACCCTGACCCAGATCGCGTCGGGCGGCTCCGAGAAGCTCCCCGTCCGCGTGGTCGACGTCCTGCGCCGACGCCTCGAGCGCGACCCGGGCGCCGGTGTCGGACCCGGTGCAGCGACGCTCATCGCCGCGTGGTGGCTGCACGTGACCGAGCAACCCGAGCTGGTGAACGACCCCGGCGCGCCCGGTGCAGGCTCGGACGTGCACGACGTCCTGACCGTGATCGCCCCCGACCTCGACACCACCCCGGTGGTCGCTGCCGTCACGGCCGCGGCCGACCGCATCCGCCAGGCCCGCGCCCACGCACCCGAAGGAGTCCCCGCATGACCGACGACCACACCGGCACCACGAACCCGGCCGCCCCCGTGCCCGTTGACCCCGTCCCCGGCGCGACCGACGACCGGTCCACCGGCGGTGCCACGTCGGGCCGCCCGGACACCTGGGCGAGTGCGGACCGCGGGCAGCTGATCGACAAGGCCGAGGTCATCGTCACCAGCCCCGACCGCAACTTCGTGACGCTCAAGCTCACGACGGTGGACGGCGTCACCGGCCTCGGTGACGCGACGCTGAACGGGCGCGAACTCGGCGTGGCCGCGTACCTGTCCGAGCACGTCGTCCCGCTGCTGACCGGACGCGACGCCAGCCGGATCGAAGACGCCTGGCAGTTCCTGTACCGCTCGTCGTACTGGCGTCGTGGGCCGGTCACGATGGCTGCGATCGCCGCTGTCGACATGGCGCTCTGGGACATCAAGGCCAAGGTCGCCGGCATGCCGCTGTACCAGCTGCTCGGCGGGGCCTCGCGGACAGGGCTGATGGCGTACGGACACGCGTCCGGCAAGGAACTGCCCGAGCTGTTCGACTCGATCCGGGCACACCAGGCCGAGGGCTACCGCTCCATCCGCGTGCAGACCGGCGTCCCGGGGCTCGAGTCGATCTACGGCATCGCGTCCAACCGCACCACCGAGGGCAACGCCGGCGTCCGGTACGACTTCGAGCCGGCGCAGCGTGGGGCCTTCCCCGCGATGGAGGACTGGGACACCCGGGCGTACCTGCGCCACCTGCCGACGGTGTTCGAAGCCGTGCGCAACGAGTTCGGCCCCGAGCTGCCGCTGCTGCACGACGGCCACCACCGGATGACCCCGCTGCAGGCCGCCAAGCTCGGCAAGTCGCTCGAGCCGTACGACCTGTTCTGGCTCGAGGACTGCACTCCCGCCGAGAACCAAGAGGCACTCCGGCTCGTGCGGCAGCACACCACCACGCCGCTCGCGATCGGCGAGGTCTTCAACACGATCTGGGACTTCAAGGACATCATCCGCGACCAGCTCATCGACTACGTCCGCGGTGCCGTGACCCACATGGGCGGGGTCACGCCGCTGAAGAAGACGATGGAGTACGCCGCGATGTACCAGATCAAGTCCGGGTTCCACGGGCCGACCGACATCTCGCCGGTGGGCCTGGCAGCGCAGATGCACCTCGGGCTCGCGATCCACAACTTCGGGATCCAGGAGTACATGCAGCACGGGGACCGCACCAACCAGGTGTTCCGGCAGACCTTCACCTTCACGGACGGGTACCTGCACCCCGGCGACGAGCCGGGCCTCGGTGTCTCGCTCGACGTAGACGAAGCGGGCAAGTACCCCTACGAACAGGCGTACCTGCCGTTCAACCGCCTGGCCGACGGCACCGTCCACGACTGGTGACACGGGCGCGGGTAGCCTCGGCGGGCGTGGACATCGACACGCTCGCCCAGGCAGCCCGCGAGCTGCTGCTCGTCGCACCGGCCGACTTCGTCGCCGAACGCACTGCACGGCAGCGGGCCGCCCGGAAGGACGACCGTGACCTGGCCGCAGCGATCGGCACACTTCGCAAGCCCGCACCCGCTGCCTGGGTCATCGACCTGCTCGCCCACGACGGCGCCCTGGACGAAGCGATCGACCTCGGACCGGTGATCCGTCAGGCCCAGGCGGATGCCGACCCGCAGCAGATCGCGACCCTCCGGCGGCAACGCGCGGGCGTCCTCACGGCGCTCGCGCAAGCCGGAGCCGACCTGGCCTCCGACGCCGGGCACCCCGCGACGACCGCTGTGCTCGACCAGGTCCGGGCGACGATCGAGGCCGCGATGGCCGACCCGCACGCCGGGGCCGCGGTCCGCTCGGGGCTGCTCGTGCAGCCCCTCACGAGCGCCGGGTTCGACGACGTCGACCTCGACGGGGCGCTCGCCGTGCCGGACGCGGTGCCCGACGCCTGGTCCGGCAGCGGGGCGGACCCCATCCCGATCACCAGCGCGCGACGAACGACGAAGCCGAGCCGAGCCTCCAAGCCGGAACCGGAACCGGAACCGGAACCGGAACCGGAACCGGAACCGGGCCGCGACCCCGCGGCCGACCGCCGCGCCGCCCGCCAGGCCGAGACCGCCGCGCGGGCGGAGTCCCGCGATGCCGACGCGGTGCTCGACGCGGCCCAGACCGACCTCGAAGCCGCCGAGGCGCGTCGGGCCGGACTCCAGCGCGACCTCGAGCGCGCGACCGCCGAGGTCGGACGCCTCGAGCACGCTCGGGACGACGCCGAGGCAGCGAGTGACAGCGCGCGGGAACTCCTGGCGGCCGCGCAACGCCACCGCCGCGACCTCGGCCGCTGACGCCCGCTCATCACCTCGGATGAAACGTGCCGCCAGCGCTCGCTGACCGCCCGAGGCGCACCATACGCTCGGGCCCATGACCTCCACCCTCCGCCGGTTCCGGCACCTGCTGGCCCCGGCCACCGGCGCCGTGTACCTCGTGCTCTGGATCATCGCCGAGGCCGGTCGGTCGGGGCTCGCGGACCACGTCATCGTGGTGTCGGCCCTGGCGATCGCCATCGGCCTGGCGAACTGGATGCCCGCGACCTCGCTCGGACTGGTCGTCGTCGTGCCGCTGCTGCAGGCCCTCCGGCTGCTGCACCGTCCGACGGACACGACCTGGCCGGAGTACCTGGCCATCGCGATCGTCGTCGGCATCGTCGGTGCCGGACGGTCGGACCTGCTGCGGTGGCTCGCGGTGCCCGTGCTCGCGGTCGCGAGTGCCGCCGCCGCGTGGGCCATGGTCGTGCCGACGGTGGCCGACCAGGACGTGTGGGGCCAGTGGGTCGGCTCGTCGGGAGGCACCCGGAACGACCTCGTCGTCATCACGCTGGCCATCGCCGGCGCGAGCGGTATCGGATGGGCCGTCGGCGTGGCGATCGGTGCGACGTGGCGGATCGGCCTGGCGCGGCTGCGTGTCGTCGAGGCCGAGCACGAGACCGAGGCCACCACCGTCGAGCTGCAGGCCGAGCAGGAGCGCGCCCGGATCGCCCGCGACGTGCACGACTCCCTGGCGCACTCCTTGGCCGTGGTGGTCTCACAGGCGCAGGGTGCCGCCGCGATCGCGGTCCGCGACGAGCACGCCGTCCGGGCGCTCACCGACATCGCCGAGGTCAGCCGCGCCGCGCTCGGGGACGTCCGCGCACTGGTCGAACGGATCCAGGGGGCCGGTGTCGACACCCGGCTCGGACTCGACGCGGTGCCGATGCTCGTCGACGACATGCGAGAACTCGGCATGCACGCCGAGTTCGAACAGCACGGGGAACCGGGGCACTGCGCACCCGGGGCGGCCGGAGCGGTGCACCGGATCGTCCAGGAGAGCCTGACGAACGTCCTGAAGCACCAGGGCCGGACCGCATCGGCCCGGGTGGTCCTCGACTGGCGCGGTCCGGGGCTCGGCCTCGTGGTGACGTCGACCGGCGCCCAGCCGCTCGTCGAACTCGACGGACCGGGCTCGGGAGTCGCTGGCATGCAGGAGCGTGCACGCCTGGCGGGCGGATGGCTGCGCGCAGGTGCGGGCGACGCGGCGCCGGAGTGGGTCGTGACGGCATGGCTGCCGACGACCGGACGGACGGACGCACCGGACGACGCGCCGGTCGACGCGGATGCCGCTCCGGCGCTGGAGGTCGCCCCGTGATCCGCGTCGGTGTCGTCGACGACCAGCGCCTGTTCGCCAGCGGCATGCAGATGCTCGTCGACGCCCAGGACGACATGACCTGCGTCGGGATCGCGGTGGACGGTGCGGCAGCGCTCGAGCTCTGCGCGGCCGAGCACCCCGACGTGCTCCTGCTGGACCTCCGGATGCCCGTCATGAACGGCATCGAGACCCTGGCCCGGCTCGCCGCGACGACGGACGACCGGCCCCGCGTGATCGCCCTGACGACCATCCGCCGCGACGACGCCGTCCTGTCGGCCCTGCGTGCGGGAGCCGCAGCGTTCCTCACCAAGGACGCGCTGCCCGACGTCGTGACCGCCACGATCCGCGACGTCCACGAAGGCCGGCCGGCACCGACCGAGACCGAGGCGCTCGACCTGCTCCGCGCGCAGGGCGTCGCCGTCGAGGTCCACCGCCGCGACGAGGTCCTCGATGCGCTGAGTGCGCGCGAACGCGAGGTGTTCCTGCTCGTCGCCAAGGGCCTCAGCAACGCTGAGATCGCCGCGTCGACGTTCATCAGCGAGGCCACCGTCAAGTCACACGTCCGTGCGGTGCTCACGAAGCTCGGCCTGCGCAACCGCATCCAGGTCGTCATCACGGCCCACGAACGCGGCCTCGTCCGCGCCTGAACCAGGGGGAAGAACCATGCACATCACAAACCGAGCCGCGAAGACCGGCACACTCGCCCTCGTGATCGTCGGTCTGGCCGCCAGCGTCGTGCACGGCCTGCCCGAGCCCGCCGACGTCGCGATCGCACCGACGACGGACCGGGACCCGGGCGCGTGGACGATGCCCCTCGACGGCTACGTCCAGCCGGGCGGGCGGAAGGACACCTACGCACTGAACCTGGTCACCCAACCGTGTCTCCGAGCCGCCGGCATCGGCTTCCCGGTGCCGTGGGCGACGACCGCTGGGCTCGACGCCGTCTCCGACCAGGACGAGACACCGGAGCGGGGCAACACCTCGCCGGCCCTCGCCTGGAGCGAACCACTCGATGCCGAGACCGCTCGGACACGCGGGTACCACGGACCGTCGACCGTCGGCGCGAACGAGGACGGCATGAAGGCGTGGGGTGAGAACCCGAAGCGGAACGCGGCATTCGCGGACGCCTCCGAGCGAGTAACGGCCCGCTGCTTCCGACAGGGCTACCGCACGCTCGGTACCGCCGACGCGGGTGGTGCCGTACAGGCCGCCTCGACCGTGGCGAAGCGGTTGACGTACCTCGCCGCGACCGCTGCCCGCGAGGACGACACCGTCGTCGCAGCGGCCGCGAAGTGGCACGCGTGCATGGCACCCGCCGAGCTCGCGGACCTCCCGGCGACGCCGAACGGGATGCCCTCGCAGTCGATCCGGATGGACTACGGAACGGACATCGCCTCGACCCCGGTGCAGGACCCGGAGATCGCCATCGCGACGCGGGACGTCGCCTGCCAGCAGTCCTCCGGCTACCGGGGCGCGTTGTACGACGCGGAGTGGAGCCGCCTCCTGCACGTCACGGCGAGCGACGCGTCCGTGCTCCGGAAGGCAGAGGCGGACCAGATCGCCGTCGATCGCCGACTCGACGCGACGATCCACCGGCTCGCACCGGCGGCACCGACCGACGTCGACTGAAGCGCCGCTCGACCTGCGCCGCGCGCCGAGCGCGGGGAGCTGCCGAGGGGGGCGCCCCGCGCCCGACGCGCGAACCACCGGACGGGAGGCGCGGTGCCAGCTGGCACCGCGCCTCCTGTCTGTGGTGGGTTACTTCAGACTCAGTTGTAGGTCCCCGGCGTGAAGTCGTCCGACGAGAAGCTGTCGAAGTCGACGAAGCTCAGGTCGGCGTCCGAGAACGACGAGTCGTCCGCGAAGATGCGGTTGGGGTACCGCTCGGCCTTCGCTTCTTCCGTCGCGTTCACGTCCACGTCCCGGTACCGGCTGAGACCCGTCCCCGCGGGGATGAGCTTGCCGATGATGACGTTCTCCTTGAGGCCGACGAGGTGGTCCTGCTTGCCCTCCATGGCCGCCTGCGTGAGCACGCGGGTGGTCTCCTGGAAGGACGCGGCGGACAGCCACGACTCGGTCGCGAGGGACGCCTTGGTGATGCCCATCACCTCTTGGCGAGCGGAAGCGGTCTTGCGACCCTCTTGCAGCGCCGCGCGGTTGATCGCGTTGTAGCGCGACCGGTCGACGAGCTCACCCGGCAGCAGGTCCGTGTCGGCGTGGTCGACGACCGTCACCTTGCGGAGCATCTGGCGGACGATGACCTCGATGTGCTTGTCGTGGATCGGCACGCCCTGCGAGCCGTACACGTCCTGCACACCGTTGACCAGGTGCTTCTGGACCTCGCGCACACCCTTGACCCGCAGGACTTCCTTCGGGTCGACGGTGCCGGCGATGAACTGCTCGCCGAGCTCGACGTGCTGGTTGTCCTCGATCAGCAGCGTCGCACGCTTGAGCACCGGGTAGATGAACGGCTCGTCACCGTTGTCCGGCGTCAGGATGATGCGACGACCCTTGTCCGTGTCCTCGATGACGACGCGGCCGGGGGCCTCGGCGATCGGGGACGCGCCCTTGGGGGTACGAGCCTCGAAGAGCTCGGTGACGCGGGGCAGACCCTGGGTGATGTCGTCGGCCGAGGCCGAACCACCCGTGTGGAAGGTACGCATCGTCAGCTGGGTACCGGGCTCACCGATGGACTGCGCGGCGATGATGCCGACCGCTTCGCCGATGTCGACCAGGTTGCCGGTGGCGAGCGAACGGCCGTAGCACTTCGCGCAGACACCGACGGCCGACTCGCAGGTCAGGACCGAGCGCACCTTGATGCTCTCGACACCGGCCGCGACCAGCTTGTCGATGAGGACGTCACCGACGTCCTCGCCGGCCTCGGCAACGACCGTGCCCTTCGCGTCCGACGCCGCCGAGGCGAGGGTGCGCGAGTACACGGTGTTCTCGACACGGGCGTCACGGACGAGCTTGCCGTCCGCGTCGGCCGTGGCGATCGGCAGCTCGAGACCACGCGTGGTGCCGCAGTCGTCCTCGCGGATGATGACGTCCTGCGAGACGTCCACCAGACGACGGGTGAGGTACCCGGAGTCGGCGGTCCGGAGCGCGGTGTCGGCCAGACCCTTGCGAGCACCGTGCGTGGCGATGAAGTACTCCGCCACGGTCAGGCCCTCGCGGTACGAGTTGATGATCGGGCGGGCGATGATCTCGCCCTTCGGGTTGTTCACCAGACCACGCATACCGGCGATGTTGCGCACCTGCAGCCAGTTACCACGAGCACCGGACGACACCATGCGGTTGATGGTGTTGTCGACCGGGAAGTTGTCGCGCATTTCCTGCGCGATCTCGTTCGTGGCCTCGGTCCAGATCTTGATCAGGTCGGCGCGACGCTCGGAGTCGGTGATCAGACCCTTGTCGAACTCGCCCTGCACCTTGGCGGCCTGGATCTCGTAGCCCGCGATGATCTCCTTCTTGCGAGGAGGCGTCACGACGTCGGAGAGCGCCACGGTCACACCGGAGCGCGTGCCCCAGTAGAAGCCCGCGTCCTTGATCCGGTCCAGCGCAGCGGCCGTCTCGGTCTTGGAGTAGCGCTCGGCGAGGTCGTTGACGATCGCGGAGAGGGTGCCCTTGTCGGTGACCTTCTGCACGAACGGGTAGTCCGCCGGCAGGGTCTCGTTGAAGAGCGCACGGCCCAGGGTGGTCTCGAGCAGGATCGGCTGACCCACCTCGTAGCCCTCGGGAGCGTCACCCTCGGCGAAGTGGACACCCGTCATGCGGATCTTCACCTGCGCGTTGAGGTGCAGCGTGTTCTGGTCCTTCGCCATGATCGCCTCGGCGACCGAGGAGAACGAACGGCCCTCACCGACGGCGCCCTCGCGGACGGTCGTCAGGTGGTGCAGACCGATGATCATGTCCTGCGCGGGCAGGGTCACCGGACGGCCGTCGGACGGCTTCAGGATGTTGTTCGAGGCGAGCATCAGGATGCGGGCCTCGGCCTGGGCCTCGACCGACAGCGGCAGGTGCACGGCCATCTGGTCACCGTCGAAGTCCGCGTTGAACGCAGCACACACGAGCGGGTGGAGCTGGATGGCCTTGCCCTCGACGAGCTGCGGTTCGAACGCCTGGATGCCCAGACGGTGCAGCGTCGGCGCACGGTTCAGCAGCACGGGGCGCTCGCGGATGATCTCCTCGAGCACGTCCCACACCTGCGGACGCGAACGCTCGACCATGCGCTTGGCCGACTTGATGTTCTGCGCGTGCGACAGGTCGATCAGGCGCTTGATCACGAACGGCTTGAACAGCTCGAGCGCCATCTGCTTGGGCAGACCGCACTGGTGGAGCTTGAGCTGCGGGCCCACGATGATGACCGAACGGCCCGAGTAGTCGACGCGCTTGCCGAGCAGGTTCTGGCGGAAACGCCCCTGCTTGCCCTTGAGCATGTCGCTCAGGGACTTCAGGGCGCGGTTGCCGGTGCCCGTGACGGGACGGCCACGACGACCGTTGTCGAACAGCGCGTCGACCGCTTCCTGCAGCATGCGCTTCTCGTTGTTCACGATGATCTCGGGGGCACCGAGGTCGAGCAGGCGGCGGAGACGGTTGTTGCGGTTGATCACACGACGGTAGAGGTCGTTGAGGTCCGACGTGGCGAAGCGGCCACCGTCGAGCTGCACCATCGGGCGGAGCTCGGGCGGGATCACCGGCACGACGTCGAGCACCATCGCTGCCGGCGAGTTGCCGGTGGCGAGGAACGAGGAGACGACGCGCAGACGCTTGATCGCGCGGATCTTCTTCTGGCCCTTGCCCTCGGCGATCTGCAGGCGCAGCGACTCGGCCTCGGCGGCCAGGTCGAAGGCCTCGAGCCGCAGCTTGATCGCCTCGGCGCCCATGTAGGCGTCGAAGTAGATCCCGAAGCGGTCCTGCAGCTCGTGGAAGACGGCGTCCTCGGGCTTGAGGTCGCCCACCTTGAGGTTGCGGAAGTCCTCCCACACACGCTCGAGACGGGTGATGTCCTCGTCGAACGACTTGCGGACCTGGGACATCTCCTTCTCGGCGGTGTCCTTGGTGCGGCGCTTGATGTCGGCCTTGGCGCCCTCTTCCTCGAGCGCTGCGAGGTCGTCCTCGAGCTTCTTGAGGCGGTCGGCGATGATCGAGTCGCGCTGGTTCTCGAGGTTCTTGATCTCGAGGCGCATCTCGTTCTCGAGACCCGGCATGTCAGCGTGCCGGCCCTCGTCGTCGATCGAGATGATCATGTACGCGGCGAAGTAGATGACCTTCTCGAGGTCCTTCGGCGCCATGTCGAGCAGGTAGCCCAAGCGCGACGGAACGCCCTTGAAGTACCAGATGTGCGTGACGGGTGCGGCGAGCTCGATGTGGCCCATGCGCTCACGACGGACCGAGGACTTGGTGACCTCGACGCCGCAGCGCTCGCAGACGATGCCCTTGAACCGGACTCGCTTGTACTTGCCGCAGGCGCACTCCCAGTCGCGGGACGGACCGAAGATCTGTTCGCCGAACAGACCGTCCTTCTCGGGCTTGAGGGTGCGGTAGTTGATGGTCTCCGGCTTCTTGACCTCGCCGTACGACCACTGGCGGATGTCCTCGGCCGTGGCGAGGCCGATCCGCAGTGCGTCAAAGGAAGTTGCTTCGAGCAATGTTCTTCTCTCTTGCTGAATTCGAGACGTGACGGGCGGGGCGGGATCAGATGTCGTCGACGGAGGACGACTCGAACCGCGAGGAGATGTTGATGCCGAGCTCTTCAGCGGCACGGAAGACCTCGTCGTCCGTGTCGCGGAGGCTGACCGCCTGGCCGTCGGCCGAGAGGACCTCGACGTTCAGGCAGAGCGACTGCATCTCCTTCATGAGGACCTTGAAGCTCTCGGGGATGCCGGGCTCCTGGATGTTCTCGCCCTTGACGATCGCCTCGTAGACCTTCACGCGGCCGAGGATGTCGTCGGACTTGATCGTCAGGAGCTCCTGCAGGGCGTAGGCGGCACCGTATGCCTCGAGCGCCCACACCTCCATCTCGCCGAAACGCTGTCCACCGAACTGCGCCTTCCCACCCAGCGGCTGCTGCGTGATCATCGAGTACGGGCCGGTCGAACGGGCGTGGATCTTGTCGTCGACCAGGTGGTGGAGCTTCAGGATGTACATGTACCCGACCGAGACCGGCTCCGGGAACGGTTCGCCGGAGCGGCCGTCGAAGAGCTGGGCCTTGCCGGAGGAACCGATCAGGCGCTCGCCGTCACGGTTCGGGAGCGTCGAGTCGAGGAGACCCTCGATCTCACGCTCGTAGGCGCCGTCGAACACCGGGGTCGCGACCTTGGTGCCGGGCTCGGCGCTGTGCGCGGCCTCGGGGAGGGCCGAAGCCCACTCCTGGATGCCGTCGACCTTCCAGCCCTGCTTCGCGAGCCACCCGAGGTGGATCTCGAGCACCTGGCCGAAGTTCATGCGGCCGGGGACGCCGAGCGGGTTCAGCACGATGTCGACCGGGGTGCCGTCCGCCAGGAACGGCATGTCCTCGACCGGCAGGATCGTCGAGATGACGCCCTTGTTGCCGTGACGACCGGCGAGCTTGTCGCCCGCGGTGATCTTGCGCTTCTGGGCGATGTAGACGACCACGCGCTGGTTGACGCCCGAGCCGAGCTCGTCGTCGCCGTCCTGCGCGTCGAACACCTTGACGCCGATGATCGTGCCCTCTTCACCGTGGGGCACCTTGAGCGAGGTGTCGCGGACTTCACGCGACTTCTCGTTGAAGATGGCACGGAGCAGACGCTCTTCAGCGCTGAGCTCGGTCTCGCCCTTCGGCGTGACCTTGCCGACCAGGATGTCGCCGGGGCGGACCTCGGCACCGATGCGGATGATGCCGCGCTCGTCGAGGTCGGCCAGCAGGTCCGGGCTGACGTTCGGCAGGTCGCGGGTGATCTCTTCCTTGCCGAGCTTGGTGTCGCGGGCGTCGACCTCGTACTCCTCGATGTGGATCGAGGAGAGCGTGTCGTCCTTCACGAGGTTCTGCGACAGGATCATCGCGTCCTCGTAGTTGTAGCCCTCCCACGGCATGAACGCGACGAGGAGGTTCTTGCCGAGCGCGAGCTCGCCGTTCTCCGTCGCGGGGCCGTCGGCGATGACCTCGCCCTGCTCGACCCGCTCACCGGCGCTGACGACCACACGGTGGTTGTAGCTGGTGCCCTGGTTCGAGCGGTCGAACTTGCGCAGGTAGTAGGACTGCGTCCCACCCTCGTCGAGCTGCACGGTCACGGCGTCGGCCGAGACCTCGGAGACGACACCTGCCTTGTCCGCGATGACGACGTCGCCGGCGTCGATGGCGGTGTAACCCTCCATGCCGGTACCGACGAGCGGCGACTCGGAACGCAGCAGCGGCACGGCCTGGCGCTGCATGTTCGCACCCATCAGAGCGCGGTTCGCGTCGTCGTGCTCGAGGAACGGGATGAGCGACGTCGCGACCGACACCATCTGGCGCGGCGAGACGTCCATGTAGTCGACCTCGGCCTTGGCGACGAGTTCGACCTCGCCGCCCTTCTTGCGCACGAGGACCTTGTCGTCCTGGAAGTGGAACGTGTCCGTCAGCGGGGCGTTGGCCTGCGCGACGACGAACTCGTCCTCTTCCGAAGCGGTCAGGTAGTCGATGGTCTTCGTGACCTCGCCGTTGACGACGCGACGGTACGGGGTCTCGATGAAGCCGAACGAGTTGATCCGACCGAACGACGCGAGCGAGCCGATCAGACCGATGTTCGGGCCTTCCGGGGTCTCGATCGGGCACATGCGGCCGTAGTGCGACGGGTGGACGTCGCGGACCTCGACGCCGGCACGCTCACGGGACAGACCACCCGGGCCGAGGGCCGACAGACGCCGCTTGTGCGTCAGGCCCGCGAGCGGGTTGTTCTGGTCCATGAACTGCGACAGCTGCGAGGTGCCGAAGAACTCCTTGATCGCGGCGACGACGGGGCGCACGTTGATCAGGGTCTGCGGGGTGATCGCCTCGATGTCCTGCGTGGTCATGCGCTCGCGGACGACGCGCTCCATGCGGGACAGACCGGTGCGGACCTGGTTCTGGATGAGCTCGCCCACCGCGCGGATGCGACGGTTGCCGAAGTGGTCGATGTCGTCCACGTCGAGGCGCAGCTGCACGGGCTCGCCGTCGCGGACGCCGTCGAGGTTGGTCTTCTCGGCGTGCAGCGAGACCAGGTACTTGATCGTGCGGACGATGTCCTGCACGGTCAGGACCGAGTCGCTCAGCTGCGCGTCGATGCCGAGCTTGCGGTTGAGCTTGTAGCGGCCCACCTTCGCCAGGTCGTAGCGCTTCGGGTTGAAGTAGAAGTTGTCGAGGAGCGCACGCGCAGCCTCGGCAGCGACCTGCTCGCCCGGACGCAGCTTGCGGTAGATGTCCTTGAGCGCCTCTTCCTTGGTGAGGATGGCGTCCTTCTCGAGGGTCGACTCGATCGACGCGAAGCCCTGGAACTCCTCGAGGATCTCTTCGCTGGTCAGGCCGAGCGCCTTGAGGAAGACCGTGACCGACTGCTTGCGCTTGCGGTCGATGCGCACGCCCACCTGGTCGCGCTTGTCGATCTCGAACTCGAGCCAGGCACCGCGCGAGGGGATGACGCGAGCGGAGTAGATGTCCTTGTCGGACGTCTTCTCCTGCTGGCGCTCGAAGTACACGCCCGGCGAGCGGACGAGCTGCGAGACGACGACGCGCTCGGTGCCGTTGATGATGAACGTGCCGCGCTCGGTCATGAGCGGGAAGTCGCCCATGAAGACCGTCTGCGTCTTGATCTCACCGGTCATGTGGTTCATGAACTCGGCGTTGACGTACAGCGGGGCCGCGTAGGTCTTGCCGCGTTCCTTGCAGTCGTCGATCGAGTACTTGGGGTCCTCGAGCTCGGGGGACGTGAACGAGAGCTGCATCGTCTCGCCGAGGTCCTCGATCGGGGAGATCTCCTCGAAGATCTCCTCGAGGCCGGAGTGCAGCGCGAGGTCGGTGCGACCCTGCTCCTGCCCCTCGGCCAGTCGGGCCTTCCAGACGTCGTTGCCGACGAGCCAGTCGAAGCTCTCCGTCTGGAGAGCGAGCAGATCAGGAACCGTGAGGGTGTCCGTGATCTTGGCGAACGAGAGTCGCGAGTGGTTGCGACCGTTCTTGGGGTTGGTGGATGCGTTGGGCGCAGCAGCCAAGGGTGTGACCTCCGGTTGGCCCCGTCGGGCCGGTACTGACGGGCAGCATGTAGGTGAGTGGATTGACGCTCGGCGCGACCCGGTGACACGCACGCACACTCGAGTCCGCTGGAGACGAGGTGTGTGCGATGATCTGGGTGAGCGGCCCCCGCCGTCATGTGCGGGAGCGGCAGCACCAGGCCCGTCCGAGATGACGCGTCCGAGCAGGACACATCTGAGAAGGACGTCGAGTCGACCGCAATATGACGACACGCAGCCAGGGAGCGCGAACTGTCATCATAGGCAGCGTCCGCGCACGGTGTCCAGTCCTGGCTTGACCAAATTCGCTGGCGACGTGTATAAGCACCGCCGACCGACCTGCATTCCCGTGCTGTGCCGGGGCGGATCCGCTCAACCGAGCCGTTCGCGCTCGGTGTGCGCTGCGACCGACGGCTCGGCGTGGCGACCGGCGAGCGCCCGGAATGCGTCCTCGGGACGACGGGTGCGGACGAACGTCACCGCACCGCGGTCGTCGGTCAGCTCGAGGCCGAGGCCCGGGGTCAGCAGGATCGCCCGCACGCCGCGGTGTCGGCGCAGCCCGACGCCGCCGAACGTCGACGCGTCGGCCTCGACCAGGCGCACGGCGACGATGTGCTCGCGCGCGATCCGCCGCGGTGGGAGCGGCCGGAAGTGCAGGACGACGTGGCGCTCGGTGATCGTGGAGCCCGCCCGGGCAACCAGCAGCAGCAGGCCGACGACCATGCCGACCAGGCCGGGGACGATCAGGGCGATCTCGGGGGCGTCCCCCGGCCACGCGAGCACCGCCCCGGTCAGGCCACCGCCGGCGACGAACAGCGCGGCCCCGGTCACACGCATCCAGGTCGGTGCGCTCTCGCGGTCCGACACGGGCGGGCGCTCCGCCGCGGACGGACGGGAGGCCCCGGTCGGACGGGAGGCCCGGGTCGGCCGGGTGGGCCGGCTCGCGCTGGCGACGCGGGGCGTCTGGATGCTCATGGTGTCGGCGGACATCGGTCTCCTGCCGTGGTGCTCGTTCGGTGCGCACACGGTGCGCGGTGCTGGTGGCGGGCACGTCGGCGGGCCGGGGCGCGGCCCGGTGAGGACCACGGGTGACGGCGCTCTGGCGCACGTCACGGTCGGCCGGGGCGGACCAGCGGGAGTGGGAGCTTCCGGAGGTCGACGCGCACGGCGCGATGACGGACGTCCACGGTACGCGGCGACGCTTGGCGTTCACTGTCCGTTCACGATGCACGGGCAGAGCGGCCACGGATGCGATCGTGGGGTCAGCGCAGGACCCGGGCGACCGCCTCGGCGCGACTGCGGACGTCGAGCTTCTGGAAGACCTGGTTGACGTACGACTTCACCGTCGGCACCGTCAGGAACAGCTCTGCGGCGATCTCCGGGTTCGTCCGGCCGGCGGCGATGCGCTCGAGCACGTCGGCCTCGCGCGGGGTCAGGTCCGGGAACCGCTCGCGCAACGACAGCGGCGTGGCGGGCGTCGGCGCAGGAGCGGTGGGGGCGGCGAGGTGCGCCACCAGCCGTGCACCGACCGCCGCGTCGAACGTCGTCTGCCCCGACGCCACGGCCCGCACCGCCGTCGCGATCTCCACGCGTCCGGCGTCCTTGGTCAGGTACCCGCGGGCACCGGCACGCAGCGCGGTCGTGATCGAGTCGTCGTCGGCGTAGGTCGTCAGCACCAGGACGGCGACCCCGGGGTGCTGCTCGGTGATGCGCGCCGTGGCCGTCGGACCGTCGACGCCGGGCATCCGCAGGTCCATCAACACGACGTCGGGCAGGTGTTCGTCCACGGCGGCGATCGCCTGCGCGCCGTCCGCGGCCTGGCCCACAACCTCGAGGTCGGGCACGAGTGACAGCACCGTCACCAGACCGTCCCGCACGATCGCCTGGTCGTCGACGACGAGCACCCGGATGCTCATGCGCCGCCCTCCACCCGCGCGCCGGCGACGGGCACGTGCATCGCCACGACGAACTCGTCCTCGCACCGTGCGGCCTCGAGGCTCGCGCCGGCGTCGAGTTCGGCGAACCGCTCCCGCATGCCGACCAGTCCGTGGCCACCTGCGGCGAGCGGGTTCGCGACGACCACGTCGACCGCGTCGCCGTCGCGGATGACGGACAGGGACACGGGGCGGCCCGGCGCGTGCCTGCGGGCGTTGCTGAGGGCCTCCCGGGTGGCGGCGACCACGGCGGCGCGGTGCGCCGCGTCCAGGTCGGACAGGTCCAGGTCGCCGTGGGTGTGGACCTGCCCACCGAAGGAGCGGTGCGCGGCGACCAGGGCGGGCAGGTCCGGAGGGGAGGCCCGGCTCGGCTCCGGTGCGGCGGGTGCTGGTGCTGCGGTGGGCGCGTCCGAGCGTTCGGGTGCGTCGGACGGGCCGGGTGCGTCGGACGGCCCTGGTGGGTCGTCACGCAGTGCACGGACCGCTCGGCGGGCCTCGGCGAGGCCGTCGGCGGCGAGCGTCCGTGCGTCGGCGGCACGGCGCGTGGCCTCGTCGACGCGACCGGCCTCGAGCAGGGCCTCGACCGCGTCGAGCTGCAGCACCAGACCGCCGAGCGAGTGGGCGAGCACGTCGTGGACGTCGCGCGCCGCGCGGGAGCGGTCGGCCAGCAGGGCCGCACGCTGCTGGTCCTGCTCGGCCTGGCGCGCCTGCACCTCGGCGCGCACCGCCTGCCGACGGTTCACCCCGATCAGCACACCCAGGGCGAGTCCCGCAGCGGTGCCCAGGACGAAGGTGACAGACGTGCGCTCGAGGGTGGCCTCGACGGCGATGACGACGAGCGCGACCAGTGCGGCGACTGCGCCCGACCACACCGGGTTCCGCTGCGAGGCCTGCAGGGCGACGATGCCGATGATCGTGGGCACGAGCATGAGCGAGTCGGTCGGGACCACCGCCAGTGCGCCGGCGAGCACCATCACCGAGGCCAGCCAGGGGACGGTTCGCGACGTCCGGACGAGCTCGCGGAGGGCCCAGGCGGCGAGCGCCACACCACCGACGACCCACACCCAGGCGGGGTGGTCGAGGGCCGTCCCGTTCTTCACGAACCAGAACGTGATGACGACGATGCCGGCCGCGCTGAGCCCCCACCCGAGGCGCGAACGCGACCGGCCTCCGGGGAGGTCGGTCCGTTCGTCTCCGGGGAGCAGGGTCACCGGACCATCATGCCGCTGGTGCGCTCGGGGATGCGCTGGTCGAGCACCAGGGCACGGGCGGCGCGGTTGATCGCGAGCATGAGCAGGATCGCGCCGGTCGAGGTGAGCAGGTGCGCGCCCATCTGGCCGCCGAGGGCGTCGAGCCCCACGCGGACGGCGATGAGCACGAACCAGAGCACGGCACCGAGCGCACCCGTGCGGGACTGCAGCGTGCGGCCCTTGTCGTCCGGGGTGCCGGCGGTGCGGAACGACGTGATGCGGCCCATCGTCAGGCCGATGCCGACCGAGATGAGCGCCTCGATGCCCAGGAAGACGATGTCGGTCGTGGTGATGGTGGCCTTCGTCTGCGCGAGGACGACGACGCCGATGACGGCCATGACGAGCGGGGTGCGCCAGATGCGGGCCGGGTCGAGGTACTGCCAGGTCGCCTGGCGGTACGCGAGGAACCCGACCAGGGCGAGCCCGATGACGACGTTCGCGAGGAGCTGGACGGACATGGTGTGTGCCTTTCACGCCGGGGATCGGGGCGGTCCCGATCCGGTGTTCCCATGCTGGTTCGGCGGCGTCCGCGGCCCCACCACCCACGGGTGGTGACCCGGGTGGGGATCGCGGTGGTGTTCGATGGACCCATGGCTGACGCGTTCGACGGATTCCGGCTCGGAGCGGGGTTCTTGGTGATCGAACCCGACCGGCACCGCCCCGGGTCCTTCACGCTCGTGGTCGACGGCACGCCCCAGTCGCACGTCGACCTCGAGGACCCGACCCACCTGGCGTTCGAGTACATCCGGCGCATCGGGCACGCGATCGACCTGCTGCCCCCCGGCCCGGTCACGGCGCTGCACCTGGGCGCCGGTGCCCTGACGCTCCCGCGCTACGTCGCCGTCACCCGACCCGGGTCGCGCCAGCAGGTGATCGAGCTCGAGCGGGACCTGGTCGACCAGGTGCGCGAGGTGCTGCCGTTCCCCCGCGGTGCCTCGATCCGCGTGCGCTACGGCGACGCCCGCGAGGTCCTGACGAAGCTGCCGGCCGGCCTGCGCGGCACGGTCGACCTGGCCGTCGTCGACGTGTTCGGGGGCGCGCGCATCCCGGCCCACGTGACGAGCGTCGAGTTCTACCGCGAGGTCGCGGCGTTCCTGTCGCCGACCGGCATGGTCGCGGTGAACGTCGCCGACGGCGCCGGTCTGGCGTTCGCCCGGGGCCAGGCGTCGACACTGCAGGCGGTGCTGCCCTCGGTGGCGGCCGTGGCGGACACCGGGATGCTCAAGGGCCGGCGCTTCGGCAACATCGTGCTGCTCGGGTCGCCGACCGACCTGCCAGTGGCTGAGATGCCCCGTCGGTACTCGTCGGACCCGATGCCGGCGAAGGTCGTGCACGGTGCCGAACTGCGGGCCTTCATCGCCGGGGCCCCCGTCGTCACGGACGCCACCGCCATCGCGTCGCCCGAGCCGAACCGGTCCGTCTTCGGCGCCTGAGTCCGGCGTTCGCGGGCGCTGTCCGGCCGTCGCTGCCAGGATGGGCGGTGAACGACCGCGCGAGGTGCGCGACCGAGCCGAGACGGGGAAGTCATGACGAACGACGACCGGAGCAACGACGACCGGACGGCCGACGGCCAGACCCCGAGCTGGGGCCAGCCGCAGGGCGACACCCCGCGGTACGGCGAGCGGATCGCCCCGGCGTCGGCACCGCAGTACGGCGAGCAGCAGCAGTACGGTCAGCAGCCGCAGTACGGCGAGCAGGCGGCACCCCAGCAGTACGGCCAGCAGCAGTACGGGCAGCCCCAGTACGGGCAGCAGCCGCAGCAGTACGGCCAGCAGCACGCGGCCGGCGCCCCGTCGTGGCAGTCGCACGACGAGCCGGCACCGAAGAAGAAGACCGTCGGCCGGATCGCCCTGGTCGTCGCGGTCATCGCCCTGGTGGTCGGCATCATCGGCGGCTTCGTGCTGGGGAACGCCCTCGGCTCGAGCGGCACCCTGCGCGGTGTCCTCGACGGCAGCACCACGGGCGCGGACACCGAGCAGCTCGGCCGGGACCTGGCGAGCGACCCGGCGCAGCGCTCGCAGCTCATGCTGGGCTCGGTCCTGATGGGCGTGGGCACGCTCTTCGGGCTGTGGGCGATCGTGCAGGGCATCGTCGCGATCGCCAGCAAGCGCGGCCGTGGATGGGGCGTGTTCGCGCTCGTCCTGGCCGTCGCCGCCGCGATCGTCGCGTTCGTCGTGTACATCGGGGTCGCCGTCGCGACCTCCGGTGCCGCGTCCTGAGGCGACTGTCGATGACCGGCGCGTGGCACTGCTCGCTCGCGGGTACGCCCGGATACCCTCGGTCCTGATGTCCCTGCCGCCCGACGACCGCCAGACCCCCGACCGCGACGACCGCGCTCGGGAACCGCGTCATGCGGCTCCCGGCACCACGGGCGTCACCCCCGGCAGCACCTTCGCGCCGATCAGCCTGCGACCCGCCGTGGACGTGCAGGTCGTGCAGGACCGTCTGCGCGACCTGGGCCAGAGCCGGTCGACCGAGGCCCTGGCCGAGCGCGCCGAGCTGCTGCGCCTGCTCGGCCGACTCGACGAGGCACTGGTCCTGGCCGAAGAGGTCTTCCGGCTGACCATGTTCACCGGGGAACGCTCCGACAAGGTCGCCGCACGCATCCGCCGCGCGCACGTGCTGCACGACCTGGGCCGGTACGAGCGGGCCGCCACCGAGTCCGCGCTCGCCCGCGACACCGCCGTGACCGAGGAGTGGCCCGAGCTCGAGGGCGCGGCTGCCGAGATCGAGGGCTGGTCCTTGTTCGAGCTGGACCGCTTCGACGAGGCCCGCGAGGTCCTGGGCCGCGCGTACGAGGCGTTCCGTGCTGCCGGCGCCCCCGCCGAGCGCACCGATGCCCTGCGGTCCGCGGTCGAGACGGCCATGCGCGCGTCCATCGCCCGTCCCCTGGTCGAACCCGAGCGACCCCGTGCGGACGGAGCCCGGACCGAGGGTGCCCCTGCCGCCGCGGGGACCGATCGGCCCCGCACGGCGCGCGAGGCCGCGATGCGCCGGGACACCGAGCCGGAGACCCGCTTCGCCGAGCCCGCCAAGGAGATCCCGCCGGTCCGCCGTCGCGTCCTGGGCGCTCCGGACGCCGCCCGAACCGAGGCCGACACCCTGTGGGGCAAGCTCACCGACCGCAGGCGCCCCACCGACGACGACCGGTGACCGCACTCGAGACCGTCCGGGCACGCGCCGACGAGCTCATGCGTGCGCACCTCGGTCACGGCACGTGGTCGTTCGCCTTCGACCACGCCAAGACCCGCGCGGGGCAGTGCGACTTCGCCCGACGCCGCATCACCGTGAGCCGGCACCTGGCCGCACGGTTCTCGGACGACGACGTCGACCAGGTCCTGCTGCACGAGATCGCCCACGCGCTGAGTGGTGCCCGCGCGGGACACGGCCCGGCCTGGCGCCGTCGGGCTGCCGCGATCGGGTACACCGGGTCGCGCCTGCACGACGGGCCGATCGCCAGCGAGCTCGCTCCCTGGATCGGCACCTGCCCCGCCGGACACGAACACTTCCGGTACCGCACGCCCACCCGGCCGCTGGCGTGCGCGGTGTGCTCGCGTCGGTTCGACGACCGGAACCGGATCACGTGGCACCGTCGCCCCGCGCCGTCCCTCGCTGACCGGTAACCGGCTCGCACGGTTCGGTGGTGACGGACTAGCCTTGCCGGATGCAGACGGGGCAGCACATCCGCACGGACTCGGGGTCGTCGTGGTTCTTCGACGCCGGACGGATCTCCCTGGACTTCGCGCACACGGGCGGGTTCGCCGACGACCCCGACGGCCGACGTCCCCGCGCACACCTCGGCGAGCTCCTGATGACCCCGGCCGACCTGGACGAGTGGCTGAGCCAGCACACCGAACCGATCGACACCGGGGCGACCGCCCGCGAGCTGCAGGACGCCCGGGCCCTGCGCGCAGCCATCGGTCGGCTCGCGACGGCCGCGGCGCCGGCTCCCGCGTCGTCCGCCGCGGAGCGCTCCGCGGTGGCGGCGGGCCTGCGTGCCGGGACCGGCCGCACGCGCCCCGCGCCCGACGACATCGACACCGTCAACCTGTTCGCCGCCCTGCCGGACGTGCCCCCGAGCCTCCCGGGTGGACGACGCCGGGCCGGCGCGAACCGGGTCCGGCTCGCCCAGGCGCTGTCGAGCGTCGCGCGCGACGCCGTGGCCCTGTTCACCGAGGTCGGGTTCGACGACGTCGAGGCCGACGGCCGGCCCTCCCGGCTCAGCCGGTGTTCCGCGCCGGACTGCGGGCTGGTGTTCCACGACTCGTCACGCGGCGGCACACGGCGGTGGTGCGCGATGCAGCGGTGCGGCAACCGTGCGAAGGTGCGGGCGCACCGGGCCCGGCGCGCCGCGGCCTGAGCTACGCCGCACGCCAGGTGATCGTCGCGTCACCCTCGGGGCCCTGGTCGACCGGGGCGGCACGCAGGTAGGTCACGGCCTCGACCGTGCTGTCCGCCGGCGCGAGCAGGACGGCGCACACGTCGGCCGTGCCGTCCGAGCGCAGCGCTTCCGTGATGGCCGCGCGGTCGAAGGGGCAGGCGTCCTGCAGGACGCTGTTGCGGTCCGAGGCGGCGAGGTCGGGTCCCGCCTGCAACCGGTCGTCCGCCCGCAGTCCCCACGCGTCGTTGGCCAGGTCACCGACCGCGTCCGGGTCGAACGTCCCGCTGACCCGGTGCACGGTGAAGTGCGCCAGGTAGGTGTCGTCGCCACGGGACGTCAGCCCGAACTGGTCCAGCGCGGCGTCGGTCACCCGCTCGACCTTCGTCGCGGTGATCCTGAGCTGGCCGTGGAACGCCGAGCCGTTGAGCTTCGTCGTGACGCCCTCGCCGATCTCGTGGCCGCCCTGGGCGCAGCCGGTGAGCGCCAACGTGGCGGTGGCGGCGAGCACGGCCGCCGTGGTCAGTCGTCGTCTGGTCCCCTGCATGGTCGCCACGGTACGGACCCGCCCGCCCCAGGTCACGTCCCGATGCATCCTCACGTCAGTTCATCATGCGCACAGTGCCGAATCCTTGTTTTCGGTACACCGAATCCTCTGGCATGCTGGTCGACATGACCGGCCTCGTGACCCCGCACCGCGCGCCCCCCGGCGACGCACCGCGCGGGCGCGCCGCCAGCCTGACGCTCCTGGGCCCCGCCTTCGTGGCCGCCATCGCGTACGTCGACCCGGGCAACGTCGCCGCCAACCTGACGGCCGGTGCGAAGTACGGCTACCTGCTGCTCTGGGTCCTGGTCGCGGCGAACGCCAGCGCCGTGGTGGTGCAGTACCTGTCGGCGAAGCTCGGGGTGGTCACGGGCAAGTCCCTGCCGGAGCTGCTCGGGATGCGCATGCGGCGCACCCCGCGGCTGCTGTTCTGGGCGCAGGCCGAGGTGGTGGCGGCCGCGACCGACATCGCCGAGGTCATCGGCGGGGCACTCGCTCTGCACCTGCTGTTCGGGCTGCCCCTGGTGGCCGGCGGGCTGATCACGGGCGTGGTCTCGATGGCGATCCTGGTGCTGCAGAACCGGCGCGGCGCCCGGACGTTCGAGGTCGTCGTGACGGCGATGCTCGCGATCCTGACCGTCGGGTTCTGCGCGGGGCTGCTCGTCGCACAGGTGTCGCCCGGCGAGCTCGTGTCCGGGCTGGTGCCGCGGTTCCAGGGCTCCGAGTCGGTGCTGCTCGCCGCGTCGATGCTCGGCGCGACCGTCATGCCGCACGCGGTCTACCTGCACTCGGCACTGGCACGCGACCGGCACTGCGACACCCCGGCCGGGCCGGAGCGGCGGCGGGTGCTCGTGATGACGCGGTGGGACGTCGGGCTCGCGCTCCTGGTCGCGGGCGGCGTGAACGTCTGCATGCTCGTGCTGGCCGCCGCGACGCTGCCCGGGGTGCCGGGCACGGACTCGATCCCCGGCGCCCAGGCCGCGATCGCCACCCACGTCGGTCCGGTCGTCGGCGTGCTGTTCGCCGTGGGCCTGCTGGCGTCCGGCCTGGCGTCGACCTCGGTCGGCTGCATGGCCGGGGCGGAGATCATGCACGGGCTGCTGCACGTGCGGGTGCCGCTGGTGGTGCGACGCATCGTCACGCTCGTGCCGGCGATCGTCCTGCTGGCGCTGAACGCCGACGCGACGATGCTGCTCGTGGTGAGCCAGGTCGTGCTGAGCTTCGGCATCGCGTTCGCGCTGGTGCCGCTGGTGGCCTACACCTCGCGCCGGAGCCTGATGGGGAGCGACGTCAACGCCGTCCCCACCCGGGTCGTCGCGTGGCTGATCGCGGCGGTCATCGTCACGCTCAACGTGGCACTGGTGGTGCTGACCGTCACGTGACGGTCGGCACCACCGGTGCCGGCGTGACGGGTCGTCCTACTCGACGACGCGGACGCCCTTCCAGAACGCCACGTAGCCGCTGTAGTCCTTGCCGACGCGGTCGAACGACGAGGGGATCGGCGTCGGGTACGAGAACGCCGCATCGGTGAGCGACTGCCCGTCAGCGTTCACGGTGAAGTACTTCGCGTCGCCCTTCCACGGGCAGTGGTACTGGGTGTCGCTGTCGGTGAACAGCTCGGTGTTCACGCTCGACGGCGGGAAGTACCAGTTGCCCTCGATCTGGATCAGGTCGTCCTGGGGTGCCTCTGCGATGACGGTGTCGCCGACGACTGCCTTCATGGTGTGCTCCTTCGCTCGCGCACGGCCGGAGCGGCCGCGGGTCTCACCAGCCGAACGCTACCCGCGGGCGCTGTGTTCCCCGGCCCGGACCTCCACCAGCTCGGGACCGACGGCGAGCGCCGCACGAGCTCGCTCCGGGCCGAGCTCGCGCGCCGTCTCCGAGGCCGTCACCAGGTGCCGCACGGCCCCCCGGAGCCCGGTGAACGCGGCGCAGGCAGCGGCCGCCTCGGGCGAGCAGTGGTCGATCCCGACGGCGGACAGCGCGTCGACGACGGCACCGGCGCCGAGCAGGTCCTCGACCGCGGGGTCCGGTGCGTCGGGCACGTCGGCGGACTCGCCCGCGGCCTCGGCGACGTCGTCGAACGCGGGCGCGCGGTGGGTGCCGGCAGCGACGACCGCCACGACACAGCGGTCGCCGAGTCCGGCCTGGAGGCGCGTCACGCGATCCGCCACCGCCGCCGCGTTGCCCAGGTGGCCGAGCACCACCGCCGGGCCGGGCGGCAGCTGTCGGCCGATGGTCCGGTGGTCCACGCCGGGTCCCTCGGGCAGCACGTCCACCCAGACGAGCAGGTGTGCGTCGGCAGCGACGCGACGGGCACCGGCGATGCCCCATCCGAAGCGGACCTGGTACTGCTGCTGGCCTGGTTCACGCACCCGGCCACGATAACCGCTGTGCACCACCTGTCCCTTTCCACAGGCGGGGACCACCGGGTCCGATCACCAGCGAGCCCGCCAGTACGATCGAGTCCCATGGAGATCGCCCCCGCACCCACCCTGACCGGCGACCGCGTCACGCTCGAGCCACTCGCGCACGAGCACGCGGACGACCTGCGGGCCGCGGTCGCGGACGGGGACCTCTGGCGCACCTGGTACACCGCGGTCCCGGCGCCGGCACAGGTCGACGCGGAGATCGACCGTCGTCTCGCCGAGCAGGAAGCCGGCCGCATGGTGCCCTTCGCGGTGCGCGACCGTCCGACCGGCCGCGTCGTGGGATCCACCACGTTCATGGCGATCGACCTCGGCAACCGCCGGGTCGAGATCGGGTCGACGTTCCTGGCGAAGTCGGCGCAGCGCAGCGGCATCAACACCGAGTCCAAGCTGCTGATGCTGTCGCACGCGTTCGACGCCTGGCAGTGCATCGCGGTCGAGTTCCGGACGCACTGGCACAACCTGCAGTCCCGCACGGCGATCGCGGCGCTCGGCGCCAAGCAGGACGGCGTGCTGCGCAACCACCAGATCGGGCGCGACGGCACCCTGCGCGACACCGTCGTCTTCTCGATCACGGCGTCCGAGTGGCCGACCGTCCGGCTGTCGCTGGCGGAGCGCCTGCGCCAGCACGACCGGGCCGAGGGCTCCCGACGCCGCTCCGCCCGGCACGCCTGAGCCCGCCGCCGGGTAGCGTGCGCGGCATGCACGTCGGTCTCCGTCTCGTCCTCGATGCCCCCGTCGACGTCGTCCGCGACGCCCTGTTGTCGCCCGCGGTGATGGTCGGGGTGACGAAGCCGTTCCTGGTGTACCGCTCGCTCGACCCGGCGGGCTTCCCGCACCGCTGGACCCCCGGGCAGCCGCACCCGATCACCGCGAGCGCGTTCGGCGTCGTGCCGAGCGGCAACAGCCACGTCGACATCGACCTGTACGAGGTCGATGGGGTTCCCGTGCAGCGTGACAACGGCGGCGGCACGAGCGGACTGTTCGGGCGGATGGACATGCGCCACCGGATGGCGGTGTCGGCGCTGCCGGACGGCACGACGCTGTTCGTCGATCGTCTGGACTACCGGATGCGGCCTGCGGTGCTCGGCCTGGCGCTGTGGCCGGGCATGTGGGTGATCTGGCAGTGGCGAGCCCTGCGGATGCGGCAGCAGGCGCCGACCTGGCCGCCCGCCTGAGGCGCGGGACCTGACGGACGCGCGCCGGGCCTCCCGGCCGCTCCGGACTCGGTGCATGCTGTATCGCACCCCCCGACGGACGCCGCGCCCCGATGCGACGGCGAGCGACGTGTGTGGCGGGGTGCGATGCGCCTGGTGTCGGTCGCCCGCCCGGTGACACGCCGCGCCGGGGTGGGGCGGGCCTCCCGTTCGTCCGTGGGCGGGCGTAGCCTCGACCCGTGAGCCAGACGCGCCCCCAGGAGCCGACGACCGACGACCGCGTGCACAGCACGCTGGCGACCGTGGACTGGCGGCGGATGACCTTCGACCTGTACCGCCGCGTCCGGGCCACCGCCGACCCGGAGACCGCGCACGCGCTGTGGCGCGAGACCCGCGACGCGATGTTCGCGGAGCACCCGGCCAGCCCGTTGCTCGACGAGGACGCGGTCGACTTCGAGCAGCTCCCCGTGCCGACCTACGACCCCGAGTGGCGCTTCCGGGCGCGCATCGAACCGGCCGAGGCGCAGGCGATGGACGTCGAGACCGGCACCGACGGCACCGTGCACTTCGACCGCCTGGGCGTGGTGCGCTTGCCCGGCATCGGGACCCTGGACGTCTGGTCGCACGGCGGCTACGCGGGCGGGGTGTTCGTCCCCGTCAAGGACGCCAGCGCCGGCAGGGCCCGCGGGACCTACGGCGGCGGGCGCTACCTGCTCGACACGATCAAGGGCGCCGACCTGGGCGGCGACGACGGGGAACTCGTGCTCGACTTCAACTTCGCGTACAACCCCTCGTGCGCGTACGACCCGGCGTGGGCGTGCCCGTTGGCGCCTCCGGGGAACACCGTGCCCGTGGCGATCCCCGTCGGCGAGCAGTACGACTTCTAGGGCGGGCACGATGGCTTCGAAGACGGGCACGTCGACGGCGAGCGGACTCGTCGCGATCGACGCCGGCGGACGGATCCCCCCGTTCGAACAGGTGCGGTCGCAGATCGCCGCGCAGATCAGCGCCGGGTACCTGGTGGACGGGCAGCGGCTGCCCAGCGTCCGGGCACTGGCCGACCAGCTCCGGCTCGCGCCGGGCACGGTGGCGAAGGCCTACACGTTGCTCGAGGAGTCGGGGCTGGTGCACACCGCGCGCGGCGCCGGCACGCGGGTCGTGCGGCCGGCCGACGTGCCGGACGAGGTCGCCGACGCCGTGCGTGCGCTCGTGGTGGCGGCGCGGGCGTCGGGGCTGTCGGCGGACCAGACGGCCGCGGCGCTGCGCGACGCCTGGCCCGCGTAGGGGCGCGTCGCGCGGCGGCTGGGTCGCACGCTGTGCGGGTCGCACGGTGCGGTGGTCGCACGGTGCGGTGGTCGCACGGTGCGGTGGTCGCACGGTGCGGTGGTGCTGGCCGGTGCGAGGTTGACCGGCCCGTGCGAGGCAACAGGCTCGCACGGGGCCGTCAGGCTCGC
This sequence comes from Curtobacterium sp. VKM Ac-2922, assembly GCF_022815645.1. Classification (GTDB taxonomy): domain Bacteria; phylum Actinomycetota; class Actinomycetes; order Actinomycetales; family Microbacteriaceae; genus Curtobacterium. The sequence goes on along the minus strand of NZ_JALGRO010000001.1, from coordinate 266,486 downwards.
ACGGGCCACGAACCGCGCACGGTGCGCGAGTCGCACGCGGGCACGAACCCAGCACGGTGCGCGGTCAGCAGTGCTCGAACACGTACCCGTCCTGGCCGCGGGCGACCAGCTCACGGTCGCGCAGGATCGTCATCGCCGGCCGGTCCTTCCGCGCACACACGGCCGACCAGGCCCCGTCGGTGTCGTCCGTGTACTCGACATCGATGACCCGGTCGCCGTAGGCCTTCGTGTAGGCGCCGCACTCGTCGTACGTCACGCACTCCTCGGCGATCACGAAGTCGAAACCGGCGTCCCGTCGTCCGGTCGACCCGAGCTGCGGGGTGTTCTTCTGGCCGGCGGCGAGCCCGTGCTCGTGCGCCACGTCGACCAGCGCCGACGCCAGCGCGAGGTTGTCCGACCGGGTCAGCGCACCGTGCGACCGGGTCCACGAGTCGAGGTTGTCGAACTCGACGGCGTCGAACCCGCGGTCGGCGCAGCGGGCGATCGACCGCGTCATCACGGACACGACGTCCCCGCGTGCCGCTGCGCGGGAGGTGTCGAGCAGCATCTCGTCGGGCCACCCCGGGTCCGACACCGGCTCGCCCGCGGCGTTCCGCAGCAGCGCGTCCGGGTGTGACCGTTCCCACATCGCCGCGTCCGAGGGCTGGGTCTGGAACCCGTTGACGTAGCAGATGCCGTACACGCCCTTCGCGGGGCGCTCGGTGCTGTCGCGCTCGACGATCGTCACGCCGTCAGCCGGCGTGTACCCACCCCCGAGCTGGTAGTCCGGCACGCCCGACGTCGGGAAGGACCGGGTGGCGTCGGCACTCGGCGGCGCGGTACACCCGGCCAGCCCGAACGCCGCCAGGACGAGGGCGGACAGGAGGACGGCAGCGGGCAGACGCACGCTGCGCATCCTCGCACGGTGCTCGGACTTCCGCCTGGGGCCCGTGGACCGCTACACTGGTGGTACTCGAGACGCCGATCGTCTCGTGCGTCGTACGGACGCCCCCGAAACTCCCGACCCTCTGGGTCGATGTATCGCGCACCGTCTCCCCCGGAACCCATCCGGGCCCGAGCAACTCGGTGCCAGGCTCTCTGCTGCGGCGACAGTGCCCGCAATGCCGCGCCCGCTCCACCGAGCAGGCCGCCCGCTTCCTGAGCAGGCAGCCCACTCGCACGAGCAGGCAGGTCCGCTCCCCGGAGTGGCCACCGGCCGCGGACACGATCCCGCCCGCGCGCCGATCGAGCGCGCACCACGGCCGGCAACGGCCCGAAAGGTCACGATGACCAACCCCATCGAAGACATCCGCTTCTCCGACCTCGGCGTCCCCGCCCCGATGGTCGACGTCCTCGTCGCCCAGGGCAAGGAGAACGCCTTCCCGATCCAGGCCGACACGCTGCCCGACTCCCTCAAGGGCAAGGACGTGCTCGGTCGCGGCCGCACCGGCTCCGGCAAGACCATCGCCTTCGCGATCCCCCTGGTCGCCCGTCTCGCGGCGAACCCGCAGAAGCGTCGACCGGGCCGCCCCCGCGCCCTGGTCCTCGCCCCGACCCGTGAGCTCGCGACGCAGATCGACGCCGTGCTCGCCCCCCTCGCCAAGGCCATGGGCCTGACCACCACGACGATCTTCGGCGGCGTCTCGCAGGGCCGTCAGGTCGACGCGCTCCGGAGCGGCGTCGACATCGTCGTCGCCTGCCCCGGCCGTCTCGCCGACCTCATGCAGCAGGGCCACGCGCACCTCGACGCGATCGACGTCACCGTCCTCGACGAGGCCGACCACATGGCCGACATGGGCTTCCTGCCCGGCGTGACGAAGATCATGCAGGCCACGCCGGAGCGCGGGCAGCGCATGCTGTTCTCCGCCACGCTCGACAACGGCGTGGACAAGCTCGTCAAGAAGTTCCTGCACAACCCGGTGATGCACTCCGTCGACGACGAGTCCAGCCCCGTCGAGGCGATGACGCACCACGTGTTCGAGGTCGCCGACGCCGACGCGAAGAAGGACCTCGTCCGCACGCTCGCCTCGGGCACCGGTCGTCGCATCCTGTTCATGCGCACGAAGCACCACGCCAAGCGCCTGGCCAAGCAGCTGTCGTCGCAGGGCATCCCCGCCGTCGACCTGCAGGGCAACCTGTCTCAGGGTGCCCGTGAGCGCAACCTCGCCAAGTTCTCCGCCGGCGACGCGCTCGTCCTGGTCGCCACCGACGTCGCCGCCCGCGGTGTGCACGTCGACAACGTCGAGCTCGTCGTGCACGTCGACCCGCCGACCGAGCACAAGGCGTACCTGCACCGCTCGGGCCGCACCGCGCGTGCCGGTTCGTCCGGCGACGTCGTCACCGTCGTCATGCCGGCCGAGCGCCGCGACGTGGCGCAGATGATGCGCAAGGCCGCGATCTCGGTCGCCCCGCAGCAGGTCACCCCGAACTCGGCACCCGTCCTGACGCTGGTCGGCGAGATCGCGCCGATCCGCCACGAGGACCCGGTGGCCGCGCAGCCGCAGCAGCAGCAGCGCCGTCAGCAGTCCGGCTCGTCCGACGCCGCTGGTGCGCGCGGTCGCGGTCGTGGCCGTGGTGGCCGCACCGGAGGCTCCACCGCAGCTGCGCAGACCGGCTCGGCCCCCAGCGGCTCGGGTGCAGGGCGTCGCGGCGGTCGTGCCGCCGAGGCCGCCGGCGCGGGTCGCGGTCGTGCCGCTGACACCGCCGGTGCCGGTGGGCAGCGCCGTTCCAGTGGCAGCCGTCGGGCATCGAGTGACACCGTCCGCGGTGGCTCGGCTCCGGTCTGGTCCTCGGACAACGGTTACGCCCCCGGGCGCAGCGCGTCGAGCGAGTCCGGCGGCAACCGTCGCCAGGGTGGCTCCCGCCGCGCGTCGCGTCCCGCAGGCTCCGGGCGCTGATCCCTCGCAGGCAGTGTCGAGGCAACCTTGACGCTGCCTGCGAAGCTCGGCCCACCCAGGGGTACGTTCTGATCCACCGGAGGACGCGCGAGCGTCGCCGGTGGATTTGTCCGTTGACGGAAGGAGCCCGCGTATGGCTGGCATCGATGACATCAAGAACGCTGCCGAGAAGGCAGCCGGCAAGGCCAAGGAAGCTCTCGGCAACGTGACGGACAACGACCGTCTCAAGGCCGAAGGCCAGACCGACCAGGCGAAGGCCTCGGCCAAGCAGGGTGCGACCGACGTCAAGGACGCCGCGCACGGCGTGGCCGACAGCTTCAAGGACGACAAGTAAGACCAAGCCCGGTCGTCACGACCGCGCTGCGAAGCCCCGGGTCCGGATGGACACGGGGGCTTCGTCGTGCGCGGGCTGGTGCCAGCCCGATCAGCGCGGCGCGCTCCGGTTTACAGCAGGGCGCCGACCGAGGCGAGCCCCGCGCGCATCAGTGCGCCGCGACCGCCTTCCATCTCGTCGGAGACCGCGACCGAGGCGGCTTCCATCGGCGTCATCCACGTGAGCTCGAGGGCGTCCTGTCGCGGTTCGCACGTGCCGGTGACCGGGACGACGTACGCCAGGGAGATCGCGTGCTGGCGCTCGTCGGTGTAAACCGAGGCCCCGGGCAGCGGGAAGTACTCGGCGACGGTGAACGGCGCCGGGTTCGAGGGCAGCTGCGGGAACGCCATCGGCCCCAGGTCCTTCTCGAGGTGGCGGAACAGCGCGGTGCGGATCGACTCGCCGAACATCACCCGCCCGGACACCAGCGTGCGCGCGATCGACCCGCTGGGAGCGACGCGCAGCAGGACGCCGACCTCGGTCACGACGCCGAGCCCGTCGGTGCGGACCGGGATGGCCTCGACGTAGCAGATCGGCAGACGGCGACGGACCGAGGCGAGTTCCTCGTCGGACAGCCAGCCGGAGTCGGGATCGGGGTCGGGGGTGCGCGTCGAGGCCATGCACCGTGTCTACCAGCCGGTGCGGCGAGTTCGGCGCGCCGCGCGCGGGCTGTGGATGGCTAGCGTTGTCCACATGATCGATGCGGACATCGTCCAGTGGACCCGCCCGGAGCCGGAACGCGCCGGGACACCCCTGCTCGTCGCCCTGCACGGGGTGGGGTCGAACGAACGGGATCTGCTCGGACTGGCACCCGCGCTGCCGCCCGCGTGGACGGTCGCGGCACTCCGTGCACCGATGGAGTGGGGGCCCGGGTTCAGCTGGTACCCGCTCGGCACGCCCGGGTCGCCGGAGCTCGCGCCCGTGGACACCGCGGCGCAGGGGGTCCTCGACTGGGTCGACCGAGTCGCACCGGAGCACTCGCGGATCGGGCTGCTCGGATTCTCGCAGGGCGGGTCGATGGCGCTGCAGCTGCTGCGTGCGCGGCCGTCGGGCTTCGCGTTCGCGGTGTCGCTCTCCGGCTTCGTGGTGCCGGGAGTGGACGACTCACGCGACGAGGCCGTCGCCGCGGTGCGTCCTCGCGTGTTCCTGGGCCACGGTGACGCCGATCCGGTCATCCCCGCCGAGGCCACGGCGCGGACGAGCGCCTGGGCAGCGGCGCACACCGCCGTGACGGACCGCACCTACGCCGGCCTGCCGCACGCCGTGTCCGCAGCCGAGCTGGCGGACGTCGCCGCGTTCATCGGCGACTGACTGCAGACAGGAGGCCCGGTGCCCGCGGGCCCCGGGCCTCCCGTCGGTCTGTCCGCCCGTCCGCCGGTTCCGTGCGCCAAAGCGACAGAGCGGCCCCGGATGTCCGCGGAGATCTGTCGCTTTCGCGTTCTGGTCGGCAGGCGGGTCGGTCGTCAGTCGGCGAGGATCTGCAGGAGGTCCTTGCGGAGCTGGTCGACCTTGGCCGCAGCGGCCTTCGTCTGCTCGTCGGTCGCCGACGTGCGGTACATGTGCAGCACGCCCATCGTCTTCCGGAGGGACTCCATGAACTCGCGCTGGCCGTCCGGGATGCCGGGCGTGGACTCCCACGCCGCGGCGATCTCGTCCGCCTTGGCCTGGGCCTCGGCCGTGCCGGCGTCGGTGAGCTCGAAGAGCGTCTTGCGACCGTCGCCCGTCGAGACGACGAGGTCCTCGTCGACGAGCTGCTGGAGCGTCGGGTAGACCGAGCCGGGGCTCGGCTTCCACGCGCCGCCGGTGCGCTCGGCGATCGTCTTGATGATCGCGTAGCCGTTCTGCGGGCCCTCGGCCAGCAGGCCGAGGATCGCCAGGCGGACGTCGCCGCGGCGACGGCGTTCCCGGCCGAAGCCGGGGCCGCCGGGGCCCCCGAAGCCCGGGCCGAAGCCCATGCCGGGGCCGAAGCCGCCGCGTCCGCCGAAGCCGGGTGCGTGGTGGTGGCGCGGACCGCCGAAGCGGAGGCCGCGCTGACCGCGGTGTCCGCGGTCGTGGGAGTCGTGGTGCTGTTCGTTCGAGTCGTCAGTCATGGGGCGCATGATGACTCCTTCCTGGGTTCGTGTCTGAAGTGAGCTCGCGATCAGTTCCGGATGTTCTGGTCCCTGTCGCGATGCGTCAACGATAGATCGGTAACTATCGTTCTGTCAACCCTGGTCCTCGTTGGGTTCCCTGTCGGGGGTGACGGGCAGGATGGGCTGACCATGACGGACGTCCTCGAGCGCTTCTCCCCGGCCACCGCCGCGTGGTTCCGGGGCGCGTTCTCGGCGCCGACACCCGCGCAGACCGGCGCGTGGGACGCGATCTCGACCGGGCGTCATGCCCTGGTCGTCGCCCCCACCGGATCCGGCAAGACGCTGGCCTCGTTCCTGTGGTCCATCGACCGGCTGATCAGTTCGACGGACCACCCACCAACCAAGCAGCGCACCCGCGTGCTGTACGTCTCGCCGCTCAAGGCCCTGGGTGTGGACGTCGAGCGGAACCTGCGCAGCCCGCTCGTCGGCATCACCCAGACAGCGCGGCGACTCGGGCTCGAACCCCCCGACGTCACGGTCGGTGTCCGCAGCGGCGACACCCCGTCGTCCGACCGCCAGAAGCTGCTGCGGCTGCCGCCGGACATCCTCATCACGACGCCCGAGTCGCTGTACCTGATGCTGACGTCCAAGGCGCGCGAGACCCTGGTGAACGTCGACACGGTCATCATCGACGAGGTCCACGCCGTCGCTGCGACCAAGCGTGGCGCGCACCTGGCCGTGTCACTCGAGCGGCTGGACGACCTGCTCGACGAGCCCGTACAGCGGATCGGCCTGTCGGCGACGGTCCGGCCGGCCGAAGAAGTCGCGCGGTTCCTGGGCGGGCGCGCCCCGGTCGAGATCATCGCACCGCCGGCGCAGAAGACCTTCGACCTGCGGGTCGTCGTGCCCGTCGACGACATGTCCGAACTCGGAGCACCACCGGTCGGGGCCGACGCCTCCGACGCTCCGACGAACGGCTCGATCTGGCCCCATGTCGAGGAACGCGTGGTCGACCTGATCGAGGAGCACCGCTCGACCATCGTGTTCGCCAACTCCCGGCGACTGGCCGAGCGGCTGACCGCACGGCTCAACGAGATCCACGAGGAACGCGTGACCGCCGCCGCTGGCGACGGCATGCTCGTACCGGCCGGGGCCTCGCCGGGTGACGTCGGACTGCCGAGCGGACGCGGGCAGTCCCCGGCACGGACGTCGGCGCACGCCCCGGTCCCGCAGCCGACGCGCCCGCCGGCCGAGGTCATCGGCGCCTCGGGACAGACCGCGGGTGCACTCCCCGTGCTCGCGCGCGCCCACCACGGCTCGGTGTCCAAGGACCAGCGCGCCATCATCGAGGACGACCTGAAGTCCGGGCGCCTTCGCTGCGTGGTCGCGACCAGTTCGCTCGAGCTCGGCATCGACATGGGCGAGGTCGACCTGGTGATCCAGGTCGAGTCCCCGCCGTCGGTCGCCAGCGGCCTGCAGCGCGTCGGTCGTGCCGGACACCAGGTCGGCGAGATCTCGCGCGGCGTGCTGTTCCCGAAGCACCGCGCCGACCTCGTGCACAGCGCCGTCACCGTCGAGCGGATGGTCGCGGGCGAGATCGAGTCGATCTCCGTGCCGGCGAACCCCCTCGACGTCCTGGCGCAGCACACCGTCGCAGCCGGTGCCGTCGACACCCTCGACGTCGAGCACTGGTTCGAGCTCGTCCGGCGCAGCGCGCCGTTCAGCGGTCTGCCGCGGTCGGCGTTCGAAGCGACACTCGACCTGATCACCGGGCGCTACCCCAGTGACGAGTTCGCCGAGCTGCGGCCGCGCCTGGTCTGGGACCGGGTGCACGACACGCTCACCGGACGCCCGGGGGCCCAGCGGCTCGCGGTCACCAGCGGTGGGACGATCCCCGACCGCGGCATGTTCGGCGTCTTCATGGTCGGCGAACGGGCGTCGCGGGTCGGCGAGCTCGACGAGGAGATGGTCTACGAGTCCCGCGTCGGTGACGTCTTCGCGCTCGGTGCCACCAGCTGGCGCATCGAGGAGATCACGCACGACCGGGTCATCGTCAGTCCCGCGTTCGGGCAGCCTGGCCGGGTGCCGTTCTGGAAGGGCGACGGCCTCGGCCGACCGGCAGAGCTCGGGCGTGCCACGGGTGCCTTCATCCGCGAGGTCGAGGGCGCCTCGGACGCCGACGCCCGGGCGCGCGTGGCGGCGGGTGGTCTGGACGAACGAGCGATCACGAACCTGCTGATGTTCCTGCGCGAGCAGCGGTCCACCACCGGGCACGTGCCGAACGACACCACGCTCGTGGTCGAGCGCTTCCGCGACGAACTCGGCGACTGGCGGCTCATCCTGCACTCGCCGTACGGCATGCAGGTCCACGCGCCGTGGGCCCTGGCGGTCGCGGCACGCCTGCGCGAGCGGCACGGCATCGACGGCGACGCGATGGCCGCCGACGACGGGATCGTCGTGCGGATCCCGGAGACCGACGCCGAGCCTCCCGGCGCCGACCTGTTCGTGTTCGAGCGCGACGACCTCGAGGCCCTGGTGACCGACGAGGTGGGCGGCTCGGCGCTGTTCGCCGCCCGGTTCCGCGAGTGTGCCGCCCGCGCGCTCCTGCTGCCCCGCCGCGACCCGGGCCGACGCTCCCCGCTCTGGCAGCAGCGCCAGCGGGCGTCCCAGCTGCTCGAGGTCGCGCAGAAGTACCCGACGTTCCCGATCGTCCTCGAGACCGTGCGCGAAGTCCTGCAGGACGTGTACGACGTCCCCGCGCTGCTCGGCATCGCGGACGAGATCGCCCGACGGCACATCCGCCTGGTCGAGACCGAGACCGAGCAGCCGTCACCGTTCGCCCGGTCGCTGCTGTTCGGGTACGTCGCCGCGTTCATGTACGAGGGGGACTCCCCGCTCGCCGAGCGCCGTGCCGCCGCACTGTCGCTCGACTCGACGCTGCTCGGCGAACTGCTCGGGCGGGCCGAGCTGCGCGAACTGCTCGACCCCGCCGTCATCGCCTCGACCGAACAGGACCTGCAGCGGCTGTCGCCCGACCGGCGCGCGCGGGACACCGAGGGACTCGTCGACGTGTTGCGCCTGGTCGGCGCCCTCGACCTCGACGAGGCCGTCGACCGCAGCTGGCTGGCTGACGCGTCCGACCGGGCGGCCGCACGCGAGACGGTCCGGACGACGCTCGAGTCGCTCGAGCGCGATCGCCGCGTGTTGTCGTTCTCGCACGCAGGCACGACGCGGTACGCCGTCATCGAGGATGCGGCCCGACTCCGCGACGCCCTGGGGGTGCCGTTGCCGATCGGCGTCCCCACGGCGTTCATCGAACCCGTCGCCGATCCCCTGGGCGACCTGGTGGGCCGGTACGCCCGCTCGCACGGGCCCTTCGCCGCGCAGGAAGCCGCCTCGCGCCTGGGGCTCGGCATCGCCGTCGTGCAGGACACCCTGCGCCGCCTGGCCGCCGACCGCCGTCTGGTCGAGGGCGAGTTCCGGCCCGACCGGCAGGGTGCCGAGTGGTGCGACGCCGAAGTGCTCCGTCGCATCCGCACCCGGTCGCTCGCGGCCCTGCGGCACGAGGTCGAACCCGTCTCGACGGACACCCTCGCCCGGTTCCTGCCCGCCTGGCAACACGTCCGTGTGCCCGGCACGCGCGGTGGGCTGCGCGGGATCGACGGGGTGCTGCAGGTGATCGACCAGCTCGCCGGCGTCGCGCTGCCCGCGAGTGCCTGGGAGTCACTCGTGCTGCCCGCGCGCGTGTCCGACTACGCCCCGAGCATGCTCGACGAGCTCACCGCCACCGGCGAGGTCCTGTGGTCCGGCGGCGGCACGCTGCCCGGCAACGACGGCTGGGTCCGGTTGCACCTGGCGGACACGGCGGCCACCACGCTCGCCGAGCCGTCGGGCGAGGACACGACCGAGCTGCAGCGTGACGTGCTCGGTGCGCTGGCGGGCGGCGGCGCGTACTTCTTCCGGCAGCTCGGCCAGGCCGTGGGCAGCACCGACGACAACGCGCTGACGACCGCGCTGTGGGACCTGGTGTGGGGCGGGCAGATCACGAACGACACCTTCGCGCCGCTCCGGGCGATGCTGGGCGGCCGGGCGAAGAGCACCACCGCGCCACGCACCCGCGCGTACCGCGGCCGACGGCGCCCGACGCTGCCCACCCAGGCCGGGCCGCCGAACGTCGGTGGACGCTGGTCGTTGCTCCCGCTGGCCGAGGCGGACGGCACCGTGCGCGCGGCAGCGACGGCCGAGCAGCTGTTGGAACGGTACGGCGTGGTGACCCGCGGGGCCGTGCAGGTCGAGGGCGTCCGCGGCGGGTTCGCCGGGGTCTACCGTGTGCTCGCACGGTTCGAGGAGTCGGGCCGCGCCCGCCGCGGGTACTTCATCGAGGGACTCGGTGCTGCGCAGTTCGCGACGAGCCCGACGATCGACCGGCTGCGCACGTACGCCCGCGACCTGGACGACGACGAACGGGCGAACCCCGACCGGGTGCGCGAGGTCCTGACGCTGGCCGCCACCGACCCGGCGAACCCGTACGGGGCGTCGTTGCCGTGGCCGACCGACGCGGCGGCCGACGGGGACGCGGCTCCCGACACCGCGGGGGCTGCTGCTGCGGGCACTCCGACAGCCAGCACCGCTGCCGGCGCTGCGTCCGCCGGGTCCGCGGGCGCCGGGTCCGCGGGCGCCGGGTCTGCCGGCAAGGGCCGTGGACACCGTCCCGGACGCAAGGCCGGGGCACTGGTCGTGCTCATCGACGGCGAGCTCGGCGTCTACGTCGAACGCGGTGGCAAGTCCGTCCTGACCTTCACCGACGACCCGGCCGACCTCACCGCGGCCGCCACCTCGATCGCCGCCACGGTGCGCAGCGGCCTGGGCAAGCTCTCGGTGGAACGCGTGGACGGGGTGTTCGTGCTCGAGTCCCCGCTCGGCGATGCCCTGCGCGCCGCCGGGTTCGCGGCGACACCGCAGGGGGTGCGCCTGCGTGCCTGAGGGCGACACCGTCTTCCGGGCAGCGCACCGGTTGCACACCGCACTGGCCGGCAAGGTCCTGACGCGCAGCGACTTCCGGGTGCCCGCGTTCGCCACGCTCGACCTGGTCGGACGCACCGTGGACGAGGTCGTGCCCCGCGGCAAGCACATCCTGCACCGCATCGGCGACCTGACCGTGCACTCCCACCTGAAGATGGAGGGCCGGTGGGACGTCTACGCGCCGGGTGACCGCTGGCGACGTCCCGCGCACCAGGCCCGGGCCGTGCTGGACGCCGCGGACGTGTCGACGGTCGGCTTCACCCTCGGCGTGCTCGAGGTCGTGCCCCGGGCAGACGAGGGCGACATCGTCGGGTACCTCGGCCCCGACCTGCTCGGCCCGGACTGGGACCCCGCACTCGCGCTCGCCAACCTGACCGCCGACCCGCTACGACCGGTCGGGCTCGCGCTGCTCGACCAACGCGTCCTGGCTGGCCTCGGCAACGTCTACCGGAACGAGCTCTGCTTCCTGCGGGGCGTGCTGCCCACCCGACCGGTCAGGCAGGTCGAGGACCCGGCGCGGATGATCACCCTCGCCCACCGACTGATCCTGACGAACCGCGACCGGAGCGCCCGCGTGACGACGGGGGTGGACCGGCCGGGGTCGCGCTTCTGGGTCTACAACCGGCGCGGCAGGCCGTGCCTGCGCTGCCGGACGCCGATCCGGTACGGCGAACTCGGCGAGTCCGACCTGACCCTGCGCGACACGTACTGGTGTCCGCGCTGCCAGACCTGACGCGTCCGCGCCCGTGGCTGCGCGGTGCGAGGTTCGCGACCGGTGCGAGGTTGGTTGTCGCGTGCGGGGCAACAGGGCGGCACGGGGCAATCGACCTCGCACAGGCCGGGGGAAGCCCAGTGCCCGGCGTCAGACCGTGGCTGCGCGGGCCGCGAGCGGGCGACGGCGCAACTCGGGCCGCAGCACCGCCGGCGGGGCGTACTGCTGGTCGAGTCGTCCGACGTCGGTGCCCGGCGGGACGATCGCGTCGATGCGGTCCAGGACCTCGTCGGACAGCACCACGTCGGCTCCGGCGAGCAGGTCGTCGAGCTGCTCCATCGACCGTGGACCGATGAGGGCACTGGTGACCCCTGGGTGGGCGGTCGCGAACGCCAGCGCCAGGTGCGTCATCGGGATGCCGGTCTCCTCGGACAGGGCGACGACCTGCTCGACGGCGTCGATGCGGCGTTCGTCCTGGTTGTGCTGGAACATGCCGACCCGGGCCAGGTCGCTCGGTTGCCCGCGACGGAACCGACCGGTCAGCATGCCGCCCGCCAGCGGACTCCACACCAGGGTTCCCATGCCGTAGCGCTGGGCGACCGGCAGGACCTCGCGTTCGATGCCACGGTTGAGGATCGAGTAGGTCGGCTGCTCGGTGCGGAACCGCTCCAGACCGCGGCGTTCCGACGTCCACTGCGCTTCCACCTGCATCGACGCCGGGAAGTCCGACGTGCCGATCGCCCGGACCTTGCCGCTGCGGACCAGGTCGGTCAGGGCGGACAGTGTCTCCTCGAGGTCGACGGTGTCGTCCGGCCGGTGCGCCTGGTACAGGTCGATGTGGTCCGTCTGCAGGCGACGGAGCGAGTCCTCCACCGCGCGCATGATCCAGCGGCGGGAGTTCCCGCGCTGGTTCGGGTCATCGCCCATCGGGCCGTTGAACTTGGTGGCCAGGACCACGTCGTCACGGCGACCCTGGAGCGCCGTGCCGAGCAGGGCCTCCGACCCGCCCTGCGAGTACCGGTCGGCCGTGTCGATGAGGTTGATGCCGGCGTCGAGGGCACGGTGGACGATGCGGATCGAGTCCTGCTCGTCACCGTTGCCGATGCGGCCGTCGGTGCCGAGCATCATGGCGCCGAGCGCGATGGGGCTGACCTGGATTCCGGTCCGGCCGAGGGTGCGGTACTGCATGGTGCCTCCTGTCGTTGGCGTCCCGATCCGCGGTGCCGTATGGTGGACCGAAGCGGAACGCTCTTCCAGAACTTTACGGAATGGCTTTCCGTTTCCGCAACCCCGATCTGGAGGACTCGTGCGCGCTGATGCCCGTCGCAACCTCGATGCCCTGGTCGATGCCGCACGCCAGGTCTTCGCGGACGACGGCGTCGATGCGCCCGCGAAACGGATCGCCGACCGGGCGGGAGTCGGCGTCGGCACCCTCTACCGGCACTTCCCCCAGCGATCCGACCTGGTCGTCGCCGTGTTCCACCAGGCGGTCGAGGCATGCGCCGATGCCGCCCCCGAACTCAGCGCTGCGCACGCCCCGGACGAGGCACTCGCGCTGTGGCTCCAGCGGTTCACGGAGTTCGTCGCGACGAAGCGCGGGCTCGCGGCAGCGCTGCAGTCCGGCGACCCGGCGTTCGAAGGGCTGCACCCGTACCTGATGGAACGGCTCGGCGGCGCACTGACGGGCTTGCTCGACGCGGCGTCGGCAGCCGGAACCGTGCAGAACGACCTCGATGCGCCGCAGCTGCTGCGCGCGGTGGCCGACCTGTGCCACGGGGCACCGACGGTCGAGCAGAGCCAGCACCTGGTCGGCCTGCTGGTCGACGGACTGCGGTGGCGCGCGAGCGCCTGACGACGGCCACGGCCACGGCGACGACGACGGCGACGGCGACGGCGACGGCGACGGCGACGGTCGCACAACTGCCCAGGCCGTCAGCCCGCCTGGTGCAGCCGCTCCCGCGCGGTGGTCCGGACAGCGTCGGTCACGCGTTCGAGCAACGGTGACGCCAGGTTCCAGCGCTGCCACCAGAGCGCCACGTCCGCCCGCCGGCCCGGGGTCAGTTCCACCAGGGTGCCGTCGCCGAGCCCTGCGAGACACTGCGCCTCGGGCAACAGGCCCCACCCGAACCCGAGCGTGACGGCTCGGGCGAAGTCGGCCGACGTCGGGACGAAGTGCCGCGGCGCGCGCGGGGCATGGCCCACCACCCGCCGGAGGAACCCCTGCTGCAGGTCGTCGTCGTGGTCGTAGTCGACGAGCGGCACCCGGTCCAGGCGCTGCACCATCCGCCGCTCGGTGTCCGCATCGGCCAGGTACCGGTCGACGAAGGCGGGTGATGCCACCGCGCGGTACCGGTCGACGCCCAGCAGCACCGACGAACACCCCTGCACGGGATCGGACTCGGCGGTCACCGCGGCCATCACCGTGCCGGAGCGCAGGAGCTCGGCGGTGCGGTCCTGGTCTTCGCGGTGCAGGTCGAAGACGACCTCGGTGTCGGCCCGGACGAGCGCCAGGGCATCGAGGAACCAGGTCCCGAGCGAGTCCGCGTTGACCGCGAGCGGGATCGACGGGACGGTGTCGCTCCCCGACTCGCCCTCGCCGAGCAACCGCGCGGTCTCGTCGTCGAGCAGACGCACCTGCCGCGCATGGCGAAGGACGACCGCGCCGTCCGCGGTCGGCGCGATCGGGGTCGTCCGCTGCAGCAGGACCCGCCCGACCTGCAGTTCCATCGCCTTCACCCGCTGGGACACCGCCGACGGCGTGATCGACAGGGCCCGGGCCGCGGCGTCGAACGTACCGAGGTCGACGGCAGCCACCAGGGTCTCGAGGTGTTCGCGCTGCAGGCGGAGCATGAGCTGAGCTTACGGTGCAACAGGAACGTGAGCTGTACTGCATCAGTGCGGCGTCGTACGGTCAGATCGTGAACGCGCTGCTCCCCCTACTGTCCGGCCTCGGCACGGGCCTGGCCCTGATCGTGGCGATCGGCGTGCAGAACACGTACCTGCTCCGCCTGGCGGTCAGCGCCCGGGTGCGGATCGTCGCCGCCGCGGTGCTCGTGTGTGCCGTGTCGGACGCCGTGCTCATCGTGGCCGGCGTGCTCGGTGTCGGGGCCGTGGTCGAGCGCTTCCCGGTGGCGCTCGTCGTCATCCGGTTCGTCGGCGCGGCGTTCCTGCTGACGTACGGCGTGCTGGCTGCCCGGCGAGCGCTGCGCCCGTCGGGCGAGGCGATCCGGGTCGCCGTCGAGGACGACGGGGTCGCCGACGTCGCACCCCCGGCCGGACATCGCGCCCCGATGCCTGCGGGCGCGACGTCCGTGGCGGGGTGCGGTCCCGACAAGACGGCGACGACGAGCGCGGCAGCGCCCACCGCGCACGCGTCCGCCAGCGCGGCCGCGCCCACCGCGCACGCGTCCGCCACCGCGCACGCAGCCGAGCCCGCGCGGTCGACGGTCACCGGGCCTCCCGTCCGGACCGCCCCGGCCATGCGCGCCGCGGTGCTGACCATGCTCGTCTTCACGTGGGCGAACCCGCACGTGTACCTGGACACGCTGGTGTTCCTGGGCTCGGTCGCGAACCAGCAGGGCATCGACGACCGCTGGTGGTGGACCGCCGGCGCCGTCGCCGCGAGCTGCCTGTGGTTCAGCGCCGTGGGGTTCGGCGGCCGGCTGCTGCGACCGCTCTTCGCCAGACCGGTGACCTGGCGGGTGTTCGACGCGTGCGTCGCCGTGGTGATGCTCGCCTTCGGCGTCCTGCTGGTCGTCGGCGCCTGACCGGCCGCCGCCCGCACGACGGAAAACAGCTCGAACCACCGCGACCGGTTGTTCGAGCTGCTTTCCGTTGCGCGAGGACTCGCACCTACCGCATCGACTGCCCGACCCGGCTGTTGCGGCGGCTGTAGCCGAAGTAGATCGCGAACCCGATGACGAGCCAGATGACGAAGCGCACCCAGGTCTCGACCTCGAGGTTGAGCATCAGCCAGAAGCACAGCACCGCCGACAGGATCGGGATCACGGGCGACCACGGCACACGGAACGAGCGCGGCGCGTCCGGGCGGGTCCGACGGAGCACGATGATGCCGATCGACACGAGCACGAAGGCGGAGAGCGTGCCGATGTTGATCAGGCCCTCGAGCTTCTCGACCGGCGTGAACCCGGCGAGCACCGCCACCACGATCCCGGCGATGAGCTGCACCCGGACGGGCGTCTGCGTCTTCGGGTTCGTGACCGAGAACCAGCGGGGCAGCAGCCCGTCGCGGCTCATCGAGAACACGATGCGGGACAGGCCGAGCAGCAGCACCATGACCACCGTGGTCAGGCCGATGAGCGACCCGATCGCGATGATGCCCGCGGCCCACGGCAGTCCGACGATGTCGAAGGCCGACGCCAGGGACGGTGCCTCTTCTTGTGCGAGCTGCTTGTACGACACCATGCCCGTGATGACGATGCTCACGCCGACGTACAGCAGCGTGACGATGCCCAGTCCGATGAAGATGCCGCGGGGCAGGGTCTTCTGCGGGTTCTCGGTCTCCTCGGCACTGGTGGCGACGACGTCGAAGCCGATGAACGCGAAGAACACCAGCGAGGCGGCGGCGAGCAGCCCGAAGACGCCGTACTGCGCGGGCTCGGACCCGGTCGCGAAGGACACGAGCGACTGGGTCCAGACGCTGCCCTCGGCACCCTTCGCGGGCTCGGCGGCGGGGATGAACGGCGTGAAGTTCGCGGCCTTGACGAAGAAGGCGCCGACCACGATGACGAACAGGACGATCGCGACCTTGATCACCGTGATCACGGCGGAGACCCGCGACGACAGGCGGGTGCCGAACGCGAGCAGCGCCGTGAAGACGCCGACGATGAGCACCGGGCCCCAGGTGAAGCCGACCGGGCCGATCGCGATGGTGCTGGGCAGCGTGATGCCGAACACGTCGAACGCGGTGCTGAGGTAGATCCCCCAGTACTTCGCGATCACGGCGCTGGCCGTCAGGGTCTCGAGGATCAGGTCCCACCCGACGATCCAGGCGAGCAGCTCGCCCATCGTGGCGTAGGTGAACGTGTACGCCGACCCGGCGACGGGGATCGTCGAGGCGAACTCGGCGTAGCACATGATCGCCAGGCCGCACGTGACCGCGGCGAGCAGGAACGACACGATGACGCCGGGGCCCGCGAAGTTCGCGGCGGCGTTCGCGCCGACCGAGAAGATGCCGGCACCGACCGCGACCGCGATGCCCATCGCGGCGATGTCGAAGGTCTTCAGCGACCGTTTGAGCGAGCGACCCTGCTCGTCGGCGTCGGCGAGCGAGGCCTCGATGGACTTCGTGCGGAGCTTCGTTGCCATGGGGTGGATCCCGTCATCGGCTGGCGGTGGACCACGGAAGGGTACTGGTGTACCACCGTGTCACGCAACGCGTCCACCCGGACGGTGGTTCCGCGGCGGAAGCGGCAGGAACGGAACGGGAACCGGACGGGAGGCCCGGTGCCTGCACGACGAGTGGCCCCCGGCCCGGCAGGTGGCCGGCTCGCCCGCGTCGGCTGAGCGGTGCCGGCAGAGCTGCGGCCGGCTCAGCTGCGCCCGGCGCGCCAGTCCGCCAGGAACCGTGCGCCCGCCTCGTCGTGGATGACGCCCTCGGGGGCGGTGCACACCGGGTACGGCGTCTCGGGGACCCCGTCGGCCGGCCGGACGTCGACGTGCGCGACCTGGTGCCCGTTCGCGTGCAGCCAGTCGGCCATCGCGTAGTCGCTGCGGGAGTCGCCCATCGTGCGCCACGCAACGGGGAGCTCGCCGTCCTGGGCCAGCAGCTCGAGGGACCGCTCGGCCCCCAGGTCCTTGCCGCTGCGGTCGGACTCGACGTCGGTCGAGATGATCGTCGGGTCGATGCGCCACTGCACCGCACCGTCGGCGTCGGGGCGGACGTCGTCGAGCCGGCGGACACCCAGACCGCGGCGCTCGAGGGCCGCCATCGCGAGCGCGTCGAACCCCGGCTGGCGCTCGAGGTACGTGGCGTTCGGCACCTCGACGCGCTGCTCGATCGACACCATCGCCCGCTTGGTCTCGTCGAAGAACACCAGGTCGGCGTAGTCGGTCCGGACGAGCTCGCGCATCTCGTCGGCGTAGTCGCGGGGCAGGGCGAGGTCCTCGGCGACGGTCAGGTCGCCCATGCCGTCGGGGTACTGCGGGCCGATCGAGCACCACACGGCGCCCTTCTCACACACGGCGTGGACCCGCCCGCCCGCAGCCAGGCCACCGGCCAGCAGCGGCCCGACCACCTGTTCGCGGATGAAGGCGTCGCTCCGTCCGGTGTTGAAGACGACGGGGATGCCCTCGGCGGCGAGCGCCACCAGGTCGGCGACGATGCTGGGGATCGCGATGGTGCGCGAGACGGGGCTGGCGATGGGGCCGTCGACGTCCAGCAGGAGTCCGAGTCGGGGTGCGGTCACGGTGCCATCCTCTCGCACCCCGGGCCGGACCCGGCGCGGCAGCCCCGAACCCGAGGGTCCCTGCGGGTCAGTGCTGCGCGGTCCGTGCCCGGTCGAGCAGGCTCGCCAGCACCTCGGCATCGGGCACGTGGGCCTGCCCGGGCACCGTGACGTGCACCGAACCCGGGATCGCCTCGACCGCAGCGCGTGACGCGGGGGCCATCCAGTCCGGCGACTCGGTGCCCGACGCCACCAGCACGGGGACCCCGACCGAGGCCAGCACCCGCTCGGGGATGGCCAGGCCGTTGAGCATCCGGACGTCGCGCGGCAGCACGTGCGCGTCGGCCAGCAGCGTGCGCCACAGGCCGGACTTCAGCCGCAGGCCCGCGATCTGCCCCATCGGCATGCCGATCACCTGGGCGAGGTAGGCGCGGAGGGCAGCACCACGACGGCCGGCGGCGACGTGTTCGTCGAGGACGTCGGCAAAAACGACGTCCTCGGCATGCGGGTCGACACTGGCGCGGTACGGCGGTTCCCACAGCACGGCGCCGTCGACGGGGGCACCCGCGGCGATGCCGTGCAGGACCACCCCGACGCCCACGCAGATGCCGATCGTGGTGACGGGCGCGTCGGCGCTCTCGACCACGGCACGGAAGTCGTCCGACTCGCGCTCGATCGCCCACGTGTCACTGTCACCGCTGGCGCCGCGGCCCCGTCGGTCGTACGTGATGACCCGGTGGTCCGCCGCGAGCAGGTCCACGAGCCGGTCGACGTACGGGGTGCCGCGGTGGTGGAAGGCCCCGCCGACGATGACGACCGCTGGACCCGCACCCGCTTCGGACACGGCAAGGACGGTGCCGTCGGCGGAGACGACCGTTCGGTCGACTGGAGCGGTCATGGGGTCCTTCAGGATGGATACGTCCGCGGTGCATCGAGCCCTGGGGGCCGGACCGCGCGGTCGTCGGTTGTGACGAGTGTGACAGGCCACACCTGGGACGTCTCCCCCCGGTTCCAGGGGCAGACACAGCGTGCGGTCAGCGGACGCCCTGCTCAGACGAGGGTGTCCGACTGGACCGACTCGTGTTCGAGCAGCGAGCGCTTGACGTCGAGCCCCCATGCGAACCCGCCGAGCGACCCGTCGGAGCGCAGCACGCGGTGGCACGGGACGAAGAGCGCCGGAGCGTTCCGGGCGCACACGCTCGCTGCTGCCCGGACGGCGTCGGGGCGCCCCATCGCCGCCGCGAGCTCGGTGTACGTCAGCGTCGAGCCGGCGGGGATCTGCCGGAGCTGCCGCCACCCGGCTTCGAACAACTCGGTGCCGACCTGCCGGACCGGCACCTGCATGGCGTGCTCGATCTCGCCCGCGTAGAACGCGTCGACGGCGTCGGCCGAGGTGACCGTCCCCTCGGTGATGGTGACCGGTCGGTGCCGGGCGGGGATGCGCGCGACGACCCGGTCGAACGAGTCGGTCCAGCCCGAGGCGAGGACCCGGCCCTGGTCGTCCTCGAGCACGGTGAACGACCCGTCGGGGGTCTGGAGTGTGGAGATCACGGCGTCGGTCATGGGGTGTCCTTCCGGGTGGTCGAGTGGGCAGCGCGAGCAGCGGCGGTGGCGCGGTCGACGATCGGCCGCCAGCAGTGCATCGTGAGGTAGCTCCGCCAGGGGGCCACCTGCTCCGACCATAGGGAGAGCTCGCGCGCGGTTCCGGGCAGGCCGAGTTCCTGTGCACCGTTGCGCACGGCCAGGTCGCTGTGGAGGAAGACGTCGGGATGGTGCCGCACGCGGAGCGCGACGTAGTCGGCCGTCCACGGCCCGATCCCCTTGACGGCGAGCAACCCGGCGCGCAGCTCGTCGAGCGACTGCCCGCCGTGCACGACGAGCGATCCGTCGGCCAGTGCGGCCGCCACGCGCAGGATGGTGTCGACGCGGGCCGCGGGTCCTCGCAGCACCGTGGCGCCGTCCGCCGCGATGCGGTCGGCGGACGGGAACAGCAGGCCGTCCGGTGCGATCGATGGGGGCACCGGGACGCCGAGCGCCGCGACCAGGCGGGTCTGTGCCGTGCGGGCCGCCGCGACCGAGACCTGCTGCCCGATCAGGGTGCGGAACACGACCTCGTGCGCGTCGACCGCCCCCGGTAGCCGGATGCCGGGCACCCGCGCCACCGCCGGCGCGAGGACCGGGACACCACCCAGGACGGTGTCGACCGCCACGGGGTCGGCATCGAGATCGAACAGGGACCGCACCCGCGCCACCAGGGTCGGCAGGTCGCTGAGGTCCGTGACCCGGACGACCAGGTCGATCCCGGAGCCCCGGCCGGCCCGGTCGGGGACCGCAGCCGATGCGCGGAACCAGCCCGGGCCTCCTGGCAGGTCGACCAGCCGCGCGTACGCGGTGACCACACCGTCGTCACCGACCTGTACCTGCTCGAGCCCCGGCAGTGCGTGCAGCGCGTGCCAGTCGAGCAGCCCCTGCGCGTCGAACGGCGGACGGGCTGGCAGGTGCACGTGCAGGCCTCCGTCGAGCGTCGGAGCGATGCGACGGCGCGCGCGGAGCTCGGTCGGCGTGACCGCGAAGACCTCGCGCACCGTGTCGTTGAACTGGCGGACGCTCGCGAACCCGGCCGCGAAGGCGACGTCGGCGATCGGCAGGTCCGACGACGTCAGCAGGGTCCGCGCGGTCTGCGCCCGGTGCGCACGGCTGAGGGCCTTGGGTCCGGCGCCGAGTTCCTCGGTGAGGATCCGGCCGAGGTGTCGCTCCGAGTAGCCGACGCGCGCCGCCAGCCCCGAGACGCCTTCGCGTTCGACCACGCCGTCGAGGACCAGGCGCATGGCGCGTCCCGCCACGTCCTCGCGCAGGTCCCACTCCGGGCTGCCGGGCGTCGCCTCGGGCAGGCAGCGCTTGCACGCGCGGTACCCGGCCAGGTGCGCGGCGGCGCTGGTGCGGTAGAAGGTGACCCCGCTGGACCGGGGCGTGCGGGCCGGGCAGCTCGGTCGGCAGTAGATGCCCGTGGAGTGCACGGCCGTGACGAACTGCCCGTCGAACCGCGCGTCGCGCGAGGCGGCGATGCGGTGTCGTTCGTCGTGCAGTGCGTCGGTCATGCCGTCAGCCTGACACGCGCCACCGTCATCGACTGGCGGGAATCGGACACGGCAGGACGGGGATGCCCGGGCACACCGGACGGGAGGCTCGACTACCGTCGAGCGCATGGGTGCAGCTGACGACGTGGTCGCGTCCACGGCCCTCACGCACGTCACCCGGGTCGAGGTCGCCCTGCTCCTGGTCTCCCGCCGCCACCGCTACGAGGGCCGTCCCGCCGACGGACCACTGCCGGCGGACGAGGACGAACTGCGCGAGGGCATCGAGCTGCGCGCCGGGCTCGGGATCGTGGGCGACCGGTACTTCGCGGCGCGCGCCCACGTGCACGCGTCGGTGACCGTGATCGGACTCGAGCCGCTCGAGGACCTCGGCCGGGCCCTCGGTGTCACGGTCGACCCCGTCGCGACCCGGCGCAACGTGTTCCTGCGCGGCGTCGACGTCGAGGCGCTGCGTGGCGAGCCGTTCTCGCTCGACACCGGGTCCGGCCCCGTCGGGTTCCGCGGCTACCGGGCGGCGAACCCGTGCGCGTGGATGGACCACGAGATCGCACCGGGGGCGTTCCGGGGGATGCGCGGCCGGGGCGGGGTGCGGTGCGACCCCGAGACCGACGGGGTGCTCACCCTCGGCCCGGCGGTGCTCCGCACGGCCCACCCCGTGCCGGTCAGCCGCGGATGCGGAACGCGGATCCCTCGACCGTGACCTCGACACCGTCGTACCCGTGCACCCGGGGGATCCCGACCGTGGCGTCCGACTCGAGCGCCCCTACGACGACGGTGGTCGCACCCGATGCGCGAGCGGACTCGACACCCGCGGGGGCGTCCTCGAACGCCAGGCACCGGTCGGCGCTGAGCCCGAGCAGCTCGGCGCCGCGCAGGTAACCCTCGGGGTGCGGCTTGCCCTGCCCGGTGTCCTCGGACGTCACGACGACCTGGGGCACCGGCACCCCGGCGGCACGCATCCGGTTCAGTGCCAGGTCGCGCGGCGCACTCGTGACGAGGGCGACCGGCACCCCGGCGTCGACCAGGCGTCGCACGAAGGCCGCGGCCCCGGGGACCTCGACGATGCCGCGGGTGTTCTCGACCTCGTCCGCGACGAGCGCCTCGGCGACCCGTCGCTGTTCGGCGGGCGGCAGGTCGGGCAGGAAGTGCCGGATCGTGTCGATGGTCTGACGGCCGTGCGAGAAGGCGAGGATCGTCCGCGGGTCGATGTCGTGCGCGGCGCCGAACCGGCCCCACGCGCCCTCGACCACCGATGTCGAGTCGACGAGCGTGCCGTCCATGTCGAACAGGACCCCGGACGCCACGATGTCGATCACGCGCCCGACCCTACCGGGCACACTCACGGCGCATTGCACCCACCCGCGGACATCGCGCCCGCGGACACCGGGGCGCGATGGCCGCACCGGGGTGCGAAGCACACCACGGCGCAGCACAGCACGGCGCAGCACAGCGCAGCACAGCGCCCGACCCTACCGGCGGACGTACCGCGTCAGCAGCACGTCGTCCGCGCCGAGCAGCACGTGCGCCAGGCGCATCCGGCGCAGCTCGGGCGAGGATCCCGTGCTGATGCGCGGCGCGGCACCGCCCTCGAGCGACGGGTCGATCGTCAGACAGAGTTCGTCCACCTGGTCCGCGGCAACGAGTGCCCCCAGGAAGGACGGGCCGCCCTCGCAGTGGATCGCCGTCAGCCCGCGCGACACCAGGGCCGCACGCACGAGCGCCACGTCGACGGTTTCCTGGCCGCAGGACACGACGTCGGCGACGGCGGACAACGCCGCACGACGGTCGTCGGGCGCGGACGCCGCGGTCAACACGAGCGGTCGCACCGGCGCGTCGGTGAACACGTTCGACGCGGGATCGAGCGACAACGACCCGGTGACGATCGCGAACACCGGGTGGTCGGGCTTGCCGTGCGCCCGCCGCCAGGCGACGTCGGACTCCCGCAGCCGCATCGGACCGTAGCCCTCGTCGCGGACCGTCCCCGCGGCGACGAGCACCACGTCCGCGAACCGACGCAGCAGCTCGAAGACGCGCAGGTCGTCGTCACCGCCGAGCGAGCCGGACACGCCGCCGGTCGAGGCGGCGCCGTCCGCGGTGGCCACGAAGTTGACCCGGATCCAGCCGCCGGCCGACGTGGCGGACGCTGGCGGGGCCTCCAGGCCGACACCGTCGGTGTACAGGGCGACCACGTCGTCGTCGGACAGGTCCGCGATCGGGGCGGGGAGCAGGGTCACGTGTTGTGCCTCGATTCCAGGGGTGCGCGCCACCCGAGGGTCGCCTCGACCATCCGCATCGCGTCGACGGACTCGGCCACGTCGTGCATCCGGACGATCCGCGCGCCGAGCATCGCGCTGACCGTGGCGACCGCCAACGAACCGGAGAGCCGCTCCCCGCGCGGTCGGCCGAGGGACTCGCCCACGAAGTCCTTGTTCGACACCGCGGCGAGCACGGGGTAGCCGAGCGCGACGACCTCGGGCAGACGCCGTGTCACCTCGAGCGTGTGCACGGTGTTCTTGTTGAGGTCGTGCCCCGGGTCGACGATGATCCGCGACTCGGGGACGCCCGCGGCGAGTGCCCGGTCGACCCGCTCCCGCAGGAAGCCCACGACCGAGGCCGTGACGTCGTCGTAGTGCGGCGGCTCCGGCAGCTTCGTGCGGGGCGGCGCGGTCGAGTGGGTGATCACGATCGTCGCGTCCGAGTCGGCGACCACCGCGGCCATCGCCGGATCGGACAGGCCGGTCGTGTCGTTGACGACGTTCGCCCCGGCCTCGATCGCGGCCCGTGCGACGTCGGCGCGGAACGTGTCGACGCTGATGATGACGTCGGACTCGGCGCTCAGCTGGGCGATGACGGGGACCACCCGGTCGATCTCGTCGGCCGCGGGCAGTTCCGGGCCCGGAGCGAACTTGACGCCCCCGATGTCGACCCAGTCGGCGCCCTGCTCGGCAGCACGGACGGCGGCCGCCACGGCGCGGTCGAGTTCGAACGTGGCGCCCTGGTCGTGGAACGAGTCGGGCGTGCGGTTGATGATCGCCATCACCGCGATGCGGTGGTCGAAGTCGATGGTGCGCCGGCCGAGCGTGCGCACCGGGTGGCGCAGGACGGGGACGACCCACCCGGGGGCTGCCTGGAGGCTCGGCACGGCCGGTTCGGTCGTCATGCGTCCGCCTCGTGGTCGGGTTGACCGGTGTGGTCGGCGCCGCCGCCGTGGCCGGCAGGGTCGGCTTGGCCGGCAGGGTCGGCTTGGCCGGCAGGGTCGGCTTGGCCGGCAGGGTCGGCTTGGCCGGCAGGGTCGGCGTGGCCGTCGTGCTCGATGCCCGGGCCACTGCCGCGGGCGCTGATCAGGGCGATCGCCTCGGCGCGGGCGGCCGGCTCGGCCAGGGTCCCCCGGGCAGCCACGGTCACGGTCGTCGAGCCGCTCTGCCGCTCGCCACGGGTCGTCACGCACTGGTGCTGCGCGTCGAGGACGACCAGCACGCCCTGGGCGTCGAGTCCCTCGGCGATCGTCCCCGCGACCTGTTCCCCGAGCCGCTCCTGCAGCTGCGGACGCGACGCGACGGTGTCGAGCACGCGCGACAGCGTCCCCAGGCCGATGAGCTCGTCACCCGGTGCGTACGCCAGGTGCGCGACCCCGATGAAGGGCAGCAGGTGGTGCTCGCACACGGACCGGAAGCGGACGTCGCGCACGACGACGAGCTGGCCGCGGTCGCCGTCCTCGGCGTGCACGGTGCCCTGCCGGGTGATCGCGACGGCGTCGGTGCCGATGCCGTTGAAGAACTCCGTGTAGGCGTCCGCGACACGGGCGGGCGTGCGGGCGAGTTCCGGGCGGTCTGGGTCGTCACCGATGCCGAGCAGGAGTTCGCGGACCGCGGCCTCCACACGAACACGGTCGAAGGGCTGGGTCACCCACTCATCCAACACCAGGAACATCCGGGGAACGAAGCCCGGGGTACGTCGCGCCCGGGTCCCAGGTTCCTTTAAACTTCGTTGGTGAGCGCCCCGCAGACAACCGAAACGCCCCGGAACCGCGTCGCTTCCGGCCTCGACCGCTTCTTCTCCATCACCCAGCGCGGATCGAGCATCCCCCGCGAGGTCCGTGGTGGCCTCGTGTCGTTCGTGACGATGGCCTACATCGTCATCCTCAACCCGCTGATCCTCGGTGGCTTCAGCGCCGACCAGGCCGCCAAGGACGTCACCGGCGGGTGGCTCGAGAACGCGCAGGTCGCTGCCGCGACCGGGCTCGTCGCCGGGCTCATGACGATCGCGATGGGGCTGATCGCGAACCTGCCCTTCGGGATCGCCGCCGGCCTGGGGATCAACTCGTTCCTGGCCGTCAGCGTCGTCCACCAGGTCACGTGGGCCGAAGCGATGGGGCTGGTCGTGATCAACGGCGTGGTCATCGTCGTGCTGGCACTGACAGGCATCCGGACGATGATCTTCACCGCGGTGCCGGCGCAGCTCAAGGCCGCGATCACGGTCGGCATCGGGCTGTTCATCGCGTTCATCGGGCTGGTCGACTCGGGCTTCGTCCGCTCCTCCGGCCTGGCGTCGCCCCCGCTGCAGCTCGGCGAGGACGGCTCCGTCGGCGCGCTGCCCACGATCGTGTTCCTGATCGGCCTGGTGATCATCGGCACGCTCATGGCCCGCAAGGTCAAGGGCGCCCTGCTCATCGGCATCGTGGCGACGACGATCATCGCGATCATCCTGCAGGCGATCTTCCACGTGCCGACCTCGGTCGACTCGAAGACCGGCTGGAACCTCAACGCCCCGGGCCTGCCGAGTGCGCTGTTCGCCGTCCCCGACCTGTCGCTCGTCGGGCACGCCGACCTGTTCGGCGCGTTCAGCCGCATCGGGCCGCTCGCCGCGTCGATGCTCGTCTTCACGCTGGTCTTCACGAACTTCTTCGACGCGATGGGCACGATGACCGGTCTGGCGAAGGCCGCCGGCGTCGCGCGCCCGGACGGCACGTTCCCCCGGTTGAAGGCCGCGCTCGTCGTCGAGGGTGCCGGCGCGATCGCCGGTGGTGGCGCGTCGGTGTCGTCGAACACCGTCTTCATCGACTCGGCAGCGGGCATCGGCGAGGGCGCACGGACCGGCATGGCCTCGGTCGTCACCGGACTGCTGTTCCTGGCGTCGATGTTCCTGACGCCGCTGACCCAGGTGGTCCCGCTCGAGGTCGCCGCCGCGGGGCTCGTGGTCGTCGGTGCGCTCATGGTCGCCCAGGTCGCAGACATCTCGTGGACCGACTTCGGGTCGGCACTGCCGGCGTTCCTGACGATCGTCGTGATGCCGCTGACCTACTCGATCGCCAACGGCATCGGCGCGGGCTTCATCAGCTGGGTGCTCATCAAGGCCCTGTCCGGCCGAGGCCGCGAGGTCTCGTGGCTGCTCTACGTCGTCGCCGCGGGCTTCCTGCTGTACTTCGCGCGTGGTCCGCTGGAGGCCGTGCTCGGCGTCGGTTGACGCAGCCTCCCCCGGCGTCGGCCCGGAGGCCCGGGGTCACTCCGGCAGGTCGGCCGGCGTCGCCTCGTGGTGGCGTCGGCCACCGGTGCGCCGGTCCTCCTTCATGCGCGCCTCGAGCAGGTGGCGGCGCCCCTCGGCCAACTCGTCCCGCGCCGTGCGCTCGAGCTCCTTGGCGAGCGCGTAGTACCCGTCGTCGTAGTCCTCGACGATCTGGAACGTCCATCGTCCCGCGATGACGTTGCGGCCGATCAGCTCGGTGTCGATGCGGTCGGCCAGCTCGGTGTGCCCGGCCGCCCGGAGTTGCTCGACGGCATCGCCCAGATCCAGGTCTGCCTTGCCCGTCAGCCGGTGGAAGCCGTACAGCAGGCCTCGGGCGTGCTCGATGGCCTCGACCGCTGCGGACAGCGTGCCGAGGGCCTCGACCGTGGCGTCGGAGACCCCGTCCGGGACCTGGTGTGCTGCGTCGGGACCCTGTGCGTCGTTCGTCATGCCTCTTCGTCTACACGAGAGCTCCGGGGACCGCTCCCGGTTGTGATGTCGGTTGCGCGCTGTCGGAACGGACGCCTACCATTCGAACACACGTTCGAACGAGGAGGACCCGATGATCGTCGTCGATGCAGCCGTCACGGTCTGGTGGGAGCACGGCACGCCGGTGCGGATCGTCTGGCAGGGGCGCCGCTGGCGGGTGACCGACGTGCCGACCCGGCTCACCGTCACGCCCACCGACCTGCCCACCGCCATCACCCACGCCCCCGAGCGCACCGCGGGGTGGCGCTTCCAGGTGACCGCCGACGACCGCGAGACGCTGGTGCTCGACATCGTCCCCGACCGCGGTGGCTGGACCGTCGCGCGCACCTGGTCCTGAGCCGCGGCGCGCGCGGCGCGCGCGGCGCGCGCTGCGCGCGCGGCGCGCGCTGCGCGCGCCGTCGGCCGTCGGCCGCGGGCCGAGTCTCGGTCAGGCGGACAGGATGCGCTCCTCCGGAGCCGCACCATGTCCGCCAGGGTGAGTCTCGCCGGAGCCGGACGGCCGCTCCATGAGCCGCCACGCGCCTCCTGTCAGCGGTGCCAGCGTCACCACCGTGTAGAGCGCGACGACCACGGCGAAGGTCGCCGACACGCCGATGCCCTGCGCGGCGAACCCTGCGAGCAGCCCGCCCAGGGGGATCCCCGCCCACGACCCCGCGCCGAGCAGCCCGAAGACCCGCGCCCGCATGTGCTCCGGGATGCGCTCGAGCTCGACGGCCCCCAGGATCGGGTTGAGTGACCCCGCGGCCAGCCCGGACACCGCGCTCGCCACCAGCATCCACGGCAGCCCGAGGCCGAGCGCCGGCACCAGCAGCGAGGGGCCGCCCGCCAGCACGAAGCACACCACGAAGGTGATGCGTCGCGGGACCCGGTGGGCGACGTACCCGAACACGACCGAGCCAAGGAACGCCGCACCACCGAACGTCCCCGTGACGAAGCCGAGCGCCTGCGCTCCCCCGAGCCGCTCGTCGGCGTAGAGCGGTAACAGCGTCGTGGACCGCGCCGCATCCAGCAGGTTCGTGACGAGCACCAGCGCGATGATCAGCCGGAAGAAGGGGTCGCGGGCGCAGAAACGGAACCCCTCGGCGAGGTCGCGCCAGTAGCCGCGCGATGTGGGCTGTCCCGCAGCGTCCGCGGTCACCGCGGGCACCTCGGCAGCGCGCACGAACAGCGCCGTCAGCAGTGCGGCCGCGCCGAACGCGAGCGCC
The DNA here is from genome assembly GCF_022815645.1 of Curtobacterium sp. VKM Ac-2922. Lineage (GTDB taxonomy): Bacteria > Actinomycetota > Actinomycetes > Actinomycetales > Microbacteriaceae > Curtobacterium. The sequence goes on along the minus strand of NZ_JALGRO010000001.1, from coordinate 238,733 downwards.
GTGCACGCCAACGCCGGCAGCGGACCGAGGACCGCGACCAGGACGCCACCGACCGGTGCGCCGATCAGCACGGAGAACCGCGCCGACGCCTCGAAGTGCCCCACCGCCCGTTCCAGCGGCACGCCCGCCTGGGTCGCGAGCCCGGGCAGCAGCACGCGGCGGGCGGACTCCCCGGGCATGTCGAACAGTCCACTCACGAACACCAGTGCCAGCAGCGCCCAGAACGGCAGCCCCACGGTCCACGCCAGGACCGGCATGGCGAGCAGGGTGACACCGCTGACGACGTCCGACCCGATGCTCGACCGGACGAACCCGACGCGTTCCACCAGGGCCCCGCCGAACGGGCCTCCGAGGACGATCGGCACCGTCGCCACGAAGGCCGTGATGCCCACGTCCGTCGCCGACCCACCACGGGCGAGCACCACGAACGGCACGCTCACGGTGGTGACGACGTTGCCGATCCGCGAAGCGACCTGCACTGCCAGGAGTGCACGGAGCCGCCCGCGGGGGCTCAGACGCGCGGCCATCGGTACGCCTGCTGGAGCACGACGACCTGCTCGGACCCGTCGCCCTCGACGTGCTGAGCACCGACCGCCTGCCACCGCTCCATCACCGCGTGCATCTCGGCGCCGAGCTCGGCGAGCTCGGCAACCGTCAGGCGGACCACCCGGTCGGAGCTGGTGCCGGCGGCGACCCATTCGCGTCCGTAGGTCGCCGCCCGGTCGACGTAGGCCTCGTAGTTGGCGGCGTACGTGCGGGCCACCGCGCGGTCGAGCGCGCTGACGGCCAGCGAGCGTTCCGGGTCGTCGAGCGCGTCCTCGAGGGACCAGGACGACGACTCGTGCACGGCCCGCCACCACCGCTCGCGACGATCGGTCCCGAGGCCTGGTGCCGGTTCGATCAGATCGGCACCAGCGAGTCGGCTGCAGTGGTAGCTGATCGTGCCCGGTGCTTCGTCGATCAGCTCGCCGAGCATGGCGGCGGTCTGGGGACCACTGGCCCGGAGCAACCCCAGGATGCGCAGCCGCGTGGGGTGCGCGAGGGCCCGCATGTGCGCCGGGTCGTCGATGCGTCCGTTGTCCATGGCGCGAGCCTAGGTCCGCAAGACATGTTGCGCAAGACTCGTTGTGGATCTACGGCCAGGAGGCCCGACGCGCGTCGGGCCGTCGCGGTACGGTCGCGACATGGCCAGGTGGATCGCGCTGCTGCGCGGGGTGAACGTCAACGGGATCACGATCCGGTCTGCCGACCTGCGGGCGCTGTTCACCGAGCGCGGGTACACGGACGTGCGCACCGTTCTGGCGTCCGGCAACGTGGTGTTCGGCGCCGACGCCGAGCCGGGTCGCCTGAAGGCCGACGTCGAGCAGGCCCTGCGCGACCGGTTCGGGTACGACGCGTGGATCGTGCTCGTCCCCCACGACGACCTGGCCGCGATCGTGGACGGGTTCCCGTTCCCCTCGGCCCCGGACCGGCACGACTACGTGCTGTTCGGCTCCGACGACGCCGCGCTCGATGACCTGCTGGCGGACCTCGACCTGGACCCCGCGGTCGAACGGGTCGAGCGCGGACCCGGCGTCGTGTACTGGTCGTGCCCGAAGGGATCGAGCACCGACACCACGTTCGCGAAGCGCGCCGGCGCCGCACGGTTCAGGCGCACGACGACCACCCGCAACGCGAACACCCTGCGCAAGCTGCTCTGACGGTCGGCGCTCAGACGGTCTGCTCGTCCGGTTCCAGCTCGCGCTCCAGCGAGATCGTCGGGATCGATGCCGTGATGACCGACCCGTCGGCTCGCAGGGTGCCCTGGATGTCGCTGGTCGTCGGGGCGTGTCCGGACATGCGCGGCCCGTGGTGCGGGATCGCGACGACCGTCGGTTCACCGGCCTGGATGTCGTGCGGCTGGTTGTGCACCCACGCCGTGAACCCCGAGCCGGTCTCGACCGTGAACGTCATGCGTTCCTGCTCGAGGTCGATCCGCACCCGTGACTCGCGCACGGTCAGGCGGTAGGTCAGGCGCTCCCACGACGCCGGCAGCCGCGGGTTGAACGACATCTTGCCGCCGTGGTCACGCATACCGCCGAACCCGTTGACGAGCCCGCCCCAGATGCCGCCCGTCGACGCGATGTGCACGCCGTCCGAGGTGTTGCCGTGCAGGTCGGCCAGGTCGACGTACAGCGCCGTCTGGAAGTACTGCTCGGCGAGCTCGTGGTAACCGACCTCGGCCGCCATGATCGACTGCACGACCGCGGACAACGTGGAGTCGCCCGTGGTCAGCGCGTCGTAGTAGTCGAAGTCGCGGCGCTTCTCGGCCGGGGTGAACTCGTGCCCCTGCAGGAACAGCGCCAGCACGACGTCCGCCTGCTTGAGCACCTGGAACCGGTAGATCACCAGCGGGTGGTAGTGCAACAGCAGCGGGCGCTTGGACTCGGGCGTGTTCTCGAGGTCCCAGAGTTCCTTGTCGAGGAACTGGGCGTCCTGCGGGTGGATGCCACGGTGCGGGTCGAACGGGATCTCCATGGACTCGGCCGCACGCTCCCAGTCGACGACCTCGGCCTCGCTCAGCCCGGTGCGCCGAACCATGCGGGCGTACTCCTCCGGGTCGTCGACCGCGAGTTCGCGGCACGCGTTCACCGCGAACCACAGGTTCGCCCGGGCCATCACGTTCGTGTACATGTTGTCGTCGACGACCGTCGTGTACTCGTCCGGGCCGGTGACGCCGTCGATGTGGAACTTCTGGTCGCCGTTCGAGCGCCAGAAGCCCAGGTCCTCCCACAGCCGGGCGGTCTCGACCAGGATGTCGATCGCCCCGCGCTTCAGGAACTCGGTGTCGCCCGACGCCCGCACGTACTGCATGAGCGCATGAGCGATGTCGGCGTCGATGTGGTACTGCGCGGTGCCGGCGGCGTAGAACGCGCTGGACTCTTCGCCGTTGATCGTCCGCCACGGGAACAGCGCGCCGTGCTGGTTGAGCTCACGCGCACGGGACCGCGCGGAGTCGAGCATGTTGTAGCGGAACCGCAGGGCGTTCCGCGCGACGATCGGCGCCGTGTACGACAGGAACGGCAGGACGTAGATCTCCATGTCCCAGAAGTAGTGCCCGCCGTAGCCGGACCCGGTGACGCCCTTCGCCGCGATGCCGTGGCCGTCGGTGCGGGCCGTTGCCTGCGCGAGCATGAACAGGTTCCAGCGCACCGCCTGCTGGATCTCCGGCTGCCCGGCGATCTCGACGTCGCTGCGCGCCCAGTAGTCGTCCATCCAGGTGCGCTGCTTGGCGAAGGTCTCCTCGACCGTCTCGGCGTGCGCGCGGTCGAGCGTTCGGTCGCATCGGTCGGCGAGTTCCCGAGCCGGCACCCCGCGCGAGGTGTGGTAGACGACGTTCTTGGTCAGGCGGATCGGCTGCCCGGCCTTGGCGTGCACGCGGTACACGTGCTTGGCCAGGTCGTCCTCGATCGACGACGACTCGTCCCACGCGTTGTCGGTCTCGATGCGGTGCTCGACGCCGACGCAGATGGTCATGCCGGAACTGGCCGCCTGGTAACCCAACAGCGACCGGCTGCCCGAGTTCCGCTTGAGCTTCGGCTCGAGCACGCGCTCGGTGAAGGACTCGGCCTTGCGCGGGTCGAACGCGGTCGCCGCTGCGCGCATGCCGGCGTGGTACTCGTCGACGACGTCCTGGCGGTTGAGGATCTGGCTGGACAGCAGGATCGACGCGTCGTGGTCGAGCATCGTGACCTCGTAGTCGATGACCGCCAGGTGCCGGTCGGTGAACGAGACCAGGCGGCGGGACCGGATGAGCACGCGCTTGCCGGACGGCGTCGACCACTCGGTCTCGCGCAGCAGGTACCCACCACGGAAGTCGAGCCGGCGGGTGTGCCGCAGGATGTCCGCCTCGGCCAGCACCAGCGGTTCGTCGTCGACGTAGAGCCGGATGACCTTGGCGTCGGGCGCGTTGATGATCGTCTGGCCGGTCTTGGCGAAGCCGAAGGCGTCCTCGGCGTGCCGGATCGGCCAGGTCTCGTGGAAGCCGTTGATGTACGTGCCGTACTGCACGCCGCCGCGACCTTCGTCGAGGTTGCCGCGCAGGCCGAGGTAGCCGTTGCCGACCGCGAAGTTCGTCTCCGCGACGCCCTGCTCGTCGGGGGCGTACTCGGTCTCGACGAGCGCCCACTCGTCGAGCGGGTAGCGCACGCGGTCGAGGGGGTCCGAGGTGATGGGGTTCATGGGGTCTCCGTGGGAGGGAGTGGTCAGGGACGCTCTGGAGGCACGGATCGCGCCCGGCGGGTCGGGCTAGGTCGTCGACGTGGCGGGCTGGGGCAACTCGGCCACCAGGTCCGCCAGGTCCGTGACGACCACGTCGGCGCCGTTGGCACGGAGTTCGTCCGCCCCGGCACCGCGGTCGACGCCGATCACCAGGCCGAACGCGCCGTTCCGGCCGGCGGCGACGCCGCTCGTGGCGTCCTCGACCACGACGCACTCGGCAGCCGTCAGGCCGAACCGGCTGGCCGCGTCGAGGTAGGTGTCGGGCGCGGGTTTGCCGGCCAGTCCGTCCTGGCGCGCGACCATGCCGTCGACGATCACCGGGAAACGCTCGAGGATGCCGGCGGTGCGCAGGACCTGCTTGGCGTTGGCGGAGCTCGACACGACGGCCACGGACAGCCCGGCGTCGATCGCTGCGGTCAGGAACCGCATCGACCCCGGGTACGGCTCGACGCCGTGTTCGGTCAGCTCGGCCGTGAACTCGGCGTTCTTGCGGTTGCCGAGCCCGCAGACGGTGTCCTGGTCGGGGTCGTCGTCCGGGGTGCCCTGCGGCAGGTCGATCCCCCGCGCGTCGAGCAGCGAGCGGACGCCGTCGTAGCGGGGCTTGCCGTCGATGAACGCGAAGTAGTCCTGCTCGGTGTACGGCGCGACCCCGTGCTGCTCGAGGTAGGGCGTGAACAGCCGGCTCCAGGCGCGCATGTGCACGTCGGCCGTCGGCGTCAGCACCCCGTCGAGGTCGAAGAGGAGCGCGCGCGCATCAGCGAGGCGCGCTGGGGCCCGTCGGTCAGACGACGTCATGGACACACCTTCCAGGGAGTGGTGTCGAACGAGTGCTGCGCCGAGTCTAGGACCGCTCCAGGCCGCCCGTGGCCTCGGACGCACGCCTGTGGATCGTTGTTCACCGACCGCGTTCGTCGACTTCCGCTCCCCCGGCTCCCCACGGGTTGACGAGGTCGATGCCCGTCCCGGCGAAGTCCTTGGTGTTCCTGGTCGCGCAGGTGGCCGCACGAGCCCTGCAGATCGCGGCGATCTGCGCGTCGGCGGTGGAGATGGGCAGTCCCGCGCGGAGACGGCCGACGACGACGTCGGCGTAGTGCTCCGCGGCGACCGAGTCGAACGGCAGGATCGCGCCACGCGCGTCGTAGTCGTCGAGGACGCCGCCGATCGCCTGGCCGAGAGCGGTCTTGCGCCTGCCGTCATCGAGACGGCGCACCCCGGCGAGGAGCTCCGCGACCGTGATGGCCGTGATCGCGACCTTGCCGGTGAGCGTGGTCACCCACTCCACGACCGCGTCGTCCGGCGTCGGTCGGAACAGCTCGGAGAGGACGTTCGTGTCGAGGACGATCATCCGAGGTCAGCGACGCGTGCGACGTCGTCACGAGGCGGGAGGGGCAGTGACTCGACGGCTCCGGCTGCGCGGACGGCGTCGAGGAGCGCCACGCCGATGTGCCTGGGCTCGGTCCCCCGCGCGATGATCTCGCGCGCCTCGGACTCCATCGAGCGGCCGTGCTGCGAAGCCTGTGCGACGAGCCGCGCCTTGACGGACGCGTCGAGATCACGGATGACGATCGAGACCATGCTGCACCTCCGGTTGATATCATCGACGATATCACTCCGCGAGGGTTCACACGATCTGCGGAACCCCAGCCAGTTCAGCGGGCCGGCGCGGAGCTGCCCGACCGCGGCGCTGAGGTGCGCCCGGGCGTCGTCGCCGGCGATTCTCGACACTGTTCGGGAGCCCGGCACCGTTTCGACCAGCATCGCCACGGTCAGGGCGACGACGCGCGGAGCTCGGCGCATCAGTGGTCACCATGTGCCATGCGGAGACGATGAGTCAGCCTCGTGGGAGCCGGTTCGGTGGTGTCCCGAGCGCGTTCCCCTGTGGACCGAACCGGGGTCAGCGCGCGGCGGCGACGGCCGCGTCGAGTTCGTTGAGCGCGACAGCGGTGGCGTCGTCCAGGCCACCCAGCCACGTGAGCCGGACGCGGGTGGCGAGGAAGGCCTCCAGGTCGGCCAACACGTCCACCATCAGGTCGCCACCCAGGTCGCCGTGGACCGTCGGCCCGGACACCGCGCGCGCTGCGAAGCGGCGGTCGGCCGCAGCCGCGTCGGCACGGACGGCGCACTCGACGAAGGCGGCGCCCTCGTCGTGGGCGAGCGCCGCGAGCTCGTCGACGAACCCGTCGGCACGCACGTACTGCGGGACGATGACGTCACGCCCGGCGCGCAGGTGCGCACGCATCGCGGCTGTCGCCATGGCTCGCGCCGCCAAGCCCGCGGGGCGCAGCTGCTCCCGCCAGCCGCCGAGCATCCCCCGCAGCACGTCGATGTCCAGCGCGACCGGCAGCGCAGCCGCGTGCCGCTCGACCCACGCTGCGGCGAGCGTCGACTTCCCACTGGCCGGGATGCCGTTCAGGTGGACCAGGACGGCTCGGCGCATCAGTTCAGGGCACCGGCGCGGAGCTGCTCGACCCAGCGCTCGACGGCCGCGCTGATCTCGGCCCGCGCCTGGGACCGCGGGATCGTCGCCGTCAGGTCGCCCGGCTGCGCGCCGTACGCCCCGAAGTCGGCGTGGTTCGAGCCCTGGATCTCGGTCATCGTCGCGTCCTCGGGCAACCGCACACGGGCGGCGTCGACCTTGGCCGGGGTGGACAGCCCGTCGCGGGAGCCCGACACGCTCAGCACGTCGACCTTGGACCCGGACAGGTCGTTCGCGCAGTAGCTGCCGAACAGCAGCAGCCCGGCGACGTCCGGGTCATCGGCCAGCTGGCACGCCCGGACCCCGCCGAGCGAGTGCCCGCCGACCGCCCACGTGGTGACCGACGGTGCGTGCCGCTCGAACGTGGACATCGGACGCAGGTCGAAGAACGCCAGGTGCAGCGTCGGCTTCGTGATGACGACGGTGGTGCCGGACGCCACGACCTGCCGGAACGAGTCCATGTACGCGTACGCGTCGACCTTCGCGCCGGGGATGAACACGATGCCCACGCCGTTCGCCGAGCCCGTCGGGGTCATCAGCACGGAGTCGCCGACGTCACGGACGGCCACCCGGTCGTCGCGCCACACCTGCAGCGCCGCGGACCGGGTGCCCTGCATGACGATGTTCGCCCAGACCAGGAACACCACGACCAGCAGGACGATGACGGCCACGATCCACGTGGTCCAACGGAGTGCTCGGTTCATCGGTGGTCCTCTGCTCGGTGTGCGGTGACCGTGAGCCAGCGCTCGTCGGCCCCGGGGGCGGTGGTCTCGCGGACGTCGACGTCGACCCAGCCGGCGTCGGCGACGACCCGGGTCAGGGCGTCCTCGGTCCAGTACGTGAAGTGCCGTGCACGGTCCACCTTCGCCGTGGTCCAGGCATCGCCCTCGCCGCGCTTGACCGTCGCCGCGAGGACCCCGCCGGGCCGGACGGCGACGAGCGCGCGTCGGAGCACCCCGGTCAGCTCGTCCCGCTGGACGTGCAGCAGCACGGCGTTCGCGAACACGGCGTCGTACCCGCTGCCGAACATCCCCGTGCGCACGTCGAGCACCCGCGCGGCATGCCCGTCGGCCCGGAGTCGCTCGACGAACGTCCGGGCGCCGTCGGTGCGATCCACGCGCAGGCCCGCTGCCTCGAGCGCCAGCGCATCGCGGCCGGGTCCCGACCCGAGCTCGAGCACACGGGCACCCCGGGGCACGAGCGCGAGCAGGTCGTCGACCAGCGCCGCACGATCCGCGCTCGTCCGGTCGGCGTACACGGCAGCAGCCCGTTCGTAGGCGTCGAGCGTGCGGTCGGCGCGGAGGTCGCGGCGCATCAGCACCTCGTGGCGACCGTCGGGCAGCACGTCCCCGGGTTCGTCGAGGGCGACGAAGCCAGCGCGCTCGTAGACCCGGCGGGCACGGGCGTTGTCCGGCATCACCGCGAGCGCGAGCACGGTGCGTCCGGCGCCGGCAGCCCATCGCACCAGCGCGTCGATCAGCGCCCCCGCGACACCCTGCCCGCGAGCAGCCGGGTCGACCCACATCGAGATGAGCTCGGCGCGGTCGCCCTCGACGGGGACGCCGCTCGCCATCCCGACGGCCCGGTCGCCGTCGAACGCCACCAGGTCGAGCGCACCGGGGATCGACAACCGTGCACGCCAGCGATCCTCGGCGGCGTCCTGCCAGTCGACCAGCCGTGACCCGAACGCGTCGGGGGCGTCGGCGAGCGCGCCGCGCCGGACCCGGCTCCACCGCTGCCAGTCGTCGGCGTCGAGCGCTCGGAGTTCCACGGTCACGCCTCGGAATCTATCCCGATCGCGCGACCGAGGCCCGCGCCGGGACGGCCGCGACCGGTCTGGCGGCGGTGGGTCGCGCCTCCAGACCGGTCGTGGGTGGTGTTACTTGATGGCCGCGCGGATCTCGGCGGCTGCGGCGCCCACGTCGGACGCGCTGTAGATGGCGCTGCCGGCCACGGCGATGCGCGCACCGGCCTCTTGCACCGACGCGACGGACGAGGCGTTCACGCCTCCGGCGACCGAGAACGGCACGCCGGACTCCTTGCCGGCGTCGAGCAGCGTCGAGAACGTGAAGCCCTCTTCGGCCTGCTCGTCGAGCCCGGCGTGCATCTCGACGAACTCGGCGCCGAGGTCGATGACCTCCTTGGCGCGGGCGGCCTTGTCGGACACACCGATCAGGTCGACGACGATGCCCTTGCCGTGGACCTTGGCGGCCTTGACCGCGCCGGCGATGGTGCTGTCCCCGGCGACACCGAGCACGGTGACCAGGTCAGCGCCGGCCTTGAAGGCCATGTCCGCTTCGAGCTCACCGGCGTCCATCGTCTTGAGGTCGGCGAACACGATCTTGTCCGGGTGGGCCTCCTTGATCGCGGTGATCGCGGACAGGCCGGCGCTCTTGACGAGCGGCGTGCCGAGCTCGATGACGTCGACGTGCGGCGCGGCCGCGGCGGCGAGCTCGAGGGCGTGCTCGGTGGTCAGGGTGTCCATGGCGAACTGGAGCTGCATGGTGGTGCCTTTCGTTCGGTTCAGCGGAGTCATTCGAGGTTGGCGTGGCGGGGCCACAGGTCGTCGGCGGACTGGTCGCCGCGGGTCCAGAGGGTGTGGAAGAGCGCGTCACCGAGCAGCGCGACCGCCTGTTCGAACAGTCCGCCGGCGTACTGCGCCGATGCGGTGCCCGAGCGGTCGGTCTTGGTGGCGGCCGGCAGCACGAGGGTGACGGTGGCGAGCTCGGCCAGCGGCGAGTCGTCGGTGGTCGAGATCGCGATGACGCTTGCGCCCTGGTCCGACGCGGTCTTCGCTGCTTGCACGATGCCGGTCGTGGTGCCGGAGCCGCTCGCGACGAGCAGGACGTCACCCGCACGGATCGCAGGAGTGGTGACCTCGCCGACCACGTGCACCTGCAGGCCGAGGTGCATGAGTCGCATGGCAGTCATGCGGAGCGCAAGACCCGATCGGCCGGCGCCGTGCACGAACACCCGGTCGGCGTCGGCGAGCAGGTCGAGGGCGCCGTCGAACGGCGCCTGGTCGGTGTCGCGCAGCCCGGCGACCAGGTCGTCGAGCTCGCGGACGATGACGTCGAGGGAGGTCGAGACCGTGGGGTGGGACATGCAACAAGGCTCGTCCTGTCCGCTCGTGTGCGCCGCTACCCGACACGGCAGGGCTCCCGTCCGAACGGGTGGGCCCACCCACTCGGGTGGGACGCGTACGGTCGGAGCGTGGACACGACGACCGATCTGGAGGCCCGGGTCGACCCCGGCGGACGCCTCGCCGCCGCCGAGCACGCACGGACCGTCGCCGAGCAAGCCGACCGGCACGCGCTGACCCTGGAGTCGGTGCTCGCGGTCCTGCGGTCATCGCGGGTGGGCGACGCCGCCGCCCGGGCCGAGGCCGTCGAGATCGCCTCGGCGGCGCTCGTGGACCTGCGCACCGTCACGGATCGTCAGCGCGGCGCCCTGCTCGAACCGGTGACCGGGGCGTTCTCGCGGTTGCGTGCCGACCTGCGACCACTCGTCCGGTTCGGTGACCTCGACGTGCAGTTCGTCGAACCGCCCGCGACGGGCCGCGCGCTGCCCGGGGACGTCGCGCACGCCGCCCGGGCGATCGTCCGCACCGCGGTGCTCGCGCTCGTCGATGCGGGTGAGGCCCACCGTGTCCGGATCCAGTGGGACTGCGACGGCCGGAACCTGCTCATGCAGCTGCGCGACGACGGTGCTGGGACGCTCGACGTGCACGACGACGTGATGCGCCCCATCGCCGAGCGGGTCGTCGCCCTCGACGGGCGGCTCGACGTCGCCTCGACGCCCGCGTGGGGGTCCGTGCTCGACATCGCACTGCCGCTCGACCCGGCCCCGAGCACGGTCGAGCTCTCCGACGGCGACGACCTGACCCCGCGCGAGCAGGACGTGCTGCGCCTGGTGGCGACGGGCGTCGGCAACCGTGAGATCGCCGACGGGCTCGGGATCAGCGTCAACACGGTCAAGTACCACGTGGCGAACCTGCTGCGGAAGCGCGGGGCACGCACCCGCGCCGAGCTCGCCGCGACCGGGGTCGGCAGCCGGTGACCACGCGCCGCGGCGCCCGCGCCGTCAGGGCGTGAAGCGGTAGCCCATCCCCGACTCGGTGACGATGTACCGCGGCGACGAGGGGTCCGGCTCGAGCTTCCGCCGCAGCTGCGCGACGTACAGCCGCAGGTACCCCGAATCGGTGCCGTGCGACGGGCCCCACACCTCGGTGAGCAGCATCTCGCGCGTCATCAGCCGGTCGGGGTTCGCCAGCAGCACCTCGAGCAGCCGCCACTCGGTCGGGGTCAGCCGGATCGCCGGACCCGACGGCGGGGTGACCTGCTTCGCGACGAGGTCCACCACGAGCTCCCCGATGCGCACGGCCGGTGCCGCATCCGCTCCGCCCGTCGCACGACGACGACCGAGCGCCCGGAGCCGGGCGAGCAGCTCGTCCATCTGGAACGGCTTCGTCACGTAGTCGTCCGCGCCGGCGTCGAGCGCGTCGACCTTGTCGGACGAGTCGGTGCGTCCCGACAGCACCAGCACCGGCACCTGCGACCACGCCCGGATGCCCTCGAGCACCCCGATGCCGTCCAGCCGCGGCATGCCCAGGTCGAGCATCACCAGGTCCGGTCGCTCGGTGATGACCGCGTCGATCGCGGCGCGGCCGTCCCGCGCGGTGACGACGGCGTAGCCGCGCGCGGACAGGGTCACCCCGAGGGCACGCACCAGCTGTGGGTCGTCGTCGGCGATCAGGATCTTCATCGGGGTCCGGCCCTCATCGTGCTTCCACTCCCACGTGCCCGGCGATCGGCAGCCGCACGACCATCGTGAGCCCACCGCCCGGGGTGTCGTCGACCTCGATCGTGCCGCCCATGCCCTCGGTGAACCCGCGCGCCAGGGCCAGTCCGAGTCCCAGCCCGGTCTCGTTGTCGGTGTCGCCGAGCCGTTGGAAGGGCTGGAACACGTCGTCGCGCTGGGTCTCGGGGATGCCGGGGCCGTGGTCGGCGATGCGCAGCTCGACCCCGCCGCCGAACGCGCTCGCGGCGACGCGGACGCTGGTGCCCTCGGGCGAGAACCGCACCGCGTTCGCCAGCAGGTTCACCAGGACGCGCTGCAGCAGCACCGGGTCCGCCATCACGGGCGGGAGTTCGGCGGGCAGGTCGAGGTCGACGTCCTCGGGGCCGAGCTCCAGTTCGTCGAGGGCGGGCGCGACCACGGTCTCCAACGGGAGCGGCACAGCCGTGACGGCGAGCACCCCCGCCTGCACCCGCGAGACGTCGAGCAGGTCGCCGAGCAGCACCGCGAGCTGGCCGAGGCTCTCGTCGGCGGTGGCGAGCAGGGCCTCCCGATCGGTCTCGGACAGGGCGATGTCGCTGGCACGGAGCGTCTGCACGGCGGCCGAGGCGGCCGCGATCGGCCGCCGCACGTCGTGGCCGACAGCGGCGAGGATCGCGCTCCGCACCCGGTCGGCCGCGGCGATGCGCTCGGCGTCCACCGCGGTGCGGGTCAGCTCGCGGTGCTCGACCGCCGCGTCGATCTGCTGCTCGACGACGCGCAGCAGCCGGCGCTGGGTCGGGTCGTCTGGAGCGCCCGCGAACTCCAGGACCGCACCGGACGGGAGGCTCGTGGTGGCGTCCGGCGCATCGCCGAACGTCCCCGACGTGGCCGGCACCAGGTCCCCCTGCCGGACACGCAGACCGGCGAAGCCGAAGGCCTCGCGGGTGCGGTCGACGAGCGCCTGCAGGGCGTCGTCCCCGCGCAGCACGCTGCCGGCGATGCCGATGAGCAGCCCGGACTCGGCCGCCGCGCGACGAGCGGTCCGCGAGCGACGCGCCGACCGGTCCACCACGAAGCTCACGAGCACCGCGCTGATGACGTACATGACCAGAGCGGCCAGGTGCCACGGCTGCTGGACGGTGACCCGGTAGAGCGGTTGCACGAAGAAGAAGTCGAGGCTGAGCCCGGACAGCACCGCGGCGAACACGGCCGGCAGCATCCCGCCGACCAGGGCGACGACGAGCACGAGCAGCTGGTAGGCCAGCACGTCGACGGTGATGGCGTCGGGGTCCGTGCCGAACGACAGCAGCCAGGTCAGCAGCGGCCCGACGACGATCGACAGGCCGAACGCCGCCAGGACCCGCCCACGCGACAGGCTGCCGCCCAGCCGGGGCAACGCGATGCCGCCGCCCGCGCGCTCGTGCGTGACGACGTGCACGTCGATGTCGCCGGACTCCTGGATGACGGTGTTGCCGATGCCCGGGCCGGTGAGCGCTGCGGCCGATCGGCTGCGACGACTGACGCCGATGACGATCTGCGTCGCGTCGATCGACCGGGCGAAGCGCACCAGCGTGCTCGGGACGTCGTCGCCGACCACCTGGTGGTACGTCCCGCCGAGCTGTTCGAGCAGGGCGCGCTGCTTGCCGAGCGCGCCGGGGTGCCGTTCGCGCAGGCCGTCGTTCGTGGTGACGTGCACGGCCGCGAGCTCGCCGCCGGAGGACCGGGCGGCGATGCGGGCGCCCCGGCGCAGCAGGGTCTCGCCCTCGGGACCGCCGGTCAGCGCAACGAGGACCCGCTCGCGGGCCTCCCACCGGTGCTCGATGCCGTGCTCGGCGCGGTAGCGCTTCAGCGCGTCGTCGACCTCGTCGGCCAGCCACAGCAGGGCGATCTCACGCAGGGCGGTCAGGTTGCCCAGGCGGAAGTAGTTCGACAGGGCCGCGTCGATCCGGGCGGCCGGGTACACCAGGCCCTCGGAGAGCCGCTCGCGCAGGGCCTGGGGCGACAGGTCGACGACCTCGATCTGGTCGGCCGCCCGCACCACCGCATCGGGGACGGTCTCGCGCTGCACGGTGCCGGTGATCTCGCGCACCACGTCACCCAGGGACTGCATGTGCTGGATGTTCACCGTCGAGATGACGTCGATGCCCGCGTCGAGCAGGGCCTCGACGTCCTGCCACCGCTTGTCGTGCGGGCCTCCGGGCGCGTTCGTGTGGGCGAGCTCGTCGACCAGGGCGACGTCGGGGTGCCGTGCGGTCACCGCAGCCAGGTCCATGTCGTCCAGCTCGACGCCGCGGTGCGACTCCACGCGGCGGGGCACGAGCTCGAGCCCCTCGACCAGCGCGGCGGTGGCGGCACGGCCGTGGGTCTCGACGACGGCGACGACCACGTCGCGGCCCTCGTCACGCAGACGGCGCCCCTCTTCGAGCATCGTGAACGTCTTGCCGACGCCGGGCGCGGCCCCGAGCAGGACCCGCAGCTTCCCTCGCTTCACGTGCTCATCCTCTCGCGGGTTGTCGTGCGGTGCGGTGGTGTGGTGATCGGGGCGTGGCGTCGCACCCCTGTGCGGACATCGCACCCCGGTGTGCGGGGGCGCGACGTCCGCACAGGGGTGCGATCGGTCAGCTGGCCTTCGCCAGGGCCAGGTTGAGCTCGAGCACGTTCACCGCAGGGTCGCCCAGCACGCCGAGCTGCCGCGACTCGGTGTGCTCGTCGACCAGCTTCCGCACGACCGACTCGCTCAGCCCGCGGGCCGACGCCACGCGGGCGATCTGCAGGCGGGCGTAGTCCGGGCTGATGTCCGGGTCGAGGCCCGAGCCGGACGCCGTCACCGCATCCGCGGGCACGTCCGCGGCGGACACCCCGTCGGCCTTGGCGATCGCGGCCTTGCGCGCCTCGATGGCCTTGGTCAGGTCGGGGTTCGACGGGCCGAGGTTCGAGCCGGACGAGGCGTTCGCGTCGTAGCCCTGCTCGCCTGCGGCTGACGGGCGCGACTGGAACCACCGGTCGGCCTGCTTGCCGGTGAAGGACTGCCCGATGAGCGAGGACCCGACGGGCGTGCCGTCCTGCGACACGATCGAGCCGTTCGCCTGGTCGTGGAAGGCGGCCTGGCCGACACCCCAGACGGCGAGGGGGTAGGCGATGCCGAGCACGACGGTTGCCAGGACCATGAGCCGCACTGCGACACCGGTGCTGCGGAGGAAGGAACGAGAGCTGGTTGCCATGAGTCAGAACCCCGGGAGGAGACCGACCACGAGGTCGATCAGTTTGATGCCGATGAAGGGGACGATCACGCCGCCGAGCCCGTAGACGAGCAGGTTGCGGCCGAGGATCGACGACGCCGAGGCTGCGCGGTACTTGACGCCACGCAGGGACAGCGGGATGAGCGCCACGATGACGAGCGCGTTGAACACGACGGCCGACAGGATCGCGGACGAGGGGCTGTGCAGGCCCATGACGTTGAGCGCGGCCAGGCCGGGGAAGGCCAGCTGGAACATCGCCGGGATGATCGCGAAGTACTTCGCGACGTCGTTGGCGATCGAGAACGTGGTGAGCGCCCCGCGGGTGATGAGCAGCTGCTTGCCGATCCGGACGACGTCGATGAGCTTGGTCGGGTCCGAGTCCAGGTCGACCATGTTGCCGGCCTCCTTCGCCGCGGTCGTCCCGGTGTTCATCGCCACGCCGACGTCGGCCTGGGCCAACGCGGGGGCGTCGTTCGTGCCGTCGCCGGTCATCGCGACGAGGTTCCCGCCCTCCTGCTCGCGGCGGATCAGCGCGAGCTTGTCCTCGGGCGTGGCCTCGGCCAGGAAGTCGTCGACGCCGGCCTCGGCGGCGATCGCGGCGGCGGTGCGTGGGTTGTCGCCGGTGATCATCACCGTGCGGATGCCCATGCTGCGCAGCTCGCCGAAGCGTTCGGCCAGACCGTCCTTGACGACGTCCTTCAGGTGCACGACGCCGAGCAGGTCGACCGTGCCCGACGGGGCTCGGCGGGCGACGACGAGCGGCGTCCCACCTTGGTCGGAGATCTCGGCGACGGTGGCATCGATGGCGCTGACCACACCGGCATCGGGGGTTCCGGCCCAGGCGAGCACTGCCGCAGCGGCACCCTTCCGCACCTGGGAGCCGTCGGTCAGGTCGACGCCGGACATCCGGGTGTTCGCGGTGAACGGCACCTCGACCGCACCGGCCGGCAGGCCCGCGGTCACGCCGTCGGCCACCGCCAGGTCGACGATCGAGCGGCCCTCGGGGGTTCCGTCGGCCGCGCTCGACAACGCCGCAGCCGCCATGAGCTCGCCCACCGTCACACCCGGGACGGGCACCACGCGGGACGCCCGACGGTTGCCGTACGTGATGGTGCCGGTCTTGTCGAGCAGCAGCGTCGTGATGTCCCCGGCGGCCTCGACCGCGCGGCCGGACATCGCCAGCACGTTCCGCTGCACGAGCCGGTCCATGCCCGCGATGCCGATCGCCGACAGCAGGGCGCCGATGGTGGTCGGGATCAGGCAGACCAGCAGCGCGATGAGCACCGTGATGCTGACCGTCGACCCGACCATGCCCGCGATGGGCTGCATCGTCAGGCAGACGATCACGAACACGATCGACAGCGACGCCAGCAGGATGTTCAGCGCGATCTCGTTCGGCGTCTTCTGCCGGGCGGCGCCCTCGACCAGGCGGATCATGCGGTCGATGAAGGTCTCGCCGGGGGTCGACGTGATGCGCACGATGATCCGGTCGGACAGCACGCGGGTGCCACCGGTGACGGCACTGCGGTCACCGCCCGACTCGCGGATGACCGGGGCGGACTCGCCCGTGACGGCGGACTCGTCGACCGAGGCGATGCCGTCGATCACGTCGCCGTCGCCCGGGATCACCTCGCCGGCCACGACCACCACCACGTCGCCCTTGGCCAGGTCGACCGAGGCGATGTCCTCGGTCGCGTTGTCCGTGGCGGCGGGACTGGCGGTGTCGTAGTCCAGGACACGGCGGGCGCTCGTGGTCGAGCGGGTCTTCCGCAGGGTGTCGGCCTGCGCCTTGCCGCGCCCCTCGGCGACGGACTCGGCCAGGTTGGCGAACACCACCGTCAGCCACAGCCAGATCGCGATCGCGATGGTGAAGGCGGACGCGTCGACGAACGCCGCGGCCGTGGTCAGGGCTGCGCCCACCTCGACCAGGAACATCACGGGGTTCCGCCACATCAGGCGCGGATCGAGTTTCCGCAGGGCGCCCGGGAGGCCCCCCACCAGTTGACGGGGTCCGAAGGCGGACGAGCGGGTGGCCGGTTCCGCGGCGGTGCGCGGTTCCGACTCGGAGGTCACGGTGCTCATGACAGTCCTTCTGCGAGGGGTCCCAGTGCCAGCACCGGGAAGTAGGTGAGCGCGGTCACGATGACGGCGACACCGGTGAGCAGGCCGACGAAGAGCGGCCGGTGGGTGGGAAGGGTGCCGACGGTCTCGGGCACCTTGTCCTGCCGGGCGAGCGACCCGGCGAGCGCCAGGACGAACACCATCGGCACGAAGCGGCCGAGCAGCATCGCGACGCCGAGCGCGGTGTTCATCCACGTGGTGTTCGCGGTGAGCCCGCCGAACGCCGAGCCGTTGTTGTTGCCGGCGCTGGTGAACGCGTAGAGCAGCTCGGACAGTCCGTGGTTGCCCGGGTTGAACACCGAGGTGCCGAGGACCTGTTCGCGGACGCCCGGGATCACGAGCGACAGCGCGGTCCCGAGCAGCACCACGGTCGGGGTGACCAGGATGTAGAGCGCGGCGAAGGTCATCTCGCGGGCACGGATCTTCTTGCCGAGGTACTCGGGCGTCCGACCGACCAGCAGACCGCCGATGAACACCGTGATCACGGCGAGCACGAGCATGCCGTACAGGCCGGATCCGACGCCGCCGGGGGTGACCTCGCCGAACATCATGTTCAGCAGCGTCATCATCCCGCCGATCGGGGTGTAGCTGTCGTGCATGGCGTTGACGGCGCCGGTCGAGGTGGACGTCGTCGCCGTCGAGAACAGGGTGGAACCGAGGATCCCGAACCGGACCTCCTTGCCCTCCATCGCGGCACCGGCGGCGTGTGTTGCCGCTCCGCCCCCGCCGAGCTCGGCGATCGACATGACCGACAGCGAGACCAGGAAGATCAGCCCCATCACGGCCAGGATCGCGTACCCCTGACGGCGGTCGCCGACCATGCGGCCGAACGTGCGCGGCAACGAGAACGGGATCGCGAGCATCAGGAAGACCTCGAACAGGCTCGTCCACGCCTGCGGGTTCTCGAACGGGTGGGCCGAGTTCGCGTTGAAGTAGCCGCCGCCGTTCGTGCCGAGCTCCTTGATCGCCTCCTGCGACGCGACGAACCCGTCCGGGATGTGCTGCGTGCCGCCGACCAGCGTCGTGACGTCGGTGCCGCTGCCCCACGACTGGATGACACCGCCGGCGACGAGCACCAGTGCGGCGACGAACGCCAGCGGCAGCAGGAGTCGACCGGTGCCGCGCACGATGTCGACCCACACGTTGCCGAGCGTGCCGGAGCGACGTCGGGCGAACCCGCGCACCAGGGCGACGGCGACGGCCAGACCGACGGCGGCGGACACGAAGTTCTGCACCGCGAGCCCGGCCATCTGCACCGAGTAGCCCAGGGTGGCCTCGGGCGAGTACGACTGCCAGTTCGTGTTCGTCACGAACGACACCGCCGTGTTGAACGCCAGCGACGGACCGACGGCCGGCAGCCCGAGGTCACCGGGCAGCACGACCTGGATGCGCTGCAGCAGGTAGACGATGAACACGCCCACCACACTGACCAGCAGCACGCCACGCAGGTAGGCGGGCCAGGACTGCTCCGCGTCGGGGTCGACGCCGATGACGCGGTAGATCCCGCGCTCGACGCGACCGTGGTGCTGCGACTCGTACAGCCGCGCCATCCAGTCGCCGAGCGGACGGTGGACGACGACGAGCAGCAGGACCAGCAGGGCGACCTGGGCGATGCCGGCCCACGTCGAAGCGGTGCCCATCAGAACTGCTCGGGGCGCACGAGCGCCCAGACGAGGTAGACGAGCGCGGCGATGCCGAGGACGGCGGCGACGATGGTGATCGCGATCACAGTCGCTCCACCCCCTTGGCGATCAGTGCCACCACGCCGAACACGGCGAGGACACCGGCGACGACGAAGACGTCGAACACGTGGGACTCCTGGAGTTCATCGGTTCCACGGCGGGTGCCGTGGACGGCACCGTGTGTGGTGCCGGTTCCGATGCTGGATCCGGCACCGGACCTCCATGCCGGTCCTGACGGATCCCTAACGCCCCGCCGCCCGACGCATGCGGTTCGCTGACGCCCGCGCCGCTTCGCGGAGCTCCGGCGGTCCCACGACGGTGAAGTCGGTGTCGAGCCCGGCGATCTGCGCAATCAGCGCCGTCCACGACCACGACCCCGTCGTCAGGCGGCACGATGTGGGCCCGGTCTCCTCGAGCACCGCGTCCGCGTCCAGGTACGGCGCGACGACGCGAGCGGCCACCTGCAGGTCGACGGTCCCCCGGCACGGCCAGACGTCGGCGCCGGACGAGCCCTTGAACCGGGCAGCGACGAACGCTGCCGGGTCGCCACCGGGTACGGGGCGCCGGGTGAAGGGGCGTCCCGTCGGTGCCCTCGGCGTGATCCGGTCGATCCGGTAGGTCCGCCAGTCCCGGTGCTCGTCCACCCACGCGAGCAGGTACCAGCGGCCGTTCCGCGCGATGACGGCGTGCGGCTCGACCCGACGCGACAGGGAACTGTCGGGCTGCCCTTGCGCAGACGCGTAGTCGAACCGCAGGACCTGCTCGGTCCGGACCGCGTCGCTGACGGCGACCAGGACCGACGGGTCGACGACGATGGCGCCGGGCGTCGTCACGACGTCGACCGCGTCGACGCGGTGCCGCAGCCGTGCGGGCATGACCTGACGGACCGCGGCGAGCGCCCGCGCTGCCGACTCGGCGATGTCCGCGCCCGAAGCCGGTGCGACCGCCAAGGCCAACGCGATGGCGACGGCCTGCTCGTCGTCGAACAGCAGCGGCGGCAGTTCGGACCCCGCGGACAGCCGGTAGCCGCCCGCTGGCCCCTTGAGCGCCTGCACCCGGTAACCGAGCGCGCGGAGCCGGTCGACGTCACGCCGGACCGTGCGCGGGCTGACCTCGAGCCGCTCGGCCAGCACATCCCCCGGCCAGTCCCGGCGCACCTGCAACAGGGAGAGCAGCGCGAGCATGCGGGAGGACGGGCCGGCCATGGATCCAGTATCCGTCGAGAAGCGGTCACGATCTGACCGCTTCCGTCGCCAGACTCGCTCACATGACGATCACCACGACACCCCACCTGAACTTCGACGGCTCCGCACGCCGGGCCCTCGACTTCTACGCGGCGGCCTTCGGCACCGAGGCCGTCGCCATGACCTACGGCGCGATGGGCGCCTCCGACGAACCCGACTGGGCCGACCGCATCGTGTGGGGCCAGGTGCAGAGCGCCTCCGGCATCCGCGTGATGGCCTTCGACGTGTGGCCCGGACAGCCGTGGGACCAGGGCACGAACGCCTCGTACGTGTACCTGAGCGGCACGGACGCAGACGAGATCACCGCCGCCTGGAACGGCCTGCTCCCCGGGGCCGAGGTCCGGCAGCCGTTCGGGCCGTCCGCGTGGTCGCCACTGGCCGGGCAGCTGCGCGACCAGTTCGGCGTCATCTGGGCGCTGAGCGTCGAGGCTCCGACTGCGTGATGGCCGATCCGGTTCGCGATCCCCGACGATCGCGGACCGGATCGGTCATCCGCCAGGAAGGACGTCCCCTGTCGGCACCCAGGTCGACACCGTGACGGCGGCCGTCACCGACGCGGGCGCGAACACGGCCCCGGGCGCGACGTGGTGGTGGCTCGGACCCATGTGCACCACGTCGTGCACGTCCTCGGCGGACAGCGCCATCGTCCACGTCAGGTCTTCGGACGACACCCGCGTGAACGACGGCGTCAGCGAGTCATGCAGTCGGCGGTCCTTCTCGGGGTCGACGTTGATCGTCGCCTCGGCGAGTTCGACCAGGTGCCCGGGACGCGGCGTCACGACGACGAGCACGCCGTCCGGGTGCAGGACCCGCGCGTACTCGCGCTGGTTCCGCGGGGCGAAGACGTCGAGCACGACGGCGGCCGCCGCGTCGACGACGGGCAGCCGTTCGGTGATGTCGGCGACGACCGCGCCGATCCGCGGGTCGACCCGAGCCGCGCGGCGGACGGCGACCGCCGACAAGTCCAGCGCGACCCCGAGCCTCCGGTCCGCTGCGCGCAGCGCGTGTGCCAGGTAGGTCCCCGGGCCGGACCCGACGTCGAGCACCACCCCCGGCGCATCCACCGACGCGACCACCGCGGCGAGCGCCCGCTCGACCGGCGCGTAGTGCCCGCGGCCCAGGAACCGGATGCGGGCGTCGACCATCTCCGGCGTGTCCGCGGTCAGTGCGCGGCGCTTCGCCGGCAGGAGCGTGAGGTGGCCCTGCCTGGCCTGGTCGAAGCGGTGCCCGGTCGCGCAGCCGGCCTGCCCGTCACCGGTGCGGGCGAGCGGCTCGCGGCAGACGGGGCAGGCGAGCACGGGGAGCAGGTCGTCGCGCACCGCACCAGCGTACGGGCGTCGCTAGCCTGACCGGATGTCGCTGCAGCAGCTCTTCGGTCTCGACGGACGCACCGCACTGGTGACCGGCGGGAGCTCCGGGATCGGTCGTGCGATCGCCCTCGCGCTGGCCGACGCCGGTGCGCACGTGGTGATCGCGGCGCGGACGACCAGCGCGATCGATGCGACCGTGGCCGCCGTCCGTGACGCCGGCGGTTCGGCCGCAGGGATCACCGCGGACCTGTCCACGCGTGCGGGCGCGCACGCCCTCGCCGATGCCGTCGGCGACGTCGACGTGCTCGTGCACTCCGCGGGGATCAACCTGCGGCCGCCGATGGCGGACCTCGACGAGTCGATCTGGGACGCGACGATGGCCGTCAACCTCGACGCCCCGTTCGTGCTCGGACAGCGGCTCGCTCCGGGCATGGCGGCACGCGGGTCCGGGCGGATCATCGCGATCAGCTCGCAGCAGGCGCACCGCCCGTTCGCCGCCAGCGGCGCGTACGGGGTCTCCAAGGCCGCACTGGAGGCCCTGGTCCGGTCCCAGGCAGAGGCCTGGTCTGGGCAGGGGGTCACCGTCAACGCGCTGGTGCCGGGATTCGTGCCGACCGCGCTGAACGCGCGGCTCAGCGCCGACCCGGTCGCCGTGGAGCGTCTGGCGGCAAGGACCCTGGTCGGGCGCAACGGGCTGCCGGAGGACTTCGCGGCCGCTGCGGTGTTCCTGGCCGGACCGGGGTCGGCGTACGTCACGGGGCAGTCGATCGCCGTCGACGGGGGCTTCTCCGTCCACTAGGTTCGCGACATGGCCGTCATCCACAACGCCGAACTCCGTCCGTCGAAGACCGAGGCGATGGGCAGCTGGTTGCCGTCGCAGCCATGGAGCGGCGTGGAAGCGGGGTCGGACGTCCTGGTGGACGGGCGGTTCCGGTTCGACGACCCGGACGGCCAGGTCGGGGTCGAGACGTACCTGGTGCACGTCGACGGCGGTCCGGTCCTGCACGTCCCGCTGACGTACCGCGGCGCTCCGCTTGCTGGTGCCGAGGACTTCCTGGTGTGCGAGATGGAGCACTCCGTCCTCGGTCGGCGCTGGGTGTACGACGCGGCCGGCGACCCCGTGTACGCGGACGTCCTGCGCCGGGCGATCGCGACCGGCGGGCACGAAGCCCGTCTCGAGTCGGCCGAGGGGGGCGAGGCACCTCCGGTGCTCGGCACGGCCGTCGGCAGTGGCTCCGCGGCGACGTCGCCGACCGTGCACGCGGTCACCCCGCGGACGGATGGAGCGCTCACCACCATCGACGACCTCACGATCCTGCGCGTCGTCGGGACGCCCCTGCCCGCTGGCGAGACGCTGACCGCGACGTGGAACGGGTCCGCACCGACCGTACTGGCCGTCCTGCGCTCCTGACGGGCAGCTCCTGACGGGGCTGCTCCTGACGGGTACGGGCAGGGCCCCGCTGGCGGCCACCACCCCTGGCAGGATCGGTGGGGTGAAGACACTGGAGTTGCCACAGACGGACCTGACCGCCTCCGACGTCGTCGTCGGACTGATGCGGATCAACGACATGAGCGACGAGGACATCCGATCGCTCTACGCTGCCTCGCGCGACGCGGGCGTGACGATGTTCGACCACGCGGCCGTGTACGGCGGCTGGCACGGCTGCGAGGAACGGTTCGGCGCCGCCGTGTCGCTGACGCCAGCCGAGCGGGCCGCGATCCAGCTGCAGACCAAGGTCGGCATCCGGCCCACGGCGAACGGCGCGTACTTCGACTTCTCGTACGACCACATCATGTCCTCGGTCGACGAGTCACTGACCGCGCTGCGCACCGACTACATCGACGTGCTGCTGCTGCACCGCCCCGACGCCCTGGTCGAGCCGGACGAGGTCGCCAAGGCCTTCGACGAGCTGCACGCCGCCGGCAAGGTGCACCACTTCGGCGTCTCGAACCACACCCCCGGGCAGGTCGAGCTGCTGAAGAAGTCGGTCACGCGTCCGCTGGCGTTCAACCAGGTGCAGCTGAGCATCACGCACGCGAACCTCATCACGCAGGGCCTGTCCGCCAACATGGGCGGCCTGGACCAGTCGATCGACCGCGACAACGACATCCTGAACTACTCGCGCCGCACGGACGTGACCCTGCAGGCCTGGTCGCCGTTCCAGCGGGGCTTCTTCGACGGGGTCTTCCTGGGCGACCGTGAGCACCACGCCGAGCTGAACGACGTGCTCGAGGAGCTGGCAGCCGCGCACGGTGTCACCCCGACCGGGATCGCCGTCGCGTGGATCACCCGCCATCCCGCGCACTTCCAGGTCGTCCTCGGCACGACGAACCCGCAACGCGTGCGGGACTCGGCCGCGGGCAGCGACGTCGAGCTCTCGCGCGAGGAGTGGTACCGCATCCTGACCGCCGCGGGGCACATCGTCCCCTGACCCGCTTTCCCCGACGGGTCCGCATCGGGCAGGGTGAGGTCGTGCTCCACGACCTCACCCTGCCCGTTCGTCTGTCCACCCGCTCCGGCGAGGTCACGCTGCGGTCAGCCGCACCCGAGGACCTCGACGCGCTGATGACCCTGCTGGCGGACGACCCGATCAGCGCCGGACGCGGCGACGTTGCCGACGAGGCCGACCGTCCCCGGTATGCGGCCGCACTCGACGCGCTCGTGACGGACCCCGCCAACGCGCTGCTGGTCGCGACGGAGGACCGGGACCGGCTGGTCGGGACGATGCAGCTCACGCGGATCCCCGGCATGGCGCGGCAGGGCGCGACCCGGCTGCTCGTCGAGGCCGTCCGTGTCCGCAGCGACCTGCGGTCGAGCGGGATCGGCAGCGCGATGATGCGCTGGGTGACGGACGTGGCTGCTCCGACGCTCGACGTGGGCCTGGTGCAGCTGACGTCGGACGCGGCCCGGGTCGACGCGCACCGGTTCTACGAACGGCTCGGGTTCACGGCGTCCCACGTCGGGTTCAAGTACACCGTCGGGATCACCGACCGGCGGCGTAGTGGTTCGCGACCTGGGCCGGCGTGAGCACCGACGTGTAGACCGCTGCGAACCGCATGGACCCGGTGAAGGAGAAGTTGGCCGGCTGCCCCGGCCAGTTGGCGATCGTGTCGTACCCGACCCGCCAGTACCCGGTGTAGTTCTCCGGCGTGGTGTACGCGGCGTTCGAGGCGACGAGCGAACCGTCGAGGTACAGCCGCATGCCGGTGGCGGCCGACATCGTCGCGACGACGTGGTGCCACGCGCCGTCGGTCACCGCGTTCGGCGAGGTGACGACCTGGGTGGTGGCGTTGAACGAACCGAAGACGAGCTGGCCGGCGGTGTTGATGTAGACCTGCCGGTCGTGCTGCCCGGAGACGGCGACCTGGTTGCTGCCGAAGCCGATGAGCAGTCCCCCGGCCACGGTCGTGCGGAACCAGACCTCTTCGCTGAAGGTCGTCGGGTTGGCCTTGGCGGTCGGGGTGGACACGAAGCTCGTCGAGCCGTTCAGCACGTACGCACTCCCGGTGTCGCGGGGGCACGCGATCGGCGACGGGGTGGCTGCCACCATCGAGCCCTGGTAGGTGCCGTTCGCGGCGGTCGTTGCCGAGTCGGCCGCGGTCTTCGCGCCGGTCGCCTCGCCCAGTCGGTACCGGAACGTGGCACCGGCGTCGTCCGCGTCGACGGCGCTGGCGCAGGTGAAGTACGCGGCGGTCCCGGCGGTGTTGCTGCTGTCCGTGACCTTCGCACTGAACGCCGAGCGGGTCGGGGCGAACTGGGCGAAGAGCACGACGACCGCCAGGGCCACGACGAGCAGCAGGGCGACGACCTTGCCGTCACGCAGTCGCGAGGCGATCACGAGGCACGCACCGCGTGCACGCGACCGACCATCAGGCACAGCACCAGGGGCACCAGGCAGGCGGCGATCAGGAGCGCCCACCCGCTGGGGTCGAGGGCGATGTTCGACGTCAGCTGGTAGCTGCCGTGGTGGTTGAGCTCGTGGATGACGACCCGGCCGACCTGGCCGTCGACCAGGTGGACGCTGTTCCCGCCGTGCGCCTGCACCTGGACGGGGAAGATGCCCGAGGAGACGACCGTCGCGACGACCGAGCCGGGGTTGGCGGTGTTGGTGATCGTGGTGACGTTGACGAAGGGTCGGAGGACGAACGCAGCGTAGGAGACGGTCAGGGCGCCACCGGCGATGCGGAGCGAGCTGCGGGTGATCCGGTCGGCGAACGGGCTGGTGAGGACCCAGATGAGCAGGGTGCCGATGAGCAGGATCGGTGCGGCGCGGAACAGCCAGCCGAGGTGCGGGACGAGCAACGCCGGCGTGCCGACGAGGTTCTCCTGCGTCAGCGTCCAGGGGTCCGTCGCGCCGTTCACGTCGCCGCGGGTGTGGATACCGCCGGCGCTGTCGATGTCGATGATGCGGTGCGTGTAGATCGTGTCCGGTGCGGCGCTGACGCGGAACGACACGATGTCGCCGACCTGCAGCGACGATGCCTGGACGGGGAGGTCGAGCACGAGGGTGCCGACCGGGGCTGCTTCACCCATCGACGGCGTCTCGACGACGAACATCCGACCACCGTTGGTCAGGAACAGAGCGGCTGCGGCCAGCAGCAGGGCGGCGAGGAGCGCGACCGTCCAGGCCAGGGTGACCTCGGAGCGGGTGGCGGTGGGGGCGCCGATGAGGGGACGGGAGAGGGTGCCGGTGAGGGGAGCGGCTGCGGTCTGGCTCATGGTCGTCCTTCCTCAGGCAGGTGGTGGTGGCGGGGTGACGGGCGACAACTCGGCCGTTTCGGGATCGGTCGAGGTGTCGCCCGTCGGGTGGGGACGAACAACGGGTCAGGCGGTGAAGGTCCAGGTCATCGGGACGGACGCTGCGAGGCCCTGGTAGGTGTTGCCGGCGCTGCTGTCGAGCGTGACGGCGAAGTTGAAGGGCACGGAAGCGCCGGCGGCGGGAGCGGCGGGCATCGTGAACGCGGAGGCTGCTGCACCCTTGAAGCTGGCGAGCGTGCCGGAGAACACGGTGGTCGAACCCGAGGTGATGACGATGTTCATCTTGGCGCAGAGGTCCGTGGCGGTGCCGTTGAGCGAGCCGTTGTTGGACTGCGTGCAGGTGGCGCCGGGGGTGAGCGTGAAGGTGCTGGCGGCGGCGCTGCCGGTGTTCTTGATCGTGATCGGGGTGTTGACGGTCACGCCCGGCGTCATCGTGGTGCTGCCGCCGAACTTGTTGATGGTGGAACACGTGGCCGAGTTCGTGGAGACCGAGCCACCGTCGGTGCTGAGGCAGGTGACCGACGCGTTCGCGTTCTGCTCCTGCATGACGAGCGTGCCGCTGGCGGCGGTGTTGCTGCTGTTGGTGATGCTCGCCGCGAACCCGGAGAGGGTGCCGGTGAGGGAGAGGGAGAGCAGGACGGCGGCGAAGATGCCCGCGACCAGCGCAACGGGCGCGAAGCGGAGGCGCTTGACCGGGGAGATGCGGTTCGGGTTGGACACGGGGTTACCTCGATGACTGTGTTGGGTGTTCAGGGCGTTTGCTTGATGATCAAGATAGCCAACCGTTCACACAATCGGAAGTCGAGAGACCTCCCCAGAGTGGGGGACAGGCCGGGGACACGTCCGCGAGGCCCCGGACGGGCCGTGCCATCCTTGGCGCAGCAGACCCGACAGGAAGCAGACCCGTGCCCGGAACAGCAGACGACCAGGCGACCGACGTCCTCGCGGCGTTCGACGCCGTCGTCCGCGCGGAGAAGGGCCTGGTGGGTCAGCTCAGCGCCCGCGCCGGCATCCACGAGACGGGCATGCGCGCGCTCACTCTCATCGACGACACCGGGTACTCCACCGCGACGGAACTCGCGGGCTACCTCGGGCTGACGTCCGGGGCGGTCACGAACATGGTCGACCGGCTGACGGATGCCGGGCTGGTGGAACGTCGGCCGAACCCGGCCGACCGGCGCGGCTCGCTCATCGTGCTGAGCCCCGCCGGGTCGTCCGTGATAGCCGGCGCACGCGCACGCTACGCGTCGGTGCTGCGCGAGGTCGGCGCATCAACGGGCATCGATCTGGCGAGTGTGTTCAACGACGTCGCGACCGGGCTGCTGCAGCAGAGCGCCGACGCGCAGCAGGGCACCGACGCGCAGCAGGCCTGACCGCGTCGTCGAGCAGCGCTCCGACGGACCGTGGCAGAGTCGTCCCATGGCGTGGAACGGGGCCACCGATGCCCAGCGGTACGGATCGACACTGCTCGACGGGGACCTCGTCCGCCTCCGCGCACTGGAGGACGACGACCTCGCAGACCTGGTCCGCTGGTGGCGAGACCCGGCATGGGCGGTGCTGCAACAGATCGTCGTCCGCCCACGACCGGACGCACCCGTCATCGAGATGTTCCGCACCTGGAGCACGAGCGAACGCAGCGGCGACGTGGGGTTCAGCGTCGTCGACCGTCGCTCGGGCACCCTCGTCGGCCACGTGACCCTGTTCGGTGGGAAACTCCCCGTCCGGGCAGCAACCCTCGCGGTGATGATCGGCGGCGAGCACGTCAGCCACGGCTACGGTACCGAGGCCGTCCGACTGCTCACCGACTACGGTTTCCGCGAGATGGGTCTCAACCGCATCGAGATCCAGGTCCACGCGTTCAACGACCGAGCACGTGCGGTGTACCGCAACGTCGGCTACCGCGAGGAGGGCGTGCGGCGCGAGGCGGTCTTCCACGACGGCCGGTTCCACGACGAGGTCGTCATGTCCGCGCTCGCCCGCGAATGGCAGCGACCGCCGTCCGACACCAGGACTGACGCGGACTAGATCCGGTCGCTCGGTGTCGGCCCGGTCTGGGGCTCGAGGAACAGCGCCGTCGCGGCGGGGTCGGCAGCAGCCCCGCTGACCACCTCGACCGCGATGTCCAGCCCGTGCGCGGGGTCCTCGTCGAGTTCGAGGCCGTTCTCGGTGGCCTTGTCCTCGGGGATCGCGAGACCCTTGGACGGATCGAACGCGCTGCTCATCGACATGCCACGAGCATGCCCGAGATCGATGGACAGCGCCTCCGAATCAGCGCTGTCCGTCCGCCGCGATCAGCTCGAGCTGGGTCACCACCATGTCGGTCTCCGGCGTGAACGTGAAGGTGGACCCGCCTCCGGCGATCCGGAACACACGCGTCTGCCCCGCCCACTCGAACACCGCACCCGTCACCGACACCGACGTCGACCCGAGCGACACCGACCACGCGGAGGTCCCCGGCGCAGCCACCGTCACCGTGTACAGCGACGCCGACCCAACCTGCACCGGGAACGACACGGTCGTCCCCGCGGCGAGCGCCGTCGCCGTGCGTCCGGTGTCGTCCGTCAACGCCGAGTCCCCGACGGGCAGCACGTCCACCGGGGTGTCCCGGTAGCCGTGCAGCTCCGACGCCGATGGCGGACGCGTGTCCGATGCCCAGCCGACCGGCACGTCGGACAGCTCGACGACGATCCGTGATGCCGCCACGACCACCGTGTGCGGGATGCTGATCGAGGTCCACGGGACCCCGTCCACGCTGACGGACGCGACGTAGGCGCCCGTCGGAGCGCCACTGGTCTCGATGACGGTGGGGGTGCCTCCTGGCGGGCGCAGCACGGTCCGCCGGACCGACGGCGGCACGATCACGTAGGACCCGCTCGCCGGTGCCAGCGGGTACAGGCCGATCGTCGCGAAGACGTACCAGGCGCTCATCTCGCCGTTGTCCTCGTCGCCGGGGTAGCCCTGGCCCAGGTCGGAGCCGACGAACAGGCGCTGCAGGCACTCGCGGACGATGCGGTGCGCGTCGTCGTGCCGTCCGGTGAACATCGGGAAGAACGGGATGTGGTGCGCGGGCTGGTTCGACAGGCCGAGCATGCCCATCCGCACGTCGCGTGCTTCGGTCATCTCGTGGATCGGGAACCCGTAGTGGCCGGAACGGTCCGTCGCACCCGTCTCGGGTTCGGCGAAGAACCGGTCGATCGCGGCGTCGAAGGCCTCGGGTCCGCCGTGCAGGTCGACGATGCCGGCGCCGTCGTGCGGCGCCGTGAACATCGTGCCCCAGGCGTTCGTCTCGGTGTAGTCGCCGCCCCACTGGGCGGGGTCGTAGCCCTCGCCTTCGCGCCACTGCCCGTCGGGCGTCCGGCCGATGAAGAACCCACGACGACGGTCGAACACGTTCCGGTACTGCAGCGACCGACGCGCGAACCACTCGGCCTCGGCGTCGTACCGCTCGCGCTCCGCAGCGTCGGTGGTGCGGTCCGCCATGGTGGCGGCCAGCACGGAGATGCTCCAGTCGTTGATCGCCGCGTCCAGGGTCCAGGACATCCCCTCGGAGGTGTCGGTGTCGACGTGGCCGCGGAACGCGCCCGGGAGGCTCCCCTTGCGTCCGACACGCTCGTCGCGCGGCGGGACGGTCGCGTTCTTCACCGCGCTGCGGTACGCCTGCTCGACGTCGAACCCGTCGACGTCCTTCGACACCAGGTCACCGAACACGGTGTCGCTCGTGGTGCCGGTCATGCAGTCCTCGGCGCCCGGTGCGCTCCAGCGCGGGGTCCAGCCGCCGTCGTGGAAGTGCTCCACGAAGCCCTGCGCCAGGTCCGCCGCCGTGTCGGGGGTCAGCAGCCCGAGCAGCGGCCAGGCGGTGCGGTAGGTGTCCCAGAACCCGTTCGTGGTGGTCAGGGCGGTGTCGACGACCTCGGGCCCGGGCTCGTCGCGGATCGGCGAGGCCAGGACGTCACCGTACGGGGAGCGGTGGTGCGGTGTGCCGGTCAGCGCGGTCTCGCCGGCGCGGTTCGGGTAGAGGAACAGCCGGTACAGGCCCGAGTACAGCGAGACGAGCTGGTCGTCGGTGGCGCCCTGGACGTCGAGCGTCGCGAGTTCGGCGTCCCAGAGCGCTTCGGCACGACTGCGCATGGCGTCGAAGTCTCCGGCGGCGGCGAGGTTCGCGCGCGCATCGGCGAACGACACCGTCGAGATCCCGAGCAGCACGTCGGTGTCGCCCTCGACGGCCAGCCAGCCGGACAGCACCTGGTCGGCGAACGCCGTGTGGTCCGCCGTCACGCCGGGGATGCGCAGGTGCACGAAGTGCGGCGGGGTGCCGGGACGGTCGTCCAGGTGCGCCTCGACCACGGCCGTGCCGTCGTCGTCGAGCCGCACCGTTGACTGGAGCACCCGGCCGTGGTGGTCGAGCACGATGCTGCGGACGCCCGTGAACCGGAAGCCCAGGGCGAACTCCCCCGCCGTCATCTCCGCGGTGACGCCGTGCTCGAGTGTCACGCGGTACCGGTGCGGGCCGTCGAGCTCGTCGTCGTGGTCGAACGCCAGGGCCCGGGCGGTCCGGTCGGCCTCGGGCGTGGACAGCGGGGACGGCATCACCTGGAACACGCCCCGGTCCCCCATCCACGGTGACGGGATGTGGCTGGTCGCGAAGGCCTGGATCGCTGGCCGGTCGTCGCTCGCCCGGTCGTGCTCCTGGTACGCGTACGGCCACCGGTTGCTGGCGGCGTCGGTCATCGGCAGGCCGAACACCCCGCCGTGCGGGATCCCCACCAGCGGCGCGTTGTTGCCGCGCGAGAACCGCGACGAGGCCTGCGTGCCGCGGGTGGTGCGGACGTGGTCGAGGGGCTTGGTGGCGGCGGGCCGGCGGGGCTGTTCGATGCGGACGTCGTCGAGCCAGCCGCGGAGGGCGGGCCGTGCGTCGGCGTCGGACGCACCGGGACGCACGTCGTCGGCGGGCGCTGCCGACGTGGCGGAGCCGAGCCGGGCCTCCAGGCGGTCGACGACCCGACCCGCGAACGGCGTCAGGTCGACCTCGCGCCGGTTCCACTGGTCGACCCACTGCTTGCGGGCCGCGTCCTGCGCGTCCGGGGTGAGCGCGTCACCGTACTGGTCGCGTGCCTGGTCCGATGCGCGGGAGCCGTCGGTGAAGACCACGTCGAGCGTGAAGGCCGTGGCGTCCCAGAAGTGCGGCAGGTCGTCGGGCGTGGGCTCGGTCGCGCCCTGGGGCAGGGTGCGCTCGGGGAACCACACCCACGACAGGCGCTCTCCCGCGGCGATCGCGTGTCCGGCGAAGCCCGGCACAGCGGCCTGCAGCTGCTCGCCCCCGGCTGGTCGCTCGACGAGGTACCCCGCACTCGAGGTGAAGCCGACGTGGTTCCTGGCTGCGACGGCCGTCGTCGGGCCACCGCTCCGTTGCAGTTCTCGCACGTCGTCCACCCTATTTGCTCCAGCGGATGGACGAAACCCGGTTGCGTCGTCGTCGCGCGGATCGCACCCCTGGTGGACGTCGCGCCCCCGGGAAACGGGGCGCGATGTCGTCACGGGGGTGCGATGCCCCCGCGCGGTCAGCCCTTGTTGTGCCCCGGCGCGTTGCCGGAGTTGCCCGGGCCCGCGTTCGAGCCCGGTCCCTTCCCCGCACCCGTGTTGCCGACCGGCGTCTGCACGGGCAGGGTCGGCTCGACCGAGGGCTCGGGACCGTTCGACGGCGCGGTCGGCTGCGAGGGCTCGTCGGACGGCTGCTGCTCGGGCTCCG
Source organism: Curtobacterium sp. VKM Ac-2922 (assembly GCF_022815645.1). GTDB lineage: Bacteria > Actinomycetota > Actinomycetes > Actinomycetales > Microbacteriaceae > Curtobacterium. Next base: position 207,117 of record NZ_JALGRO010000001.1, on the reverse strand, counting down.
ACGGCTCGGCCGGCTGCGAGGGCTGCTCCGGTTGCGAGGGCTGCTGCTCCTGCGAGGGCTCGTCCGACGGCTGCTGCTCCTGCTGCCCCGGCGTCGACGAGTTCGTGGGCGCCGGGGTCGTGCCGCCGTCACCACTGCCACCACCGAGGGCGACCACCGCCCAGACGATGCCGGCGAGCACCAGCACGCCGACGATGACGAGCGTGACGATCTGCCCCGTGCGGCGTTTGCGCTCTTCGGGCGGATCGGCCTGCGGCGCGCGCGGAGCGACGGGAGCGCCACCGCCACCCGAGGTGCCGCCGCCCCGCTGGGCGCCGAGCACGGTGGTCGCGACGTCGTCCTGCCGGGAGGCCCCGCCCGCCGGCAACACGCGCGTCGCGTCGTCCTGTGGCCGGGCCGCGGGCATCGCCCGGGTCGGCTGGTCGGCCGCCATCGCCTGGGTGGGCTGGTCGGCCGAGGCCGACGCCGGGGTGCCGAGCACGGCCGTGGCCCCGGCCGCCCCTGCGGCCGCGGCCGCCGGGGTCAGGGTGCCCGGGCCTCCTGGCAGCAGCTGCGTGGCGGGCGCACCGTCGTCGTACGACAGCGCGCGCAGACGCTCCGCCGCCTCGGCGGCGGTCGGCCGCTCGGCGGGGTCCATCGCCGTCATCACGTGCAGCAGCACGCGCCAAGCCGTGGGCAACGAGGCGTCGATCTCCGGCGCCCGGGTGAGCCGGGCCGTCGCGGACTCGACCGCGCTGCCGGGGAACGGCATCCGCCCGGACAGGCACTCCAGCAGTACCAGCCCGAGCGAGTAGACGTCGGACTTGCCGCTGATGCCCTGCGCCGTGACCTGCTCGGGTGCCAGGTAGGCGGCCGTGCCCATCACGGTCCCGGTCCCGGTGACCCGTGCGGCGTCGCGGAGCAGCGCGATCCCGAAGTCGGCGAGCTTGACGTGGGTGCCGTCGGACTCCAGCAGCACGTTCGCGGGCTTCACGTCACGGTGGACGATGCCCTGCACGTGCACGGCCGCCAGCCCGTCGGCGACCTGGGCACCCACGCGGGCCGTGGTCGGGCGGTCGAGCGGGCCCTCGCGCAAGCGGGTCGCCAGGTCACTGCCGGGGACGAGTTCCATCACCAGGTACGAGTCGCCGTCGGCGTCGTCGAGCGCGGCGTCGTAGAGCGTCACCAGTGCCGGACTGCGCAGGCCGGCGAGCACCTGGATCTCTGCCTCGGCGCGCGCCCGCTCGCCGTGGTCGACCGCGCCCATCCGGAAGACCTTGACGGCGACCTCGCGTCCGAGTTGCTCGTCGACCGCGCGGTACACCGAGGCCATGCCCCCGTGTCCGAGCGTGCCGGTGACGCGGTACCTGCCGCCGAAGACCCGTTCTGCCATGCCCGGCAACCTACCGGCCCGACCTGACGGGCTGCGCGGGCGGGAGGGTCGCGGACACTCGAGCACCGTAGGCGGTTCGAGTCTGTACGCGACTCAGACCACTGACCTCGTCACGAGGTGAGATCAGCCCCCGGCCTCCGTCAGGACCCCCTGTGGAGAACCGACTCGGAGCCGTCCGGCGCGGTCTCCTCACGATGCCGCAGGGTCGTCAGGTACAGCCGGTGCGCCGTGATCACGATCGCCAGCCACGCCACCCCGAGGGCCCACGCCGCCAGCACATCGGTCAGCCAGTGGTGCCCGAGGAACACGCGCGAGCACCCCACGGACACGACGAACGCCGTGCCGAGCACCACCGTCCAGACCCGCGTCACCCGACGGCTCTCGCGGAGCAGCAACAGGTACACGATCGTGCCGACGACCACCGTCGCGTTGAGGGTGTGCCCGGACGGGAACGACGGAGAGTGCTCGTACGGCGGGACGGCATCGGCGAGCGGCGGACGGGCCCGGCCGATCAGGTCCTTGCCGGCGACCGTCATCAGCAGCGACCCCGCACTCGCGGCCACGAGCAGCACGACCGGTGTCCACGCACGACGCTGGATCGTGAACCCGACCAGGAACCCCAGCGCCACGATCGGCATCCCGATCGTCCCCGCGACGTTCGTCCACCACGTGACGACCGTGTCGGCACCGGGCGAGCGGAGCGTCATCATCCAGTCCAGGACCGGCCGGTCGAGCACGGCGGCGTCGTCCGCCTGGCGGACGCCCTCGTAGACCTCGGACGCGGCCCACGTCCCGATCGCGGCGACGGCGATGCCGATCAGCAGCGTGACGACGAGCAGCGGCAGCGCCCCGAAACGCTCGCCCAGTCGGACCCAGGCGCCGGCCGCGGTCCGGCCGGCGCGGGTGCGCCAGGTGGTCAGGTCGACGTCGCCGACGGTGCGGTGTTCTCGGCGGGCGTCCTCGGTCATCGACCCAGCCTGCCCGGCGGCGGCCGTGTGCGCGCAGACGGCGTCAGCGGCGACCGCCCGCTCGGACGGTCGCAGGCCGAGACGTGACCCGAACCACGTCGGTGGCGCGGAACACGCGAACGCCCTGGCGCTCGACCTCTGTCAGGATCCCGAGCTCGACGAGCCGTGCGACGGCATTGCTGGCTGCCTGGTAGGTCCTGCCTGTCGACCTGGCGAGCATCGGCACCGTGACGAACGGAGAACCGACCAGCAGGTCCGCGATGTCCAACACGATCCCGCGTGTTCCGCTTGCTCGGATGCGCTCGCGGTACTCCGCCTGCACCGCGAGCAGATCGGCCATCCGCGCGCCTGTGTCGATGGCGGATTGCTCGATGCCCTCAGCGAAGAAGGAGATCCAGGCGTCCCACGCTCCCGTGGCACTCACTCCTGCAAGCCCTTCCTGATAGCGCTCCCGCCGCGCTTCGAACCACGGAGAGACACTGAGCAGCGGTTGCGCCAGGGTTGCAGAGCGCATGAACTGCAGGACGATCAGCAGTCGCCCCAGGCGACCGTTGCCGTCGTTGAAGGGGTGGAGGGTCTCGAACTGGTAATGGGCCATCGCTGCCGCCACGACTGGGTCCATCTCCTGCTCCGGAGCGTCGTTGATCCAGTTCGTCAAGTCGCCGACCGCACTGCGCAGTGCGACTCCGGGTGGCATCGGCACGAATCGTGCCTCTTCGATGCCACCACCTGGGGATCCGATCGCAACAGGGACTTCTCGGATCCTCCCCGCCTGGGCGGTGTCTGCGGAGGTCCCGCGGACGAGTACGCCTTGCAGGTGCTCCAGCACCCCGACGGTGACTCCTCGGTCCTCCGCCCAACTGAACCCGAGTTCTGCCGTGGCGACGTAGTTCAGCACTTCGGAGAGCGCAGCCGATCGCCCGCCACCCCCGACCGCCTCGGCTGCAAGGACGTCGTCGAGCGGGGCGAAGGTGCCTTCGAGTGCCGACGTGCTCTGTGCTTCGCGGCTGAGGGTGGGTTGTCGGAGGATGCCGGGGTTCGGGATCAGCGACGCCCCTTGATCCAGAGCACCGAGCGCCCGGTTCGCTCGAGCGACCGACCTCCAGGTCGTCCCGCTCAGGAGCGGTTCCGTTCCGAGCAGGTCCGGTACGAATGCCACGTGCTCGTACGCGAGACCCGAGCGGCCGTCTGTCCCCGAGATCGGGACGAGCTGCCCCACGGGACTGTTCCGGAATCGAGCGACGTCCATCATGCAATTCTACGTGCCGATACTTGAAGAACTAGAGGCCAAGTTCAACCAATTCGCCCCAAAATTGAACTTACAGGCTTGTAATTCAAGTTCTGGCGTTCAGTCCTTCGCGCTGCCGTAGTCGTCGACGATCGTCACGGACAGCGGGAACGTGATCGGGAACGACCCGAACAGGATCCGGCCCGCCTCGTCCGCAGCAGCGACGACCTGCGCTGCCACCCACTCGGCATCGGCCGCCGGGGCGTGCACCACGATCTCGTCGTGCACGAAGAACACCAGGTGCGCGCCGTCGCCGAGCGGTCCGGTGTACCGCGCGGCCATCCGGGTCCGGAGCGACGCCATCCACGACAGCGCCCACTCGGCCGCCGTCCCCTGCACCACGAAGTTCCGTGTGAACCGCCCCCAGCTGCGTGCCCGCGACTCGACCGACCGTTGCATCGCCGGGGTCCCCTCGACCGACCACGCCCGGTTGCGTGCCTCGAACCAGGTCGGGTCGGGGATCGGCGACGTCCGCCCGAGTCGGGTCGTCACCGGCTCGCCGCGTTCCCCGGCTGCCGCGGCACGCGCCACCAGGTCGAGCGCCCGGGGGAAGGCCCGCGCCAGGCGTGGCACCAGACGCCCGCCCTCGCCCTGGGTGGCGCCGTACATCGCTCCGAGCATCGCGCCCTTGGCCTGTTGCCGGGTCTCGACGGCGCCGGACGCCACGACCCCGTCGTACAGGTCGCGTCCGTCGCCCGCCCGGGCCATGTCGAGGTCGCCGGCCATCGCCGCGAGGACCCGCGGCTCGAGCTGTGCGGCGTCCGCCACGACGAGCTTCCAGCCGTCGTCCGCCACGACCGCGGGACGGATGGTCTTCGGCAGCTGCATCGCTCCCCCGCCGTTCGCCGCCCAGCGCCCGGTGACGACCCCGCCGACCGCGTACTCGGGGTGGAATCGTCCGTCCCGCACCCACTCGTCGAGCCATCCCCACCCGTTCGCCGTCATCAGCCGGTACAGGCGCTTGTACTCCAGCAGCGGCTCGATGGCGGGGTGCTCGAGCTGCTGGAGCTCCCACTTGCGCGTGCTGTCCACCACGAGTCCCGCGCGCCGCAGCGAGCGCAGGACGTCGGCCGGTGAGTCCGGGTTCAGCCCCGGGTCGTCGAGTGCTGCACGCAGGGTGTCGGCGACCTCCTCGAGCCGTCGGGGCCGCACGCCGTAGGGCACCCGCGGTCCGAGGGCGTCCTCGAGCAGCCGCTCGTGCACGTCGGCGCGCCAGGGCAGCCCCGCGAAGCGCATCTCGGCGGCCACGAGCGCACCCGCGGACTCGGCGGCCACCAGCAACCGGAGCGCGCCCGGATCGGTCGACCCGGCGATCGCCGCCAGCTGTGCACGGAGCTCGGCCACGGGGTCGACGTCGTCAGCGACGGGCGTGCCGGCGAACAGCGCGTCGTCGAACAGCGCCGCCTGGGTCGGTCGCGCCGGGCGTTCGGGCGGTGTCGCGCGGTCCCACGACGACTCCGGCGCCGCCTGCACCGCGGACCCACGAGCTGCGAGCGCCCCACGCAGGATCCGGTGCGCCAGCCGCAGGTCGACGCACCTGGCGACCCGACCACCGGCGGCCAGCACGAGCGGGTACCACCGCGCGGTGTCGTCCCACACCCATCGCACGCCGGCAGCCTCGTGCCGTGCGACGAAGGCCGGCAGGTCCGCGTCCGTCACCGTGGACGGTGCCCCGTCGGGCGCTCCGGCATCGGTCAGGGGCGTCGCGAGGACGCCGCCGTCGGCACGGCTGAGGACGAGGTGCACGCCGACGATCATGCCGTGTACCACCGTCCGTGCGTGACAGCGGTTCAGTCACCCGGCCGACGACACTTCCACCCAGCGGCCGATGTCCACGGCCGTCCCGTGCTCGATGGTGGGGACATGACCACCGTCACACCACGTCACCACCGGCCTCCGCAGGGCTCCCCGGCCCCCGGGGCGTTCGCCGTCGTCGCCCTCGGGATCATCGGCGTCACCGCGATGGCCCTGCTCGCGATGGCGGTGCTGCTGACGCCCTGACCCCGGTTCAGCGGCGGTCGCGGCGGTGCGGGTCCGTCCCGCCGGGTCGCACGGCCGCCGAGTCCGCGACGTCGATCCGCACGGTCCCGTCCGCGAGCTCGTCGACCTCGACCCGTGGCGCCTCGTCGTGGTCGTTCGAACCGGACATCCGGCGGAGCGTGTCGTGTCGCCGCTCGTCGAACGTCATGTCGACGCCGTCGTCCAGGTGGTCGCGGTCCGGATCGCTCATGACCGCGACGGTACGCCGCCGTGTCTGGACACCCTGGTCGCGCCCGCGCGACCAGCGCCGACCTCAGCCCGTCGTGCCCGAGTGCCAGCGCATCGTGGTCCCCTGCATCAGCACCAGGTCACCGTTCGTCCGCATCTGCAGCTGCATGCCCTTCCCGCCGTACCGGTTGGTCCGCGTCGACCACTTCGCCCCGCCGGTCGCGTCGTAGAGCACGACGTTGCCGTCGGCCTGCACGCGGAGTGAGGCGTTCCGTCCACCCGACACGGCGAACACCGTCCTGCCGTTCAGGACGATCCGCAGCTGTCCGTCCACGCGCAGCAGGAACTGCTGGCGCCCGGCCGTGTCGCGGATCTCCTGGCCGGGCACCAGGCTGCCGCCCGGCACCAGCCGGTCGCGTGCCGCCGGGGCCTGCTGCCAGAGCACGGTGCTGCCCCGCACCAGCTGCACGACACCCAGGTCGGTCACCTGCAGGGTCGGCGCGGCACCGTCGGTGGGGGTGCCCGCGGTCCAGACCGGTGCACCCGACGTGGAACGGATCACGAGCGTGCCGTCGGTCCCCACCGTGAGCGTCGCCCCGGGTGACCGGGTCGGCGTCGACCAGAGCACGCCGCTGCCGCCCCACTCCACCAGCCGCCCGTCCGTCTGCAGGTCGAGCCAGTACAGCCCGTGCGGCGACCGGATCGAGGTCCCGGACGGCACCGCGACGGCCGACCCGGTGATCCCGGTGGCCGTGGCACCGGCGGCGGCCGCCGACCCGGCCGGAACCGCGGGAGTGGCACCGGATCCGCCCGACCCTGCGGCAGCGCACGATCCCGTCGGGAGCACCCTCGCCAGCGCCGCCCAGTTCGGCGTCCCCAGTCCGGTCGCCCGGTCGTGTCCCCGCGCCGCGACGTACTTGCCGCTCGACCCTGACGTGACGTCGCGGAACGCTCCGGGGTTCGCGTAGAACGTCTGGTGCAGGTCGCCGATCCCCTGCGTGCAGCCCCGTGCGCTCAGCGTCGCGGCGAGCTGTCCCGCCACGACCGGCGACGCCAGGCTCGTGCCGCCACCGGACACGAAGCCGTGCGCGGTGCCCAGGGAGATACCGAGTCCCTTGGTCGGATCAGCCGTCGAGGCGATGTCCGGCACCAGGCGCTTGGTGCCCGAGGTGCCCGGGCCGGTCTGCCACGCGGGCCGGGCGTACGCGGTCGAGGTCCCACCGCCGCTCGCACCGTACGCGTTGCCCCATGCCGTCTCGCGGGTCCCCGATGCCGAGGTCGTCAGCGAGGTGCCGCCCACGGCGACGACCGCAGGCGACGAGGCCGGGTAGGTGACCGAGCGCACCGAGGTCCGCGGACCGGTCGGGCAGTCGGCGCCGTCGTCACCCGAGGCGACGAAGACCGTGGCTCCCGCGGCGACGATCCGGTCGAGTGCGTCGTCGAACGCGGCACGGGCGCCGGCCGAGGTCAGTGACTCGCACGATCCCCACGACACACTGACGGCGGTGATGCCGGCCTGCTGCACGTCGTCGGCGATCCGGCTGTAGCTGTCGTAGATGCCCTGGAACGAGTTCGGTGCGACGTAGACGCGCTGCCGTGCCGCCGGGGCGGTGGCCAGCAGCGCCTGCTGGTCGAGTGCGACCTCGGTCTCGCCGCCGCTGCCGTCGAACCGGTGCACGTCGGCACCGTCGACCGCGATCTGGTCGATCGCGGGGACGGGGCGGCCGACGGCGGCGGCCTCGGCCACCAGGTCGTTGCGGTCCCACCCGGAGAACTGGACGGTGGCGACCGTCGTGCCGGCACCCGCGTTCGCGTCACCGGACGCGGCGTACGCGCGTGCCAGGTCGGCGGGCGCGTACCCACCGGGGACGGCGGCGTGCGCGGCGGCCGGACGCGTGTCGAGCCCGAGGACGGTGGTCACGGTGTCGCCGAACGACGCGGGCAGCACCGGGTCGTTGGTCGGGTGCATGCCGTCGCCGGAACCGAGCAGCTGGACGCCGAACAGTGCCTCGGCCTGGGCCGCGGTCCCGGTTGCCTCGAGCTCCCAGGTGTCCAGGTCCGTCACCGTGAACCCGGCGGCGGCGAGCGCCGTCCGCACGAGCGTCCCGTGCTGCTCCGCGGGTGCGACGGCGTCGACTGCGTCACCGCGGTCGTCGACACCGGCGCCGGCGGTCGCCGTCGGCAGTTGCCGGAGCGCGGCGCGGTCGGTGGGACGCAGCACGACGGTCAGGTCGACCGCCGTGTCGGCCGGGGTCCTGCCGGTCGTGGGACCGGCAGGAGTCGGGAGGCCGCCGGTGCTCGCGGGCGCCGGGGTGGGCAGTTCGGCCGCGGATGCCGGGGCGGCGAGGCCGACGGCGAGACTGCCGGCCAACGCAGTCACCGCGAGCAGGGCGAGGGGGCGGTACGGCATCGGTGGTCACTCCATGACTCGGTCCGGTGCCCGGTCCGTGGGCACGCGCCCATGCGGTGCGCCTGGGTCGCCAGCACGCTAACGCGTGGCAGCGCGACGCGTCGCGCCCCCGTTCGGGTCGAGCCGTTCGGGTCGACCTGGAGGCCCGGTGCACGCCCGCCCCCGTCGCCCGCGACCGTGGTCGGTCGGGTTCAGTGCCGTCGGGCCCTCAGCACAGGGGCACGTTCACCGCGAGACCGCCCATCGCGGTCTCCTTGTACTTGGTGGACATGTCGGCCCCGGTCTGCCGCATGGTCTCGACGACCTGGTCGAGCGACACGTGGTGCACGCCGTCGCCACGCAACGCCATGCGCGCGGCGTTGATCGCCTTGTTCGCCGCGATCGCGTTCCGTTCGATGCACGGGATCTGCACCAGGCCGCCGATCGGGTCGCACGTCAGCCCCAGGTTGTGCTCCATCGCGATCTCCGCGGCGTTCTCGACCTGTTCCGGGGTCCCGCCCAGCAGCTCGGCGAGTCCGGCCGCCGCCATGGACGCCGCGGAGCCGACCTCGCCCTGACAGCCGACCTCGGCGCCCGAGATCGATGCGCGCTCCTTGTAGATCGAGCCGATCGCGCCCGCGGTCAGCAGGAACCGTACGACGGCGTCGTCGCGCATCGTCGGCGTGATCGTCGGCACGTAGGTCAGTGCGTACGCCAGGACGGCGGGGATGATGCCCGCCGCACCGTTCGTCGGCGCGGTGACGACCCGCCCGCCCGAGGCGTTCTCCTCGTTGACGGCCATCGCGGTGAGGTTGACCCACTCCATCGCGAAGAGCGGGTCGTGGTCGGGGTCGTCCCGCACGAGCTGCTCGTGCCAGGTCGCGGCGCGGCGACGGACGTCCAGCCCACCGGGCAGCGTGCCGACACGGCGGATGCTGCGGTCGACACACGACTCCATCACCGCGTGGATCCCGAGCAGGCCGGAGCGGACCTGTTCCTCGGAGCGGGTGACGGTCTCGTTCGCCAGCGCGATCCCACTCATCGGCAGGCCGGTCCGGGCGCAGGCGGCCAGCAGCTCGGCACCGCTCGAGAACGGGTGCGGCACGGCGTCGACGACCGGGATCGCCGCTTCGCTCACCGCAGCGGGCTCGTCCGCACCGTCGCGGGTGATGAACCCGCCACCGACGGAGTAGTACGTCTCGACGGCGATCTCGGACCCGCTCGTGTCGAACGCTCGCAACCGCATGGCGTTCGGGTGCCGCGGCAGCATCGTGAGCGGGTGCTGGACGACGTCACGCAGGCGGAAGGGCACGGTCTGTCCGCCCGACAGCCGCAGGACGCCGGTGCGCTCGAGCTCGTCGAGCGCGGCCGCCATCGCGTCGGGGTCGACGGTCTCCGGCTGCTCCCCGGTCAGCCCGGCCGCGACGGCACCGAGCGTGCCGTGGCCCTGGCCGGTGGACGCCAGCGAGCCGTACAGGTCGACGCGGATCGTCGTGACCGGCAGCGCGGCGACCTGCTCGGCGAAGGCGGCGGCGGCCCGCATCGGCCCGACGGTGTGCGAGCTCGACGGCCCGACACCGATGCTGAAGAGATCGAAGACGGAGACCGGCACGTCCGCCACCCTAATCCGTCCGGACGGTCAACCGTCCGAGCGGCACTCAGCGGCGGCGACCGCCCTCGCCGGGCATCAGGATCCACAGCACGACGTAGGCGATCCACAGGGGGCCCGGGAACAGGCTCAGGATCACCCAGACGACGCGGACGAGCAGCCGGGGCAGGCCGAGTCGGTCGGCGATGCCGGCACACACGCCTGCGAGCAGACGACCGGAACGAGGGCGCGTGAGTGACTTCATGACGCAGACGCTACGTCATCGAGCCGCTACGGGATCAGGACGATCTTGCCCCGCGTGTGGCCCTGCTCGAGCTCCTCGAACGCGTCCTGCACCCGCTCGAGCGGGTAGGTCGCCGCGACGGGGACCTCGATCGCACCCTCGGCGACCATCTGCGCCAGCGCGCCGAGGATCTCCGGGTCGGCGGTGTCGGCGCTGCCGGAGGCCTTCGCCCCGACCTCGGCAGCGGCCTCGAACGCGATGATCGTCTCGATGCGGTCCGCCGGGATCCCGAGCGCGATGCCGAGGTGCACGTACTCGGCGCCGTGCGTGTCGATGAGCGCGTCGACACCGTTCGTGGCGAGCTCCTCGATGCGCTGCTGCAGTCCGTCCCCGTAGGCGACGGGGCGGGCGCGCTTCGACGCGAGCCACTCGTGGTTGGCCTCGGACGCGACAGCGATCACGTCGATGCCCTCGTTCGTGAGCAGCTGCGTGACGAAGCCGCCGACACCGCCGGCAGCGCCGGAGACGACGACCGTCTCCCCCGGCTTCGGGTCGGCGGCGCGCACGGCTGCGGCCGCCGTGGTCGCCACGACGTCCAGCCCACCGGCGACGTTCCAGTCGAGCAGGCGGGGCTTCTGCACGACCTGCTCGGCGGGGACGGACACGTACTCCGCCTGGCTCGCGCGGTCCCACGACCAGCCCAGGACCTCTTCGTGTTCGTCGATCCCGTCGACACCCTCGCCGACCGCGACGACGATGCCGGCGAAGTCGGTGCCCTGCCCGGACGGCAGGTCACCGCCGAACACACCCTGGCGGATCGCCGACTCACCGGGGTTGATGCCGGCGGCGCGGACCCGGACGAGCACGCGTCCGGGCTCGACGGTCGGTACGGGGACGTCGGCCACGTGCAGGACGCTCCGGTCCCCCCACGCATCGAGACGGACGGCTCGCATGGTCTCAGGAAGATCACTCATCGGCATCGACGCTACCCCTGGTCGCGGCCGCCGTCGGTGTGGACCGCTCCATCGGCGTGGCCGTGGGAGACTGCCGGCATGCCCATCCTCAACAAGGACATGCAGGTCTGCATCTCGCTCGCCGCCCGACCGAGCAACATCGGCACCCGCTTCCACAACGTGCTGTACGACGAGCTCGGGTTGGACTTCGTGTACAAGGCGTTCACCACGAATGACCTGCCGGGTGCCGTCACGGGCATCCGCGCGCTCGGCATCCGTGGTTGCTCGGTGTCGATGCCCTTCAAAGAGGCGATCATCCCCCTCGTGGACACGATCGAGGCCTCGGCGGCCGCGATCCAGTCCGTCAACACCGTGGTGAACGACAACGGCGTGCTCACCGCCTCGAACACCGACTACGAGGCAGTCGCCGCACTGCTGGCATCGCACGACGTCGACCCCGCGTCCCGCGTGCTGCTGCGCGGCTCCGGTGGCATGGCCAAAGCCGTCACCGCGGCGTTCCGCGGCGCGGGCTTCGACCACCTGACCGTCGTCGCCCGGAATGCGGACACCGGTCCGGCGCTGGCCGACCAGTACGGCTACGACTGGGCGAGCACCGAGTCGCAAGCTGGTGACGCCGACGTGCTCGTCAACGTCACGCCGATCGGCATGGACGGCGACCAGGCGGAGACGCTCGCGTTCGAGCCGGCCCGCATCGACGCGGCGCACACCGTCTTCGACGTCGTCGCGTTCCCGTCCGAGACCCCGCTGGTGCGCGCCGGTCGGGCCGCTGGCAAGCACGTCGTCACCGGCGCCGAGGTGATCGCGCTGCAGGCAGCGCGACAGTTCGAGCGCTACACGGGCGTCGCGCTCACCGAGGACCAGGTGCGACGCGCGAGCGAGTTCAGCCGCGCCGTGTAGGCGACCGGACCGCGGACGCCAGGCCCGGGGCGGGCTGGCACCGGGCCTCCCGTCCGGCGCTCAGTCGCGTTCGGCGCTCAGTCGCGTCCGATGCTCAGTCGCGTCCGGCGCGACCGGTCGCGACCCAGCCGAGCCGACGCAGGCTCTCGTGGTTGCGGATCCAGATGCTCGGCTGCGCGATGAAGCGGGGCACCAGGGTGCCCGGCCCCCGCACCGGGTTCTCGCGCAGGGTGACCCGGCAGCCGCGCGGATGCGGCTCGACGTCGATCTCGACGCGGGCCTCGCCCATCGGCCAGCCCTGCGGCTGGATGACCAGTCGTCGTGGCTCGTCGTGCTCGAGCACGGTCGTGGTGTCGTCGATGACGAGCGGCCAGATGCCGAACGAGTGGTGGATCTCGGTGCCGACCGCGGGCCAGCCGGGGTCCTGGCCGCGCATCCGCGAGGCGCCGACCACCCACGTGGGGTAGAGCCAACCGTCGCGGAGCACGGCGAAGACGTCCTCGGGGGTGCAGCGCAGGATGCGGACGTTCTTGGCCATGGTGGTCACTCCTCCGGACTCAGGTCGACGTCCCCGGACAGACCGAACGTGTGCCGCAGGGCACTGCGAGCGGCATGCCAGCCGGCCATGCCGTGCACACCCGGTCCGGGCGCGGCAGCCTCGGACGACAGGTACATCCCGCCGCCCATCCGCCACGGGTCGCTCGACAGCACCGGACGCTTGACGAGCTGCCAGAAGCTCGCCGCCCCCGCCGCGATGTCACCGCCGACGTAGTTCGGGTTGTACTCGCCCATCTGCACCGCGGTCCGCGAGCTCGAGGCCAGGACCGTGTCGCGGAAGCCCGGGGCGAAACGCTCGATCTGCCGGGTGACGGCCTCGGTGGGGTCGACGTCCGATCCCGCGGGCACGTGCGCGTACGCCCAGAAGACGTGCTTGCCGGCGGGCGCCCTGGACGGGTCGACGACCGTGGGTTCGGCGCCCAGGACGTACGGCCGGTCGGCGTGCTGCCCGCGAGCGACGGCGCCCTCGGCCTCGGCGATCTCCTGCCGCGTCCCGCCGATGTGCACGGTGCCGGCACGACGCAGCTCGGGGTTCGCCCACGGCACGGCGTCCGACAGCGCGAAGTCCACCTTCGCCGCCGCGTTGCCGAAGCGGAACCGACGGAGCGCGCCACGTCGGGGTGACGGGATCTGACTTCCCGCGATCCGCAGCATGCCGGGGACACTCGTGTCGAACAGCACGGCCTTGGCGGGGGTCAGGTCACCCAGCGATCGGACCTCGCGACCGGTCTCGATCGTGCCGCCGTGGGCGATCAGGTCCGCGGCGAGCGCGTCCACGATCGCCTGGCTGCCGCCGATCGGCACCGGCCAGCCACGGGCGTGCGCGTACGACCCGAGCGACAGTGCGGCGGCCGCGGTCGACAGCGACGGCATGTGCTGGATCGAGTGCGCCGCGACCCCGCTGACCATCGCCGGGGCGACGTCCTGCCGGAAGCGGGCGTTCCACGCGGCGGTCCCCTGCTCGAGTGCCCGCAGGCCGAAGCGCAGCACCGTCAGCGGGTGGCGGGGAACCTGCAGCAGGGCGTCCGTGGTGAAGTCGGCGACCCGGTCGGCGTGCTGCGCAAGCGGTCCCATCAGACTCCGGAAGGCCGGGCCGTCGACACCGAGCTCCGCGGCCGTGCGCTCGAGGTCCTGGTACGCGATGCCCGCGCGACCGTGGTCGAGCGGATGGCCGTACTGCACCTCGGGCAGGCGGAGCTCGATCCTGTGCTGCAGGCCGAACAGTCGGAAGAACTCGGACTGCAACGCCATGGGGTGCACGGCGGAGCACACGTCGTGGTGGAACCCGGGCAGCGTGAGCTCGGCCGTGCGGGCTCCCCCGCCGATCGTGTCGTTGCGCTCGACGACCTCGACCGTCAGTCCCGCGCGCGCCAGCGTCACCGCGGCCGCGAGCCCGTTCGGTCCCGCTCCGACCACCACCGCATCGACCACGCGTGCGCTCCTGTCCGTGTCGTCCACCCGTGCTCGACCAGCATGGCCCGCGGTCCCTGATCAGATCATCGCGTTGCCGTTCTCGAGGACATGGGATCGCCGGGCGAGGACGTCGTCGATCCGGCTGGCGCCTCGGATGAACCGCTCTGCCTCTGGGTGGACGAAGCCCGCGATCTCGAGGACGTCGTCCCGTATCCGCTCGAGGGGCGCACGCACGATCGGCTCGTGGTGTGCGAGCCGGTTGCGGAAGCGACGGACCTCGTCGAGCCGGTGGTGGAGCTGCTTTCGCCGCACTCCTCGGAGCCACGGGAACGCGTGGACCATGCGCGGCTGCCAGAGCGTGGTCTCGTAGCTGAGACGCGGATGGCGCGGTGTGCCGGCGTCGGTCAGCCCCACCCAGAACCCGAAGCTGGTCGCAGCGACCACGTCAGAGCAGGAACCCCCCTCATGCGCCTGCTCTCCGTCCTGATGCTCGTCGTGGCCGCCGCGTGCGGCGGGGCTGCGATCGCGCTCTCCATCGTCCTCATCGCTGTTGCTGACGTCACAGGGCCCCTGCCCACACGCCTCGGCGGAGCAACAGCAGCGTTGGCCGTCGTCGGCGCTGTCAGCGCCTTCGGGGTGGCCTGGCTCCGGCCGGCGACGAACGGGCGCGCCCGCTAGGAGCGCGCGGTGTCCGCACTCGCCGGGTCCGTGCCCGCGTCGGGCTCGTCCAGGTCGTCCGGCTCGTCGGTGTCCTCGAGCGCGCTCGGCCCGGACCCGACGGGGTGCTCCGCCAGCAGCGCCGCGAAGTCCTGCTCGAGCATCTCCTGCACGCGGTCGTCGCGGCCGACTTCGTAGCCCGCTTCCGGACGCTGCGCCCACCCGAGCCGCCCGACCACGGTGGTGCCGATGTCGTCCCACGCACGGGCACGGGCTGCCAGCACGATGCGGTCGACGAACCCCTGGTCGTCCCGGCGGCCGTCCAGCATGTCGGCCAGGCGGTCGTAGGTGGCCTCGCGCATCCGGAGCGCCAGGTCGTCGCCGCGCTTGTAGTCGTGCTGGTGCTTCGATCGCCCCTTCTGCTTGAGCGCCTTCGCGCGGATGTCCCGCATGCGTTCGGCGTCGCCGCGCTGCTCCTCTGCCATCCGGTGCAGTTCTTCGCGCACGGACTCGGCGGCGACGGCGTGGTCGAAGAACCCCTGGTCACGCAGCGAGGTGGTGATGATGCGGTTGGCCACGGCGATCGTCACCGCGGCCTTGGAGATCAGGAACCCCTCGTCGACCGCCCGCTTCAGCTCGACCTGGCTGATGGGTCGCTCGGTCGAGTCCTTGCCGCGCCGTCCGAACAGAGCCATGCCCTCGACGATACCGGCGGAGGACGAACCTCCGTCCGCAGGGTGACCCGGATCACCGCCGGGAGGGACGACTCGCCGTGGTCGGTCTCCCTACCGTTGGACGCATGGTCACCTACCCCGCTTCTTCCCGCACCGGCCTCGGCACCGCCAGCCTGGTGCTCGGCATCTGCTCGCTGCTCGCCGGGTGGACGTTCTTCGCGCCGATCGTCGGGCTGGTCCTCGGCATCATGTCCCGCGGGCGTGAACCGATGGCCCGTGGGCGTGCCGGCTGGGGCATCCTGCTGAACGCGGTCGCCCTGGCGATCTGGATCATCGCGGTGGCGTGCTTCGTCGCGTTCGGCACCCTTGCTGTCTGGTCGCACGCCACGTCCGGCAGCTGAGCCGACGGATCGCACCCCCTGCGACGCATCGCACCCCGACACACCGGGGCGCGATGTCCGCCGAGGGGTGCGACGCCGCAGGCATCCGACACCGCGAGCCGTCAGCGCGCTCCGGCAACCGAGCCGACCGGGTCAGAACACCAGGCCGTAGACGGCGACGTCGACCCGCCGCTCCCCCAGCGGCATCCCGCTCCGCAGGGTCCCCTCGTGCACGCAGCCGAGCCGCTCCGCCAGGCACGGCCGCGCACGTTGTCGGCGGCCGTGACGGTCGAGGTTCGCGAGCACGAGTTCGTGCACGGGTCGCACCGTCGTCAGGTCGCGGAGCGTCAGCGAGTACCCGTCACCGAGGTCCCGTCCGTACGCCACCACGGTGCTGACACCAGGCACACGCAGCGGGTCCCGTCCGCGCCGGACGGGACCCGCTGCGTGATCGGGACGGGCTACTCGTAGCGCAGGGCCTCGATCGGGTTCTGCCGCGCGGCGCGACGGGCGGGCAGCGTGCCGGCCAGGAAGGCGATGAGCATCACGACCAGGATGATCGTGATCACCGAGGACGGTGCGAACTGCAGGATCTGCAGCCCGGGCAGGTCCTTGAGCACGGTGCCCGCCAGCACGTTCGAGATCGCCGTGCCGAGCCCGATCGCCACACCGGCGCCGATCGCACTGCCGAGGAACCCGATGAAGACGGCCTCGAGCGAGAACAGCGTGTAGACCTTGCCGCCACCCATGCCCATGGCCTTCATCAGCCCGATCTCGCGGGTGCGTTCCTGCACGCTCATCAGCAGCGTGTTGATGATGCCGAAGCCGGCTGCGACCAGGGCGATCACGGCGAAGGCGTTGAGGATGCCCACGATCCCGTTGATCACCGTCTGGAACTGGCCGAGCTGGTCCTGGATCGTCTGCCCCGTGTAGCCGTCCTTCGACAGGGCGCTCTTGACGGTCGACGCCGACGCACCGGATGCCAGCGTGGCCGATGCGCTGGCGTACGAGGTCGCGATCGACGACGGCTTGCCGGTCTCCTGCGCGGACTGCATGGCGTCGGTGAGCGGCGCGTTCGCCCCTGCACCGCCGCCGAACAGCGACTCGTTCTGCACACCGACGACCGTGGCGGTCAGGGTGTGCTCCTTGCCCTGGTAGTCGTCGACCGCGAAGGTCAGTTCCTTGCCCACGGCGGCCTTCGCGCTGCCGAGCCCGAGGGACTTCAGGTCGTTGGTCGGCAGGATCACCTGGTTGCCGGAGGCGCTGTCGTCGAGCTGCTTCCCCGCGGCAAGGTCGGCCTTGATCTCACCCGCGTTGGCGGTCAGGGACACGACGTACTTGCCGTTGCCGTCGTACTCGGCGTACTTCGGGGCCAGCGCGACAGCGGGGCGCACGTTCTTCACGCCGGAGACCTTCTCGATCGTGTCGACGTCCGACTGGGACAGGTAGGCGAACGACGCCGGGCCACGGTTGACGCTCTGGCTGGACTCGTCGGGGTCGTACTTCGCGGGCCCGCCGTCGGTCGACCCGGTGTCGGCGGTCTTGGTGATGGTCAGCGTGCCGGTGTCCCCGATCGAGGCGACCTGGGTGTCGATGTAGTTGCCGACGCCCGTGCCGATGGCCGAGGTCAGCGTGATGGTGAACGCGCCGATGAAGATCGCGATCACCGTGAGCGTGGTGCGCAGCTTGGAGCGGAAGGTGTTGCCCACCGCGGTGCGGAGCAGGTCGAGGGCGTTCATGCGGAGTGCCTTCCGTGGTGCTCGGGCTGGTCCGGGACGGCGGAAGCGGATGCCGACGCGGGTGCGACTGGCGTCGAGGTAGCAGCGGGAGCGGGTGCCCCCGCCGTGCCGTCCGACCCGCCCACGATGAGCCCGTCGCGCACGTTGACGCTCCGGTCGCACCGCGCGGCGAGTTCCTCGTCGTGCGTGACGACCACGAGCGTGATGCCCCGGTCGCGCTGCAGGCCGAACAGCAGGTCCTCGACGATCTCACCAGTGTTGGTGTCGAGGTTGCCGGTCGGCTCGTCGGCGAAGATCACGCTCGGCTCCCCCACCAGTGCCCGCGCGATGACCACGCGCTGCTTCTGCCCGCCGGACAGGTCGTTCGCGTCGCTCTTGGCCTTGTCCGCCAACCCGAGGGCGTCGAGCGCCGCCATGCCCCGACGTTTCCGCTCGGCCCCGGAGACGCCCGCGATCTTCAGCGGCAGCACGACGTTGTCGAGCACCGACGTCTTGGGCGTCAGGAAGAACTGCTGGAACACGAACCCGAACGTGCTGTTGCGGGTGCGGTTCACCTGGCGTGCGCTGAGGGTCGCCGCGTCGGCGCCGTCGAGCAGGACCTCGCCGGTGGACGGCTTGTCGAGCAGTGCCAGCAGGTGCATGAGTGTCGACTTGCCCGACCCGGACTTGCCGACGATCGCCAGGCTCTCGCCCTGGTGCACGGCCAGCGACACGCCCTTCAGCGCATCGAACCGTGCGGAGCCACGGCCGTAGGTCCTCGTGAGGCCCCTGGCCTCGAGTACGGGAGTCGTCATGTGCCCACCGTACTGTCCACTGCACGAATGCAAGTTTGCATCTGCTGTAGACACTGCGACTTCCCGGTTACAGTCGAGCCATGTCTGTGTCCGACCCGTCCCCTGCACTCGGTCTCCGTGACCGCAAGCGGATCGAGACACGGCACCGGATCGCCGACTCCGCCAGGTCGCTGGCGCTCGAGCAGGACATCGACCACACCACGATCGAGCAGATCGCCGCGCGCGCCGACATCTCGCCGCGCACCTTCTTCAACTACTTCGACAGCAAGGAGGACGCGGTCCTCGGGCACACCGAGCTCGACCTGAGCCCGGAGACCCTGGCGTCGCATCTGCGGGCCGTCGCTGGCCGTCCTGCCGCACAAGCGGTGGTGGACCTGGCGTTCCTGGTCTTCGGCGAGACCTTCGGCGACGAGCACGAGCGCGAGACCCGGAAAGCGGTCCTGGTGCGCTTCCCGCAGCTGATGCGCCGCCAGGTCACCCGCATGACGACGGTCGCCGAGGCGATGACCGGTGCCGTCCGCACGGTGCTCGAACGTGATCCCGCGTGGGGTCCGGACGCCGCGACGCCCCAGGCCGCCGAGATGCTGCTCGGCATGGTGATGACGGCGCTCCGCAGTTCCGCCCGCCACGAGGCCAGCGACCCGGACGCCGTCCGCGCCTCGGTGACCGCCCTGATCCGCGACACGGCTGCACGCATCAGCGCCGCCTGACGCCGGACCGAACGACGCAACGGGAGGCGCGGTGCCAGCTGGCACCGCGCCTCCAGTCCGTCTCGTGGGAGCGTCCAGGGCCGCAGCTCACCCACCGGTGGCCGACCAGATGCGGACCCAGTCGATCTCCAGGTTCCCGGGCTCGCCCTTGTTGCCGATCTGGAACATGTACCGGTGCGCGGTGGTCGGGACGTACTGGGTGTCGGCGAAGACGAGCGTGCCGTCGACGTAGTACTTGACGGACTCCCCCGGCACCCAGACGGTCGTGTAGGTGTGCCACGTGCGCCAGGTCGCGGTGGTGTGCAGGCCGTTCTGGTGCCGTTCCTGCCCTGGCGTCATCGCGTGGCTGAAGGCGCCGACGGTGCCCTGGAAGGTGCCCTCGGGGAAGTCGAGTTCGCCCTCGGACCAGACGTTCGACGTCGGCCAGAGCATGAAGGCGGCGCCGTTGTCGTCGCCCCCGGTGGCACGGGCGCGGACGCTGAACGTCCCGCCGACGTGCGACCACGCACCCTGCTGGGTGCCGAAGGTACCGGCCGCGCCGCGGGTGCCGTCCATCGCGACGTCCATGATGCCGTCGTGCGCGCTGATGACCTCGCCCGAGTAGTACTTGTTGCTCATCGCGTCGGGGTAGGGCTGCCAGGCGTTCGCGTAGGTCGCCGCGAACTGTCCACCCGACGCGGCGTTCGTGTCGAAGTCCTCGGCGAACGACGGCGCGGTCGTGGGCGGCGCGAGCGTCGGGGTCGGCGTCGGGGTGGCGGCGGACGGGGAGGGCGAGGGCCGGTCGCCGACGGCCGGGCGGGCGTCGGCGGTCGACACGGACCCGAGGGTGACCCCGGCGGCGACGACCGCGGCCGTGACGAGCAGGAACCGCGAGACGCGCATGCGTCGTCGCGGCGCCCGGTCGGCACGTGGGGTCGGGTGACCGTCCTCGTTGACGGTGTGGTCTGCATCCTGCATGGTGAGTGGGTTCGCTTCCCGAGGGCGGAACCGGACTCGTGATGGGAGCCCCGCGTCGTCCCTCGGGACCCTGTCTAACCGTCCGTCCGGACTCCCACGAGCACCCCGCACCCCGGTGGCGGGATCGATGCGGGCTCCCGCGAGACGTGCGTGTTCCCGCGAAGCCGCATCGGCGGGGCGGATCGGCGTGCCGGATCGGCGTTCCGGGTCAGGTCGGGGCGTCGCCCGTCAGGCGGTGGCGTCGCCCGTCGTCACCAGGTCGCGGACCACGCCGGGCAGCGCCTCGATCAGCGTCGTCATCGTGAAGGGACCACCGCCGGACGCCCGACGGGCCGCCGTCCCGTGCACCACGGCGGCCGCAGCGGCGAGGTGCGCGAGGTCCGACGGCGACAGCGCTCCCCGACCCGCACGGGTGGCGACGAGTGCGCCGAGCACTCCGCCCAGCACGTCACCCGCGCCGGCGGCCGCCAGCCACGGCGTCGCCGAGGACGCCACCAGGCGGACCGCGCCGTCGGGCGTCACGACGTGGGTCCGCTTGCCCTTGAGCAGCACGACGCTGCCCGTCTGCTCTGCGGCGCGGAGTGCCGAACCCTCGGGGTCGGCCTCGATGCGCTCACGATCGATGCCGAGCACGCCCGCCAGCTCCCCCGCGTGCGGCGTCAGCACGGCGAGCGCGCCGAGGTCGACCAGCGGGATCGCGCCCGCGTCCACGACGACCGGCACCCCGTCGTCCGAGGCGTGCCGGAACGCGTCCGCGGTGGTGTCGTCGAGGTCGTCCAGCGAGTCCGCCGAGATCCCCGACCCGACCAGCCACGCCTGCACCCGGCCGACGCCCGCCACGACCTCGGGGCGCCGCGCCAGCACCGAGTCCGTCGCGCGACGGGGTCCGACGTAGCGGACCATGCCGACGCCGGTGTGGACCGCGGCGTCGACGCCCAGCACGGCCGCGCCCGGGTAGCGGTCGGACCCCGTCGCGACGCCGAGGACCCCGCGCCGGTACTTCGTCGACTCCCCCACGGGCGCGGTCGTCCACGCGGCGGCATCGGACACGGCGAAGGACACGAAGGCGTTCATCGTCCCCACGTTACGGTGGACCGCATGAGCCTGTCCCTGCCTGGTCGTGTCGTCGTGTTCGACTACGGCGAGGTGATCAGCCGGACGCCCGTCGCCGCGCGGGACGCCCTGCTGCAGGCGACCGGGTTGACCGCCGACGAGCTGTTCCCGGTGTACCAGGAGCTCCGGCACGACCTGGACCGCGGCGACCTGTCCGTGCTGCAGTACTGGCGCGCCATCGCCGAGCGCACCGGGCGCCACTGGAGCGTCAGCCAGGTGCACCGGCTGTGGGCGATCGACTACACCGGGTGGTTCGAGGTCGACCCCGAGGTGCTCGACCTGGTCGAGGAACTGCACGACGCGGGCACCCGGGTGGCCCTGCTGTCGAACGCGGGCTTCGACTTCGGCGATCCGTACCGCCGTTCCCCGATGGGGTCGCTGTTCGAGACCGTCGTGGTCAGCGCCGAAGAGCACGTGCTGAAGCCCGATCCGTCCATCTACCGCGTCACGTGCGACCGGCTGGGAATCGCGCCGGCGCAGATGGTGTTCGTGGACAACAGGGCCGAGAACGCCGCCGGCGCGGAAGCGATCGGCGCCGTCGGCCACCACCACGTCTCGCCGGCCGGGCTCAGGACCTTCCTCGAGCGCCTGGCCGAGGACGCACCCCGCGAAGGAGCCACCGCGTGACGCACGCCCTGTTCGACCCGATCACCATCCGCGACCTGACCGTCCGCAACCGCATCTGGGTCAGCCCCATGTGCCAGTACTCGGCCGAGCAGCAGGACGGTGTCCCGACGCCGTGGCACCTGGTGCACCTGGGCGGCTTCGCCAAGGGCGGCGCCGGAGCCGTCGTGGTCGAGGCCACCGGTGTGGTGCCCGAGGGTCGCATCAGCCCGCAGGACCTGGGCCTGTGGAACGACGAGCAGCGCGACGCGTTCCGCCCGATCGTCGACTTCATCCACGCGCAGGGCGCTGCCGCCGGTGTGCAGCTCGCGCACGCCGGACGCAAGGCGTCGACGTACCGCCCCTGGTCGTCGACGCAGGGCTCGGTCCCGGCCGAGGACGGCGGCTGGACCACCGTGGCCCCGTCGGCCGTCGCGTTCGAGGGGTACGCCGAGCCCCGCGAGCTGACGACCGAGGACATCCGGCTGGTCGCGCTCGGCTTCGCCGCCGCCGCCCGACGCGCGGTCGAGGCCGGGTTCGACCTGGTCGAGATCCACGCGGCCCACGGCTACCTGCTGCACCAGTTCCTGTCCCCGCTGAGCAACCACCGCACCGACGACTTCGGGGGCTCGCTCGAGCACCGTGCGCAGGCCCTGCTCGACGTGGTCGACGCCGTCCGCGCCGAGGTCGGCGAGGGCTTCCCCGTCGTCGTCCGGTTCTCGGCGACGGACTGGACCGACGGCGGGCTGACGCTCGACGAGGTGACCCGGGTCGCGCGGTGGACGCACGAGCACGGTGCCGACCTGGCCGACGTCTCGACCGGCGGCAACGTCCGCAGCGCGCCGATCCCCGTCGGCCCGGGCTACCAGGTGCCGTTCGCGGCGGCGATCAAGCGTGACGCCGGCATCGGCACGATCGCCGTCGGCATGATCTCCGAGGCGTTCCAGGCCGAGCAGATCGTGGCGACCGGTCAGGCCGACGTCGTGATGGTCGGCCGGGAGTTCCTGCGCGACCCCGGCTTCCCGCTCCGCGCCGCCCGCGAACTCGGTGTCACGATCGACTACGAGCCCCAGCAGTACCATCGAGCATCCGTCACCAAGTAGGGCGGATTCCCGGGGTTCCGGGGCGGCGCTGCGGTACGATCGACCCACTGTGGACGATCCTCCGAATCCTTCTTCGCCTCACTCATCCGCCGCTCACTCGGTGAGCTGCTCTGACTCACTGCGCCTGCACCCCGACTGGTGGTGGACCCGGTGAGCCCCATCGACGTCCTGATGCTCGTCGGTGGCATCCTGCTGACGCTCGGCACCGGCGTGTTCGTCGCGTCGGAGTTCGCGCTCGTGAACCTCGACCGCGCCGACGTCGAAGCACGTCGTGACCGCGGCGAGGCCGGCCTGGCGCCGGTCATCGCCGCGCTCAAGGTCACCTCGACGCACCTGTCGAGCGCACAGCTCGGCATCACGCTCACCACGCTGCTGACGGGCTACCTGCTCGAGCCGTCGATCGCGACCCTGCTCGAGGCGCCGTTCCTGGCGATGAACCTGTCCGAACCCGTCGTCGAGACGGTCGGCTCCATCGTGGCGCTCGTCATCGCGACCCTGCTGTCGATGATCCTCGGCGAGCTCGTGCCGAAGAACTTCGCGCTCGCGCTCCCGCTGCAGACCGCGCGCCTGGTCGTGCCGCTGCAGATCGCGTTCACGACGGTGTTCAAGCCCGCGGTCGCCGTGCTGAACGGCACGGCGAACGCCGTGTTGCGCGCCATCGGGATCGAACCGCAGGAAGAACTCAGCGGCGCGCGGAGCGCCGAGGAACTCACCTCGCTGCTGCGCCGCTCGGCATCCGAGGGCTCCCTCGAGCAGGACACCGCGACGCTGCTGCAGCGCACGCTGTCGTTCTCCGAGCTCGACGCCAGCGACGTGATGACCCCGCGTCCCCGCCTGTCGACGATCCGCGTGTCCGAGTCCGCCGAGGACGTCATCGCCCTGGCGCGACGCACCGGGTTCAGCCGCTTCCCCGTCATCGAGGAGGACGCGGACGACGTCGTCGGCATCGTGCACGTCAAGCAGGCCGTCGCCGTCCCGCGCGAGAAGCGCCCCGAGGTCCCCGTCGGTGCGCTGATGACCGACGCCGAGCGGGTCCCCGAGACCATGCCCGGTGACACCCTGCTGACCGAGGTCCGTGGTCGCGGCTACCAGATGGTCATCGTCGTCGACGAGTACGGCGGCACGGCCGGCGTCGTCACGCTCGAGGACCTGATCGAGGAGATCGTCGGCGAGGTCTCCGACGAGCACGACCGCGCCCGCATCGACGTGGTGCGCTCCCGCAACTGGCTGACGTTCCCCGGACTGCTGCGCCCCGACGAGCTCGAGGACCGCGCCGGGGTCACCGTGCCCGAGGACGGTCCCTACGAGACCGTCGGCGGGTTCATCATGTCGACGCTCGGCCGTCTTCCGGTGGTCGGCGACGAGGTCCCGCTCGAGGACGGGGTGTTCCGCGTCGAGCGACTCGACGGCCGCCGCGTGGACCGCATCCGCTGGACCCCGACCCCGACCGACACCCCGCCGGGCGGCATCACGATCCCGGTCGCCCGACACGCGAAGAAGAAGGAGGCCACCCGATGAGTTCGGATTCCGGGATGGGCGCAGCGGGATCTTCTGGCTCGATCGGGGGCACCAATTGAGTTCCGATTGGTGGGGGATCTTCTGGCTCTTCGTGCTGCTGGCGGGCAACGCGTACTTCGTCGCCGCCGAGTTCGCCGTCATCTCCGCGCGCCGCTCGCAGATCGAGCCCCGCGCCGAAGAGGGCTCCCGTGCCGCACAGATGACGCTGTGGGCGATGGAGCACGCCACCCGCATGCTCGCCACCACGCAGCTCGGCATCACGGTGTGCTCGCTGCTCATCCTCAACGTCTCCGAGCCGGCGATCCACCACCTGCTCGAGGCACCCCTGCACCTGACCGGCTGGAGCGTCGAGGTCATCGGCGTCGTGGCGTTCGTGTTCACGCTGCTGCTCGTGTCGTTCCTGCACGTGGTGTTCGGCGAGATGGTGCCGAAGAACATCTCGTTCTCGATGCCGGACCGCGCGGCCCTGCTGCTGGTGCCGACGCTCTGGTACATCGGCCACGGCCTGCACTGGGTCGTCGTCGGCCTGAACTCGGTCGCGAACGGTGTGCTGCGCCTGTTCAAGGTCGAGCCCAAGGACGAGGCCGTCAGCGCCTACACCGTCGAAGAGGTGCAGACCATCGTCGAGCAGTCCCGCCGCGAGGGCACGCTGTCCGACGACGGCGGCACGCTCCGCATGGCGTTCGAGTTCACCGAGAAGAAGGTCAAGGACGTCGCCGTGCCGATGTCCGAGCTGGTCACGCTCCCCGACGTCGCCACCCCCGGTGACGTCGAGCGGGCCGTCGCCCAGCGCGGGTTCTCGCGGTACGTGCTGCTGAACGACCAGGGCGACCCGACCGGGTACGTGCACGTCAAGGACGTCATCGACCTGCGTCCGGACGAGTTCGACGACCCGGTGCCGCCCAAGCGCATCCGGCAGCTCATCTCGCTCTACACCGAGATGGACCTCGAGGACGCGCTCGCCACGATGCGTGCTGCGGGGCGCCACGTCGCGCGGGCGTTCGACGCCGACGGGCGCACGACGGGCGTGCTGTTCCTCGAGGACATCCTCGAAGAGCTGGTGGGCACCGTCGAGGACGCGACCCGCCGCCGCTGAGACGGGCGCACAGGACGGACGGGAGGCCCGGTACCAGCTGGCACCGGGCCTCCCGTCCGTCGTGTGGCGGCTACCAGCTGACGGGGAGCGGTTTGCCCTCTTCGTACCCGGCGGCGGACTGGATGCCCACGAGCGCACGCTCCGAGAACTCGGCCAGGCTGGTCGCGCCGGCGTAGGTCGCCGAGCTGCGGACACCGGTCGTGATCATGTCGAGCAGGTCCTCGACGCTCGGGCGCTCGGGGTCGAGGTAGATCGTCGAGGACGAGATGCCCTCGGCGAAGAGTGCCTTGCGTGCACGCTCGTACGGGTCGAGGCGCTCGAAGCGTTCGCGCACGGCCTTGGCGCTGGCCATCCCCCAGCTCTCCTTGTAGGCCTTGCCGGCGGTGTCGCGGCGCAGGACGCCCGGTGCCTCGAGCGTGCCGGCGAACCACGAGCCGATCATGACGGCGCTGGCGCCGGCGGCCAGGGCGAGCGCCACGTCGCGCGGGTAGCGGACGCCGCCGTCGGCCCAGACGTGCGCGCCGAGCGACCGGGCTGCGGCGGCGGTCTCGAGCACGGCGGAGAACTGCGGACGCCCGACGGCGGTCATCATGCGCGTGGTGCACATGGCTCCGGGTCCGACGCCGACCTTGATGATCGACGCCCCGGCATCGACCAGGTGGGCGACGGCGTCGGCGGTGACGACGTTGCCGGCGACGAGCGGGATGCCGAGGTCGAGGGCGGCGACCGTGCGGAGCGCGCGGAGCATCGCTTCCTGGTGACCGTGGGCGGTGTCGAGGACGAGGACGTCGACGCCGGCTGCCGCCAGGGCCTTCGCCTTGGCCGCGACGTCACCGTTGATGCCGATCGCGGCAGCGACCCGCAGCCGGCCGGAGGCGTCGACGGCGGGCGTGTAGATGTCGGAGCGGATGGCGCTGGTCGGGCTGGTGGTGCCGACGACCTTGCCGTGCCGGGTGACGGGCGCGAAGTCGACGTCGGCTGCCGTGAGCACGTCGTACACGTGGCGGGGGGTGCCGGCGTCCTCGGCGTCGATCCCGGTCGACGCGCCGTGCAGCAGGTCGCGGAGGGTGGCGTCGGGTCCGGCGGTGCCCAGTCGGGTGGCCGGCACGCAGCCCAGGTACTCGCCGGCGGCATCGCGGACGACGACCCCGCGACCGGCGACCGGCAGGAGCTGTTCGAGGGTCTCGGCGACCGTGGTGTCGGCGCGCATCTCGATCGCGGTGTCGAAGGCGACGGGCTGGTCCTTCACCCACCGGATCGCGGCGTCCAGGTCCTGCAGGTGCATGTCCTGCGGCAGCACGCCGAGCCCGCCCCGACGTGCGAGCGTCGCCGCCAGCCGCGGACCGGTGACCGAGTTCATGTTGGCGCTGACGATGGGGATGGTGACGCCCGAACCGTCGTTCGCGGCGAGGTCGACGTCGAAGCGGCTCGTGACCCCGGAACGGCTGGGCACGAGGAAGACGTCGGAGTAGGTCAGGTCGTGGGTCGGCCGCGTCTCGTAGAACCTCATGCGGCCCACCGTACTGCGGGACGACATGCCTCGGGCTGACACCGGACGGACATGTGGGAACGGCTACGCTTGACGACGTGCGGGGCAGGGTTGCGCCGCACGACACACACGAGCATCAATCGACGGAGAGTGGGCGATCGGCTGTGTCGAGCCATCTGACCGGAACTGACGAGACCGCGGGCGAATTCGGCGCG
The DNA here is from genome assembly GCF_022815645.1 of Curtobacterium sp. VKM Ac-2922. Classification (GTDB taxonomy): domain Bacteria; phylum Actinomycetota; class Actinomycetes; order Actinomycetales; family Microbacteriaceae; genus Curtobacterium. The sequence goes on along the minus strand of NZ_JALGRO010000001.1, from coordinate 180,170 downwards.
AACGAGTGGCTCGTGGACGAGCTCTACGAGCAGTTCGTCGCGGACAAGCACTCGGTGGACGAGTCCTGGTGGCCCGTGCTCGAGAGCTACCACCAGACCTCCGGCAAGGCCGCCGCGACCGCTGCCCCGGCACAGCCTGCGGCCGCTCCTGCTCCTGCTCCCGCCGCTCCTGGTGGCCCTGCCGCTGCTGCCGGGTCGGCCGCTCCGGCCGGGTCCGGCGACGGCAAGGGGGCGACGATCCAGGCCCGCACGACCTCGAAGCAGCCGTCCCCGCAGCCGATCCCGGCCGAGGCGAACGACGCCGCCGACGACCACGAGGAGACCCACGAAGACGTGGCGACCCCGCTGCGTGGCATGGCGAAGACCCTGGCGTCGAACATGGACGCGTCGCTCACCGTCCCGACCGCCACCAGCGTGCGCACCATCCCCGCCAAGCTGATGATCGACAACCGGATCGTCATCAACAACCACCTGCGTCGCGCCCGCGGCGGCAAGATCTCCTTCACCCACCTGATCGGGTGGGCCATGGTGCAGGCGCTCAAGGACTTCCCGAGCCAGAACGTCTTCTACGAGGAACGCGACGGCAAGCCCTTCGTCGTCGCCCCCGCACACGTCGGCCTCGGCATCGCGATCGACGTCCCCAAGAAGGACGGCACCCGCTCCCTGCTCGTCCCGAGCATCAAGCGCGCCGAGACCCTGACCTTCGGCCAGTTCCTGTCGGCGTACGAGGACCTGGTCAAGCGGGCCCGCGACAACAAGCTCACGCCGGCCGACTTCCAGGGCACCACGATCTCGCTGACCAACCCCGGCGGCATCGGCACCGTGCACTCGGTCCCCCGCCTGACCAAGGGCCAGGGCGCCATCATCGGCGCGGGCGCACTCGAGTACCCCGCACAGTTCCAGGGCTCGGCATCCAAGACCCTGGTCGAACTCGGCATCGGCAAGACGATCACACTGACCAGCACCTACGACCACCGCGTCATCCAGGGCGCCGGCTCGGGCGAGTACCTGAAGAAGGTGCACGAGCGCCTGATCGGTGAGCACGGGTTCTACGAGGGCATCTTCTCGGCGCTCCGGATCCCCTACAAGCCGATCCAGTGGGCCAACGACATCAACGTGGACCTGGCCCACCGCGTCAACAAGACCGCGCGCGTGCAGGAGCTGATCAACAGCTTCCGGGTCCGTGGGCACCTGATGGCCGACATCGACCCGCTCGAGTACCGCCAGCGCACCCACCCCGACCTCGAGATCGAGAGCCACGGGCTGACCTTCTGGGACCTCGACCGCGAGTTCGTGACCGGCGGTCTGGCCGGCACCACGAACGCACCGCTGCGTGACGTGCTCGGTGTCCTGCGCGACGCCTACTGCCGCACGGTCGGCATCGAGTACATGCACATCCAAGACCCGGAACAGCGTCGCTGGTTCCAGTCCCACATCGAGGTCCCCTACTCGAAGCCGTCGAAGGACGAGCAGCTCCGCGTCCTCGGCAAGCTCAACGAGGCCGAGGCGTTCGAGACCTTCCTGCAGACGAAGTACGTCGGCCAGAAGCGCTTCTCGCTCGAGGGCGGCGAGTCGACGATCCCGTTCCTCGACACGCTCATCCAGCACGCCGCCGTCGCCGGGCTCGACGAGGTCGCGATCGGCATGGCCCACCGTGGCCGCCTGAACGTGCTGACGAACATCGCCGGCAAGACCTACGGCCAGATCTTCCGCGAGTTCGAGGGCACCACGCTCCCCGGCGCCGTGCAGGGTCAGGGCTCCGGCGACGTCAAGTACCACGTCGGCACCGAGGGGGTCTTCCGCGCGTCGGACGGCACCACGATCCCGATCACGATCGCCGCGAACCCGTCGCACCTCGAAGCCGTCGACGGCGTGCTCGAGGGCATCGTCCGCGCCAAGCAGGACCGCGGACCGGCCGGTGAGTTCGGCGTGCTGCCCGTGCTCGTCCACGGTGACGCTGCGATGGCCGGCCAGGGTGTGGTCGTCGAGACCCTGCAGATGTCGCAGCTGCGCGGCTACCGCACCGGCGGCACCGTGCACCTGGTGATCAACAACCAGGTCGGGTTCACCACCCCGCCCGACTCCGCGCGCACCTCGGTGTACTCCACCGACGTCGCCAAGACGATCCAGGCGCCGATCCTGCACGTCAACGGGGACGACCCCGAGGCCGTGGCCCGCGTCGCCGACCTGGCGTTCGCGTACCGGCAGGAGTTCCACCGCGACGTCGTCATCGACCTGGTCTGCTACCGCCGCCGCGGACACAACGAGGGCGACGACCCCTCGATGACGCAGCCGCTCATGTACAACCTGATCGAGGCCAAGCGCTCCGTCCGGACGCTGTTCACCGAGGCCCTGGTCGGCCGAGGTGACATCACCCAGCAGGAGTACGACGAGGCGCACCGCGACTTCCAGGACCGCCTCGAGCGCGCCTTCGCCGAGACCCACGAAGCGCAGACCGGCACGATCCCCGTCATCCAGGTCGACGACGACGGTGCCGTGCAGGGCCTCGAACGCCCAGCGGCACAGCGTGACGACACCGAACTGCAGGTCCACGACACCGCGATCTCGAAGGAGCTCGTCGAGCTCATCGGCGACGCGCACGGCAATCCGCCCGCCGGGTTCCAGGTGCACCCGAAGCTGCAGGCACTGCTCACCAAGCGCACGGACATGACCCGCAAGGGCGGCGTCGACTGGGCGATGGCCGAACTCATGGCGATCGGCTCGCTGCTGACCGAGGGCAAGCCCGTCCGGCTCGCCGGGCAGGACGCCCGACGCGGCACCTTCGTCCAACGGCAGGCGGTGTTCCACGACCGCGAGAACGGGCAGGAGTGGCTGCCCCTGTCGAACCTGACCGAGGACCAGGCCCGCTTCTACATCTACGACACGCTGCTGAGCGAGTACGCGGCGATGGCGTTCGAGTACGGCTACTCGGTCGAGCGCCCCGACGCCCTGGTGCTCTGGGAAGCGCAGTTCGGCGACTTCGCGAACGGCGCCCAGACGGTCATCGACGAGTTCATCTCGTCCGCCGAGCAGAAGTGGGGACAGCGCTCCGGCCTGGTCCTGCTGCTGCCCCACGGCTACGAGGGTCAGGGCCCCGACCACTCGTCGGCCCGCATCGAGCGGTACCTGCAGCTCTGCGCCGAGGACAACATGGTGGTGGCACGTCCGTCGACCCCGGCGTCGTACTTCCACCTGCTGCGCCGCCAGGCCTGGGAGCGTCCGCAGAAGCCGCTGATCGTCTTCAGCCCGAAGGCGATGCTGCGGCTGCGGCAGGCGACCAGCGCGGTCGAGGACTTCACGAACGGCACCTTCGAGCCGGTGATCGACGACGCGAAGGTCACCGACCGGAACGCCGTTCGCCGCGTCGTGCTGCACTCCGGCAAGGTGCACCACGACCTGCGCGCCGAGGCCGACAAGCGCGGGCGCACCGACGTCGCCCTGGTCCGGCTCGAGCAGCTCGCACCGCTCCCCCTCGACCGCATCCTGCAGGTCCTCGGCAGCTACCCGAACGCCGACGTCGTGTGGGCCCAGGAAGAGCCGGAGAACCAGGGCGCCTGGCCGTTCGTGTGCATGAACCTGTCGCCGCACCTGGACGGCCGACCGCTGTCCGTCGCGTCGCGGCCCGCCAGTGCCGCGCCGGCGACGGGCTCGTCGAAGCGGTCCGCTGCCGAGGCCGCCGAGGTCCTCGACCGGGCGCTCGACTGATCGTTCGCATCCCCGCAACGACATCGCACACCGTGAGAACGGGGCGCGATGTCGTTGTCGGGGTGCACCGCCGCGGCGGACGACCCCGCGGCAACGAGCCCCCCCCCCCCCCCCGCGCCGCTACGCGATCCGGGTGTACCGGACCCCGGCGTCGTGGTAGCCGCGCTTCTGGTAGAACCGGTGCGCGCTGTCGGTCGCGGCAGCGCTGACGGCCGACAACTGCCGCGCGCCCTGCTCCGCGGCCCAGGCCTCGAACGTGCCGAGCAGCGCGGACCCCGTTCCGGAGCGGCGCTCCGACGGGTCGACGACCAGCAGCAGCAGCTGTGCGGTCGGCTCGTCCGACGCGTAGGCCCACGTGACCTGTGCGCCGGCGACCGCGACGGCACGCCCGTCCTCGGCCCGCACGACCCAGGTCCGGTGTCCGGCCTCGGGGGTGAGCCGCTCGAGACGCGCGCGCATCGAAGCATCATCGGCCGTGTGGCCGAGGGAACGGACGAGGGCAGCGACGTCGGCGACGTCCGGGTCGGACCAGGTGGTGATCGACTCGACGGAGAGGGTCATGATCGCGACCCTACCCGGCGCGGCATCCGTGTTTCGACGTCAGTGGGTCGCCTGCTCCGCGCGGATGCGGGTCAGGATCTCGGTCCGCAGCTGCTCCGGAGCAGTCTCTCTGCACGCACGCTTGACGGTCTCCATCAGCACCACGCCGACACGGTGCTCGGTCTCGCAGTCGGGGCAGTCGGCCATGTGCTCACGGATGTCCGCCGCGTCCTCGCGGCCCAGTTCGTCGTGCAGGAACTCCTCGAGCTCCGCCTTCGCCTTGGAGCAGTCGCAGCCGCTCATCGTTCACCCTCTCGGTCAGTGCGGCTCGACGCCGCGGTACGGCTCGACGCCGCCGTGCGGGTCGTCGCCGCACTACGGCTCGGAGCCGCGGTGTTCCGGCCTCGTCCACGCATCGTCGCCGTCGACGCTGCGTCGGGGACGACCCCGGTCTCGCGGGCATGGTCCGCCAACAGCCCCCGCAGGAGCCGGCGTCCACGGTGCAGACGGCTCATGACCGTCCCCACGGGGGTCTTCATGATGTCCGCGATCTCCTGGTACGAGAACCCCTCGACATCAGCGAAGTAGACCGCCATCCGGAAGTCCTCGGGGATCGCCTGCAGGGCGTCCTTCACCGCTGACGACGGCAGGTGGTCGATCGCGTCGGCCTCGGCGGAGCGGGCGGAGATCGACTGGGTGACGCTCTCGGCGCCGCCCAGCTGCCAGTCCTCGAGCTCGTCGATGGTGCCCTGGTAGGGGTTCCGCTGGTTCTTGCGGTACGTGTTGATGAACGTGTTCGTCAGGATCCGGTACAGCCACGCCTTGAGGTTCGTGCCCTGGCGGAACTGCCGGAAGGCGGCGAACGCCTTGACGAAGGTCTCCTGCACCAGGTCGGACGCGTCGGCCGGGTTGCGGGTCATCCGCATCGCCGCGCCGTACAGCTGGTCCATGAACGGCAGCGCCTGGTCTTCGAACAGGGAGCGGAGTTCGGCGGCCGAGACGGTCTTGGCGTCGACGACGTCGGCCTCGGTGTCGAGGTCCGCTGCTTCCTCGGCGACGGCGTCGAGCTGTTCCTCGGTCTCGTGGACCAGGTCGTGCGGAGTTGCCTGCGGCTCGTCGGTGGTCATCGCGGGCCAGTCTAGAGCGGGCGCGTCCAGAGCGAGCGCGTCGCGAGCGGGCGCGTCCAGCGCGAGCGTGGTCACCACGGCGGGCATGCGTGTCCGCGCTGGTGCGAGTGCTGTCGCCAAGGGTCCTCCCGATCGTTTCAGTAGTCTTGTGAACCGATGGCAGACACGACGCATTCCCAGCAGCCCGACGCCTGGACCGCCCCCGTCGCAGTGGGCCCCCTGCAGGGCGACGTCGCCCTGCCCGGGTCGAAGTCGCTGACCAACCGCGAACTCGTCCTCGCCGCGTTGGCCGACGGTCCGTCGACCATCCACCTGCCGCTCTACTCCCGCGACTCGACGCTCATGATCGAGGCGCTCCGGGCGCTCGGCGTCGGCATCGACCAGGTCACGCCTGACGACGGCGCCACCCCGAACCCGTACGGTCCGGACCTGCGGGTCACCCCGGCACCGATGCACGGCGACGTCCGGATCGACTGCGGGCTCGCCGGCACCGTGATGCGCTTCCTGCCGCCGCTCGCCGCGCTGGCCACCGGCCCGGTCGTCGTCGACGGCGACGAAGCAGCCCGCCGGCGACCGATGCGCCCCGTCATCGACGCCCTCGTCGCGCTCGGGATCGACGTCACCGACGACGGCGACGGATCGCTGCCGTTCGCCTTCACCGGCTCCGGCTCGGTGCGCGGCGGTGCGCTGTCGATCGACGCGTCGGCATCGTCCCAGTTCGTGTCCGGCCTGCTGCTCTCTGCACCGCGCTTCGACGAGGGCCTGCACCTCACGCACGCCGGCGACCGCCTGCCGAGCATCCCCCACATCGACATGACCGTCGCCGCGCTCCGGGCCCGCGGTGTCCGGGTCGACCAACCCGCCGTCGGCGAGTGGGTCGTGCACCCCGGCCCGATCGCGGCCCGTGACGTCACCATCGAGCCCGACCTGTCCAACGCGGCGCCCTTCGCGATCGCGGCCCTGGTGGCGGGCGGCACCGTCCGCATCCGCACCTGGCCGACCGCGACCACACAGGTCGGCGCCGACCTCGAGACGCTCCTGCCCCTGTGGGGCGCGACCGTGCGCCGTGACGGCGACGACCTGGTGTTCGACGGCGGCGTCGGGATCCGGGGTGGGGCCTCCTGTCCGGGGGTCGACCTGGACCTGACCCGCGGTGGCGAGCTCGCACCGGCCCTGGTCGCGTTGGCGGCCCTGGCCGACACGCCCAGCACGATCACCGGGATCGGTCACCTGCGCGGACACGAGACGGACAGGCTCGCCGCGCTGGCGGCGGACGTGACCCGGACAGGAGGCTCGGTGCAGGTCCTCGACGACGGCCTGCGGATCGAGCCGGCGCCGCTCCACGGCGGCGGCTGGGCCGCGTACGAGGACCACCGGATGGCGACCGCTGGCGCGGTCGTCGGCCTGGTGACCCCGGGCATCGCGGTGGACGACATCGGGTCGACCGCCAAGACGCTGCCGCAGTTCCCGGAACTCTGGGCCGACCTGGTCGCGACCGCCCGGACCGGAGCCTGACGCCGTGAGTTGGTGGGACGACGTCGACGGTGACGACGACCAGGACGAGCCGTACGGGCAGTACGACGAGTCGAGCGTGCGGGTCCGGCCGAACCCGAAGGGCAACCGGCCGCGCACCAAGGTCCGCCCGACGTACGACGACGCGCCGAGCGGCTGGGTGACGAACGTCGACCGAGGGCGCTTCGGTGTGCTCGTCTCCGGGCCCGACGGACAGCGGGTGATCACGGCGACGAAGGCACGTGAGCTCGGCAAGAAGTCCGTCGTCACCGGGGACACCGTGTTCCTGACCGGGGACGTCTCGGGGGCCGAGGGTTCGCTCGCCCGGATCGTCCGCGTGCAGGACCGCACCACGCTGCTGCGCCGGAGCGCCGACGACAGCGACGACGTCGAGCGCGTGATCGTGGCGAACGCGACGCAGATGCTCGTCGTCGTCGCGGCGGCCGACCCCGAGCCCCGGACACGACTGATCGACCGGTACCTGGTGGCGGCGTTCGACGCGGGCCTCGACCCGATCCTCTGCATCACCAAGACCGACCTCGCCGACCCGACCGACTTCCTGGCGCACTTCGCGTGCCTGGACCTGCGGATCGTCACGAGCCGCTCGGACGCCTTCCCCCTGGACGCGCTGCACGAGGTGCTGGACGGGCAGGTCACCGTCACCGTGGGGCACTCCGGCGTCGGCAAGTCCACGCTCGTCAACGCACTGACCGGCTCGACGCGGGCCGTCGGCGTCGTCAACTCGGTCACCGGGCGGGGGCGACACACGTCGTCGTCGTCGATCGCGCTGCAGGTCACGGGCGGCGGCTGGATCATCGACACCCCGGGCGTCCGGTCGTTCGGCCTGGGGCACGTCGACCCGGCGAACGTGTTCCGGGCGTTCGCCTCGCACGCGATCCCGGTGCCGTCCGCCGAGTCGGGCATCCCGGACCCGGGCATCCCGCTCGACCAGGCGCACGACTGGGAGATCGTCGACCGGGTGCAGGCCGGGGAGCTCGGGTCGACGGGCATCGAGCGGCTCGACTCGTTCCGGGCGCTGTTGACGGGCATGGGCGGGGCGGACCCGGGGACGGAGTAGTCCCACGGGCGGTGCCCGGTCGTCGCGACCGTTGCACGCCGCGCTGCGCTTCCCCGCGCCCCCGCGCCCTCGCGCCCTCGCGCCCTCGTGCCCTCGCGCCCTCGTGCCCTCGCGCCCTCGCGTGCTCGCGCCCTCGCGTGCTCGCGTGCTTCCCGGCCGGTCACAACACCCCGCTCACGTCCGTCGAGTGGTCGGAGTCCGTCGCTCGCCGAGCCCTCCAGCGACGATCTCCGACCGCTCGACATCGCGCACCCGGGGTGTCGCGACCGGTCACAGGCCGCGCCATCGGTCACGCCGGCCGGTCACAACACCCCGCTCACGTCCCCCGAGTTGTCGGAGTACGTCGCTCGAGCACGAGCCGAGCGACGATTCGTGACCGCTCGGCTGGCACCGACACCGGTAAGGGCGTCGGGCGTCGGGCGTCGGATGTCGACATGGTCGTACCGGAGTGGTACTGTTGACGATCGTGTCTGAAGTTGCAAAGTACAACTTTGCGCCGACCCGCGTCGACGCTCCCGTCTCCCCCGCCCGCGCCGACGACGCCGCGTCCCACCACCGGGGCCACGTCGCTCCCCGGCCGCCCCACCGCACCCCGAGCACCCTGCGCCCAGCCGGGCTCGGGCGCACCCTGCTGTCCTTCGCCACCCACATCCTCGTGCCGCTGTTCCTGGCCGCCGGCATGGGCCTGGCGTACCTCGGCGCCTTCCACGCCCCCGCGCCGAAGGACCTCGCCGTCGGCATCGTCGGCCAGGGAGCGACCACGCAGGTGTTCGCGCAGACCGTGACCGACCGGTCCGACGGCGCGCTCGTGGCACACGTGGTGGCCGACACCACCAGTGCTGAGCGCCGGGTCCGCGATCGCGACCTCGCCGCCGTGTACGCCCCCACGGCGACCTCGGCCACGCTCTACGTCTCCACCGCAGCCAGCGAGACCACCGCGACCGCGGCACAGAAGGTCTTCCTGCCGATCGCCTACCAGCAGCACCTGCCCTTCCGGGTCGTCGACGTCGTCCCCGCCCGCGACCAGGACAGCACCGGGCAGGGGCTCTTCTTCCTGCTCGTCGCGCTGAGTGTGGGCGGGTACGCGTCGGCCATCGCGGTCGCCGCCTTCGCCAAGCGCCTGGGCCCCGTGTGGACCGCCATCGTCGGGCTCGCCACCGCCGGGGTCGTCGCCGGCATCGGCACGGTGGTCGCCGGCCCGGTCTACGGAGTGCTCACGACCCACCAGTGGCAGGTGTTCCTGTTCGCCTGGATGTACGACGCGATCATCGTCGCCCTGGGCATCGGGCTGCACCCCCTGCTGGGACGCTGGACCACACCGGTGCTGACCATGCTGTTCGTGATGCTCAACTTCACCTCGAGCGGCGGGATCTTCCAGCCGGCGTTCCAGCCCGGGTTCTTCGCCGGCCTGAACACGTTCTGGAGCGGCGCCGCCTGGTTGCAGGCCGCGCAGGACCTGCAGTACTTCCCCGGCGCCTCGCTCGGTCGGAGCTCGCTCGTGCTGACGCTCTGGCTGGTCGGCGCGGTGCTGCTCGGCGTCCTGGTACACGGCCTGGTCGCGCACCGCACCCGCATGGCGCACGAGCGCGCCGTGACCCGTCTCGAAGAAGAAGAGGTCGTCGCCGCGTAGACGACGGGCCTCGGGCCAGACCAGGACGCACGCGCCTCGCGGCACACCAGGACGCACGAACCTTCCAGCACACCAGTACGCTCGGTCCGTGGACCTCAGCGCCGACCTGGACTTCGCACGCTCCCTCGCCGACACCGCCGACGCCATCAGCCTCGACCGCTTCCGGGCCGCCGACCTGCGCGTCGCCACGAAGGCCGACAGCACCCACGTCACCGATGCCGACCAGGCCGTCGAACGGGCCCTGCGGGAACGCATCACATCCGACCGCCCGGACGACGCGTTCCTGGGCGAGGAGACGACCGCCGACACCGGCGCCGAGGCCACCAGCCAGGGCCACCGCCAGTGGGTCGTCGACCCCATCGACGGCACCGTCAACTACCTGCGCGGCGTGCCGGTCTGGGCGACGCTCATCGCGCTCGCCGTCGACGGGCGCCCGGTCCTGGGGGTCGTGAGCGCCCCGGCCCTCGGCAAGCGCTGGTGGGCCGCCGAGGGGCTCGGCGCCCACTCGCTCGACGGCGTGCTGCGCGTGTCCGGCGTCCCCACGCTCGCCGACGCCAGTCTCAGCTACAACAGCCTGCAGCAGTGGGACGACGACGGGCGGCTCGACGCACTGGTCGCCCTGTCCCGGCAGGTCTGGCGGACGCGCGCGTACGGCGACATGTGGTCGTACATGATGGTGGCCGAGGGCGTCCTCGACGTCGCCGGCGAGCCCGACCTGAAGCCGTGGGACATGGCCGCGCTGGTGCCGATCGTCGAACAGGCCGGCGGGCGCTTCACATCGCTCGACGGCGTTCCCGGCCCCTGGCACGGCAGCGCCCTGGCGACGAACGGCCTGGTCCACGACGCCGTGGTCGACGTCGTCCGACGCTGAACCACAGCACCCACGGCCGAGTGAGCGCTCATCATGTCCGCTGTGCGCACCACACCCCCGGGTCGTCCGAACGGAGCGCTCCAACGATGTACCCCGGTGCCGTACCTCGTTCCGACCACGTCAAGCGCCTGATGACCCCCTCGCGGGGGGTGGCACCCCCCATTCTGGGGTGACCATCCGTCACATCCGATTGCGTGCGCTGGATCAATGCCCCCCGACCTGGGTTATCGTCGAGCACAGACGGCAGGTCAGGCAATGTCTCAGGATCCCTAGTCCCGATGCAGCGCCAGATCCGTCGTGTTCGTCAAACAACCCAACCCGAAGGGTGATACGACGATGACATCATCGTTCCCGAGCGGAACCGAGTGCACCCTCACTCGGCCGCATTCCAACCACGATCAGCCCGGCGCCACCCTGATGGCCGCCACACGTCCGAGCTCTGCCGCGGCCACCCGCCGCGCGAGCGTCCGGTCCGCTTCCGTGCGCCCCGCCCTCCCGTTCGTCCTCGGACCCGGAGGCCGGTGAGTCCGCATGGAACTCACCGGTCGACGTTCTGAGGTCGACCGGATCGCGGCCCTCGCCGTACTCCCTCGGGAGTCTGCGATGGTCGTCGTCGGCGACCCTGGCTCCGGACGCTCCAGCGTCCTCGACGCGGTCTCGCACCGCGTCTCCATCCCCGTCGTCCGTCTCGGCGTCAACGGTGCAGAAGCACGTTGGCCGATGTCGGGCGTCACCTCCCTGTTCACCGCTCTCGACGACCCCCGGGCCTCGGCGCACATCGCGCGGCTCGTCCGGAACGTCGACGAGGGTCTCGCCGCAGCGCACGACTTCCTGGACGCCGTGCACGCGCTGACGCTCCCGCCGACGCTCGTGCTCATCGACGACCTGGACCGCATGGACGCCGAGAGCCAGGAGCTCATCGCGTTCCTGGCGGGTCGGCTCGCCGGCACCGCGCTGCGTCTCGTGGCCACGGTCCGCCGTGTGCCGCTCGACGGTCCGCTCGCGTCCCTCCCGATCCTCCGGCTCACACCGCTGGCGTCGGACGAGGCACTCGTGCTGGCCCGTGACATGGCGCCCGAAGAGGCGAACGACGGCGTGCTCGCCGTCCTCGCCGAGGAGACCGGCGGCAACCCCGGTGCACTGCGCGAGCAGATCGCCGGACTCCGTCGCGAGCAGCTCGTGGGCACCGAGCCGCTCGTGCTGCCGCTCCGCCCCACCACGACGACCACCGCTGCGGCGGAGCTCGTCCTCGAAGCCGTTGCAGGACGGGATCTGGATGTCCTGGAACGGTTGTCCCTCGTCCCGACGGCGCGTGTCGCCGCGTGGGACCGCGATGCGATCGACGACCTCGTCGGCGCCGGTCTGGCGACCGTGCGCGGGCAGTCGATCGGCATCAAGGACCCGCTCGTCCGCTCGTTCCTGTACTGGAGCACGTCCGCCCGGGACCGCCGCGAGGCGCACACCGAGCTGGCGACGGCGGCCGCCGCCCACGACGACCGTTCGGCCGCGTGGCACCAGAGCTTCGTCGACGACGTCCCCGACGCCGTCGCGCTGCTGGCGGCCGGTCGTTCGTACGCCCGTGACGGTGACGCCCGCGCCGCCGTGACGCTGACCGAACGTGCCCTGCACGTGGGGACGGGGTCCGAGACGGAACACGTCGCCCTGCTCGGCGTCACCGAGGTGCTGCTCGCGCACCGCCTGCTCGGCTACGCGCAGCGCTACCTGGCGGCGATCAAGCCGTTCACCGAGCTGTCGGACGAGGTCCGCCGACTCCGGCTGCAGTACTCGGTGCAGTACCTCAGCGGCGATGCCGTGCACGCTGACGAGCTCATGGTGCCGATCGACACGGACAAGCCGGCCGAGGCCGACGCGTTCGCCGGTCTGCTCGCCATGGTCGCGTCGTTCCGCGCCGAGGCGTGGGAGCTCGACCAGGCCCGCGACCTGCTGCACCGTGCCGAGGTGTTCGAGGACCACGCGTCCACCCACACCTCGGAGATCCTCACCACGTCGCGGGAACTCGTGGCCGCGGTCGACGGCACCCTGCCGCCGGACGCCGAGCTGCACGACGGCCTGGCCGCCCAGCAGCTGCTCGCCATGAGCGACCCGGCACTGCTCCTGCTGTCGCACGCGCTCAGCATCGCCGAGCGCTACCGCAGCGCCCGCCGGGTGTTCGCGCTCGTCCTGGCCCGCGCCAAGGACACGCAGCCCGTGTGGATCGAGGCAGCCCGCTACCTGTCCGCCGAGAACGAGGTGCGCTCCGGCAACTACCGGCAGGCGCTCCGCGCGATCGACGTGTGGGAGTCCGGTTCGGCCGTCGTCGAGCGGTTGCGCGAGCCCTCGCGGGCGATCGCGATCGCATGGCGGCACTTCGCCGAGGGCCGCACCGCCGATGCGCTCGACGTCGTCGACCACTGCCTGCGGCAGCGTTCGACGAACCGACTGTGGGGAGCGACGGCGAAGCTGTACGCACTGCGCGGTCGGGTCCTGCTGCTCGACGGACGACTCGACGAGGCCGCGTCCTCACTCGAGGCGGCCGACGCCATCGGACGGAGCCTGCGGAACCCCGCCGTGCTCCGGCACCTCGGCGACCTGGTCGAGGCCTACGTCCGGCTGGACCGCATCGACGACGCACGGAACATCACCGCACGCCTGGCCGCCGACCACCACGCCCGTCCGTCCCGCTGGGGCGCCCTGGTGCTGGCACGGAGCCTGGCGCTCATCGCCGACGACACCACGAGGGACACCTCGCGGCGTCGTGCGTTGGAGCTCTTCCAGCCGGCGGACTCGCAGTTCGAGCGGGCTCGCACGTTCGCGGCCCTCGCCGCGATCGGCAACCCGGCGGACCGTGCCCGACTCGGTGCTGCTGCGGCAGCCGCCTACGAGGCAGCGGGGCTCCGTCGTCCGCTCGTCACGCCGGCGCCGACCGTCGCGATGCCGTCCTTCGGCACCCCGACGGCCGCTGGACCGTTCGCGGGTGGCGTGCGCTCCGGCGCGCTGCTGTCCCCGGTCACGCCGATGACCCCGGGGACGCCGCGGAGCGCACCCGACGCGGCAACCGTGCTCACCTCGCTGACGGCGGAGGAGCGTGCTGTGGTGCAGAAGGTGACCGAGGGGTACCGCAACCGCGAGATCGCCTCGTCGCTGTACATGTCCCAGCGCACGGTGGAGCTGCGGCTGACGCAGATCTACCGCAAGGTCGGAGCGCGTTCGCGCTCCCACCTGGTCGCGCTGCTCACGTGATCTGAACGTGCGTTCCGTCTGACGGGAGGCCCGGTACCAGCTGGTACCGGGCCTCCCGTTCGTCGTGTGCGGACGCGGGATCCTGCGGCCGTTGCGCGACCCCGCACACGCCGCACGGACTCGCACCCTCTGCGCGGAGAACCGCAACAACCGTCGCGCCACGTTGTCGGGCCGGTGCGCCACCGGAGATGCTTCTGGTGCACCGACCGCCGCGCCTCTGCGGAGGCCAGCCACGGTACCCCGATCGGTACCCGAACCACCGGCCCACGAACGCCGCCGTCCGTCCTCGCCTGATCCGAGGACGGGCGGCGGTCCGGGCAGGTGGTCCCGATCGCGTGGCAGATCCCGAGCGGCGGTCGGTGCCGCCCCACTCCCCCTGCATCCCACCCGAAGGGAACCCGATGTGCGGCATCATCGCGGCACGCGTCTCGGACGACGCGACGCCCTACCTGCTCGACGGCCTCGAACGACTCGAGTACCGCGGCTACGACTCCGCGGGCATCGCCGTGCGGACCGCCTCGGGCGGCACGGAGACCATCCGGTCCGTGTCCCGGGTCGGTGACCTGCGGACGCTCGTCGCAGCGCGCGCCGGGGACGCCCTGACGGGCACCGGCATCGGCCACACCCGGTGGGCGACCCACGGCGGCGTGTCCGAGCGGAACGCCCACCCGCACCACGACTGCTCCGGCCGGATCAGCGTCGTGCACAACGGCATCATCGAGAACGCCGGACCGCTCCGCGAGCGGCTCGAGGCGCAGGGACACCGGTTCGTCTCGGACGTCGACTCCGAGGTCGTGACCCACCTGGTCGAGCGTGCCCTCGCCGTCGACCAGGACCTCATGCTCGCCGTGCAGATCGCGACCGTGCAGCTCGAGGGGTCGTGGGCGCTCGTGGTCCTCGACGCGCGGACGAACCGCATGGTCGTCGCAGCGGACCGCTCGCCGCTGGTCGTCGCCCGCGCACCGCGTGGTGACTTCGTCGCGAGCGACATCGGTGCGATCGCCGAGTGGTGCGAGACCTTCGTGGCGCTGCGCGACGGGGACGTCGTCGAGCTCGGTGAAGCGTGGAGCTGGTCGTCGAACGGTGTGTCCGTCCCCGTGCCGTTCCCCACGCCCTCGCCCTTCGCCGCCGCAGCACTCGACCTGGGCGACCACCCGGACTTCATGGCGAAGGAGATCGAGGAGCAGCCCCGCGTCGTCGCCGAGATCATCGAGCGCATCGCCGCGCGGGCCGCGGACGGCAGCATGTGGGTCGGCCTCGGGCTGCCCGGCTTCCACCGGCTCGCGATCGTCGCGTGCGGCACCTCGCTGAACGCCGGGCAGGTCATCGCCACCGCGCTGCGCGGCATCGGCGGGATCCCGACGGACATCGTCGTCGCCAGCGAGGCCGACCAGGCCGTCCTCGGCCCGGGCACCCTGGTCGTCGCGATCAGCCAGTCCGGTGAGACCGCCGACGTCCTGCGGGCGCTCGACCGGCTGGCGGGCGACTTCCCCGTCCTGGCACTGACGAACAACGTGCACTCCTCGCTCGCCCGCCGCGCCGACGCGGTCCTCGACTGCCAGGCCGGCCCGGAGATCGGGGTCGCCGCGACCAAGACGTTCACCGCGCAGGTCGTCGTCGGGGTCGCCGCGATGATCTCGGCGCTCGTGGCCTCCGGTCGTGTGGACCTGGTCCGCGCCCGCGAACTCGTCGACGGCCTGCGGGAACTCCCCGTGCGGATCGCGACGGCCGGACAGGTGGCAGCGGACCGTATCCCGCTGCTGGTGTCGAGCCTGCGCGCGGCCACCGGCTTCCTGTTCCTCGGTCGTGGGGTCGGACTGCCCTACGCCGCCGAGGGCGCGCTGAAGCTCAAGGAGCTCAGCTACCGCTGGGCCGAGGCGTACCCTGCGGGCGAACTCAAGCACGGCCCGCTGGCGCTCGTCGACGAGGGCACGCCGGTCGTCGTCATCGACCACGGCGAGCACCGGTTACAGGCCGCGATCGCCGAGGTCCGTGCCCGCGGCGGCTTCGTCATCACGATCGGCGGCCCGGGATCGGACATCCCGGCGCTCGGGACGACCGGACCCTGGGGACCGCTGGAGGCCGTCGTGCCGCTGCAGATGCTCGCCCGCGAACTCGCGCTGCAGCTCGGCTGCGACGTCGACAAGCCGAGGAACCTCGCGAAGTCGGTGACGGTCGAATAGCCGGGCACTCGCGCAACAACCGTCTGACGGTGTTCCTCATCGTCCTGACCGCGGTCGCCGTCGCAGTGACGCTCGTCGTCCTGCTGACGGCCGCCTCGGTGATCTCCTAGCCGTCTCTGCCACAGTGGCGGGCGATGTCCACCGTCCCGCTCGTGTCCTCCGCCTCGTTCGTGTTCGTCGCGATCCTCGTCGGCGCCGTGCTGCCCTTCGTCCCCGTGGTCGGTCGGGTCGCCCGGATCGCTGCGACGATCGCGCACGAGGTCGGCCACGCGGTCGTCGTCGTGCCCTTCGGCGGGCAGATCCGCCGCATCGACCTGCGACCGGACGGCTCGGGTGAGGCCTGGGTCCAGCTCGGCGGCGTCCCGAGCGGCATCCGGTGGCTCGTCCGCATCCTCAACCTGTACGCGGGCTACAGCGCGCCACTGTGGGCCGGGGCGCTGCTGCTGACGGGCGTGCTGCACGGTTCGCGGTGGCTGCCGGTCGTGGTGCTGGGCGTGATCGGGCTGATCGCGCTGCTGTTCGTCCGGAACTGGTTCGGGCTGCTCGTCGTGGTCGGCTTCGACGCGCTGGCACTCTGGGTCGCACTCCGTCCGTCCGAGGCCACCGTGCTCGTCGTCGCCGCGGTCGGTGCGCTCTTCGTCGTCGACGGGCTGCGTTCCGTGGTGCAGGTCGCCCGCTGGCTGGTGACCGGAGCCCGGGTGCAGACCGACTTCCACATCGCCGCGGCCGAGATGCGCCTGCCCGCGGCCGTCTGGTTCGTCCTGTTCGTCGTCGTCAACGGGATCGCGGTGTGGTTCGCGCGCGGCCCGCTGGTCGACGTGTGGGACACGATCGTCGCCGGCGTCCGCGGGCTGGTCTGACGTGCGCGCGACCGACGTCCTCACCGAGCTCGCCACGGCACCCGCGGGACCGCTCCGCGACCGATACACCGCGTTCGTCGCCGAGCAGGGTGATGCTGCCCTGTGGCGCGAGGGCGGCTCCGAGCACCTGACCGGGTCGTGCTTCGTGCTGTCGCCGGACCATGCGCACGTGCTGCTCTGCCTGCACCGCAAGGGCCGGTTCTGGGTGCAGTTCGGCGGGCACCTCGAGCCCGGCGACCGCTCGCTCGCCGACGCCGCGCAGCGCGAGGCCCGCGAGGAGTCCGGCATCGCCGACCTGCACCTGGCGTCCGAGCGGATCGTCGACCTCGACCGCCACGAGCTGCACGGCGGGTTCTCGTGTGCCGCGCACTGGGACGTCGGCCTCGTTGCGATCGCCCCGCTGTCCGTCGACCTGCGGGTCAGCGACGAGAGCACCGACGTCCGCTGGTTCCCCGTCGACGCCCTCCCCGATCCGCTGCCCGACGGGTTCCCGGCCCGCCTGGCCGGCGTCCTCGCCGCCACCGCACGCTGACGCGACCCCATCCGACGCGCTGCACCCCGCCCATCGATCCCCGTCCACCGCCCACCGCACACCGCTCACGGCCTGGGGCAGAGCATGTTGCTCCGCAGAGATGGCCGATCCGGTCGACGAACCCAGCGCTTCCCCGACCGGATCGGCCATCGCGTCAGACGAGGACGTCCGCCCGCTCGCGCGGACCCCACCGCCCCACCGCGACGCCGCACGTAACCGGACGCCGCAATGGGGTGTCTCCGCAGCGAGGGCTGCGAGAGTGTCGGCACGTCTACCGGAGGTGCCCCATGGCGAACGACGACCACGGCTTCGCGACCGAGCAGGTCCACGGCGGGTTCGTGCCCGACGCGGATCACGGCGCCCGGGTGCCCGCGATCCACATGTCGTCCGGGTTCCTGTTCGACGACTTCGACCAGGCACGCGACCGCTTCGCCGGCACCGACGACGGCTACACGTACACGCGGCTCGGCAACCCGACGAACGCTGACGTCGAGCGCCGGATCGCGCTGCTCGAACGCGGTGCCGAGGCGATCCTGGTGTCGAGCGGTCAGGCTGCCGCCACGGTCGCGTTCCTCGGGCTGCTGCAGGCCGGCGACCACGTCGTCAGCGCGCAGAGCATCTACGAGGGCACGCGCGGCCTGCTGCTGCAGAACCTCGGCCGGCTCGGCATCGAGGTCGACTTCGTCGCCGACGCCCGCGACCTCGATGCCTGGGCAGCGGCGGTGCGCCCGAACACCAAGCTGTTCTTCGCCGAGACGATCCCGAACCCGAAGAACGACGTGCTCGACATCGCGGGCGTCGCGGCGACCGCGCACCGTGCCGGGGTCCCGCTCGTGGTCGACAACACCCTGGCCACGCCGTACCTGGTCCGTCCGGTCGAGCACGGCGCGGACATCGTGATCCACTCGGCGTCGAAGTTCCTGTCCGGGCACGGCTCCGGCCTCGGCGGTGTCGTCGTCGACGGCGGCACGTTCGACTGGTCGGTCTCCCCCGAGCGCTGGACCCACCTGACCTCGCCGGAACACGCCCTGGGTGGCCGCAGCTACGTCGACGCCCACGGCACGCGCGCCTACGTCGTCTACGCCCGCGACGTGATCAGCTCGCGCATCGGACCGACCCCGTCGCCCTTCAACGCGTTCCTGCTCCGCCAGGGCATCGAGACGCTGAGCCTGCGGATCGAGCGCCACAGCCAGAACGCGCTGGCCATCGCGCAGTGGCTGGACCAGCAGCCCGAGGTGACGAGCGTCGACCACGCGGGTCTGGCCTCCAGTCCGTTCCACGACCTGGCCGAGCGCTACCTGCCGCGCGGCGCCGGGTCGGTGTTCGCGTTCACGCTCGCCGGCGGCGAGCCGGCAGCCCGGGCCTTCATCGACGCGGTGCAGCTGTTCAGCCGGATGACCCACCTGGGCGACGTCCGGTCGCTCATCCTGCACCCCGCGACCACGACCCACGCGGGTCGCACGCCGGCGGAGCGGGCGGCGCAGGGCATCCACGACGGACTGATCCGGCTGTCCGTCGGCATCGAGGACGTCGCCGACCTGCTGCGCGACCTGGAGCGCGGGTTCGCGGCGCTGCGGGGTGCCGAGCAGCATGCTCAGGGCGATTCCCTCACCGAGCTGCAGTCCCTGGGCCACACCGTCCCCGAGCAGCACGTGATCGCCGAGGAGATCTGAGCATGGCCGACCTGCAGCACTTCGGGTACTTCTTCTCGCGCGGGTTCGGCCCGCAGGCGTGGGGCCGGTCCGACTGGGACTGGGGCCACGACTGGACGAAGCCCGACCTGTACCAGCAGTCCGTCCGCGCGCTCGAGCAGGCCGGCATGGACCTGGTCATCGCCGAGGACGCGATCTCGCTCGGCAACCCGTCGACGCTCGACCTGCGCATCCGGCAGGCGTACGGCGGGCCGAAGCACGACCCGCTGCTGCTCGCCCCGTACCTGTTCGCCGCCACCAGCCACATCGGCATCGCCCCGACGGTGAACGCCGGCATCACCCCGCCGTACCTGGCCGCACGACAGTTCGCCACGCTGGCGCACCTGTCGTCCGAGCGCCTGGGGATCAACGTCGTCACCGACGTGGGCAGCGCCCGGCACGCGGGACTGCCGCCGCTCCCCCACGACCAGGCGTACGACCGCGCCGAGGAGTGGATCACGCTGCTGCGGCGCCTGTGGCACTCGTGGGGCGATGCCGGGTACGTCGGCTCGCGCGACGACTGGCACTTCGCCGACGGAGACGCGCTCGACGGGTTCCAGCACGAGGGGGCGTACTTCACCGCAGCCGGACCGCTCAACGCACTGCCGCTGCAGTCGGACCCGGTCGTGGTCTCTCCTGGCGGCTCTGGGAGGGGTCTCGGGTTCGCGGGGACCCACTCCGACGTGCAGCTCGCCCTGGCACCGCTGTCGGCGTCCGCGGTGTCGGACTACCGCGCGCGGGTGCTCGCAGCGGCCGCGGACGCCGGGCGCGCACCGTCGGACCTGCGCATCCTGTTCGTGCTGAAGCCCGAGATCGCCGTGTCACCGGACGAGGCCGCCCGGATCGTCGAGGCGTCCCGGCACCCCTCCGACGACGACCTGCGCACGGCGGCGATCGCGTGGTCGAGCGACTCCGAGACCGACCTGCTGGCGCTCGACCTCGACACACCGATCCCGTCCGGCACCTTCGGGGACCACGTGTCCGCGGGCACGATCCGCGGGCTCGTCGGCGACACCCCCGACGCACCGCTGCGCGAACTGCTGACGCGCAAGGCCCGCAAGGGTCGGGTGTCGTCACGCGAGGGCTTCGTCGGCACGGCCGGCGAGTTCGCGGACTTCATCGAGGAACTCGGCGCGGATGCCGACAACGACGGCATCATCTTCTCCGGCGACCTGCACCCGGCGTCGGTCTACCGGATGTTCGGCGACCTGGTGCCGGCGCTGCGGCAGCGCGGGCTGCTGCGCCGCGAGTACGGCGACGGCGGGATCCGCGGCAACCTGTTCGACTTCTGACCCGCAGACGGGGACGCCGGACGGGAGGCCCGGGGCCAGCGGGCACCGGGCCTCCCGTCCGTTCGGTGGTGCGTCGCGTCAGTGACGGACCGGCTCGACCACGCTGGACTCCTCGACGTCGCGGACGTCCGCGGCGGTGCGCAGGATCTCCTCACGCGGCGACGCCGAGTTGATCGCCCAGTAGTAGATCACCAGCGAGAACACGGCGACCACGACGATGTCGATCCACAGCGGGAACACCGGGTTGGTCAGCGGCCCGAAGTCGCTCAGGAACACGATGAGCCCCATGCCGATCAGGTAGGGCAGCAGCCACTGCGCCGCCTTCCAGTCCCAGCGCGGTGTGACGCTCGACGCGCCACGGAACACGTTGTTCAGGATGATGACGACCGCGCCGAGCAGGATCGCGATGCCGAGCTTCCAGTCGGTGTCCCACCCAGTCCACAGGATGATCAGGTTGGCGATGACGAAGGCGATCGGCGACAGCACGGAAGCGATCGGCATCCGGTACGGGCGCTCGACCTCGGGGATGCGCTTGCGGAACGCACCGAGCGCCAGCGGTGCTCCCGCGTACATCAGCACCGAGGCACTCGTGATCAGGCTGACCAGGCCCTGCCACGACGGGAACGGTGCGAAGCAGGCGCAGCCGACGACGAACGCCGTGATCAGCCCGACCCACGGCACGCCCGCCTTGGTCGTCCACTCGAACGCCTTCGGGAAGTACCCGTTCCGGCTCAGGCCGTACGAGATGCGCGTCGTCGCCGTGACGTAGATCAGGCCGGTGCCGGCCGGCGAGATGATCGCGTCGATGAAGATGATGACCGCCAGCCAGGTGATGCCCGCCGCCATCGCGATGTCCGCGAACGGGCCGCTGTACTTGGTGAAGTCCGCCGTCGCCCACGAGCCCTGGATCGCGCCGGACTGCAGCGCGCCGAGGAACACGATCTGCAGCAGCAGGTAGATGACCAGGCCGATCAGCACGGAACCGATGACCGCGCGCGGGATGTCGCGCTTGGGGTTCTTCGCCTCGCCGGCCAGCTGGTCCGCCTGCTCGAACCCGAGGAACGCGAAGATGATGCCCGACGTCGACACTGCCGCCAGGATGCCCTTCGCGCCCTCGGGCATGAAGCCGTTCGCCGCCGTGAAGTTGCTGCCGTGGAAGCCGCTGAAGGCCAGCACGAGGATGACGAGCAGGGGGATGAAGACCTTCCACCAGGTCGCCGCGGAGTTCGTGTTCGCCAGGATCTTCACGCTCAGCAGGTTGATCGCGGTGACGACGGCCATCAGCAGGACCGCGACGGCGATGCCGCTGCCGGTCAGCAGCTGCTGGGTCTCCCCGTCGACGGTCGTCGTGTGCAGCCACGGGTGCGCGAACTGCCAGTGCTGGGCGTACTTGATCATCGCCTCGACCTCGATCGGCGCGACCGTGACCGACTGCAGCCACGAGAACCAGCCGAACGAGGCGCCCGCGATGCCGCCGAACGCGATGTGCGGGAAGCGGGCGGTGCCACCGGCGATCGGGAACATGCCGCCGAGCTCGGCGTGCACGAGTGCCAGGACGAGGACGGCGATGCCGCCGATCACCCACGAGATGATCGCCGCGGGCCCGGCCGTCTTGAGGGCTTCCTGCGAACCGAAGAGCCACCCGGAACCGATGATCGATCCGGTCGAGGCCCAGATGAGGCCGATGAAGCCGACGTTGCGCTTGAGCCCGGAATCGGGCAGCGCCTGTGTAGTCGTGGTTGCCACAGTTGCTCCTGTCGAGATGACCACGACCCCTCGGCAGGGGCCGTGGTCATCGACTCTGGCACTGTGGGGCGGACTCGGACGATTTGTTAACCAGTCCGAAACAATTGCCCTGTATAAGCCTTCAGGCTACTGCTTCTTCTTGGACTTCTTGTCGTCGTCGCCCTTGGCCTTCTTCTTGCCCTTGGCCTTCCTGTCGTCCTTGCCCTTGACCTTCTTGTCCTTGTCCTTGTCCTGCTTCTTGTCCTTGTCGGACTTCTTCGACTTCTTCGACTTCTTCGGGTCGCCCTTGTCGGACTGCTTCTTCGGCTTCGGCTCTGCGGCGGCGGGAGCCGCAGGTGCGTCGTCCACGATGCCGTCCACGGGTTCGACCACCACCGCTGACCCGGTGTCCTGCAGCACGTCCACCGGCTGCTCGGTGAGCTCCGACGCCAACGCGTCCTCGACCCGCTCGACGGTGAGCTCGGCGGCGTCCTCGGCCAGTCGCACCAGCGCCTGTGCGGCACGCAGCCGCGTCGTGCTCCTGCGTGCCAGGACGTCGGCGCGAGCGCCCTCCAGGAAGGTGCGCAGCGAGCGCTCGGCCACCGACCGTCCACGCGGTGCCGACCGGTCCAGGCGATCCAGTTCACCCGCGACCCCGGCGACGTCGTCCTCGACGTGCTCGTGGCGCACCGACTCGATCAGGGCGGCGACCGTCGCTGCGGCACGCTCGACCGCGGCGCTCCGCTGGTCGAGCACGACGAGCATCTCGAACGTCGACCCGTACGACACCGTCTCGAGCCGCACGGGCTCGGCACTGCGTCCGCGGATCACCAGCCGCGCGTCGGGCGTCGGCAGCCAGGCGACGACGGCTGCCACCGTGGCGACAGAGCCGACGATGCGCTCGTACTCGGCCAGGCCGACTCGTTCCTGCTCTCGCAGCCGGACTCGGATCGCGATCTCCTGCACGTCGACACCTTCCACTCACGGGTTCGGGCACGAGCGTCCGCTGCACCCTTCCCGGAGCGTAGCGCCCAGAGCTGCCGGCAACAGCAAACGCCCCGGCTACGTCCAGGACGCAGGGTCCGGGAACGATGTCGGGGCGCTCATGGCACGCACGATGTGACAGCGGCTGCGTCGGCATTGGTGGAGATGGGGGGAATCGAACCCCCGTCCATCGCTGCAATTCGACGTCTTCTACGGGCGTATCCGGATGATTCGTTCTGCTCGGCCCCGTCCTTTGCTACCGGCTTCTAGGACGACGGGCCCAGTCTCAGTGCAAGTCCCGCACGGCCCTGAGGCGCAACCGTGCAGCAAGCCCCCTGGATGACGCCGGAACTCAGGTTAGGAGACGATCACCTGGCCGACGGACTTCATGTGCTGGGCTGCTTACGCAGCGAGAGCGAAGTCAGTGCGCTTGGAATTGGCACTTGTTGTTTTCCACGGATCGTTGACGAGATGACCGTGGGTCCTCGGCCCGCTTCCCGTCGGCACACAGGCAATGTCGAAACCGATCATCCCCGTACTGGCCGAGCAGCGAGCCGCTGTCACACTGTGGAGTTACCAACGCCTGCTTGCACAGGCAGCTGTTCAGTCTACCGACGAACGGTCGACACCGCCAGCCTAGTCGCCCAGACGGTTGCGTGAGCGCATGGCGCGTTCGGCCTCGCGCTTGTCGGTCTTCTCGCGCAGGGCCTGGCGCTTGTCGAACTCGCGCTTGCCCTTCGCGACCGCGATCTCGACCTTGGCGCGGCCGTCGTGGAAGTAGATCTTCATCGGCACGAGCGTGTAGCCGCCCTGCGCCGTCTTGTGCGAGATCTTCACGATCTCCTGCTTGTGCAGCAGGAGCTTCCGCTTGCGTCGCGGTGCGTGGTTGTTCCAGGTCCCCTCGGTGTACTCGGGGATGTGCACCGCGTCGAGCCAGGCTTCGCCGCCGTCGACGAACGCGTACCCGTCCACGAGTGACGCGCGGCCTTCACGCAGGGACTTGACCTCGGTGCCGGACAGGACCATGCCGGCCTCGTACGTGTCCTCGATCAGGTAGTCGTGACGGGCACGACGGTTCGTGGCCACGGTCTTCTCGCCGCGTTCCTTCGCCATGCGCGTCTCCTTCCGCTGGGTCGCTACCGGTGGGCAGCCCCCCAGAGTACACAACGGCGGACGCGCGCCGCACCTTCCCGGCGCGGCGGGCGCGGCGGGCGCCCGTCCGCGGGCCTGGCCACCCGAGGCGCGCCGCCGAGACTCGGCCCCGCGGGCACATCGCGCCCGGTTCGCGACGCAGGATGTCCGCCCAGCCGAGACTCGGCGGCAGCCGACGCCGCGGGACGGCCGGGCGCGCGAGCGCCGCTACACCTTGAGGTAACGGCGGATCGCGATCGAGGCGGAGATGCCCGCGAGCACCACGCCGATGACGATCACCGCCGGCACCACCACGGCCGCATCGCTCATGCCGATGAACGCCGTGCCGGAGAACCGCTTGGTCAGGTAGTTCCGGACGAAGAACCAGACCACCGCGGTGATCGCGCCCCCGGCCAGGACCGCCCCGATGGCGGCGGCGATCACGCCCTCGAGCACGAACGGTGTCTGGATGAACCGGTTGGACGCGCCCACCAAGCGCATGATCCCGAGTTCTCGGCGTCGCGAGAACGCCGACAACCGGATCGTGGTGGCGATCAGCAGGACGGCGGCCACCAGCATCAGGGCGGCGATGCCGATCGCGGTGTACGAGGACGCGTTCAACAGGTTGAAGATCGGTTGCAGGTAGCCGCGTTGGTCGACGACGCTCTGCACGCCGGCCACCTTCGACAGGCTCTCCTGCAGCACGTCAGCCTGCGACGGGTTCTTCAGGTTCACCCAGTAGGTCTCGTTGAGGTACTCGGGCTTGACGAACTCGGTCGCGGGCGAGTCCTTGAACTGCTGCTTGAACCGTGTGTACGCGTCCTGCTGGTTCTCGAAGTAGTACTTCTCGATGTACGGCGACAGCGTCGAGCCCTTGAGCTGCTCCTCGACCTGCTGGCGCTGGTCGTCGGTGGCCTTCGCGCCGGTGCAGTTGCCGGTGGTGTCGGTGTCGGTGCACAGGTAGACGGCGACCTGCGCCCGGTCGTACCAGTACCCCTTCATCTGGTTGATCTGCATCTGCAGCAGGATCGCGGTGCCGACGAAGGTCAGCGAGATGAAGGTCACCAGGACGACGGAGACCACCATCGAGGCGTTGCGCCGCAGGCCGGAACCGACCTCGGACATGACGAGCCCGAGCCTCATCGGATGAGCCCCGGGATGGTCTGGATACCGGTGGTGTTCGAGACGCCCGCGGGGTGCTGCACCGGCAGCGCCTGGGTCTGGTAACCGCCGGACTGCTCGTCGCGGAGGACACGGCCACCGGAGAGCTCGATGACCCGGCGCTGCATCTGGTTGACGATGCTGGCGTCGTGCGTCGCCATGAGCACGGTGGTGCCTCCTTGGTTGATGCGTTCGAGGAGCGCCATGATGCCCGCCGAGGTGGTCGGGTCGAGGTTGCCCGTGGGCTCGTCGGCCAGCAGGACGGACGGCTTGTTGACGACGGCGCGGGCGATGGCCACACGCTGCTGCTCACCACCGGAGAGCTCGTGCGGCATGCGGGTGGCCTTGCCGTTCAGGCCGACGAGCTTCAGCACGTCGGTCACGGCCTCGCTGATGAAGCCCTTGCTCTTGCCGATCACCTGCAGCGAGAACGCGACGTTGTCGAAGACGTTCTTGTTCGGCAGCAGGCGGAAGTCCTGGAAGACCACGCCGAGGTTCCGCCGGAAGTACGGGACCTTGCGCGAGGACAGGGAACCGAGGCGCTGGCCCAGCACGTGGATCTGCCCGCGCGAGGGCTTCTCCTCCTTCAGCACGAGGCGCAGGAAGCTCGACTTCCCGGAGCCGGACGCCCCGACGAGGAAGACGAACTCGCCCTTGAGGATCTCGAGCGTGACGTCGTCGAGGGCGGGACTCGGGTTGCCGGAGTACACCTTGGTGACCTGGTCGAATTTGATCATGACCGGATCAGGGTAGGTCGCCCCGCTCGGAAAGCAAGTGAGGCGCGCGGCTCACGAACGCCCCGCGATGCCCTCAGGACTCGTCCCGCTGCTTCCGCCAGCGGATGCCGGCGTTGATGAACCCGTCGAGATCGCCGTCGAACACGGCTGAGGGGTTGTTCACCTCGTGCTCGCTCCGCAGGTCCTTGACCATCTGGTACGGCGCCAGCACGTAGGAGCGGATCTGGTCGCCCCAGCTCGCCGTGATGTTGCCGGCGAGCTCCTTCTTCTTCGCGTTCTCCTCTTCCTTCTTCAGCAGGAGCAGACGCGACTGCAGCACGCGCATGGCGGCCGCACGGTTCTGGATCTGGGACTTCTCGTTCTGCATCGAGACGACGGTGCCGGTCGGGATGTGGGTCAGGCGGACCGCGGAGTCCGTCGTGTTGACCGACTGCCCACCGGGACCGGACGAGCGGAACACGTCGACCCGGATGTCGTTCTCGGGGATGTCGATGACGGCGGTCTCCGGCATGAGCGGGATGACCTCGACCGCGGCGAAGGACGTCTGACGCTTGCCCGCGGCGCCGAACGGCGACATGCGGACCAGGCGGTGCGTGCCGGCCTCGATCGACAGGGTGCCGAACGCGTGCGGTGCGTCGACCTCGAACGTGGCGGACTTGATGCCCGCTTCTTCGGCGTACGACGTCTCCATCACGGTCGACTTGAAGCCGTGCTGCTCGGCGTACCGCAGGTACATGCGCATGAGCATCTCGGCGAAGTCCGCGGCGTCGACCCCGCCGGCCCCGGCACGGATGGTGATGACGGCCGGACGGTCGTCGTACTCGCCGTCCAGCAGCGTCTGGACCTCGAGCTCGCCCATGGTCTTCGTGATCGCCTTGAGCTCGGCTGCGGCCTCGTCGGCGGACTCCTGGTCCTCGGCTTCGTTCGCCATCTCGACCAGCACCTCGAGGTCGTCGATGCGCGCCTGCGTGTCGGTGATCTTCTTGAGCTCGGCCTGCCGGTGGGACAGTGCGCTCGTCACCTGCTGCGCGTGGTCGACGTCGTCCCAGAGGTCCTGGGCCCCGGCCTGCTCGCTGAGTTCGGCGATCTCACGCTGCAGGCGGTCGACGTCGACCACCGAGCGGATGTTGCCGAAGGTCTCGCGGAGAGCGGAGATCTGTTCGGTGAAGTCCAGTTCGACCATGGTCCCCGATCCTACCGGCGTGCGCTGGTCGCGCGGACCGGACGGGAGGCCCGGTGCGGTCCGGTCACGCCGGTCACGTCGACGCGACCCCCGTCTTCCACGCGCCGACGGTCCGTCACGCGGCGCGGGAGATGCTCACCCATGCGACCTGCACGTCGCCGGAAGCGTTCTTCGCCGGCTTCTGCGAGGTGGCCGTCGCCGCCTGCAGCACGAGGTGCAGCGGCTTCGTGGGGATGTTCTGCGTCGTCGAGCTCACGCTCACGCCGTCGACCAAGAAGTCCAGCTTCGTCGGCGTCCACACGATCGTGTAGGTGTGCCAGGCGGAGAACGTCGTCCCGATGTCCCGGTGCAGGCAGTTGACGGACGGGTCGCCGGGGCAGTGGTTCGCGAGCGTGACGCTGCCGTCGAGGGCGCCCTCGGGGAAGTCCACCTCGCCGTCGTCCCAGGTGTTGGTGTCCGACCACAGCAGTCCGGCGAGGCCGTAGCCCGCGACCGGGTCGGCGCGGAGCCGGATGTCGTACCGGCCGCTGGTCTGTCCGCCCCACCGGCCGTCGACGAGCGGGATGAACGCCGCGCCGGTGGGCTGTCCCGTGGCGTCGGTGGACATGTGCATGTCGAGCGCCCCGTCGGTGACGGACATCGCGGACTGTCGGTACATGCCGGCGCCGCTCGTGTCACCGAACCCGTCGTAGGCGATGAAGCGGTCGCCGTAGGTCGTCGTGAAGGCCCCGGGCGCGGCCGGTGTCGTGAAGTCCTCGCCGAAGATGCGCGTCCATCCCGACGCCGCCGCCGGCATGGTCCCGCCGTCCCGCTGGTCCGACCCCGCGGTGCTGACCGGAGTCGTCGGGAGGGACGGAGCAGGCGTGGTCGACGGGGCGGGCGTGGTCGACGGGGCGGGCGACGGGGACGTGGCCGTTTGTGCGGCCGGGACGGTCACCGACCGGCACCCGATCTGCTTGTCGGTCCCGGGGCCGGCGTTCACTCCGACGACACACACCGACTGGACGCCGGTCTTCGTCGTCGCGAGCGAGGCGGCGAAGCCGTGGCTACCGGTCACGCCGCGGACCCGGTTCACGTCGCCTCGGACGACGTCGGTGTGCACGGTCCCGATCCGGGTGCCGCCGACGGTGACGGCCACGTCGGTCGCACCGGCCGGGGTGTTCGGGTCGAGTGCCCACCCGCGGACCACCACCGTGCCCGGAGTCGCGGCGACGCTGTCGAACGAACCCGTCGGGGACGGGTCCCCGACGACGACGGTCCGGCACCCGAGCGCGACGTCCTTACCGCGGGTCACGCTCAGCGCCGTGACGCAGACCGACTGCGAGCCGGTCTTCGCGGTGACCAGGGTCGCGCTGTACCCGTGGGCGCCGCTGACGCGCATGACGCGGTTCACGTCGGCGCGGGCCGACGTGGCCGGGACGGTGCCGACCACGGCGCCCCCGACGGTGACGCGGACGCTGGTCGAGGCGCTCGACTTCGCGCGGTCGAGCGCCCACCCGCGGACCGTGACGGTCCCGGGTCCGGCGACGACACCGTCGAGCGAGCCCGTCGTCGTCGGGCTCGCGGCGAACGCCGGCGCAGGGCTGAACGCCGCGGCGACGATCGCCGACACCGTGACGACGACGGCGAGGCGTCGGCGTGCGTGGGCGCGGACGACGACCCTGCGTCCATCCGTGCGTGGCCGCACCGCGTCCGGATCCGTCTGCATGTCCATCGTGTGCTCCCCTGACCCTGGTCCGACCCTGACCGGCCGGAACGATCAGGACAGTACGTGCGGAGCAGCCCGTTGTTCCGGGGCCGTCCCCGGACTGGGGACAGGGTTCGGAGTGGGTCAACCCCGGACTGGGGACAGGGCCCGGAGCAGGTGCGCCCCGGACTGGGGACACCGTGTCGACGGCAGGTCGCGTGCCCGTCGTTGCGGCCGGGTCCCGTACGCTCCCCCGGTGCACACGATCGAGACCGTTGCCCCGGACTCCCCCGTCGCGGCCGAGGTCGTCCGCGCGTACCTGGCCGACGTCGCGTCGCGGTGGCACGGACGAACGGCCACCGATGCCGAGGTGGAGCAGGCCCTGCGAGACGAGCCCTCCGACGATCTGCGAGCCCCCAGCGGCACCCTGTTCGTCGCGGTCGAGGACGGGTACCCCGTCGGCTGCACTGGCGTCCGGTTCCTCGGCGACGTGGCCGAACTCACGAAGGTCTTCACGCTGCCGACGCATCGGGGACGCGGCATCGGCGCTCAGCTGCTCCGTGCCGCCGAAGACGCATGCCGAGCACGGGGCGTCGGCACGCTCCGTCTGGACACCCGCGCTGCGCTGACGGAGGCCTGCGCCATGTACGAGCGACACGGCTTCGAGCGTGTTGCCGCCTTCAACGAGGACCCGTACTCGGACCGTTGGTACAGCAAGCCGATCACGATCGGCTGAGGGCCGAACGTGCGAGCTCGACGAAGGCGTCGGGGTCGTCGACCCAGGGGAAGTGGCCCGCGCCGTCCTGTACCGCGAGGGTCGCTCGCGGGAACAGGTCGACGAACTGCCGCATGACGGGCCGCGGCAGGCCGACGTCGACGGCACCCGCGATGACGGTGACCGGCACGTCCAACTGTGCCAGGGCCTCCCGGGTGGTCGGCGGATCGAAGGCGCCCGCAGCGCCGAACGCAGCGGCCGCTGCCGGGTTGCGGGCCGCGTCCATCGCGGCGTCGTACTCGGCTGCCGCAGCGTCCCACCGGCCGTGGCTGAACGGCGCGATGGCGTCCCAGTCGTCGTCCCTGGCCTGGTCGGCCTGGATCCGTGCGAGCGCCGCGGCAGCGGCGTCGTACCAGGGTTCCCCAGCGCGCGACCGGGCGACGGCGGAGCGTTCGTCGTCGGCGACGTCGAGGCCGACGGCACGCGTGCTCGGCGTGACGAGCACCAGGCGGTCGACGTGCTTCCCGAACCGCTCGGCGTAGCGCAGCACGATGTTCGCGCCGGCCGAGTGCCCGAGCAGCGCGACCCGGTCCACCCCCAGGTGCTGCCGGAGCGCCTCGAGGTCGTCGACGATGCGGTCACACCGCAGGTCCGCGGCCTGGGTGTCGTCATCCGGCAGGGACCCGGGCGGGTTGAACAGGACGAGTTCGGCGTACCGGGCCAGCCCGCCGAGGTCGCCCAGGTACTCCGCCGACAGGAGCGGACCGCCCGGCACGCACACCAACGGCGTTCCGTGCCCGGTGCGGCGGTACGTGCGGGTGCCGCCGCGGGGCGACGCGAACGACTGCATGCGGTGAAGCTACCCGACCTGGTGCAGCTGCTCGATGGCTGCTGCCGCACCTTCGGTCACCAGGTTCCAGCTCGGCCGCACGAAGTCATCGCGGCGCAGACGGACCCGGACCTCGTCCACGACCTCGTCGGCACGGGTCTGCGAACGGGTGACGCCGTTGCGCTGGTACCCGAGCTTCGCGGACACCGCAAGGGACGCCTCGTTCCATGCGGCCGCGCTCGACTCCGCCCACGAGGCCCCGAGCTGGTCGAACGCGAACAGCAGCAGTGCCGCGCGCATCTCGGTCCCGAGTCCCTGGCCCTGGTGTGCGAGCGACAACCACGACCCGCTGTCGATGGTCTTGCGTGTGGCGAACCGACGAGCGTGCAGCTCCTGCACCCCGATGGGTGTCCGGTCACGGAGCACGGCGAAGCCCACACCCCACGAGTCGCGGGTCACCTCGGCCCGCATCTTCCAGTGGTACTGCGCCATCGATCGAGCCATCACCGCGGGTTCCGCATCCGTCCACGGGACACCGAACGGCATGCGCGCCCGATCGTGCACGCCGGACAGCGCCGCATCGACGAGCCCGGGCAGGTCGTCGTCGCGCAGCGGCCGCAGTTCCAGCCGCGGCGTGACGAGGCGGAGTCCGTACAGCGGCCAGACGTGCTCGAGGTCCATCGCCCAACGATACGAGCGCAGATCCGGACGTGACGACCTCGCTGTCCCCGTCCCTGTCGCTAGCGCTCGCCGCTGCGGCTCCGTGCGGCGCTCATCGCAGCCCAGGGCGCGACGGCGACCGACGACGACG
The DNA here is from genome assembly GCF_022815645.1 of Curtobacterium sp. VKM Ac-2922. Classification (GTDB taxonomy): domain Bacteria; phylum Actinomycetota; class Actinomycetes; order Actinomycetales; family Microbacteriaceae; genus Curtobacterium. Next base: position 148,946 of record NZ_JALGRO010000001.1, on the reverse strand, counting down.
CGCTCGAAGCGACACGAGACGCCGCGGTGCGGTTGACGCAGGCCTCGTTCCCCAGCGACAGACGCCGAGCGCCAGCTCCTGCGTGCCTGCCGGGTACTGTCCTCCGCGTGAGCATCCCGGACCTCGACGGCGAGCCCGTCGTCCGCCGGCGGACGGTGATCGTCGTCCTCGGGGTGGTGAGCGCACTCGCGGGTCTGCTGGCCGTCGTCGGGTGGCCGTTGCCCGTCATCTCGTCGACACACGGCAGCGCAGGACCGCATGCGTGGGCGCGGACCGTTCGCGGGGTGCAGGACTGGTTCGCGTACGACGGCTGGCGGATGTCCGGCAGTTCCTGGGTGTACGGCGCACTCGCCACCGCGACAGCAGCGAGCATCGCGGTGATCCGGCACCCAGCCTGGAGCGGCGGCACGGCCGTGGTCGTCGTCGTCGCACCAGCCGGCGCGATGCTCCTGGTCGGCCCGGTGGCCCAGTGGTCGCTCGGGCTCCCGTGGTCCAACTACGGCGTTGGGTCGACGAGCGCGGTCGCGTTCGGCGGTGTCGCCACGGTTGCGGGTGGTGCTGCGCTGTTCGCAGTCCGCCGAACACTGCGACGACGCGGTCGCCGCGGCGACCGCGCGGACTGAGTGCGTACGCTCGCTCCCATGAGCGGAGCAGTGGCCAGCGCTCGCGTCGCTGGGGTCTCGATCGACTGCGAGGACCACCGCGAGCTGTCGGCCTTCTACGCCCGACTCCTGGGCGGCCGGGTCGACTGGGTCACGGACAGCGCCGCCGGAGTGACCGCCGGCAGCTGGTCCCTCGTGGCCCAGCGGGTGTCGCCCTACCGTCGTCCGGTGTGGCCCGGAACGTCCATCGTGCATCTCGACCTGACGTGCGAGCGGGATGCCCTGGGCGCGCTCCGCGAGCATGCGGAAGCGTGCGGCGCGGTCGTGGCTCCCGATCAGCCGGACACCCGGTGGGTCGTCATGCTCGACCCCGCGGGGCATCCGTTCTGTCTGACGCCGTTCGCCCCCTGAGGTCCACTCCTGGCGTGGCACCAGCCTGAGTGCGGAGTCGCTCCGGCTCGATCCGCCGCCGCCTGGGCGGTCCGAGCTCAGATCCAGCCGCGGTCCCAGGCCACCTGTGCGGCAGCACGACGGTCGTCACGGTGCAGCTTCGCGATCGCGGACGACAGGTGGTTCCGGACGGTGCCGTGCGCGAGGGAGAGTTCCCGTGCGATCAGCTTGGTGGCCAGTCCGTCGCGGGTCAGTCGCAGGACGTCGGCCTCGCGCGGAGTGAGCGGGCTCTCGTCCTCGGTCAGCGCGGCCGCCGCCAGACCGGCGTCGATGTACCGCACGTCGGCAGCGACGTCGCGGATGATCTGCGCGAGGCGCGCGGCGGGCGTCGACTTCGGGACGAAACCACGCACGCCGGCGGCGAGCGCGCGCTTGAGGGTCCCGGGTCGGGCGTGTCGGGTGACGATCACGGTGCGGACCGGCGCTCCGGTCGAGGATGCGGCCAACGACCGCGCCGCCTCGATCCCGTCCATCACCGGCATCTCCAGGTCCAGCAGGACCACGTCGGGCTGGCATGAAAGCGTGGCGGCGACAGCCGCAGCTCCGTCCGCGACCTCAGCCACGACCTCCAGGTCGGGTTCCAGGCCGAGCAGCGCGACCAGCGCTCCACGGATGAGTTCCTCGTCGTCCGCGATCACGATCCGGATCACGGTCGGACCTCCGACTCGGCGCCTGCGGGGATCCGGACCACCAGGGTGAACCGGTCGTCGGTTCGGGTGGTCTCCACCGTGCCGCTGTGCGGCGCGATGCGCTGGCGGAGGCCCGCGATGCCGCTCTCGCGACGGCCGGCGGTGATCGGCGCGTCGTTCCACACCGTCAGCCGCCACGCGTCGTCGACCCGTCGGAGCTCGATCGCAGCAGTGGTCGCCCGGCTGTGCCGGATCGTGTTGGTCGCGGCCTCGCGGATGGCGACGGCGAACAGGGCCCCAATCGCATCGGTCATGCCGGTGGTCACGATCTGTACCGAGCAGTCGATACCCGCTGACCGCAGCACCGACGCCGCGTTCCGGACCTCGGCGGCGACGGTCACGGTCCGGTAGTCGTGCACGAGCGCGCGCGTGTCATCGAGTGCGGCCCGTGCCGCGGACCGGATGTCTCCGAGCTCGGCGCGGGCGCGGTCGGGCTCGGCGAGCACCAGCCGTTCCGCGAGTTCGCTCTTCAGCGCGATGATCTGCAGGTGGTGGCCCTGGATGTCGTGCAGGTCCGTCGCGAACCGGAGTCGTTCCTCGGCGACCGCGAGGTCGGATGCCGTCCGGCGGGCGGCTTCGAGCCGGAGGACCACGCGGTGGATCCACACCACGCTGAGCGGCATCAGGGTGAAGAGCACCAGGGTCCCGACGAGGACCAGGTCCCCGGGCGGTGCATCCGCATCGGTCATGACGACGAGCAGGACGACCGTGCCGGCGAGGAGCACGACGCGTCCCCACCCGCGCAGCAGGCAGGCGGCCGTCCCACCGGCGATGGCCAACGTGAACGACCACGCCGATCCCCGGGACGGCGGTACGATCGACACGATCCAGACGGCGAGGGAGGTCAGCACCAGGGCCTGGACGGCGGGATGACGGACCGAGGCCTCCCCGGCCGGGCGGATGAGCAGCGGGATCGTCACCGTCGCGGCAACCACGGCGACGACCGAGAGCACCACGAGGACCGGGGTCCGCGACGAGGGCGCTCCGTCCGTGCCGACGAGCAACTGCACGCCGCCGCCGACGACCACGACGAGCCAGAGCGACGCGATCGACGACCAGCGGACGACGCGGACGTCGATGTCGGCGCGGGGCCGCGCGTGCCCGGGGAGCGTCACACGCCCAGGGTAGCGAGACGGGCGACGGTGTCCCTGGCGATCTGCGCCGACAGGGTGTGGTGCAGGTAGTGGTCGCCGACCATGCCGATCACTGCACCGTGCTCGACACTCGCCGCCTGACGGTCGTGCAGTGCGACCCAGTTCGGCACGTCGTTGTCGTTGGTCCGCACGAACAGCAGCACGGGCAGGTCGGCGGGGAAGGTGCGGTCCTCGGCCGAACGGAAGTTCTGCGGGGTGCGACGCATCTCGTCGATGAGCGTGGGTGCCGCACCGTTCTTGCCGGTCAGCAGCCGCATCTGCCGCTTCGTCCGGGCGTCGTAGGCATCGCCGAGCGTGTCGGGTGCCGATGCGTTCGCGATCCGCAGCAGCCCGAGTCGGTCGGCGGCGACGATGGTACCGGTCGGGATCGGCTCGTCCCAGCTCGCCTGCCGCGGCACACTGCTGTCGATCCCGACGAACGCGGTCACCTCGTCCCGGTAGTCCTTCGTGTACTCGAGCGCGTAGATGCCGGCGATCGAGTGACCCATCAGCACGTAGCGGTCGACCCCGAGCCGGTGCAGTGCCTCGTGCACCTCGCGGGTGATGTTGGCAGCGGTCCGCGGGACGTCGGTCTGGTCGCTCAGTCCGGTCCCGAACGGCTCGACGGCGACGACACGGTAGGTCCGGTCGAGCTGGTCCATCAGCGGCGCGAAGTCCAGCCCGGGCGCCGCCGTGCCCAGCCCGGGCAGGAGCACCACGGTCTGCGCGCCGGACCCGCGGACGACGACGTTCATCCGTTTGCCGTCCACCTCGACCCGCTGGCCGTAGTCGGTGATCTCCGACGCCTCGCGGTGCGTGGCGACCACGTTGACGACCGAGGTCGTGGCGAGCGCCAGCACCGGGATCGCCACCAGCGCGCCGATGGTGATCAGGGTGATGCGCAGGGGCTTCCGCATGGTGCTCGTTCCGGTCGGGCCGCGCGGACGTGCGCAGCGGGCCTGATCAGTCAAGTGCCGCCGGTCCGTGAGCGGACGTGCCCGGTTGTCACGATCCTCCGTGACACATGTCACGCAGGGCGCCTGGACAACGACCAGTGCGGAGCCAGCTCTCGGACCACCCCCGGTCGATCAGTCGTGGACGACGTGTCGGCGGACCAGAGGACCTCGCCGTCCACGTGCGTCGACGTCGGCACGAGCCCGAGCCGCTCGGCCACACGCTGGGACGCGGTGTGGTCGGGGCGGATGAAGGCACGCACGCGCCCGACACCGATCGAGGTCAACCACCTCACGACGGCAGCTGTGGCTTCCACGGCGAGACCGCGGCCCTGTTCAGACACCGTCACCAGCCACGCAAGGTCAGCGTCGAGGGCCGGACCCTGCCGGGCGAGCGTCGCCTGGACGAAACCGATCGCCGGCCCGCCGGCGACGGGTCGGATGATCCAGTTCATCCATCCCGCCGTTCCGTCCTCGGACTGACCTCGCGACTGGCGGCGGTAGCGCTCCTCGAGCTCGATGAGCGTGGGCGGTCCCCCGCCCGTGAAGCGGTACAGCTCCTCGGCGGCCAGAGCGGTCACCATCTCGCTCGCGTGCTGCTCGGTGAGCGGTTCCAGCGAGACACGTTCCGTGTGCAGGTCGTCCGCTCGTGGCCATGACATGTCCCCAGCTTCGCAGGTCGACCGGTCAGGCGTCGGCGGCCGGGCCGAGAGCGGTCAGCATGGCAATCCTGAGCACGGGTGTCCGGTCAGCGCGACGCCAGGAGCGCCCCGTCCGCACCGAAGTGCCGCCAGTGCCCGTCGCCGATGACGACCGGCGCCGCGGACGGGTCGCGGATCAGCAGCGCCGAGTCGTCGTCGACGAACCAGACCGGTTGCCCCGACCGTGCCGCGCCCCGAGCGAACCGCTCCTCGGCGTCCGCGGGCATCCAGTCGGCCCCCAGGTGGCCGGCGAAGAACCAATCGAACAGGGGAACGGCGGGCGCGACGCTGGTGAGCCCGAACAGGTTCAGCTCGTCCTGGTCGTCGAAGGCCACGGGCCACTGGCCGAGCTGGCGGGCGAAGACCATCGAACCCGCACTCCAACCGACGTAGACCTGCTGGTCGAGGACCTCCGCCAGCACCGGCGCGAGACCGCTCGCGTGCCAGGTGTGCGCCGCCCACAGGTTGCTGCCGCCGTACCCGAGGACCACGTCGGCCGCCCGCAGCCGTGACGCGACGAGCGCCGGCGGCCCGGCGAACAACGACGCGACGTCGAACTCGGCCCACGGCAGCGCACGCAGCGCCCCCAGGTGGTCGACCAGCGTGGAGCTGTCCCCGGGGAACCCGAGGATCGCGTCGATCACCACGACGACGCGCGACTCGGCGACGGGCTTGCCCAGCAGGCCGACGAGTGCATCGCGGATGGCATCGGTCGTGATGCCGTTCGACGTCAGGAGCATCCGCATGGAAGGACCCGCACTACCGACCCAGCAGCGGCTCGCGGGACGCCATCCCCGCAGCACCCGCCCGTGCCACGGCGTCGGGCAGCGCGGCCAGGAACGCATCGACGTCCGCGTCGGTGGACGTCTGCCCGAGCGTGATGCGGAGCGCCCCGCGGGCCTGCTCCTCGGACAACCCCATCGCGAGCAGCACGTGCGACGCCTCGGGGACGCCGGCCTGGCACGCCGAGCCGGTCGACACCGCGACCCCGGCCGCGTCGAGCAGGAACAGCAGCGAGTCGCCCTCGCACCCGGGGAACGTGAAGTGGGCGTTGCCCGGCAGTCGGTCGACCGGGTCGCCGCGCAGCTCGGCCGAGGGCACGGCATCCAGCACCCCGGCGACCAGACGATCGCGCAGCGCCCGGACGGACACGTGCGGAGCAGCCGCTGCAACCCCGAACGCGATCGCGGCGGGGGCGTCCTGGGTGCCGCTGCGGACCTGACGCTGCTGCCCACCACCGTGGATGAGCGGCTCGACCGTGGCAGTGCGACCGAGTACGAGCGCACCGATGCCCACCGGCCCACCGATCTTGTGCGCGGAGACGCTCAGCGCGTCGAGGCCCGATTCGCGGAACGACACCGGGACCTGCCCGTAGGCGGCGACGGCGTCGGCGTGCACCGGCACGCCGGCCGCATGCGCCAGCGCCGTGATCGCGGTGACGGGCTGGATGGTGCCGACCTCGTTGTTGGCCCACAGGAACGTGACCAGGGCGACGTCGTCGGCGGAAGCGAGTCGGGCCTCCAGTCCGGCCAGGTCGACGCGACCCAGCGCGTCCAACGGCACCACGTCGACGACCGCGCCGTCGTGGCGCTCGAGCCAGTCGACCGTGTCCACCGTCGCGTGGTGCTCCCCCGCTGCCACGACGATGCGCGGCCGGGGCCGGTCCTGCTGCCGGGCCCAGTACAGGCCCTTGATCGCCAGGTTGATGCTCTCGGTGCCGCCCGAGGTGAAGACGACCTCGACGGGTTCGGCGTCGAGCGATGCGGCGACGCGGGCGCGGCCGTCTTCGAGCAGCATCTTGGCGCGCTGCCCGGCGCTGTGGATCGACGAGGGGTTGCCGACGGTGGCCATCGCGTCGGTGAAGGCGGCGAGCGCCTCGGGCAGGATCGGCGTGGTCGCTGCGTGGTCGAGGTAGACCGGCACGGGGACCCCTTTCTGGTGCGTTCCCAGGATAGTCGCGTCGTCTCGTACCCTGGGCAGATGCAGGAGACCGCGATCGACACCGCCCAGGGGCTGCGCCTGGTCGACGGCGGTGCGCGGTTCACGATGCGCAGCGCCTCGGCGACGGCTGCCACGCTCGTCGTCGACGGGCGGGGGTCCGTGGCGCTCGAGCAGCTGCCGGACACGGACCTGTGGACCGGTTCGCTCGACGACGTGCAGCTGGGCGACACCTACCACCTGCTGGTCGACGGGCCGACCGGTCCGCGGCACGGTTTCGATGCCGAGCGTCCGCTGCTCGACCCGTACGCGCGTGGCATCGTCCGCGGGTCGTCGGCACGGTGGACCAGCGTGGTCGTGGACGACGCCTTCGACTGGGGCGAATCGACCAAGCCCGTGGTGCCCCTCGAGCACGCGGTCGTCTACGAGGCGAACGTCCGCACCCTGACCAGCGCGAACCCCGCCGTGCCGGAGCACCTGCGCGGCACGTACGCGGGGGTCGCCCACGACAGCACCATCCGGCACCTGCAGCGCATCGGCGTCACCACGATCCAGCTGCTGCCGGTCCAGGCGTTCGACTCCGAGCACTGGCTGCAGCAGGCCGGGCGCGAGAACGCGTGGGGCTACAACACGCTCGGGTTCTTCGCCCCGCACGCCGCGTACGCGTCGGAACCCGCACGCCAGGCCGGCGCGCAGGCGGTGCTGCGCGAGTTCAAGGGCATGGTCCGGCTGCTGCACGAGGCCGGCATCCAGGTGGTCCTGGACGTCGTCTACAACCACACCGCCGAAGAGGGCCTGGGCGGTCCGACGTCGTCACTGCGCGGGATCGACGGCACGAACCGGTACCGCTGGGCGGCGGACGACACGTACTTCGACACGACCGGCTGCGGCAACACGCTCGACACCTCGGTCGAGGCGACGGCGGACCTGGTGCTCGACAGCCTGCGCTACTGGGCACGCGAGATGCAGGTCGACGGCTTCCGCTTCGACCTGATGGCGTCCCTGGCCCGCAACGGCGACCACGCGTTCGACCCGGCGCACCCCGTGCTCGACCGGATCCGCACCGACCCGGACCTGCAGGACGTGCTGGTCGTCGCCGAACCGTGGGACGTCGGACCCGACGGGTGGCGGACGGGCCAGTTCGGCGCCCGCTCCAGCGAGTGGAACGACGGTTTCCGCAACACGGTCCGCCAGTTCTGGCTCACCGACATCGCCGAGGAACGCCGTTCCGGGGTCCCCGGCGCCGGGATCGGGGCGCTCGCCGGGGCCCTGACCGGCTCGCGTCACGTGTTCGGCGCCGACCGCGGTCCGCTGTCGAGCGTCAACTTCGTCACCGCGCACGACGGCTTCACGCTGCACGACCTGACCGCGTACGACCGCAAGCACAACCACGCGAACGGCGAGGACGACCGCGACGGCTCGAACGACAACCGCTCGTTCAACCACGGCATCGAGGGCGCCACCGAGGACCGCGGGGTGCGTGCGGCACGCGGTCGCTCGATGCGGAACCTGCTCGGCACGCTGTTCCTGTCGGCGGGCGTGCCGATGCTCACCGCGGGCGACGAGCGCAGCCGCACCCAGCACGGCAACAACAACGCCTACGTCGTGACCGAGGACCTGACGCCGGTCGACTGGTCGGGCGACGAGGACGCCGAGTCGATGACCGAGACCGTCGCCGCGCTGACCCGCCTGCGTGCGGCCCACCCGGCACTCCGGCCCGACCGCTACGGCGTCGACGGGCAGACAACGCCAGGTGCGTCGCGGATGCGCTGGTACGGCCCCGACGGCGGCCCGATGACCGGCGAGTGGTGGGACCAGCCGCTGCACCGGGTCGTGCAGTGGTCCGTCGCGTCGACGCCCCACGACCAGGACGAGTCCGACGACCGGGTACTGGTCGTCGTGCACGGCAGCGGCCGCACCCGCGACCTGACCCTGCCCGCTCCCGACGACGTCACCGCGTACCGGCTGGCCTGGTCCAGCGAGAAGCACCGCGACCACGAGCGGCTGCGTCCCGCCGGCACCGTGTTCACCGCGTACGGCCCCGGCATCCACGTCTTCGACATCGTCTGACAGCCCGCCACACCACGACTCGGACACCGCCTGGAGGCCCGGCTCGTCTCCGCCACGCCCGGACCGTCCGGCAGTTCCGGGGAACAGAGCGGGCCCGGCCGGGTAGCGTCTGCTCCGTGGCCACCGCAGACCGACCCCGGCGTCCGAAGATCGGGCGCATCCCGATCACCGAACTCAGCCCCCGGACGCCCAACGGCTTCCCGGGCAAGGCCTTCGACGGCGAGGTGATCACGTTCGGCGCGACCGTCTTCCGCGAGGGGCACGGCGTGATCGGCGCCGACGTCGTGCTGGAGCGGCCGGACGGAGGGACCAGGACCGTACCGCTCACCCTCGTCGCACCGGGGACCGACCGCTACGAGGCGACCGTGCAGGTCGACCACGTCGGCGTCTGGACCTGGCACGTCGAGGCGTACTCCGACGACTGGACGACCTGGCTGCGTGGCGCGCGGCTCAAGGTCGCCGCGGGCGTCGACGTGCAGGCGACCCTGCTCGACGGTGCTGCGCTGCTGGACCGACTCGCCGACGAGACCGACTCCCCCGCGGCCACCCGCGCTGCGGCCCGGGTCCGCGACCAGGACCTCGACCCGGCCGAGCGTCTGGCCGCGGTCGACGACCCGCGCATCGCCGCCGAGGTCGAGGAAGCGCCGCTCACCTCGCTCCGCACCCACTCCCCCGTCCAGCTCCTCGACGTCGAGCGCACCCGCGCGGGCGTCGGCGCCTGGTACGAGTTCTTCCCGCGCAGCGAGGGCGCCAAGCGGAACCCGGACGGGTCGTGGAAGAGCGGCGACTTCCGCACCGCCGCGCGTCGCCTGCCCGGCGTCGCCCGGATGGGCTTCGACGTCGTCTACCTGCCGCCGATCCACCCGATCGGGCACACCGCACGCAAGGGGCCGAACAACACCCTCGACGCCGGGCCGAACGACCCGGGCAGCCCGTGGGCGATCGGCTCCGAGGCCGGTGGGCACGACGCGATCCACCCCGACCTGGGCACCGAGGACGACTTCCGCGACTTCGTCGAGACGGCGAAGAACGCCGGGATGGAGGTCGCGCTCGACTTCGCGCTGCAGTGCTCCCCCGACCACCCCTGGGTCACCGAGCACCCGGAGTGGTTCACCGTGCGCGCCGACGGGTCCATCGCCACGGCCGAGAACCCGCCGAAGCTGTACCAGGACATCTACCCGATCCAGTTCGACACCGACCCCGAGGGCCTGGTCGCCGAGGTCGAGCGTGTACTGGAGCACTGGATCGCGTTCGGCATCCGGATCTTCCGCGTGGACAACCCGCACACCAAGCCGCTGTGGTTCTGGGAGCGGGTCATCCGCGAGATCCGCGACGAGCACCCCGACACGGTGTTCCTGGCCGAGGCCTTCACCCGCCCGGCGATGATGCGCGCCCTGGCCGAGGCCGGGTTCCAGCAGTCGTACTCGTACTTCACCTGGCGCAACACGAAGGACGAGATCGCCGACTACTTCGAGGAGCTCAGCCACGAGACGAGCGACTACCTCCGCCCGAACCTGTTCGTGAACACGCCGGACATCCTGACCGAGTTCCTGCAGTTCGGCGGCCGCGCCGGCTACAAGGTCCGGGCAGCGCTCGCCGCGACGGGTGCGCCGACGTGGGGCATGTACTCCGGCTACGAGCTCTTCGAGGACGTCGCCCGCCCGGGGTCCGAGGAGAACATCGACAACGAGAAGTTCGAGTACAAGCCGCGCGACTTCGCGCTGGCCGAAGCCGAGGGTGCCAGCCTGGCGCCGTACGTCACGATGCTGAACCGCTTCCGGTCCGCGCACCCCGCGCTCCGCCAGCTCCGCAACCTGCACGTGCACGACGCCGAGGACGGCGCGATCGTCGTCTACTCCAAGCACCTGCCCGGACGGTTCATCCGCTCCGGTCGCGACGACACCGTGATCGTCGTCGCGAACGTCGACCCCCACTCCGCCCGTGAGACGACCGTGCACCTCGACCTCACCGCCCTCGGACTCGACCCGGAGCAGGCGTTCGACGTCCGCGACGTCGTGACCGGGCAGCGCTGGGTGTGGGGATCGTCCAACTACGTGCGCCTGGATGCCTTCCAGGAGCCCGTGCACCTGCTCGTCGTGGAAGGACCACACCGATGACCACCGACCCCAACGAGGCCGACCGGACCACTCCCCGGGACCGCGGGCAGGGGCCGAGCGTGCCGCCGGTCCAGCCGCCGCCTCCGCCCGTGCCTGCTCGTCCCGCCGCAGCCGTCCCGCGACCGGTGCCGTCGCGCCCCGTGGCCGATCCTGCCGCTGCGCCCCGCACCGAGCCGAAGGTCTCCGCGCCGGGCGAGGACATGCCCGGCGCGCGGCTGCCGAAGCGTGAGGCGCCCGACCGCGGCGTGACCGAGTCGGAGACCCTGGCGGGCGGCTCCACGCCGCTGCCCGACACCGCAGCACCGACCGCGCCCGCAGTGCCGACCGCAGCCAGCGTGCCGACCGCAGCCAGCGTGCCGACCGCAGCCAGCGTGCCGGCCGACGCGACCGCCCCGGGTGCGCCCGCCGACGCGCCGGAGCCGACCCGGGCCTCCCGTCCGACCGTGGAACCGCGTCCCGCCCCCGTCGAGGAGTGGCTGCGGCAGCAGGTCGCCGAGGCCCGCTGGTCGCAACCGCACGACGTCCTCGGCCCGCACCCCGTCGACGGCGGCACCAGCGTGCGTGTCGTCCGACACCTGGCGAAGGCCGTCCGTCTGGTCCGGCCCGACGGCGACGACATCGAGTTGTCCCACGAGGGCGACGGCCTGTGGGCCGGCGCCACCGCGGACACGCTCGGCCGCTACCGGGTCGAAGCCGACTACGACTTCGACGACTCCACCGACTCGGACGACGCCACCTGGACCACCGACGACGCGTACCGGTTCGCGCCGTCCCTGGGTGAACTCGACCTGCACCTGTTCGGTGAGGGCCGTGACGAGCAGCTCTGGAACCACCTGGGGGCACACGTCACCACCCTCGACGACGTCGACGGCGTCGCGTTCGCCGTCTGGGCACCGCGGGCGACCGCCGTGCGCGTGATCGGCGACTTCGAGGGCTGGGAGGGCCGCACCACCGCGATGCGTCGCCTGAACGAGCTGGGCGTCTGGGAGCTGTTCGTGCCCGGGGCGCTCGACGGCCAGCGCTACAAGTTCCAGATCCTGACCGACAGCGGCTGGGTCGAACGCGCGGACCCGTTCGCACGCCGTGCCGAGGTGCCGCCGCTGACCGCCTCGGTCATCACCAGCTCGGACTACACCTGGTCCGAGGGGGATGCCGCCTGGATGCAGCAGCGCGCCGAGACGACCACCCACGACCAGCCGATGAGCGTGTACGAGGTGCACCTCGGCTCGTGGCGGCCGGGGCTGAGCTACCGCGAGGTCGCCGACCAGCTCATCGGCCACGTGCAGTACCTCGGCTTCACGCACATCGAGTTCCTGCCACTGTCCGAGCACCCCTTCGGCGGCTCGTGGGGCTACCAGGTCACCGGCTACTACGCCCCGACCTCGCGCTACGGCTCGCCCGACGACCTGCGCTACCTGATCGACCGTCTGCACTCCGCGGGCATCGGCGTGATCATGGACTGGGTCCCCGGGCACTTCCCCAAGGACGAGTGGGCACTGGGCAGGTTCGACGGCCACGCGCTGTTCGAGCACCCGGACCCCCGCCGCGGCGAGCAGCTCGACTGGGGCACCTACGTGTTCGACTTCGGGCAGCCGCAGGTCCGCAACTTCCTGGTCGCGAACGCGCTGTACTGGATGGAGGAGTTCCACATCGACGGCCTGCGGGTCGATGCCGTGGCCTCGATCCTGTACCTGGACTACTCGCGCACCGACTGGCTGCCGAACATCCACGGCGGACGCGAGAACCTGGACGCCGTCTCGTTCCTACAGGAGACCAACGCCACCGCGTACAAGCGCTACCCCGGCATCGTCATGATCGCCGAGGAGAGCACCTCGTGGCCCGGCGTCACCCAGCCGACCAACGCGGGCGGTCTGGGCTTCGGGCAGAAGTGGAACATGGGCTGGATGCACGACTCGCTCGAGTACGTGCAGCGCGACCCGGCGTACCGCGCGTACCACCACGACGAGCTGACGTTCTCGTTCGTGTACGCGTTCAGCGAGCAGTTCACGCTGCCGATCAGCCACGACGAGGTCGTGCACGGCAAGGGCTCGCTCTACGGCAAGATGCCCGGCGACGAGTGGCAGAAACTCGCCAACGTCCGTGCGTACCTGTCCTTCATGTGGGCGCACCCCGGCAAGCAGCTGCTGTTCATGGGCCAGGAGTTCGCGCAGGTCTCGGAGTGGTCCGAAGAGCGTGGGCTGGACTGGTGGCAGTCGGACGACCCCGGACACAACGGGGTGCAGCGGCTGGTAGCCGAGCTCAACCGCGTGTACAAGGACACCCCCGCGCTGTGGACTTTCGACGCCACCGCCGAGGGCTTCGAGTGGATCGAGGGCGGCGACGCACCGCACTCGACGATCGGGTTCCTGCGGAAGGCGGGTGACGAGCGCCTGGCGGTGTTCGTGAACTTCTCCGGCGTGCCCGTCGAGCGACGGTTCGGGCTGCCCCTGGCCGGTACGTGGACCGAGGTCCTCAACACCGACGCCGCAGAGTACGGCGGGTCCGGTGTCGGCAACCTGGGCGTCGTCACCGCCGAGGACACCCCGTGGGCCGGTCGACCCGCCTCGGCGCACCTGGTGGTGCCGCCACTCGGCGCCGTCTGGCTGCGGCTCGAGCGGTAGTCCTTCCGCTCTTCATCGCGGAAGCGACAGTTCACCGCGGAAGGTCCGGGGCGTTCTGTCGCTTTCGCGGTGATGACAGACGGACAGGAGGCCCGGTGCCAGCTGGCACCGGGCCTCCTGTCCGTCTCGTGTCCCTGCTAGTACAGGGCGTTCGCCAGGCGACGTCGGGCCGCGACGACGCGCGGGTCCTCGGCACCGATGAGCTCGAAGTACTCGACGAGCCGGACGCGCAGCGCTTCGCGGTCCTCGCCGAACACCGTCGGCACCAGGTCGAGCAGACGACCGAACGCGTCCTCGACGTGCCCGCCGCTGATGTCCAGGTCGGCCACGGCCAGCTGTGCCGGCACGTCGGCCGGGTCGTTGCCCGCCGCCGCGCGGATGTCGTCCGCCGTCCGGCCGTTCAGCCGGTCGAGCAACGACACCTGCGCCAGACCCGCGACGGCCATCTGGTCGTGCGGGTCCTGCGCGATCGCCGTGGTGTACTCCTGGATCGCGGTGGCGTAGTCGCCCTGCTCGATCGCGTCGTACGCCGCCTGGTGGTGCGGCGGGAGCGGCTCGGGCTCCGGCTCGCCCTGCTCGGCGGTGTCGACCGGAGCGTCCGCGCCGTCGACGCTCACGCGGCCGGACACACCGTTCTGCTCGGCGGCCTGCAGCACCTGCTCGAAGACGTCGCGGACCTGCGCCTCGGGCAGTGCGCCGACGAACAGTCCGAGCGGGCGTCCGCCGATCAGCGCTGCCACGGTCGGGATCGACTGCGCCTGGAACGCCTGCACGAGCTGCGGGTTCGTGTCGGCGTCGACCTTGGCCAGGACGACACGGCCGTCGTACTCGGCGGTGAGCTGCTCGAGGATCGGCGAGAGCTGCTTGCACGGGCCGCACCACTCGGCCCAGATGTCCACGATGACGGGGACGACGGTGGAGAGCTCGAGGACGTCCTGGAAGCTCTGGTCGGTGACGTCGATCACGAGCGACGGGACGGTCAGTGCTGCCCCGGTGTCACCACCGGTCACGCCGGGGGTCCCGGACGTGCCGGGGGTCCCGGATGCTGTCGGCTGCTGCGGTGCCGGGCGCTGCGCACGGTCGACCAGGGAGGACAGGTCGACGGCGCCGCGGAGGCCGGACGGGGTCGGGGGGACGTTGCTCATTGCACCTCACTTGCTGCGGTCAGGCCCTGCGTGAACCCGAGCAGGACTATCTTGTCGTCCGACCCGACGGCCGGAACGGAGAAGAGCAGCTGCACGCCGTAGGTGGCGCTGACGCCCTTCTTGCTGGAGTCGACACCGGACAGCGCCTTGACGGCACCCTCGGTGTTCACCTCGGCACCGTCGGCGGTCGGCGTGACCTTCTCGATCTCGTTGAGGTCGACCGACACCAGCGCGCCGGCACCGTTCGTCGCCAACGCGATCGCGGAGTCGTCGGGCGACTCGGACGAGTACTCGATCTTGGCGGTGTCGGGCAGGCCCGCGGACTTCTTGTCCTTGTAGTCCTTGCCGATCTTGGCGCGCAGGTCGTCGCCGTCGGACTGGAACAGCTTGGCGTACTCGCTGTCGGCGTCCTTGGACAGGATGTCGCCGTAAGCGGTGCCGACCTGGTCCGGCGCGAGCGCCAGCAGCTTGGTGTCCGACGCCAGCTGTGCCGCGCCGATCGACACCGGTGCCACCGAGGGCAGCTTGGCGTCGGCCTCGAGCGAGACGTCGTACATGACCTTGTAGTCGTCACGCGCGGACTCCTGCACCAGTGTGAGCGCCTGGGGGGCGGTCTTCTGGTCGTCGGGGTCGGACGCGACGACGAACACCGTCCGGGGCCACGAGTCGGTCTGCTGCGGGAGCGAGACCGAGATGTCAGACGCCGAGATCGCCGGCGGGGCCTGGACGTCCTGGTCCTTGCCGCGGATCGTGTAGTTGGCCTTGCGGAGTTCGAGTGCCGGACCGGTGAACCGGGTCGCTGCGAGCGTGGCGTCCTTGTCGGCGTCGGCCTTGGTGGCGACCTCGGCGACGCGCGTGACGACACGGTTGATCTGCTGCCGGGTGGCCGCGGTGGGCTCGGCCTGCTGCGCGGCACCCGTCGCCGTGGCCGTGGGGGTGGCGGTCGCCGCGGCGTCCGCTCCACCCTGCGGCCAGTACTCGGACGAGCACCCGGCGAGCGAGAGGGCTGCGACGACGACCACCGGGAGGGCGACGAGCGAGCGACGGCCGCGACGCGACTTGGTCGGGACCTGCGCACCGGCGGCAGCGGCGCGGCGCGAGGCACGCACGCGCGGCGGACGGGTGCCACCGCTGCGACGACGCGGACCGCGGGACCGACGCTGGTGCAGGAACGCCCAGACGAGCAACACGATGCCGCCCAGCACGAACACTCCACCGGCGGTCATCAGCGGGCCGACCGACGGCGTGGCGGTGTCCCGCGGCCAGGTGACGGACACGGCAGGCGCCGCGGTGGAACCGTCCTTGCCGACGATGACCATCGACACGTCCTGGGGCAACCGCACGGTGAACTGTCCCGCGCCGTCCCACTCCTGGTACCAGAGGTCGCTGCCGCGCGGGTCCGGCACGGAGGACTCACTGCCGGTCTGCTTCTCGACGAGCTTCGAGGTCTCGGCGTCGTAGCGCAGCGTCTCGTGCTCGGCGTCACCGACCCAGGCCTTGACGTCGCTGGTCTTGCCGTACGCCGCGAACGCGCCGGAGTCGGCGATGTTGATGCGCTGGTACCCGGGGTTGGCGTTGAGCACGGTGCCCGGGATGACGGTGACCGGTGCCGTCGAGGTCGTGGACGTCTGCGCGACGATCGAGGACGGTGGAGCGAACACGGTCCGCTGAGCCACACCGAGGCCGACCAGCAGCAGCCCGATGACGAAGGCGACGATCGCCAGGACGAATCGCACGGATCTCTCTCCCTCTGCGCCGGGGTGGGGGAATCGGCGCGCGAACCAACGCCCCAGGGTACGCGAGGGACGCTGGACAGCGCATCCCCGCCCGCTGTCCAGCGCCTCAGACGTGCTCGGTGCGGCACCACTACAATCGACGCGCGGGCGGCACGGGGTCGTCCGGCGGGACCAGCGGGAGCGACACGTGGCGAACGACGAGGCAGAGTTCGGGGTCGAACTGCGGGGCTACCGCAAGGACGAGGTCGAGCGTGCCCTGAACGACCTGCGCCGCGAGCTCATCAAGTCGAACAACGACCGCGCCGAGGCCGCGAAGGAGATCCGTCTCCTGCAGACGCGCGTCGCCGACATGCAGGGCGAGCTCGACGAAGCCGGCACGCCCACGTACAGCGGACTCGGGACACGCCTCGAGTCCACCCTGCGTGTCGCCGAAGAGCAGTCCACCCGGCTGATCAGCCAGGCCGACATCGACGCCCAGCGCCTGCGTGCCTCGAGTCGCGCCGAGGCCGACCGCACCCTGCGCGAAGCCCGGACCGAGGCCCAGGAGACCCTGGAGGACGCCCGCACCCGCGCCACGAACGAACTCGCCCGCGCCCGCGCCGAGTCGGCCGACACCGTCGAGCGCGCCCGCTCCGAGGCCGGCATGCGCACGCAGGACGCCCACAACGAGGCCGCTGCGATCCGCGGGGCCGCGGTGACCGAGGCCGCCGAGGTCCGCTCGATCGCCATCCGCGAGACCGACGCGCTGCGCGCTGCGGTCGAGCGCGAGGTCGCCGAGCTCCGCGAGCTCACCCAGCGTGAAGCGGCCGAGGCCCGTCGCGCGGCGGCCGACCTCGACCGCGAGACCGAGCACCGTCGCAGCGTCTTCGAAGCCGACCACGCCCGCCGACTCGAGGACCTGGACCGCGACGAACAGAACCGCCGCGCCGCCCTCGAGCGCGAGGTCACCGAGGGCCGCGCCGCGTGGGAACACGAGCGCACCGAGGGGCTCCGCGCGCTCGAACTCGAGATCGCCACCGGGCGCGCCGACCTGGCCGCCGAGGTGGACGGACGTCGCGCCGACCTGGCCGCCGAACTCGCCGACCGACGCCGCGTCCACGACGAAGAGCTCGCCGCCGCGCGAGCCGAGTGGGACCGCGAACTCGCATCCGCCCGGGTCGCACTGGCCCAGGAGCTCGACGCCGCCCGCGCCCAGCTGCGTGTCGACCAGGAGCAGACGGCCGCCGAGAACGCCCGTCTGGTGCAGGAGACCGAGGACCGGATCGCCCGCGAGACCGACGAGCACGTCGCGCGCATCGAGCGCGAGCGGGCCGAGGCACTCGCAGCGGCGGAGCGCGCCGCACAGGACCACGAGGCCGAACTCGCCGCACGTCGCGAACGCGAGCACGCCGAGGTCGACACCGAGATCGCCGAGCGGCGCAGCGCCGAGCTCGACGACCTGCAGGCCGAGCGCACCGCCCTGCGGCAGGAGATCGACACCGCCCGGGCCGACCTGGCCAAGGAGCGCGACGAGGTCCGCGCCGAACTCGCCCGCGACCGCGACGAAGCCCGCACCACGCTCGAGTCCGAACTGGCGAACCGCCGTGACGACGCCGAGCAGGAGTACCTGCGGAAGCACCACGAGACCGTGACCGAGACGCAGAAGTACCTGGACGAAGCGAACCTGCAGCTCGCCGAGGCCACCCGCCGCGCCGCCGAGGCCCGCGAACGTGCCGAGCGGCTGCAGCACGAGGCGAACGACCTCGAGCGCACCAGCACCGCCGAAGCCGAGGCACGTGCACGCACCGTCCTCGCCGACGCGAACGAGCGGGCGCACCGGATCGTCGCCGAAGCCGAAGCACGCACCGCCGCCGAGATCGCCGACGCCGAGGACCGACTCGCCACCATCCGCACCGAACGCGACGCGGTGGCGGGCTACCTCGAGAACCTGCGCGGCGTCCTGTCGCACGCCGCGGGGATCGTCGACGACGCACCGGCCGAGTCCGGACCGGCCGACCGCTGACCGCAGCCGGTCCAGGGGGCGCATGCCGCGCCTCCTGACCGGTGCCACGCGGCTCGCTGCTCGCTGCTCGGTGCTTGCGGCTGACGTGACAGGCGCCGGGCCGCCGGGGCGCCGGTCAGCCAGCCCAGTGCGTCGGCAGGGGCGCGATGCCGGGGACGACCAGGTCCGCCATCGCATCGAGGACGATGCGGACGTACCGCTCGCCCACCCAGAGGTGTTTCGCCCCCTCGACCGGCACCACCCGGACGTTCGGCGCGACGGCGAAGCGGCGGGCTGCCTCGTCCGGCCGCAGGAAGTCGTCGTGCTCGGGGACCAGGGCGATGACCGGGACGTCGACCGCGGCCCACCGTGCCAGTTCGTCGTCGGTGGTGCGGTGCAGCGGCGGCGAGAGCAGGACCACGCCCGCCACCGCGCCCGATCCGACGTGCTCGAGCGCGTGCTTGAGGACGACCTCGGTGCCGAAGGACCACCCGACCAGCCACGGGGTCGGCAGCTGCCGGTGCGTGATCTCGGCCACGGCGGCGCGCAGGTCGAACCCCTCGGACACGCCGTCACCGAAGGTGCCCTCGGACGTGCCGCGCGGCGACGTCACGGAGCGGAAGTTGAAGCGCAGGACGGCGATGTCGGCCAGGGCCGGCAGGCGTGACGCGGCCTTCTTGAGCACGTGGGAGTCCATGAACCCGTGTGCGGTGGGCAGAGGGTGCAGGGTGACGATCGTGCCGCGGGCCGGCCGCTCCGCCGGTTCCGCGAGCTCCCCTACCAGCACGAGGTGGTCGTCGGTGACCAGCTCGATGTCCGTGCGCCGCGCCGGCAGCACCGTGCCGGACCGGATCTCGGTGTCGTCTGCCGCGATGGTGTCGTGTGGATCGCTCATGCGGTCCTCCAGCAGTGGTTGTGCCAGTGCCGGCGAGACGCCAGGTCGGCCGCGTCGCCGAGGACGCCGTCGATCCGCCAGACCACCACGTGCGCGACCCCGGGCAGGATGGTGCCGCCACACCCCGGGCAGACGTACTCCTTCTGCGCCGAGGCGGTCGAGATCGGCTGGACCGCGTACTCGCGGCCGCGTCGGACCTCGGTGCGCTTCCAGCCGCTCATCAGACGATCGAGGCCGAAGGGTTCCTCGACGTCATCGATCTGCCGGTCGACCCGAGGCCGCCGCGGTCGGTTGCTGCGCGGCACCTGCGGGACCGCCGATCAGTACCAGTTGAAGGACTGGCTGTGACCCCAGGCACCACACGGGGTGCCGTAGACACCGGAGATGTAGTTCAGGCCCCAGGTGATCTGCGTCGCCGGGTTCGTCTGCCAGTCAGCGCCGGCCGAGGCCATCTTGCTGCCGGGCAGCGCCTGCGGGATGCCGTACGCGCCACTCGGGTTGTAGGCGTTCACACGCCAGCCCGACTCCTTGTTCCACAGGGAGACGAGGCAGCTGTACTGGTCGCTGCCCCAGCCGCGGGCCGCGACGAGCTGCTGGGCGATGGCCTGGGCGCTGCCCGGGTCCGGCGTGGCGGCAGTCGGCGCGATGGTGTTCGACGGGGTGACGGCGGTCTTCGACGTGGTCGAGGTGCTCGTGGTGGCGTCGGCCGTCGGGGTCGGGGCGGGTGCGACGACCTTCGGTGCGGGCTTGGTGATGTCGTAGCTGTCGCGCGTCACGTCGAACGAGGCGTAGGTGCCGTGCGCGGAGTACTGCTGCGGCGCTGCCGGGGGTGCCTTGGTCAGCACCGGGGTCGTGACGGCCGCCTGTGCGACGTCGGCCTGCAGCGGGTTGAAGAGCGACCCGCCCGCCATGAGCGACACCGCGAAGAACGACAGCGCGGGGATGGTGGCGCGGCGGCGCATGAAGCCGTTGAGCGTCGTCGGGTGCGTCGACGCGGGACGGGAGGCCGCACGCGCGACGGAGGCACGGCGCTGCCGCACGATGCGGCCGTCGGTCGGCGTCGCCGGGACCGCGTGCGCGATCTGGGGGCTGACGCGGTTGGCCGCCACCGACTTCGGCGCGATCGGGGTGGGGACCGGCGTCGCGACCGGGGCTGTCGCCGGGGTCGGTGCGTTCGCCGGAGCAACCGAGGTGTCCGCGGTGCGGATTCGGTTCTGTGCCGCGCGGCGCTCGCTGACCACGGGGTGGTCGAACTGCTGCCGGGATGCGCGGTCGGATCGAATGTCTGCCGTGTGCCTGCCCATGAGTTCGACCAGGATAACGGAACGATCACGGAAAGCGAAGCGCATCCACCCAGCGCGTCGCGGCGGGTCGCGATCCGAGCCCGTCCCGCGGGCTCGACCGAGCTGGCTAGCGGACGGCGAGCATGACTTCGACGACCGCGTCGAGCAGCGCGTCGACCTGGGCCTCGCGGTACCCGCCGTGCTTCGGCCGGAACACGATCGACCGGACCTCGGTCAGGCTGAGCGGCTTGCCGTCGCGGAAGTACCCGCCCAGGCGCTTCGCGAACGCGTCGACGTCCTTCGGGTGGTACCCGGTGGCCAGGACGTTCACGCGGTGGAAGCGCTGGCCGTCCGGGCGCTCGAGCCGTGCCACGACGTCCGAGGCCTTCGTGCGCGCCTCGGCGTACCAGGTCTTCTGGCCGGACTCGGCGATCTCGCGTTCACGCTCGCGCGTGGCGAAGGCGTCCTCGAGTCGTTCGAGCGCGGCGTCGACGTGCTGCGTCGAGTACCCGCCCTTCTTCATCGAGAAGGCGGTCGCGCGGATCTTGGCGGCTTCGATCCCCGGAGCGCTGTCGTTCGCCGTGTAGGCGCGACGGGCGTCCTCGAGGAAACGCTCGACCTCGTCGATGTCGTAGCCGAGGACCGAGCGGGGAGCTGTCGGGAACGTCGTGGGCACGGCGTCATTCTGCCAGGACACTCCCCCGGTACCAGCTGGACGCGCGGGGCCGACCCCGCGCGGCCGCTCAGCGGGGGTCAGTGGTTGACGATGAGGTAGAGCAGGTAGGCGACGGCGGCGGACGGCAGGATGCTGTCCATCCGGTCGAGCAGACCCCCGTGTCCGGGCAGGAAGGACGAGATGTCCTTGATCCCCAGGTCGCGCTTGATCATCGACTCGGTCAGGTCGCCGAGCGTGGCGGAGCCGGAGATCAGGACCCCCAGGACGATGCCGAACCACCAGGGCTGGCCGAGCATGAGCCACGACACCAGGATGCCCATCACGATGCTCGCGGCGACCGATCCGGCGAAGCCCTCCCAGGTCTTCTTGGGGCTGATCCGGGGCGCCATGGGGTGCTTGCCGAGGTTGAGCCCCGTGGCGTACGCACCGGTGTCCACGGCGACGACGACCAGGACGAACCCGATGACCCACAGGTTGCCGCGTTCGAGCGGGGCGAGCAGCACCACGCAGGCGCCGAGCAACGTGACGTAGGCCTGCACGAACAGGCCGTTCGTCAGGTCGCGCACGACGTTGCCCGCAGAGGGACGCGGTCGGGCGACCGCGACCTCGACGAGCCGCCAGACACTGATCAGCACGATGCCGCCCAGGATCGTGAACAGCGCCGTGGCCTGACCGCCCAGGAAGGCGGCGGGGACCATCGCGATGGCGGTCGCCACGCTGGGGATGCGCGGGACGTCACGGCCGGCGAACCGCATCGCTCCGGCGAGTTCCCACACGCCGAACCCGATCAGGAACGCCGCGACGACCATGAACGACGGCGGCCAGATCAGCAGCGAGCCGAGCATCACCACGGCGAACGCCAGGGCGATCGCGATGGCTGCCGGCAGGTTGCGTCCGGTGCGCGCCGTCAGCGCCTCGTTCCGCGCGTCGAAGGACGCCCGGCGAGCGTCGAACGACGCACGACGCTGCCGAAGCTGCGCTTCGAAGTCGGACCGGGCCGCGCGCGCCCGGGCGTCGAAGTCGTGCCTCAGGCCCTTCGTCGCCGGTCGGGGCTCATCTGCTGTCGGGCGGTCTGCGCCCTCGTCACGACGCGGCATCAGACCTCGAGGAGTTCGGCTTCCTTCTTCTTCAGCGCGTCGTCGATCAGGTCGACGTGCTTCTTGGTCAGGGTCTCGAGGTCCTTGTCGCTGCGCGCGATCTCGTCGTCGGAGATCTCGCCCTTGAGCGCTTCGAGGTCGTCCTTGGCCTTGCGACGGATGTTGCGGATGACGACCTTGTGGTCCTCGCCCTTGCCGCGGACGAGCTTGACGAACTCCTTGCGGCGGTCCTGCGTCAGTTCGGGGATCGTGACCCGGACGATCTCGCCGTCGTTCGTCGGGCTGGCACCGAGGTTCGGGAACGTCGCGATCGACCGCTCGATCTCCTTGAGTGCCGTCTTGTCGTACGGCGTCACGATGAGCGTGCGGGCTTCGGGCGTCTGGAGCGAGGCCAGCTGAGCGAGCGGCGTCGGCGAACCGTAGTAGTCCACGGGGATCTTCTGGAAGAGCGCGGCGTTGATGCGGCCGGTGCGCACGGTGGCGAAGTCGTCCTTCGCGACGTCGACCGCCTTCGCCATCTTCTCGGTGGCTTCGGTCATGACATCACTGATCACGGTGGTTCTCCTTCGGTACGTCGTCGAGTCTAGTCAGCCGAGTGGGTCAGTTGCTGACCACCGTGCCGATGCGCTCACCGCGGATCGCGGCCTGCACGTTGCCCTCGCCCTCCATGCCGAACACGTGCATCGGCATGCCGTTGTCCATGCAGAGCGAGAAGGCGGTGGCGTCGACGACCTTGAGTCCCTTGAGCAGGGCGTCCTGGTAGGTGACGTGGTCGAGCTTCTGGGCCGACGGGTCCTTCTTCGGGTCGGCCGAGTACACGCCGTCGACGCCGTTCTTCGCGACCAGGACCTCGGTCGCACCGATCTCGAGCGCCCGCTGCGCCGCGACGGTGTCGGTCGAGAAGTAGGGCAGCCCGGCGCCGGCACCGAAGATCACGACGCGGCCCTTCTCGAGGTGCCGCTCGGCGCGACGCGGGATGTACGGCTCGGCGACCTGGGTCATGCTGATGGCCGACTGCACGCGGGTCGCGGCACCGGCCTGCTCGAGGAAGTCCTGCAGCGCGAGCGCGTTCATCACCGTGCCGAGCATGCCCATGTAGTCCGCACGCCCACGGTCCATCCCGCGCTGCGACAGCTCGGCGCCGCGGAAGAAGTTGCCGCCACCGACCACGATGGCGACCTCGACGTCGCGCGCGGCGATGGCGATCTCCTTGGCGATGGTGCCGATCACGTCGGGGTTGACGCCGAGGGACCCGGCACCGAAGGCCTCACCGGAGAGCTTCAGCAGGACCCGTCGTCGTCCGGTCTTCTCGTCGGTCATGTACTCGCCCTTCGTCATGCGTCTCGTGGAATCTACTAGCGCCGCCGACCGGCGGGGTGCCGCGGGCGCAGAAACGGGGTCAGGAACCGATTGGTTCCTGACCCCGTCACGGGTTCGTTACGCGCCGACCTTGACGCGAGCGAAGCCCTGGATCGTGATGCCGGCGTTCTCGGCGGCCTTCGCGACGGAGATCTTGTTGTCCTTCGCGTAGTCCTGGTCGAGCAGCGCGATGCCCTTGATGAAGGCGTTGACGCGACCCTCGACGATCTTCGGGAGGGCGGCCTCGGGCTTGCCCTCTTCACGCGTGATCGCCTCGACGGTCGCGCGCTCCTTCTCGATCGCCTCGGTCGGGACCTCGTCGCGGGTGAGGTACGACGGGTTCGCGAACGCGACGTGCTGCGCGATGGAACGTGCCTCGGCGGCGTTGTCACCCTGGTAGGCGACGACGACGGCGATCTGCGGCGGCAGGTCCTGGCTGGTCTTGTGCAGGTAGATCTCGAAGGCCGAGCCCTCGACACGGCGGACCGTGCGGACCTCGAGCTTCTCGCCGAGCGCCGCGGCGCTCTCGTTGACGACCTCGAGGACGGTCTTGCCCTCGAGCGGCGCCTGGTTGGCCGACGCGACGTCGGTTGCACCCGCAGCGGCGACGGCCCCGAGGACCTTGTCGGCGAGCGTGGTGAACTTCTCGTTCTTCGCGACGAAGTCGGTCTCGCTGGCGAGCTCGACGACGGTGGCGGCACCGTTGTCGGCCGTCGCGACGACGACACCCTCGGAGGTGGCCCGGTCATCGCGCTTGGCGACGGCCTTGGCACCCTTGATGCGGAGCAGCTCGACGGCCTTGTCGTAGTCGCCGTCGGCCTCGACGAGCGCGTTCTTCGCGTCCATCATGCCGGCCCCGAGGTCCTCGCGGAGCTTCTTCACGTCCTGTGCGGTGAAGTTTGCCATTGACTGGCGTCCTTTCTGGACTGTGCGTGTGTGGAGGGGAGAGCGGCGTCGAGGGCGCCGGGCCAGACGGCCCGGCGCCCTCGGACACTCACTCGGCGGGGGTGGTCTCCGCGGCGGCCTCGGCCTCGGCGGTCGGCTCCGCGTTCTTGGCGTCGTCGGCGATCGGCTCGCCGATCTCCTTCGCTGCGACCTGCGCGTCGGCGTCGTTCTCCTCGACCGGGGTCTCGGAGGCGGCAGCGGCCGGGGTCTCCGTGGCTACCGGAGCGGCGGTGTCGCCGCCCAGGAGCTCCTGCTCCCACTCGGCGAGGGGCTCGGTGGCCTCGTCGTCGTCGCCACCGTTGTGACGGGTCTTGAGACCCTCGGCAGCGGCGTCGGCGATGATGCGGGTCAGCAGGCCGACGGAGCGGATCGCGTCGTCGTTGCCCGGGATCGGGTAGGCGATCTCGTCGGGGTCGCAGTTGGTGTCGAGGATGCCGATGACCGGGATCCCGAGCTTCTGCGCCTCGTCGACGGCGAGGTGCTCCTTCTTGGTGTCGACGATCCAGAGCGCGCTCGGGGTCCGCGTGAGGTTGCGGATGCCACCGAGGGTCTTGTGGAGCTTGTCCAGCTCGCGCTTCTTGATGAGGAGCTCCTTCTTGGTGAAGCCCTTCGTCGTGTCGTCGAAGTCGATCTCCTCGAGCTCCTTCATGCGCGCCAGGCGCTTGGAGACCGTCTGGAAGTTCGTGAGCAGACCGCCGAGCCAACGCTGGTTGACGTACGGCTGGCCGACGCGCATCGCCTGCTCGGCGATGGAGCCCTGGGCCTGCTTCTTGGTGCCCACGAACAGGATCGTGCCACCGTGCGAGACCGTCTCCTTGACGAAGTCGTACGCGCGGTCGATGTAGGCCAGCGACTGCTGCAGGTCGATGATGTGGATGCCGGAGCGCTCGGCGAGGATGAATCGCTTCACCTTCGGGTTCCACCGACGGGTCTGGTGTCCGAAGTGGACGCCGCTGTCGAGCAGCTGGCGGATGGTGACGACGGCCATGTGCCGTCCTCCTTCTGTGTTCTCGGCGCACGGCATGACCGTGCACCTGGTGCGGTTGTGTCGACTGCGACCGGAGGTCGCGATCCCTGGTGCCCTGACACGCGACCGCCCGCTCGAGAGCGGGACCGGTGATCGGGTGCGTTGCGTGGACACGCGAAGTCAGCGCGCTCAGCGCGCTGCTGCAGAGATACTAGCAGGACATGACAGGAGGCACGATGCGGTTCGGACCCGCACCGTGCCTCCTGTCTGGCGCCGGGGCTACGCCTTGGCGTCGACCGTGTCGCCTTCGGCCGTGATGCCCATCTCCTCGAGCGAACGGCCCTTGGTCTCCGGGATCTTGGCGAGCACGAAGAAGAACGACAGCAGCGCGAAGAGCGCGTAGATGCCGTAGGTCACCGCGAGGTTGAAGCCGGACAGCACCGGGAACGTGATCGTGACGATGAAGTTCGCCACCCAGTTCGCCGCGGAACCGACGCCGAGCGCGGTCGCACGGATGCGGTTCGGGAACATCTCACCGAGCAGCACCCACATGAGCGGGCCCCACGTCGCGCCGAACGACACGACGAACAGGTTCGCGAAGACCAGCGCGATGACGCCCCAGGCGCCGGGCAGGTGCGGGTCGCCGGCCTTGTCGATGGTCGCCTGCGAGAACGCGATCGCGACCATCAGCAGCGAGACGAACATGCCGGCCGAGCCGGACACCAGCAGCGGCTTCCGCCCGACCTTGTCGACCAGGAAGATCGCGATGAACGTCACCGCGACGTTGACCACCGAGGTGATCGTGGAGATGAGGAACGAGTCGCTCTCCTTGAACCCGACCGCCTGCCACAGCGTGGTCGAGTAGTAGAAGATCACGTTGATGCCGACGAACTGCTGCAGCACGGCCAGGATGATGCCGACCCAGACGATGGGCATCAGCCCGAAGCGGTTGCCCCGGATCGTCCCCTTCTTCTCGTTCGCTTCCTTGTCGATGCCGTCCTGGATCTCCTCCAGGCTGGTGTTGACGGTGTCCTGCGGGACGATCTTGGTCATGACGTCGCGCGCATCGTCCTTGCGGCCGTTCGCCAGCAGGAAGCGCGGGGACTCCGGCAGGGTGATCGCCAGGATGCCGTAGACGACCGACGGGATCACGCCGACCAGGAACATCCAGCGCCACGCGGGCAGACCGGCGATGACCTCGGACGCGCCGCCAGCGGTGACGGCGAAGAACTGGTCCGACAGCAGGGCGGCGAAGATACCGAGCGTGATCGCGAGCTGCTGGAACGAGGCCAGGCGACCGCGGATCTGCTTCGGTGCGACCTCGGAGATGTAGGCCGGCGCGATGACCGACGCGGTCCCGATGCCCAGGCCGCCGACGAGACGCCAGATCACGAAGTCCCAGGTCGCGAACGCGAACCCGGCACCGATCGAGCTGACGAAGAACAGCACCGCGGCCCAGAACATCACGCGTGTGCGGCCCCAGCGGTCCGCCAGGCGACCGGCGAAGAACGCACCGAACGCACAGCCGATCAGGGCCGAGGCGACGGCGAACCCGCTGGCACCCTCGGACAGCGAGAACTCGCCCTTGATCGCGTCGACCGCGCCGTTGATGACGGACGAGTCGAACCCGAACAGGAAGCCGCCGACCGCCGCAGCGATGGCGAACGCGGTGACCTTCCCCTTGAACGCACGGTCTTCGCCGTGCCCGGTCGCTGAGGTGCTCACGATGCTCCTGGGTTCTGCCGCCGTGCTGCTGTGTGGGCACGGTGCCCCGGTGGATCGGCTGGTTCGCCGTCCGAGCGGCGTTGCGTGGTCCGGAGCGGCCCCGACTGTACTCTCCGATCGGCCGGTGGTCATAACCGGGTCGCGATCGGCCCTCCGGTGCCCGTGCCGGCACGCCGGGTGGGGCGTCGCCGTGCTCGCTCCTGCACAGCCTGGAGGCTCGGCCCGGCCTCCACAGATCGGCCCGCCCGGCCAGGACGGTGCGGCGCTTCCCCGACGCTGGGTCCATGGACCGGCTCACCATCTCCGTCGCCACCGCCGTCGCGGTGCTCGTCGCCGCCCACACCACGGCACCGTCGGCGGCGACGTCGGCGCCGCTGGGTGCGGGTGCCCGCGACGTCGCACCGTGGGTGTGGCCGACCGACAGCCGTGTGGTCGAGCGACCGTGGGAAGCCCCCGACAGCGACTACGGGGCCGGCCACCGCGGCATCGACGTCGGCGCGGCGCTCGGCACACCGGCCGTGGCGGTGGACGACGGGGTCGTGACGTTCGCGGGCTCGGTCGCCGGTCGTGGTGTCGTGACGATCGACCACGGGTCGGGGCTGGTCAGCACCCTGGACTCGGTCGAGCCCTCGGTCACGAAGGGTGACACGGTGTCGCAGGGGGACGCCGTCGGCGCGGTCGCTGTGGGGCACTGCCCGGCTGTGGCGCCGTGCCTGCACCTGGGCGCCCGGCTCGACGACCGCTACGTCGACCCGACGCCCTACCTGCCGGCGGCGGAGTGGCCCGTGCTGCTGCCGGCGTCCGCATGGCCGGGGTGAGCCCTGGTCCGGCGGTCACGTGAGCCGGGGTCCGGCGGTCACGCCCGGGGGTGGGCCGTCCGGTACACCTCGCGCAGCCGGGCCGACGACACGTGCGTGTAGATCTGCGTCGTGCCGAGGCTGGCGTGCCCGAGCAGCTCCTGCACCGCACGCAGGTCTGCTCCCCCGTCCAGCAGGTGCGTCGCTGCCGTGTGCCGGAAGGTGTGCGGTCCGCTCGGCCCCTCGCCGGGCAGGTCCTGCAACAGCCGCGCGACGATGCGGTAGGCGCTCCGGACCCCGAGCCGCGCGCCGCGATCCCCCAGGAACAAGGCGTCCGTCGGGGCTGCGGCGCGCGCGAGCAACGTCGGACGTCCGCGATCCGACCACGCCTCGATCGCGTCGCGCGCGGGAACACCGAACGGCACCACCCGTTCCTTGCCGCCCTTGCCGAGCACGCGCACCGTCAGTCGTGTGCGGTCCAGGTCCCGCTCGTCGATGCCCACCAGCTCGCTGACCCGGATGGCTGCGGCGTACAGCAGTTCGACGAGCGCCAGGTCGCGGAGCGCCCCCGGGTCGTCGGTGGCCGCCCGGGCCGACAGCCCGTCGAGCAGCGTGCGGACCTGGTCCTCGGAGACGACCCGGGGCAGGTGGGCCGCACCCTTGGGGGCTCGCAGGCGCACGCCCGGGTCGGTCCCCACGAGCCCGGTCTCACTGGCCCACCGGGTGAACGCCCGGACCGAGGACGAGCGCCGCGCGATGCTCGACCGGGCGAGTCCGCGCTCGTTGCCCGCCCACAGCCAGTCTCGCAGGACGTCGAGCGACAGCGCTTCGACCCGCTCGACGCCCCGCGCAGCACTGAACCGCTGGAGGTCCTCGAGGTCCCCCCGGTACGCCCGCACCGTCTGGTCGCTCAAGCCCCGCCCGTGCGCGGCGTGGTTCAGGAACGCGTCGACCGCCGCACCGAGCCTCCCGCCGTCGTGTCCCATGCGGCTCAGCGTAGGCGGCGGCAGTGCGTCCACTCATGCGCGCCGCCCCGTGACACGACCGGTGGTCCCTGTCCGACCCGCTGCTCCGAGCACCCACCCGTCGGTGCGTCGCTCGACGATCCCCTGCAGCTCCGCCAAGGCGAGCGCATCCGTCGCGGCCGCGACCGACAGCCCCGACCGCTCCGCGACGTCGACGACCGTCACGGGACGACGGCCGAGCGCATCGACCACACGGACCACCTCGGGGTCGACGATCGCCGACGTGAGCGGCGCCGACAGGTCCTTGGGGTCTCCCCCGTGATGGACCGCCACGGCAGCACGAACGGGGTCCTGCGGGTGCACCGCCAGCTGCGCCACGCCGTCGGCCACGAGCCGGTGGCACCCGACGGATGCCGGTGACGTGAACGCCCCGGGGACGGCGAACACCGGACGTCCGAGCTGCGCCCCGTGGTGCGCGGTGTTGAGGGCCCCGGACCGGGCACCGGCCTCGACCACCACGACCGCGTGCCCGAGCGCCGCGATCAGCCGGTTGCGCGCCAGGAACCGCCATCGCGTGGGCGGTGTGCCCGGGGGCGACTCCGCCAGCAGCATCCCCTGCCGACCGACGTTGCCGAGCAGCTCGACGTGTCCGGCCGGGTAGAGCTGGTCGATCCCGCCGGCCAGCACCGCGATGGTGGGAGTCCCCGCGGCGATCGCGACCCGGTGCGCCACGGCGTCGATCCCGTACGCGCCCCCGCTCACCGTCGTGCACCCGGCGTCCGCCGCCGCCGAGGTGATCTCGGCGCAGGCCTCGGCGCCCGCTAGCGTGTTCGACCGCGCGCCGACGACCGACAGACACGGGCGTTCCACCACCGGCGGCTGGCCACCACGCGGCCGGCCGCGACGCCAGAGCACCATCGGCGCGTGCACTCCCAGGTCGTCGAGCCCGCCGGGCCAATCCGGGTCGCCGGGGACCACCAGCGATGCACCGACCGCCGTGGCCGCATCGAGCACGCGAGCAGCATCGGCTCGCCGGAACCGAGGGCGCCAGCGTTCCACCGCGCTGGCCACGACGTCGTCGATCGACGTCACGTCCACACCGCCCGACGACTGCAGCGCGGCGACGACGGCACGCACGGGGTCCTTCCCGGTCACGAGCGCCAGAGACCGTTCGGCGCCGAGCGTCGTCACGAGGACGCCAGCGGCGGCGTCGCCGGGCTCGATGAGCGTGCTCCATGCCACGCGAGCGGCGGCCTCGGCATCGACCGCCCCGACCTGCCCGGTCACAGTCCACCCCGCAGGGCGAGCGCAGCGGTCACCTGTGCACGACCGGGGCGCTCCACGTCGCCGAGGTCCGCGATGGTCCAGGCCAGACGCATCACGCGGTCCCACCCGCGCATGGTCAGGGTGCCGAGTTCGAGTCCGCGGTCGAGGACCGCGGTCGCCCCCGCCTCGGCACGCCCCGGTCCGCGCAGCCAGGCACCGGGCACGTCGGCATTGCGCGTCCACGCCGTGTCGGCCAGTCGATCGGTCATCCGAGACCGTGCCGCTTCGACCGTGAGCCGGGCCTCGGCCGTGGTCGGGGTCGTCCCGTCGCCGCGACGCATCACCGCGGTGGTGACCCGAGGGACCTGCACCCGGATGTCGATGCGGTCGAGCAGCGGCCCCGACATCCGACCCAGGTACCGCCGCACCGTCGTCGCCGTGCACTCGCACACCGGACCACCGAGATCGGGTCGGCTGCCGGCGTGGCCGCAGGGGCACGGGTTCGCCGCCAGGACGACCTGGCACCGCGCCGGGAACTCGGCCGACCCCGCGGCCCGGTGCACCGTGATGCGGCCGGACTCCAGCGGTTGCCGCAGTGCGTCGAGCACCGCTCGGGGGAACTCCGGCGCCTCGTCGAGGAACAGCACGCCACGGGTCGCGCGGGACACCGCACCGGGACGGATGGTGCCGGAGCCGCCGCCGATGAGCGCGATCGCCGACGCCGAGTGGTGCGGCGCTTCCCACGGCGGGCGGGTCGTCCACGACCGGGCGCCCAGGCCGGCGACGGACCGCACCGCCGCGACTTCCAGCGCGGCATCGGACTGCAGGTCGGGTAGGATCCCGGGGAGCCGCTCGGCGAGCATGGTCTTGCCGGCGCCGGGTGGTCCGAGCAGCAGCACGTGGTGACCACCGGCAGCAGCGGTGAGCATCGCCCGCACGCCGATCTCGTTGCCGACGACGTCGCCGAGTTCGGCGGTGGGCCGCACGCTCTCGGGCACGCTCGTCGTCAGGACCGGGTCGACGTGGACGGGCTGCAGCAGTGCCCCCGCGTCGATCGCTGCACCGCGGAGCGAGTCGACACCGTGCACGACGACCCCGGGGACGACACGTGCTTCGTCGAGGTTGCCGATCGGGACGACGATCCGGTCGGCGCCGGCGTCGCGAGCAGCGAGCACCATCGGGATCACGCCGGGAACGGGCCGGACCCGTCCGTCGAGCCCGAGTTC
This sequence comes from Curtobacterium sp. VKM Ac-2922, assembly GCF_022815645.1. Taxonomy (GTDB): domain Bacteria; phylum Actinomycetota; class Actinomycetes; order Actinomycetales; family Microbacteriaceae; genus Curtobacterium. The sequence goes on along the minus strand of NZ_JALGRO010000001.1, from coordinate 117,609 downwards.
ACCGACGTAGACGACGCGGCCCGACGCACGTGGTGCCGTCCCTGCCGCGGCGAGCACGGCCATCGCGATCGCCAGGTCGAACCCGGAACCGCGCTTCGGGATCGCCGCGGGCGTGAGGTTCACCGTGATGCGACGTGCCGGCAGCGGGCAGCCGGCATTGGCTGCCGCGGACCGGACACGTTCGCGGGCTTCGCCGAGCGAGGTGTCCGGCAGCCCGATGATGCTGAAGCCCGGCAGCTGGCTGGTCAGGTGGGCCTCGACCTCGACGAGTCGCCCGCTCACCCCGAGCAGCGCCACCGCCGCCGACCGACCGATGTCGCTCATACGAGGGCCTCGACGTGCTCGACGATCGCTCGGTCGGCGATGAGGTGCACCGCCACGGCATCGATGCGGATGTGGCCGGCGGTGTGCTCCGGGTGTGCGGCGAACCACGCCGGGACGAGATGCCGGAGCCGTCGGAGTTTCGTCCGGGTGATCGCTTCGAGCGGATGACCGCCCACGACACCGCTGCGCGTCTTCACCTCGACGAAGACGAGTCCGTCCTGATGTCGCGCCACGATGTCGACTTCGCCGCGAGCGCAGCGCCAGTTGCGGTCGACGATCGTGAATCCGTGCTGTTCGAGCCAGTCGACCGCGATGTCCTCGCCCCGAGCGCCCATTTCCGCTGTTCCCATGAGCCCAGCGTCGCGATCACCGATGCGCCACGAGCGAAGCCACCGCAATCTGTGGACGGAATGCCACTGACGACGACCTGTGCAGGAACGACGGAACCCGACCGGCCACGGAGGCCGATCGGGTTCCGGTGGAGCGGGAGATCAGTGTGCGGCTGCGTACGCTTCCTGCACCTGGGTGGAGATACGGCCGCGGGTCGAGACGTCGTACCCGTTCTCCTTGGCCCATTCACGGACCTTTGCGAGTTCTTCCGAGTTGCCGCGCTTGGGAGCGGACTTCGGGGCTGCCGTTCCACCGGTGCGGCGACCGCTCACCTTGCGTGCGGCGGCGATGTAGTCGGAGATCGAGTCGCGGAACTTGTCGACATTGTCGTTCGACAGGTCGATCTCGTAGGTGGAGCCGTCGAATGCGAATTCGACGGTGCGACCGTCACCCGGGGTGATCGGCGAGTCGTCGAGGTCGTCGACGAGCTGCACGGTGACCTTCTGTGCCATTGTGTTCTCCTTGCTGGTGGGGACGGGAAATCCCCGCCAGCGTACCGTGCATTTGTCGGAAATACCGGAGGACGTGCACGGAAGAGAAAGCGACGATCACTCGTCGAGTGCGAGTTCCTTCGGGAGTTCGAGTTCCCGCGTGGTGAGTTCCTCGACATTCACGTCCTTGAACGTGAGCACGCGGACGGACTTCACGAACCGGTCGGAACGGTAGACGTCCCAGACCCAGACGTCGTTCATCGTCAGTTCGAAGTAGAAGTCGTGCTCGGTGTCGCGTCGGGCGAGTTCCACCTCGTTCGCCAGGTAGAACCGCCGCTCGGTCTCGACCACGTAGCGGAACTGCGCCACGACGTCGCGGTACTCACGGTAGAGGGCGAGCTCGACCTCGCGGTCGTAGTCGTCGAATTCGTCGTCATCCATTGCGGCCACAGTCTACGGCGCACGAGCACCCCGCGGGCGACGGGACGGACACGAGGAACGACGACGGTCGGCCGCGCCGCGCGGAGGACGTCACCCGGCGACCTGGTCGAGTGCGTCGAAGCCCGCCAGCTCGACGGCGTCGGGCGCTGCGGACACCGCGTGCAGCCAGCTCGTGCGGTGCAGGGCGTGTGGACCGCGGCTGCGGATCGCGTCGTAGTGCGCGGTGGACCCGTACCCCTTGTTCGACGCCCACGCGTAGTGCGGTGCCTCGTCGTGGGCAGCCACCATCAGGGCGTCGCGCTCGACCTTGGCGACGACCGAGGCCGCAGCCACCGAGGCGCAGTCGCGGTCGGCCTTGACCCGGACGACCACGTCGAGCGGCGCGGATGCGGGCACGAGCGACGGCGGCAGTGCGCGTGAGAGCCAGTCGAACGACCCGTCGAGCAGCACCACGGCGCCGTCCAGCGACACCCCCGACGCGACGAGCGTCGCCAGCGCGCGGGCACCGGCCAGGCCGAGCGCCGGCACGATCCCCTGCTCGTCGACGTACGACGCCGGGGCCATCCCGACCGCGGTCCGCGCCCAGCGGGTGACCACGGGGACGAGCTCGGTCCGGCGACTGGCGGACAGCAGCTTCGAGTCCGCGAGCCCCTGCGGCACCCGTCGGACGTCCAGTGTCACGGCGGCGACCCCGACGGCGACCGGCCCCGCGATCGCGCCGCGTCCGACCTCGTCCACACCGATGACCGTCACCCGTCCGGCCGCGAAGTGCGACTTCTCGACCCGGAGCGAGGGACGGACGGGCGTCACCCGCTCTTCTCCTCGACCCCCGCGAAGACGTCGGGGTAGTCGTTGAGCCAGGTCCAGCGGCTGGTCGGCCACGAGATCACGAAGGCGCGCCCGGTGACGTCCGACATCGGCACGAACCCCTTGGAGGGCGTGTCCCCGTTGTACCGGGAGTCCTTCGAGTCGTAGCGGTTGTCGCCCATCACCCAGATGGTGCCCTTCGGCACAGTGACCGAGAAGTTCGTCCCCGACGCCCGGGTCTCCCCCGCGGGCAGCTTGAGGTACGGCTCCTTGAGCGGTACCCCGTTGACGGTCATCTGTCCCAGGTCGTTGCAGCAGGCGACCTTGTCACCCGGCAGACCGATCACGCGCTTGATGAGGTGGTCGTCGCTGTCGCCGGTGCCCAGACCGACCTGGGTCAGCAGCCAGTCGATCGCCTTCGCCGGCTGCGAGGTCGGCGTGACGCTCGGCACCTCGGCACCGGTGAGCCACCCGCCCGGGTCCTTGAACACGACGACGTCACCGTGCTTCAGCTTGACCGCATCGGGCACGAGTTCGTTGACGATCACACGGTCGTTGATCTGCAGTGTGTTCTCCATCGACGCCGACGGAATGTAGAACGAGCGGATCAGGAAGGTCTTGACCAGGAACGAGACCAGCAGTGCCGCGATGAAGATGATGAGCAGGTCGCGCAGGAAGGTGAGCACACCGTTCCGCTGCTTGGTGGAACGCGGCCGACGCCCGTCGTTCTCGATCGTGTCGGTCATTCCACCCTCGAGGTCAGGAGAAGCAGGGAACAGGGAAGCCCCCAGCCCGATGCACAACCGTACATGGACCGGGGGCCGTCAGCGGTGTCCGGCTCGCGGACCTCACTGTGAAGGCGATCAGTTGTCGCGCTTCTCCTTGATCTTGCGGCGGGCTGCCTTGCCGCGGAGTTCGCGGAGGTAGTACAGCTTCGCGCGACGGACGTCACCGCGGGTGACGATCTCGATGTGGTCGATGATCGGCGAGTGCACCGGGAACCAGCGCTCGACGCCGACCTGGAAGCTGACCTTGCGGACCTTGAAGGTCTCGCCGAGCCCGTGGCCCTGACGGCCGATGACGACACCCTGGAAGACCTGGACGCGCGAGCGCGTGCCTTCGATGATGTTGACGTGGACCTTGACGGTGTCTCCCGCGCGGAAGTCGGGGACGTCGGTCCGCAGCGATGCTGCGTCGACGTTGTCGAGGAGTTGGCTCATGGTTGGGTCACTCTCTGCGGACGCACACGGGTCGCCGCGGATCGGTTTCGGAAACGAAGTGGTGATGTGCCCGGTGTCGGCGACTCCCCCGTGGCAGAGTCCAGCCAGGGCACAGCGATCCATGATGCCACATCGCCCGGCTGCAGCCAAACGGATCCGCACCGACCAGGATGGACGCATGATCGAACTCCGCACCCCCGCCGAACTCGACGGACTCCGAGCCGCGGGCCGGTTCGTCGCCGACGTGCTCGACGAGCTGCTCACCACGGTCGACGTCGGCGTGGACCTGCTCGACCTCGACCAGGTGGCGGCCCGGATGATCGCGGACCGCGGTGCTGTCAGCTGCTACGTCGACTACCACCCGTCGTTCGGCCGGTCGCCGTTCGGCCGGAACCTGTGCACCTCGGTCAACGACGCCGCCCTGCACGGGCTGCCGCACGCCTACCGCCTGCAGGACGGCGACGTCGTCAGCATGGACTTCGCCGCGAGTGTCGACGGGTGGGTCGCCGACTCCGCCGTCACGGTGCAGGTCGGTACCCCCGACGCCGAGGACCAACGCCTGATCGACACGGTGGAGCGCGCGCTCGTGGCCGGGATCGCCCAGGCGCGTCCGGGCAACAAGCTCGGCGACGTCTCGCACGCGATCGGCGCGGTCGCACACCAGGGCGGCTACGACGTCAACCTGCAGTTCGGCGGGCACGGCGTCGGCCGCACCATGCACGGCGAGCCGCACGTGCCGAACGACGGACGACCGGGCCGCGGCCTGAAGCTCCGCCCGGGACTCGTCGTCGCGATCGAGCCGTGGTTGATGCGCGGCACCGACGAGCTGTACCAGGACGACGACGGCTGGACGCTCAAGAGCGTCGACGGCTCGCGCGCCGCGCACGTCGAGCACACGGTGGCGGTCACGGAACACGGTCCGGAGATCCTGACGCTCCGTCGCGCCCAGCGCGACCAGTAGCCGGACAGGAGGCCCGGTGCCAGCTGGCCACGGGCCTCCAGCCAGCCAGAAGGGGCCGCACACACAGCAGGCCTCCCGCACAGCAGGCCGAACCTCGCGTTGGTGGTCCGGAATCCGGACCACCAACGCGCGGTTCGACTGCCTACGCGCCGTCCTGGGGCAGCAGGTCCGGTCGGACGCGCCGCGTCCGCTCCAGCTGCTGCTCGTGCCGCCACGCGGCGACGCGGCCGTGGTGGCCACTGAGCAGGACGTCGGGGACGTCGAGCTCGCGCCACGATGCCGGCTTGGTGTACGAGGGGTACTCGAGCAGGCCGTCCTCGTGGGACTCCTCGACCAGGGACTCGGGGTTGCCGACGACTCCGGGGACCAGGCGTCCGACGGCCTCGATCATGGCCATCGCCGCGACCTCGCCGCCGTTCAGCACGTAGTCGCCGAGCGAGAGCTCGACGACGGTGCTGCGCGTAGCGGCCCACTCGAACACCCGAGCATCGATGCCCTCGTACCGCCCGCAGGCGAACACCAGGTGCTCGTGGTCGGCCAGCGACCGGGCGATCGACTGCCGGAAGGGCGTGCCGGCCGGGGTGGGGACGACGAGCGTCGACGAGCCGTCCGACCGCAGGATCGACGACAGCGCCTGCGCCCACGGCTCGGGCTTCATGACCATGCCGGCGCCACCGCCGTACGGGGTGTCGTCGACGGTGCGGTGCCGGTCGGTCGTCCACGAACGCAGGTCGTGCACGTGCAGGTCGAGCAGGCCGCCCTGCCGGGCGCGGCCGAGCAACGAGACGTCGAGCACGCCGAAGAACTCCGGGAAGATCGTGACGATGTCGATCCGCACGGTCAGTCCCGGGGTTCCCGAGCCGGGGTCACCGTCTCGGGGCGGGACATGTCCTCGGGGTCCTCGAACAGGCCCGTCGGCGGGGTCACCGTGACGGTGCGCCCGGCGATGTCGACGCTCGGCACGATGGCCGACACGAACGGCACGAGCACCTCGCCGCGGTCCGGCGTCGTCACGGCGAGCAGGTCCTGCGCGGGCAGGTGGTCGACGCGTGCGACGGTGCCGACGGAGACACCGTCACGGACGACGTCGAGGCCGACCAGCTGGTGGTCGTACCAGGCGTCGTCCTCGCCGGTCTCTTCGTCGGGGTCCTGGTCGACCCACAGGATCGCCCGCGCGAGCGTCTCGGCGGCGTCACGGTCGGCGATGCCCTCGAAGAAGGCGACCGCGTGACCGTTGTACCAGCGGAGTTCGTCGATGGCGATGGTCTTGCCCGACCACGGTGAGTCGTCGGGAACCTGGAGCGAGAAGACCGCTCCGTGCGTGAACCGACGATCCGGGTCGTCGGTGTAGAGCTCGAGCTTGAGACCGCCCTTGAGCCCGTGCGCCTTGGTGATGCGACCCACCCGGAGTTGGGTCGCCTCGTCAGGAATCGGTGTCGACCACGTCGACCCGCACCCGCTTGCCATCGGCCAGAGCCGTGACGAGGGTGCGGAGCGCCTTGGCGGTCCGACCGGCGCGTCCGATCACGCGGCCGAGGTCCTCGGGGTGCACGCGCACCTCGAGGACCTCGCCCCGCGCGGAGGTGGAACTGGCGACGCGCACGTCGTCAGGGTGATCGACGATCCCCTTGACGAGGTGCGTCAGCGCAGAAGCGAGCAAGGAGTCACGCCTCGGTCGTTGCTGCGTCAGCGTCGGCCTCGGCCGGAGCGGCCGGGGCCTTCTTCTCCGACTTGGGCTTCAGGACGGCCTTCTTCGACGAGTCGACGGTGAAGGGCTCCTTCGGCTGCTTGACCTTGACCTTGGACTCGGTGTCCTTCTCGCCCTTGAACTTGGCCCAGTCGCCGGTCAGCTTGAGAAGGGCAGCGACCTGCTCGGTCGGCTGCGCGCCGACGCCGAGCCAGTACTGCGCCCGGTCCGACTTGACCTCGATGAACGAGGGCTCCTCGGTCGGGTGGTACTTGCCGATCTCCTCGATCACGCGACCGTCGCGCTTGGTGCGCGAGTCGGCCACGACGATGCGGTAGTACGGTGCTCGGATCTTGCCGAGACGCTTGAGACGGATCTTGACAGCCACAAATGCTCCTGTTGCGTGTTGTTGTGGTTGAACCGGAACCGCGGGCGTGGGGGCACGCGCGGTGGAAGCTCGAATGAGATCGTCATCCGCTGGATAGAGGGTCGAGCGGACACGATTCGACCGTTCATTCTTGCAGATGTCGGGGCCAGAAGCGAGCCAGCGACCACGGCGCGGCGCTACGGGGCGAGGGAACGGACCGCTTCGAGGGCCTCGGACGTCGCGCGGACCGCGTCGACACTGCGCGCGTCGCGGGCGCCACCGACCACGGCGAACGGCACGCCGGCCGCCTGGAGGCCCGACACCAGTCCGCCAGACCCGTCCAGCGGGCCGTCGGTCGCGTCCGGCTGTCCGTCGGCACCGTCCCCCGCGCCGTCGACCGAGGACTCCTGTCCGGCGCAGACCACCACGCGGTCGGCCGGGACCGAGCGCTCGACGCCGGCCTCGTCGCGGATCCACAGGGCACCCGGTTCGATGCGCAGGTACTCCTGCACGCCGCCGACCAGGTGCACCCCCGCGTCACGGAGCCGTCCGAGGGCGACCCACCGCGAGGTGAGCCCGACCCCCTGGCCGAACTTGCCCGAGCGCCGGAGCACGGTGACCTGGTCGCCGGGACGGGTCGTCCGCACGGCGGCCGGCTGGCGCTGGGGCAGTGGCCCGAGCACGTCGTCGGCCACGGTCACGTCCCACCGCTCGGCGAACGCCCGCGCGCGCAGCGACTCGTCCGGCGACTCGGTCAGGAACGCCGCGGTGTCCACGCCGATGCCGCCGCCACCGATGACCGCGACGGTGCCCGCGGGGACCCCGTCGCGGAGCGCCTGCTCGTACGTCTGCACGTGCGGCAGCTCGGCGCCCGGGACGTCGACGGTGCGCGGGACGACGCCCGGCGCCAGCACGACGGCGTCGCTGTCGGTCAGGTCCGCGGCGGTCGCGGCTCGGCCCAGGTGGACGGTCGCCCCGCGCTCGGCGAGCTCGGCGCGTGCGGCGCGGACGGTCGCCGCGTAGTCCTCTTTGCCGGGGATCAGTGCGGCCAGGCCGAACTGGCCGCCGAGCTCGTCGGCGGCCTCCCAGAGCGTCACGCGGTGCCCGCGGCGGGCGGCGTCCACGGCGGCGGCCAGTCCGGCCGGTCCCCCACCGACGACGTCGACCCGCCTGGGCTCGGACGTCGGCCGGACCGGGAACGCGACCTCGCGGCCGGCGCGGGGGTTCACCAGGCACGACACCGGTGCGCCGATGATCGAGCGGTCCAGGCACGCCTGGTTGCAGCCGATGCACGTGTTGACCAGGTCGAACCGACCCGCGACCGACCGCGCGACGATGTCCGGGTCGGCCAGGAACGGTCGCGCCAGTGCCACGGCGTCGACCAGCCCGTCGGCCAGCACGGCCTCGCCGTCCCGCAGGTCCGTCATCCGGTTCGACGCGATCACCCGCACGTCGGGGTGCTCCGACGCGCGGACCACCCGGGCGATCCGCGAGGCGTAGGCCAGCCAGGCACCGTGTGGCACGGCGGCCTGCACGGTCGGCGTCCTGGACTCGTGCCAGCCGATGCCGACCGAGATGCCGTCGAGCCCCAGGGGCAGCAGGTCGTGGACGAGCGCGTCGACCTCGTCGTCGGTCGTCGAGCCCGGCATCAGGTCGGCGCCCGACAGGCGGATCGTCACGGCCAGGTCGGGCGCCGCCGCACGGACCGCCCGCACGACGGCCACCGCAAACCGCCGACGCTTCGCCGCCGTGCCGCCCCACGCGTCCGTCCGCAGGTTCGTCAGCGGCGAGCAGAACTGGTTGATCAGGTAGCCCTCGGACGCCATGATCTCGACGCCGTCGAAGCCGATGTCCCGGGCGCTCCGTGCTGCCGCGGCGAAGTCCTCGACGGTCTGCTCGACCTCTGCCGGGGTCAGCTCGGTCGGGATGACCCCACGTGCCGCTGCCCACGGCAGTGCCGACGGGGCGACCGCACGCTGGGGTTCCCCGTGCCGGTCGACCATGCCGCCGACCAGGGCGTACCGGCCAGCGTGGAACAGCTGCGCCAGGATCGTGCCGCCCTCGTCGTGCACGGCCTGCACCGCGACCCGGAACCGCTCGTCCGCGCCGTCGACCCCGAACACCGCGAAGTCCGGGCCACCGCGCGCCTCGTCGCTGATCGCGATGCCGCCGGTGATGATGCACGCCGCCCCGCCCGCAGCGCGCTCGCGGTAGAACGCCGCCAGCCCGGCACCGCCGTCGTCGTGCACCTCGAGCCCGGTGTGCATGGACCCCATGACGACCCGGTTCGGCAGCGTCAGGGGTCCGAGCGTCCAGGGCGAGGCGACGACGGCGAGGTCCGGGACGGCGACGGTGCTCATGCCCCTACTCTGCCCCAGCGGGCGCCGTGGGGAGCACCGCGTCCCGGAGCGGCGAGGTCGTGTCGGCCCAGTACGGCGGTGCGATGACGGTCAGCCCACCGTCCACCGACAGGGTCTGGCCCGTGATGTACGACGCCTTGTCGGACAGCAGGAAGTCCACGGCGTCGGCCATGTCGTCCGCGGTGCCCGGGCGCTGCAGCGGCAGCTTCTCGATCACCGTCTCCATCGGCGCCATGCCCGGCACCGCGTTGTAGAAGTAGTCCAGCGAGTCGGTGTCGATGAGCCCGCCGTTCACCGCGTTGACGGTGATCTGCCGGGGGCCGTACTCGACCGCCATGTACTTCGTGTACGCCTCGGTCATCGCCTTCGCCGCGCCGAGGGCCGCGTAGGTCGGGAACGCACGGAGCGACCCGTACGAGGTCACGACGACGATCCGGCCGCCACGGTCCATCAGCTCGGCGGCACGCTGCGCGCCGAGGACGAACGAGCGGGCGTTCGTGGCGTAGCTGCGGTCGAGGTGGTGGAGCTTCAGCTGCGCGACGGGCTTGAAGGCGCTGGCGGCGGCGTTCGCGACGAACATGTCCAGCCGGCCGTAGGTGTCCCGCACCAGGTCGAACAGCGCGTCGATCGACTCGGGCTGTTCGATGTCGACCTGCGCCGTGATGCCGTCGCCGCCGGCGGCCTTGACATCGGCGAGGGACTGCTCGGCCAGGTCGGCGTTGCCCTTGTACGTCACCACGACGGTGACGCCGCGCTGGCCGAGCTTCTGCGCGAGCAGGCGGCCGATGCCGCGGGAGGCTCCGGTGATGAGCGCGATGGGTGCGGTGGTGGAGTCGGTCACTGGGGTCCTCTACGTGGGTGGTGGCGGACGGGAGGCCCGTGGCGGGCCCGCCGCGGGCCTCCCGTTGCGTTCTGGGGTGCGGCTAGAAGCCGGCCTGGCCGGTCACGACGGCGCGGCCGACGACCAGCTTCTGGATCTCGTTCGTGCCCTCTTCGAAGCGCTGCGCGCGGGCGTCACGGTAGACGCGCTCGATGGCGTTGCGCTTCCAGTAGCCCTGCCCGCCGTGCACCTGCAGGGCCTTGTCCGTGACGCGGGCCAGCATGTCGACGGCGACCATCTTCGAGGCGCTCGACAGCGTGCCGGCGTCGGGGCGGCCCTCCTCGTACGCGCGGGCGGCCTCGAGCACCAGGGCACGGGCTGCGGCGATGTCGGCGTAGTTCTCGGCCAGGTAGAACTGGATCGCCTGGCGGGTCGAGAGCTTCTTCCCGAAGGTCTCGCGTTCGTTCGCGTACTCCACGGCCAGCTCGTTCGCGCGCTCTGCCAGCCCGACGGCGCTCATCGCGACCGACACACGGCTGGGCAGCAGGAAGCCACCGAGGGCGACCTCGAGCCCCTGGCCCTCGTCGCCCAGGCGGGCGCTCGCGGGGATCGGCGTGTCGGTGAAGCGCAGGATCGCGTGGTCGGTGCCGCGGATGCCCATCGTGTCGGAGTCGTCGATCACCTCGGCCCCGGGCAGCCCGGAGTTCGGCATCAGGAACGCGACGGTGCCGTCCTGGCCCGTGGTGCCCTCGAGCCGTGCGGCGATCAGCCAGTAGTCGCACTTGACGCCGAACGTGATGAGGTGCTTCTCGCCGTTCATCACGTACGTGTCGCCCTCGCGACGGACCGTCGTGCGGATGTCCGCGCCCGTGCCGGCCGTGGCCTCGGTGAGGGTGAAGGCGACCAGCTTGTCGCCGGCCACGCTGGGCTTGACGACCCGCTCGATCTGCTCGGGGGTGGCGTAGGGGGCCATGGCGCGCCACGTGCCGTTGATGACGTGCACCAGCATCCGGATCGAGGCGTGCGAACGGGACACGATCTCCATCACCTCGAGGTAGCGCGAGAACGGGATGCCCCGGCCGCCCAGCTCGGGCGGCGCGGCCAGGCTCAGCCACCCCTTGTCCTTGAGTTCCTGGAACAGCTCGGGCGCGACCGTGCCGGTGCGCTCGATCTCGTTCGCCCACTCCTCGCCGCGGCCCCGCACCCACGCGGTGACCTCGGCCTTGAGCTGCGCGAAGTCCTGCTCGACCGCGGGTTCCGTGACCATCGTCATCGTTCGTTCTCCTTCGTCGTCACGAGCGCCGCCGCATGCTCGCGCAGGACGTTCTTCTGGACCTTGCCCACCGCGTTGCGGGGCAGTTCGTCGAGGTACTCCAGCCGCTCGGGCCAGTAGTACCTGCTGACACCGGCGTGCTCGAGGTACCGCTGCATCGCGCCGAAGTCGAGCGGCTCGTCGGCACGGGCGGACACGACGTACGCACAGGCCCGCTCCCCCAGCCGGTCGTCGGGCATCGCGACGATGGCGACGTCGGTGACGAGCGGGTGCTGGTACAGCAGGTTCTCGATCTCGACCACGGGGATCTTCTCGCCGCCGCGGTTGATGACGTCCTTGATGCGACCGGTGATGGACAGGAAGCCCTTGGCATCGACCTTCGCCAGGTCCCCGGTCCGGTACCAGCCGTCCTGGGTGAAGACGTCGTCGGTCAGGTCCGGTCGGTCGAGGTACCCGTCGAACATCGTCGGCGAGTGCAGCTCGAAGTTGCCCTCGGTGTCCGCCGGCAGCTCGTTGCCCTCGTCGTCGACGATCCGCAGCCGGATGCCGGGCAGCGCACGACCGTCGTGGCCGTACGCGTCGGCCGGGTCGTCCGTCGGGCTGGACAGCGCACCGAGACACGTCTCACTCGTGCCGAACGCACCCAGGATCGCGGTGCCGAGCACCGTCGATGCGCGCTGGGCGAGCGCACGGGGCACGGCCGCGCCCGTCGGCACGAAGACCCGCAGGGACGCCGGAGCCGGCGCACCGGCCTCGACCAGGTCGACCAGGTCGGTCAGGAACGGGGTCGCGCACTGCACGAAGGTCGCACCGGCGACGCCGAACGCCTGGTCGAGCGCGGCACGGCCGTCCCACACGGGCTGGATGACCTGGGCGGCGCCGAGCCGGAAGGCCAGCAGCATGCCGTACAGGAACCCGGTCTGGTGCGCCAGCGGGGACGGGATGTAGATGCGGTCGCCCTTGGTCAACCCGGACTGTGCCACGTGCATGGCCGTGGCCAGGCCCAGCGTGCGGTGCGGGTGCTGCACGCCCTTCGGCTCGCCCGTGGTGCCCGAGGTGAAGAGCAGCTGGCAGACGTCGTCGGGCGTCGGGGCGTGCGCGGTGATCTGCTCGACGTCCACGTGCACGCTGCTGAGCGCGGTGTCGTAGTAGCGCCAGTTCCACTCGCTTGCGGCGACGCGCGCGGACGCGTCGGCGGGCAGCGGTGGCTGGTTCGTGGGGGTGTCGCCCTGGCCGCGCGCCTCGGACCGGATCACGACGACGTGCTCGACGGCGAGACGGCGCTGCTGGGCCGCCGCCTCGTCGATGACGTCGAGCAGTTCGAGCGCGGGGCGACGCTTGCGGAAGACGTTCGGCAGGAACACCACGCGGGCGCGGGACCGGGCGAGCGTCATGGTCGTCTCGCGCGGACCGAACACCGGCATGATCGGGGTCGTCACCGCGCCGATCTGGATGGCGCCCAGGGTGATCGCGACGAACTCGCGCCAGTTCGGCAGCTGCATCGCGACGGACTCACCGCGGCGGACGCCGAGTTCGAGCAGCAGCGCCGAGACCCGGTCGGCCTCGTCCTGCAGCTCGCGCCACGTGGTGTCCACCGGCTCGGGGCCGCCGACCTCGATCACGGCCAGACCTTCGGGCTCGGTGTCGGCCAGGGCGCGGACCCGCTCGCTGAGGACCAGTGGGTCGGCGTCCACACCGGTGCGCTCGGACAGCGCGTCCACGCCGGGGCGAGCGGACCGGGCGTCCACGCCGGTGCGTGCGGACGGGGCGTCGTCTCGGGCGGCCCGCGTGGGGTCGTCGCCCAGGTCGGTCGTCTGGTCCGGCACGTCGGCACGCTCGATGCGGCCCGCGCGCTCGTCGGCTTCGGCCGTCGCGGCGAGCGCGTCGCCGACCTCCATGTCGAGACCGACCGAGTTCATCGCCTCGAGGAAGGTGGGGTACGAGATGCGGTAGGCGCGGGGGTAGGTCAGCGCGGACACGCCGTCGGCCCGGGATGCCGCGACGGCGAGCGACATCAGGACGCGGTGGTCGTTGAACGAGGACATCGACGCCCCGTGCAGTCCGCCGGCGCCGACCCCGGTCACGCGGAGCTCGTCCGCTCCCTGTTCGGCGCGACCGCCCATCCGGTTCAGCTGCAGCATCGCGGCGACACGGTCCGACTCCTTGAGCCGGATGTGCGCGACGTTCCACAGCCGGGTGGTGCCCTCGGCGAAGGTCGCCATCGTCGACAGCACCGGCAGCAGGTCGGGGATCGGCTGGCAGTCGATGTCGAGCGGTCGGAGCGGGGAGCCGTCGTGCTCGATGCGCACGAACCCGGTCTCGTCGTCGATGCGCATCGGGACGCCCATCGCCGTGGCCAGGTCGAGGAACTCGCTCTCCGGGTGGTCGGTGTCCGCGGTGCGGAACGAGGTCATGCCGCGCAGCAGCACGTTCGACTCGCGGATGCCGGCGGCGGCGATGCCGAACGCGGCCGAGCCGATGTCCGGCGGGATGACGTAGTCGTGCGGCGTGGCCTGCTGGCCCGCGGGGATGCGGTACTCCAGCCAGTCGTCGGAGACCTCGACGCGCAGGCCGAACTCCCGCATCATGCGGACGGTCAGTTCGACGTAGGGCTGTTCGTTGAGCCGGCCGCCGGTGACGTGGATGCGGGTCTCGTGGTCGGCGAACGGCGCGACGAGCAGCAGCCCGGAGATCCACTGCGACAACGTGCCGGCGATCTGCACGTCGCCACCGCGCGGCCGTCGGGGCTGGACGGTGACCGGCGGGCAGTCGTGCGTGGCCTCGAGCTCGATCCCCATCTGGGTGAGCGAGGTCAGCAGCGCCTTGATCGGTCGGCGCTGGAAGTACTTCATCCCCGACAGCGTCATGGGCTTGTCGGCCAGCGACGCGAGCCCGGTCATGAAGTACAGCGTCGTGCCCGAGGATCCCATGTTGAGCAGGCCGTCGGCGCCGCGCGAACCGTGGTCGACGACGTCGGTCGCCTGGTACCGACCCCCGAGACCGGTGACGTGGTAGGCGTTCCCCCGGCGTCTGATGTCGACGCCCAGGGCGCGGAGCGTCCCCACGGTCCACTCGACCTGGCGGGTCGAACTGATCCCGGAGACGATGCTGGTCCCCGGCGCCAGTGACGCGAGGACCAGGGCGCGGTGCGCGTGGTACTTGGAGACGGGAACGTCGAGTTCCCCGATGAGCGGTGCGGACGTCCCACGAACGACCAACTGCATGCGTCCTTCTTCCCCTTCGGCTGCGCTTCTACGGTAAACCCGGTGGGGAAGTGCTGAGAACCGGAACCGCACGATCGGGACGGGCGTTGGTTGTGCGTGTCCGACAAGGAGCCGGGCAGGATGTACAGCATGGACATCCGCTTCACCGAGTCCCGCCCGTCGACCATCGGCGTCGAGTGGGAACTCCCGCTGGTCGACCGGGACACCGGGGACCTGGCGCCCCGGGCCCCCGCGGTCATCGCCGCCGTGCACGAACGCCTGGGCGACCGCGAGAAGGTGACCGAAGAACTGCTCACCAACACGGTCGAGGTCGTCACCGGGGTGCACGACACCGTCGCGGGAGCCACCGCGGAGCTGTCGAGCACGATCGGCGAGGTGATCGACGCCGCCGCACCCCTCGACGCCCAGGTGATGTGCTCCGGCACCCATCCGTTCGCGGTGTGGGACCAGCAGGAGATCACCCCGGACAGCGAGCACTACACGACGCTGATCGACCGCACGCGCTGGTGGGGACGGCAGATGCTCATCTGGGGTGTCCACGTGCACGTCGGGATCGACGACCGCGACAAGGCCATCCCGATCATGAACGCGATGCTCGCCTACGTGCCGCACCTGCAGGCGTTCACCGCGTCGAGTCCGTTCTGGGGCGGCACCGACACCGGGTACGCGTCGAACCGGGCGCTCATGTTCCAGCAGCTCCCCACCGGCGGTCTGCCCCCGCAGCTCGGTGCGTGGGCGAACTTCGAAGAGGTCGTGGGTGACCTGACCCACACCGGTGTGATCGAGGGCGTCAAGGACCTGCGGTGGGACATCCGACCGTCACCGGGGTGGGGCACGCTGGAGAACCGGGTCTCCGACGGCCTGTCCACCCTGCACGAGGTCGGGGCGGTCACCGCGCTCGTGCAGTGTCTGGTGACGGCGTGCTCCGACCGGCTCGACGCGGGCGAGACCCTGCCGACCATGCAGCCGTGGTTCGTCCGCGAGAACAAGTGGCGTGCGGCCCGCTACGGCATGGACGCCGAGATCATCACCAACGTGGCCGGCGACGAACGACTGGTCACCGACGAGGTGCACGACCTGGTGACCCGGCTCGACCCGATCGCCGAGCGGCTCGGGTGCGTCGACGAGCTGCACCACCTGGACACGATGATCGAGCGGGGGGCGTCGTACCAGCGGCAGCTCGTGGTCGCGCAGCAGCACGACGGCGACCTGCGCGAGGTCGTCCGCCACCTGGTGCGGGAGTTCGCCGACTCCCTGTAGCAGGCGGACACCGGACGTTGCTCCTCCGGGCCGTCGTCGTCGAGATCCTCAGCCTCCGACTGGTTCGAGCGGTCGGCGCTCGGACCAGTCCGGCACACGCAGGACCCAGAACAGGGATGCTGACATCCCCACGGCCGCGATGACCATCGGCGCGTGCACGCCGACGACCACCCCGAGGAATCCGCCGAGCAGCGCGCCGGGAACCTCCCCCGCGAGTGCCAGCACACGCTCGGACGCCGCGATTCGTCCGGCCAGGGCTTCAGGGCTGCGCATCTGCCGGAGTGTGTTGAAGAGCACGATGCACAGGACCATGCACGACGAGAACACCGCCTCCGCAACAGCGACGACGACCAAGGAGACCCCGTGGGACAAGCTGCTCGCACCGACGATCGCGAGAACGCAGACGGCCGGGACACCCAGAGCGCAGAGGTACCAGGTCTTCTGTCGGCGTGCCACTGCACCCGAAGCCGCCATGAACGACCCGAGAAGCCCACCGATGCCAGCGGCGACGCCCAGGACCGCCACTCCCGGCGTTCCCAGGTCGAGGACGCGGACGCAGTAGATCAGGAAGACCGCCTGGAAGGCTGCGCTGAACAGGTTGAACTGTGTCGATGACAGGGTGAGGTCACGGAGGACTCGGTCGGCGAAGATGAACCGGAGCCCGTCGGCGAAGCGTGACCCTCGCTCACCCTCCGGCCCCGATGCTGAGTCGTGTTCTTGGTTCACGGAGGGTCGGTCGATCACGAACCAGAAAGCGACACAGACCGCCGCCGCGACGGCGAACGCGATTCCGCCGATGATGAGCGCAGCGCCGAAACCCACCAGCACGACGACCACCCCGGCGAGCCCGGGTCCGGCGAGCTCCGCCACAACCGAGCTCCCGCGGAGCAGGGCGTTGACCCGGTTCAGCGAACGACTCGAGCGCACGCCGAGCTGTTGCACAGCCGTGGAGAGCCCAGCCTCGTGGGTGAGCGAGGCGATCCCGACGAGCAGCATCGTCACGTACAACATCCACATCTGCGGGCTGTTCACGAGTGCGACGCCGAGGAGGCACAGCGCGCTCGCTCGGAGCACGTTGGCGGCGCCGACTGCGAACACGCCACCCGCTCGGTCGATGAGGTTTCCGGCGACGAGTCCGAAGAGGAGCGCAGCGATCGAGTCCATGAGGTTCAGCGCACCGATGGACACTGCGTCTGCGTTGAACCGCTCGATGGCGATGAGTGGGACGGCGAAGTAGGTGATCTGCAGGCCGACGGCGCTCGCACTCTCGCACCCTGCGAGCCCACCGACCCCGATGGCGCGATGGTTCATGGTTCCTCCAGGTTCTCGAGGGCCAAGAAGCCCCGGGACGAGATCGAACGGACGAGTTCCGGCGGGCTCGAACTCCCGGCGACGTACCGAGCGACGGAGCCGACACCGCAAACGCGTGCAACGTCGTCGTGCCGGGACTGCGGACGCAGATCGATTGCGTCGCAGAGCCGGCGGAACGCCGCGATGTCCGACGTCTCGGCAGGGGGCCCGAGCGCCCGGAGCAACCCGCTGGGCGCGGAGTTGAGCGGGATGAGGATCACGAGCGCGACCCCCGAGCGGAACGTGTGGGCCCGCCGCTCGCGGAATCGCCGTTCCTCGAGCCGCAGCGGGGTCTGCCCGGGGCGTCGATGCACGGCGCGGCGGAGCGCATCTGCCACATCACGGTTGGGGAAGAACTCGGTGTGCTCGAGCGTCGGTTGAGCAGGACGGAGCGGCATCGGAAGAACCGGCTTGGCCAACGGGATGAATCCGCGACGAGGATCCGGTGGTCCGAAGGATGCGAGGACCGCCGCCGGGTCCACGGGCGCGAGGTGCATGGGCGAGGCCGGTACCGTCGCGAAGGTCAACTCGGTCTCCGTCAGGTGTGTGCTCCAGCGACTCGATGCTGGCAGTCCCGCCGCGATTGTCCAGCCGTCGTCGCCAGACGACCGTGCGTCGGCGTCCGTCACGACCGCGACCTCCGCGTCACGCCACTCGTAGATGTCAGCGAATCGATGTCGCCGTCGTTGTACTGCCGCTCGATCGGCCTCGCGGAGACCTCCCCACAGGGAGTAGCAGTCGAGGAAGGGGCGGACGTCATCGTGCGACGACCGCGTGGTGAAGCGCAGGAACCGTGGAGATTCCACCCAGACGCGCTCGATGAACGCGAACGCGTCGGACCCGCGGACCGAAGACGACATCCGCCAGTCCTCGAGCAGCCCACTCGCGGAACGCAGCCGGTCACCGTCGACTCCGAGCGACCAGCAGCGGTCTGCGACCCGCTCGACGCTCGTGACTCCGATCGGTCGGTGACGGCCCGACGAAGCCTCGCGTTCGACCAGCGGTGTCGCCCAGAGCCTCGACAGCTGCATGCCGGCCCAGTCGGTGGCATGCACTCCGATTCCATCCGGACGCCGATCCAGGACGATCCGAAGCACGTCAAGGCCGTTTCAGGTCGAACGGAAGGTGGAGCGAAGTGACGTGCTCGATGGCGGCGTGCGCCGCACAGGCAGCAACCATCGTGTTCGTCGTGGCGATGGACGCCCGTGTCGGCAGCAGCGTCGTATCGGCGGCCGGCGCATCTGACACTGCGTGGACGTGGCCGTGCCGGATGCCGACGCCGGCGACCAGGAACGGCACCTGCAGCGCCCGGAGTTCAGCGGCGAGTTCGGACACGATCGTGTCGATCGGTTCATCGACGGCGATGAAGACGAGATCTGGAGCGTGTGCGACGAGCATGTCACGAAGGGCCTGGTCCCCGCGGACCCTCGTGTGCAGCGAGATCGTCTCGACGGTGGCGTACCGGGCCTCGAGGTACCGCGCGGCAGCCTCGGCTTTGGGCAGTCCGATGTCAGACCTCTGGTAGATGGTCTGGCGGTTGCTGTTCGACTCCTCGACGACGTCGGCATCGACCAGAACGAACCGACGGACGCCGGCCGCCGCGACAAGTCGGAGGAACTCCGCACCCGTGCCGCCCAGACCGAGGACGATGAACCGGGACCGTTCGAGGGCCTGTTGCGCGGCTTGCGGATCGTCACAGAATGCGGCGAAGTACTCCGCTTGCGGTGCGGCGGACGCGTCGGTCGTCGCGTCGCAGGGGTCGTGCGGTACGAGCGCGCCTCTTCGGCGGAGCTCTGCCAGGAACCTCGCTTGTCCGTTGGTCCTCGCGGTGAAGAGCCCGGGTCTGGGCGAATCGACCGCGTCGACGACAGCGCCCGTCACCGTGATCTCCCGATCCTCGTCGAAGAAGACCACGCAGTGGTCGCCCTCGTGGCGCCGGAACCACCCCGGACGCAGCCTGTACATCATCATGGTCACCTCACGAGCAGATGGGGAGGGCGCGGTGCGCCCTCCCCAAAAGAATTCGGTCAGCAGCGGTGGACCTGCCGGTCAGCCCCGCCCGCGATCTCCTCGATCTCGAAGACGTCCTCCGACGTCGCGTTCTGTTCGTTCATGTGTCACCCCCCTCGATGCGTCGTGGCTAACGTACAAGGGGAAACACATGATCCGCAACATCACAGTTTTGCATATTGCATGTTGTCGAGGTCGTTGCAAGGAAGACGGGAGGCCCGGTGCCAGCTGGCACCGGGCCTCCCGTCTGTCTCCGCTCACCCGGTCAGACTGAACGTGCGTTGGTTGCCAGAAGATCCGACCACCAACGCGCAGTTCGACCCGTCGTGCGCGGTCCGGCCTCAGGCCGGGGTGCCGGCGCGCTCGCCCTCGCCGGTTGCGGACCGGGTCGAGCCGTCGTGCTGGGACACGCGCGTGCGGTGGCCGGCCGCCGTGCCGCGTGCACGGTTGATCGCGTCGGACGCCGACACCAGCGTCAGGTGCGACAGTGCCTGCGGGGTGTTGCCGATGTGGTGGCCGGT
Source organism: Curtobacterium sp. VKM Ac-2922 (assembly GCF_022815645.1). GTDB lineage: Bacteria > Actinomycetota > Actinomycetes > Actinomycetales > Microbacteriaceae > Curtobacterium. Next base: position 98,163 of record NZ_JALGRO010000001.1, on the reverse strand, counting down.
GGCGACGTCGATCTCCTCGGACAGCATGCCGACGTCGTTGGCGTAGCCGACCAGGACGTCCATCAGACGTTCGGCGTCGTCGACCCGTCCCGACGCCGCGTACTGCTCGACGAGCCAGAACGAGCACGCCAGGAACGGGTGCTCACTGCCGCTCAGGCCGTCGAAGCCGGACGAGGTGCGGTAGCGCAGCACGAGCCCGTCGTCGCCGACGCGCAGGTCCTGCTCGATCGCGGCGACCGTGCCGAGCATCCGCGGGTCGTCCGGTTTGCAGAAGCCGATCTGGGGGAGCACGAGCAGGCTGGCGTCGACCTCGTCGGTGTCGTAGTGCTGCCGGAAGGCCCCGCGGTCAGCGTTCCACCCGTGCTCGTCGATCTCGGCACGGACGGCGTCGCGGAGCTGCCGCCAGCGGGCGACCGGTCCCTCGAGCCCGAACTCCTCGACCGCAGCGACGCCGCGGTCGAAGGCGGCCCAGATCATCGCGCGCGAGTGTGTGAAGCTCCGGCGGGGTCCGCGCATCTCCCAGATGCCGTTGTCGGGTTCCTTCCAGTGTTGCTCGACGTACCCGAGCAGGGCCCGCTGCAGCGCCCACGAGTCCGCGTTCTCCTCGAGCCCGAGTTCGCGGGCGTCGTGCAGCGCCGCCAGGACCTCGCCGAACACGTCGCCCTGGTACTGCGTGAAGGCGCCGTTGCCGATGCGCACCGGCCGGGAACCGGCGTACCCGGACAGTTCGTCGAGCTCGCGCTCGGGCAGCTCCCGCTCGCCGGCGATCCCGTACATGATCTGCACGTCGGCCGGGTCGCCGGCGATCGCGCGGAGCAGCCAGCCTCGCCAGTGCTTGGCCTCGTCCTGGTAGCCGTGGGCGATGAGCGAGGCCAGGGCGAGCGAGGCGTCCCGGAGCCACACGTACCGGTAGTCCCAGTTCCGCTCGCCGCCCGGGTCCTCGGGCAGGCTCGTGGTCACGGCGGCCACCACGCCACCGGTCTCGGCGTGGGTCATCGCCCGGAGGAACAGCAGCGACTGCCGGGTGGCGTCGGCGTAGGGGCCGTCGACCTGGGTCTTGCCGGCCCACGTGTGCCACCAGTCGGTCGTCCGGGCGAGCGCCTGGTCGACGTCGAGCGGCTCGGGGGGTTCGCGGTGCGAGGGGTACCAGGTGAGCACCGTGTCCAGGACGTCGCCGTCGTGCACGGTCGCGTCGGCGACGTGCCGGTGGTCGTCGGCGTGGAAGCGGCAGCCACGGACCAGGACCGAGTCCGGTCCTGCGGTCGCCAGCAGGGCCGGCCCGTCGTCGTCGCCGATCTGGCGGACCCACGGCAGCGCCCGCGCGTAGTCGAACCGGATGCGCAGGACCTGGCGCAGGTCGACGGAGCCGCGCAGCCCACGGACCCGGCGCACGATGCTGGCCCGGTGCGCCCCGATCGGCATGAACTCGGTGACCTCGACGACTCCGGTGGCGGTCGTCCACACCGTGCGCAGCACCAGCGAGTCCTTCGCGTAGTGCCGGTGGGCGGTGGCGTCCGGGTCGGTCGGTCGGAGGGTCCAGTGTCCGTCGTGCTCGTCGCCGAGCAGCGCCGCGAACGTCGAGGGGCTGTCGAAGCGGGGCAGGCACGCCCAGTCGATGGTGCCGGCGCGGTCGACGAGCGCTGCCGAGTAGCAGTCGCCGATGATCGCGTGGTCTTCGATTCGCTGGGCCATGCCCCTGATCGAACCACCGACCGCCGATGGTCCACCGGTTGCCGGAGTGATCGACTGAGGGTGGGCTCAGACTTCTGGCTGGTCGCCGAGGTCGGCGAGCCCGATGCGTCCGAGTTCCTTCCACAGGCCGGCACCGTCCGGGGCGAAGACCCACGGGGCGCTCGAGTCGCGGGAACGCTCCTGCGCGCGGGACCGGCCACCGGCCAGGACGGCCTCGCTCGTGGAGAGCTGACGGATCGCGACCCCGGCGACGTTGTCGGGGTGCTCACGGGCGAACTCGCCGTACAGCGACTCGTCGTGCTGCCCGTCGTCGCCGACGAGCAGCCACTGGACGTCGGGGAAGTCCCGCGCCAGACGTCGCAGGTTCTCGCGCTTGTGCATCTGCCCGCTCCGGAAGAACCGGTCGTGCGTGGGCCCCCAGTCGGTGAGCAGCAGCGTGCCGGACGGGTACATGTTGCGCGTCAGGAAGCGCTGCAGCGTCGGTGCGACGTTCCAGGCCCCGGTCGACAGGTAGACCGTCGGTGCGCCGGGGTGTTGCGCGAGGACCCGCTCGTACAGCACGGACATCCCCGGCACCGGTCGGCGCGCGTGCTCGGTGACGACGAAGGAGTTCCACGCGGCCAGCAACGGGCGGGGGAGCGCCGTGACCATCACCGTGTCGTCGATGTCGGACAGCAGGCCGAAGCGGGTGTCGGGGTGGACGACGAACACGTCCGCTTCGACGTCGCGCTGGCCACCGGCGGTCAGGCGGATGGTGTGCCGCCCCGGCTCGAGGTCGATCGGCACGATGGCGTCGACGACCCCGCCCCGGTCGGACTGCACGGTGTGCGACGACCCGCCGGCGGTGATGGTCACCTCGGCGTGGTCGACGGCCACGCTCGTGAAGGACTTCCACCCGCGGACACCCTCGTACGACACGTCGGACGCCAGCCCGCGACGGGTGAGCAGGACGCGGCACAGCACGCGGATCCACCCCGGTGCGCCATAGCCCGTGTAGGGGATCACCGTCGGTACCTGGCCGCGACGCCGAGCACGTTGTTCGCGGAACTCCTGCACGGCGTCCTCGATCCGGGCGGCTCGGTGCAGGATGGGCTCGGCCAACGACGGTTCGTGGGACGTCGGGTCGGGCATCGGCCCATCATCCCATGCGGGGGCGTCCGGATGTCCACGATCCGCCCCGACACCCGTGGATCGTCGGGCGATCCGGTCCCGACCAGCGTGGATCGGTCCACGATCCGGTTCCGACACCCTGTGAATCGCAGCGATGTTCCAGGCGGGCTCTGCGAGAGTTGCCCCGTCACACAATCAGCCCGCGGTCGCCGCGAGAAGGAGTTCACGTGCTCGTCACCGAGGTTTCGAACGCACTGCCGGGGGGATCATCACTGCTCAGGAACGAGCCGGTCCAGGCCCGCAGTTCGGCGCGCCTCGCCGGACTCCTCGACGCCGCTGCTGCGGTGATCGACGAGATCGGGTTCGAACGGCTCACCACGGCCATGGTCGCCGAGCGGGCGGGGGCGTCCATCGGCACGGTCTACCGGTACTTCCCGGACCGCATCGCCGTGGTCGAAGCCCTGGCGATCCGCTCCACGCAGCGTCTGGCTGCCCGGTTCGTGCAGGCCCTCGAGTCCAGCGCGGCCACGACCTGGCAGGAAGCCTGCGACGCGCTCATCGACATGACGAGCGAGATGTACCGGACCGAGCCCGGCTTCCGGGCGATCCGGTTCGGCGACCCGGCGGACGCCGGTGTCGGCGCCGACGACGACCGGATGGCGGCGCTCGGTGCCGCCGTGGGCGGGATCCTGCACGAACGCTTCGGCATGCCGGACAACGAGGACGTCACCCGCGCCTGGGTGGTCCTGGCCGAGTCCTCGCACGCGTTGCTCGCTCGTGCGCACCGCGACCGTGAGCACCCGGACACCGCGCTGATCGAGGCGTACCGCGTCATGAGCCGCGGCTACCTCGAGAAGGTCGTCGCAGCCTCCTGAGCGTCCTCCGGCGGAGCCGGGCTGTCCGCGACACGTCACGATTCGACACGCGGTGCAACCGGTGTCGGTCCTGACGGGTACTCTCACTCGGAGTCGGGCTACCTCCCACCAGAAGGGCACCCACCCCATGATCGAATTCCGCTCCGTGCGCAAGACGTACCCGGACGGCACCAACGCCGTCGAGCGGTTCGACCTCGTCATCCCCTCCCGAACCACGACGGTCTTCGTCGGGTCCAGCGGCTGTGGCAAGACGACGTTGCTCCGCATGATCAACCGGATGGTCGACCCCTCGTCGGGTTCCGTGTCCATCGACGGCAAGGACGTCGCCGACGTCGACCCCGTCAAGCTCCGCCGCAGCATCGGCTACGTCATGCAGAGCTCCGGCCTGCTGCCGCACCGCAAGGTCGTCGACAACATCGCCACCGTGCCGCTGCTGACCGGCGTCGCCAAGGCCGAGGCACGGTCGCGCGCACTCGAGCTGATGGACACGGTCGGACTCGACCGGGCGTTCGCGGACCGGTACCCGTCGCAGCTGTCGGGCGGACAGCAGCAGCGCGTCGGGGTCGCCCGCGGGCTGGCGGTCGACCCGAACATCCTGCTGATGGACGAGCCGTTCGGTGCAGTCGACCCGCTGGTCCGCAACGACCTGCAGGACGAGCTGATCCGGCTGCAGCGTGAGCTCGGCAAGACCGTGGTGTTCGTCACGCACGACATCGACGAGGCCTTCAAGCTCGGCGACCAGGTCGTCATCCTGAAGAAGGGCGGCGAGATCGCCCAGCTCGGCACCCCGGCACAGATCCTCTCCGAGCCCGCCGACGACTTCGTCGCCAACTTCATCGGTGCCGGTCGCGGTCGCCGTGCGCTGCGCATCGAGCAGACCCCCACCGGTCCGATCGTCGTCGACGGCGACGGTCGCGCGGCCGGCGTCCTCACCGGCCCCGCTCCGGTGGTCGACGCTGCTGCCGCCGTGCAGGGTGAACCGTCCGCCACGAACAAGGCCGCTGCGTCCTCCGACGCAACGGGTGCTCCGGCGCAGGGTGGGAGCGCCCGGTGAACTGGGTGCTCGCCAACACCGACACGATCTGGGACGACGTCGTCGCACACCTGACGATCGCGATCCCGCCGATCATCATCAGCTTCCTGCTGTCGATCCCGATCGGCTGGTTGGTCGTCCGGCTGCGCCGGGCAGGTGGCCGTCCGGTGACGCGCAGCGTCGGCGGTGGCATCGTCACCGTCGCCGGGCTGCTCTACGCGATCCCGTCGCTGCCGCTGTTCATCGCGTTGCCGAGCATCCTCGGAACCGGTCTGCAGGACCCGGTCAACGTGGTCATCGGTCTGACGCTCTACGGCCTCGCGCTGATGGTCCGGTCCACGGTCGACGGGCTTGAGTCCGTCGACGCGCCCACGGTGTCCGCGGCGACGGCGATGGGCTACTCCGGAGCGCAGCGGTTCTTCCGCGTCGACCTGCCGCTCGCCGGCCCGGTGCTGCTCGCCGGCCTGCGCGTCGTGGCGGTGTCGACGATCTCGCTGACCACGGTCGGCGCGGTGCTCGGCATCCAGAGCCTCGGGTCCCTGTTCACGGACGGCATCGGTCGCGGCATCACCGAGGAGATCGTGTCCGGCATCGTGATGGTCCTGGTGCTGGCGTTCGCGATCGACGGGCTGCTCGTGCTGCTCGGCCGGCTCGTGATGCCGTGGACCCGGAAGACCACCGTCTCCAAGCGGCAGGCGCGTCGTGTGCTGCAGGCGGCCGAGGTGACCTCGTGATCATCGGACAGGCCTTCGCCTGGGTGTTCGACCCGACCAACTACTCCGGCTACAACGCGATCCCGACCCGGCTCGGGGAGCACATCTGGATCTCGCTGCTCGCCGTCCTCATCGCGTCGGTCATCGCCGTGCCGCTCGGCTGGCTCATCGGGCACACCGGTCGTGCCCGTGGCGTGGCCATCGCCCTGTCCGGCGGCATCCGCGCCCTGCCGACGCTGGGCGTGCTGACCCTGTTCGGCCTCGTGCTCGGCGTCAGCCTGCAGGCACCGCTGCTGGCGCTGGTGATCCTGGCGATCCCGTCGGTGCTCGCGGGGGCCTACTCCGGCATCGAGTCCGTCGAGCCGGTCACCGTCGACGCCGCCCGTGCCCAGGGCATGACCGGGTGGCAGATCCTGACCAAGGTCGAGGTCCCACTCGGGCTGCCGCTGCTGATCGGCGGCATCCGCGCCGCCGTGCTGCAGGTCGTCGCAACGGCCACGCTCGCCGCGTACGTCGGCGCCGGTGGCCTGGGCGGCTACGTGTTCCTCGGGCTCAAGACCCAGGACTACGCCGAGATGCTCGGCGCCTCCATCCTCGTGATCGCGCTCGCGATCGCGTTCGAGATCGTCTTCTCCCTGTTGCAGCGGGCGGTGGTGCCCGCGGGCGTCTCCGGCCGGACCGCGGGGGGACGCAAGGGATCGCGCGAGCGAGCCCGCAATCCCATCCCGGAAGGAACCCCCTCGTGATCACAGCACCCAAGATCCGCGCCGGCATCGCCGCAGCGCTGGCCGTGGGCGTCGCAGCCGCGCTTGCCGGCTGCTCGTCCAGCAGCCCGCTCGACAGCGGCTCCAGCGCCTCGTCCGACTCGAAGACCATCGTCGTCGGTTCGCAGCAGTACTACTCGAACGAGATCATCGCCGAGCTGTACTCCCAGGTCCTCGAGAAGGACGGCTTCAGCGTCAAGCGCAACTTCAACATCGGCCAGCGCGAGGTCTACCTCCCGCAGCTGCAGAAGGGCGCGATCGACGTCATGCCGGAGTACAGCGGCAACCTGCTGCAGTACTACGACAAGAACTCGACCGCGAAGACCGCGTCGGAGATCTCGGCCGGCCTCGAGAAGGCGCTGCCGAAGGGCCTGCGTGCCCTCGACGCCGCCGATGCGACCGACCAGGACAGCTACACCGTGACCAAGGACTTCTCCGAGAAGAACGGCGTCACCAGCCTGTCCGACCTGTCGAAGGTCAGCGACAAGCTCACCGTCGGCGCGAACTCCGAGTTCCAGACCCGGCCGTACGGCCCGAAGGGGCTGCAGTCCGAGTACGGCGTCGACGTCGACTTCAAGGCGATCGAAGACTCGGGCGGGGCGCTGACGGTCAAGGCGCTCAAGGACGGCACGGTGCAGCTCGCCGACATCTACAGCGCCGACCCGAGCATCAAGGCGAACGACTTCGTGTCCCTCAAGGACCCGAAGAACCTGATCCTGCCGCAGAACGTCACGCCGGTCGTCTCGAGCAAGGTCAGTGACAAGGCCGCTGCCGACATCGACAAGGTGAGCAAGGTCCTGACGACCGATGCGCTCATCGAGCTCAACACGAAGAGCACCTCGGACAAGGAGAAGGCGTCCACGATCGCCAAGGACTTCCTGACCGAGAAGGGTCTGCTGTAGTCAGCACGATCCGGTAGTACGACGACAGGTGTCGGGCAGTAGCCCGGCACCTGTCGTCGTTCGCCCAGGTACATCAGGAGCGCATCACAGGCACATCAGTTCCGCACGGTTGTGCCGTGCACCGCCTGTGCACGTTCGTGCAGCCGCCGGTTCTACAACTTGTCGAACATGGTGTCCGATGGGTAGCGTGGAGGTGTCCCGACGGTGTGACGGCAACAAGTGCCCTCCTACAGGAAGCAACTGACGTGCAGCACCTGCGCGCGGCGTGCCCGACCGGTCCAGCCGCATGAACGACATCCTCGATCCCCTGATCCTGTCGCGCTGGCAGTTCGGCCTGACGACGATCTACCACTTCCTGTTCGTCCCGCTCACCATCGGGATGGCGGTGGTCGTCGCCGTGTTCCAGACCGCCTGGTACCGCACGGGCCGGGCGCACTACCTGCAGCTCACCCGGTTCTTCGGCCGGATCTTCCTCATCAACTTCGCGATGGGCACCGTCACGGGCATCGTGCAGGAGTTCCAGTTCGGCATGAACTGGTCGAACTACTCCCGCTTCGTCGGGGACGTCTTCGGCGCTCCGCTGGCGCTCGAGGGCATCCTGGCGTTCTTCTTCGAGGCCGCGTTCATCGGCATCTGGATCTTCGGCTGGGACCGCCTGCCGAAGGGCCTGCACCTGGCGAGCATGTGGTGCGTCAGCGCGGGGACGATCATGTCGGCGTACTTCATCATCGCCGCCAACGCCTTCATGCAGCACCCGGTCGGGTACGTCATCAACCAGGCGAAGGGCCGCGCCGAGCTGACCGACATCTGGGCCGTCCTGACGAACAAGGTCGCACTGGCAGCCTTCCCGCACACCCTGTTCGCCTGCTTCATGGTCGCGGCCGGCGTGATCATCGCGGTCGCGGCGTACCACCTGGCGCGCAACCAGCACCTGGAGACGATGTTGCCGGCGCTGAAGTTCGGCCTGTGGACGATGGTCGCGGCCGGTGCGCTCACGGTGCTGACCGGGGACCAGCTCGGCCTCACGATGGTCGACACGCAGCCGATGAAGATGGCCTCGGCCGAGGCGCTGTACAACACGGCGACCGGCAAGGACGCCTCGTTCTCGATCTTCACGCTCGGCACACCCGACGGCGTGCACGAGCTGTTCTCGATCCGGGTGCCCTACCTGCTGTCGTTCCTGTCGACGCACACGTTCACGGGCACGGTCGAGGGGATCAACAACCTGCAGGCCGAGTACAGCCAGGTCTACGGCCCCGGCGACTACAAGCCGGTCATCTGGGTCACCTACTGGTCGTTCCGCTGGATGATCGCGCTGGGCGTCGGCGCCGTGATGGTGTCCCTCGCCGGCCTGTGGCTGACCCGCAAGGGCCGGTTCCCGACGCAGCGCTGGGTGTGGCGGATCGCGACGTGGGCGGTGCCGCTGCCGATGGCCGCGATGATCGTCGGCTGGATCTTCACCGAGATGGGCCGGCAGCCGTGGCTGGTGTTCGGGCTGCTGAAGACCGCAGACGGGGTGTCGCCGAACGTCACGGGGCTCGAGGTCCTGATCTCGCTCGTCGTGTTCACGCTCATCTACGGCAGCCTGGCGGTCGTCGAGTTCCGGCTCATCAAGAAGGTCGCACAAGAGGGTCCCGCCGCGCCGGCCGAGGTCGACGAGACCACCGGCGAGGTCAAGCACGAAGTGACGGTGTACTGAGATGGACCTGCCCGTTCTGTGGTTCGCGATCGTCGGACTGTTCTTCGTCGGGTACTTCGTGCTGGACGGCTTCGACTTCGGTGTCGGGATGGCGCTGCCGTTCCTGGGCCGCGACGACACCGACCGCCGCGTCATGATCAACACGATCGGCCCGGTCTGGGACCTCAACGAGACCTGGGTGATCGTCGCCGGCGCCTGCCTGTTCGCGGCGTTCCCGGAGTGGTACGCCACGATGTTCTCCGGCTTCTACCTGCTGCTCCTGCTGATCCTGGCGGCACTCATCGTCCGCGGGGTGTCCTTCGAGTACCGGCACCAGGACAAGCAACTCGCGTGGAAGCGCCGGTTCGACCTGATGATCATCGTGGGCAGCGCCCTGCCGTCGTTCCTGTGGGGCGTCGCGTTCGGCAACGTCGTGCGGGGGATCCCGATGGACGCCGGGCACAACTACACCGGCACCGTGTTCGACCTGCTCAACCCGTTCGCGGTGCTGACCGGGCTGGCGACGCTGCTGGTGTTCTTCACGCACGGCGTCGTGTTCATCGCCCTGAAGACCGAGGGCGACATCCGTGCCCGGGCGAAGCGCCTGGCCACCCGCGCCGGCATCGTGACCATCGTCGTGGCAGCGGCGTTCCTGGTCAGCTTGGCGGTCGTCCGTGCCACCCCGGCGAGCCTGGTGCTCTCCGTGGTCGCCGCCCTGGCCCTGGTGCTCGCGGTGCTCTGCACCGCCTGGGGTCGCGAGGGCCGGGCGTTCGCGCTGATGGCCGTCACGATCGCCGCGGTGGTGCTCGCGATGTTCACGGCGGTGTTCCCGGACGTCATGCCCGCGTCGAACGACCCGGCGAACAGCTTGACGGTCGTCAACGCCAGCAGTGGGACCTACACGCTCACGGTGATGAGCTGGGTGGCGCTGGTCTTCGTGCCGCTCGTCCTGGCCTACCAGGCGTGGACCTACTGGATCTTCCGCAAGCGCGTCACCCGCGCCCACGTCACCGCCGCCGCACACTGACCCACCGGGAAGAGGCCACACGATGAAGCCGCTCGATCCGCGTCTGCTGCGTCTGTCGCGGTCCGCTCGGGGCTTCGTCCTGGCCGCCGCTGCCACGGGGCTGCTCCGCACCGTGGCGACCGTCGGGATCGCCTGGGGCATCGCTGCGGCGGTGACCGAGGTGGTCGACGTGGTCCGGCACGGCGGGGTGGTGCCGGCCGCGTTCGTCCCGACGGTCGCGCTGCTCGGCGCCGCGTTCGTGGTCCGTGCGGTCGCGGCGTGGGCGACCGATGACCTGGCGGCCCGTGCTGCGGCCACCGTCAAGAGCGAACTGCGCACGCGGGTGCTGGCCCGCGCGGCGGCGCGCGGGCCCGCGTGGCTGGCGGAGCGCTCGAGCGCGGGGTTCGCCACGACGCTCGGCCCGGGACTCGACGCGCTCGACGCCTACTTCGGCCGGTACCTGCCGCAACTCGCGCTCACCGCGGTCGCCACGCCCGTGCTGCTGGTGGCGATCGGCGTGGGGGACCTGACGAGCGGCCTCATCGTGCTGTGTGCCCTGCCGGTGATCCCGGTGTTCATGGCCCTGATCGGGATGGCCACCCAGTCGATGCAGCAACGCCAGGCCGACGCGCTCGCTCGACTGGGCGGCGCCTTCACCGAGGCGGTCGAGGGGCTCGCGACGCTCAAGGTGTTCGGCCGCGCCCGGCGACAGGTCGGCCGCATCGGCATCATCACCGACGAGTACCGCCGCGGCACGATCGGCCTGCTGCGGCTGTCGTTCGTCAGCGGTTTCGCCCTCGAACTCGCCGCCAGCCTGTCGGTCGCGCTGGTCGCGGTGACGATCGGCATCCGGCTGGTCGACGGGTCGATGGGGCTCGGTGCGGCGATGTTCGTGCTGGTGCTCGCGCCCGAGGCGTTCGCCCCGATCCGGCAGGTCGGCGCCGACTTCCACGCGGCGCAGGACGGCGTCGCGGCTGCGGGGGCCGTGCTCGACGTCCTCGACGACGCTGCGGACGCGGACGCTGACACCGACGCCCCGGTTGCCGAGCTCCAGCCCGAGCACGAACCCGCGACGGACGTCCTCGTCCTGCGCGGGGTCACCGTGCGCCGCGACGACACCCTGATCGGCCCCGTCGACCTCGAGGCACCCCGCGGCACGGTCGTCGCGCTGACCGGCCCGAGCGGTTCGGGCAAGTCGAGCCTGATCGCCGCGATCCGCGGGGTCCTGCCGCACGACGGCGTCGTCACGGTGCCGGGGTCGGCCGGCACGACCCGCGCGGACCGGATCGCGTGGGCCGACCAGCGCCCGCGTCTGGTGCGCGGCACCGTCGCCGAGAACGTCGCGCTCAGCGCGACCCCCGTGCTCCAGGAAGTGCGGACCGCACTCGGTGCGCTGGGGCTGGGACTCGACCCGGACCTCCCGGTCGGATCCGGCGGTGCCGGCCTGTCCGGCGGCCAGGCGCAGCGGGTCGCCGTGGCGCGAGCGCTGTACCGGCACCAGCGCGTCGGCACCGGACTCGTGCTGCTCGACGAGCCGACGTCGGCCCTCGATGCCGACGCCGAGGCCGAGGTCGTCCGCTCGATCCGCCGACTCGCCGACCAGGGTGCGGTCGTCGTGGTCGCCAGCCACCGACCGGCGGTCGTCGCCGCAGCGGACGTCCACGTCACCGTCGACGCGTCCGGCTCGGTCGCCACGTCGTCGCTCCGGGTGCGCGCATGAGCACCGGACAGGAGGCTCGGCCCGGCTCGGTCCTGCGGCTCGCGATGCCGACGGGGTCCGGTTGGGCGAAGGCGGTCGCCGCCGGCGTGCTCAGTGCGCTGTGCGCGGTGGCGCTGCTGGCTGCCAGCGGCTACCTCATCACGCGCGCCGCGGAGCATCCGCCGATCCTGTACCTGACGCTCGTGATGGTCGGGGTCCGCGCGTTCGCACTCGGACGGGCCGCCCTGCGGTACGTCGACCGGCTCGCCGGGCACGACGCGTCCTTCCGTCAGCTCGCCGTGGTCCGCACCGAGATGTACCGACGGCTGGTCTCCGTCGCGCCGGCCGGGCTCGGCACGACCGGCCGCGGTGACCTGGTCACCCGGCTGGTCACCGACACCGACCGGCTGCAGGACCTGCCGATCCGGGTCGTCGGGCCGCTGGTGTCGGCCGGCACGACCGCCGTGCTGTCCGTCGTCGCCGTGGCCTTCGTGTCGCTGCCCGCAGCGCTCGTGCTGCTCGTCGCCCTGCTGGTCGCGGCGCTGGTGGGCTCGGTCGTGACGGCGTCGATCGCCCGGTCGAGCGACCGCGCGACGGCCGCCGACCGGGGACACGTCGCCGACCTCGTGCTCGACACCGTGCGGACGCTCGACGTGTTCGCGGCCTACGGCTCGCTCGACGAACGGCTGCGGCACGTCGAGGAGCTCGACCGGCGCGTCACCCACGCGGTGCGTCGTCGCGCGACGGTGGAGTCGCTCGTGGGCGCGCTCGTCGGGCTCGTCGGTGGCGGCGCCGTGATCGGGATCCTGGCCGTCGGGGCACCGAACGTGGCCTCGGGTGCCCTGGACGGGCCGCTCTGGGCGCTGGCGGTGTTCGTCCCGCTCGCGTTGTTCGAGGTCGTCGGCACGGTGCCGCTCGCGGTGCTGACGCTCCGACGGGTCCGGGCTGCAGCGGAACGGGTCGACCAGGTCGTGCCGTCCGCGCTGCCGGACGGACTGGTCGAGGAGCCCGCCGAGCCCGCGGACCCGGCCGACCTGGTGGTCGACGGGCCGGTGACCCTGTCGGTGCGGGGGATGACGGTGCGCTGGCCCGGTGCGGAACGAGCAGCCGTGCAGGACGTGTCGTTCGACCTGCACCCGGGCGAGGTCGTCGTGCTCGAAGGGCCGAGCGGTGCCGGCAAGTCCACCCTGGTCGACGCCCTGGTCCGGTTCGTCGACCACCGGGGCAGCTGCACGCTCGACGGTGTCGAGGCGCGTGCGATGCACCCCGACGCCGTCCGCGCGCGGATCGGGCTGATCGAGCAGGACCCGTTCGTGTTCGACCAGTCGATCCGGCAGAACCTGCTGTTCGCGCGGGACACCGCCACGGACGACGACCTGCTCGCGGTGCTGGACCGGGTGGGCCTCGCCGCCTGGGTCCGGGCTCGGGGCGGCCTGGACGCGAGCGTGGGGGAGCGCGGTGGGCTGGTGTCCGGCGGACAGGCGCACCGGCTCGCCCTGGCGCGGGCGCTGCTGCACGCGTTCCCGGTGCTGGTGCTCGACGAACCGACGGCCGACGTCGATCCCGACCTCGGCGACCGTGTGCTGCGCGACCTGGTGACCACCGCTCGGGGCGCCGGTCGGAGCGTCCTCGTCGTCTCACACGTGCCCGTCCCGGCGGACCTGGTGACCCGGACGCTCCGGATGCGGGACGGCCGCCTCGTCACGTGAGCCGGGCGCGTCCGCGACCGTCGCTCGTGCCTTGTAATCTGGGTGACCGGCGCCCGTCCCCGACGGCGTGCACCGCGCCTCCAGACCGATTGAGAGTTCCGTGACCATCGAGCAGCACGTCGAGGACCCGACCGCCTACGACTTCCGTCGTATCCAGGACAAGTGGCAGGGCCGCTGGGAAGAGCTCGGCCTCTTCACCACCGACCACGACGACCGCCGACCCCGGAAGTACATCCTCGAGATGTTCCCGTACCCGTCCGGCGACCTGCACATGGGCCACGCCGAGAACTGGGCGCTCGGTGACTTCGTGGCGCGCTACTGGCGGCAGCAGGGCTTCAACGTGCTGCACCCGATCGGCTGGGACTCGTTCGGGCTGCCCGCCGAGAACGCGGCGATCAAGCGCGGCGTCGACCCCAAGGCGTGGACGTACGCCAACATCGAGCAGCAGAAGGCCTCGTTCAAGCGGTACGCGCCGTCGTTCGACTGGTCGACCGAGATCCACACCTCGGACCCCGAGTACTACAAGTGGAACCAGTGGCTGTTCCTGAAGATGTACGAGAAGGGCCTGGCCTACCGCAAGGACAGCTGGGTGAACTGGGACCCGGTGGACCAGACCGTGCTGGCGAACGAGCAGGTGCTGCCCGACGGCACCTCGGACCGCTCCGGCGCCGTCGTCGTCAAGAAGAAGCTGACGCAGTGGTACTTCGGCATCACGCAGTACGCCGACCGCCTGCTCGACGACCTCAACCAGCTCGAGGGGCGGTGGCCGTCCAAGGTCATCGCGATGCAGCGCAACTGGATCGGCCGGTCCGTCGGGGCCGACGTCGACTTCGTCATCGAGGGCCGCGACGAGCCGGTCACGGTGTTCACGACGCGGCCGGACACCATCCACGGCGTGACGTTCCTGGTCGTCGCGCCGGACTCTGACCTGGCCGCCGAACTGATCGCCGACCCGTCGGTCTCCGAGGAGACCCGCGCGGGATTCGAGTCGTACCTGGTGGCGACGCAGAAGACCTCCGAGATCGACCGGCAGAACGCCGACCGCCCGAAGACCGGTGTGCCGACCGGTCGCTTCGCGATCCACCCGCTCACCGGCGAACGGCTGCCGATCTGGGCCGCCGACTACGTGCTGGCCGACTACGGCCACGGAGCGGTGATGGCCGTGCCCGCGCACGACCAGCGCGACCTGGACTTCGCCCGGGCGTTCGACCTGCCCGTGCGGGTCGTGGTCGACACCAACCAGCCGGTGACCGGTGCGATCCCGGTGATCCCCGAGGGCGCGACGCTCGACGACTTCGACCTGCCGACGCTCGATCCCGCGTCGACCGGCCAGGCGCTGACCGGCCAGGGCCGGATGATCAACTCCGGGCCGCTCGACGGCATGTCGAAGCAGCACGCCATCACCGCAGCGATCGCCCTGCTCGACGAGCGCGGCACCGGTCGCGCCGCCAAGACGTACCGCCTGCGCGACTGGCTCATCTCGCGCCAGCGCTTCTGGGGCACCCCGATCCCGATCATCCACGGCGAGGACGGCACCGAGTACCCGGTGCCCGAGGACCAGCTGCCCGTCGTGCTGCCCTCCACCGAGGGGCTCGACCTGAAGCCGAAGGGCACGTCGCCGCTCGGTGGCGCCACGGACTGGGTGAACGTCCCGAACCCGGTCGACGGCACGCCAGCCAAGCGCGACGCCGACACGATGGACACCTTCGTGGACTCGTCGTGGTACTTCCTGCGCTTCCTGTCCGCGAACGACGACACCCGGGCCTTCGACCCGGCGCTGGTGAACAAGTGGGCACCCGTCGACCAGTACATCGGCGGGGTCGAGCACGCGATCCTGCACCTGCTGTACGCGCGGTTCGTCACGAAGGTGCTGTTCGACCTGGGCTACCTCGACTTCACCGAGCCGTTCTCGGCCCTGCTCAACCAGGGCATGGTGCTGTCGGGCGGCTCGAAGATGTCGAAGTCCAAGGGTGGTGTCTCGCTCGGTGACGAGCTCGACGCGCACGGTGTCGACGCGATCCGTCTGGTGATGGGCTTCGCCGGCCCGCCCGAGGACGACATCAACTGGGAGGACGTCTCACCGGCCGCGTCGGCGCGCTTCCTCGCCCGGGCCTACCGCCTGGCGACCGACGTCACCTCGACACCCGACGCCGTCTGGGCGGACGGCGACCGTGGCCTGCGCCAGGTCACCCACCGGTTCCTGGCCGACGCCCCCGGGATGATGGAGTCGTTCAAGTTCAACGTCGTGATCGCGCGGCTGATGGACCTGGTGAACGTGACCCGCAAGGCGATCGACAGCGGCCCCGGCGCCGGTGACCCCGCGGTGCGCGAGGCGACCGAGACCATCGCGCTCGGCCTGAGCGTCTTCGCGCCGTACACGGGCGAGGAGATGTGGGAGCAGCTCGGGTACGACACCACCGTCGCGACGTACGGGTGGCGCAAGGCCGACCCGACGCTGCTCGTGCAGGAGACCCTGACCGCGGTCGTGCAGGTCAACGGCAAGGTGCGCGACTCGTTCGAGGTGTCCAAGTCGATCGAGGCCGACGAGCTCGAGCAGCTCGCGCGGGCCTCGGCCAACGTGCAGCGGTACATCGGTGACCGCGAGGTCGTGAAGGTGATCGTCCGGGCGCCGAAGCTCGTGAACATCGCCATCAAGGGGTAGCGCCTCCTCCACATCCCCGGGGCGGTCGACGCCGCTCCACAGCCGCATGCCACGGAGCCCGGTCGGACGGCCGGGCTCCGTAGCGTTCCGGCATGTCCCGGTTCACGCTCAGCCCGCGCGCCGCGATCGTCCTGTCGGCGGTCGTCGTCGTGGTCGCCCTGCTGGTGATCGTGCTCGGCGCACGGGGGAGCGACGCCGGGGGCACGGTGTCGGTCTCGGGCGCCGCCCCGGTGTCGCCCGGTCCATCCGGTTCCTCACATGCGGGGGACTCGCCGTCCGGTGGCGGCAGCGGCAGCGGCGGCGGCGTCGGCGGCACGTCCGGCCCGCCGTCGGGCGCGGCGTCCGCCTCGGCCACGCCGGTCGTCGTGCACGTGCTCGGTGCCGTCGCTCGATCCGGACTCGTGTCCCTGCCGAGCGGCAGCCGGGTCGCCGACGCGCTCGACGCCGCCGGCGGAGCCGAGCCGGACGCCGACCTGGCCCGGCTGAACCTGGCGCGGGCGCTCGTGGACGGTGAGCGCCTGTACGTCCCGCGTGTCGGGGAGACCGAGATCCCGGCCGCGCTCGACGGTGACGGGGGTGGCGGTGCTCCCTCGCCGGGTGGTGGGGGCGGCGACGCCGCGACCACGGTCGTCGACCTGAACACCGCGGACCAGGCAGCGCTCGAGACCCTGCCCGGCATCGGCCCGGCACTGGCGCAGCGGATCCTGGCGTGGCGCGACGCACACGGCGGGTTCTCGTCGCCGCGGGACCTGCTCGAGGTGAGCGGCATCGGCGACGTCCGCTTCGCCGAGCTGCAGCCGCTGGTGCGCGTGTGATCGTCGCGCCGGGCCGGACCGACCTGCGGATCGCCGGGCCGGTCGCCACCGCCTGGGTCGCGGCTGCGGTGCTGGTCGCCGTCCCGCAGGCCGCGTGGTGGGTCGCCCTGACGAGCGCGTTGCTCGGCGCGGTGCTGCTGGCGTCCGGACGGTCCACGACGGGTCGCCTGCGGGCACTCGGGGCGATGATGGGGGCGACGGGGCTGCTCGTCGCCCTGGTCGGGGTCGCGGTGGCCGTCGGGGACGTGCGGCGCAGCCCGGCCGTCCTCGTGCACGGCGGCACCGGCGTCGTCCCGGTGCGGGTCGTCCTCGACCGCGACCTGGCCGCCCCCGACCGTTCGGTCCTCGCGACGTTGCATGGTGTCGCCGACGCGACGGCCCTCGACGTGCCGGTCCGGGTCGTCCCGCCGCTCGGCACGGAACGGCACCGGACGATCGGCGCGGGCGCGACGCTGACGGGGACGGCCGCGGTCGAACCCGACGATCCCGGCGCCGCGACCGCGTTCGTGGTGTTCCTGCGCGGGACGCCCACGGTGGCGGACGCCGCGGGCATGGTCGGGGCGACGAACCGTGTCCGCGCGGCCTTCGCCACCGTGACCGCGAGCCTGCCGCAGCCCGGCGGCGCCCTGCTCCGAGGACTCGCCATCGGCGACCGGAGTGGCCTCGACGCGGACACCGAGACCGCGATGGAGGCCAGCGCCCTGACACACCTGACGGCGGTCTCCGGTTCGAACTGCGCCGTCGTCGTGGCGCTCGTCGTGCTGCTCGGGCGTGCTGCCGGGCTCGGACGGTTCCCGCGTGCTGCATGCGCCGTCGTGCTGCTCGTCGGGTTCGTCGTCCTGGTCCGTCCGGACCCCTCGATCGTGCGGGCGACGGTGATGGCGGTCGTGGTGCTCGTCGTCCACCTGGTCGGTCGCCCGGTCCGCGGTGTGCCGCTCATCTGTCTGGCCGCACTCGGCATGCTCGTCGTCGACCCGTGGACCGCGCGCTCGTTCGCGTTCGGGCTCTCCCTGTTGGCGACGACGGGCATCGTCGTCGTGGCGCCACCGCTGACCGTGCTGATCGGTCGGTGGTGCTGGCCGCCGGTCGCCGCTGCCCTGGCGGTGCCGATCGCCGCGCAGGTCGCGTGCTGGCCGCTCACGATCCCGCTGGCCCCGGCCCTGCCGACCTACGCGGTCCCGGCGAACCTGCTCGCCGAACCCCTGGCGCCGGTCGTCACGGTGCTCGGACTCGCCGCCTGTCTGCTCGCGCCCGTCTGGCCCGCGGGCGCGTCGGTGATCGCTGCGGTCGCCTGGGCCCCGGCCGCGGCGATCGGAGTGCTCGCCCACGCTGCCGCCGCGCTCCCGGCGGCGTCCGTCCCCTGGCCGGTCGGGATCGTGGGGGTGGGGGCGGCCGTCGTGGTCAGCGCGGCGGTCGTCGTCGCCGTCCTGGTCCGCGCCGTGCTGCGCGTGCGGGTGCTGCTGGTGGCGGGGGTCGTCGTGGTGGTCGGGGTCGCGTCGACGGTGGTGCCGACGATCGTCGTGCGGGCATCGCTGCCGGCGGACTGGAGCGTGGCGGCGTGCGACGTGGGGCAGGGCGACGCCACCCTGCTGCGCAACGGAGCAGCGACGGCGCTCGTGGACGTGGGCGACGACCCGGACCGTCTGCGCAGCTGCCTCGACCTGCTGGGCATCGACCACGTCGACCTGCTGGTCCTGACGCACTTCGACCGCGACCACGTCGGCGCCGTGGCCGAGGTCGCCGCGCAGTCCGACGTCGCCCTGGTCGGCCCGACCGGTCGTCCCGCAGACCAGGCCGTCGTGGACGACCTGGTGCGTGCGGGGGTGGACGTCCGGCGCGCCGACGACCAGACCGCGGGCATGCTCGGCACCCTCGCGTGGCGGGTCGTCTGGCCGCCGGCCGGCGACACGGACAGCGGGAACGCCGCGAGCATCGTCGTCACGACGTCCGGTGCCCCCGGGTGCGACGCGTGCCTGTCCACGACGCTGCTCGGCGACCTGGACGAGCGGGCACAGCGGCGGCTCCTGGGCACGACGGAGCCGGGGAGCGTCGACGTGGTCAAGGTGTCGCACCACGGGTCCGCGGACCAGGACCCGGCACTGTACCGGCAGCTTGCGGCACCGGTCGGCCTGATCGGTGTCGGTGCGGACAACACCTACGGGCATCCGACGGCACGCGCCCTCGCGATGCTGGCGGCCGCGGGGACGACCCCGTTCCGCACCGACCTGCAGGGCACGATCGTCGTTCGCCGCGGCCCCGACGGACCCCAGGTCTGGACCGAGCGGCATGACGACCGGCCGTCCGACCCCGCAGGGCAGCCCTCGTCGGCGGCGGCCCGTAGACTCGGTCCCGCACCACCGGAAGGAACGCATGCCCGCCAAGAAGCCCGCGCGCGCCGCCGCGAAGATCGATCAGGTCCCGTGGTCGGGCATCCGTCCCGCGCCCGTCGTGCTGGTCACCGGCCCCGAGACCTTCCTGGCCGAGCGCGCCACCGGCATGCTGCGCGACCTGCTCGTCGGCGAAGACCCCGCGCTCGAGGTCCACGACCTCGAAGCCGACCAGTACGCGCCCGGCCTGCTGGCGACCCTTGCCAGCCCGTCGTTGTTCGGCGAACCGCGGATGGTGCGGGTCACCAACGTCGAGAAGTGCACCGACGCGTTCATCACCGAGACGATCTCGTACCTCGGCGCCCCCGCAGACGACGTCACCCTCGTGCTCCGGCACGGTGGCGGCGTCCGCGGCAAGAAGCTGCTGGACACGATCCGCGGCGGTGTCGGGGGCGGCATCGAGGTGCAGTGCGACGAGCTCAAGCGCGAGACCGACCGCATCGACTTCGTCAACGCCGAGTTCCGTGCTGCCCGTCGTGCGATCGCGCCGTCGGCGGTCCGGACCCTGGTGGCCGCCTTCGCCGACGACCTCGCCGAACTGGCCGCGGCCTGCCGGCAGCTCCTGGCGGACGAAGCGCAGGAGATCACCGACAAGGTCGTCGACAAGTACTACGGCGGCCGGGTCGAGACGAACGCGTTCAAGGTCGCCGACATCGCCCTCGCTGGGCGGTCCGCGCCCGCGATCGTGGAACTGCGGCATGCGCTCGCGACCGGAGAGGCCCCGGTACCGATCGTGGCCGCGTTCGCCAGCAAGATCCGCACGATGGCCAAGGTCAGTGCGTTCCGCGGGTCCAGCGGGCAGGCCGCCGCCGCCCTTGGGATGGCGCCGTGGCAGGTGCAGCGTGCACAGCGCGACGTCGCCGGGTGGAGTGAATCCGGGCTGGCGAACGCGATCATCAGCATCGCCGAGGCCGACACCGCGGTGAAGGGCGGGTCGCGCGACGCCCACTACGCACTCGAGGTCATGGTCCGGACCATCGCCCGACGCGGCGAGGCGCGCTGAGGCGGGTCGCGCCTCCGTCCGGAAGCGGCGGAACCAGACGGGCCCCGGAAACGACGGAAGCCCCGCACCGAAGGGTGCGGGGCTTCCGAGGGGATCGGTGCGTCAGAGCGACGCGACCTTCTTCGCGATGGCCGACTTGCGGTTCGCTGCCTGGTTCTTGTGGAGGACGCCCTTGCTGACGGCCTTGTCGAGCTTCTTCGTCGCGGTGACCAGAGCGGCAGCAGCCTTCTCCTTGTCGCCAGCGGTGACGGCTTCGTTGGTGTGACGGATGAGCGTCTTGAGCTCGGACTTGTAGGCCTTGTTGCGCTCCTGGGCCTTCAGGTTGGTCTTGATGCGCTTCATCTGCGACTTGATGTTCGCCATGTGGTGCTCCTGCTTCGTCTCGTACGGGTGAATGCGACCGCTGGGTAGAGGGGCCCTTGGTCGTCTCGCGTTCCACCCGTGGGCGGGGAACGCGCAAGCCAGCAAGCAACACTACCAGGATGGCGGGAGCGGGACAACGCGCACGGGTCGTGTCGTCGGTGTCACGGGTCGGACAAGCAATATGTAGAATACGAAGTGTTCGTCCGGATGTGGTCACGCGTCGGGACGGCTCCGTTGCCCCCGCACGACTGGACCTGCCGCATGACCCCCTTCCTCCGCCCGCCTCGCCCCACGACGGCCGCGACCGTCGTCGCCGCACTGCTGCTGTCGAGCGCGATCGCCGCGTCGGCCGTCGCCGGACCGGCCGTCGCCGACGCGACACCCGACGCCCGGTCGGCCGCGGCGTCGGCTCGCGCTGACGACCGGCTGGTGGGCCCGATCGTCTTCTCGACCGCGCCGGCCGGCCGGACGCTGTGGTTCGCGGCGGCGGTCGACCAGGGCCTCGGCCTGGCGAACGCCGGCTCGAGCGCCATCGACGCCGCTGGCAGTGGAGCGGAGTGGACGACGCCCGCTCTCGGTGGGACGGGGACGCTCACGCCCGTCGACGACCCCGGGTCGTGCCTGTCGGGGCACGGCCAGGTCCTCACCGTGCACCCGTGCGACACCACGCCGCCGCAACAGTGGACGTGGGTGGACGTGCCCGGCGGGACCGCGCTGCAGAACGTCGACACGGGCTTCCACGTCGGGACGAGCAGCACCTCGGGCGACGGCCTGCTCGAGGGCGACGACGGCTCGACGATCCCCGTCGGAGTGGTCGACACGTCGTTCCTGCGGTCGGCGGGCGCGACGACGCCGCCGGCGAACGGTGGATTCGACCCGGCAGGACAGGGCGCACCGGCCACGGTGGCCGCGGGGGACTCGGCAGCGGTGCACTTCGGCGCCCGGACGACCGCGCCCGTGGCCGCCCTGCCCGCGACGACGGTGACCGTGCACGCGCCGACGGGCACCACGTTCGCGAAGGACCTGACGAGCATCGACGGCGTGACACGAGCCGCCGCGACGGACGGCTGGACGTTCGACCCCGGGCTGCAGGTCGGCGGCTCCGTCGCCGCGGACGGGCGGACGTTCACCGGGACGATCGCCGACACGGGCAGCCCGGTCCGGCTGCCCGCGGGCGCCGAGCTGCGCTGGACGATCGACGTCACGGCCGACGCCGGGGCGGCCGCCGGTACCGACGACCTGGAGTTCACGCTCGCAGGGGCGAACCGATGAGCGGCGACCGCACACGCCGGTCCCGCACCGGGATCGCCCTGACCGCTGCTGCCGTCGCGATCGTGTCCGCGGCGATCGTCTCCGTGCAGGCGCTGCCGTCCCAGGGGACGCCCGCGGCCCCGCGAGCCGACGACCGACTGACCGGGGAGCTCGCGTTCCAGACGCTCTTCCCCGGCGGCAGCGGTTGGTTCATCGCCGGCGACACACGAGAGGGCCAGGGGTTCGTGGAGGCCCTCTGGTCGCCAACGGAAGCGGGTCTGCCCACCGGCAGCACCTGGACCGTCCCCGCCGAGGGTGCCACCGGTGTGATCTCACCGGCGGAGGACCCGGGCCGCTGCCTGCAGATGCACGACCCGGCCATGATCCTGGTCGCGTGCGACGGCAGCGACGCACAGCGGTACTCGTGGGACACCGTGCCGAACGGACGCGGACTGCGGAACGCCGACACGCGGACCTTCCTCGGGACGGCCTCGAACGGGTACGACGACTCTCTGCAGGGCTCGATCGGGGCGTTCTACGCCGGCGCGATCGACACGGCCCGTCTGTCCGGCGGCACACCGCCCACGGGTGGCGGGATCGACCCGGTCGGCATCGGCGTCCCCGCGACCGTCGCGCCCGGGGAACCGGTGGACGTCGCGTTCGGCATGACCACCACCGCGGCCGTCGGCGTGCTGCACCGGTCGAGCGTCACGGTCACGGCACCCGCGGGACTGTCGTTCCGGCCGGGCACCGCCAGCCTCGCCGGTTCCGTCCGGTCGGACGCCGCGGCCCCGTGGACGGTCGAGCCGGCGCTGACCGTGTCGGGATCGCTCTCGGCCGACGGCACCACGTTCCAGGGCACGATCAGCGACACCGGGACGCAGCTGCGGCTGCCGAAGGGCGCCGAGCTGCGGTGGAGCGCCCCGCTCGTCGCCGGCGCGACCACGCCCGCGGGCACCGTCGACATGCGCTTCACCATCAGCGGCACCACGGACTGACGGGGCGAGTGCCCGACAGGCACCGACCACGACCCGCACCCGCATCCGACCCACAGCACACACCGACCACATCGACGCACGACAGGACGACCATGCCCTTCCGCCCATCCCCACACCGACTCGTGACCGCGACCGTCGTCGCGGCCACCCTCGCGTCCGCCGTGCTCGCTGCGCAGGCGAGCACAGCCGACCCGGCGACCGCTGCACCGGCGAGCCCGGCGAGCCCGGCGGCCCCGGCGACCGACGCACAGCCCGCGGCTGACAGGCTGCGCGGTGAACTCGTCTTCTCGAACGCCGACGGCACCGGCTGGTTCATCGCGAAGGGGGAGGACCAGGGATCGGCGTTCGCGGAGTTCGCGACGAGCGCGTCTGCACTCCCGCAGGGGGACGAGTGGACCACGCCGGTGGTCGGGGGAACCGGACC
This sequence comes from Curtobacterium sp. VKM Ac-2922, assembly GCF_022815645.1. Classification (GTDB taxonomy): domain Bacteria; phylum Actinomycetota; class Actinomycetes; order Actinomycetales; family Microbacteriaceae; genus Curtobacterium. The sequence continues at coordinate 75,079 of NZ_JALGRO010000001.1, read as the reverse complement.
GCTCATCCGCACGTCCGACGACGGCTGTCTGACGGACGACACGTACGGCGTCTTCTACCACGTGCTCCGCTGTGACGGCTCACCCGAGCAGCAATTCGCGTGGACGACGATCCCGGGCGGGACCACCCTGCAGAACCCCGCCACCGGGAGGTACCTGTCGACCGGGGCGCTGGACGCCACGTACTCCGACTACCTGCAGGGGTTCCCCCGCGTCGGGTTCGCCGGCCTGTACGACCTGTCGCGCCTGACGCCCGACGGCGGCGGTGCCGTCACCCCGCCCGCGAACGGCGGCATCGACGCGCTCGGACAGGGCACCCCGGCGTCCGTCGCCCCGGGCGGCACCACCGACGTCTTCGTCGGCGTGCGCACGACGTCGGCGATCACGGCGTTGCACGCCACGACGATCACGGTGCAGGCGCCCGTCGGCACGACGTTCGACCCGGCGCTCACCGCGCTCGACGGCGCGCTCCGACCGGCGTCGTCCGACGCGTGGGCCACGCAGGCCGCACTCCGGGCGGCCGGGTCGGTGTCGGCGGACGGGCGGACGTTCACCGGCACGATCGCCGAGCCGACTGCCGCGGTGCAGCTCCCCGAGGGAGCCGACCTGCGATGGCGGGTGCCGCTGACGGCGTCGGCGACCGCGACCCCGGGGACGTCCGATCTGACCTTCACCATCGCCGGCACCACGAACTGACCCGGCACCACGAACTGACCCGGCACCACGAACTGACCCGGCACCACGAACTGACCCGGCCCCACCGAACGACAGGACCATCACGTGCTCCACCTCCCATCCCCGCGCAGGCTGCTGCGCGCGGTCTCGATCGCAGCGACCGCCGTCGTGGTCGTCCCTGCCGCGGTCGCCGCTGCTGTCGCCCTCACTCCGAACGCGGTGCCCGCCCCTGCGGCCCCGTCCGACGCCGTCCTGACGAAGGCCGTCCCGACGAAGAACGCACCGACGACGACCGCCCCGACGAACACCGATCCGTCGAGGGCCGATCCGACAGCGGCGCGCCTGACCGGGCCGCTCGTGTTCTCGACCGTGCCGTCGAACACCACCGGCCAGCTGCAGTGGTTCGCCGCCGCGGTCGAGAACGGGTACCACGGCAGTGCGCTCGCCGCCACGAGTGCCGCTGCCGCCGCAGCCCGAGGCCCGGCGTGGACGACCCCGTCGCTCGACGGCGTCGGGCCGCTCTCGGTGGTGAGTGCGCCGACGTCGTGCCTGACCGGATACTTCGCGGTCCAGTCGTGTGACGGCTCGGCGATGCAGGACTGGCGGTGGGTGGGCCACGACTCGGGCCTGGCGTTGCAGAACGTGCAGACCGGCAACCACCTCGGGACAGGCAACCGCGGCGGCAACGACGACGTCCTGGAGGGCGACGACGGCACGCATTACCCGATCGGCACGGTCGACACGTCGTTCCTGACCGGCGACGGCACGGTGACGGCGCCCGTCAACGGCGGGATCGCGCCGGTCGGCGACGGCACCCCGGCGACCGTCCGGATCGGCGACACCGTGGACGTGTCGTTCGGGATGACGGCCACGGCACCGATCGACGCGCTGCAGGACATCGGGATCACCGCGAAGCCACCCGCCGGTGCCGGGTTCGTGGTGGGGACCCGCACGATCGTCGGTGCGTGGCGCACCGCCCCGGACGCCCCGTGGGTGACGTCCGGGGCGCTGTCCGCCACCGTGCGCCTGGCGGCCGGGGGGACCTCGCTCGTCGGGACCGTCCCGGCCACGAGCAGCGTGCACCTGCCCGCCGGCGGCCAGATCCGGTGGACCGTTCCGCTGACCGTCCGGAACAGCGCGACACCGGGCACGTACGACCTGGCCTTCACGATCTCCGGGCAGACGGACTGACCACGGTGCCGAACGACAGGAACATCTCCGTGCGCCGCTTGCTCCGCGCGGTCTCCGTCGCGGCGACGACCGCCGTGGTCCTCCCCGCCGCCATCGCCGCTGCTGTCGCCCTCACGCCGAGCGCGGAGCCCGCGCTCGCGACTCCGTCGGACACCGCCCCGTCGGACACCGCCCCGTCGGACACCGCCCCGTCGAACGTCGCCCCGACGGACGCACCGCCGACGGCAGCGCGCCTGACCGGACCGCTCGTGTTCTCGACGGTGCCCTCGAACTCCACCGGGCAGCTGCAGTGGTTCGCCGCCGCGGTCGAGAACGGGTACGCCGGTCGCGCCCTCGCCGGCACGTCGGCGGCTGCCGCCGCTGCCCGGGGGCCGGCGTGGACCACACCGGTCCTGGACAGCGTCGGACCGCTCTCCGTCGCGAGCGCACCGACGGCGTGTCTGACCGGGTACGGGCTGGTCTTCTCCGTCGCGCCGTGCAACGGCTCGGCAGTGCAGGACTGGCGGTGGGTTGCCCACGACGGCGGCCTGGCGCTGCAGAACGTGCTGACCGGGTTCCACATCGGGACGGGGAACCGCGGCGGCAACGACGACGTGCTCGAGGGCGACGACGGCAGTGGGTACCCGATCGGCACGGTCGACACGTCGTTCCTGACCGGCGACGGCACGGTGACGCCGCCCGTCAACGGCGGGATCGCCCCCGTCGGTGACGGCACCCCGGCGACCGTCCGGGTCGGCGACACCGTCGACGTGTCGTTCGGGATGACGACCACCGCGCCGATCGACGCGCTGCGGCAGACCGTCTTCCAGGCGACCGCACCCCAGGGGACCAACTTCGTCGTGGGGACGCGCAAGCTCGTCGGCGCGTACCGGGCGAGTCCGGACGACCCGTGGACCGCCGTACCGGCGATCTCCGCCACGGTCGTCCTCGGGCCCGGAGGGACGTCGTTGCGCGGGACCGTCCTGGGCACGGGCACGAGCGTGCACCTGCCGGCCGGAGGACAGCTGCGGTGGACGGCGCCGCTGGCCGTCCGGAACAGCGCCACACCGGGCACCTTCGACGTGGAGTTCCAGTTCTCCGGCTCGACCACGTGATCCGCTGCGGCACGCCGCCGGCACCGGCGCGCCGTCCGAACCCGGCGCGCGGACGCGCGACCGTGAGCGGTGCAGGAGGGCGACGGGCCGGACGGACGGGAGGCGCGGTGCCAGGCCGCACCGCGCCTCCCGTCCGGTCCTGGTCCGGGGCATGGGACAATCGACGTCAGCCGTCCTGCCCACGGGCGCGCCACCCAGCAGCACCCACCGACGAGGAACCGTGAGCCCACAAGCAGCCACCCCGCTCGAGCCCGCCGCGACTCCGGCCGCGGCGATCCGCAACTTCTGCATCATCGCGCACATCGACCACGGCAAGTCGACGCTGGCCGACCGCATGCTGTCGATCACCGGCATCGTCGAGGACCGGGCGATGCGCGCGCAGTACCTCGACCGGATGGACATCGAGCGCGAGCGCGGCATCACGATCAAGTCGCAGGCCGTCCGTATGCCGTGGGAGCTCGACGGCGAGACCTTCGCGCTGAACATGATCGACACGCCGGGGCACGTGGACTTCTCGTACGAGGTGTCGCGGTCGCTCGCTGCGTGCGAGGGCGCGATCCTGCTCGTCGACGCCGCACAGGGCATCGAGGCCCAGACGCTCGCCAACCTGTACCTGGCGCTCGAGAACGACCTCGAGATCATCCCGGTCCTGAACAAGATCGACCTGCCGGCCGCCGAGCCGGACAAGTACGCGGCCGAGCTCGCGCAGCTGATCGGGGGCAAGCCCGAGGACGTCCTGCGGGTGTCGGGCAAGACCGGTGTCGGCGTGCCCGAGCTGCTCGACCGTGTGGTGCGCACCGTGCCGGCCCCCGTCGGCGACGCTGCCGCGGCCCCGCGCGCGATGATCTTCGACTCCGTCTACGACAGCTACCGCGGCGTCGTGACCTACGTCCGCATGATCGACGGCTCGATCGCCCCGCGCGAGAAGGTCCAGATGATGTCCACCAAGTCGACGCACGAGATCCTCGAGATCGGGGTGTCGAGCCCCGAGCCGAAGTCCACGAGGGGCCTGTCCGTCGGCGAGGTCGGGTACCTGATCACCGGTGTGAAGGACGTCCGGCAGTCCAAGGTCGGCGACACCGTCACGAGTGCCCAGCGACCCGCGACACAGGCCCTGCCCGGCTACACGGACCCGAAGCCGATGGTGTTCTCGGGCCTGTACCCGATCGACGGCTCCGACTACCCGGACCTGCGCGAAGCCCTCGACAAGCTCAAGCTGTCCGACGCCGCGCTCGTCTACGAACCGGAGACCAGCGTCGCGCTCGGGTTCGGGTTCCGCTGCGGCTTCCTCGGCCTGCTGCACCTCGAGATCATCACCGAACGCCTGTCCCGCGAGTTCGGCCTCGACCTCATCACGACGGCGCCCAGCGTGGTCTACGAGGTCACGAACGAGGACAACACCGTCACCGAGGTCACGAACCCGTCCGAGTTCCCGACCGGCCGCATCATCGAGGTCCGCGAGCCCATGGTCCGCGCCGCCGTCCTGGCGCCGAAGGACTACGTCGGCGCGATCATGGAGCTGTGCCAGCAGCGGCGTGGGTCCCTGCTCGGGATGGAGTACCTGGGCGAGGACCGCGTCGAGATCCGCTACCAGATGCCGCTCGGCGAGATCGTGTTCGACTTCTTCGACCAGCTCAAGAGCAAGACGCAGGGCTACGCCAGCCTGGACTACGAACCCGTCGGCGACCAGGCGGCCGACCTGGTCAAGGTCGACATCCTGCTGCAGGGCGACCAGGTCGACGCGTTCAGCGCGATCGTGCACCGCGACAAGGCGTACGCCTACGGCACGCTGATGACCGAGCGACTGCGCAAGCTCATCCCGCGGCAGCAGTTCGAGGTGCCGATCCAGGCCGCGATCGGTGCCCGGATCATCGCCCGCGAGAGCATCCGGGCGATGCGCAAGGACGTCCTGGCGAAGTGCTACGGCGGTGACATCACCCGCAAGCGCAAGCTCCTCGAGAAGCAGAAGGAGGGCAAGAAGCGCATGAAGACGATCGGCCGGGTCGAGGTCCCGCAAGAGGCCTTCATCGCGGCACTGTCGGGCGACGTCGAGGAGAAGAAGAAGTGAGCAACCGCGGCGGCTACCTGACCGCACTGACGTACGGCGCCGTCGGTGCGACCCAGGCACCCGACCTGATGACCTACCCGCCCGAGGGCTTCACGCCGGCCGAGTCGCGCGCGCGGATCGGCCACGGCGACCAGCGGTTCGAGACCGCCGTCACGCAGACGCTCACGTGGCAGATCCAGGAGCGCAGCGGCATCGGCGTCCGGGTCGACCAGGCCCCGGACGACGACGAGGTCCGCTACAACCCGGTCACGTTCGACGAGCAGGGCGTGCCGATCAAGCCGGCCTCGATCGGCGCACCCCGGGTCGAGCAGTTCGCCGCGGACGGCACCCCGCTCGTCACCGCGGGGACCAGCGCGGTGCTGACGATGCACGCGTTCGGCCAGACGGTCCATGCGCCGGTCCGGGTCGTGTCGATCATCGACGAGGCCGACCGCAAGGGCTTCGCCTACGGCACGCTCGAGGGCCACCCGCTGTCGGGCGAGGAGTCCTTCGTCGTCGAGCGCACCGCGGACGGCTCGGTGTGGCTGCAGATCCGGCAGTTCTCGCGGCCGGCCAGCGCGAAGTGGCGGTTCGTCGCACCGCTGTTGCGTCGGCAGCAGCGGGTCATGGCCGAGCAGTACCTCGGGGCGCTGCGCGGGGACTAGGTCAGCGCAGCGGCGGCAGCGCCGCGATCGCGTCCTCGATCAGTGCGGCGTCGGCGACGCAGTCGCGCGCGATCGCGACGGCGTTCGTGTGCCGCAGGGCATCGACGTCGTAGACCCCGGTCGCGACGGCCAGGAACGGGATCCCCGCGGCATCGGCGGCGTCGCCGTCCCGCGGGGTGTCGCCGACGATCACGGCACGGGTGCCCACCAGGTCCGCGGCGGCCAGCGCGGTGACGCCCGCACGCTCCACTTCTTCGTCACCGAAGTACGAGTGCTCCCAGTCGAAGGCGTCGACGTCGAACCCGGCGCCGGAGAGCTTCACGCGCGCGCGGTAGGCCGAGTTGCCCGTCAGCAGGCCGTTGCGCCAACCCAGGGTGGCGAAGCGTGCGACGAGTGCGGCGGCACCGGGAGCAGCCACGCGGTGCTCACCCGAGCGGTGCCGTTCCTCGGACAGGTCGCGCAGGTGCCGGCTGACCAGCGGGATCACGTCGTCGCCCAGGTCGTGCGCGCGGACGTGCTCGGCGATGATGCCGGCGTCGGTGCGGCCGTGCTGGTGGCCGACGAGCTGGGGGAGGTCGGCGCCGGTCGCACGCTCGAGCGCCTGGTGGTAGAGGTTGCCCGGCGACGTCGCGTTGCGGACGAGGGTGCCGTCGATGTCCCACAGCACCGTGGTCGGGACGGGGTGGTGCTCCATGGCTCCATCATGGCGGAGAATGGTCTCCATGCCGAGTGCTCTCCCGATCGCTGATCCGGCACCCGCGGACGGACTCCTGGTGCCGCGGCCCGAAGCGGGGGACGTGCCGTTCGGCGTCTACGTGCACGTGCCCTTCTGCCGGGTGCGCTGCGGGTACTGCGACTTCAACACCTACACGGCCTCCGAGCTGCGCGGGGTGCGCCGTGACGACTACGCCGGGCACGCCGTGCGCGAGATCGCGTGGGCGGCGTCGGTGCTCGACCGATCCGGTGTGCCCCGGCGGCCGGTGTCGACCGTCTTCTTTGGGGGCGGCACCCCGACGATGCTGCCGGCGAGCGACCTGGCGATGATCCTCCGGGCGATCGACGACACGTGGGGGATCCTGCCGGGGGCAGAGGTCACGACCGAGGCGAACCCCGACTCGGTCGACGCGTCAGCACTCGAGACCCTGCGTGCCGGCGGGTTCAACCGGATGAGCTTCGGCATGCAGTCGGCGGTGCCGCACGTGCTCGCCACCCTCGACCGCACCCACGACCCGGAGCGCGTGCCGATCGTCGTCGACCTCGCGAAGCAGCTGGGGCTCGACGTCTCGCTCGACCTGATCTACTCGACGCCGGGGGAGTCCCTGGACGACTGGCGCACCTCGCTCGACGCGGCGATCGCCTGCGCCCCTGATCACGTGTCGGCGTACTCGCTCATCGTCGAGGACGGCACCGCGATGGGGCGTGCCGTCGCGCGCGGTGACCTGCCGGCACCGGACGACGACCTGGCCGCCGACATGTACGAGTTGGCCGACCAGGTCCTGGGTGACGCCGGCTACGGCTGGTACGAGGTCTCCAACTGGGCGCGCGGCGACGCGCACGCCAGCCGGCACAACCTGTCCTACTGGAAGGGCCACGACTGGTGGGGCATCGGCCCCGGCGCCCACTCCAGCGTGGCGGGCACCCGCTGGTGGAACGTCAAGCACCCGGCCGCGTACGCCGCCCGGGTGCTCGCCGACGCGTCACCGGCGGCGGGACGCGAGAGCATCGACGACGAGACACGCTACGTCGAGCGCGTGCTCCTCGCCGCGCGGGTCCGCGGTGAGCTGACGACCGACGACCTCCGCCCGCAGGCGCGTGGCCGGGTCGCGGGCCTCATCGCACGGGGACTCGTGGACGGCCGCAGCGCGCTCGGCCGGCCGGGTGCCCCCGGCCGGCTCGAACTCACCCTGCGGGGCCGGCTGCTCGCCGACGCGGTGGTGCGCGAGCTGCTCGACTAGCGGCGGGCCGGGCTCACTGCTTGACGAACTCGATCGCCAGCGGGTAGCGGTAGTGCCGGCCCTGGTTGGCGGCGACCGCGGCGATGATCCCGAACACGATCGTGACCACGCGCACGGCCAGGATGATCAGCACGCCGATCCCCAGCCAGCTGGTGATCGCACCGATCGCGTCGGCGATCGCCATCGTGATGTAGAAGTTCAGCGCGACGCGCGTGTGCTCGCGGACGAACTGTCCCCGGTCACGCAGCACGAAGTACGCCACGAGCGGCGCGACGAAGCTGAAGAAGATGCCGCCGATGTGCGTCAGCGTCGCCCAGAGGCGCTGGTCTTCCGGGGTCATCGGTTGCGGCGGCTGGTACTGCCCCCCGCCGGGCTGCTGTCCGTAGCCCTGGGGTCCGTTCGGCGGCTGTCCGTAGCTCATGGCCGACAGCGTATCGACACCGGTGCGCTGGAGTGTGGGGACGTCGGTGCCCGGGCGTAGGATCAGCACTCGACACGTCCGAGTGCCAGAGCCCGTGCACCGCCAGTCCGACAGGAAGGATCCCGATGGTCAGCGAACGTTCCCTCGAGGTCCTCAAGGCCATCGTGCGTGACTACGTCGCCTCGCGCGAGCCCGTCGGCTCGAAGACCATCGTCGAGCGTCACGCGTTCGGGGTCAGCGCGGCGACGATCCGCAACGACATGGCCCTGCTCGAGGACGAACAGCTCATCATCGCGCCGCACACGTCGTCCGGGCGGGTCCCCACGGACAAGGGCTACCGGCTGTTCGTCGACCACCTGGCCGCTGCCCGGCCCCTGTCGAGCGCGCAGCGTCAGGCCATCGAGACCTTCCTGGGCGCGTCGAACGACCTCGACGACGTCCTGAGCCGCACGGTGCGGCTGCTCAGCCAGCTGACCAACCAGGTCGCCCTGGTGCAGTACCCGTCGATGGTGCGCGCACGGGTCCAGCACGTCGAACTCGTCCGGCTCGGCGACACCCGGCTCATGGTCGTCCTGATCACCGACACCGCCCGCGTCGAGCAGCGCGTGCTCGAGACCGACGTCGGCCTCGACGAACCGGCCCTGGGCGAACTGCGCGCCGTGCTCAACGGTGCGTCCGTCGGGCTGTTGCTGCACGACGTCCCCGCGGCACTCCGAGCGGTCCCCGCGCAGATCCGCCCCGAGTCGCAGACCCTGGCCGGGGTCGTCGTGGCGACGCTCATCGAGCAGGTCGCGGCCAACCGGCAGGACCGCCTGCTGATGGCGGGCGCTGCCAACCTGGCCAAGAGCGAGTCGGACTTCTCCGGCGGGCTGTTCCCCGTGCTCGAAGCGATCGAGGAACAGGTGACCCTGCTCCGGTTGTTCGGGGAGATGCAGCTCGACGACGCCGCCGTCACGGCACGGATCGGCGTCGAGAACGCCGAGTACGGGCTCGATGCCACCAGCATCGTCGCCGGCGGGTACGTCGCGGCCGGCGGCGAGGTCGCCCGGCTGGGCGTCCTCGGGCCGACCCGCATGGACTACGGGTCGAACATGGCCGCGGTCCGCGCGGTCGCGCGGTACCTGTCCAGGCTGCTCGGAGAGAATTGACGACCATCCCGGGGACGGGCGCGACCAGGCGGACGCGCCCCGGGCCTCCAGACCGATCCATCCACACGACCGACGAAACCTCCTGAGGAACACGTGGCAGACCACTACGACGTCCTCGGTGTCCCGCGTGACGCGGCCGACGCCGACATCAAGAAGGCGTACCGACGCCTCGCGCGCGAACTCCACCCCGACGTGAACCCGAGCCCCGACGCGGCCGAGCGCTTCAAGGACGTGACGCACGCGTACGACGTGCTGAGCGACCCCGAGCAGCGCCGGCGCTACGACGCCGGCCCCTCGGCCGACAGCCCCTTCGGTGGTGGCGGTGCCGGCGGGTTCAGCGACATCTTCGACGCCTTCTTCGGTGGCGGTGCCGGCGGCGGACGCGGCAGCGGCCCCCGCAGCCGCGCCGAGCGGGGGCAGGACGCCCTGCTGCGCATCGAGGTCGACCTGGACGAGGTGGTCTTCGGCACGCACAAGGACGTCGAGGTCGACACCGCGGTGCTCTGCGAGACGTGCAACGGCTCGTGCTGCGCGCCCGGCACCGGTCCGCGCACCTGCGACATCTGCGGCGGGTCGGGCTCGATCCAGCGTCAGGTCCGCTCGCTGCTCGGCAACGTGGTCACCAGCGCACCGTGCGGCACCTGCCGTGGCTACGGCACGGTCATCCCGAACCCGTGCCCGACCTGCCAGGGCCAGGGGCGCGTCCGCGCGCGTCGGACCATCCCGGTCGACGTGCCCGCCGGCGTCGACTCCGGCCTGCGCCTGCAGATGTCCGGGCAGGGCGAGGTCGGTCCCGCCGGCGGACCCTCGGGTGACCTGTTCCTCGAGATCCGCGTGCGGCACCACGACGTCTTCAGCCGCGACGGCGACGACCTGCTCGCCACCCTCGAGGTCGCGATGACCGACGCCGTGCTCGGCACGACCACGACGATCGACGGCCTGGACGGACCGGTCGAGCTCGAGATCCGTCCGGGTGTGCAGAGCGCCGACGTGCTCGTGCTCAAGGACCGCGGCGTCACGAAGCTGCGCGGGAACGGCCGCGGCGACCTGCGCGTCGGCGTGCAGGTCGTCACGCCGACCAAGCTCTCGCACAAGGAGCGCGGTCTGGTGGAGCAGCTGGCGAAGTCGCACAAGGCCGCGCCGCCGCAGCTCGCCCGCTTCCAGCAGGGCATGTTCGGCAAGCTGCGCGACCGCTTCTTCAACTTCTGATGGCATCGCTCTACCTGGTCGACTCGCTCGACGGCGCGACCGTCGGCGGCGCGGTGACGCTCGACGGCGCCGAGGGCCGGCACGCGGTCACCGTGTCCCGGGTCCGCGTCGGGGAGACCCTGCGCATCTCGGACGGTCAGGGCACCGTCGTGGTGGGACCGGTGGCGTCCGTGGACCGGGACACGCTCGTGCTGACCGTCGCGTCGCTCGACACCTCGCCGGTGCCGGTCCCGTTGCTGACGCTCGTGCAGGCACTGGCCAAGGGCGGCCGCGACGAGATGGCAGTGCAGGCTGCGACCGAGATCGGGGTCGACCGGGTGGTGCCGTGGTCGGCCGCGCGCAGCGTCGCACGGTGGGAGGGCCCGAAGGTCGCCAAGGGGCAGGCCCGGTGGGCGGCGATCGCGCACGAGGCGGCGAAGCAGGCGATCCGCTCGCGGGTGCCGTCGGTGTCGGCGCCCGTGACGACGGCAGCGCTGGCGGGGTCGGTGGCCGCCGGTGGTCCTGGTGCGTCGGGTGCGTCCGGTCCGTCCGGTGCGCCCGGTCCATCGGGTCCGTCCGGTGCGTCCGGTGCGTCCGGTGCGTCCGGTCTGGAGGCCCGGGTCGTCACGGTCGTGCTCGACCCGACCGCCACGGTGCGGCTCGCGACCTGGGAACCGCCGTCCGACGCGACCGAGATCGTCCTGGTCGTCGGGCCCGAAGGGGGCATCGACGGCTCGGAGCTCGACCGGCTCGAAGCCGCTGGTGCCGTCCGGGTCCGGCTCGGCGACACGGTGCTGCGGACCTCCACCGCCGGTCCGGCCGCCCTCGCGGTGCTGCAGGCCCGGCTCGGACGCTGGTGACGCCCGGTGTGCCGGTCGGTGGCGCGTCCTACGATGGGACCATGAGCAGCGTCTTCTCGAAGATCATCGCGCGTGAGATCCCGGCGACCGTCGTCGCCGAGGACGACCGGGTCATCGCGTTCGAGGACGTCGCCCCGAAGGCGCCCGTGCACGTGCTCGTCGTCCCCAAGACCGAGGACTACGCCAACGTGACCGAGCTCGCCGCCGGGGATCCCGGACTCCTCGCCCACATCGTGGCCACCGCACAGCGCATCGCCGACGAGCGCGCTGGCGGACAGTACCGTCTCGTCTTCAACACCGGCGAAGCCGCCGGACAGACCGTGTTCCACGTGCACGCGCACGTACTCGCAGGCGACCTGCAGGAAGGCACCCTTGCCAGCTGACGAATCCGCACCCACCGAGACCGAAGCGGTCTCGGAACTCAGCGTCGACGGGATCGCGATGGTCCAGCTCCTCGGTCCGCAGGACCGGTTGCTCAAGACCGTCGAACGCCAGTACCCGGGTGTCCGGGTCCTGGTCCGTGGCAACGAGGTCTCCCTCACCGGCCCGGAGCGCGACGTGGCCCGTGCCCGCGCGCTCGTCGACGAGCTCGTCGGCATGGTCAAGCGTGGCCAGGACATCGGCCAGGGCGACATCCCGACCTCGGCGCGCATCATCGACGAAGCGCGCAGCCCCGCCGACGTGTTCGGTGCGCCGATCGTGTCGAGCCGCAACAAGTCGGTCCGCCCGAAGACGGACGGGCAGCGACGCTACGTCGACGCCATCGACGAGAACACCATCACGTTCGGCATCGGACCCGCGGGGACCGGCAAGACCTACCTGGCGATGGCGAAGGCCGTCCAGGCCCTGCAGCGGCGCGAGGTCACCCGCATCATCCTGACCCGGCCGGCGGTCGAGGCCGGTGAACGGCTCGGGTTCCTGCCCGGCACCCTGACGGACAAGATCGACCCGTACCTGCGGCCGCTGTACGACGCGCTCAACGAGATGATGGACCCCGAGCTCGTGCCGAAGCTGCTGGCGGCCGGCACGGTCGAGGTCGCGCCGCTCGCCTACATGCGTGGGCGGACGCTCAACGACTCGTTCGTCGTGCTCGACGAAGCGCAGAACACGACGCCCGAGCAGATGAAGATGTTCCTGACCCGCCTGGGCTTCGGCTCGAAGATGGTGGTCACGGGTGACATCACCCAGGTCGACCTGCCCGGCAACGTCTCCGGTCTGCGGATCGTCACGCAGATCCTGTCCGAGGTGGACGACATCCACTTCGCCCGGCTCGGCAGCGAAGACGTGGTGCGACACACCCTGGTCGGGCGCATCGTCGACGCCTACACCGTCTACGACGAGCAGCGACTCGCCGAACAGGCCGGACACCGACCGGGCGGACGCGGCACCCCACCGACGCCGAACCCGGCCGGTGTGAACCGCGCGGAACGTCGCGGACGCCCGCCGCAGGACCGCCAGGGCAGCCCCTGGCCGACGGACGACAACCGAGGAGGCCCCCGGTGAGCATCGAGCTCAACAACGAGTCCGGCGTGGAGATCGACGACGACGCCGTCCAGCGGCTCGCCGCCTTCGCGCTCGACGCGATGCACGTCCACGCCGACGCCGAACTCGCGATCGTGCTGGTCGACGAAGGCGCCATGGAGCAGCTGCACGTGCGGTGGATGGACGAACCCGGGCCCACCGACGTCCTGAGCTTCCCGATGGACGAGCTCCGACCGGGCACCGAGGACGACCCCACCCCCGCCGGACTGCTCGGGGACATCGTGCTCTGCCCGCAGGTCGCCGAGGCGCAGGCGAAGACCGCCGGGCACTCGACCACCGACGAGTTGCTGCTGCTCACGTGCCACGGGATCCTGCACCTGCTCGGGTTCGACCACGCCGAACCCGACGAGAAGGCCGAGATGTTCGGGCTGCAGGGGGAGATCCTGACCGCCTTCGCCGCACAGCGTCGGGGGCGGTGACCGCAGTGCTGCTCGTCGCCGTCCTGCTCGCGGTGGCGTTCGTGCTCGTCGTCCTCGGCGGGTTGCTCGCCGCGTCGGACGCCGCGCTCGGCGTGCTCTCCCGAGCCGACCTCGACGAGATCGCCCGCGGGCACAAGCGCCGACGGGCGATCGAGGCCATCGCCGACGACGTCGGGGCGCACGTCAACGCGCTCAACTTCTTCCGGGTGCTCGCCGAGACGGCCGCGGCCGTCCTGGTGACCATCGCGTTGTTCACGGTGCTCGACACCTGGTGGGTCGCGCTCATCGTGTCCGCGGCGATCATGACCGCGGTGTCGTTCGTCCTGGTCGGCTCCAGCCCGCGCAGCGTCGGCCGGGCGCACGCCGACGCCCTGGTCGGGGCGACCGGTGGACTCGTGCACGGTGTGCGCATCGTGCTCGGACCGCTCGCCGACCTGCTCGTGCTGATCGGCGACCGGGTGACCCCCGGGCGCAACGGCAGCACGTCGAGCGTCTCGAGCGAAGAGCAGCTGCTGTCCCTGGTCGACGAAGCCACCGAGAGCAACGTGCTCGAGGTCGACGACCGCGAACTGATCCACTCGGTGTTCGAGTTCAGCGACACCCTGGTGCGCGAGGTCATGGTCCCGCGCACGGACATGGTCACGGCGGACGCCGCGCACACCCTGTCCGCCGTGATGGAGCAGTTCCTGGCCACCGGTGTGTCGCGCATGCCCGTCACCGGCCGCGACAGCGACGACGTCCTGGGCGTGGTGTACCTGCGCGACCTGGCCCGCGCACTGTACGAGAGCAAGAACGCCGGCGGACGGGTCGTCACCTCGCTGCTGCGCCCGGCCGAGTTCGTCCCGGAGTCCAAGCACGCCGACGAGACGCTCCGGCACATGCAGGCGGCAAAGAACCACCTGGTGCTGGTCGTCGACGAGTACGGCGGGGTCGCCGGGCTGGTCACGATGGAGGACCTCATCGAAGAGCTCGTCGGTGACATCTCCGACGAGTACGACCGCACCGTGATCGACCGGGTCGAGGTCTCGGCCGGCCTCTGGCGCATCTCGGCCCGGATGCCGATCGACGACCTGGGCGACCTGTTCGGTGTCGACCTCGACGACGACGACGTCGACACCGCCGGTGGCCTGCTGACCAAGGAGCTCGGCCACCTGGCCACGGCCGGCGAGTCCGTGACGGTGTCCGGCGTCGTGCTGACGGCCGATCGCGTCGAGGGCAAACGCCGCCACCTCATCTCCGTGCTCGCCGAGCGCACCGACGCCCTCTCCGGCGCCGAGCGGGCGTTTGACGGCACCGCACCGACCACGACAGGAACGACGCACGCATGAGCACCCCCGACTCCGACTCCGCCTCCACCCCCGTCTTCCGCGCCGGCTTCGTCTCGTTCGTCGGTCGGCCGAACGTCGGCAAGTCCACGCTGACGAACGCCCTGGTCGGCGAGAAGGTCGCGATCACCTCGTCGAAGCCGCAGACCACGCGGCGGGCGATCCGCGGGATCGTGCACCGTCCCGACGGGCAGGTCATCATCGTCGACACCCCGGGCGTGCACCGCCCGCGGACCCTGCTCGGTGAACGGCTCAACGACCTGGTGCAGTCCACGCTCGGCGACGTCGACGTGATCGGGTTCTGCGTGCCGGCGAACGAGCCGATCGGCCCGGGTGACCGGTTCATCAACGAGACCCTCGACCACTTCCCGCGCGCCAAGAAGGTGGCGATCGTCACCAAGATCGACCGCGCTGGCAAGGAGAAGATCGCCGAGCAGCTGCTCGCGGTGTCCGCCCTGCGTGAGTGGGACGCGATCGTGCCGACGTCGGGCACGAAGGGGACGCAGCTCGAGGCCCTGCTCGGCGAGATCACGAAGCTGATGCCCGAGTCCCCGGCGCTCTACGGCGCCGAGGCGATCACCGAGGAGACCGACGAGGAACGCATCTCGGAGCTCATCCGCGAGGCCGCGCTCGAGGGTGTCCGCGACGAACTCCCGCACTCGCTCGCCGTGCTCATCGAGGACATGGTCGAGCCGGACCCCGACGACGACCCGAACGGTCCGCTGCGCATCTTCGCGAACCTGTTCGTCGAGCGGGACAGCCAGAAGTCCATCGTCATCGGCCACAAGGGCGAACGCTTGAAGGACGTCGGCACCCGGGCCCGCGCGGAGATCGAGGCGCTGCTCGGCGGTCGCCACGTCTACCTGAACATCCGCGTCAAGGTCGCCAAGGAGTGGCAGCGTGACCCCAAGCAGCTCGGTCGGCTCGGCTTCTGACCGGCGGGTGCGGGTCATCCCGGCGAACGACGCGCGGGTGACCGGCTCGACGTACCGTGGACGGGTGTTCCGTCCCCTGCTGCGCGTCCAGATCGTCACCGACGTGTCGGTCGCCGTCCTGCTCGGGCTGCTCGTCAGCGTCCTGACCGCTCGGGGCATCGACGGGCCCGTGTCGTACGTCGTCGTGGTCGTCCTGACCGTGGCGCTCGCGTTCCGACGGCTCTCCCCGGGGCTCGCCCTGGCGATCGCCTGGGTCGGGGCCGTGCTGCAGATGGCGACGATGCAGCAGCCGGACGCCGCCGACCTGTTCATCCCCGCGGTCGTCTACACGACGGCCGCCTACGGCAGTCGGCGCGTCCGGATCGCCGGACTGGTGTCCGCGATCCTCGGCGGGTTCGTCGCAGCCGCGTACATCGGCATCCCCGACTACCTCCGACGGATCAGCGCACCGTCGATGACGACGCCCCTGCAGGAGTCCGCGCAGGTCACCATCGCGACGCTGGCCGTCGTGCTCGCGGTCCTGCTGCTGCCCTGGCTGGCCGGGATCGTCGCCCGGACCCGGCAGACCGCCCGGATGAGCCGCGAAGCGCAGCTGTTGGCCGAGCGCGACGCCGCCCGGGCCGACCGCGCCGTGGCCGTTGAGCAAGAGCGCGTGCGGATCGCCCGCGACATGCACGACATCGTGGCGCACTCGCTCGCCGTGGTGATCGCCCAAGCCGACGGCGCCCGGTACGCGCTGAAGGCCGATCCCGCCATCGCGGACCAGGCACTCGACACCATCTCCGGCACCGCGCGTCGGGCGCTCGGCGACGTCCGTGAACTGCTCGGCGCGCTCCGACACGAGCAGGGCACCACCCCCACACCCGACGTGGACGACATCGAGCGACTCGTGGGCGAGATGCGCCAGGTCGGACTCGACGTGCGGGTCGAACGACGCGGCGACCCGACGAAGCTGCCGACGTCCACCCAGCTCGCCGTGTACCGGATCGTGCAGGAGAGCCTGACGAACGCGTACAAGCACGGCGAGCAGGGGACACCCGTGCAGACCACCCTGACCTACCGCCCCGACACCGTCGAGATCGACGTGGTGAACCGCCGCGCGGACGACGGACGCGCTGGACCGGGCACCGGACACGGTCTGGTCGGCATGCGGGAGCGTGCCACCATGTCCGGGGGGAGCATGACCGCGGGGCCCCGCGGGGACGACTTCGCCGTCGCCGTCCGGATGCCCGCACACCCCGCCAGCGGACAGATGCCCCGCGGGCTCGTCACCCCGATGGACCAGGAGCGCACCGCCCGATGACCACCACCCCCATCCGCGTCGCACTCGTCGACGACCAGGCGCTCTTCCGCACCGGCATCCGCATGCTCATCGACTCCCAGCCCGACCTGCAGTTCGTGGGCGAGGCCGGCGACGGCGCCGAGGGCGTCGAACTCGTCCGACGGCACCGGCCCGACGTCGTGCTGATGGACGTCCGGATGCCGGTGATGGACGGCATCTCCGCGACGGCGGCGATCGTCGACGACTCGGGCCCGGACGGCACCAAGGTGCTCGTGCTGACCACGTTCGACTTCGACGAGGCCGCGGCGAAGGCGATCCGCGCCGGTGCGAGCGGGTTCGTGCTCAAGGACGCCGACCCCGAGTTCCTGCTCGCCGCCGTCCGGACCGTGCACGCGGGGACCGCCGTGTTCGCCGCCTCTGCCACCCGCGAGCTCCTGCGCCGCTACGACGACACCGCCGAGCGTGCCGCGAACGTGCCGGCGTCCGTGGGTGACCTGACGCCGCGCGAGCGGGAGATCTTCGACCTGGCGGCCCGCGGGTTCAGCAACAGCGAGATCGCCCAGCACGAGTACGTCAGCGAGGCGACCGTCAAGACGCACGTGTCGCGCGTGCTCACCAAGCTCGGGCTGCGTGACCGCGTCCGCCTGGTCGTGTTCGCACACGAGCACGGGCTGGTCACGAAGGAGTGACCCGGCGGTCGCCGTCGGCACGACGGCGGTGTCATCCGACAGGATGAGCCGCGGCCGTGGATGTGGACACAGCGATCCATCCACAGGAGTCGCAGGACCGACGCGAGCATGGCCTCCCGGCAGCCATGGTTGACCCATGACCACCAGCCACGCTCCGATCATCCGACTCGACCACGTGTCCAAGCACTACGGCGACGCCGCGCGCCGGGTGACCGCGCTCGACGACGTCAGCGTCGACATCGGCGCGGGCGAGTTCACCGCGGTCATGGGGCCCTCTGGTTCGGGCAAGTCGACCCTGATGCACGTCGCGGCCGGGCTCGACGCCGTGTCGGCCGGCCGCATCCAGATCGACGGCACGGACATCACCCAGCTCGGCGACAAGGACCTGACCGAGCTCCGGCGCCGTCGTCTGGGGTTCGTGTTCCAGTCGTTCAACCTCGTGCCGACGCTCGACGTCAGCGAGAACATCCAGCTGCCGTTCCTGCTCGGTGGGCACAAGCCCTCACGGGACGAGACCGCCTGGATCGACCGACTCGTCGACCAGCTCGGGCTCGGCGACCGGCTGACACACCGTCCGCACCAGCTGTCCGGTGGGCAGCAGCAGCGCGTCGCGATCGCCCGTGCGCTGGCATCGCGTCCGGCCGTCGTGGTCGCGGACGAACCGACCGGCGCCCTCGACTCCCGCACCGGACGCGACGTGCTCGCCATCCTGCGCGGTGCGGTCGCCGAGTGGGGGCAGAGCGTCGTGATGGTCACGCACGACCCGTCCGCAGCCGCCAACGCGGACCGCATCCTGTTCCTGGCCGACGGTCGCATCGTGGCCGATCGACCCGCCATGTCCGCCGCCGACATCTCGGCCACCATGCTGGGGATGGAGGCCGCAGCGTGAACACCCTCCGTGACTTCCGCGCCACGATCCTGGTGGCAGCACTCGGCACCACCTTCGGGTCCGCCCTGGTCATCGCGCCCGGCATCGTGACCCAGGCGCTCGGCGCGGCCGGGCTGTCGGACCTCGCCGCGGTGAAGTCGATCCTCGACGTCATCGGGTGGCTGTTCCTCGGCATCGCCCTGTACGTCGGGGCGATCGTCACCGCCAACACGTGCGCCACGCTCATCGCCGGGCAGACCCGGGTCATCGCACTCCAGCGTCTGGTCGGCGCGACCGGGGCGTCCCTCCGGGCACGGATCACCCGTGCGGGCCTGGTGGTCGGCGTGGTCGGCGGACTCGTCGGAACGGTCGCCGGCACGGGTCTCAGCGCCCTGTTCGTCGCGATCCTGCGGCAGAACGGCTTCCTGCCGGACACCTCGTACACGCTCGTGCCGTGGCAGCTCGTCCTGCCGATCGTCGCCGTGGTGCTCGCCACCTGGGCAGCGTTCGCCGTCGGATCGAAGCGCGTGCTCAGCGTCACCCCGTTGCAGGCGCTCTCCTCGGGCATCGAACCGAGCCACGACGACCTGCGCTCCGGCACGGCGCGCAAGGTCTGGGCGATCATCCTGATGGCCGGCGGCGGCGCGCTCATGCTGCTCGGTCTGGTGCTCAGCGGATCGACCCCGGTCGCGGTGCTGCCGGCAGCGCTCGGCGGCTTCGTGTCCTTCGCCGGCGTGGCCGTCGGGTCGACCATCGTGATGCCCCCGGTGCTGGCGCTGATCGGACGGATCGGAGCGAAGGACCCCGTCGTGCTGCTCGCCGGCCGCAACGCCCTGCGCGCCCCCGGCCGTGCGGCCCGCGCCACCATCGGCCTGGTCATCGGCGTCACGCTGCTGGTCACCTTCGCGGTCGCGCTCGGCATGATGCAGCGCGTGCTCGAAGCCGAGGTCAGCGGTCAGGTGCAGGGTGGCAGTGCCGAACAGGTGCAGGCGGTGCGGGACTTCTTCGTGCAGGTGAACGGCGTCGTCAGCGTCATCGTCGGGTTCTCCGCGGTCATCGCTGCCGTGGGGGTCGTGAACGCGCTGGCGCTCGGCGTGCTGCAGCGGCGCCGCGAGCTCGGTCTGCTGCGGGTGCTCGGGCTGACCGGCGCACAGGTCCGCCGCATGATCATCACCGAGGCGGTGCAGATGGTCGTCGCAGCAGTCCTGACCGGGCTCGTGCTGGGCACCCTGTACGGCTGGGTCGGCGGGCAGACCCTGCTCGGGTCGCTCGGCAGCGTCGGAGCGCCCGTGCTGCCGCCGATGACGATCGTCATCGTGGTCGTCGGCGCGCTGCTCCTCGCCGTCGCGGCGACGGTCGCGCCGGTGCGGCGCGCGATGCGCGTGCCGCCGACCGAGGCGCTCGCGGTCGACTGACGCGCGGCCTGTGGCGCTGGCGTCCGCGCGGACTGCGGTCCGCCGTCGATCCGGTGTGGGCGCTCGCGAGAGGTCGCAACACCCCGTTCGCGTTCACCGACTGGTCATGGAACGTCGATCGGGGGCTGCTCCAGCGACGTTCTGCGACCAGTGAGCGCCAGCGCTCGGGGTGTCGTGACCAGTCGACCGGTCGACCGGCGAACAGGAACCCGTGACCCCCGCACGGACTGCCCTGTCACACGGGGTCGCGCCGGTGCTACCGTTGGATCGATGTACTCGGCGCTCCTCCTCCTTCGCTGCCGCGACGAGGCCTGACAACGGCCCACCTCGTCGCGGAGTCTGTCGTCGGCCGACACCACCTGACGAACCGAAAGCGAACGACCGATGCAGAACACGCAGCGCCCCTCCGGGATGCCGATCCACAAGTACGTCCCCTTCCACGAGCAGATCGCCGTCGACCTGCCGGACCGCACGTGGCCCACGAAGCGCATCGACAAGGCCCCGCGCTGGTGTGCCGTCGACCTGCGTGACGGCAACCAGGCCCTGATCGACCCGATGGACGCCGAACGCAAGCGCGCGATGTTCGACCTGCTCGTGCGGATGGGCTACAAGGAGATCGAGGTCGGGTTCCCGAGCGCCTCGCAGACCGACTTCGACTTCGTCCGCAGCCTGATCGACCAGGGCGCGATCCCCGACGACGTCACGATCCAGGTCCTGACCCAGGCTCGTGAGCACCTGATCCAGCGCACCTACGAGGCGATCGACGGCGCGAAGCAGGCCATCGTGCACCTGTACAACTCGACGTCGATCGTGCAGCGCGAGGTCGTCTTCCGCACCGATGTGCAGGGCGTCGTCGACATCGCGGTCGCCGGAGCGAAGCTGTGCAAGGCCGCCGAAGCCACACTGCAGCACGACACGACGATCTACTACGAGTACTCGCCCGAGTCGTACACCGGCACCGAGCTGCCCGTGGCACTGGAGATCTGCAACGCCGTGCTCGAGGTCTTCCAGCCGACGCCCGAGCGCAAGGTCATCATCAACCTGCCTGCCACGGTCGAGATGGCGACGCCGAACGTCTACGCCGACTCGATCGAGTGGATGTCGCGCAACCTGTCCCACCGCCAGGACGTCATCCTGTCGCTGCACCCCCACAACGACCGCGGTACCGCCGTCGCCGCGGCCGAACTCGGCTACATGGCCGGGGCCGACCGCATCGAGGGCTGCCTGTTCGGCAACGGGGAGCGCACCGGCAACGTCGACCTGGTCGCCCTCGGCATGAACCTGTTCACGCAGGGCATCGACCCGGAGATCAGCTTCGCGGACATCGACCAGGTCAAGCGCACGGTCGAGTACTGCAACCAGCTGCCCGTGCCGGAGCGGCAGCCCTGGGCCGGCGACCTGGTGTACACGGCGTTCAGCGGCTCGCACCAGGACGCCATCAAGAAGGGCTTCGACGCGATGCAGGCCAAGGCCGACGCCGCGGGCGGGTCCATCGACGACGTCGCGTGGGCGGTTCCCTACCTGCCCGTCGACCCGAAGGACATCGGCCGGTCCTACGAGGCGGTCATCCGCGTCAACTCCCAGTCCGGCAAGGGCGGGGTGGCCTACCTGCTCAAGACCGACCACGCGATCGACCTGCCCCGCAAGCTGCAGATCGAGTTCTCCGGCGTCGTGCAGCAGCGCACCGACGTCGAGGGCGGCGAGTTCACCTCGGACAAGATCTGGGACCTGTTCCGCGACGAGTACCTGCCGTCCTCCATCGAGGACGACAAGTGGGGCCGGTACGAGATCACGAAGACCGCGACGTCGAGCGACTTCGACGGCACGACGAAGCTGTCCGTCGCGATGCGCGTCGACGACGGTGCCGTCACCGCCGACGCCGCGGGCACGGGGCCGATCGACGCGTTCCTGTCGGTCATGCGCGAGCAGGGCGTCGCGGTCACGCTGTACGACTACTCGGAGCACACGATGAGCGCCTCGGGTGACGCCAAGGCCGCGTCGTACGTCGAGCTCGACGTCGACGGGGTCCGCCTGTGGGGCGTCGGGATCGACGCCGACATCGCCACGGCGTCGCTGAAGGCGATCGTCTCGGCCGTCAACCGTGCGGTGCGTGCCGGCGCTGCCTCCGGTGCTGCCCCGGAGCTCGTCTCGGCCTAGGCGTCGCACCCCGCTCCACGCATCGCGCCCCGTCCTGACGGGGCGCGATGTCGTTGCGGGGGCGCGGTCCGTGCGGTGGGCGCCACCACGGCCAGGAGGCGCGGTGCGGGTCCGACGCGCACCGCGCCTCCTGTCCGGTGCCGGAACGACCCACCCGCCGCCACCCGCGCCGGCCCGCCGCCACCCGCGCCGGCCCGCCGCCACCCGCGCCGGCCCGCCGCCACCCGCGCCGGCCCGGTGCCGGTCCCGTGTCGTTGCGTGCCGCAGGTGGCCGAATCGCCCGTGGTGGGCCGGAAGATCCGACCCACCATGCGCGGATCGACCCACCACGCGTGATCCGACCGACCCCGCGCCGACCCCACCCCGGCGCGCGGTGTCGTGGGCACGGGGGATACTGGGGGCATGCCGCTGTACCGGGACGAGTGCGTCGTGCTCCGCACCCACAAGCTCGGTGAGGCGGACCGCATCGTCACCATGCTCAGCCGGCAGCACGGCAAGATCCGCGCCGTCGCGAAGGGTGTCCGTCGGACCGGATCGAAGTTCGGCAGCCGCCTCGAGCCCTTCATGGTGGTCGACGCCCAGTTCTACGAGGGGCGCTCGCTCGACATCGTCACGCAGGCCGAGTCGCTCGGCTCGTACGGCGCGCAGATCGTCGCGGACTACGGCGCGTACACGGCCGCCAGCGCGATGGTCGAGACCGCCGACCGACTGAGCGAGGCGGACGCGGGACTGCAGCAGTACCTGCTGCTCGTCGGCGCGCTGCGGTCGCTGTCCCGCGGCGAGCACATGCCGAGCGCGACGCTCGACTCGTACCTGCTGCGGGCGATGAGCATCGCGGGGTGGGCGCCGTCGTTCTCGGACTGCGCCGTCACGGGTGAGCCCGGACCGCACTCGGCGTTCGTGGTGCAGCTCGGGGGGGTCGTCGCGAACAGCGCGGCGCCTCCCGGGTCGCCGCGACTCGACCTGGCGACCCTGGCGACCCTCGGGTCGCTGCTGGCGGGGGACTGGGCGAGCGTCGACGTGGCGGACGAGCGGACGCGTTCGCGAGCCTCCGGCGTGGTCGCGGCCTACGCCCAGTGGCACCTGGAACGATCGCTCAAGTCGCTGCCGCACGTCGACCGCTCCGAACACCCCGCCGTGGTGCCGGTGCACGACGGGTCGGGCCACGACGGGGTGGCCGCGGTCGCGCGCGCCGTCACGGCAACACCGGCACCACCCGTCCCACAGCCCGACCACTGACCGGGCGCGGCACCGCTCCCGAACCACCGCCTCGTCACCCGCCCGCCAGCGAAGGAACCCCACCGCATGAGCCCCCGCCGATCCGACGCCGCCGACCCCTTCCGGCCGATCGACTGGACGGGCGAGACACCCCCGGCGATCCCGCAGCGGTTCGTCCCCGAGCACGTCGCGATCGTCATGGACGGCAACGGCCGGTGGGCGAACGGCCGCGGGCTGACACGCATCGAAGGCCACAAGGCCGGCGAGGCCTCGTTGCTCGACGTCGTCGCCGGGGGCATCCAGGTCGGGGTCAGGCACATCAGCGCGTACGCGTTCTCGACCGAGAACTGGAAGCGCTCCCCGGAAGAGGTCCGGTTCCTGATGGGTTTCAACCGCGACGTGATCCGCCGCCGCCGAGACCAGCTCAACGAGTGGGGTGTCCGGGTGCGCTGGGCCGGGCGACGACCGCGGCTGTGGCGGAGTGTCATCGACGAGCTCGAGACCGCCGAGCAGATGACCGCGAACAACGACGTCCTGACCCTGACGATGTGCGTCAACTACGGCGGTCGGAACGAGATCGCCGACGCCGTGCGCTCCCTGGCCGAGGACGTCGCCAGCGGCAGGCTCAAGCCGAGCCAGGTCACCGAGAAGGCGATCGCCAAGCGGATGTACGTGCCGGAGATGCCCGACGTCGACCTGTTCCTGCGCAGCTCGGGTGAGCAGCGCACCAGCAACTTCCTGCTGTGGCAGTCCGCGTACGCCGAGATGGTGTTCCTCGACCGGCTCTGGCCGGACTTCCGGCGCGCGGACCTGTGGGCCGCGGTGGAGCAGTACGCCCGTCGCGACCGGCGCTTCGGCGGCGCGGTCGACACGCCGACCGCCTGACGCGGTCCGCTGCGCGATCACCGGACGGGAGGCACGGCGCACGTCCGGCACGGCGGTCCGGACCCGCGGTGGGTCGCGTCGCACCCCGGTGCGGACATCGCGCCCTGGTGCGCCGGGGCGCGATGTCCGCCAGTGGGTGCGATCCGGCAGATGGGTGGGCGGCGCGGCGGCGCTCGGCCCGCGCCGTCCCCGCGCTACGCCAGCAGCGCGGCGGCGCTCCGCCAGCGGCGCGCCCGCGCTACTCCAGCAGCGCGGACGCGGAGGCCACGGCCTCGAGGGTCGCACCGACGCTCGGCACCCGCTCGGCCCCGCTCGCGACGACGACCTCGACGCGCCGGGCCAGGTCGTCGTGCACGGGGTCGACCGTGACGCCGTCGGGGATCACCGTCGTCGCGAGCGCCAGCCGGGGGAGCAGCGCCACGCCGAGCCCCGCCGCGACGAGTCCCACGACGGCCGCCGCGTTGTCGGTCTCGAGGACGATGTCCGGCGTGAACCCGGCCGTCGCGCACGAGGCGAGCAGGTGGCCACGGCACCGCGGACACCCGCCGATCCAGCGCGCGTCCCGCAGTGTCGCCAGGTCGACGACCGCCGCAGCCCCGGCGTCGGACGGTGCCGAGCCTCCTGACCGCACGAGCGCCAGCGGGTCCCGCCCGATCGCCCGCGTCAGCAGCGTCGGATCGACCACGACCTCGTCTCCGACGTACGTGAAGGTCAGCGCGACGTCGACCTCGCCGCGACGGAGCATGCCGAGCGCCTCGGGCGGCTCGACCTCGACGTACGTCGTGCTCACGCCCGGCACCGTCGCCGCCATCGTGGCCAGGACCGCCGGCACCAGGGTGGAGGACGCACTCGGGAACCCGGCGATCCGCACCCGACCGCGCGTGAGTCCCCCGACGGCGTCGAAGTCCTCGCGCGCCGCAGCCAGGGCCGCCTGCACGTGCAGGGCGTGGTCGGCCAGGACCCGCCCGGACTCGGTCAGGGTCACGCCACGGGCCCCACGGAGAACGAGCGCGTGCCCCAGGCGCTGCTCGGCGCGCTGGAGCAGCTGGCTGACGGCCGGCTGGCTGTACCCGAGGGCGGTAGCGGCTCCGGTGATCGAGCCCGCGTCCGCCACGGCACGCAGGACCTTGAGCAGCTGCAGGTCGATCGTCTCCACAACGTCATGTTATGGCAGGGCAAAGGATCCTGCCCTGGTGTGATGGGTCTCTCAGGCCGACCATGGGCGACATGGACTCCTACGTCGACGGACGCGGCTACCTCGCCGCCTGCACCGCCGGGCTGCCGACCCACGGCACCCTCGCGGCGATGCGCGCCGACCTGGCCGAGTGGGAACGCGCCGCGTCGAGCCCGGTGCGGTACGGCGCCCTGGTCGAGGAGGGCCGCGCGCTGTTCGCCGACATCGTCGGGGTCACCGCCGACCGGGTCGCGACCGGGTCCCAGACCTCGGCGATGACCGCGGTCGTCGCTGCCGCGCTGCCGGACGGTGCCGAGGTCGTGGTGCCCGACGGCGACTTCAGCTCGATCGTCTTCCCGTTCCTGGCGCAGGCCCACCGCGGCATCCGGGTCCGGAGTGTCCCGCTCGCGTCCCTGGCGACGTCGCTGACGACCGACACGTCACTGGTCGCGTGGTCGGCCGTGCAGTCCGCCACCGGAGCGGTGGTCGACTCCGCAGCCGTCGTCCGCGCCGCACAGCACGTCGGTGCCCGGACGCTGTGTGACCTGACGCAGGCGGCCGGGGTGCTGCCCGTCGACGCCGCGCCCTACGACGTCACGGTCACGCACGCCTACAAGTGGCTCTGCGCCCCACGCGGCGTCGCCTTCATGACCGTCTCCGACGCGGCGCTCGCGTGGCTGCGTCCGACCCAGGCCGGCTGGTACGCCGGTGCCGACGTGTGGTCGTCGTGCTACGGCCCCGCCATGCAGCTGGCCGACGATGCCCGACAGTTCGACGTGTCCCCGGCCTGGCAGGCCTGGCCCGGCGCGGTCGCCGCCCTGCGGCACGTCGCGTCGCTCGACATGGCTGCGGTCTGGAGGCACGGTGCCGGTCTCGCGGACCAGCTGGCCGACGCGCTCGGCGTGGGTCGGCAGTCGCAGGCCGTGATGACCCTGCCCGACCCGTCCGGCGCGGGGCTGGCAGCGCTGACGGCGGCGGGCATCACCGCGTCGGGGCGTGCCGGACGGCTGCGGCTGGCGTTCCACCACTGGAACGACACCACGGACGTCGACGCCGTGGCCGACGTGCTGGCCCCGGCGCGCGCCCGTTAGTCTGGCCCGGTACCTTTCCTGCACCGGGCATCCAGCTCGGCGACCCCGATGGAGTTCTCCTTGGCTCAGCCCTCCCGTCTCGACTCGGTCATCGCCCTCGCCAAAGGCCGCGGGTTCGTCTTCCAGTCGGGTGAGATCTACGGCGGATCCCGCTCCGCATGGGACTACGGGCCCCTCGGTGTCGAGCTGAAGGAGAACATCAAGCGCCAGTGGTGGCAGCGGTTCGTCCGCGGCCGTGGCGACATGGTGGGCCTGGACTCGGCCGTCATCCTGCCCCGCAAGGTGTGGGAGGCCTCTGGCCACGTCGCGACGTTCACCGACCCGCTGGTCGAGTGCCTGCACTGCCACCACCGGTTCCGCGAGGACCACCTGATCGAGGCGTTCACCGCCAAGAAGGGCCGTCCGCCCGAGGGTGGCATGGCCGAGATCGCGTGCTCGAACTGCGGCACCCGCGGCCAGTGGACCGAGCCCCGTGAGTTCTCCGGCATGCTCAAGACCTACCTGGGCCCGGTCGAGTCCGAAGAGGGCCTGAACTTCCTGCGCCCCGAGACCGCGCAGGGCATCTTCGTCGACTTCGCGCAGGTCGTCACGACCAGCCGCATGAAGCCCCCGTTCGGCATCGGCCAGGTCGGCAAGGCGTTCCGCAACGAGATCACGCCCGGCAACTTCATCTTCCGCACGCGCGAGTTCGAGCAGATGGAGATCGAGTACTTCGTTCCGCCGGCCGAGGCCCAGACCCACTACGAGCAGTGGATCGCGGACTCGATCGCCTGGTACACCGACCTGGGCATCGACCCGGAGAACCTGCGCCGCTTCGACGTGCCGGACGGCGAACGTGCGCACTACTCTGACGCCACCGCCGACATCGAGTACCGCTTCGGCTTCCAGGGCTCGGAGTGGGGCGAGCTGATGGGCGTCGCGAACCGCACCGACTTCGACCTCAACAACCACATCGAGTCCTCGGGCAAGGACCTGCGCTACTTCGACCAGGCGGCCAACGAGAAGTACGTGCCGTACGTGATCGAGCCGTCGTTCGGACTGACCCGTGCCCTGATGGCCTTCCTGCTCGACGCCTACCACGAGGACGAGGCCCCGAACGCGAAGGGCGGCGTCGACAAGCGCACCGTCCTGCGGCTCGACCCGCGTCTGGCGCCCGTCAAGGCCGCCGTGCTGCCGCTGTCCCGCAACGAGCAGCTGTCGCCCGTCGCCCGCGGCCTGGCCGACGACCTGCGCAAGACCTGGAACGTCGACTTCGACGACGCCGGCGCGATCGGCCGTCGCTACCGCCGCCACGACGAGATCGGCACGCCGTTCTGCATCACGGTGGACTTCGACACCCTCGACGACAAGGCCGTGACCGTGCGTGAGCGCGACACGATGAGCCAGGAGCGCGTCGCGCTCGACCAGCTGCAGGGGTACCTCGCGCAGCGGTTGATCGGCGCGTAGCCGAACCACCCACGACGCGGTCGTGCTGCCGGGAATGCCGGTGGCGCGGCCGCGTTGTCGTTGAGCATGCATGACTCTGTGAAGGTCGATGTCTGGTCGGACATCGCGTGCCCCTGGTGCTACATCGGCAAACGCAAGTTCGAGGCCGGGGTCCGGGCCTTCGGCGCCGACGACAACGGGCGCAGCGTCGAGGTCGAGTACCACTCGTTCGAGCTGAGCCCGGACACCCCGGTGGACTTCGAGGGCACCGAGGCCGAGTTCCTGTCGGGCCACAAGGGCATGCCGGTCGACCAGGCGCAGCAGATGCTCGACCAGGTCACCGCGATCGCCGGGTCGGTCGGGCTGCAGTACGACTTCGATGCGATGCACCACACGAACACCGTCAAGGCGCACCAGGTGATCCACCTGGCGAAGCAGCACGGCAAGCAGCTCGAGATGGTGGAGCGGCTGTTCACCGCCTACTTCGAGCGCGGCGAGCACGTCGGGCAGGACTCCTCGTTGGCCGACCTGGCCGCCGAGGTCGGACTCGACCGCGACGAGGTCCTGGCAACGCTCCGTGACGACAGCAAGCTCGCCGACGTCCGTGCCGATCAGGAGCAGGCCCAGGCGTACGGCATCAACGGCGTGCCGTTCTTCGTGATCGACGGCAAGTACGGCGTGTCCGGGGCACAGGACCCGGCGGCGTTCGAACAGGTGCTGCGGCAGGTCGTCGCGCTGCGCGAGACCACGCCGGACGAGGTCGCGTCGGCGACCGAGCGTGCGACGGACGACGCCAGCGCGGACGACGCCACCGCCAGCGCGGACGCCGCCGCCGGTGTGGAGGCGACCCGATGACGGACCTCGACGTGCGCGCGGTGGCCGCACCGGGCCTCCAGGCAGTACCGGGACTGCAGCCGCTGCTGGCGGACGCGGTCGTGTGTGAGGGCGACTCGTGCTTCGTTCCGGGCGCCGAGGGCGACTGGTCCGAGGTACCCGACTAGCGCTGGGGTTCCTCGTCGGTGATGTCCGCGACGGTCGCGTCGTAGGCGGTGATCAGGGCGTCCGCGTCGACGAAGGCGCTCGCGCCGTGGCGGCCGGCGCCCAGGGCGACCCGGCGACCGACGATGCGTTCGTCCGCGAACACCGGCATCGCACCGGTCGCACCGATCGGCGTGATGGTGCCGCGCTCGTAGCCCGATGCCTGCAGCGCCGTCGCGGCGTCGGGCATCGAGAGCTTGTTCACCCCGACCACGCCGCGCAGCTTCTTCCACGCGATGCTGCGGCCGCCGGGCACCAGCGCCAGCACGAAGTCTCCGTCGTGGCGCTTCACCACCAGGGTCTTCACGATGTCGCCCGGGTCGATGCCGAGCAGCTCGGCGGCCTGGGCCAGGGAGTCGGCTGCGGGACGTTCGACCACGTCGACCTGCAGCCCGCGGGCTGCTGCGTCGGCGTCGAAGCGGGCGATGGCGTCGGTCGTCATGTGGAGAACGCTACCGGCGGGCGCCGACGTGGGAGGATGGAACCGGTATGACGATCACACAAGCGCCCCGCAAGCCCCTGCGCATCGGCCCCATCGAGGTCGACGTGCCCGTCGTGCTCGCGCCGATGGCGGGCATCACGAACATGGCGTACCGCCGGCTCTGCCGCGAGTACGGCGCTGGGCTCTACGTGTGCGAGATGATCACCTCGCGAGCGCTCGTCGAACGCACGCCCGTGTCGATGCAGCTCATCCAGCACCACGAGTCCGAGACCCCGCGCTCGATCCAGCTGTACGGCGTCGAGCCGAACACCGTCGCCGAAGCCGCAACGATCCTGGTGGCCGAGGACCGTGCCGACCACATCGACCTGAACTTCGGGTGCCCGGTGCCCAAGGTCACCCGCAAGGGCGGTGGCGCCGCCCTGCCGTGGAAGACCGACCTGTTCCGCGACCTGGTCACCAAGACGGTCCGGGCCGCGGGCAACGTCCCCGTCACCGTCAAGATGCGCAAGGGCATCGACGCCGACCACCTGACCTACCTCGACGCCGCCCGCATCGCGCGGGATGCCGGCGTCGCGGCGGTGTCGCTGCACGCCCGCACCGCGAACGAGCACTACTCCGGCCAGGCCGACTGGTCCGCCATCGCCACCCTGAAAGAAGCGGTGACGGACATCCCGGTGCTGGGCAACGGCGACATCTGGTCCGCCGCCGACGCCCTGCGCATGGTCGACGAGACCGGCTGCGACGGCGTCGTCGTCGGACGCGGCTGCCTGGGGCGTCCGTGGCTGTTCGGCGACCTGGCCGCGGCGTTCCGGGGCGAAGGGCTGCGCTACATGCCGACCCTGGGCGAGGTCGCGGTCGCGTTCCAGCGGCACGCCGAGCTGCTCGTCGAGTTCTTCGGGTCCGAAGACCAGGGCTGCCGCGACATGCGCAAGCACGTGGCCTGGTACTTCAAGGGGTACCCGATCGGCGGCGACGTCCGGTCCGGGCTGTCGATGGCATCCTCGCTGCAGGAGATCGCCGACCTGCTCGGCCAGCTCGACCACGACGCGCCGTACCCGGGCGCCGACGCCGAGGGGCCCCGCGGTCGCGCCGGACACCCCAAGCGCACGGCATTGCCCGACCGCTGGCTCGACAGCCGCCACGTCGACGCCGAGTTCCGCAAGGTCCTCGCCGCCGCCGAGCTGCACCACAGCGGCGGATGAGCACCAGTTCGTACGGGCCGGCCGACGCCGAGCGGTGGTTGCCCGAGCAGCACAGCAACCGCCGCAGCGACTTCGCCCGCGACCGCGCCCGCCTGCTGCACTCCAGCGCGCTCCGTCGGCTCGCCGCCAAGACGCAGGTGCTCAGCCCGACGACCGGGCTCGACTTCGCCCGCAACCGGCTGACGCACTCGCTCGAGGTCGCGCAGGTCGGCCGCGAGCTCGCCGACTCGCTCGGGCTCGACCCCGACGTCGTCGACACCGCCTGTCTGGCGCACGACATCGGCCACCCGCCGTTCGGGCACAACGGCGAGACCGCGGTGAACGCCTGGGCGGCCGACATCGGCGGCTTCGAGGGCAACGCGCAGACCCTGCGGCTGCTCACCCGGCTCGAGCCGAAGGTGTACGGCTCCGGGCCCGATGCCGATCGTGCCTACGGTCTCAACCTGACCCGGGCATCGCTCGACGCGTCGTGCAAGTACCCGTGGCCGGCGTCGCAGGGCGTGGGCGAGGCATCGTCCGGTCGCACGAAGTTCGGGTTCTACGACGACGACCACGACGCGTTCGCCTGGCTGCGCGACGGGGCACCCCGCCGGCAGCGCTGCATCGAGGCCCAGGTGATGGACCTGTCCGACGACATCGCGTACTCGGTGCACGACTTCGAGGACGCCGTGGTGGCGGGCTTCATCGACGTGGCCGCGCTCGGCGACCGGGTCGGCGAGAACGACATCGTGTCCGCCATGCACGCCTGGGTCGGCGACGACCTGAGCCGCGACGAACTGCTCGAGGCGTTCGACCGGCTGCGCGCGCTGCCACTGTGGATGACGTCGTACGACGGCTCACGGCGGGATGCGGCGCGGCTGAAGAACCTGACGTCGCAACTGATCGGCCGCTTCGCGCGGACGGCCACCAGCGCCACGCGGCAGGCGTACGCGTCCGGGTCGCTCGTGCGGTTCGCGGCCTCGGTCGTCACCCCGCCCGAGATCATCGGCGAGATCGCCGTGCTCAAGGGCATCGTGGCGGCGTTCGTGATGACCCAGGGCGACCGGCAGCCGGTGTACGAAGACCAGCGCCGCATCCTGACCGAGCTGCTCGACGCCGTCGCGGCCCGCGCCGACGACGCGCTCGAGCCCGGATTCGCGGCCGACTGGCGTGGCGCCCACGACGACGCGGGCCGGTTGCGGGCCGTGGTGGACCAGGTCGCGAACCTGACCGACCAGGGCGCGATCGCCTGGCACAAGCGGCTCGTCGTGGGGGAGCGCGAGGCCGTCCACATCCCCGTCTGAGCGGTCCTGCGCGTCAGCCACGCGAACTAGGATCGTGGGGTGGCTGGACTCATCGCGCGGAACGACATCGACGAGGTCCGCGCGCGCGTGAACATCGCCGACGTCGTCGGTGACTACGTCACACTGAAGTCCGCCGGGGTGGGTTCACTCAAGGGCCTGTGCCCCTTCCACGACGAGCGGTCACCCTCGTTCCACGTCCGTCCCCAGGTGGGTCGGTACCACTGTTTCGGCTGCGGCGAGGACGGCGACGTCTTCAGCTTCATCATGAAGCAGGACCACACCACGTTCTCCGAAGCGGTCGAGCGGATGGCCGCCAAGATCGGCTTCACGCTGCACTACGAAGAAGGCGACGGCCCCCGCACCGACTACAACACCCGTGCGCGGTTGATCGCCGCCAACGAAGCCGCGCTGCAGTTCTACGTCGCGCAGCTCACGACCCCGCAGGCCGAGCCCGCCCGCCGGTTCCTGGGCGAGCGCGGGTTCGACCCGGCGGCGGCGCAGCACTTCGGCGTCGGGTTCGCCCCGAAGTCGTTCGACGTGCTCCGGGACCACCTGCGCGGGCAGGGCTTCACGATCGAGGAGATCGTCTCGGCCGGACTGGTCAGCCAGGGGGACCGTTCGCCCTACGACCGGTTCCGTGGGCGTCTGATGTGGCCGATCCGCGACGTGACCAGTGCCACGATCGGCTTCGGTGCCCGGCGCCTGCTCGAGGACGACAAGGGCCCGAAGTACCTCAACACCCCCGAGACCCCGATCTACCACAAGAGCCACGTGCTCTACGGGATCGACCTGGCCCGCCGCGACATCTCGAAGCAGAAGCAGGTCGTCATCGTCGAGGGCTACACCGACGTCATGGCCTGCCACCTGGCCGGCGTCACGACCGCGGTGGCCACGTGTGGCACGTCGTTCGGCGTCGACCACATCAAGGCGCTGCGGCCGATGCTCGGCGACGTCAGCGGCGGCGACCCGAACGCCAACGGCGAGGTCGTCTTCACGTTCGACCCCGACGAAGCCGGACAACGGGCGGCATCACGCGCGTTCGCCGAAGAGCAGCGCTTCGCCGCGCAGACCTACGTCGCCGTCGCGCCGGGCGGCCTCGACCCGTGCGACCTGCGCCTGGCCCGGGGCGACGACGCGATCCGCCGGCTCGTCACGAACAAGCGCCCGATGTTCGAGTTCATGATCCGGCGCACCCTGGACGGCCACGACCTCGAGACGGTCGAGGGCCGGGTCAGCGCGCTGCGGTCGGCCGCGCCCGTGCTCGCAGGCATCCGTGACCGCTCGCTCACGCAGGGCTACGTGCGCGAACTGGCCGGCTGGCTCGGCATGGACATGGGCGAGGTCCGTCGCGCGGTCGAGGGGGCGCGGTCGCGGGCGTCGGCGGACCACGCGCGCGGGCAGGGCTCGGTCCCGCAGGGGCAGGCCGGCCCGGGCGGACAGATCGCCACGCCCGCCGACGAGCCCGTCGCCGGCATCCGGTCACTGCCGAACGACCCGATCACCCGCATGGAACGCGACGCCGTGATGGCGATGGTGCAGCAGCCGACCTCGGTGGGGGCCCCGTTGCTGGGGCTTGCGGCCGCGGCGACGTTCTCGGCGCCGATGCTCGCCGTGGTCCGCGACGCCGTCGTCGCCAACGTCGACGCGCTCGGCGGCACGGACTGGCTCGACCGGCTGTCCTCGGACGTGCCGGCACCCGTCCGCGGCCTGGTGTCCGAGCTCGCGCTCGCCCCGATCCCCGCCCGCAACGACGAGGACCTGGCGATCTACTGTCGCGGCATCGTCGTGGCGCTGGTCGAACGCGACCTGCTCGCGCGCAAGGCGTCACTGCTCGGGCAGCTGCAGCGTGCAGACCCGAACGGCAACGTCGAGCGTCGCGCCGAGATCCAGCGACAGCTCGTCGACCTCGATGCGCAGCGCATGCGCCTGCGGGCGGACGCCGAAGCGTCCTAGCCGCACCGGGCGGCTGTGCCCCGGACGGGAGGCTCGTTGCCAGCCCGCCACGCTCCTCCCGTCCGGTGGGACTCGGCCGTGCGGACGGCCGCCGCTGTCCGGCGGTCGTGCCGCGGCCGCCACGGTGCGGCGATCGCGTGCGGTCCGCCTGGCCGAGGCTCGGCCGTGCGGACCGTTGACGCTGTCCGGCGGTCGCGCGATGTCCGCCTTGCTGAGACTCGGCCGCGTGACGAGCGCCCAGCACTGCCCGCGCAACCGGCGCTGCCGTGCTGCGCCGGGCCTCCTGTCCGGCGACGCGTCGCTGACTGGTCACGACACCCCGTCGGGTGCGCGCCGAGTGGTCGGAGTCTGTCGGTGGAGCGCGGCCTGCGCGACGATTCGTGACCACTCGGCGGACGTGAGCGGGGTGTTGCGACCACTCGGGCATGCGGCGCCGGGAGCGGGGAGGGAAGCGGGGAGCGGGGAGCGGGGACGAGCGGCGACGGAGACGGGGCGGTGGGGGAGGTGACTCGACGCGTCGCTGACTGGTCACGACACCCCGTCGGGTGCGCGCCGAGTGGTCGGAGTCTGTCGGTGGTGCGCGGCCTGCGCGACGATTCGTGACCGCTCGGCGGACGTGAGCGGGGTGTTGCGACCACTCGGGCACGCGGCGCCGGGAGCGGGGAGGGCACGGGGGAGCGGGGAGCGGGGAGGGAGCGGGGAGCGGAGCACCCCGCGGAGTTGCGCCGCGCAACGAACCTGCGCGACGCGCCGATCCGCGCAGGCGGAATGATGCGGTACGCGCTCGTCTCCTGCGTTACAGCGGTGTAAAAGAATCGCCCCCGCCGGAATCCGTTCCGTGGCATGGTGTCTCTCAATGAGTGTCCCTGACCGGTCACACAGTCGATCCACCTCCGGTCCAGGGAACCTGCAACCACCACCAGGAAGGCATCGAACATGGCATCCGTGTTCACCAACCACCGCGCCACGTGGGGCAAGCGCGCCCTCGCGATCGGCGCCGGCGCAGCAGCGACGGCACTGGTCCTGACCGGCTGCGCGGGCGGCGGCAGCGGCGGCTCCGGCGACCTGAACGGCCTGATCATCGGCACGACCGACAAGATCACGTCGCTCGACCCGGCGGGCTCGTACGACAACGGCTCGTTCGCCGTCCAGAACCAGGTGTTCCCGTTCCTGATGAACACCCCGACGGGCAGCCCGGACGTCAAGCCGGACATCGCGACGAAGGGCGAGTTCACCGACCCGACGACGTACGAGGTCACCCTGAAGAAGGGGCTCGAGTTCGCCAACGGCCACAAGCTGACCTCGAGCGACGTCAAGTTCTCGTTCAACCGCGAGATCAAGATCAACAACGCGAACGGCCCGCAGTCGCTGCTCGCGAACCTCAAGAGCATCGACACGCCGAACCCCACCACCGTCGTGTTCCACCTGGACCACGCTGACCAGACCTGGCCCCAGGTGCTCTCGAGCCCGGCCGGCCCGATCGTCGACGAAGACGTCTTCTCGGCCGACAAGCTCACGAGCTCCGCCGACATCGTCAAGGGCAACGCCTTCGCCGGCCAGTACGTGATCAAGTCCTACAAGGAGAACGACCTGATCTCCTACCAGGCGAACGACAAGTACGACGGCGTGCTCGACAAGGCGAAGACCAAGGACGTCACGGCCCAGTACTTCACCAAGGAGACCGACCTGAAGCTCGCCGTGCAGAAGGGCGACGTCGACGTGGCGTACCGCTCCCTGACGCCGACCGACATCACGTCGCTGCGCAAGGACAGCAAGCTCCAGGTCATCGACGGCCCCGGCGGCGAGATCCGCTACATGGTCTTCAACTTCAAGACCCAGCCCTTCGGGACCGGGCAGACCGACGCCGACGAGGCCAAGGCACTGGCCGTCCGCCAGGCCGTGGCCGACGTCGTCGACCGCAGCGCCCTGGCGAAGGAGGTCTACAACGACACCTACTCGCCCGTGTACTCGATGGTGCCGGACGGGCTGACGGGTGCGGCGACGCCGTTCAAGTCGATGTACGGCAACGGCAGCGGCGGTCCGTCCGTCGACAAGGCGAAGCAGACCCTGTCGGACGCGGGCGTCAGCGGCAAGATCGAGCTGAACATCCAGTACGCACCGGACCACTACGGCTCGGCTTCGGACGACGAGTACGCGCTGCTGAAGTCCCAGCTCGAGGCCTCGGGTCTGTTCACCGTCAACATCCAGTCGACGGTCTACACCACCTACGCCACGGAGCGCACCAAGGACGCGTACCCGGAGTACCAGCTCGGCTGGTTCCCGGACTTCTCGGACGCGGACAACTACCTGTCGCCGTTCTTCACGAAGGACAACTTCGTGCAGAACCACTACGACGACCCGACGATCCAGAAGCTGATCGCGGACGAGCAGGAAGAGTCCGACAAGACCAAGCGCGCCGACATCATCGAGCAGGCGCAGGAGCGTCAGGCCTCGCAGATCTCGACGCTGCCGCTGCTGCAGGGCAAGTCGGTCGCAGTGGCCGGCAAGGACGTCAAGGGCGTCGAGCTCGACGCGTCGTTCAAGTTCCGCTACGGCACGATCACCAAGTAACCCCGACACCCGACAGGGGGCGCTCCCACCAGGAGCGCCCCCTGTCGGCGTCACGCGAACGGCACCCACACCGTGACCCTCCCGCGAAAGGCTCCAACCCCGTGACCCTCACGACCCCGGAGGCGATCGACTCCGAACCGACGAAACCGCAGGCACAGCGACGTGCCGGCGGCGGCATCGGTCGGTACGTCCTCGTCCGCTTCCTGCTCATCTTCCCGACCGTCTTCATCCTGGTGACGCTCGTGTTCTTCCTGATGCGCGTCATCGGGAACCCGATCACCGCCAGCGTCGGCGGTCGGCTGACCCCGTCGCAGCTGCAGGACCGTCTGCACGCCGCCGGCTACGACCGGCCCGTGATCGTGCAGTACGCGGAGTACCTCGGGCAGATCGTCCGCGGTGACTTCGGTTCGTCGGTGACGGACAACCGCCCGGTGACCGAGATCATCCTGCAGTACGGCGGTGCGACGGCCGAGCTGGTCTTCTACGCGCTCGTCGTCGCCCTGGTGCTCGGCATCCCGCTCGGCATGCTCGCGGCGTACCTGCGCGACAAGTGGCCCGACGTGCTGCTGCGCGCGCTCGCGATCCTGACCTACGCGACGCCGGTGTTCTTCGGCGGGCTGCTGCTGAAGCTGGTGTTCTCGGTCTGGCTCGGTTGGCTGCCGCTCGGCGACCGGGCGTCCACCCGCGCCCAGCTGGTCCTCGACCGCATCGAGAACCCCACCGGCGTCTACATCATCGACGCGATCCGCACCGGGAACGGGCAGATCATCGGCGACGTGCTGTCCCACGCGGTGCTGCCCGCGCTGACGCTCGGGCTGCTCACCGCCGGCATCTTCCTGCGGCTGGTGCGTGCCAACATGATCGGCACGCTCGGCTCGGAGTACGTCGATGCCGCCCGATCGCGCGGTGTCCGCGAATCCCGGCTCGTCCGGACGCACGCGTTCCGTCCCGCCCTGGTGCCGATCATCACGGTGATGGGCCTGCAGATCGCCATGCTGCTGGGTGGCTCGGTCCTGACCGAGACCACCTTCGGGTGGCGCGGGCTCGGCTTCGAGCTCAACCAGTACCTGTCCGCCCGTGACTTCGTCGCGGTCCAGGGCATCGTCGCGATGCTCGCGGTCATCGTCGCCGTCACCAACTTCGTGGTCGACGTCGTCGCGGCCCTGATCGACCCGAGAGTGAGGTTCTGACGATGTCCGACATCACCCTCGTCGACCGCCACGAGCCCCTGTGGAAGCGACTGCCCGTCGTCGTCCAGCTCCGCAAGAGCACCGGCTGGCAGCGCGCCATGCTCATCGTCGGTGTGGTCATCTGCGCCGTGTACCTGCTGGTCGCGGTGTTCGCCCCGCTCATCGCCCCGTACGGCTTCGGCCAGCTGCAGGGTGCCGACGGCCAGAGCTTCCCCCGCACGGGCGCCCCGAGCGCCGAGCACGTCTGGGGCACCACGGTCGGCGGCTTCGACGTGTTCAGCCGCGTCGTGTTCGGCACCCGCACGGCCGTGCTCGTCGTCATCGTCGCGGTGGTCGTCTCGATCATCGTCGGCGTCCTGCTCGGCATGGTGTCGGGCTACCTCGGCGGGTGGCTCGACCGGATCCTGGTCGTCATCGCCGACGCGATCTACGCGTTCCCGTCCCTGCTGCTGGCGATCGTCGTCTCGATCGTGGTGTCGGGCGGCAACTCGAGCTACTACGGCGGCATCACGGCCGCGGCGATCTCGATCACGGTCGTCTACGTCCCGCAGTACTTCCGCGTGGTGCGCGCCGAGGCCGTCCGTCTGAAGAACGACGCCTTCGTCGAGTCCGCCCGCGTGATCGGGTCGAACCCGTGGCGCATCATGACGCGCCACGTGCTGCGGAACTCCACGCGGAGCCTGCCGCTCATCCTGACCCTGAACGCGAGTGACGCGATCCTGACGCTGGCGGGCCTGGGCTTCCTGGGCTTCGGCATCGGCCCGACCGCGGGCGCCGAATGGGGCTACGACCTGAGCCGGGCGCTGTCCGACGTCGCGTCGGGCGTGTGGTGGACCGGCGTCTACCCGGGTGTCGCGATCGTCGTGCTGGTCCTCGGCGTGACCTTCATCGGCGAGAGCCTCAACGACATCTCCGATCCCCGTCTGCGTGCGCGCCGGCGGCTGAAGCAGCTGGTGAGCACCCGTGACGCGGGCACCGGCGCGGCAGGGACAGCAGCATGAGCACCACGAAGTCCGACCAGCCCGTCGTCGTCGTGGACGACCTGACCGTGACGTTCGCGACCGACGGTGGCGCCGTGGACGCGGTGCGGGGCGTCAGCATCGACGTCCGGCCCGGTGAGGTGCTGGCACTGGTCGGCGAGTCCGGGTCCGGCAAGTCGGTGACCGCGCGCAGCATGCTCCGCCTGATGCCGGAGACGGCGACCCTGGGCGGCGCGGTGCTGCTCGACGGCACGGACGTGGTGTCGGTCGGGTCGCAGAAGCTGCGCGAGCTGCGTGGGACCGCCGGTGCGATGGTGTTCCAGGAACCCTCGACGGCCCTGAACCCCGTGTTCACGGTCGGGTGGCAGATCGCCGAGGGCCTGCGCGCGCACGGCGGCGTGTCGAAGAAGGACGCTCGCGCAACCGCGATCGAGTACCTGCGACGGGTCGGCATCCCCGACCCCGAGACCCGGGTCGACCACTACCCGCACCAGTTCTCCGGCGGGCAGAAGCAACGCGTGGTCATCGCCAGCGCGCTCGCCCTCGAGCCGAGCGTGATCATCGCCGACGAGCCGACCACCGCCCTCGACGTCACCGTGCAGGCCGAGATCCTCGACCTGCTGCGCCGGTGCCGCGACGAGTTCGGGGCCGCGATCGTGATCATCACGCACAACATGGGCGTGGTCGCGGACCTGGCCGATCGCGTCGCCGTGATGTACCAGGGCGAGGTCGTCGAACAGGCCTCGGTCACCGAGCTGTTCAGCGCGCCGAAGGCCGACTACACCAAGCGCCTGCTCGCCGCGGTGCCCCGGCTCGAGGCGAGCACCGGCATCGCCCG
Organism: Curtobacterium sp. VKM Ac-2922; assembly: GCF_022815645.1. Taxonomy (GTDB): domain Bacteria; phylum Actinomycetota; class Actinomycetes; order Actinomycetales; family Microbacteriaceae; genus Curtobacterium. Next base: position 35,915 of record NZ_JALGRO010000001.1, on the reverse strand, counting down.
GCGCGCGATCATCGCCGAGGACGTCGCGCCGGTCGTCCGGGCGACGGGGTTGGAGATCGAGTACCCCGGACGGCTCGGAGCGCACGCGTTCAAGGCCGTCAAGGGCGTCGACCTGGCGATCCGCCCGGGCGAGGTCCTGGGGCTCGTGGGGGAGTCCGGCTCCGGCAAGACCACGATCGGGCGGGCCATCGCCGGTCTGACGAAGGTCACCGGCGGGTCGCTCGAGGTGCTGGGCACCGAGATGCTCGGCTACCGCGAGCGTGACTTCAAGAAGCTGCGCAAGGACATCGGCTTCGTGTTCCAGGACCCGGCGACGTCGTTCAACCCGCTGCTGACGATCGCGGAGTGCGTCGCCGAGCCGCTCATCGTGCACGGGGTGGCGTCCTCGCCGCGTGCGGCGCGGAAGCAGGTCGACGAGCTCATGGAGGCCGTGCAGCTCCCCGCCGCCTACGGCGACCGGTACCCGCACGAACTGTCGGGCGGGCAGCGTCAGCGCGCCTCGCTCGCCCGGTCGCTCGCGCTCCGGCCGAAGCTGCTCATCGCCGACGAACCGACGAGCGCGCTCGACGTGTCCGTGCAGGCCCGGGTGCTCGAGTTGTTCCTCGAGCTGCAGCAGGACTTCGGGTTCGCGTCGCTGTTCATCAGCCACGACCTGGCCGTGGTGGGCGCGCTGTCCGACCGGATCGCGGTGCTGTACCGCGGCGACCTGGTCGAGACCGGCACGACGGCCGAGGTGCTCGGTGCGCCGAAGCACCCGTACACGCAGCGCCTGCTCGCGTCCCTGCCCGTGCCCGATCCGGTCGAGCAGGCCGAGCGACGGCGTACGCTTGAGCGACTGGAGCAGGCTGGTTCCTGACCTGCCTGCGTTGCCGCAGTGCCGGTGTGGGGCCGGACCGTCCAGGAGGCGCGACGCACGTCCGCGACGCGGGTCGCGCCTCCAGGCCGGCGGCTCCGGTGCACCACGTCCGTCGCGCGGACCCCTGACGGTCCGCGCTGCGTCGCCAGGGGCGGCGCGGAAGGGGTTCCATGATCGGGCTGAACGACCCGGCGGTCGTCGCTGACGACGTCTCCATCGAGTACCGCGTGCCGGGGTCGCGCCCGATCCGCGCGGTCGGCGGCGTCAGCCTGACCGTCCGCAGCGGCGAGATCCTGGCCGTCCTCGGGGAGTCCGGATCGGGGAAGTCCAGCTTCGCGGCGGCCGTCGCGGGACAGCTCGGCGCCCGCGGCGAGGGCGAGGGTGCGCACCGTCGGCACATCGTCGGGGGCGAGCTGACGGTGCTCGGACAGCGGATGCGCGGTCTGCGCCCGTCGTCCCGTCGTCTGGCCCGGCTGACCGGTCGGATCGGGTACCTGTCCCAGGACGCCGCCGACCGGCTGAGCCCGGACCTGACCGTCGGTGAGGCGATCGCCGAACCCATCTACGTCCGCGACCGCCGCTTCGACCGCAAGGAAGCCGGGCTCATCGTGGCCCGTCTGGTCGACGCGGTGCACCTGCCGCTCGGCGTGATGCGGCTGAACACGTGGGAGCTGTCGAGCGGGCAGCGGCAGCGCGTGGCCCTGGCGCAGGCGCTCGTGCTCGAGCCGCAGCTGCTCGTCGCCGACGAACCCGCCCGTGGTGTCGACGTCCTGGTGCGCCAGGCCGTGCTCGAAGCGCTCGCTGGGCTGCAGCGCAACCGGCAGTTCTCGGCCGTCGTCGTGTCCAGCGACCTGCGCGAGGCCCGGGCACTGGCCGACCGTGTGGCCGTCATGAACGAGGGCCGGCTTGTCGGCCTCGGCACCTTCGACGAGGTGCTCGACAGCCCCGTCGACCCCTACGTCCGGACGCTCGCGGCCACCGCGGCGCGACCGGTCAAGCGGCCCGGCGGTGCCACCTCGGCGCCCCGCCGCTCGTCTGCCCCGACATCGTCCCCCGCGGCCGCCGGTACCGGCGGCCGCGCACCCCGACAGGAGAACGCGTGACCGACACCGACGTCCAGTTCCGCGGCCACCGCGCCGTCGTCACCGATGCCGGGGCGCCGTTGCCCGTGGCTCCGCCGTCCCCGGGCCCCGTCGCGATCCTGCCGTCGCCCGCCGACCTGCACGTCGCGGCGGTCACGGGCGCCGGCGGCACCGTCGCCCCGCTCGACGACGACACCCGGGCCATCGTCTGGCTCGACCCGCGTGACCCGGCGGGCCTGCAGGACGCACTCGACGCCGCGCCGTCGGTGACGTGGGTGCAGTTGCCGTTCGCCGGCGTCGACGCCTTCGCCGACCTGATCGGTGCGCACGGCGACACCGTGCTGTTCACCTCGGCCAAGGGCGCCTACGCCGAACCGGTGGCCGAGCACGCCCTGGCCCTGACCCTCGCGACCCTGCGCGTGCTGCCCGCCCGGGCCCGCGCCTCTTCGTGGGCGACGGAGCCCGAGGGGGTCTCGCTGTACGGACGTCGTGTCGTCGTCATCGGTGCCGGCGGGATCGCGCTCGAGTACCTGCGCCTGCTCGCGCCCTTCGACGTCGACGTCACGGTCGTCCGCCGGTCGGCTTCGCCGGTGGAGGGTGCCGCACGCACCGTGACGACGGACCAGCTCGACGAGGTGCTGCCCGACGCCGACGTGGTGATGATCGCGGCGGCGATGACGTCCGGTACCGCGAAGCTGTTCGGTCCGCACCAGTTCTCGATCATGAAGCCGTCGGCACGCCTGGTGAACATCGCCCGCGGTGGCCTGGTCGACACCGACGCCCTGGTGGCGGCACTGCGCACGGGCGAGATCGCGGGCGCGGGCGTCGACGTGACCGATCCCGAACCCCTGCCGGACGGGCATCCCCTCTGGGAGACCCCGGGCGCGATCATCACCCCGCACCAGGCCGACACGCCGGAGATGGTCGAGCCGCTGCTGGCCGAGCGCGTGCGGGTGAACGTGACGGCGTTCCTCGGCGGCGCGGGGCAGGGCTTCGTGGGCGTCGTCGACCCGGTCGCCGGGTACTGACCTGCGGCACGCCCGGGCTGCGGTGCCGATGCGCGGGGCCGTTCCGATGTCCTGCTATGCTGGTACCCGTTGTCCGGACGGGGTCACCCGGAGCGGCAACTGATCCTCGATAGCTCAATTGGCAGAGCAGCCGGCTGTTAACCGGCAGGTTGTTGGTTCGAGTCCAACTCGGGGAGCGTCAGGCCCTCACCGTTCGCGGTGGGGGCCTTTTCGTTGTTCTCCTGCGCGGGTCGTGGTCGGCCGCTCTTCACGGCCAGGACTCCGGTTGAAGCTGTTAGCGTTCACAGGTGCACGTCCTCCGTCGATCCGCCGCCGCAGCGCTCGGGCTCGCCGTCGCCGTGGTGCTGGCCGGGTGCACGACGACCGCCGAGTCCGAACCCGACGACTCCGTCGACAGCGCGGCGTCGGCAGCGGTCGTCCCCACGGGCACCGCGCCGATCGTGTTCGCCTTCGTGTGCGGCACGGACGGGTCCGGGCGGACCGAGACGTTCACGACCTACTCGGCGGTGTGGGACGACGACCGCACGGTCGACTGCCGTGCGAGGCGGATCACCGGCACCGAGATGTCCGACCAGCAGCGTGACGCGGTGGCGGCGACGCGTGGTTCGGCGACGCTCGAGGAGCTCGCCACCGTCTGCGCCCGGACCTCGGGGGGACCGTGGACGACGGCGGTGACCAGCGAAGCCGAGGCGCGGGTCGCGGACGGCCTGGTGCGCTACTGCCCGGGGCATCCGGCGATGGCGCACCTGCGTGACGCGATCGCGGCGTACCGGGGCTGAGCCGGGCCTCCAGGCAGCTGGCCGGCACCTGCTGGCCGGGGCCCGCTGTCCGGTGCCTGCTGTCCGGTTCTCGCGCTGCGGCGCTGTCGGTGTGCTCAGACCGTGCGGTGCTCAGTCCTCGGTGCGCTCAGACCGTGCGGTGCTCAGTCCTCGGTGTGCTCAGACCGTGCGGTGCTCAGTGCTCGGTGCGCTCAGCCCTCGGGGTGGTCGCGGCCGGGCAGCCACGACTGTCCAGGACCGCCCCAGCTGTGCTTCCGGATCGACTTCAGCGACTGCTTCGCCCACGGGTGCACGAGCCGGTCGGCGTACAGGATGCCGTCCAGGTGGTCGTACTCGTGCTGGAAGACCCGGGCGAGCCACCCGTGCGCCTCGATCTCGAAGGGCTCTCCGTGCTCGTCGAACGCGCGCAGCAGGGCGCCTTCGCTCCGCCGCAGCGGGAACCGGTCGCCCGGGATCGACAGACAGCCCTCGGACTCCTCGTCCTCGTCGAGCTCCTCCACCGACTCGGGCTGCGGGGGAGTGATCCACAGGACGGGGTTGATCGCCGCCCCACGCCACAGCACGCCGTCATCATCGGTCCATGCGTACACGAACAGCCGCTTGCCGACGCCGACCTGGGGCCCGGCCAGCCCGACACCGGGTGCCAGGTCCATCGTCTCGAACATGTCCGCCACCAGGGCGCGCAGCGCGTCGTCGAAGTCGGTGACCTCGGTGGCGGGTTCGTGCAGGACGGGTTCACCGGTGATCCGGATCGCAAGGACGGCCATTCACCCAGGTTATCCGGCCCTGTCGGTTAGCCTCGACGCGTGACGACGGACCTCCAGCTGCCCGCGGCAGTGAGCAACCTCACGCCCTTCCAGGCGCTGATGATCCCGGTCGCCCTGATCGGCGCCGTGTTCCTGTCGCTCGGTGCGCAGTTCCAGTCGCGCGGGGTGCAGCGCGTCGAGGCCAAGCTCGGCAAACAGTCCACGGGCCTGAGCATCGGGCACGTGATGGCCCTGCTCGGCAGTGGGTACTGGGTGCTCGGCACGCTCATGCTCGGGATCGCCGTCGTCCTGCAGCTCATCAGCATCACCTTCGCCCCGCTCATCGTCGTCCAGCCCCTGGGAGCGGTCGCGCTCGTCATCACGACCTGGTTCTCGTCGCGGTCGTCGGGCATCCCCCTGGGGCAGCGGGCTCGCCGGGCCGTGTGGACCTGCATCATCGGCGTCGGGATCTTCGTCGCGATCGCGGCGTTCGTCGGGCACGAGAGCCCGATCACCCAGTCGCAGCTGGTCACGGTCCTGGTGATCCTGGCGGTCGTGCTCGTCCTGGTGCTGGTGTCGTTCCGACTGGTCGCCAAGCGCAAGAACGCGCTGTACTACATCATCGGCGCGGGGGTGCTCTACGGCTTCGTCGCGACGCTCGCCAAGGTCACGCTCAACCGGTTCGTCAACCACACGTTCGACGGGGTCACGGTCCTGGCGATCGTCGGTGTCGTCGTCGCGGCAGCGCTCGGCGGGTACTTCGTGCAGAACGCGTACTCGACGGGCTCGGCCGACCTGGTCATCGCGGGCCTGACCGTCGTGGACCCGATCGTCGCCGTCGGCATCGGCGTGGTCGTGCTGGGTGAAGCGACGGGCGCGCCGGTCGTCGCGGTCCTGGGGTTCGTCGTCGCGGGCGCGATCGCCGTCACCGGGGTGTTCCTGCTCGCCAAGCACCACCCCGAGGCGGCACGGCGCTAGCAGTACCCCGAGGCGGCACGGCGTTGGCAGTGTCCTCCGGTGGCAGGGGGTGGGTCCACCGCGCGGCGGACGCACCCGCAGATCGGCGTACGGTAGCGTTTCACCCCGACCAGCCCGGTACCCGTACCAGCGACGGGTCCCGGACGAAGGCCCAGGAGAGGACGACGCCCGCCGTGTCAGGAGACGCCACCCCCGCCCCGCTCGACCACCCGACGGAGCACCGCCCACTGCGGGTGCTGATGGCCGCCGACACCTTCGCGCCCGACGTCAACGGCGCAGCGACCTTCACCGAGCAGCTCGCCGTCGGCCTGGCGCAGCGGGGCCACGAAGTCCACGTCATCGCACCGGCCGCCAACCGTCACCACGGCACCTACGACGAAGAGCTGCACGGCGTCACCCTCGTGGTGCACCGTCTGCCGTCCTACAAGTGGCCGCTGCACGCCTGGCTGCGGTTCGCGTGGCCCTGGCGGGTCCGCCACCACGTCGCGCCGATCGTCGACGCCCTGAAGCCCGACGTGGTGCACATCCAGTCGCACCTGATCGTCGGCCGTGGGCTCGCCCGCGAAGCCCATGACCGCGGCATCCGGATCGTCGCGACGAACCACTTCATGCCCGAGAACCTGCTCGAGTACACCCCGTTCGGCCGCTTCACGCTGCCGATCGCGCTGAAGATCGCCTGGAGTGACGCCGCCAAGACCTACCGGTTGGCCGACGCGATCACCACCCCGACCAACCTGGCGGCCGACTACCTGCGGCGGGCGATCGCCGGGCAGCGGGTGCTGGCGATCTCGTGCGGCATCGACGCCACCCACTACCAGGCGCGCGAGGGGCGGCCCGCTGACAACGACATCGTGTTCGTCGGTCGCGTCGCCCCTGAGAAGAACCTCGACGTGCTGTTCCGGGCGCTGCCGTTGCTGCCCGCCGAACTGCACGCGACGATCACGATCGTCGGCGACGGCGAGATGATCCCGAAGCTGACGGCGCTCGCCAAGGAGCTCGGCGTCGAGGACCGCGTCCGGTTCCTGGGGTTCGTGTCGGACGAGGTCAAGTACCGGGCGCTGACGGACGCTGCGGTGTTCGCGATGCCGTCGACCGCCGAGCTGCAGAGCATCTCGTCACTCGAGGCCATGGCCTCTGGACTGCCGGTCGTGGCGGCGGACTCGATGGCGCTGCCGCACCTGATCGACGGCAACGGGTTCCTGTTCACGCCGGGCAGCGAGCGGGACCTCGCCGACAAGCTCGGGCAGGTGTTGACGGCGTCGGACGAGGACTACGTCGCAATGCGGCAGCGCAGCCTGGCCATGATCGAGGCGCACGACATCAACCGCACGCTCACCACGTTCGAGGCGCTGTATCGTGGGGAGCCGGTGGCCTAGGTCTGCCGACGAGGGGCGGTAGCCAAGCTGGTCAAGGCAGTCTGCTCATAACGGAACGATTCGCGGGTTCGAGTCCCGCCCGCCCCACGTGCACCTGCGACGCAAGAACAAGAGCCACGGACACGACGTGGCCGACAGCCAAGGCCCCACCCCGAACGTGACGTTCGAGGCCTCCAAGGGGGGCACCGGCGTGCGCGTGAACGCCTTCCGGATCGGCTTCATGGGCGGCATCGGCGTGCTCCTGGCACTGTTGGCGGGTTCCCTGGTCGGGCAGCTCTCGACCGTGCTGGTCTACATCGGCGTCGCCCTGTTCATCGCGCTCGGGCTCGACCCGCTCGTCACCTTCCTCGAGCGCTACATCCCGCGCTGGTTGGCGATCCTGGGCGTCGTCGTGGTCGTGCTGGCCGGGTTCGCGGGCGTGGTCTTCGCCGTGCTGCCGATCCTCATCGACCAGGCGACGAACCTGGTGCAGAACTTCCCGGACATCGTGCGGAACATCTCGCAGCTCGAGTGGGTCCAGGACCTGTCGCAGCAGTTCGCCGGCTCGTTCGACGTCGACCACGCGCTGCAGTCGGTGCAGACCTTCGTCGAGGACCCGGGCAACCTGCTGAGCCTCGGCGGCGGCATCCTGGCGGTGGGCACCGGCATCCTGTCCGGGCTGACCGGCGCGCTGATCGTCATCATCCTGATGCTCTACTTCCTCGCCTCGATGCGGGGCATGAAGCGCATGATGTACCGCTTCGTGCCGGCGTCGCGTCGGCAGAACTACATCGACGTCAGCGAAGAGGTGACCTCGTCGGTCGGCCGCTACGTCGTCGGCCAGATCAGCCAGGCCGGCATCAACGGGATCCTGAGTCTGGTCTTCCTGCTCATCATCGGGGCGCCACTGCCGGTGCTGCTGGCGACGTTCGCGTTCCTCGGATCGCTCATCCCGCTCGTCGGCACCGTCAGCGCTGCGGTGGTGATCTCGCTGCTGTGCCTGTTCGCCTCGCCGGCCACCGCCCTCGCCGCGGCGATCTACTACCTGATCTACATGCAGGTCGAGTCGTACATCATCTCGCCGCGCATCATGTCGCGCGCGGTGCAGGTGCCCGGCGCCCTGGTCGTGATCGCCGCGGTCACCGGAGCCACGATCGGCGGGGTGCTCGGTGCGCTGGTCGCGGTGCCGGTCGCCGCATCGGTGATCATCATCGTGCAGAAGGTCATCTACCCGCGTCAGGAACTGGCGTGACCGAGCTCGACGACGCCGCGGCGGCTCGCGACCGGTGGGCGCGCAGCGCGCGGGGGCCGCTCGCGTTGGTCAATGCCCAGCGCGTCGACCAGCCGCAGCAGGTGTGGCCCGTGCCCGGCCAGTGGGCTCCGGCCGCCGGTGGACTGGTGGTGACCGCATTCCCCGAGGACGGTGTGGTCGTGGACGGCGTGCCGGTCGACGGCACCGTCCTGGTGGCGGGCGACGACGCCGTGGTGCCGTCGACCGTGACGTTCCCCGAGGGGCGCGCCGGGACCGTCGGACGCTCCGGTGACGGGCACACCCTGCGTGTCTGGGACCCCGCTTCGGAGTCGATCGCCCGCTTCGCGCGCATCGACCGGTTCCCGGTGTCGGACGAGTACGTCACTTCCGGCAGGTACGTCCCGGTGTCCGCTCTGGAGGCTCCGGGTCACGTCCTCGACGCCGCCGGCGATCCGCTCGTGGTCGCGGGTACGGTCACGACCACCATCGGCGGGCAGGCTGCGGAACTCGTTGCGGTGCGCTCAGCGCCGTTCGGTGGGAGCGCACGACTGCAGCTCATCGTGCAGGACGGCACGAGTGCACTGCCGGAGACCGACCCCGACAGCTCGTACTCGATGGGTCGGTTCCTGTTCCTCGACGACCCGGACATCGAGGCCGACGTCGAACTCGACTGGAACCGACTCGTGCTGCCGCCGTGTGCGTTCTCGTACCAGTACGCGTGCCCGATCCCGCCGCCGGAGAACCGCCTGCGCGTGCGGATCACGTCTGGGGAGCGGCACCCGCTCGACGTCGACGGCGCCGTCTTCCACTGATCCCGCCCGCGCCCTTGCTGTTCCCAGCGGGCGCGCTGCATAATGGGCGTGTCCGACAGGACATCACAATCGCATATCGATGGTCCCGCGGCGCCGCTCAGCGTCGTCCACGGGTCCTCCAGCACTGGCCGAGGGGCCTCCTGCACAGGTCGATGGGGAAGTCGCACCTGATGATCGGAGGAACCATGACCGGGACTGCGTCGGGAGTGCTCTACGTGCACTCCTCCCCACGCGCGCTCTGCCCCCACGTTGAATGGGCAGCAGGTCGCGCGATGAGTCGCGCCGTGAACTTCTCCTGGCTTGATCAGCCAGCTCAGGACGGCGCCCGTCGGACCGAGTTCACCTGGACCGGCCAGGTCGGCACCGGTGCGTCGATCGCATCAGCGCTGCGCGGGTGGGAACACCTTCGGTACGAGGTCACCGAGGAACCCACCGCGGCGTCCGACGGTGGGCGGTGGATGCATACGCCCGACCTCGGTGTGTTCTACGCGCAGACCGACGTCACCGGCAACATGGTGATCCCCGAGGACCGCGTCCGCTACGCGATGGAGGTCGCGGGCAGCAACGCCCTCGAACTGCACCGTGAGCTCCGTCTGGCACTCGGCCAGGCCTGGGACGACGAGCTCGAGCCGTTCCGCCACGCCGCCGAGGGCAATCCCGTCGTCTGGCTCCACCGCGTGGGCTGACCGCCGCCGCACGAGCACACTCGACTCCTCCGAACCCGCGAGACGCCGCCGAACACGGCGGCGTCTCGTGTTTCCGGGGTCGGTGCCGGGCCCGAACCGTCGTGGCGGAGGCGCACCGGGCCTCCTGGCCGGCTCTGACTGGTCGCGACTCCCCGCTGCCGGTTCGCTGACCGGTCGCGTTCTGTCGCTCGTCCCGCCCCTGACCGACGGATCGTGACCACTCGGCGCACCCGAGCGGGGAGTCGTGACCGTTCGGCGCACCTGAGCGGGGAGTCCTGACCACTCGCGTGGGCGTCCCCGGCCGAGATCGCCGGGACCGACGCCGGGCCCGGGCCGTGGCCGGGGCCGCGTGCGGTGTCGGCCGGGGCCGCGTGCGGTGCCAGGCCGGGCCCGGGTGGCGGGGCCGCCCCTGGCCTCCCGTCCGGCTCTGACTGGTCACGACTCCCCGCTCCCCATTCGTCCACCGGTCACGATTCGTCGCTCGCGAGGCGCGCCGACGACGGTACGTGACCACTCGGCGCACCCGAGCGGGGTGTCGTGACCACTCGCGTAGGCGTCCCCTGCCGATCGCCTGGCCCGGGCCGTGTGCTCGGGACCGACGCTGGGCCCGGGCCGTGTGGCCGGGGCCGCGGTCGGTGCCGAGTCGGTGTGGCGGAGGCACCCCGGGCCTCCTTTCCGACCTGACTGGTCACGACTCCCCGCTGCCGGTTCGCTCACTGGTCGCGTTCTGTCGCTCGTCCCGCCCCCGACCGACGGTACGTGACCACTCGGCGCACGTGAGCGGGGTGTTGCGACCAGTCGGCAGGGCTGAGCAGGGCACGGGGAACGGGGAACGCGGAACGCCGAACGGGGAACGGCGACCAAGCGACGCGGAACGGGCACGGCGCCACGCGATCGCGTGGCGCCGTGCCCGTGGCGGGACGACCGTGTCAGGCGGAGCGGAACGCGACGACCGCGTTGTGCCCACCGAAGCCGAACGAGTTGCTCAGCGCGAGCAGGTCGCCCGCCGGCAGCTCGCGCGCGGACGTGGCGACGTCCATGACGATCTCCGGGTCCTGCTCGGTCAGGTTGATCGTCGGCGGGGCGACCCGGTTGTGCAGGGCCAGGACCGTGAACGCGGCTTCGAGCGCGCCGGCACCGCCGAGCAGGTGCCCGGTGGACGCCTTGGTGGCGGAGACGACGACCGAGTCCAGGTGGTCGCCGAACACGCGGCGCATGGCGTGGTACTCGGCGATGTCCCCGACCGGGGTCGACGTGGCATGGGCGTTGACGTGCGCGACGTCCTGGATGGCGGCACCGGCGTGCTCGAGTGCCATCAGGACGGCACGGGCGGCCGCGCTGCCCTCGGGGTCGGGCGCCGTGATGTGGAACGCGTCCGAGGTGATGCCGGCACCGGCGACCTCGGCGTAGATGGTCGCGCCGCGGGCCTCGGCGTGTTCCTTCGTCTCGAGGATCAGCGCCGCGGCGCCGTCGGCGAGCACGAAGCCGTCGCGCGTGACGTCGTACGGACGCGACGCGGTCTCGGGGGAGTCGTTGCGACGCGACAGCGCCTGCATCGCGGCGAACGACGCCAACGGCATCGGGTGCAGCGCGGCTTCGGCACCACCGGCGATGACGATGTCGGCTTCGCCGGTCGCGACGTGGCGGTAGGCCTCGGCCAGCGACTCGGTCGAGGACGCGCAGGCCGACAGGTACGTGCGGGCACCGCCACGGGCGCCGAACTCCATCTCGATGGCCGCGGCCGGACCGTTGGCCATGAGCATCGGCACGGTCATCGGCAGGACGCGGCGCGGACCCTTCTCACGCAGGGTGTCCCAGGCGTCGAGCAGGGTGTTCACCCCGCCGATGCCGGTGGCCCAGTCGACGATCAGCCGCTCGGGCACGACGGTGGCGTTGTCGATGCCGGCATCAGCCCAGGCTTCGCGCGCGGCGATGAGCGAGAGCTGCGACGACGGGTCGAGGCGCTTGGTCTCGGGTCGGGTGAGCTGGTCGGTGATCCAGTGGCGGGCCTGGCCGGCGAACTCGACCGGGAGTTCGAGGGCGGCGAAGCGCGGGTCCTCGATCTTGGTGATGCCGGACTTGCCCGCGAGCAGGGCGTCCCAGGTCTCCGAGGCGGTCGCAGCAAGGGGGGAGATCGCACCGATCCCGGTGACGACGACGGTCTTGTTGGTCATGGAACGACTGGTTTCTGCTGAGGTGGACATGGTGAGCGCCGCGGCCCGGGACCGATCAGGTCAGGCCGGACCACGGCGCTCGGGAAGTTCGTGTCAGGCCTGGGCCTTGACGATGAAGTCGACGGCGTCACCGACGGTCTTGAGGTTCTTGACCTCTTCGTCGGGGATCTTGACGTCGAACTTCTCTTCGGCGTTGACGACGATGGTCATCATCGAGATCGAGTCGATGTCGAGGTCATCGGTGAACGACTTGTCGGCCTGCACCGTGTCGGTCGCGATGCCGGTCTCGTCGTTGATCAGCTCGGCCAGGCCGGCGAGGACTTCTTCGTTGGACAGGGCCATGATGGTGTCTCCTTGAGGGGGGTGTCGTTTGACCGTGGACCAGCCTAGGGCACGGGGTGGTTCCGCGCCCGCCGCCGGGCGGCTCTGTGGGAAGTCGAGCGCGTCCTAGGGCAGGACGACCACCTGCGCACCGAACACGAGTCCGGCGCCGAACCCGATCTGCAGGGCGAGGCCGCCCGACAGGTCCGGGTGCTCCTCGAGCAGGCGGTGCGTCGCGAGCGGGATGCTCGCGGCGGAGGTGTTGCCCGTCGTCGTGATGTCGCGGGCGATCATCACGGTGTCGGGGATGCCGAGCTGCTTGGCGAACTCGTCGATGATGCGGATGTTCGCCTGGTGCGGCACGAACGCCGCGAGCTGGTCGGGGCGGACCCCGGCTGCCTCGAGTGCTTCGCGTGCCACCTTGACCATCTCCCAGACGGCCCAGCGGAACACGGTCTGTCCGGCCTGCCGCATGGTCGGACGCGGGGCGCCGGCGGCCCACTCGTTGTACGTCGCGGTCATGCCGATGGCGTCCCACTTCGAGCCGTCGGATCCCCAGATGGTCGGACCGATGCCGGGGAAGTCGCTCGGGCCGACGATCGCGGCGCCGGCACCGTCGCCGAGCAGGAACGAGATCGACCGGTCGGTCGGGTCGACGACGTCGCTGAGCTTCTCGGCGCCGACGACCAGCACGTGGTCGGCGATGCCGGACTTGACGAACGAGTCCGCCTGGGCGATGCCGTATGCGTACCCGGCGCACGCGGCGCTGATGTCGTAGGCGGCGGCCGGCGTGGCGCCGATGCGTTCCGCGAGCAACGACGCCATCGACGGCGTGGCGACGGTGTGCGTGACGGTGCTGACGAGCACGACGCCGATCTGCTCGGGCGCGATGCCGGCCGTGGCGATCGCCTCGAGCGCGGCGGCCTGGGCCAGGTCCACGGCATCGACGTCCGCGCCCGCTCGCTTGCGGGTGACGATGCCGGTGCGCTGGCGGATCCACTCGTCGGACGAGTCGATCGGTCCGATCAGGTCGTCGTTCGGCACGGTGTGGTCACCGCGCGCGGCACCGAAGCCCAGGATGCGGCTGAACTCGTGGCCGCGGCGCTGCGTGAGGACCGGTCGGCCTGAGGTGGTCGCGTCGGCCTGGAGGCTCGTGGCCGGGCCGTCGTCGTTGGTTGCGTCCGTCACGCGGTCACCTCGGTGGTCTCGGCGCGCTGGGCGCGCTGCAGCAGTTCGATCGCGGCCGGCAGGTCGTCGGGCGACTTGATCGCGACCGTGGCGGTGCCACGCAGGCCGCGCTTGGCCAGCCCGACGAGCGCGCCGGCCGGAGCGAGTTCGATGATCCCGGAGACGCCGGCCTGCTGGAACGACGCCATGACGGCGTCCCAGTGCACGGGGCTGGCGATCTGACGCACCATCAGGTCCACGAACTGCCGACCGTCGTCCACACGGGACCCGTCGGCGTTCGTCCAGACGGGCAGGGTGGGGTCGGTGACCACGGTCCGGGCGGCCACGGGGGCGACCCGGTCGACCGCGGACGCCATGTACCGGGTGTGGAAGGCACCGGCGACGGCGAGCGGCACGACACGGGCCTTGGCCGGGGGATCGGCAGCGAGCGCGGCGATCGCCTCGGCGGTGCCGGCGACGACGGTCTGGCCGCCGCCGTTGTGGTTCGCGGGGACCAGCCCGTGGGCGTCCAGCGCCTGCGCGAGCGTCTCCGGGTCACCGCCGAGGACCGCGGCCATCGACGTCGGTTCGAGCGCGGCGGCGTCAGCCATCGCGCGACCCCGCTCGGCGACCAGCGCGACGGCGTCCGTCGGCTGCAGCACCCCGGCGACGGCCGCGGCGGTGAACTCGCCGACCGAGTGTCCGGCGACGCCGCCGACCAGGGCGCGTCGGCCGTCGGCCAGCAGCGCGTCGGCGGTGATGATCCCCGCCGCGACGATGAGCGGCTGCGCCAGGGCGGTGTCCTTGATCGTGTCGGCGTCCGACTCGGTGCCGTGGTGGGCCAGGTCGACGCCGATCGCCTCGGACCACTGTCCGATGCGTTCGCGGACGGTGGCGTCCTCGAGCCAGGGCGCGAGGAAGCCGGGGGTCTGGGAGCCCTGTCCGGGCGCGACGACGACGATCACCGGACAATCCTGTCTGGCGTGTCGATCAACACCCGTGTGGACTCCCGACACAGATCGGGCCGCGACATTGTGGGACCCCTACCGGCGGACGGGGCGCCGGCGGCCGGATGCCGACTCGGACATCGCGCCGAGGATGAGCGCCGACTGCACGATCAGGGCGTCGCGGGCATGGGTGGCGTCCCAGCCGATGATGTCCGCGACGCGGCGCAGACGGTACCGCACGGTGTTCGGGTGCACGAAGAGCTCGCGCGCGGTGGCCTCGAGCGAGCGGCCGGTGTCCAGGTAGCACCAGAGCGTCTGCAGCAGCTCGGTGGACTGGTCCTTGAGCGGGACGTAGATGCGCTGGACCAGTGCCGACCGGGCGAGCGGGTCGCCGGCCAGGGCACGCTCGGGCAGCAGGTCGTCGGCCAGTGCCGGTCGGGGCGCGCCGCGCCAGGCGCGTGCGACGGCGAACCCGGCGAGTGCCGCCTTGGCCGAGGTCGACGCGTCGACGACGCCCGAGACCTCGTTGCCGAGCACCAGGTGGCCCTCGCCGAACAGGGGTTCGAGGGCCTGCGCGATGGCCATGAACGACACGGGTTCTTCGCCGTCGGGGACGTCGTCGCGCGGGGTCGACCGGCCGATCACCACGACGAGCCGTGATCCCTGCACGCCGATGAGCACGTCGGCGTCCATGTGCCGGGCGCTGCGCCGGACCTGGTCGACCTCGAGCTGCTTCGGTGCGGTGCCGACCAGCACCGCGACCTCGCCATGTCCGTGCCAGCCGAGCGCGGCGATCCGGGACGGCAGTTCGTCGTCGTACTCGCCGGACAGGATCGAGTCGACGACCAGTGCCTCGAGCCGGGCGTCCCAGAGCCCACGGGCCTCGGCGGCACGCGCGTAGACGTCGGCGGCCGCGAACGCGATGTCGCGCGAGTACTTCAGGATGGCTTCCTGCAGCATCTCGTCGTCGTTGGCGCGCTCTTCCACCACGGTGACCACGACGCGGATGAGCTGCAGGGTCTGCTGCAGGCTCACCGAACGCAGCAGTTCGCGCGGCGCCGACCCGAAGACGTCGGCGGCGGCGATCCACGGCGTCGACGCACTGCCCTCGAGCCACGAGATGAACGACGTGATGCCGGCCTGCGCCACCATGCCGACGGCGGACCGGCGACCGGGTGGCATCTCGCTGTACCAGGGGAGCGTGTCCTCGAGCCGCTTGATGGTGGCCGTCGAGAGTTCGCCCGACACCTGCCGGAGCCAGGAGAGCGCGCGTTCGCGATCGTTCTGCTGGCCCGCGGCAGGGTCGGTGCGGGGTGTCGTCACAGGCAGTGTCAGCTCTCGCCGCCGGCGCTGCCCGTGGTGCCGGCGGTCACGTCGTGCAGGCGGTACTTGTCGATCGCCTGCTGGACGAGGGAACCGTCGACCTTGTTCTGGCGCGCCAGCTGCTGCAGCGTCCGCACGACGACCGAGGGGCCGTCGATGTGGAAGAAGCGGCGAGCGGCCGGACGGGTGTCCGAGAACCCGAAGCCGTCGGCGCCGAGCGTGGCGTAGTCGGTCGGCACGAACGGGCGGATCTGCTCCTGCACCTGGTGCATGAAGTCGCTGACGGCGACGACCGGCCCCTCGGTGCCGAGCAGACGCTCGGTGACGTACGGCGTGCGCGGCTGCTCGTTCGGGTTGAGGAACGCGTGCTGCTCGGCCGCGAGACCGTCGCGGTAGAGCTCGCCCCAGCTCGTGACGCTCCACACGTCGGCGGACACGCCCCAGTCCTCGGCCAGCAGCTGCTGCGCCTCGAGGATCCACGGCACGGCGACACCCGACGCCAGCAGCTGGGCCTTGGGGCCGTCGTGCTCACTCGCCTTGAGCAGGTACATGCCCTTGACGATGCCGTCGACGTCGATGCCCTCGGGCTCGGCCGGCTGGACGATCGGCTCGTTGTAGACCGTCAGGTAGTACATGACGTTCGGGTCGGCGTGCTTCGGCGAGCCGTCCTCGTTCGTGCCGTACATCCGGTCGAGGCCGGCCTGCACGATGTGCCCGATCTCGTAGCCGTACGCGGGGTCGTAGGACACCACCGCCGGGTTCGTCGTCGCGAGGAGCAGCGAGTGTCCGTCGGCGTGCTGCAGGCCCTCACCGGTCAGGGTGGTGCGACCCGCGGTGGCGCCGATCATGAACCCACGGGTCATCTGGTCGCCGGCGGCCCAGATCGCGTCGCCGGTGCGCTGGAACCCGAACATCGAGTAGAAGACGTAGACCGGGATGAGTGGTTCGCCCTGCGTCGAGTACGAGGTGCCGACCGCGGTGAACGCGGCCATGGCGCCGGCTTCGTTGATGCCGACGTGGATGATCTGGCCCTGCGGGCTCTCCTTGTAGGCCAGCAGGAGCTCACGGTCCACCGAGGTGTAGTGCTGCCCGTTCGGGTTGTAGATCTTCGCCGTCGGGAAGTACGCGTCCATGCCGAAGGTGCGCGCTTCGTCGGGGATGATCGGCACCACGCGGTTGCCGAAGTCCGGGGAGCGGAGCAGGTCCTTGAGCAGGCGTGCGAACGCCATGGTCGTGGCGATCTCCTGCTTGCCGGAGCCCTTCTTGACGACCTGGTACTTGGCGTCGTCCGGCAGAGTGATCGACGTGTACTTGGTCCGGCGTTCCGGCACGTACCCACCGAGGGCCCGACGGCGCTCGTGCATGTACTGGATCGCCTCGTCGTCGTGACCGGGGTGGTAGTACGGCGGCGTGTAGGGGTTCTCCTCGAGCTGCGCGTCGGAGATCGGGATGCGCATCTCGTCGCGGAACTGCTTGAGGTTGTCGAGCGTGAGCTTCTTCATCTGGTGGGTCGCGTTGCGGCCCTCGAAGCTCGGGCCCAGGCCGTAGCCCTTGACGGTCTTGGCGAGGATGACGGTCGGCTGGCCCTTGTGCTCGGTCGCCGCCTTGAACGCCGCGTAGACCTTGCGGTAGTCGTGGCCACCGCGCTTGAGGTTCCAGATCTGGTCGTCGGTGTAGTCCTTGACCAGCTCGAGCGCCTTCGGGTCGCGCCCGAAGAAGTTCTCGCGGACGTAGGCGCCGTTCTCGGCCTTGTACGTCTGGTAGTCGCCGTCCGGCGTCTGGTTCATCAGGTTGAGGAGCGCGCCCTCGGTGTCGCGGGCGAGCAGGTCGTCCCACTCGCGGCCCCAGACGACCTTGATGACGTTCCAGCCCGCACCGCGGAAGAACGCCTCGAGTTCCTGGATGATCTTGCCGTTGCCGCGCACCGGTCCGTCGAGTCGCTGCAGGTTGCAGTTGATGACGAAGTTCAGGTTGTCGAGGCCGTCGTTGGCCGCGACCTGCAGCTGGCCGCGGGACTCGACCTCGTCCATCTCGCCGTCACCCAGGAACGCCCAGACCTGCTGGTCCATGGCGTCCTTGATGCCGCGGTTGGACAGGTACTTGGCCTGCTGCGCCTGGTAGATCGCGTTGATCGGGCCGATGCCCATCGACACGGTCGGGAACTGCCAGAAGTGGGGCATGAGCCGCGGGTGCGGGTACGACGACAGGCCGCCGCCGGCGTGCGACTGCTCTTGACGGAAGCCGTCGAGCTGGTCCTCGCCGAGGCGCCCTTCCATGTAGGCGCGGGCGTACATGCCGGGGGAGGCGTGGCCCTGGAAGAAGACCTGGTCGCCGCCGGACGGGTGGTCCTGCGCGCGGAAGAAGTGGTTGTAGCCGACCTCGTACATGGCGGCGCTCGACGCGTACGTCGAGATGTGGCCACCGACCGCGATGCCGGGGCGCTGCGCGCGGTGCACCGTGATGGCCGCGTTCCAGCGGATCCACCGGCGGTAGCGGCGCTCGAGCTCTTCGTCCCCGGGGAACTCGGGCTCGTTCTCCGGCGCGATCGTGTTGACGTAGTCCGTCGTCGGGACCATCGGCACGCCGAGGTGCAGCTCGTTCGAGCGCTTCAGCAGGCTCTGCATGATCTCGCGGGCCCGCTGGTGGCCGTGCGTCGCGACGAGTCCGTCGAGCGATTCACGCCACTCTGCGGTCTCTTCCGGGTCCTGGTCGGTCCCTGCGATGCTGCGCGGGTCCTGGTCGTTCACCGTCACCCTTGACCTCGTTCGTTCTCGTGGTGGTGGACATGTGTGGTCCACCGATCGATCGGGTCGCGACCGGCGGTGGGGCCGCCGTCCACTCTAGGCCCCACCACCGACCAGTCACCTGATGAGACGCATCCCGAGCACCGCTTGCATTCGCGTGTCGTCGGCGTACGATTGCCGATCGTGCCCACGCGAACCCGCGGGGGCGTGGATCGACGGGCACACCCGCAGCCCGAGGAAGCAGTACGCACCGATGGCACTGGAGATCGGCTCACTCGCGCCGGACTTCGAGCTCCCGAACCAGTTCGGCGAGCACGTCCGCCTCAGCGACTTCCGCGGTACCCGCCCGGTCGCCCTCGTCTTCTTCCCGCTGGCGTTCTCGTCGACGTGCACGACCGAGCTCTGCGACCTGCGCGACAACATCGCGATGTTCCAGGACAACCGCATCGAGCTCATCGGCATCTCGGTCGACTCCAAGGCCACGCTCCGCTCGTTCGCCGACCAGAACGGCTACGACTTCGAGCTGCTGGCGGACTTCTGGCCGCACGGCGCCGTCGCCAAGGAGTACGGCGTGTTCCTCGAGCACAAGGGCTTCGCGAACCGCGCCACGTTCGTCATCGACGTCACCGGCCGGGTCCGCGCGTCGATCATCTCCGAGCCCGGAGTGGCCCGGGACGTGACCGAGTACCGCGCAGCGCTCGACCGGCTGGCCGCCTGCACCGCTCCCGTCGCCGCCGCGTAGCCACCGCTGACGCGGTCGGTTCCGAACCCTGTGCAGGGTGTGCGGTCCGCACCGGACAGGAGGCACGGTGCACAACGTCGACGACCGGCAGCGCCGCGACGTGGTCGCCGCCACCGCGTACGCACCGTTCCCGCTGACGTCCGACCCCGGCGCGTGGTCGCTGACGCGGTCGGTCGTGGCGACCTCGTCCGGCCCGGTGGTCGTGCACGCGCGCCCCGGTGACCGCCCGGTCCTGCTGCTGCACGGCGTCGCGGGGTCGTGGACCACGTGGACGCCCCTGCTGCGGGCAGCGCACGGGTTCGGCGACCGCGGGCTGGTGCTGGTCGACCTGCCCGGGTGGGGTTCGTCCCCGGCGCCCGCGATCCCACTGGACGTCGACGACGCCGCCCGGGTGCTGACCGAGGTCCTCGACGCGCTGGGCGTGACGACCGTCGACGTCGTCGGCCACTCGATGGGCGCGTTCATCGCCCTGCACCTGGGGGTCGTGGCCCCGGAGCGGGTCAGGTCGATCGGGATCGTCTCGGGGACGACACTCGCAGCTGTCCATGCCGCCCGTCATCCACTCCGCGGGCTCCTGTCCCTGCCGGCCTTCGCCCTGCTGCGTGCCGGTCTCGCGGTGACCCGCGGCGCGGCGGTGTCGATGCTGCGTGGACTGGCGCGCGTCGGGCTGCTGCGACTGCTCGCCGCGCCGGTCTTCACGCACGTGCGGGCACTGGACCGGAGCGTGCTCGACGCCTTCGTCGACGAGTTCCGCCCCCTCGGGTTCCTCGGCGCGGCATCAGCAGCCGCCTCCTACGACACGGACCGCTGGCGCACGATCCGCTGCCCGGTGACCGCCGTGGCCGGGCGCGACGACGTGTTCGCCCGCGTCGACGACCTCGCGGCGCTGATCCGGGTGCTGCCGCACGTCCGGACCGTGCTGCTGGACGACTGCGGGCACTTCGCGCACGTCGAGCACCCGCAGGCGGTCGTCGACGCCCTCGCCGGACCCGGAGGTGTCAGTGGTACTGCGGCGGCCAGTCGAACGCCGCAGGCCGGTGCGGCGCCTGCCCGAACGTCGTGACGACGATGTCGACCTGCTCGAGGTCGCGCAGCGTGATCGACCGCGGGTTCGCGTAGAACCGGTCGCCGTCGACCCAGATCGTCACGTCGCCGTGCAGCCCACCGACGTGGTCCGGGCCCAGGGACACGCCCCACTCGTCGAAGAACTGTCCGAGTGTGAACTGCCGGCGCTCGGGGGACTCCACGTGGATGATGCCCGACGTGTCGTGCGTGTGGATCTCGGCGGCGAACTTCCGTGACTCGGAGTGCCCGATGTTTCCCGGCACCACGACGGGGTCGTCACCGTCGGTGATCGTCAGGTGTGTGTGGATGTGCTCCGCGAGCCGCTGCCCCCAGACGTCGTGCAGGCCGGCGGCCTCGGCGCGCGCGGCCAGGTCGGTCGGACGCGGCCACGGCGGAGCGCCCTGCGGTGCCGAGCACCCCGTCAGCAGCACCACGAGCGCCGCCGCCATCACCGTCACCGTCGCTCGTCGCACCCCTCGTGCCTACACGCTCAGGCGCGCACCGGGAACGTCGCCGCGACCCGTGCGCGGACTTCGGCCACCACGGCCCGCCGCATGCCGGGTGAGAACAGGGCGTGGTCGCCGCCGGGGACGTGCACCATCGTGACCGAACCCGCCCGGCCACCGGGCGCGTAGCGCTGCAGCGCGGCGGGACCGCCGAGCCGGGCGAACAGTGCCGCGTCCTCGTCGGCGGCGATGAGCACGACGTCGGTGCCGTTCGTCACGAGCGGTCGGACGTGCTCGAGCACCCCGCCGACCCGGTCGCGACGGGCGATGCGTTCGCGGACCGCCTTCGGCACGACGACGTTGTACCGGTCGCGCACCCACTGCCGCGCGGGCGAGGGGGAGTCCACCGCGCGGACCGCGTCACTGTGACTGCCGGGCTGCGCGGGACGTCGCCGGTAGTCGTTCGGGCTGATCTCGACCACGAGCCGCGGGGCCTCGGTGGCAGACCGGCCGGCCACCCAGGCGCCGGAGCACATCCCGACCAGGGCGAGTCGGTCGTGCGGGGCATCGAGCGCCGCGACGACGGCGGACTGGTCGTCCACCCACTCCTGCGCGAACAGGAAGTCGCGTTCGTCGGCCGCGACCGGGCTGCTCTCCCCGGTGCCGCGGCGGTCCACCCGCACGACACGGGCTCCGTCGCGCGCCAGTGCGCGTGCGAGGGCGACCTGGTAGTCCGATGCGCCGACACGGTGTTCGGCGCCGCCGTTGTGCAGGACGACGACGGGGGCGTCCTCGCCGACGCCGGCCGGCACGGTCTCCACCGCGAAGAGCTGGTCGGGTCCCAGCCGCACGACGTGTTCGGACACGCCGCCGTCCAGGTCGAGGACGGCTGCGACGTCGGGCGTGGACGTCGGCACCGCGGTGTCCGGTACGAGCTCGTCAACCCAGGCGACCACCGTGTCGACGGCTGCCGCGGGGATACGGGCGTGGATGCTCGTGGCGTCGAGCAGTTCGGCGCTGCCGGGGACCTGGACCACCGGGACGTCGCCCAGGCCCTTCGGCGCACGGGCACCGGGGCGCACGAGCACGAGCGTGCGGTCGGCACGCGGGCCGTGGCGCAGCGCAGCGACGGCAGCGACCTGGTCGGTGTCGAGGTCGATGCCGATCAGGGTCTCGACCCCGTCGACCGTGCGGTCGGGGCCGATCGTCATGGTCGCGAGCGCCCGCTGACGGCGGAGCCAGGCGCGGCCGGACTCCGGCGCGTCCCAGAGCACCAGGGCGTCGTCGTCCGTGGCCGCAGCCGACGCGACGAGCGCCGCCGAGGCCAGCCCGACGAAGACGACCTGCGCGATGCCGGTCGTGCGGAGCACGGCCGCCGCGTGCTGTGCGGACCGCACCAGCGCGTCGGGGTCGGTGTCGGTGTCGGAGTCCCCACGTCCGGACGGGTCGTAGCGCACCGAGGCGATGCCACGGGCCTCCAGGCGGTCTGCCAGCAGGCGCAGCGTGCGGTACGCGATCACGCCCTCCTGGCCGAGCGGGGTGCACAGGACGACGCCGGCGCGGGCCGACGGCGGCGTCTGCACCGCGACACGGACGGCCGGGGAACCCGACCACCCGTGCGTCGTGGTCACAGGTCCAGCGCGCGGCGGGCGTCGGCCGGCCACGATGCCGGGTCGGTGCCGTGCGCGGCGAAGAGGGCGATCGTGACGCGTTCCAGACCCCAGGCGACGCAGGCGCTGTGGGCGACCTGGGCGTCGGCGGTCCGGATGTCGAACGAGGTGCCGAAGTGGTCCTCGTGCAGGTTCGCCGAGCCGATCGCAGTCGGTTCGCCGGCCTCGCCGTAGACCGGGGTCACGAACTCGTACTTGAGCGACTGCTCGACCTGGTTGCGGGCGAGCATCGTGCCGACGCGGCCGAAGAACGGGTCGTTCGCGGCGACCACGTCGATCTCGAGGCCGAAGGACGTCAGCAGGTCACGGATCACGGGGATCCGGTCGTCGCGGTGCGCCCGGGCCGACGCCGGCGTCCCCACGTGCACGAACTCGTGCATGTGGAACGCCTGCAGGCGCATCGGGTCGAGCGACGGTTCGCGGCGGAACGAGTCGCCGAGGACGTCGAACGTGCGCCCCTGCTGCGGGATCGTGCCGGTCAGCGTGCCGTACAGCGGGTGGCAGACGGCGGGCGTCAGCATCAGGTCGGCGGGGTCGAGGAAGTCCTCCCACCGGTCGCCGCGCTCGCGGGCGGCCAGCAGCGCACGGTGCTTGCGGTCGTCGCCGGTGAACCCGGAGATCGACGCGGCAAGATCGGGGAACGACGCGATGTAGTCGGTGCGCTCGAACGCGGCGAGCGGCTCGACGGGCGGGAAGCGGACGACCTCGAGGTCGAGGTCCGCCATCGCGCGGACCCCGGCGGCGTCGATGCCCGCGTACACCCGCTCGAACACGGCGCTGCGCCCGTACAGGCCGGGGGAGCCGAGGTCGAAGAGCACCCGGTCGGCGAGCAGCCGCCCTCGCAGGTCCGCACGGGCGGCGTCGAGCGGGGTGCTCGTCGACCCGGTGCGGGTGGTGGGTTCCGTGATGGTCACAGGATCACTCCGGTCATGAGCGCCAGTCCGGCGTCGTTCTGCAGGAGACGGTCGTTGCTCACCATGACGGCGGCACCGTGGGCGTCTCGGAGGTGTCGGGAGATGCTCATCGGACCGGACGCGGCGTAGCCGGCGATCCCCACGATGCGCAGCGCCTTCGTGACCAGGTCGGTCACCCGTTCCGAGGCGCCGATCTTCAGCGCGTTCGCGGCGAGGGCGTACGCGCTCGACTCCAGCGCCTGCGGGTCGTCGGCGACGCCGTCGAAGCGCTCCGCGGCGTGGCGCACGGTGTCGGCGAGGGACTGCAGGTCGACCAGCAGCTCGGCCAGGCGCAGGGCGCTCGGCGGCGTGGTGCCGACCGACGCGCGGGCCTGCTTGCGGACCGCGGCCCGGGCACGCTCGGCTGCGGACGCGGCGATGCCGAGCCACACCGACGCCCACAGCACGTGGGAGACGGGGAGCACGGTCTGCGCGGAGATCGCGGCGTAGTCGTCGCGGAACACGGCGTCCGAGGTGGTCTCGGCGTCGAGCACCCACCCGTTGCTGCACGTGCCGCGCAGGCCCATGGTGTCCCACGTCGACGTCTGGGTCAGGACGGTGTCCTTCGTCCAGCACCCCACCAGGCGTTGGTCGGAACCCGCGGCGTCGGGGTCACGGCGTGCGGTGACCAGGACGACGTCGGCCTCGGTGGCGTAGGAGATCACCGGCGCGTCCTTGCGCAGGCGGATCTTCTGGACCAGGTCGTCGCGGTGCGTGCCGAGCTCGTGTGCGTCGGTCGACGTGACCGCCTCGATGGCGCAGGTGGAACGACGTGCGTCACCGCCGACGCCCTTCTCGGTCGTCGACGAAGCCACCAGGGCACCGTCGCGGACCGCTGCGACCATCGCGAGCACGCCGGCACCGTCGCCACCGTGTCGCCAGAGCGCCATGACCTGGCCCTGGTGCATCGCGAACACCATGCCGGTCGCGGCGCAGGCACGCCCGAGCTCGGTCGCGATCGTCGACAGCTCCGTCACGGTCGCGCCCTCGCCACCCAGGTCGGTCGGCACGGCTGCGGCGAGCAGGCCGTACTCGCGCATCGCGGCGATGGCCTCGCGCGGGGGACGGGCGTCGCGGTCGACCTCGTCGGCGTGCTGCGCGGCGATCGCGGCGACCGCCGCGGTGCGCTCGGCGAACCGGTCGGCGGTGACCGTCACGGGCGCCAGCACCGCGCCGTCCGCCTGCGTGATGGTCACGAGGTCGCCAGCGCGGCTGCGGCGACGATGCCGTCCACCGAGGCGAAGGTCGCGCGGTTCAGCACGCTGTCCGGGAACTCCGCGTCGAGGTCGTTCTCGACCGCGAGCATGACGTTCACCGTGGCGTGCGAGGTGAGCCCGAGCGTGTACAGGTCGGCGGTCGGTGCGACCTCCGCGGCGTCGACGGTCAGGCGTCCGTGGTCGGCGAGGGCCTGGCGGACGGCCCGTTCGACGGACGGGTCAGTGACGGCATCCGAGGTCGTTGCGGTGTTCTGGTCCTGGTGCATGGCAGCAACGATAGGGAGCGGGGTGCCTCGGGAAACCGCCGTGCGGGTGCGGGAACCCGCACTGTCGGGACGCGTCCCTGAGCGGGACCACAGGCTCGCCGGGGCCTCGGCGGATCAGCGTTGCGAGAGGGCAACGGCCGTCGCGAGCGCCAGCCCCCGTTCGTGGGACAACGAGACGTCGATGGACGAGATGCCCACCGATCCGGCCAGGTCGGCGGCTGCGCCGGAGAGCTCGACGACGGGCGCACCGTGCGCGTCGAGGACGATCGCGACGTCCTGCAACGGCACCGCGTCGGACGGCGACGGACGCAGGAGCTTGACCACCGCCTCCTTGCCGGCGAACCGCGCCGCCAGGCGCTCCGGGTCGTCCCCCGTGTCGGCACGCTCCCGCGGCGTGAACACGCGGGACAGGTAGCGCTCGCCGTGGGCGGTGATGCCCGCGCGGACGTCGTCCGCCGAGGCCAGGTCGCAGCCGGTGCGGATCTGGGTCATGGCGTCAGCGTACGGCGGCACCGTCCGGCGCGGCAGCCGGAGCAGGGTCAGGCGTCTGCCTCGTCCCACGACCGCAGCACGCGCGTTCCCGTCAGCGTGAGCCACTTCGAGGGCTGGCCGGGTGGCACGTCGACCTCGAACCACTGCCGGCCGGGTGGTCGCTCGCCCTGGGGCCAGGTGCCGTCCGGGTTCCGGGCACCCCGGACCAGCTCGACCGCGTCGGCGGCACGCGGGTCTGGTGGTGTGCCGTCCTGCAACCAGGCGGCTCGCAGGTGATCGGTCGCGCGCAGCGCCGTGAAGACCCATCGTGACGGGTACGCGAAGCGGCGCACCCACGGCCCGACGAGCTCGCCGTCGGACTTCCGGTACAGCAGTCGGCGCTCGAGCAGGTACTCGGCCCCACGGTGTCGCGCCGCGCGGAGTTCCGCGGCACGGGGGTGCGTGCCGCCGGTCAGTTGCTCGTGCTGCAGCAGCCCGTCGAGCACGTTGAGGGTGGAGTGGAACGACGACACCGTCGACCCGTCGACCCACTCGCAGTTCCACCCGCCGTCGGTGAGCTGGTGCTCGAGCACCCAGTCGGCGACGCCGTCCACGTCCGCGCCGAGCCAGGCGCCGTTGGCCAGGGTGAAGGCGTTGATGCAGCAGTCCACCTCGCCGCCCCAGTACGGCAGGTCGTCGTACTCCCATCGGCTGTTCGCGTCGAGGCGCGCCGCGGTGTCCCCGAGCACGGCGGCGTCGAGCCCCCAGTCGCGCAGCGTGTTGAGGGACCAGGTCGTCGCCGTGTACGGCTGGCCCGCCGTCCCCTCGGGTTCGGGGTCGGCGGGGAAGTACGCGCCGCCGGCCCACTGGCCGTCCGGGTCCTGGTGGGCCAGCAGCGCTGCACCGAAGCCCTCGGTCGCGACCCGCGCCCGGGTCGCCTGCCACGTCGCTGCGGGAGCACCGACCAGGTCGCGCTCGACCTGCCAGCGCAGCGCCGGGTCCGAGTCCAGCAGCCACGCGACCACCGTGTCGTCCGTCATGGCGCGCCAGACTACCCGCGGCGGGCCCCCGGCGGAACCGCGCCGCCGCCGACCCGTTGCGGACACCGGCCCGTCGGCGGCGCCGACGGCGCCGTATCCTTGCTCCCGGCTCGCCGTCACCGCGACGGAGCCCGAGCCCGGGCACCACACCGCCTGAGTGCGACCTGGTGCCCACGGAAGGAACCGCAATGAGCATGGAAGGCGTGGCCTGGAGCTCGCTCTACAAGATCTCCACCGCCCGGGACGGCAAGCACGGCATCTCCCGCGAGTCCGTTCGGCGGATCATGACGTTCGCGGTGCCCTACCGGGCCAAGCTGGTGGTCTTCATCGTCCTGTCGGTCGTGGGCGCGTTCCTGGCGGTCGCGACGCCGGTGCTCGCCGGCCAGGTGGTCGACGTCATCGCGGCCCGGGGCGCGGTCGGCACGATCGTCTGGCTGGCGGTCGTCATCGCCTTGGTCGCCGTCGCCGACGCCGCCACGTCACTGGTGACCCGCTGGTACTCGGCACGGATCGGTGAGGGCGTCATCCTCGACCTGCGCACCGCCGTGTTCAACCACGTGCAGAAGATGCCGATCGCGTTCTTCACCCGCACCCGCACCGGTGCGCTCGTCAGCCGGCTCAACAACGACGTGATCGGCGCGCAGCAGGCCTTCAGCGGCACGCTGTCCGGCGTGGTCACGAACATCGTGGCGTTGGTCCTCACCCTGGTCGTCATGCTCAGCACCTCGTGGCTCGTGACGGTGCTCGCGGTGGTCATGCTCCCCGTCTTCCTGATCCCCGCACGCCGGATGGGCAGCCGTCTCGCTGCACTGCGCCGTGAGGCCGCCGACCACAACTCGGCGATGAGCACGCAGATGACCGAGCGGTTCTCGGCACCCGGCGCCACCCTGGTCAAGCTGTTCGGCCGTCCCGACGAGGAGGCCGAGGAGTTCCGTGTCCGCGCCGCCCGCGTCCGGGACATCGGGGTCCGGAGCGCACTGCTGCAGTTCGTCTTCGTCACCGCGCTCACCCTGGTCTCCGCGCTCGCACTCGCGCTGGTCTACGGGGTCGGCGGGTCGCTCGCGCTCGGTGGCGGGCTGAACACCGGCGACGTGGTCACCCTGGCGCTGTTGCTCACCCGTCTGTACGCGCCGCTGACCAGCCTGGCGAACGCCCGGGTCGAGATCATGAGTGCCGTCGTGAGCTTCGAGCGGGTCTTCGAGGTCCTGGACCTCGAGCCGCTCATCCAGGAGAAGCCCGATGCGGGCACCGTGCCCGACGGCCCGGTCGCGGTCGAGTTCGACGACGTCCGCTTCGCCTACCCGTCAGCGGACAAGGTGTCCCTGGCGTCGCTCGAGGAGGTCTCCACTCTCGACACCCGCGGCGGCGACGAGGTGCTGCACGGGGTGTCGTTCCGGATCGAGCCCGGGCAGACCGTCGCCCTGGTCGGGACGTCCGGCGCGGGCAAGTCCACCGTCGCCCAACTGCTGTCGCGCCTGTACGACGTCGACAGCGGTGCCGTGCGTCTGGGCGGCACGGACGTCCGCGACGTCACCTTCGCCTCGATGCGGCACACGCTGGGCATGGTGACGCAGGACGGCCACCTGTTCCACGAGACGATCCTGTCGAACCTGCGCCTGGCCCGGCCCGAGGCGTCGATCGACGAGGTCTGGGACGCCGTGCGTCGTGCCCGGCTCGAGCCGCTCATCCGCTCGCTGCCGGACCAGCTCGACACGATGGTGGGGGAGCGCGGCTACCGGCTGTCCGGCGGGGAGCGCCAGCGGATGACGATCGCCCGGCTGCTGCTCGCGCAGCCGCGCGTGGTCATCCTCGACGAGGCGACCGCCGCGCTGGACTCGACGTCCGAGGCGGCGGTGCAAGCGGCACTCAGCGAGGCGCTCGAGGGCCGGACCGCGATGGTCATCGCCCACCGCCTGTCGACCATCCGCAGCGCCGACCTGATCCTGGTCGTCGAGGACGGCTCGATCGTCGAACGCGGGACGCACGAGGAACTGCTCGCCGCGGGCGGGCGGTACGAGGAGCTGCACCGCACCCAGTTCGCGGTGCAGAAGGCCGCGGCCGACGAGGCAGCGCTGACCGGGATCTGACGGTCCGGACCACGGACGGACACCAGGCATGGTGTGCGTCGGCGGTCACCGCTGGCGCTCGTGTGCGCGGTACGCGTCGGCGCCGTCCTGCCAGCGCTGGGCCTGATCGTCGAAGCCCGGGATCCCGTCGGGGTCGGGGCCACCCACCGCGTAGTGCTCGACGATCGCGTCGTTGGCGGCCCGTCCGATGCGAGCGCCCCGCTCGGTGATCCGCGTCTCGTACGCGCGGATCACGTCGTCGAGGGGTGCACCTGTGTCGACCGCCGACACGACGGCTCGGGCGAGTTCGGCACCGTCGAGCAGTGCGAGGTTGACCCCGTTCCCGCCGAAGGGTGACATGACGTGCGCCGCGTCACCCAGGAGCGTGATCCCGGCGCGGTGTCCCCAGACGGTCGGTGTCGGGAGCGCGAAGATCGGTCGGTTCGGCAGCGTCCCCTCGCTGTCGTCGATGATGCGGAGCAGCGCTGGCGCGAAGCCCGCGAAGCGTTGGCGCAGGACGCGGCGAACGCGGTCGGTGTCCGTCGTCTGGGTGCCGTTCGCGTCGACGACGCCACCGCGCCCGTCGGCCGTGCCGAGCTCGGCGGATGCGAGCCAGTCGAGCTCGGTACGCATGGAGATGTACCCGCGGATGACGTCGCCGCTGTTGCGCTGGAGCACGAGGGTCCGCCCGTCGCCGTTCGCCCACATGTGGCCGTCGCCGACGAGTGCGGCGATCTCGGGGTGCCGTTCAGAGGCGTGGGTGAACAGCGCGTCGACGAAGGTGACGCCCGTGTAGGTCGGCACCGCATCGGTGAGCGCGGCACGGACCCGCGACCATGCACCGTCCGCTCCGACGACCAGGTCGGCGGTCTCGGTCGTCCCGTCCTCGAGCGTGACCACGCCGGCGTCGCCGACCCCGGCCGTCCTGCCGGTGGAGACAGCGGTGACCCGGGTTCCCCAGCGGATCGTGCCAGGGGTCAGGGAATCGGCGAGCATCCGGCGGAGCTGTGCACGATCGATCTCCGGCGCGGCCGTCTGGTCCGCCTCCGGGACCTGCTCGACCAGGACCGTGCCGTCGGGGTCGAGCAGGCGGTGGGCCTGTCCCTCGGGTCGAGCCATCGCCGTGAACTCCCGTGTCAGCCGTGCATCCTCGATCGCGATCTGACCGCTGTCGGCATGCAGGTCGAGCGTCCCGCCCTGGTCGCGGGCATCGAGCGAGGCGTCAGCGTCGTACACGGTGACGGACAGGCCGCCGAGCTGGAGGACTCGGGCGGCGAGCAGTCCACCGGGGCCGGCCCCGACGACGGCGATGGTCGGGCTGGATCTGGGGTGTGTCATGGTCGACTCCGTTCACTGACCGAACGATCGTTCGGCAGTTGTGGACACTACTGACCGAACGATCGTTCTGCAAGTACGATGGAGGCATGGACGAGACGACGCGACGCAGGAGCGGCAGCGAGACGAAAGCGGAGATCTTGCGAGTGGCCCTCGAGCAGTTCACCGAGCGCGGGTACGAGGGCACCTCGATCCGCGACCTCGCCGTGACACTCGGCATCACGAAGTCGTCGTTGTACTACCACTTCGCCAACAAGGAGGCGATCGTCCGTGCGCTGCTGGACGGTCGGCGTGACGAGATCGACGACCTGATCGCGTGGGTCGACGAGCAGGAACCCGGCGCCGATCTGGTGCGACGGGCTGCGCTGCGGTGGGTCGAGTCCACCGGCCGCGACCGTGTGCAGGGGATGCGGTTCGCCCATGCCAACCGCCCGATCATGCAGAAACTGGCCGCCGAGGGGACCGACCGCCGGTCCTGGTTCGACGTCGTGGTCGACCGCGTGCTCCCGCAGACCACCTCGCGTGCGGAGCGGCTCCGTGCGCAGATGGCGTTCGACACCGTGAGTGCCGCGCTCTTCGCCGCGCAGGGAACTGGAGCGTCGGACGATGACGTGCTCGCCGCGGCGCGCGACGCCACGGTGCGGCTGACCGGAGCCTGACACCGAGATCCCGGAGCGACCGTCGCGGGTCGCGACCACCGACGGACGGGAGGCCCGGTGCCAGCTGGCACCGGGCCTCCCGTCCGTCACGCCCGAGACGCGCAGAGCGTCACGGGCGCCCGTCAGGCGAGTTGCTCGTCGTCCTCGAAGACCGCACCGGTCGGCCCGTCGGTGGGCAGCGTTGCCAACCGGACCGCTACGGCGGCGCCGTCGTCGGGTGTCCTCGTGCCGCGGAAGTCGTTGAAGTCCGTGGCGACGTGTCCGGGTGCTGTGCCGTTGATCTTCATCGCCGTGTGCGCGAACTCGCGGGCGTAGTGCACCGTCAGCGCGTTCAGTGCCGTCTTCGAGCTGGAGTACGCCATCGAGGGCTGCCCGACCCAGGCCCCCGGGTCACCGATGGAACCGCGTCTGCTGGTCACGTTCACCACGCGGGGTGCGTCCGAGCGTTCCAGGAGCGGCAGGAACGCGTTCATCGTCCGCACGACGGCGAACACGTTGACCTCGTACACGTTCCTGATGTCGTCGACCGTCTCCTCGGTCGGCTTCGGCAGGTGGTCCATCGGGTGGAACGTCAGCGTGTTGACGCCGGCGTTGTTCACCAGCACGTCCAGGTGACCGAACTCGCGCCCTGTGGATGCTGCGACGGCGTCGACGTCGTCCTGCCGGGTGACGTCGAGGACGACGGGGCGGACGTCGCCGTCGAGCGTGGACGCGGCTCGTCGGTCGAGCTCGATGCTCCGTGCACCGAGCAGGACCGTGAAGCCCTGCCGGGCGAGACCTCGCGCGATCGCGAGGCCGATGCCCTTGTTGCCGCCGGTCACGAGTGCGACCGGTGGTGTGGTCGTTGCTGGTGTTGTCATGGCAACAGCGTGCGCCGACTGTGTTGTCATGTCAACACCTGGTCGGTAGGCTCATCGCATGACGGCACCGCTGGACGCTCGAGAGCAACGCCTGTGGCACGCGTGGAAGGCCGCGTCCGAGCATGTCCGGCAGCGCGTCGCCGACGAGATCAAGGCCGGCACGGGGCTGTCGGACCCGGACTTCGGGATCCTGACCCGGCTGGTCGAGCTCGGCGACGGCGAGCTCCGACAGAACGATCTCGGCGCATCTATGCACTGGCACCGCAGCCGGCTCTCGCACCAGTTGACGCGGATGGAGGAGCGCGGGTTGCTCAGTCGTCACGGCGTGGACGGCGGCGTCCTCGTCCGGATCACGGCCGAGGGGTCCGAGCTGGTCGGCGCGGCCCGACCGATCCACGCTGCTGCGGTCCGTGAACACCTGCTCGCCCACACCGACGGCATCGAGCCCGCGGTGCTCCTCCATGTGCTGGAACAGCTCGCGGGGCCGGGCGTCGCGCCATTCCAGACCGACAGACGACCCGGCGCGCCGCGACCGCTCGACTGACCGGAACCCGGGGAACGTCGAGGGAGCAGGCATCTAATTGCAGGATGCAACTTCAAGGGCGATCTCCGTGGGCGGCCATCATGCCGGCTTCGGTGGTCGTCACGACCGCCGAGGTCGACCTGGAGGGCACCCTTGCCGTCGACGAGCGTGACGCGGTCGCGACCGCGCTGCCGGAGCGACGTGCCGAGTTCGTGACCGGACGCGTGCTCGGACGGCGGGCCCTTGCCGTCATGGGCCTGGGACCGGGATCGATCCCGGTCGCACGGAGCGGAGCGCCGGTCTGGCCCGCAGGGGTCGTCGGCACGATCACGCACTGCGCCGGACTGCGCGCCTGCGCCGTGGGACGACGTCAGGACCACGCCGGGATCGGTATCGACGCGACGCCCGCCCACCCCTTGCCCGAAGGGGTGCTCGCGCGGGTGGCGGACCTGCGGGACGCAACCGTCGCCGCCGGTCTCGAAGCGCTCTGGCGTTCCGGGGTTGAGAGTCCGGACAGCGTCCTGTTCGCAGCCGCCGAAGCGGTTGCGAAGGCACGGACGGCGGCGCACGGCGGCTGGTTCGGCATCGACGGTGCCGACGTCGCGCTCCGGCCCGACGGGTCGTTCACCGTTCGTGCGCGGCGCGGGCCGGTGTTCACGGGGACCGGCAGGTGGGTGCTGGATCGGGGGAGGGCTCTGGCAGGCATCGCGCTCGCCGAGCACGGAAGCCGGTGCGCAGGAGCGCGCTGACAGGAACCAGGAGAGGACGACCATGATGGGTCAGCAGCAGCACGACACGTCGATCGAGACGGTGTTCGAACAGCACGCGAACCGCCCGGCGCTGCGGCAGCGCTCCGGAGCCGCCGTCACGGACACGAGCTTCCGGCAGCTGTGGGACCGGGCCAGTGCGCTCGCAGCCGCACTCGGCGCAACCGTGTCCGCCGGGGACCGGATCGCGGTCCTGGGTGCCGCAACTGCCGACGTCATCACGCTCGACCTGGCGTCGTGGATCCTCGGCGCCGTGGGCGTTCCGTTGCAGGCGAGCGCGCCGGTCGGAGCGCTGCGGTCGATCGCCGACGAGACCGCACCGGTCTGGATCGCGGCGACCGACGAGCTGGCATCGACGGCCGCGGCGGTCGCCGCGACATCGGGCAACCCCGTGCGGACGATGCTGCTCGGAACCGGAACCGGAACCGGAACCGGAACCGGAACCGGAACCGGAGCCGGAGCCGGAGCCGGAGCCGGAGCCGGCATGGACGTGACGCTCGAGGACCTCGTCGCGCAGGGTGCGGGGATGCCGCGTCCGACACCGTGGCAGCCCGCCCCCGGCGAGGACCCGCTCGCGCTCCTGCTCTACACGTCCGGCAGCACCGGCACACCGAAGGGGGCGATGTACACGCGCTCCATGGTCGAGCGGCTGTGGCACGCGCTCCGGCCCGACCCCGTCGCGACCGCCGCCAGTGCGGTTCCCACTGACACGGACACGGACACGGACACAGAGACGGACAGCGCGACCGGGACGGCCACGGCCGCCGACGTCGTCGGGTACGCGTACCTGCCGATGAGTCACCTGACCGGCCGCGCGGCGGTGCTCGCCACCCTCGGCCGCGGCGGCACGGTCGCGCTCGCCACCTCGACCGACCTGTCGACGCTCTTCGAGGACCTCCGCGTCTTCTCGCCGACGGAGTTCGTCTTCGTGCCCCGCGTCGCGGAGATGGTCCGGCAGGAGGGCGACCGCGAGGAACAGCGCAGACTCGCAGCCGGCGGCACGGACACGGCGGCGATCCGGGACGATGTCCAGTCCGACCTGCGCGTGCGCGCGTTCGGCGGACGGATCCGACAGGCGATCTGCGCCAGCGCCCCGCTGACCCCGGAACTCCGCACGTACATCGAGCAGTGCCTCGGGACCCCGCTGCACGACCTGTACGGCTCCACCGAGGCGGGCAGCATCCTGCGGGACGGGGTCGTCCAGCAGCCTCCCGTCACCGACCACAAGCTCGTCGACGTCCCCGAACTCGGCTACCACGTCACCGACCGCCCGCACCCGCGCGGTGAACTGCTCGTCAAGAGCACCGCCGTGATCGCGGGGTACTTCCAGCGGCCCGACGTCACCGCCACGGTGTTCGACGAGGACGGCTTCTACCGGACCGGCGACATCATGGCGCAGACCGGACCCGACACGTACGAGTACCTGGACCGCCGGAACAACGTCATCAAGCTCTCCCAGGGGGAGTTCGTCGCCGTGGCCGCACTCGAAGCGACGTACGGCGGGACGCCGGAGGTGCACCAGATCGCGCTGCACGGCGACAGCCGACACGCCTTCCTGGTCGCGGTCGTCGTGCCGACGGTCGCCGGGGCGTCAGAGCGCGAGGTCCTCGCGGCCCTGCAACGCACCGCACGCGAGCACGGTCTCGCCCCGTACGAGGTGCCCCGCGGCGTGATCGTCGAACCAGAGCCCTTCACCGTCGAGAACGGCCTGCTGTCCGACGCCCGGAAGCTCCTGCGCCCGCGTCTCACGGAACGGTACGGCGACCGCTTCACCGCGCTGTACGACGCCGTCGACGCGCAGCAGAGCGGCACGCTCGTCGCCGCGCTGCGCGACCGCGCCGACGACGAGCCGACGGTCGACACCGTGGTCCGAGCGGCCCGCGAGTTCCTGGGGGCAGAAGTGCCGCCGGCGACCGCCGCCGCTGCCCGCTTCTCGGACCTCGGCGGGGACTCGCTCTCGGCGCTGACCTTCTCCGGGATCCTCGAGGACGTGTTCGACACCGACGTCCCCGTCGGCGTGATCACCGACCCGACGAACGACCTGGCCGCCGTCGCCGCGTTCGTCGAGCGCTCCGCCTCCGACGACCGGCCGACCGTGACCCGCGTGCACGGTGCCAGCCCGTCGACGCTCCACGCCAGCGA
Source organism: Curtobacterium sp. VKM Ac-2922 (assembly GCF_022815645.1). GTDB lineage: Bacteria > Actinomycetota > Actinomycetes > Actinomycetales > Microbacteriaceae > Curtobacterium. The sequence goes on along the minus strand of NZ_JALGRO010000001.1, from coordinate 1,443 downwards.
CCTGCGGCTCGAGCGGATGCTCGGCGGCGCACCGACACCGGTCGCCCGCGCCACGGCAGCGCCGTCGCGACTCCGCACCGTCCTGCTCACCGGAGCCAACGGCTACCTCGGCCGGTTCATGGCCATCGACTGGCTCGAACGACTCGCCCCGGTCGGGGGAACGCTGGTGTGCATCGTGCGTGGCGCGGACGATGCCGACGCCCGGCGCCGCCTGTCGGCCGCGTTCGATGCCGATCCGGCGTTCGCCGCGCGCTTCGCCGACCTGTCGGGGTCGCTCGAGGTGCTGGCCGGCGACGTCAGCGAACACCACCTCGGCCTCGACGACCAGCGGTGGCTCGACCTGGCCGCCCGCGTGGACCTGGTCGCACACGCCGCCGCCCTGGTGAACCACGTCCTGCCGTACCCGGCCCTGTTCGGCCCGAACGTCGTCGGCACCGCCGAGGTCATCCGTCTGGCGGTCGCAGCCGGCAGCGTGCCGGTCACCTTCGTCTCGAGCGTCGCCGTCGCGGGCGGTGCACGAGGCACCGCTTCCGTCGACGCCGACCCGTCCGCACCCGGCGCACTCGACGAGGACGCCGACATCCGCACGACCATCCCCGAGTGGACCGTCGCCGACGAGTACGCCAACGGGTACGGCGCCAGCAAGTGGGCGAGCGAGGTGCTGCTGCACGACGCCCACGAGCAGTACGGCGTCCCCGTGGCCGTGTTCCGCTCGGACATGGTGCTGGCGCACCCGCGCTGGCGCGGCCAGGTGAACCTGCCCGACGTCTTCACGCGGCTGATCTGGAGCGTGCTGACCACCGGGCTGGCACCGGGGTCGTTCGTCCGGCTCGGCGCGGACGGTGAGCGGCTGCCGTCCCACTACGACGGACTGCCCGCCGACTTCACGGCCGCAGCGATCAACGAGATCGGCGCGTCCGTCGCCCGGGGGCACCACACGTTCAACGTCGTGAACCCGCACGACGACGGTGTCTCGCTCGACACCTTCGTCGACTGGCTCATCGACGACGGGCACGACATCGAGCGCGTCCCCGATCACGGGCAGTGGCTGGACCGATTCCGCCAGGCACTGGACGCGCTGCCCGACGACGACCGGGCGCGTTCGGTCCTGCCGCTCCTGCACGCCTTCGCCGCGCCCGAGGAACCGCATGCCGGCTCGTCCGTGCCCGCCCACGCGTTCTCCGAGGCCGTGCGGTCGGTCCGTCCACTGGGTGCGCCGGACATCCCGTCCCTCGACCGCGCACTCATCACGAAGGTCGCGGACGACCTCGCGTTCCTGGGGCTCGTCCGGCCGACACCGGTGGATGCTGCCTGACCCGAGCGGACGAGCGCGCTGCGGTGGTCCGGACCACCGCCGGACGGGTGGCGCGGTGGCCGCTGGCGCCGCGCCTCCCGTCCGCCGTGCACGGTCTCACCGCTACCAACCCACGTCGATCGTGGCGA